>JAZTYL010000022.1:0-511291 GCA_045636905.1 Akkermansia sp.
GCCATACAAGTGGGACAAAATCGGCGAAGTAATTGCAGCACCTCTGCCGAATGGTTTTGAGAATAGCCAGGTAAAAGCCTTTGAGCGTTGGATTCTGGATAGCCGTGCATACGCCCCGCCGGATAAGCGAGATGGTGTACCGCCCGCCTCTTTGGACGAGTTTGAGGATATGAACCGTTTGATTCAGCGCATAGAGCCAACGGCCAAAAAAGGCGAGGATGATAAATCGGAGGCGCCGATGCTGCGAGGTTTGACCAATCCCTCAGAAGAAGCAAGGCTTCAATTTTTACGCAGTATCAGGAAAAACGGCTACAGCGTGCGCCCGGGATTCATTGCGGAGTCTTGGGGAGTGAGCATGAGAACGGCCAAAGAGTTTTCTGCAAGTGCGGCGCCGATGGTGCTGGTTTGCCAAAAGTACAGAAGTCGCAAAAGGATTGATGGCATATACCGCCATGCGGATGATTTGACACCCACACCACACAAACCGAAACGAGTGGAGGGGGAAAGTCTGTTCGATGCAAGTGTGCGGTTCCGCTATGTAAAGGAGGAGGAGAAGGACGGAATTCTTTTTGTGTATGTGGAAGAAATATGACGTCACTTTTCAAAGCGTGCTTTCCATTTTTTGAGACGCCGTTGGTAGGCTGCCTCGGACTCATGGATTTCACCGTGATAAGGGTATTTGTGACCCAAGGATTGGCGCCGGGGTTTGGGGTGCGAGGGCATTTTCATGTTGCGAATCTGCTCTCGGCGTTGCTCGCGCTCCCATTCATCCCGCCAAGCATGAGGACCTTTTCTCGCTTCAATGGCGGCACGCACCTCCGCAGCCACGGCAAACTCTGCCGGGGTTTCGTGCAGGTGTTTCTTGCCACGCCCTTTCATGGGGGAAAATTAGCATAAAATCCACACAAAAGCAAGCCATGATTTCATTATCCGTCAACATTGAGGGCGATGCCCGCATATCCCTGCTGGCCCCAAAAGACCTGCGGCGCCTTACCCGCCGTGCCGGTACCAAGGTGCAGCAGGCGGTGAAAGAGAATTTTGAGCGCCTGCCCGGTGAGCGATTCTACAAAGATGCTGCCGATGCTACCCGCTTGGAGATGCAGGGCGATGCCGCCCTCATATCCGTGGAGCACCGCGGCGTGCGCCTGCGCTGGAAGGGTAGCGCCGATTTGCCCGGCGGTGTGGTAAAGGCAGGCAAAGGCTCCAGCAGCCACACTGGCAAGCCAACCCGCTTGCTCGCCATACCCGCAGCCAAGCGCATGGAAGCCCCGGGGCGTTACAAGCCGCTCGCGTTCATCCCCATCAAAAAACGCCCACACCTCAAAGGCATTTTGAAGGAAGGCGAGGAGAAGACCGCCACCCGCAAATACAAGGGCAAGCCCGCAGGGCGCGCCATCATTGTGCCCAAGCCCAATGGGCAGCTGATGTTCCGGCTGGTGGATGAGACGGAGCATGCCCCCAACCCTCGCGTGATACCAACCGCAAAGAGCCTGGGAAATGTTGCTCTGGAATCCGCCAAAAAAGCACTCTCCCTTTTACTACGTTCAAAAAATTAAAATATGGCTGAAAACGATTACAATATCAATATCGCAGTAGGTTCAAGCTTCGACCCGACAGGCGTGAATGAGGCGAATGCCGACCTGGAGCAGCTGGGAGCCACCAAGGAGGTGCTGGTGACCCGCACCAACGAAGTGGCCGCAGCCGATGCCAAGGAGCAAAAGGCGATGCAGCTGGCCACAAAGTCGCGCAATGAGCTAATTAAAACCCTCAAGCAGCTGCAAAAGGAATTGCAGGCAGCTGCGGAGGCTCAGGACGTGGAGAAGTACCGCGCCGTGGAGCAGGAGATTGCCGAAACTCGCAGTGCCTTCGAGAGGCAGAACCAAGTGCTGGAGCTGAACAATATCCAGCTGGGGCAGCAGGCACAGAATGGCATGATGGTGGCCAACACGCTCTCCGGCATGGCCAATGGGCTGAAAGAAGGCTCCATGTCCGCCGGGGATTTTGTCAGGCAATCTCTGCCGCGATGAAAGCGGGGCTCGGGCCCATCGGCTGGCTGATGATGGCGGTGCAGGGCTTGCAGGCTGCGTGGGATTACTTTGCCGCAGAAGATAAGAAGAAGGAGGAGGTGCTTTGCATTGAGCACCACTCAGGTATTCTTTCGCGCGCAGATTATCTTGTGGAGCTGGGCCCCGGTGCCGGAGAACAAGGCGGGCGCATTACCTACAGCGGTCCGCCTGTAAGCGTTTGAGTTTATTCCTCTCTGTCAGTGTCGTCTGCTTGCATTTGCTCTGTGGGAAGCAAGTGTTCCTTCTGCAGTTCAAGCAACAATTCCGGGTTTCTTTCCTTCAGAAAATTGATGCAGTTCTGTTTGCCCTGGTCGCTGACAGGCATGCCATGCCGCAATGCCCAGGCCGTGGCGAGCCCCTTGTCGCTATCTTTTGTCTGGCACAGCGGCAGGAGCATATAGAGTTCTGCAAGCGTGCTGTTCGGCACAGTGGCAACGCTGCCACCATGGACCAGCATGAAATCCAGTAGCTCCTTACGGGTGGCAGGCGAAAGATGTTTCTCAAAGCTCAGATGAATGCCATCGAAGGTCTCCCATATCAGATTGCTTTGTCCGCCGTTTGTGGTTTCGACGGCGGCTGTCCACGCGACATAAACATGATTCGGATTCGCTCCGCGGCGTATGAGCTCTTTCAGAAGCTCCGTTTTGTGGAACTTAAGAGCTAAATCTGCTACCGGAATACCGGAGGAAAGCTGTATATTCCCTTTGCCGCTGCGCATAGTTTCGTGCAGAGCCGCGCGTGCCGGTACGCACAGTTCGCGCCAACCCAGAAGCATGGTCGGTATCATACCCCATTTCTTTTCTTTCAGCCATTTCGTGGTAGGAGACAGTTCGCCTTCGTAAAAGTAAGTCAGCCCGGCAATTGCGCTGTTGTTGCGGAGTTCATTATCAATCTCCATCAAGTCGGCACACTGTTCCTGACTCCAGCTTTCGTGGCAGGGCGGAGGCTCAATGTTTCGCCAGCTGTTTACCCAGAAGCAGAAGGTATACCAGCTTGCGACAAGCAGCAGTATGAGCCCGAGGGGAGTTATCAGCATCCATAGGATAATGCGTTTCTTCATGCGGCTCGATTTATACCAGTTCTATCTGTGGCTGTCAAACACAAAACAATCATTACAGGTGGCGCAGAAATTGCTTGCGCAACGGGTAGAGCCATGTCTATAATGGCGCTATGAAGCATCTTTTCTTCCTGTCTCTGGTCTGTGGCGGAACGCTCAGTGCTGTATCCGCGCTCGCAAATGTTGGCTCCGCTGCTGTGACGCAGAATGTTGAAACCCGGTTGAGTGCCGAGTTGCAGGGGCTGGTGAAGAAAAACAGCGAAGATTTTTATGATGCCGCCGCATTGGTATATGATGCTACACAGGATGTGACAGCTTTCGCGCCGATGATGAAAAAGCTGGCTGACCGTGGTAATGCTGCAGCGCAGTTGTGGCAGGCACGCTTTATGCTCATGCAAAACGAGTCTGACACGAAGGCTCTTGCCGTGCTGGAAAAGGCAGCTGGCTCAAAATATCTGCCTGCCATGGTGGAGTATGCCGCTCAGTGTACCCTTCCGGGCAGTCCGGATGCCCGCGCGGCCAAGGGACGCAAAGTGCTCATGGAGGCATGCCGCCTCGGCAGTGCCAAGGGGCGTGCTCTTTACCTCGTGGTATCCGGTCGTTTCCAGAATGCCAGCCTCACACAGCCTGAAATTGTGTCGGAACTTAAGAAGAAAAACTTCTATCTGGAGGAAATGATAGCAGCTCTCCAGGCTGACTCGACATCTGCTCTGGTGTGGATGGAGCGCGCCGCTGAACACGGTAGTGCCGTGACTCCCTTCCTTATCTGGAGCAATATGCCTCAGGGGGAAAAGGCTCAGGCTTATCTGAATATGGCTCTGGAACGCCATCTCCCCGCTGCGTTGGGGCATGTGGGGTATCAGTCCGTACTGGCGGAAACAATGCGCGCGGATGGCGGAGATAAAGCGAAAACAGCCGATGCATTCCGTATGCTCGCGATTTCTGCCATGCTCAACACCCCGGAGTCTATCCAGATGCTGGCATATTTCTACGCAAACGGGCAGGGGGGTGAGGTGCCCAAAGAGCGTATTGCGGAGCTTTTCCGTCTGGCTCACAACTGCGGGCATCCGGATGGTACTGCAGGCTTAGGCTATTGCATGGTGCTGGGAGCCGGATGCAAACAGGACGTGCAGGGTGGTATAGCGCTCATGGAGAAGGCTGCAGCCAATGGCGCCAAATGGGTGTATCAGGCTTTGGCCAGCATGTATTTCAATGGCGATGGCGTGAAGCCCGATATGCGTAAGGCTATCGACGCATTTGCGGAGGATCATCTGAACGGGGCTCGGCATTCCTATGCCATGATGGCGGTTATCACAGCTCTCGGCAATGCCTCAGCCAAGCCGGATGCTCGTGCTGCCAGGGTCTATCTCAATATGGCCAGAGAAAACGGGGATATGGAAGCAGAGGGGCTTTACAACATATTCCTGAAAGATGGACGCTGGCGTTTCCTTGAGGAATTGTTGCAATAAAAAGCACCTTATAGGCAGAATATCCCGGAAAAATCTGTCCATTTCCGACTTTTAGCTGGAAAGCCGCTGTATAACATGCTAGAATAAACAAGATAACATGAGCGATACATACATTTTCGATAACGTCAACCAGTACGTCGAGGCCGGTATGAGCATCTTCAGCCCCTCCATGTATCTGGGCGTAGGTCTGCAGCCGTATTGGATGCGCGCCGCAGCATACGAACCGATGGCAGAGGACGCTCCTACGCTGAGCGAGGAAAACACCGTGGCACTGGTGAACAGCTGCACTACCGAGGAGCAGCGCGCAACCCTGGAAGCCGAAGGTATAGTGGATTTTATTGCCGAAGCTCCGTCCTGCAAATACCATGCTTACATTTACAAGCAGGAGTCCGGCTACCTCATCATCACCCTGCTGCTGAATGTCAGCTGCTTCCTGCGCCAGGGTATTGATGCTAAGTGCTCGGATATTCACCTCCCGGCTTCCTGCCCGCCCAGCTGGCGCCGTTTCGGTAACCTCCAGCCCATGTGGGAAGGCGCCCCCGTACTGACCAAGGAGGACGCCAATGCTCTGGTGGACAGCTTCCTGGGTGAGCGCGAGTGGACTCGCCTCAAGGAGAAGGGCGATGTGGACTTTGCTCACCATGATGTAAACGGTCGCTATCGTGCTTCTGTGGTGGACCAGCGTCTCGGCTACACCATGTGCTTCCGTATTATCAACAGCAGAATCCTCACTATGGAGGAAATCAATCTGCCGGAGGAATATGTGGTGCCGCTTACTCGTTTCACCAACGGTCTGATTCTGGTGACCGGCTCCGTGGGTTCCGGTAAATCCACGACGTTGGCCTCCATCATCGACTTCATCAATAAGGATCGCCACGACCACATTATCACTCTGGAGGACCCCATCGAAGCTATTTTCGAGCCCATCGGCTGCCAGGTGAACCAGCGTGAGGTGCACAAGCATACTGAGTCCTTCGGTCGAGCCCTGCGCGGTGCTCTGCGTCAGGACCCGGACGTTATCATGGTGGGTGAAATGCGCAACCTCGAGACCATTTCTCTGGCTCTTACCGCTGCTGAAACAGGTCACCTTGTGCTCGGCACCCTGCATACCGGTTCGGCTGCCCGTACCATTGACCGCGTGCTGGACGCTTTCCCGGTGGATGAGCGCGAGCACATCCGTATCATGGTGTCTGAGTCTCTGCGCGGCGTGCTGTCGCAGCAGCTGGTGCCCAAGAAGGATGGCTCCGGTCGCGTGATGGCCCTTGAGATGCTCGTGAACACCGCGGCTATTGCCAACTGTATCCGCGAGGGTAAGACCTTCATGATTCCCGGTCTCATCCAGACCGGTAAGGCACAGGGTATGCGCCTCATGGACGACTCCCTGCAGGAGCTTTACCTCCAGGGTATCATCTCCGCAGAAGAGTGCACCACCCGTGCTACAGACAAAGCCATGATGGATAAATTCCTCAAAGAACACCCGGAGCCCGCAGCTCCCACCGCATAACAGTTAACCACCTGACCTCTTAAGAAGATATGAAAAATCGAATCGACACTTACTTTACCGCTCTTGTGGAGAACGGTGGTTCTGACTTGCACCTCTCCGAGGGGCAGCCGCCCAAGATGCGCGTGCATGGTGATATCGTCGCCATCGAGGAGACTGTGCTGACGCGTGAGGATATGGTGGAGCTCATGGAGCCCATCTGCCCGCCCAAGCTGTGGAAGGAATACACGGAAGGCGGCGACTGTGACTTTGCGTATGAAATGGACGAGAAGTCCCGTTTCCGTTGCAACTACATGAAGCAGCAGCGTGGCTATTGCTGCGTGTTCCGTCTCATTCCCACCAAGATTCTCACTCTTGAACAGCTGAATGTTCCCGAGCAGATTAAGCGCTTCGGTGAGATGCGTTCCGGCCTTATTCTTGTAACCGGCCCCACCGGTTCCGGTAAGTCCACGACGCTGGCCGCTCTTATCGACTACATCAACACGAACTTCTCCCGCCACATCATCACGGTGGAAGAACCCATCGAATTCGTGCACCCCTCCAAGAAGAGTATCATCACCCAGCGTGAGGTGCCGGTGAACTGCCCCTCGTTCGCGGATGGTCTGCGTGCTTCTCTGCGAGAGGATGCTGACATCGTGCTGGTAGGTGAGATGCGCGACCTGGAGACCATTTCTCTGGCGCTTACCGCTGCAGAAACGGGCCTTCTGGTATTCGGCACTCTGCACACCAACAACGCTCGTAAGACCATCGACCGTATTATTGACGTGTTCCCGGCGGAGCAGCAGTCTCAGGCCCGTACGATGCTGGCCGGCTCGCTTCGCGGTGTTGTAGCTCAGCTGCTGATGAAGCGCTGTGACAAGCCCGGCCGTGTTGCCGTGAACGAAATTCTGTTTGCAACACCGGCTGTGGGTGCTATCATCCGCGAAGGTGCGACGCAGAAACTGGCAGACGTTATCACCGGTGGTAAGCAGCTCGGTATGCAGTTCATGGACGATGCCATCTGGCAGAAGCTTCAGCAGGGGCTGGTTTCTCCCGAGGAGGCATACATGAAGGCTATTGACAAGGCTCGCTTCAAGAACTTCCTGCCGCCGGATAAGGCAAACCTGGCAAATGCCGGTGGCGCTTGATGTCAAATGAACAACCTACAGCAGCGCAGCGGCTCCGGTCGCTGCGCTGTGTAATATAAAAACATGAGTCGCAAAGCTATTTATGCCGGGAGTTTCGATCCTCCCACAAACGGACATCTCTGGATGATGCGCCGCGGGGCGGAGCTATTCGATGAGTTGGTGGTTGTGTTGGCTGTCAACCCGGATAAGGCCGGTTTCCTGAGCATGGAAATGCGCCGCGACTTGCTGCAGAATCTCGCAGCAGACTTGCCCGGGAATGTGCGCGTGGAAGTTGTACAGCAGGGCTTCCTGGTGGATTTTGCCGCCCGCATCGGAGCCTCATATCTGCTGCGAGGTATGCGCAACACTATAGATTTTGAATACGAGAAAACCATCGCTCGTATGAACTCGCGCATGCAGCCTGAGATTCAGACGGTATTCCTGATGCCGCCGTCCGAGCTGGAGGAAATCAGCTCCTCCCTGGTGCGTGGTTTTGTCGGTTTGCCTGGGTGGGAACGCTGGGTGCAGGGCTGTGTGCCGCCCTGTGTTTTCTCGGCCATTTCGGCACATCGTGTTTGACATTCAGTCCTTCTTGTGGCAATATAGCTCCATATGAAACGTCTTCTTACCTTTCTTCTTGTATGTTTTGTAGCAGCCCCTGCGCTTTATGCCGCAGAGGAGGCAGAGAGTGCTCCTGTGGAGAAGATACCTGCTGCAGAACTTCGTGCAGAAAAGAAGGCTGCTGCCAAGTGGATGAAGGATTATCTCGCGAATAAGAAGAAAGCGGCTTCTCTTCTGAAAAAGGTTAAGGATGAAAAAAGCGCTGCCCGCGCAGAAAAAGCTCTTTCCGAACTCTATGGCCTGGGCAATGTCGGACAGAAAACCGCTCTGGGAGAGGTCGGCGAAAGTAAGCGCCCGGACTATGCCGGATTGGATGAACTCCTGGAACGCAATGAAAAAAAGATAAGCCAGTATGATTCGCTTATCGAAAAGGAGCAGGAACGTATTGAGGCGGCGGACTGCATGACTGATAAACTGGAAGAGGCCATATCCAAGGCTCTGGAATAATTTTCTCACACATCAAAAACATAACTTATAATATTACTACAATGAAACCACTCGCATATCTGCTGCTGTTCGGCCTCTTTGCCGGCACCCCCATGGTATTTGCTCAGGAAGATGCTGAACCCGAGACCACTGAGTCCGCTGAGGCTGAACCTGAAGTAGATGAAAAGGCTCTGAAGAAGGCTGCGAATCGTTATTGGTCCACCAAGATGGCTCGCATGAAGAAGGCGGCTTCCGCGCTCAAGAAAGTTAAGGATAAGAAATCTGCCGAGAAAACCGCCAAGAGCCTCGCCAAGCTTTGCAAGAAGGAAAACAAAAAGCCTGAGGACAGCGAGTTCATGGCTGCCGCGGAGAAGCGTTACCTGATGCACATTACTCGCCTCGAAGAGCAGATTGAAGAACAAGTTCAGCGCATTGAGGAACTCAGCGACACTGCTATGGGTACCAGCAGCGAGAGCGTCATGACCGATGCCCTGAAGCAGGCCATCGATAAGGCTTGCGAATAAACGCATGATTTACTGGGATAACAACGCCACAACGCCTCTTGCACCGGAAGTGCTGGAGGCGATGTTGCCTTATCTGAGGGAGCATTATTATAATCCCTCCGCTGCGTATGGTGCTGCAAAGACAGTACGTTGTGCCCTGGATACAGCCCGCGAGAAAGTGGCTGCCTTGTTTGGCGTTCATACAGATGAAATCATCTTCACGGCAGGGGGTACCGAGGCAACAAATGCTGCCCTGGCTCGCTTTTCGCGAGTGCTGACACTGGCCACGGAGCACCCTGCAACACTGCGCACTGCTCGCGGTGAGGCTGCGCCCGTGCTTTCCAATGGAGTCGCTGACCTGCCGGAGTGGAAGTCTGCTGTTTCCGGCTGTGATGCCGTGAGCTTTGCCTGGGCAAACCACGAGACGGGAGTGCTGCAGCCGGTGCGTACACTCGCCACTGCCGCGGCGGAAGCCGGAGCTTGTGTGCACGTGGATGTTGTGCAGGCCGCCGGTAAGGTGCCGACGCCTCTGCATGAGTACCCCATCGATTTTGCATCGGCATCCGCACACAAAATCCACGGCCCCAAGGGGGTAGGGTGTCTTTATGTGCGTCGAGGTGTGGAGTTCCGCCCGTTCGTGACAGGTGGTGCGCAGGAAGATTACCGCCGCGCCGGAACGGAGAATGTGCCCGGTATTGTCGGCTTCGGTAAAGCTGCTGAGCTGGCCTTGGCTGCCGCGGAGCAGTATGCCGCGTTGGAAGGCTTGCGTGCACGCTTTGAATCTGCCCTGACAGACGCCGGTATAGAGTTCGTGGTGAACGGCGCCTCTGCCCGACGTCTGCCGCATGTGCTCAATATGCGTGTTCCCGGCTGCAGCGCGCAGTCTCTTTCTCTGTTGCTTGAGCCGGCCGGGTTGTTGTGCTCTACAGGTTCGGCCTGTACGAGTGCTGAGCCGGAACCGAGCCATGTGTTGAGAGCCATGGGGCTGTGTGATAAGGAAGTTCGTGAGTGCTTGCGCTTTTCGCTGAGCCGTTACACTACTGCTGCTGAAGTGGATGAAGCAGCGCGTATATTTGTGGCGGCAGTGCGTAAGGTGCGTTCAGTGCAGTCATCTGTGACCGGTCCTGTCATGGTGTATCGCTGATGTCCGGGAGCACTGGAGACCCTGTACAGCTTTACCTGCGAAAGCTGGTAAACGGGGCTCCGTTTTTCCTCCCACTGGTGGCCGTGCTGGGTTGCCTGTATGGCGGGAATGGCTGGGTGCTGAGTCTGGCTGCTTTTGTGTTGGCTTATTTGCTTCGCTGTCGGCGGGTGCTGATAGCGATTTGCCTGTGCACGGCCATTGCATGGGTGCATAGTGATTTACTGCGGCATTCAGCAGACGATTTGAATGAGGCTTTGCGAGCGAATGGATCAGTAGAGTTGGAGGGAACCATAGTGCGTCGCCTGGCAAAAGGATGTATCCTGCACGATGAGCAGAAGCATGTCCGTGTGGTGGTGCGAGGCAATATTCCCTGGCATACCGGTGACCGCATTCGGGTTGCAGCGGAGGAACAGCCTACTCATGCGCCACTCGTGCCCGGTATGTTTGATACAGCAGAATGGATGCGCAGCCAGGGTCTGGCCGCAAACCTTCGCATGTTGCGTGGGGAATACCTGGAACTTTCCCATACGCCACACACCATTATCGGGTTTGCTGAGTCTCTGCGGAAGCATCTTACCGCTAATCTCATTTCTCCCGACACCATGCGGGATGCCCGTCGGCAGGTGCTCTGTGCTCTTGTTTTGGGGGATAAAGAACCGGCTGAGTCTGAAACCCTGAATATCTTCAAAAGAGGTGGCTGCATGCATGCGTTTGCTGTCAGCGGATTGCATGTCGGCATTGTGGCCGGTATGGTGTACGTCCTCGCTTTCCTCACCGGGCTGTCTCCCCGCGTTCGTTCTGTTCTGACCCTCATCATTGTTGGGGTATATGTATTGATAACGGGGCTGGCAGTTCCGGCATTGCGGGCGTACCTCATGATAGCACTTGCTCTTGTTGGGTTGGAGTTGCGCCGCCGTGTCAGCATGCTGAATATTCTGAGTTTTGCTGCCCTGCTGATTTTGCTGTATTCCCCATGGCAATTGTACAATGCCGGCTTTGTTCTCTCGTTCTCTGTTTATGCCGGAATAGGTGTTGGTGTACGTCTGTGCATGCAATCCGGCCCTTGGTTTGCTGCTGATGCTTACCTGCCGAGACGCCTCTACACTCCTTGGCAGCGGCGTGTCGCCGCAATGGATGCAGCGTTGCGGGGAACTGTCATTGTTTCCCTTTCCGCCTGGCTGATATCGGTGCCCGTAACTTTGGCTTTCTTCCATACAGTAACTCCCTGGAGTTATCTGACCAATATAGCCATTTCTCCCTTACTTCCCCTTGTGCTGGGAAGTGGGCTTCTGACCTCGGTAGCCGGTGGCATCCCCTTGCTGGGCGAGGCGTTACGCTGGGTAGCCCTGCAAAGCAGCGGACTTCTCATCGGTGTTACGCAGTTTTTTGCCGGATTGCCGATGTCTTATGTTCCGTATGTGGATTCACCTCGGCCACATGATGCTCTGGTGTGCCATCTCGGATACGGAGAATCCTGCGCAGTATTGGGCAACCCCGGTGTTGTCATAGGTTGCGGGACTGCATCAACAAGCTATTTTTCCACAGAACCTCTCTTATTTTTCTCCGGCTATAGTCCGTTTGTTTTTGTGAAAAAAGCCGGAGATTCCGGAGAAAACGTCTTGCAGCAGAGCTGGCCTCAACTGCAGGTTTATAAAACAACTAAAGGCGTGGTGCGCTTTACCACTTCTGCCGGTACCTATACTGTTTATCCGCCTATGGAGTCTCTTTCCGCCGGGTTGAAGGCCGGTGGTGGGGCCATCGTTCATTGGGAATCAGAACAGGGGCGTGTGTTGTATCTCGGTAGCTGCGATGCCCTGACATTCCGCTCCATTCCGGAATCTGTGGTATCTGCTGCCAATGTCGTGATTATCGGTCACAATAACTTCCTGCCCATAGACCTCTCCGCACTCTACGAAACATGCCGGAATGCGCAGTTTATTCTGCTGCCGGAGGTGCCGGAAGACGTTGCCGCAACTCTGCCGGGCTCAGCAAGGCGCCAACAGGTGTCGGAATCTGTGCCCTTGATACGCTTTACTCCTCGCTCATGATCATATTAACGAGAGGTGTCAATGCTTCTCTCAACTCAGCGCTGCCGTAACAGGGCGGATCCGTAGCTGTAAGCAAGTCCAGAATTTTGCCGATGGCTCGCTCACTCAGTGTGGCTGTATCTATTTCTGCCAGTTGTTCTCGCAGCTCTTCTTCTTCCTCGCGGGTAGGCTGGGGGAGTGCAGCGGATTTGCCCGCAAGCTCGATAAGACGCTGTACAATTTCCAGCACAGCCGGAGCTGCGGCTCGCGCTGAGCTGATGTCTTTCACCGGCTCCAGCACAGTAGCCAGCTCATCATAAGCCACGATATTTTCCAGCACTGTTTCAAGATAGACGCTTCGGGGTGGTGTGGGCTGCTCTGTTTCTGCACAGAGTGGAGCTATGAGAAGAAGTAAAGCCGGTAACAATTTCATGACTCGGAGGGGGATAAATTGATTTTGCGGTAGGAGAGGAAACGCCCGTCCTGCATATCCACGCAGTAGGGCGTGGCATGTTTGAACCAGGCTCCGCAGTTGAGAATGTGACGCTTGCCGAAGTGCCAGTTGCCGAAACGGTGAAAATGTCCCAGTATCACCGTCTCGGCTTCAGGGAAATAGCGGCAGGCAAAGTTCTCCGCCCGACGCGCACAGGTAAGCCAGCTCCACACAATGCGGCAGGGGCGCTGCGGCGGCCAGAAACAGTGCAGAAAGCCTCGCAGGTATTTGTTGTGTATGCCCTCGCGGCGGAGTATCGGAGCAGTGAGTCTGCACATGTGGCGCGAGAGTTCCAGGCGCTCCGGCAACTCGGCGTGCGGGAAATTACGGATTAGGTCGCGGCATTTTTCCTTGTTTCGCAGGTATTCCCAGCTCCAGGGGGCCACCTCTTTGTAAAGCGCGTGACCATGCATGGCCACGACGCGCCCGTTCCAGAAGCGGATGAGCAGGGGCTCCGTGTCAGGGTCATGGTTGCCCGAGATTTCCACCAGCTCAACATCGAGCTTGCGGCAGGCTTCCCGCAGTTCCTCGCGCAGCTTCATGCCCTCTGCCTGCCAGGCGCATTGGCGGGTCTCTGCCACATCGCCCACCACCACAAGCATGCCGACACCACCCTGCGTTATCCCGGCAACCAGCTCTGCCGGTGCCGGTGCTTCGCAACGTTCATGGCCGTAGTGCAGGTCCGAGATAAAACGGACAAGCATTCCTGCCGGTGGATTAATGGTTTCGATTGTCGGCATTACTTGCAGATATTGCGCTGACGCACGGCCTCATACAGACACACGCCGGTTGCTACCGAAACGTTGAGGCAGGGGACGCTGCCGAACATGGGGATGCGGATGAGGAAGTCGCAGTTTTCTTCCGTAAGACGGCGCATGCCGTCGCCTTCCGCGCCCATCACCAGGGCAATGCCGCCCTTCATGTCCATATCGTACAAATCACGGTCGCCGTGGTCGGATGTGCCCACAAACCAAATGCCTGCGTCTTTCATCGCCTTCATGGTGCGGGCCAGATTCGTGACCTGTACAAAGGGGACTTTTTCTGCAGCACCTACAGATACGCGCAGTACGGTTTCTGTAATTCCCACGGACTTGTCTTTGGGGGTGATGACTGCTGCCACACCGGCACCATCTGCCGTGCGCAGGATAGCCCCGAGGTTGTGCGGATCCTGCACACAGTCCAGTACCAGGTATAACCCCTGCGGCTGCGCTTCCAGAATATCCTGAAGCGCACCTTCGTCCAGTGCTTTGACGACGTTGCGGGTGGGGGCTTTCTCGAAACGAGGCGCCTGCTTATTATCCGGGCGTGCTGTGTGTTTATTGGCGCGAGCTGTGTGTTCGCTGAATTTCTTAGCCATGTGTGTGATATGTGTCAGAGCTTTTGCAGGTCAGTCTTGCCGCAGTGTTTTAAGATGTAGGGCTGTCCATCGTGCATGCCCGGGTACTTGTTGTCGTACTTCACGGTATTATTGCGGAAGATGATATTATCTGCCGAAATGGCATAAAGGAGAGGCACGCGGTGTGTCAGGAAGGTGTTACCCTCGATGAGAATATTCCGGTGGTAACGCGTTTCCTGATTCTGCGGCTCTTTCACCTCCGGGTAAATGGAAATGATAGCCTCGGTAAACTGATATCGAGCGGTCAGATTGTGGTCGAAAAGGTTATCGATGATTTTGACATCCAGGCAGCGCCCGCTCTCGTACCAGCCCTGCGCATCGCCTGCCAGCAGAATGGCTGAACCGTGAGATGCCATGAACTTACATTTCTTCACAAGTACAGGCTTGGGTGTGGTGAACAGTGAGCCTCGCGCTCTATTGTGACGCACCGTGCAGCCGATAAAGTTCACGGCTGGGTACCAATCGGCATTCTCGATGGCGTCGCCCTCCTCAATGCCGTCCGGAAGGGGATTTTCCAGAGTGATGCGAACATGGGTTTCATCCAACTTTTCCACATGCGTTGCTTTGCCCAATTCGGGGTGGTTTTCCAGTGTTCTGCCTTTGATAAACTGGATTTGTTCTCCGGGGGTAAATACCTCAAAGCCTATTGCCTGTACGTGCATGTAGCGTGCGATGAACTCACGCTCATTGATGATATTTTCGATGCTCAGACAGGTGGAGTGCACATTGATGGCGTCATCCATCATGCCTTCATACAGCGCATTTTTTACGGTGATGGTTCCGGCGCAGTTCGAGAAATGGGTGGCATCTGCCGAAACGGTGTAAACGCGACCGGGGGCACAGACGCAGCCACCGCCGTTGATTCGTATATCGCGACTGCGCTGCGCCACGAGTGCCATGCCCTGACTGTCCTGAAACACCACTTTATTGAGAGTGATGTTATCTGCACGGTAAAGAACCATGGCCGGGTGAGGTCTCCCGTAGTGGCGCTGAACCAGGATGTGACCTTTTTTGAGACCGTGTTTAGAGGCATCTACAAAGAATTTGACACGGTTCGGTGCCACCTGCTCGCAACGCGCAGGCCAACCGATATCACCGCCCCTGCCGGTGGGCACCATCTGGCCGTTCTTCTGGAAGGCAAGTACTGCGTTCGGCAACTTCGGCTCGCCATCGCCGGTCAGGTAATACTGCCCATTTTTTACCTCCCAACGGAAACGAGAAGCGTATTCAAGAGTTGTCGTGCCATCATTTATCTCGACAATCTTTCCCTCGTTGTAATAAGGATTATCATGGCGAATGGTGATATCGTTCAGCTTTACCTGCTTGCTGTCCATAAGCAGGACCGGCTGCATCTTACCATGGAAAACAAAGGTGGAACCATTGCCGTTGATGGTAAGATTCTGCTGGCCGACAATCGGAAAGCCCACGGGGTGGATGTCCTGCTGGTCGTGGTTCGATACATAGTAGCTCATGCGCAGCGCTCCCTCCGGGTAGAAGTGATATACCCCCTTGGGCAGGTCGATAGTGACACTCGAGCCACCAAGGCACTGCTTGGCTGCGGCATCCAGAAGCTTGCGGAGTGTGGGGCCGCTGTCTTTGGTACCTTCTGCTTTCAACTGAGAAATGTTGTTACCCCATTCGTTGCCTTTGTCCCAGACATGGTGCTTACCCGGTTTGGGTAAGGGGCGGAACTGTTTATCCCAGCTGAGTTCCTGCCAGTCGCTGTCTGTGCAGCCTTCATTCACCAGATACAATTTGCGGGAATAGGGGCGAATCTCGAAGGCCTCGTCGGCGCGGCCTTCCCAAATGACGGTACTGCCATTCAGAATGCGGTATGTGCCATCCGAATCCTCCGGGGCTTTGCCTCGGAGTATGGAAGAATTAGCCTCCGGTACCTGCAGAACCTGCATATAGCGGCCGGATTCAAGAGTGTTGAAGTTTACAGTATTCTCAGCTTCCTGTGCTGTAAGAATGGCTGAGAGCGCCATGGGAATAAGAGATATAAAGCGGTGCATATGAGATTATTGAACAGAATTGACCAGATGAACCAGAGCGGCCGGCAGATTTTCGGAACCATAAAACTCTGCAGCAGATATGCGTTCTGCCTGAATCTGGATTTGTTCGTTGAGACGGTTGATGATGGGAAGGTAACGTTTTTCGTATTCGCTTTGCGTATCTTCATCCAGCGGGGGCAGGGCGGCAAAGCCTTGTCCCCAGAGCTGAAGTTCGCGCGCCAGTTTCATGATGGAAGGCACAGCTTCGTTTGCTGTTTCTGTATCATGAATGCGGGCGAGTGTATTATGCAACATGCCCAGCAGCACGATGCCGGCTCGGATTCTGCTTTCTCCCGGGGACAGTTGCCCCTCCACCTCCGCTGCAGTTGCGGGTGCTTCCGCGGGGAGCTCTGTCGGAGTGGTGGATGCCTCCGGAGCTGGGGAGAGTGTTGTGTCTTGTGCGTAGGCTGCAGCGGCGCTGACAAGAGCCAGTGAGAAAAAGGTCTTCATTATTTGCTGAGAATCATGCATAAAAGTCGGAATTGACGGGAAAATGCAGCTGCTTTATAACATTCATTTTGCTGCAGGCGGAATATGTGCTCATACACTTTCCCCCAGTTGCGTCGCATAGCAACTTCGTATTTGCGTACAACGTCAGCGCTGACTTCCGGGCTCAGACTCTGAATCCCGGAGAGTTCTGTGCGTGCATCGCAAACAAGAAGCAGCATCTTTGCCAATTCCGGGGCTGCTTCTTCCGCGCTTTTTCTGTCCTGTGCTTTTTCAAGTACCGGGGCCAGTTCTTCTGCCAGGTTTGTGTAGCGTGCAAAGGCTCGGTCTATATCCGCAGGTATGGCTGCCTGTGCTATAGCCGGAAGCATAGCCAGGCTCGGGAGGATGTATCGGAAACTCATTATCATGATATAGTGCAGGCCGGGCTCTGTATAGGCCCGGCCTGATGCATTGCGACTTTATTTCTTATCTGCTTTATTTTCAGGTTCCTTCGGCTGCTCGGGAGCTGCCGGCTTCGCGGGAGCGGGCTTCTTTTCATCGAGCTCCACAGAACTGGCCTGTGTGTCTACCTCTTTCTCGAGGGCAATGCGCTCCAGCAGGGAATCGAGCTGAGCTTCAGCAGATTCGGTTGCGCGCTCAAGCTGGCCGATTTTCTGCTCGAGGCGTTTTTCCAGCTGGGTGCGCTCACGGATGCGGCGCTTAATTTCCTGATCCAGGTCCTGGCGCTGTGCACGCAGGGGAGCCTTGTAATCCTCCGGCAGCAGCTGGCGGTTGAGGCGCAGCAGCTTGTTGTAGTTCTCGTCTGCCTTAAGGGTATCGCCGGCACCTGCAAGGTCACCGGAAATCATCTGGGTACGCACTTTATCCATGTTGGCCCAGAAACCTTCAATCATAGCCGGTACGGTGCCGATAGCTTCATCGCGCAGGCCGTTTTCATTGCGGCGAAGGGCATCTTTCACCTTGCTGGTGGCCGCTTTAAGCATGACAAGATTGCGCTTTTCCGGGTTGTACCACACCTTGGCAATCTGCTCACCTTCTTTTTCAAAGTAGGCTTCCAGACGCTTGTATGCCTGCTCATCCTTCTCGCGCATGTCCGCCTGCTTGGCAGAGTTGAGCTTGCTGCGCTTTTTCTCCTCAGCATTCAGCAGGTTTGTCCAGCGCTTCTGCAGCGTTTTGAGTGTGGTGATGTACCAGTTGTATGCTTCCTTGTACTCAGGAATACCCTGGTAACGCTCGCGGAGGATTTCAAACTTGTCCAGACCACCGACTTTGCGGCTGTTTTTGTGCTCCTTGACATCGATGACCATGGCATCATGGGCAGCCTTACCGTCGCGCATATATTTGTCGCGGGCGTCGCTTGTGACGTGTGTGAAGGTGTAATCGCCACCGGTTACCTGGTTGAACTTGGTCTGCAGCTCAGCTACCTCAATAGCCATCTCATCAATCTTGCCGATATTGCGCTCGAAGGAGGACTTACCGCGCTCCACCGCAGAAACAAGTGAATTGGAGGGCTTAGTGAGAGAGGCCAGCTCGCTGTTGACTTTTTCCATCTTCTTGCGCAGCTCCAGGGAAATATCCTTGGCTTTGACGTCTTCCTCCGGGGCAGGAGTCGCTTCAGCCTTAGGGGCCTCGGCGGGCTTCTGGTCATCGGCTGCGGCAGGCTGCTCGGCAGGAGCGGCTTCGCCTTCTGCTGCAGGCTTATTCTCAGCTGTCGGTTCCGGTGCAGGTGCCGGTGTCGGTTCCTCAGCAACCGGTGCAGGCTTTACTTCTTCCTCCACCTCTTTCTTGGAAAGAATGCTGGAAGTTTTGACAGTCATGGTAACTGTTTTGCCACTCTTGTCCTTACCGGTGAACTTGGTCTTACCACCGGAGGTGTAGGAAATGCGGCAGGAAGTATACTTCTGAGCATTGGTAAGGGTGATGTCGTACAAATCGGCCGCCTGGAGCAGGGAAGCTCCGCAGGCGAGCATAGCGAGCAGAAATGCGGGACGTTTCATATGCTGAGGTGATTAGAAAAAGTTTGACTCTGGCAACATGTTATCACAATAGTTACTGTATTGCAAACATCAAATGCGCTGCATGGCAAAAATATTAGGTCGGGGCATTGATTTGAAGCAAGCCCAGTGCATGTGCCCGCGCTGCATCGCCACCGGTGCCGAGCATACGCATCAGCTCTGATACACGAGTTTCGCCTTCTACCTTGCCGAGTTGGGATACGGTGCGGCCGTTACTCTGGGTCTTCTCTATCAGGTAATGATGATTTGCCAGAGCTGCTACCTGCGGGAAGTGGGTGATGGAAATGACCTGGTGGTCGGCACCCAACTCACGCATCTTCATGCCTACGGCGCGCGCAATTTCACCGCCGACGTTGGCGTCTATCTCATCGAACACCAGAAGCGGGGTGTCGTCTCTGCTGGCCAGTGCGCTCTTCAACGCAAGCATCACGCGAGCAAGCTCACCACTGGAGGCAATGAGGCGCAGGGCTTTAAGCGGTTCTCCCGGGTTGGGGCCGAAGAGGAAATCAGTCTCTTCCATACCGTGCGGGCCGGGTGTTTCCTGCGGCAGCAGTGATACCTCGAAGAGAGATTGGCGGAACCCCAGTTGGCGGGCGTGGTGCAGGAAGTCTTCCGCCAGACGAGGTGCTGCTTTGCGGCGTGTTTCACTCAATACAGCGGCTGCGCGCTTCAGCTCAGCCATACTGGCCCGTTCTGCCTCTGCCAGTTTCGCAAGCATTTCTTCGCGGTTATCGATGGCATTGAGTCTTTCCTGACAAGTCGCCAGATGCGCCTGAATGGCCTCAAAATCTGCTCCGTATTTGCGTTTCAAGGTATCCAACGTGCAAATGCGCTCCTCCAGGCGAGCCAGTTCTGCCGGGTCCCCACAGAGGGTGTCCGTATAGTCTTGAAGATGTGCTGCTAAATCTTCCAGTTCCTCGACAATGCCGGGGAGTGGCGCCAGCCACGACGCACAGTCCGCATCAAGTCTCTCCAAATCGCGAGCACAACGCACCAGCTGGCGCAGGCGACTCAGCACAGAGTCGTCTCCGCCATCTATCATGTTTGCCATGGGAGCAGCCGTGTCGCGCAGTCGGCCTGCATTGCGAGCACGCTGCCAGTTGGCTTCAAGCTCTGCCGCTTCCTCCGCTGTAAATTGGGCTGCTTCGATTTCCTGTACCTGGTGGCGCAGGAAGTCCAGCTCACGCTCGTTTGCCATCTCGCTCTCCATGAGCTCACGGTAGGCTGTTTTAGCATCCAGCCATGCGCGGTAAGCTCTGTCATAATCCCCTTTTTGTATCTCATTCTCTGCAAATGCATCCAGCAGTTCCAACTGGCGCTCCTGGGAGGTGAGGGAACGGTGGGCTTCCGGGTGATGCATATCCACTAATCCACCGCTGATACGGCGCAGTAGGTTGAGAGTTACCGGCGTGCTGTTGACGAATTGCTTGTTCCCGCTTGCCGAGATAACACGGCGGATGACAAGAGCGCCATCCTCGCAGAGGGGCACGCCCGACTCTTCCAGAGCCTCGTTGATGTATTCCGGGTGGCTCAGGTGGAAGACGGCTTCTATGCTGCACTGCGATTCGCCACTGCGTATGCGGCCCTTGTCCGCCCGTTCTCCCAGCACGAGAGAAATACCGCCCATGATGACGGATTTACCCGCTCCGGTCTCGCCTGTAATGGATAAGAACCCCGGCTCAGGTTCCCAGACAAGTTCATCCACCAATGCCAGATTGCGTATCTTTAACAGTGAGAGCATATTTTGCTTTTCGTTGTGCGAACATTATGGCATAATGATGCGCAGAAAGCAAAGCAAAAATCGGATGATGAAAGTTCTTTTCCTCGGCAGCGGCACCTCGACAGGCGTGCCGGTCATAGGTTGCAACTGTGCCGTGTGTCGTTCTGACGACCCGCGGAACAAGCGCCTGCGTGCATCGGTTCTGGTTAGCACGGAAACGACAACTCTGCTGGTGGATTCCTGCCCGGATTTGCGTCAGCAGGCTCTCAGGCACAATCTTACTTCGATAGATGCTATCATTTACACCCACGAGCACCTGGACCACACGACCGGCTTTGACGATATGCGCGCTTTCTGCTGGCACCGTATGGACCGCCTGCCGCTCTATGCCGGCACCAGCTGCCTTGCGCACCTGCGCCGTATGTTTGCCTGGGCTTTCTCCGAGGCAAATACCTACCAGGGCTATATCCGCCCGGACGCTCACGACCACGCCGGTAAACTGTTCTGCGTAGGGGATATAGAGGTTATCCCCGTTCCGGTGCAGCACGCAACAGTGGAGACATACGGCTATGTTTTCCGCTCCGGCGGCTGTTCCTTTGGCTATGTGCCGGATATTAAATCCTTGCCGGAGGACTCTCGCCCTCTGCTGGAAGGGCTGGATGTTCTCGCTATGGATGGTCTGACCACGCAGGAACATCATACTCATCTCTCCGTGAATGACAATGTGGAGCTGATGCGTCAGCTTACTCCCCGTCGTGGGCTTCTGACTCACTGCGGGCACAAAGTGGACTATGCTGCTACCGCCGCCATGTTGCCTTCCTTCATGGCTCCCGCCTACGATGGTCTGGAAATTCATCTACCTGCGACATAAAGCGTACGTTTGGATTTTAATCGGTTTGACGCTTGCTTTGCTTTTTCTTCTTTTTTGAGGAGAATTTGTATTCCGGGGTAGAATAAACACGCACGTAATCGATATCAAAGTTGGCACTTTTGGCTTTCAGCTGTGCCGGGTCCGCCTGTCCGGGCCAATTGCCACCTATTTGCTGATCTATCAGCAAGTAAAACTCTACTTCCCGGTCAAATGGCCAATGTGTGAAGCCTTCCCGGGTAAAAGAGCCCGTTTTTTTGCCATCTACATAAAAAGTAATGCGACCGGGAGCCCATTCTACACCATAGGTATGCCATGCCGTAACATCATTGATAGCTGGTTGCGGATTGATTGTTCTGGAGGCATCTCCACTACCGGAATTGCTCAACAAATGGATGGTTTGCCACACATGTTTCTGATGGTTGAGGTGTTCCATAATGTCGATTTCACCACCGTTGGGCCACCCTCCGCTCCTGGGCAATAACCAGATGGCGGGCCACACACCCTTCGCACAATCAAATCGCGCGCGCACCTCTACATAGCCATATCGGAACGAAAAGGTTTTATCTGTAAAGATACCGCCGCAGGCAAATGTTTCCTGATTTCCACTCTTGCTGCTCTGGCTTTTGTACTTACCGTATACGCCTTTCAGGCGCACATAGCTTGTTTTCTTTTCCTTGCCGGGCACAACAAGCACGTTTTCTCGTGATTGGTGTTTACGCCAATCCGGAGCGGGGTGGGACATGTATTCAATTTTATTCCACTTATTCCCCCATTTTAATTTTTTCCCTTCAAACGAAGAGGAGGAGAACTCATCCCGGAAGACGAGAACCCAATCCGGATTCGGGGAATCAGCCTTTGTCTCAGCTCTGAGAGTTGCCATGAAAATGATGGCACATAAAAAGAATCGATACATCCACAATATGGATTGCCTGGCCTCGTAAGAGACTTTTGTGCGAACACTTACCTCCTCTGACATGCATCCATTATATAGGAACGCATCTTTTTAGCAAGAAAAATTGATTCTCTTCGATGAGATAAATTTCACGATGAATCAGGGGCTGCGTCCTACAGATAATGCGCAACTTATTTGTGGCAGTGGGGAGGTTTGGCGCATTCTATGCTTGCAATCAGGTGGAGAATGTTGTAGCATAAACGCGTTAACAAAAACAATTTTCGTTCAGATATGAAAATCCTCATTACCGGCGGCGCCGGCTTTATTGGTTCCCACATCGCTGAGCACTATCAGGGGGTGGCAGAAGAGATTCGCGTACTTGATAACCTGCGTACCGGCTACAAGAAAAATCTGGATGGTCTCAATGTAACCTTCATCGAGGGTTCCATTACCGATCGTGAGCTGGTGGCCAAGGCAGTGGAGGGTGTGGACTACATTTTCCACATGGCTGCTCTGGTGTCTGTGCCTGAGTCCATGAGCAAGATTCGCGAGTGCATTGACCTGAACGTGAATGGCCTCCTTATCGTGCTGGAAGAAGCCAGCAAGGCCGGCTGCAAGAAGGTGGTTCTGGCTTCCTCCGCCGCTATCTATGGCGACAATCCCATCGTTCCCAAGGTGGAGACCATGTACCCCGAGCCCAAGAGCCCCTATGGCATTACCAAGCTCGATGGTGAGTACTACATGGATATGTACCGTACCACCGGTCAGATTAACACCGGTTGCTGCCGCTTCTTCAACGTGTTCGGTCCCCGTCAGGATCCCAAGGGTGCCTACGCTGCTGCCGTGCCGATTTTCATGGAGAAGGCCATTAAGGGCGAGGATATCACCGTATACGGCGATGGTGAGCAGACCCGCGACTTCATCTATGTGAAGGATATCGTGGGCGCTCTGGCCTATGTGGCTGAGCATCCGGAAGTAACCGGCGTGAACAATGTGGGCTACGGTGGTCAGATTACCATCAACAAGCTGGCCGACATTATCATCGAAGCAGCCGGCTCCTCCTCCAAGGTTCTGCACCTGCCCGAGCGTGCCGGTGACGTGAAGCACAGCCGTGCATGCGCTGATAAGCTGCGTGCTGCCGGTTGGGAGCCCAAGTACACGCTGGAGGAAGGCCTCAAGACCACGCTTGAGTACTTCAAGAGTGTTACCAAGTAATTCTTAGTTCATTCATACAAGCACCGCAAGGCTTCTCCGCTTTGCGGTGCTTTTTTACCACTGCGTATGTGCGATGATTTTACACCTCGACTGAGCGTCAAAGCTCTTGGCCAACTGGCGGCAGAACGTCTGGCTGATTTGAAGGCAGATGGTGAGGAGCTGCATCCCGTGGTGAATAGTACGCGAAAGCTTGCTGCTAATTTCTGGGGAAGCGCCTGGATGCGACATCTCGCGCGCTGCGAAGCAGGGGGGCTGTGTCTGGCTCCCGGGCGCTCTCTGTTGCGCCATGGCTGCGTGCTGGATTTGCGTATTGCTCCCGGCCTTATTACGGCAAAGGTAAGTGCGGAAGAATTGTATGAGGTGCATCTCCGCATTGCACCACCGGATGAAGATTCTTTGGAGAGTTTACGTGCTGCGTGCTGCGGGCGCATTGATTCGCAGGTGGCGCTGCTGGAAGGCAAGGTGGATGCTTCTGTGCTGGAAGTGCTGTGTGCGGAAGAAGGCGGCTTGCTGCCGGAACCGGCAGATTGGCACATGAGCTGCAGTTGCCCGGATTGGAGTGAGCCATGTCCCCATGCTGCAGCCGCGATTTATGCTGCGGGATGTCTGATAGATGCCGACCCGTTGTTACTTTTCACACTGCGCTCGGTTGCGCCGGAAGCGCTGATGTCACGCCCGGAGCCTCCGCACTGCGCAGATTTTGATGCTGCAGCCCTAGGCGCGACGTTTGGAATCGACCTGGATTTGGAATAAAAAAAGGACCCGCACCGGATAGTGCGGGGCCTTTTTTTATAGAGTATATCCCTTAACCTTCGTAGAGCTCACGGATGCGCTGAATAAGCGCGAAACCGTGGCTTACCATGGCACGCGTTTCGTTGAGCAGCGTGAGGTACAGTATGCCGTTGCGCATGTCTGTTTCGTTTGCTGCACTGTGCATGAGGTGGCGGGTGATGCAATCTGCAAAATCATCGCTGAGCTGCTCTGTGGTCTCCAGCATGGCCTTAATGCCTGCATAGTTGCCGGCCTTGAGCATATCGATGAGGTTCGGGTAGAAACGCCCGATTTTCTCAGTGAGAGCGAGCAGGTCATGAGCCTGTTCCTCACTGAGACCGGCATGGAAATTATCGATGTGATTGTAGCTGGCCTTCACCAGAGTAATCAGACGCTCGCAGGTGGTGAGCGAAATCTCTGTGATGCGGAAAATCAGCTGGCCGCGGTCTGCCAGTTCTGCAGGGATGGTGGGCAGGGTGGGCAGCACCTCGTTCTCCTTGATAACCTCAAGATCACGCTTGATGGAACGAGCCTTCTTGCGCAGTCGCTTCAGGTCATCCAGGTCTTCCTCCAGCAGAGCCTTCACGGTGGCTCGGTAGATGCCTACCATGCGGCCGAGGCGCCCAGCAGCGGAGGTGGCAAACTCGTGCATAGAGGCCTCTTTGTTCACATCAATCAGGCGAATTTCCTGCTTATCTTCACGAGTGAAGAAGGTGGACTTAATCAGCAATACGCCGGCAATCACCAGCATGGTAATCATGCCCCAGGTGCCACCGTATGCCATGATGAGTGCAACCACGAGAGCTGCCAGACATGCAGCCACACCCGTGAGCAGCCAGCCGGCAATCACGGTGAGAACACCCGTGATGCGGTACACGGCGCTGTCGCGTCCCCAGGCTCGGTCTGCCAGAGAGGAACCCATGGAAACCATGAAGATAACATAGGTGGTGGAAAGCGGCAGCCCCAAGTCTGTACCTACAGAGATGAGCAGTGCGGCAATGGTCAGATTCACGGAAGCGCGAATCATGTCGTAGTTCGCACCGCTTTCTTCCTCCGGGGTAAGGGGGCGGAAGCGGCGGCCTACGAAGTCAGCTATCGGCTTGGGGGTGATGCTGGTGATGAAGCGAGCGGTATTGATGGCCGAGCGCACGATAATACGTGCGGGCTGACTGGAGCCGAATCGCTCCTTGCCGGTGTTGGAGGAGGAGAGCTTCAGCTCTGTCTCGGTGACCTTGCGGGCCTTCTTGGAGAAGAAGAGTGCAGCCACCATGACAAGACCGGCAGAAATGAGATAAAGCATGCTGGCAGCGGCTCCGTCGCCGGCAAGAATATCGCCCATTTTCAGAGTGTGCACATTGGCCGCATTCACAGCCGGGTCGAAGAGAGCATCCTTGGACGCCATGAACACGCCGATGAAATTCACCATATCATTACCCGCGAAAGCAAGAGCCAGCGAGCCGGTTCCGGCCAGCACTGCGATACGCAGGGTGTTAATCTTGCAGATGTACTGCAGCAGGGCAGAGAAGAGCACCCAGAATATACCTGCTGTCAGCATGATGGGACCGGTAAGTCCCTGATCCACCAGAGCCTGGATATCCTCCTTGAAGACGCTGCCCTTGAGGCCTTTGAAGATGATGAAGTAGCTGATGGCGGTGAAAGCCAGACCGCACCACAGAGGGCCGATATATCGGTAGATTTTCCGGAAGCGGAAGCTGAAGATGAGTCGCGAAATCCACATGACAATCGAGCCTACCGTAAAGGCTATGGCCACGGAGGCGAATATCGCGATAATCATCTTGAAGCAGCGTTCTTCGTTGATGTAGTCTGCCAGCGGGCAGGTGAAGAACTCTCCACTGGTGAAGATGGCCATACCAATGGCTGCACCCAGAAGCGAGAAGACCAGCGAAACTGTGGTGGATGTCGGCAGACCAAGTGTATTGAATGTGTCCAGCAGAATAATGTTGCCCACCATCACGGCAAGATAGAGCACCATTACCTCGTGGAAGGTGAACATGGCGGGCTCCATGACGCCGTTACGGGCCACACTCATCATGCCACTGGAGAAGCAAGCACCCAGCAGTACGCCAACGGCAGCTACACAAACAGCTTGATTATACGTGCCAGCTCGGCACCCGATGGAGGAGTTCAGGAAGTTGCATGCATCATTACTAACACCCACAATCAATCCGAATACGGAAAGGAGGGCCAGCATGCCGAAGATAACGTAATAGATTTCCATGGTATACGCAGTTCTTTTACCACGTTCCTGTGCTATTGACAAGAAAAATGTGGTGTTTTGTGGATTCCCGTATCTTCAATCACCCCTGCTGACGGTGGCGCAGCAGGGATGATTGACTATTCCGAAATCAGAGCGAGAGGCAGAACGCCTGCTTAGCCGCAATGGCTTTCGCGATGAGTTCTTTCTGCTCCTCGGTAACAGGTTTGTCCGTTTTGATGACAGCCAGCGAATCTCCGCTTGCAGCATCGCGGGGGGCTACCATGTTTTCGATATTGATACCGGCCTGTGAAATAATCTGGCCGATAATGGCGATGACGCCCGGGCGGTCTTCGTAGCGAAGTACAAGCGTGTTACCGGTGAGGGAGGCATAGAGGTGGTCGAATGCATTGATGCGGGATACGACCGGCTCACCATCCACCACCATGCCGCGTACGCTGGTGATTTTCTGTTCACCATCTTCCTCCATGAAAAGGTCGAGGGTCAGAGCGTCATCATAGAGCTTGTCATCCATGGGTTCGCGAGCCTTGTACACGATACCGTGTTCGCGGAAACTGGCCTCGGCGGCGGCAGGCATAAGTCCCTGTTCAGCGCCGGGTACTGCGCCCTGGAGAATCCACGGTGTAAACCACTTGCGGTAGGAACGAAGGTTGTTGTAGAAGGTGCATTCAATCTTGCGAATGGGCTTGGCACCGCCTGCCTGGTAGCAAAGCTTGCCGAGCATGGCTGCCAGCTGAAGGTGGGCCGGGCTCAGATTGGCCGGCTTCTCGGCGTTGATAACGCAGCTTGTGTCACCGCTGGCAAAGTATGCTTCCATCTGTGACGCGGCACGCATGGCGGCCAACTTGTTTGCCTCCTTTGTGTTGGCTCCCAGGTGGGGCAGCATGATATCCGCCACATCTGCACTGGGCTGCTGGGCTGCCGTATCCTTGGGATGCACGTCCGTGCAGTAAATGAGCTTCTTGCCGGCAGCACGGGCACGGCGAATGGCGTCTTCATCGACAACCCCGTAGCGAGAGCAGTTTACCAGCATAGCACCGTCCTTCATCATACCGATGAGGCGGTCATCGATAAGTCCCTTGGTGGCAGGACCGCCGGGCACATGCAGGGAAATAATATCGGCGGTGGAGAAGATTTCCTCCATCTCAGCGGGTTTGGCACCGATATTGAGAGCTCGCTGCTTGGAGAGGAAGTGGTCGTAACCCAGCACGGTGCACTCGAAGCCCTGCAGGCGTTTTACCAGCAGACGCCCGATGTTGCCGAGACCCAGGATGCCCACCGTTTTGCGGGTAAGCTCGCTGCCCATGTACTTCTTCTTGTTCCACTCACCGGCACGCGTGGTCACGTCTGCCGGTACTACGTAGCGGTAGGCGGCAAGAATCATGGCGATTACCTCCTCGGCCACGGCGTTGGAGTTCGCGCCCGGCGTGTTCATGACATCGATACCTTTGGTGCGGGCATAAACGTAGTCGATGTTATCGTAGCCGGCACCGGCGCGGATAACGCACTTGAGCCCGGGCAGGCTGTCGATGACAGTCGGGGTGACTTTTTCCGAACGTACGATAAGGCCTACAGCGTCCTGGTTGGCGAGTGCCAGCTCCTCAATGGGCAGGCTGTCGTTCTGCACCACTTCGTAGCCGGCGGCACTCAGTGTCGCAGCGGCTGCTTTATCCAGCTTAGTGGGGATAAGAATTTTCATAAATATTATCTGTGTGAAAGTTAGCGTTCAATTTCATGCAGGAACAGGCCGGAGCGAAGTTTCGGCTCGAACCAGGTGGATTTAGGAGGCATAATCTCGCCGCTGTCGGCCACATGGAAAAGGTCTGCCATGGTAACGGGGTAGAGGGAGAAGGCCACGCCTGCGCCCGTTCTGTCCTCCAGCTCCTGTAAGCCACGGATGCCGCCCACGAAGTCGATTCTCTCGCTGGTGCGCGGGTCGTTGATACCCAGCACGGGGGCCAGCAGGTTGGCCTGCAGGATGGCGCAGTCCAGGCTTTCTATGGGGTGATTTGCATCGAAGCTGCCTTCTTTGGCCGTGATGCTGTACCAGGTGCCGCCCAGGCACATGCCGAACTCGTGCTTACGACGGGGCGCATAGGGGACGCCCACGGGAGCAGGGGTCACAGAGAACTTGTCCGAGATTGCTGCAAGATACTGCTCAGGGGTGAGGCCATTGAGGTCGCTCACCACGCGGTTGTAATCCATGATGAAGAGGTCTTCATCGCAGAAGGTTACAGCCATGAGGTAGTTGAACTCCTCCTGCCCGGTGTAATCCGGATGCTGTGCGCGGCGCTTGGCGCTTACTGCAGCACTGCTGGCGGTGCGGTGGTGGCCGTCTGCAATGTAGAGAGCCGGTACTTCCTCAAAGCCCTTGCGGATGGTCTCGATAACCTCCGTGTCCGTAACAGGCCAGAGCAGGTGGGTTACGCCGTCGTCGCTGGTGAACTCGTACTCCGGCTTGTGGAATTTAATCCACTCGCGTATGGCAGTAGAAATACCCTCGTGCTTGCGGTAGGCCAGGAACACAGGCTCTGTCTGGCAGGAGCAGGTGTCGAAGTGGTTGATGCGGTCGAGCTCTTTTTCCTTGCGGGTGAGCTCGTGCTTCAGAATGGTGTTGTTGAGGTATTCATCCACAGCAGCGCAGCCCACAATGCCGGTCTGCACGCGCCCCCACATCATCTGGCGGTAGATGTAGTAGTAGGGCTCCGGGTCGCGCTTCAGGAAACCTTTGGCCAGGAAGTCGCGCAGGTTATCGCGGCTCTTTTCGTAGGTTACGGTATCATGAATCTGTTCCTCGCTTGTGTCGATATCGGCACGGCAGATATGCAGGAAAGAAGATGCATTCCCTGCAGCCATGGCGCAGGCTTCTTTATGGTTCATCACATCGTAGGGCAGGCTGGAAACCTGCTCTGCGTACTGCTTGGGCGGTCGCACTGCGGCGAAGGGGCGAATGGTTGCCATTGTTTCTGTGTGTGAAAAATGTTATCGTACGATATTATACTACCTGTTGTGGATTTTTAGTCAAGACAAATCCCTTACAAAGTCTCCAGAATGGCGTATTTTGCCACGTCATCCTCGCTCAGCGCGGCTAATTCATCCAAAAGCGCTGCGGCAAAGCTTCCCGGCAGGTGATGGCGGGCAGCTGCTTTTTCACCGGCAATTCCCAATATGGCAGCTGTAGCCACGGCCGCATGTAAGGGGGTGTCGGCAGATGCTACACAGGCAGCAGCCAAGGCACCCATGGAGCAGCCCACACCCGTGACTCGGGTCATGATTTCGGCTCCGTTGCGGCAGGCGATGGTGGTGGTGCCATCTGTGGCGTAGTCTGTCTCACCGGTTACAAGTACAGCGGCTCCGGTACTGCGAGCCAGCGCCTGTGCTGCAGCTACGGCTTCACTGCTTCCGGCAGCACTTTCCACACCACGGCAGACCGCACCCTCCGCTCCTGCAAGGGCAATAATTTCCGAGGCATTTCCACGAATCATGGCAGGCGGTGTGCTCAGCAACTCTCCACATACCCTTGTGCGGAACTGCAGCAGACCCACAGCTACCGGATCCAGCACCCAGGGGATACCCGCCTTTTGAGCCTCCGATACAGCGCTTCGCATGGTCTGAGCCTGTTTCTCAGACAGAGTGCCTACATTCACCAGCATACCGTTGGCACAGCTGTGCAGTAAATCCCGAATCTCGCTGTCGTCCTCCAGCATCACCGGCACAGCGCCCACAGCCAGCAGGAGGTTGGCGGTGATATTCTGCACCACGCTGTTGGTGAGATTGAGAATCAGCGGTCGATTCTTACGCAGAGTGCTCAACACCTCTGCGGCAATGTGTTCCGGCTTTTTCATAATAATTCATTAGCTGCCTGTGTGGGGTTTTCAGCGGCGCAGATAGCAGATACTACCGCCACTCCCGCGGCAAGACCGGAGGCTCGGATAGCCGCTGTTCGCTCTTTGTTCAACCCGCCTATGGCGACAACGGGCAGGGGGCTCATGCGTGCCAGCTCGGCCCAGCCTTCGACCCCCATGGGAGGCGGTGCATCATCTTTGGTGATGGTTGGGAACACCGGGCCGCAGCCCAGATAATCCACCATCTCTGTATCGACAGCCTCCATTTGTTCTGCAGTTGTAACCGTAAGCCCCAGGATTTTATGTGGCCCGATAAGAGCGCGTGCTTCGGGTACGGGCATGTCATCCTGGCCTATGTGAATGCCATCTGCATCTATTTCCACCGCCAGTTCCACGTTGTCGTTGATAATGAGCGGCACCCCCACACTGCGCAGGTATGCCTGCAGGGGCAACACCTGCTCGCGCTGTTCTTCGTGGCTGAGCTGCTCACTGCGGTATTGCACAATAGTAACGCCTCCTTCTACAGCCTGCTTCACAGTTTCAAGCAAACCGTGGCGGCAGCGCTCAAGCTCATCCGTCACCAGATACAGGTGGTAATTTGCTGTGTTCATATCAGCCGAAAAGTGGGGTGGAGTAATAGCGATCTGCGCTGTCCGGCAGGATAACGACGACTGTCTTACCTTCCATTTCATCCCTCTGCGCCACCAGAGTCGCTGCGTACAGCGCAGCGCCGGAGGAAATACCCACCAGGATTCCGTCTGCACACGCCAGCTCTTTCGCGGTGGTGAAGGGCGTTTCATTATCGACGGGGATAATCTCGTCGCAGATGGTTTTATCCAGGACAGGGGGGATAAAATTAGCCCCGATACCCTGTATGGCGTGCGGACCTGCTACACCTTCGCTCAATAGGGGGGAGGCTGCCGGTTCCACGCCGATGACGCGCACCTCCGGCTTTTGCTCTTTCAGGTATCGGCCTGTGCCGGTGATGGTGCCGCCGGTTCCGATGCCTGCCACCAGTGTATCCACTGCACCTTCCGTAGCTTCCCATATTTCCGGCCCGGTCGTCGTATAGTGAGCCTCAGCATTGGCCGGGTTTTCGAACTGCCCGGCAATAATAGCTCCGGGAATACTCGCCTGCAGCTCCTCCGCTTTGCGCAGCGAGCCGGCCATTCCTTCCGCAGCCGGAGTGAGAACTATTTCTGCACCATAGGCTTTCAGAATGTTGCGGCGTTCGATGCTCATGCTTTCCGGCATCACCATGACTGCCCTGTATCCTTTTGCTGCAGCAAGTGCAGCCAGGCCAATCCCTGTGTTGCCGCTGGTCGGCTCAATGATGGTACCACCCATCTGCAGACGTCCGCTCGCTTCGGCATCATCGATGATAGCGCGTGCTGCTCGATCTTTCACCGACCCGGTGGGGTTCAGGTATTCAAGTTTCACCAGCAGACGGGCTTTGACACCGTGGCGACGGTTGTAATTTACCGGCTCCAGCAGCGGTGTGCCGCCTATCAGGCTGTGGATGGATGTGGGAATGTTCATGATGATATCTACACCTTAAGCTGTTCTTTTGTTCATGGCGCAGGATTCTCCTGTTTTGAAATATCCTCCAGAATACGGATAGCCTGCTCATTACCGAGTTCGGCCGCGTTGATAAGCCAACCTCCCGCAAGTTTCGGATGCTGCGGGACGCCATAGCCCTCCGCGAAACAGAGGAACATAGCAAAGGCTGCATCCGGTGAGCCATGCATGGCGGCATAGCGCAGGTATTTTACCGCCTGCTCCGGGTTGGTGGGCGGCACTTTCATGTAGTGTTTCGCCAGTTCTATTTCCGCATTCCGATGCCCGGCCTCGGCTGCAATGCCATACCAGTGTCTGGCTTCTTTCACGCTTTGTTGGGTGCCAACGCCGTGCGCATAGCATGCACCCAATGCGGCGGCTGCGCGTATGTTGCCTTTGGCGGCAGACATGTGTAACCACCTGAAACCCATCTCCGGATTTTTGGCAACTTTATGCCCGGCAATCAGTCGGCGCCCATACTCGTAGCATGCGCCCGCATCACCTTCTGCCGCTTTAGCAGCAAGCTTCGGTGTATTGTTGATACCGCAACTGCTGAGTAGCAGGGCCGCGGCCAGAAAGCTGAGGAAACGGAAAATCACTGGAAGTACCGGCGTTGTTTTTCTGTGATGTTCATGCCGAGTTTCTGCATGACAGCCAGCATGTCCTCCCATACAGCGCGGCGGGCTGTTATGGTGTCGTTGCGCAGCAGATAACTCGGATGGTATGTTACACGCACCGGGATGCCCTGCGTTTCAAACCATTTGCCACGCTGGCTTGCCACACTGGCGGCATGGCCGAGGAGCCCCTTCGCTGCTGTACCTCCGAGGCAGACGATGCAGGCGGGTTGAATCGCACGGATTTCTGCCTGGATGATGGGAAGGCACGCGGCAATTTCCTCGTCACTCGGTGCGCGGTTGGCAGTGTGCTGCTGTGGCCCCATGGATGGGCGGAACTTGCAGATATTGGAGATGTACACCTCCGAACGGGAAAGCCCCATAGCGGTGAGAATCTGCGTGAGCTTTTGCCCGGCAGGCCCGACAAAGGGTTCCTGCTGCTGTTCTTCTTCGTAGCCGGGCGCTTCTCCCACCAGCATGAGGCGTGCATGCGGTGAGCCGGTGGCAAAAACCATTGTTTCGCGCAAGGAGCCCAGCGCGCGGGCAGCTCGCCAGGTCTGAGCTTTCTCGCGGAGCCAGTCCAGCTTCTCCTCCACCGTTTGAGGTGCTTGCGTCTGAGGCGCAGGTGCAGGGGTGCTGCTGCCTCGACGTGCTGCCAGCATCCACTCGCGCAGGATGGCGCGCGCTTCTGCATCGATGGGCAGAGTCGTCTGCCCCTGCATGGGCAGGTTGCTGAGGGCCTCTACAGCCAGCTGTCGGAGTGTCGGCACGTGATATTCAGGATTCAGAGTTATTGCAGAGTTTGCGGAGCATGGCATCGATACCGATGACTACCTCCGCGAACTCGCGGTAGTCCAGTTTTTCGGGTGTATCACTGGTTTCGTGGTAGTCATCGCAGCGCATGTAAGCCGTGTCCGTGATGGCAAAGGATGGAATGCCCTCCTTCATATAGGACCAATCGTCTGACCAGGCAATGCCGCGCGTCAGATAGCTGAAGGCCAGTGCCCGCACCGGGAAGCGGCTTCCGGAGGCGAAGACCTCGGCACATTTCCGCGAAAAGCTGCGCCCGCCATGCAGACGCATGAAGCGGTTCGTGCTCATGAACGCCACATAATCGCAGCGGTCGTGCAATCCAACCAGCGAGCCGGCTACGGCGCTGCGGCGCTTCTTGTTCACTCGGGGTGAGTACACGCCGAGCGTTTCCAGCGACATCATGCCCATGACTTTTTCAGGGCTGCCCAGCTCCTTTACAAGAGCCCGGGCGTGCACGCGAGAGCCCATCTCATCCGTCTGGAAGAAGGGGGCTTCTTCGTTTGCGTATGCCACAAAGATAATACCGTTTTTCGTGGGAACATCCTTGAGCCTGGCTGCAAGACTCAGCAAAGCGGCTACGCCGGAACCGTTGTCATTGGCACCGGGCGTCCCGGTTTTGCCCTCGATGACAGGCCCATGCACATTCCATTCTTCCATGCCCACGCGTGTATCGTAGTGAGCCCCCAGCACCAGCCAGGGGGCTGTCGGGTCTGTGCCGGGCTTGCGAACTTCTATGTTAACAGCTGTTTTTCCCGCCGCGCTTTTGTATTCTTCTTTTTGGGGAATGCTGTAGCTTTGCCTGTTGACCGTGTAGCCCAATTTCCGGAACTCAGAAGCGATGTATTCCTCTGCACGGTCGTATGCTGCCTGTTGGTAGTGATTGCGCTCCCCGATATCGCTCGCCAGTGCCGTGACATGGCGGCGCAGCGTCATTTCTTCCGCCTTCGTGTCAGGTATGCTACCATCCCCCGTCGGTTGGTAGAGTCGGGTGCAGGAAACTGTGGCAAGTAGTGCACAGAGTATGGTGGGAATGAGCCGTTTCATGTACTGCTCCAGTGTAGCCCAGTTGCGGGTTTGTTGCAAGCTTCCAGTGTGACATTGAATGCGTGGAAATACCTGCGCTGTCTGCCTTTGAGCTTGTACAGACTGGCTTTTTCCTATAGAATAATTCCAACATTATGTCTGACCCCATCTTAAAAGTAACTGACCTGGTGCGACATTTCGGTGCCGTGAAGGCGGTGGACGGTATTTCTTTTGAACTGCAGGCGGGGCAGTCCGTGGGACTTATCGGCGCCAATGGTGCCGGCAAGACAACGACGATGCGCCTGCTTGTCACGCTGGATTTACCGGATAGCGGTGCTATCTCCTATGCCGGCATTGATGCCATGGCTTATCCGGAGAAAGTCCGTTCCCGTATCGGCTGGATGCCCGATTCCTTCGACCCCATCCCGCATACGACAGTGCAGGATTACATTGACTTCTTTGCCCGAGCCTATGGCCTGACCGGCCATAAACGCGTGGAAGAAGTAGCCCGTATTCTTGAGTTCTGCGGTATTTCCGAACTGAGCGGACGCTATATCAACAAGCTTTCCAAGGGACAGACGCAGCGTCTCTCTCTGGCCCGCACCCTCATCGGTAATCCGGATTTTCTCGTAATGGATGAACCGGCAGCCGGTCTTGATCCGCAGGCTCGTCTGGAGTTCAAGCAGCTGGTGCGTGCGCTGCAGAAGCAGGGGAAGACTCTTCTTATCAGCTCCCATATTCTCTCCGAACTGGCAGAGATGTGCGATACCATGATATTCATGGACAAGGGACGCATTATTCGCCAGGGCTCGCAGGAAGAACTGCTGGAGAAAACAGAGAAGGGTACTGCCTACATCATACGTCCGGTGGGGGATGCCACTCCTCTGCTGGCCTGGCTGGCAGAGAGTGAAGCCTGGCACGGTGCCACCCTGCAGGAGGATGGCTCTGTGCTGGCCACCTGCAAGGCAGAGAAGGATGCGGCTCTGGCTCAGGAATTGCAGAAGCTCTGCGCGGCTCATCCGGTGACGGAGTTTGCCCGCAGCCGCAAAAATCTTGAGGAAACATTTGTTAACATTTTACAGGAACAGAAATGAATAGGTATTTTTCCGATTTTCTTCCCGCCGCGCTGGTGCGGGATATGCGCCGCAGTCTCCGCGCTCGTGCCTATGTGGCGACGCTTCTGCTGGCCCTGCTGGCAGCCGTATGGATTCAGTACGATGCCATACAGGAGGCCCGTGAAACGATGGAGATGGGCGGTGGCGGTCTCTTGTGTCTCATAGCAGCTGCGGTGATGTGGTTTGTCATCCCGAATCGCGCGGGTGAAGCTGTTTCGGCTGATGCGAAGGTGAAGGGTACCAACTTCATGATGCTGACGCCGCTGAGCTCTCGCCGCATCGTCTGGAGCACCTGGTTTTCTGCGTTGGTGCAGCTTCTGCTGGTGGCCGCAGTCGGGGCTCTTATCCTTTGGTGGCGTTTGGAGAGCACGCCCGCAGCGGCTCCTATCGAACCTGCTGCACAAGGGGGGCTTCGCGCTCTTGCACAGGGTGCATCTCTGCAGTTCACGCCCGAGCATATTCAGACCCTGTACGCCTTGCTGGTGGGTGTCGGGGCTATCATGTGTGCGGTGTTCATGTTCTTTGCTCAGCTGAACCGCTTTTTCCGCTTCGTTGCAGTAGCCTTTGTGGCAGCTCTGGCACTGGGGTGGATTGTGGAAAACGTGCTCACCCTGGAGTGGCTCACGCAGGAAGACTATAACCCGCTGACTGATTTGCTGGAAAGCTTCAGCGGCGTTTCCCTGTATCTGTACCTGGCGGATGGCCTTCTGGCTCTCGTGCTTCTGCTGGAACTTGCCCGCCGCAGCTATGCTGCACCCGCGGAGAACTGCTCGTTCAGTGTGCGTCTGCTGGCACTGCTTCCAGTGTTGAGCGTGCCTTGTCTGCACTATGCCATGCCGGATATGGACAAGGAACTGCTGCGCCATCAATTTGATTTTGGCGTGGAGTTTGCCATATTCGCGTTTATGAGCGATGCGCTTCTGCCGACCTATTCTCTGCTTGCGCACGATAAACGTGCCCTGCGTATTCTTCCGGCCTACCTGCAGACTCCCGGTGTAGGCCAATCGGCCCTCTGCCTTGTGCTGGGTATGGCTGTATGCTGGGGTGTGGGTGCCTGGCTGGGCGAGCCGTTGGATGTATCTGCCAGCGAATCCATGTATGCCATGTACGATGAGATGTATCTGTCGAGCGGCATGCGCTACCTCACCTACACGTATCTGTTCCTGTGCTCCCTGCTGCTTACGGAGCTGATGTGCAGCCGCTCGAATGTGAATCGTCCGGTGGTGTGTGCCGCTGTATTGGGGGTAATCAGTGTTGCCTCCTCTGTTGTGGCTATGTGTGCTACAGGCTGGCTGCGCGGCTATATCATTGCAGCTTTGCCTGGCGTGAACATGCCGGCTCGTTATGACCTGGATCTCGATGAAACGCAGCTCTATATCAGTGCCGGTATTACCGCCTTCTTCCTGTTGTTTACACTGGCTGCCTTGATGTGGAGAGGGCGCAGGCGGTAAGCTCCACAGCTTTTGCTATGGCAATAAAGAAGCGCTTCCCATTTCCGGGAAGCGCTTTTTGATGGTGTGATTTTTACCAATCAGAGAGCTGACGGGCTTACAAGCTTGATGCTGACGCGAGTCGTGGTTGTGCCATCCTTGACGGTTACAACGCCATCCACGCGGTCCACATAGCGGGCAACGGCCTCACAGGCATCTGCAATATCGTCAGCCTGTTCAGCGCGCTCTTCGGCAGGAGTCGGAGCTTTGTAGATGTAGCGGTCTTCTTCCTCGTAGTCATCTTCTTCGATGTAATCCTCGGAGTCTTCATCTTCCGTAGCGGCGGCGATGACATCGTCCTCTACATCGGTGTCCACCTCAGCTTCACCTTCCACGCCGAGACTCAGCGGTGCTTTTTCCTCCTTGGCAATCTTGGCCAGCTCGTCAGCGATGCCACGAGCAGTCTTGGCCAGCGGGGCAAAGCGGATGCTGCACACACAACCGGCGAAGGGTGTGGTACCCGTAGCGGCCGCGGCAATCTCAGCATTGTAGTTGGAAGAGGTGCCGACCGTGAAGGCTGTATCGCTCACGGTGAGGTTGGGTACCATGTCGGGTGTGAACCAGGGCATGGCGACACTGTAGGAAACGGTATTGCCCATAGTCGTGGGAACGATGGGGAGCATGTTCACCACAGAGGGGTCCTGACCAAGTTTTGCCGCAATCTCGCCGGAGGTCTTTATGAGGCCATCCCAGCCTTCAGAAAGCTTGGCGCGATCCGTTACACCGGAGTAGAAGCAGATGCGGGGCATGGCTGCGGTGTTACCGGGATTGCCACCAAGGATGGCAGGCATGCTGCCGGCGCTGTCCATGGTGATGGCCATACTGTTGCCCATGCCATCGCCGATGGTCTGCATCGAGCCGAAAATGGACTTAAGCTCCGGCAGGAAGGCCTTGGCCATGCCAATCTGAGCGGCAGCACTCTGCTGTTCTTCTGCGGGAAGCGTAGCGACAAAACCATCCACCACGTTGACCACAGCGTCCAGAATCTGCTGGCAGTCTGGCATGTTGCCGCAGTCCTGCATTGTTGTTTCCGTGTAGAAGATGGTGCCGGGCTTGTCAGCCTGAGAGGTGAGCGCCAGTTTGCCGGGCTTGTAGCTTACACCGTCCGGAGCGGAAGTGGTGTACTCTATCTCGATTTTACCGGCTTCCTGCCATACCTGCAGGAAATCCGGGCGGTTGCCGGTGGGGATGCAGATGCGGGACATCGTGTTGACCAACAGAGCGGTGCCGTCAGCAGCCTTGCTCCAGGTGGAGGCGTTGGCTGCATCAGCAGTGGCCAGTTCGCGGAAAGAATCTTCCGCAATCTTGGCAATGCCGAGATAAGTAGCGAATTGCATCTTGCTGTTCGCAGCGCTTACGCCTGTGTCACCCCAGAACAGAGCTGCAGGGTTCTTGCTCAGGTTGGCATCCGCACCTGCCAGCTTGTCGCAACCCAGCACGGATTCCTCCGGCTTGGTGGGCTGCACAATAGAAGCGGGGTCTTCACACACGACTGCCTGCAGGGCGTTACCTTCACGGCGCAGCAGCACATAAATTGTACGCTTGTCCAGCTCAGCGCTGATAGCTTTCTGATCCTCCGTCAGCTCTTTGCGAGTCAGCTCACCGGTTTCCTCGTTATAATCATACCCCGGACTCACGAACTCGGAGCCCTTCAGATTGATGCTGATGCCGGCAAAACCGTTGGCCTCATACGCCGTGCGCACCTCGTCTTCGTCATCAGGATTGATATCTTCCTGCATGCTCTGGACAACCATATTCAGCCACGACTCAAGCATACCCTCGCTGCCTGCCTCAGCGGTCAGTACGGCATAAACAGGGGGCAGCTTCACATTGCTCAGGTTAGCCATGGCGGCTTTGTTTGTAGCCTCTACATAGGAATTGACCAGGCGGGTAATGATGCTCTTTGCAGGGTCGGCAGTAGCAGAGGACCAGAGCTCCAGACGCACGTCTTCATCCAGCTGGAACTTGGTAATCCAGGGTATAAGGGCGTTGATGGCATCGACTGTGCCGGCGCCGGAAGCAATCGCAAGACTCTGCAGCGTAAGCAGCTCATCGGGCGCGGCATCGCCGACAATCTCACCGAGAGCGCGGGCCGTGTTGCCGATGTTGTTCAGAGTGAAAAGTGCCTCCACGTTGGCAGGAATAAGAGCCAGTGCAGGATAGGCCGCTGCACGCTGAGCAGGTGTTGCCGTGGTGGCGGGTGCGGGGGTAGCCAGGCTTGTGTAAACCTGTGCGGCCGAGTCAGTCGGCTGTTGTGCGTAGATGGGAGCCACAGTGGCAGCCATCAGCATAAGGGTGGTACGCATATTCATAGTAACACCATTATAAATGCTCTGTTGCGCGTGTAAAGGTTAAAGTGCGATACTGGCAGAAAAAAGTCTGTTACTTTAATATGTCTGCTGCCGCTGCGAGTTTTTTGGCCGAGGCTCGCCCCTTAACAGCCAGAGTCGGTGCAAAGATGGAAAGGCGGAACTCTGCCACCATAAGCCCGTAGGCAAGCCAGACCGGGTCTCCTGCATGGCGGGGATATTCTGTATAGAAATCCGGGAGGATTGCCGCGCGTAATGTATCGATGCGCTCCAGCTCGCGGGCTGCAGGCTGTTGGGCAATTTTCTGCAGGCGCTGTTGCATACCGCGGGCAAAGCGTCCGATATCCTGCAAGGTGCTCGGCTCGGCATCGGATAGGAAATAGGCTCGCGTGAGCCATTGCCATTCCTGCTGCAAATCCTCAGCAATGCGCGCGGCATAGCGGTCTCTGGCTGCGGTGAGACAAAAGGTACGCAGCGGGGCATCGGTGGCAGCCAGCTGCTCCCAAAGCTTACTAATGGGGCCTGCTATGGTGTCGTAAAGGCGCTCTCGCATACGCAGGCAGGCAGCATCGAACTCTGCCGCAGTGCGAGGCAGGGGTGCCAACGTGGCATCCATGGCAGCGTAGATGGTATCTGCTACGTTATTTTTCGGCTGCGAACCCAGTGTTGTCATGGCAAGTTTAGCCTCCACAGATTTGATGGGGAGTCTCTTGCGAATGCTGCTGATAAAATCCGCATGGCGTATCAGAGCCAGTCTGCGTACGCCGAAGCGGTGGGCTCGGTCTGCTTCCTGCTGCGTGGGGTAGACCTTGATACGCACCTTTTCGCCATCATCGTGGAGAGCAGGATATCCGGAGCCGTTGCCGACATCGATGGTTGCGGGAAGGTCTCCGCAGTCCCAGCGAGTCATGGCTGTGGCGGAGAAGCTGCGGGAGGCTTTCTTGCGGAAGCGTTGCTGCTGGATACTTTCCAGGCGTTCGCGCAGTGCATCCATGTGGGTACCGAGCGCAAGCGTTTTCTCTGCATCATCGAAAATCCAGACTTTGGTGATAAGGTCGTTGGGAATGCGGGAGAAGTCGAACTGTTGAGCATTGCAGAATTTCTGCGTGCGTCGCATGGTGAATTCGGCCAGAGCCTGTTCAAGAGGCCTGTCCGGTTCGCGTTCATACCATTCATCCGCAAAATCATCTGCCGCATTGCCGATGGGCATGAGGAATTGTCGTAAATCCTTGGGGAGACTCCGCAGCAGAATCTCGGCACGGTCTGCCAGATGCGCCTGTACACCCCAGGCAGGCAACCAATCCGGGAAATCCGCAAGCTCATCGATGTGTACGCCCAGTGTTACGCCATCATCTGCCTCGCCGGGATTATGGGAGTAATAGACAGGGTACTCGGTACCGCCTACGTTTACGCTGTCCGGATATAGGTCTGCCGGTGCGTTATCCTCCCCGGGGTACACACAATCCTCGTAGGGCACGAAAAGAATCTTCGGGTTCTGTTTCTCCGCTTTCTCGCGCCACCGCCGCAGTGCTTTGGCGGAGGCACAGTCCTTCGGCAGCACGGAGGCGAAGAAATTGTACACGCCTTCCTCGCACCAGATAAGATCTCTGCGGCGCAGCTTTGCCTCAACGCAGTGCACACGCTCGCGCATGTCCTGAAGGTGTTTCAGGAAGGGGGCTGCATCCTGCATCTGCATCCCCAGAATACCCTCGCGAATCATGATTTCGCGCGCGGCAGGCAGGTTATAGCGGGCGTAAGATATGCGGCGACCATCGATGATGGTGAGGCCTCCGCAGGTGACTCGTTCCTTTGCATATACCACTCCGGCCGCTTTGTCCCAGGTGGCATCGTAGGCGTGGCAGGAGCAGAGCTGCGGGGCTATCTGCTCCACCCACACAGGGTCGAGCACGGCGCAGCGGCGCATGAAAAGGCGGCTCGTTTCCACCAGCTCAGAACCGAAAATCCACTCAGCGCGCTTGTTACGGCGGAAAAGTCCGCTACCGGGGAAAATGCTGAAATCACGTCCGCCGGCGCCACGATATACTTTATCCTCCGGGCGCCAGACGCCGAATTGCAGCGGCGCACCGGCCAGCAGGGCCCGATGTATCATCTCGGGAGTGGCCTGCTTATTTTCCGGCGGGAGCTCGGGAATGCGCCAGCGCAGTGTATCCTGCAGAGAGGCTGCGAGGTCCTGAGCGAGGTTGTGCCACTCGACCATGCGCAGGAAGTTCAGGTAATTTTTGCTGCACCATTTGCGCAGCTGATTTCGTTTCAAACTGCGTTTTTCTTTGAACTCCAGCGAGCTACGCCACAGTGAAAGCATGGAGAGGAAATCACTGTCTGTATTTTTCCACTGCGCATGCGCCTGATCCGCCTGGGTGGCAAAGTCCTGCGGTCGCTCGCGCGGGTCCATGATGCTCAGGCCTGCCACAATCACCAGTAGCTCTGCCAGGCAGTGCTCATGCTCAGCCTCCAGCAGCATACGCCCCAAGCGCGGGTCGAGTGGCAGGCGCGCAAGGCTGCGACCGGTGTCCGTCATTTTCTTACTGCGATCCAGCGCGCCGATTTCCCTCAGCGTCTTGTAACCTTCGTTGATGAGGCGGGAACTGGGCGGGTCGGGCAGGGGAAACTCGCCGAGCGGAGGCAGGCGTAAATCCGCCATGCGCAGAATGACTCCGGCCAGAGCGCTGCGTTTGATTTCCGGGTCGGTAAAAGGCTCACGCTGTTCAAAATCCGATTCTGCGTAGAGGCGGATACACACACCTTCTGTCACACGGCCGCAGCGGCCCGCACGCTGGCGGGCACTGGCCTGAGAGATGGGCTCCACCTGCAGCCGCTGAATCTGGCGGCCGGGGAGGTAGCGGGAAATACGGGCCAGTCCGCTGTCGATAACATAAATAATACCCGGAATGGTGAGAGACGTTTCTGCGACATTGGTAGCCAGAACGATGCGGCGGGTGCCTTTCTGCGGGTGGAAGATGCGCTGCTGCTCCGCAAGGCCCAGGCGTGCAAACAAAGGCAAGATATCTGTGCGCGGCAGGTTCAGATATTCCAATTCATCCGCGCAGTCGCGTATTTCCCGCTCACCGGGCAGGAACACGAGAACGTCGCCTTTATCGTCCAGCTCCGAAAGCCAGGTGACAGCACGCGCCACATGTTGCGGCAGTTCTTCGTCCGGATGCCGCTGCGGCATATAGTGCAGGTCGACATGGTAGGTGCGCCCCTCAACATTGATGATGGGAGCGCCGCCGAAAAACTCCGAGAACGCACCGGCGTCCATCGTGGCGGAGGAAATGATGAGCTTAAGGTCCGGGCGGCGAGCCAGCAGCAGCTTCATGTAGCCGAGCAGGAAATCAATATTGAGGCTTCGCTCGTGTGCTTCGTCCAGGATGATGGTGTGGTACTTACGCAGGTCGCGGTCGTCCTGCGTTTCGGCCAGCAGAATACCGTCCGTCATCAGCTTCAGCTTCGTGTCGCGGCTCGTCTTGTCATCGAACCTCACCTGGTAGCCGACATATGCGCCCAGTTCGCAATCTATTTCCTCCGCAATACGCCGCGCTACGGCCACAGCTGCCAGTCGGCGAGGCTGTGTACAGCCCAGCATGCCGCGCCGCTTACCGGCCACCTCCAGCGCAATTTTGGGCAACTGGGTGGTCTTGCCGCTGCCGGTTTCGCCCACCACCACAACAACCTGATGCTTTCGCAAGGCGGCGGCTATTTCCTGCCTGCGGCGGGATATAGGCAAATCCGGGTAGCGAAACTCGGGCGCGTGTTCTGAGAGTGGGGCTTCGGGCATCGTCTGCGTGCTTTTTACCAATCCAGCATGGCCCCACCGGCCTCGCGCGATTTCTCTGCCAGGAACACAATGCGATGTCCGGTCACGGAATCTTCCAGAAGAGTTTTGCCGGGAGAGGTGGGTTCTCCCCGCATCTGGGCAATAAAGTCCAGCACGACTTCGCGGTCTCCGCCGCCGTGGTGGCACCCTTCCTGAGCCTCGGTGACATCCACTACGTGCCGGACGCGACCTTCCGGGGCCTGTGGGGTGATGGTGGAGATGGTGAACCGCCCTGTTTCAAAGGTACCGTATATCTCGCCACGCGTTCCGGTGATGTGGATGCGACGTTCGGATATGGAGGCCCCGCCGGTCATGGAGAAGGTGCCGGTTGCGCCGTCGGCATATTCAATGAGCACGGATTGATGATCCACAATGTCGGTTTTACAGCGGTAGGCGCAGGCTCCGTAGGGATTCTCGGGGGCGCTCAGGAAACGTTCTTTCTCCTCATCGGTTTCCGGTCGGCGCATGTTGGAATCGTACCATACGTTATCAGCCCAACGCTGCGGGCTTTCAATGTAGAGGCGGCGGGCAGAGTAGGGGCAGTCGCGCTCCACGGGGCAATCTGTCAGGCAGCGCGTACCGGCACCCACCGGGGCATTTTCCGGCACAAACTGGAACATACTGCCGACACTGGCAATGCGGCGGGGTATGTTGTCCCCCATGAGCCAGGCCATCAAATCCAGGTCATGGCTGCACTTGGTGAGAAGCATACCCGAGCCGCATATTTCAGCACTGGCATACTTACCGCGCACAAAGGAGACGCTCTCGTGGAAGTAGTTTACCTGAGCGGACATGCGGATGTTGATAACCTTGCCGATTTCTCCGCTCTCCATGGCCTTTTTGAGTCGCTGGTAATAAGGTGCGTAGCGCAGGACATGGCATACCATGACGGTGCGACCTGTCTCCCTCGCGCAATCAAGCAGCAGGCGGGCATCTTCCTCATTCTGCGCAAATGGCTTTTCCAGCAGCATGTCATAGCCATGTCGCAGAATCGGCAGACTGGTGATAACATGCAGGCGATCCATCGTACCGTTGATGACGGCATCGGCAAATTTCGGCACCGATACCAGCTCTTCCACTGTGGAAAAGCAACAATTCCTGTCGATGCCGAAGGTAAGGCGTGCGTACTCCCGACGTTTTTCATCCACGTCCACCACACCTACGATTTCCAATAACTCGGGGTTGGTGAGAGCTACACGAGTATAGATGGTGGAGCGCACTCCCATGCCGACCACGATAACACGCAGCGGTGGTTTTGTGCATTGCTGTTGCTCAATATTCATGGAAAGGATTACTTACCCCAACGCTGAGTAATGCCTGCGTAGGAGTCAATGCGGCGGTCGCGGAAGAACGGCCAGATGCGGCGGTGCGCCTCCAGAGCGGCGAGGTCGAGGTCTGCAAAAAGAATGGTACGCTCCTTCACCGGAGCCTTGGCAACAATCTGCCCACAGTAGTCGCTCACAAAACTCTGTCCCCAGAAGGTGGTTTCCCCCTCTTTGCCGCAGCGGTTGACGGAGCAGATGTAGCAGCCGTTTGCAACACCGTGCCCGCGCTGTACGGTCTCCCAGGCGCAGTGTTGTGCGCTGTAGAGTTCTTCCTCTCCGGGAATCCAGCCGATGGCGGTGGGGTAGAAGATGATTTCTGCTCCCTGCATGGCTGTGAGTCTTGCGGCTTCGGGATACCACTGGTCCCAGCAGATAAGTACGCCGATGCGACCGAACTTCGTGTCGAAGCATTTGTAGCCCAAATCACCGGGGGTGAAGTAGAACTTCTCCTCAAAGCCTGGGTCCTGCGGGATATGCATTTTGCGGTAAAGTCCCAGGAAGCTTCCATCCGCATCGATAACCCAGGCAGTGTTGTGGTAGAGTCCGGTGGCGCGTTTCTCGAAACCGGCGGCCACGATGACGATGCCGAGTTCGCGGGCCAGCTCGCAGAGCTCATCTGTCCAGGGCCCCGGTATGGGGTCAGCCGTGTTGAACAATTCGCAATCCTGCGTGCGGCAGAAATAAAGCGTAGTGCACATTTCCTGAGTGCAGACAATCTGAGCACCGCCGGCGGCGGCCTCACGTATAGCGGCCATCTGCAGACGCTTGTTCTCGGCGGAATCGGCTACGGCTTCTTGCTGGATGAGTGCGATTCTGGGCATGGCGGAGAATATACCACATGTGCGCTCATTTTTCAAGTCGTGCGGCTCAATACAGTCAAAAAAGCTGCCGCAAATGTTATGCGGCAGCTTTTTCAGAAGAATCTGAGTAAAAAATTACTGCTGGTCGGCGGCTACACGGCGAAGGTGCTCCACAACTGTCTTCATGGTTTCCTTCTGGTTCTTGCCGGCCATCGCAGCCTGAATGGTGACACGCTGAATATCGGTTTCCTGCATCAGCATGATGGAAATAGCCATCTGAGCTTCCTCGTTGAAGTAACGGGCAGCCTGCGGATATTTCTTGTTGATGGCGTCTATTTCACCCATGTAACGGGAGCGAACCTCCATGACCCCCTTCACATTTGTGGGCTTCTCCTTTTTAAGGACATCAATAATCTTGCCGTTGATGACGTTTGCCTCTTCCATATACTGGCGATACTCGCCGGTGAGGCTGTCCAGCGGGGTCTTATCCACCACTTTCTGCATCAGATCAAACTGCTGGTCCGGAGTCGGGGCAACACCGCCGTTCGGCAGCTCAGCGCTCAGTTCCAGCGTATTGGCGGTGAGAAGGATGAGGTAAGTACGCACACCCGGGTCAATCTCGTACCAGGTAATCGTGTTCTGCATGGTAAGGCCGGGCACATTGTCCGGAAGCACAGCAGAGGGAGCGGCTTCCTGTTGAGCCTGAGCGCAGAATGTAAAGGCTGCACATGCCAGAGCGAGTATGGATTTCTTCATATTGCTGTTGTGTTATTGTTTCTGTATATCAAGGAAAAGGGCACGGTAGGTCTGTACGGTATCAGACAGGCGGTAGGGGAAGGGAATTTCTGCTTCCGGGGTGGGGCTGTATGTGTGCCACTGTGAAAGTGTGTCGATGATGCCGGCTATATCGCCCGGAGCAACACGACCTTCAGGCAGGAAGGCTTCCAGGTATTCCCCGATGGCACCGTGGTCGTACCCGGCAACAGGTCTGCCCAGAGCAAGTGCTTCCAGCACGGCGCGGTCCCAGGTTTTAGGTTCGCGAGACAGAGTAAGGGTGATATCGCAGGCACAGAGAACATCCCGCATATCGGGGCGAGCTCCCAGCCAGGTGATATGCTCGGAAAGCTGAGCATCTGCATACATCTGTCGCAGATTACTGAGATATTCATCGTTTGCCTTGCGCGTATCGCCTGCTATAAATACATGCGCCGCTATCCCGGAACGCAGAAGCCCCGTGAGGATAGGTACAATATCCTCCAACCCATGTCGAGGAGTGATGGCACAGGGAACACAGAGGGTCAGCTTGCCGACAGCAGACTGCGGAAGCGAGCGATTCCACTGCTCCAGCCAACTTGCTGTGGGGGTATATTGCGGGTTGCAGAGTGTTTCATTCACCCCGTAGGGAATAACCCAGGGCTTACAGACAAGAGGTGAGCCGGGCGCTTCGAGCACCCCGCGCAGGTGCTTGGATATCGCGGTGTATGCGCTGCAGTAGTGCCACCCCGCAGAAGCAATACCCAGGCGGGGATAGCCGGTAAGAACACCTATGATTTCCGGGCGGAGGGTTGATTTGATGCGGCGGTTTGCCAGTCCCGCAATCCACCCGGCATCTGCAGAGTACACCAGAATGGCAGAGGGCTTATGTCTATTGATGATATTCCGGATGCGGCGAATTTCCTGCCAGGCGGAGAGGAGCCCGGGGCGGCGACACGAGATATGCTTTACGCCTGCCGTGTTAAGTCGGCTGTTAAGCTCGCAGGGCGGCGAAACAACGATGTTGACACAATCACTGCTCTGAAGCCCACAGGCCAAATCCACAGCCAGAGCAGTCGGGCTGCCGGCTCGCAGACGTGGACAGTAGTGGAGAACCTTCATCATGGCATCAGTGAGCGCAGAGTTCGCGATACAGCTCCATGTGAGCCTGTATCATGTCCTCTCTGCGATAGGGTGCAGGAACGGGAAGTTTCGGTGTCGGCGGATTCTGATACCACGAAGCCAGCACATCGGCCATGGCGTCTGTATCTTTGGTCGGAACTCGGCCCTGGGGCAGGAATACGTTGAGCTGCTCGCCTACGCCACCATGCTCATACCCGGCAACGGGCTTACCCAGTGCCAGTGCTTCCAGCGTTGTTTTGCCAAAGGATTCGGGCTGCAGGGTGAGCGAAAGCGTTACATCGCAGGCGCAGAGGACATCCCGCAAATCGCGGCGATGGCCTGTCCATGTCACGTTTGCCGTTTGTCCGGCCTGTTCAAAACTCTCTTCCAGCTCGCGGCGGATGGCTTCTTTGCCTTTCTTGGTTTCTCCTACAATGACAGCATGCGCGGGTATGCCGCGTGCCTGCAGGTTGCAGAGAATGGGAACCAGGTGCGCAGCACCCTTGATTCGGGTGATTCGTCCGGGAAGACACAGGGTGAACTTGCCCTGTAACTCCGGATAATCACTCTGCCACTGCGCAAGCCACGCGTCAGACGGGCGATATCCGGCGTAATTCTGCTCTGTATCTACGGAGTTGGGAATGACAATAATGTCTTTTTCCTGAGCCTTGTTAGGATACTGTTGCAGGATATGCTCCTTCATGCACTCCGAAACGGCTACGACTTTGTCCCCCGCAGCCATGATGGCGGAGTAGAAATTGACAGAGTGAAAACCGTGGAAGGTCGTGATGATATGCGGGCGGGCAGAAGGCTTCAGGCGCTTGCATGCCAGGTATCCTACCCAGGCCGGCACGCGAGAATGCAGATGCAGAATATCCGGCTTTTCTTCCTTGAGAAGCCGTACCATTTTGCCGACCTGCATGAAGGTACGCAGGCTTTTTTTGCCGATGGGGCGAGTGATGTGGCGGGCTCCGGTGGCTTCGATATTTTTCACCATAGGGCCACCTGCGGAAACGACAACACACTCCACCCCTTGCTCACCGAGCCCCTGGCAGAGCTCGAGAACAACTTGTTCCACTCCTCCGGAGGAGAGGGAGGGGAGAAGGTGCATCACTTTCATGATAACAGTGTGGGATAGGTGGTGAGGATATAGTCCGCGGCGCGTCCCGCCTCATCGAGAACAGTTTCGGGGCAGGGTATGGTGCCCGTTTTGGCCCAGTCTGTGAATGTGCAGGCCGCACCATCTGCCACCAGCATGTTGAGGCCGCGCAGTACGCGAGAAGGTTTGTCCCTGTGGGGATCACCCTTGCGCAGCATTTCAATGATACCAACCGGAGAACCGCTGGAGAGCGCCTCGTAAACCATGGATACGCTGTCCTGTGTGACCCACACTTCTGCCGCGGTAGCCAGATGGTCTGCTACCCAAGTGGGGCCGGTCTGGTCCACAGGTTCAACACGGATATTGGGGCAGGCACTGGTTACATCCTGCACAAAATCAGCAGGGGTACGGCGCGATGTGGTAAGAATAATGTTGCGTGTGCTCTTGCGGGCAATGGTGGTAAGCTGGTTGAGCACATGCTCGGCCTCCCACTTAAACTCCTTGCTCGGGCCGCCGATAAGCACCAGTGTTTCGCGCTTTTCGACATCCGGGCGGGGCTTAATGCAGTTGATGGCACCATTAGTCAGGAATACTCTGCTGCCGGGGACACCACCCTCCGGCACATCATGCCGGGGCATGATGCAGAGGTCGAAGAAGCGAGTCGGCAAACTGGGACGCATGCAAACCATGCACAGACAGCGCTTGTGGCGAGCCAGACTCAGGGCTGCAAGGTGCGTGCTGTGGCCGGCGCAAAGGATAAGATTCGGCTCCGGCAGATTCAGATCCTTGCCCTTGTAGCGAAACTTTGCCAGCCAGCTCATGCCGGATATGGAAATTTCGTGGCAGGAATGCTGAGCTTCCGGGCGTTTTTCGCGAGCACGACGCAGCAGAGCCTCCGCCAGACCTCGCGTCTGGGAGAGGTGGCCTCGTTTGCCGTCGCTGATGATGTAAATGACCATATATGGAGAGAAAAGTTATCGGTTTGATAATCAGTTAATGGGAAGAGTAACGATACCGCAGAGTTTTGTGCCGAGAAGCGGGCTGTTCAAGGTGCCGCAACACAGCGTCTCAGGTGTGACAAGCTGTTCCTCGTCGGGCGAGAACAGCAGCAGAGGTGCAGCGACAGGAACATCTTCTTCGCGGTCGTACGGATTCACAATGCTGACCGGTGCCGTGCAGCATGCTCGTACCACATCCGCCCAACTCAGCTTACCGGGCTTAATGAGGTGCGTATAAATGGCAGGCAGGAAGGTGTCCAGGGCCACCATACCCTGCGGAGCGCTCACGAAATCCTGCTTCTTGGCAAAGGGAAGGCAGGGAGTGTGGTCAGTCACGATACAGTCTATCGTGCCGTCCTTCACGCCTTCCAGCAGCGCATCGCAATCCGACCGGTCACGCAGCGGAGGTACCGTCTTGAATGTAGTGTCGTAATCCCCGATGTTTTCGTGCGTGTACAGCAGGTGGTGCAAGGCTACCTCAGCCGTGAGGTTCTGCATGCCTGCGGCCTTGGCGCGGCGAATGATGTTGACGCCCTCGGCCGTGCTGACCGTCTGGATATGAAGTTTGGCTCCTGCATCCTTTGCCAAGCGAATGAGGGTTTCAATGCCGATTTCCTCAGCACAGGCCGTGGTGCCGTGCAAACCAAGCTTGTAAGAGGTAGTGCCGGGGTGTGCGTACGTGTTGCGGCTCAGTGCAGGCACGTCTCCGCGTATAGCGAACGTCAGCTCCATTTCCGCCGCATATTTCATAGCGCGGTACAGCATGAGCAGGTCAGAGGGCGTATTGGCGCCATCGCTCAGGATAGTCACGCCTCGTGCTGCAAGTGTGTTGTACGGAGCCTGCTGGGTGCCGGCCATTCCTTCGCTGATGCAGCCTGCGGGCACCATCGTGGCAAAGGAACGCTGACTTACAGCATCATCGAAACTGTCGAGGGTCGCAGCATTATCAAATACAAAGCCGCGGGAGGGCATTACGAGCATACCCCACACACCGCCATGGTTGGCAGACTGACCGGCACGATAGATGCTTTCGCGCTTGCTGTGACCTTCCAGGTTGATGCAAGCGTGCAGGTCAAAAAGAGCAGGCAGCACGAGCTTGCCGGAGGCATCGATGACACGAGCACCCGCAGGTATCTGCATTTCTCCGGCCGGAGCTATGCCGTTGACGCCGGGAAGCGGAATGTCGTTCAGCGTGTGGGTGGAGATTTCGTCCCCATGCCCCATGCGCAGGTCGAGCTTTTCGCCCGTAAGGGCCCAGGTGGCGTTAGTGATGTAAGTATTAGTCATGGCACTGCGTCTGGGGGGTAAGGTGGTAAAGTATGCTCATGCGCGCTGCAATACCATTCTCAACCTGATTGTTGATAAGTGTATTGCGGTAGTCCATGGCGGCATCGCAGATTTCCACACCGCGGTTCACGGGGCCGGGATGCATGATGCTCAGGTCGAGGTCGTCGATGCGGCGCAGACGTTCCTCGGTTACGCCGAACGCAGCGTGGTAATCTGCCGCGGGGAAAAAGGGGGAGTCGATACGCTCATTCTGAACGCGCAGCAGGTAAATGACATCCGGTTTCCACTCAAAAATCTGATCCCAGTTGGTGAATCTCGGAATCCCCGTGTGTTGCTGCATAGGTACCAGCGGGCCGGGTCCCATGTACGCGACCTCCGCACCGAGGCGGCGCAGGATGGTGCTGGTCGAGCGGGCAACTCGGCTGTGCAGAATATCGCCGATGATAACCACGCGGCGCCCGGCTACGTCACCATATTTTTCTTTGATGGTGAAGGCATCCAGGAAAGCCTGGCTGGGGTGGGCGTGTGAGCCGTCGCCGGCGTTGATGACGGCAGCCTTGCAATGACGTGCAATGACAGCCGGTATACCACTGTTTTTGTGGCGCACGATGATGTAGTCCATCTTCATGCTCATGAGCGTGTCGATGGTGTCGTGCACGCTCTCACCCTTTACGACAGAGGAGGTGGAAACCGTGAATGTGGTCACATCTGCCGAGAGGCGGTGCGCCGCCACCTCGAAGGAGGAGCGGGTGCGGGTGCTCGGTTCGTAGAAGAGGGTGAGAACGGATTTTCCCTTGAGCGCAGGTACCTTCTTCACGCTTTTGGTGAAGATGTCCTTCATAGCCGAGGTGCTTTCCAGTATGGTGTGAATATCCTCGTCGCTCAGAGCGTCAATGGTGATTAAATCTTTGCGCGGATTCATGAAAATGGTATCAGTAAGTTATATTCTCCTCGCCGTCTATCTCCTGCAGATGCACAACGACCTTGGGGGAGTTTGCTTCAGAGAGGTCAAACGCCACATAATCTGCCCGGATAGGCAGCTGGCGTCCGCCACGGTCAGCAAGACAATGCATCTCTACACGGGCAGGGCGGCCGTATTCCCACAGCACTTCCAGAGCAGCGCGGGCCGTGCGGCCCGTGCTCAGCACATCGTCCACCAGGATGAGGTGGAGGTCGTCCGTGGAGAAAGGCAGGTGCGAGCTGCGCAGTGCAGGGCGCTTACCGCGCAAATCCAGGTCATCGCGGTAGAGAGTGATATCGATAGCACCGTACAGTGCGTCGCAGCCGGCCTTGTGCAGTCTCTGCACAAGGCGTTGTGCGAGCACATCGCCATGACTCACGATACCGACTACAGCAGGAGTTACCCCTGCAGCGGCAGAAGTCTGCAGCAAATGCTCAGCCCAGGCGTCCAATGCCCGTTCTATTTCTTCTCCTGTGATTGTGGGCATGGCAGTGTTAATGAGAGTTACTTAGCGAGGTTGATGATGCGGTGAGCCGCCATAGCTGCGTTGATGGGGGTCTTCTTGTGCAGACCCACCGTTGTAGCCGGTACACCACCGGGCAGCTGAGAGATGGCGAGCAGCGCATCCACACCGTTGAGAGGACCGCAGGGAACGGGCACACCGATAACCGGCAGCTCCGTGTTCATCACCACCACGCCGGGCAGTGCAGCAGAGAGACCGGCAACGCACAGAAGCACAGCCTTGGTGCCGCTTTCCTCCAGCCCCTTGAGGTATTCAATGAGTGCGGGCAGGTCACGATGCGCGGAGTACACAACCTCCTCGTGCTCGACGTTGTTCTCTGCAAAATAGGTGCGAGCCGGTTCCATGAACGGAAGGTCGCTCTTGCTGCCGTAGATGGTGATAACTTTCATGCTAGAGCGGATTTTAGCACTCTCCGCCTATGCAAGCAAGCAAATTCCGCGTACACACGCGCGATTTCCGCTATGTCACTTTTTAGTCTTGCAAGAATCGGGGTCTGCTGGTATGGTGCGCGCATGGCAACTGACAAGAAAATCACCATCAAGACGAGCCGCGGCGATATTAATCTGACCGTTTTTGCCTCCAAGACCCCCATGACGGCAGCCAGCTTCCTGAACCTGGCCACCAAGGGTTACTACAAGGGCCTCAACTTCCACCGCGTTATTGCCGATTTCATGATTCAGGGCGGCTGCCCGGATGGCACAGGCTGCGGTGGCCCCGGCTACCAGTTTGATGATGAGTGCCGCCCCGACCTGAAGTTCGACCGCCCCGGTCTGCTCGCCATGGCCAATGCCGGCAAGACCTGGACAGGCCAGGGTACCAATGGTTCTCAGTTCTTCATCACCCACATCCCCACGGATTGGCTGAACGGCAAGCACACCATCTTCGGTGAAGTTTGCTCTGCAGAAGATCAGAAGGTTGTGAATGCCGTTCGCCAGGGCGACAAGATTCTCGGCATCGAGATTCACGACGACTGCGCAGACCTCTTCGAGGAGCAGGCTGCCAACATCACCCGCTGGAACAGCAAGCTGCGCAAGTAATGGTTTTTGCCGTACAGGACCTGCACATCGAGTTCGGGCCCCGCGTTCTTTTCGATTCGCTCTCCTTCGTTGTGGAACGAGGGGAGCGTATCGCTTTCGCCGGGCAGAACGGTGCCGGTAAATCCACCCTCATGAAGTGCATTGTGGGTGTGCAGGAGCCTGACCACGGCAAGGTGTTGCTGCCCAAACATACCCATGTGGGCTATCTGCCGCAGGATGGCATCCACATCTCCGGCAGAACTCTGCTCGATGAGGTTCTGGGCTCTGTAGGCAACATCGTAGAGCTGCAGCAGGCGGTGGATGAGTTATCCGCAGACCTGCAGAAGCTTCCTGCGGATAGTGCTGAGTATCGTGATACGCTGGAGGAAATCGGGCATCTGGAGCTGATTCTTCAGGATAGAGATGCTGCTTCGCTGCGCCCCCGTACAGAGTCCATTCTACGCGGACTGGGCTTTGCGGACAGCGATTTTTCGCGCGACTGTGGTGAGTTTTCCGGTGGCTGGCAGATGCGTATTGCTCTGGCTCGCCTTCTGCTGCAGGAGCCGGAAGTCCTGCTGCTGGATGAGCCGACAAACCACCTGGATATCAAGAGCCAGCGCTGGCTGGAGCAGAGCCTGCGCAATTATCGCGGAGCCATCTGCATCATCAGCCACGATATCGCGCTGCTGGATAACCTCGTGACCCGTACCATCGCATTCCATCATGGGCGTGCCGAGGAATACTCCGGCAATTTCTCCTTCTATCTGAAGGAAAGCAAAGCTCGCAAGGAAATCCTGCTGCGACAGGCCAAGGCACAGCAGCGAGAAATAGCCAAGACTCAGGCCTTCATCGACCGCTTCCGCGCCAAAGCGACCAAGGCCAGCCAGGCGCAGAGCCGTATTAAGCAGCTGGAGAAGATAGAAATTATCGAGGTAGAAGACGATGACGCCGTGATGAGCTTCCACTTCCCGCCGCCCCCTCCCGGTGGCAGTACGGTGGTGCATCTGGAAAAAGCCTGCAAGGCATACGGACCTATTCGTCTGCTGGATGGCTACGACTTCCGCATGGAAAAGGGAGACCGTATTGCTATTGTCGGTGTGAACGGCTCCGGCAAATCCACCTTTACCCGCCTCATTTCCGGAACCGAGGAACCGGATAGCGGCAAGTTCTATTTCGGGCACCATACGCAGGTGGCCTTTTTCTCGCAGACGCACGCGGATGTGCTCAACAATGAGCAGACAGTATTGGAATGCGTGGAAGCGGCAGCGAGCCGCGAGACGCGCCCGCTTGTGCGCAATATCCTCGGTTGCTTCCTGTTCCGTGGGGATGATGTTTTTAAGAAAGTCGGCGTGCTCAGCGGTGGTGAGCGTTCTCGCGTGGCGCTGGTATGCATGCTGCTGAAGCCGGCGAACTTCCTTATTATGGACGAGCCGACCAACCACCTCGACTTCCAGAGTCAGGATGTGTTGCAGGCAGCTCTGGCAGAATACCCCGGTTCGTATTGTATCGTTTCTCACAACCGCCGTTTCCTGGATCCGATTGTCAACAAGGTACTTGAGTTCCGCGTGGGTCAGGCACCCCGACTGTTCCATGGCAATGTGACGCAGTACATCGAGACTGTGGAGGCAGAGGAGCGCCGACTGAGGGAATCCGCCGGTGCGGTTTCTGCATCTACTCCGGCCGCTGCAGATGCGGCTGCCGGCATAGTCAACAAGAAAGATGCCCGCCGTGCTCGTGCTCAGGAACGAGAGCGACGTGCCCGAATTCTGAAGCCCCTTCAAACTGAGTTGGAGCAGGTGGAGATGGAAATTGCCGAAAAGGATGAGTCCAAAGCCGGCATTTCCGCAGAGCTGGAGAATCCGGCGAACATGAGCGACAATCAGAAGCTCATGGAGCTCACGCAGCAGTACCAGACTCTGGAGCGCGAATCGGAGGCGCTCTATACGCGCTGGGAGGAGCTGACAACCGCTATCGAACAGGCGGAGGCGGAGCTTGCGTCTGAAGGATAACCGCGATTTTCGGCTTGTCGTTTGCCCATTCTCTCGGCGTTAATCCGTACAGACGGGGTCCGTCGGGGTCAGCTCCTGCTGCAAGCAGAGCTCTCACGACAGTGACCTGATCCTGCATGATGGCTTGGTGCAGGGGCGTTGTGCCATTTGACTCGGCCAGGTTTACATCCGCTCCGGCGCGGATGAGCCGCGAAACATGTTGCGACTCGCGGAATTTGATAGCCTCGCCTAATGCCGTATAACCATGGTAATCGAAAGCATTGACATCAGCTCCGGCATCGATGAGCATTTGAACGATATTGCCGCTGGCTCGCCATGCAGCAGCTGTAATCGGAGAGCCGGACAGGGAGGCTAAATTAACATCCGCCCCGGCAGACAGCAAGAGTTTTACTATTTCGGCGTCCTGCTCATCAATGGCTCGCAGTAGCGGTGTTGTTTTGAAATGGGGCGTTTGCTGATTGACGTCGGCTCCGTTCTCCAGCAGGGTCTTCACATCATTGACATCTCCCCGGCCTATCATTTCACAGAGTGTCAGGCGAGCCCCCGCCTCAACCAACATGTCCACGGCTTCCCACTGCTCAAAGTCGAGAGCTTCGGCAAGTGCGCAGTCACCTGCCAGGTCGCGAGCGTTCAAATCTGCGCCTTCAGCCAGCAGACAACGCATTTTTTCCACATTGCCCTCTCGAGCGGCCATGCGAAACGCCGGATTTTCCCGCAGCATCAGTTCTGCTGACTCTGTATCACCCATCTCACGAGCGAGAGACAGAGGCGTGCGTTTTTGAAAATCTTTTGCGTGTATGTCGGCGGAGGCTGCCAACAGCAGGCGTATCATATCCGCACCTGCTTTGTATTCTACAGCCAGATGCAGTGCTGTTTGTCCCAGTGCATTCTGCTTGTTTACATCGACCTCTCCGATGCTGAGCATCAGGCGGGCAATTTCTGTGTGGCCATGTTGCACAGCCAGAGTGAAGGGCGTTTCTGCTTCCAGATTAATGGCATTGATAGCCGATGCCCCCTCTCGCTTCAGAAGTTCATACACCGCAGCCCTGTGCCCGCCTTGTACGGCGTGGTGCAGGGGTGTATTATCGTCATCGTCATACCAGGTAACCTGAAGAAACTTCAGGCGTAGCTTTGCAATTTCCTTCGCATCGCCTCGCTTTGCTGCACAGAACAAAGAATCTACTTTGTCTTTTGTCGACATCAGGTTTTATTCCACGGCTCCGGCAGCGCGGAGGATTTCTGCCACTTCTTTACGATTATGACTCAGGGCACTGCCAAGAGGCGTTTCTTTGAAGTAGGTGTTTTTGAGATGAATATCCGCACCGGCATCAATAAGCATGCGCACGATGTCTGCCTGACCCGCCGCTGCTGCCATGTGCAGCATGGTTGTGCCGTCTACTTTGCGATTGATGTTCTTAATCTGTTGGTTGGCCAGCAGCATACGCAGGCACTCTGTTCTACCTGCCCATACGGCAAGCCAGAAAGCGGTTTCTCGCTCATCATTGAGGATATTGGCATCTGCCCCTGCGGCAAGAAGTTGCGCCACGATATCCGTATGACCCCAGCGCGCGACATCGTGGAGAGCCGTGTTGCCATCATCGTCCTGAGTATTAACATTTGCACCGGCTGCCAGCAAATGGGCAACGATTTCGGCATGCTTACCTTCTGCCGCGCGAACGAGAGCCAGGCCAAGAGCCTCTGCTGAAGCGGAGGGAATAAGCTGCTGCACACGTTCTGTATCGCCGCTCTGCGCAGCTTCGGACAGGTTGAGAGTTGCACCGGCAGCACGCAGGAGTTCAGCAGCTTCTGTGTGCGAAGACCAGAGTGCGGCACTGAGCGCGTTGTTGCGATCATTACGCGCATGCACATCCGCCCCGGCATCGAGCAACAGGCGCACCACATCTGCATTGCCATGCGATGCTGCATAAATGAGTGCTGTAGTGCCCGGTGTTGTGGCTGCGTTCACATCTGCCCCTGCAGCCAGCAGGGCTTTTACGGTGCTGCTGCTCCCCATCACGGCAGCATCCATGAGGGGCGTAGTGTTGAGCAGAATTTCTTTTCTGCGAGTGTTAACCTCAGCACCGGCGGCAATAAGTGCCTCCGCCGTCTCCCAATGGCTCATGGCGATGGCACTGTGCAGTGCCGTCCACCCATCCTCATCCGTCGCGTTGATATCTGCCCCACGTTTCAGGAGACTCAACACCTTTGCCGTGTTTCCCTTTTCTGCATGCTTTATCAGCTTGCGATTTTTATCGAAAAGTTTGGAAATCATGGCGCGGAGAAATATCAGGCCAAACGCACTGTTTTGCCCGGGCGTGGGCAGAGGATTCGGCTGTCGGGCAGGGCCTCGGTAAGGGTGGCCTGCATGCTGGCCATGGCTTCCTCATCGCCGTGCACAAGCACGACAGTGTGCGGGCGCAGACGGCAGGCGTAGTCTACCAGAGCAGCGCGTGTAGCGTGGCCGGAGAAGTCGAAGCACTCTGTGCGGCAAAGCAGGGGGTAAGCCTGCCCCTTACCGTTGAGTTTCACATTCTCGCCGGGCTGCGTAGCCTTGATACGTCCTGCGGGGGATTCCGGGTCACTGTAACCGACGAAGAGGATAGCATCGTTCTTATGAGGCAACACCTGCGCGGCCATCTTGTAGGAAACGGTGTGCTCGCTCATCATGCCGCTGGAAACGAGGTAGATATTACCGGGGGTGGCCACCAACGGCCCCTTGTCCTGCTTGGGCAGGCCGTGGGTCTCCACATCTTCCTTGATGCGGTAGCCGGGCTTAAGACGCGGGGTACTGTCGCACAGACGGTCATAGACCTGAGTAATCTTAGAGCTCAGGCCGCCGAAGTACACGGGAACATCCGGTATGAGCCCCTCACGCTTGAATCGCCCGATTTCGCAGAGCAGCTCCTGGCTCTTACCGAGGGCGAACACCGGGATGAGCACGGCACCGCCACCTTCCAGCACCTCGCGAATAGCGCGTGCAAAGCGCAGCATCTCCTTCTCGCGGGTGTACGAAGCATCGCGGTCGGTGAGGCCGTGCGTGCACTCCATGATGAGTACGTCCACGCCGCTTTGCGGGAAGTCAGCACCGCCGATAATCGTCTGATTGTCGAACTGAACATCGCCGGTGTAGAATACAGTGGTGCCGCTCTGTCCCTCCAGCATCACGCCGCAGGAACCCAGAATGTGGCCGGCATCGTGCAGCGTGGCCAGAACCGTGCCGTTGTTGCCGGTGCGGAAAGGCTCGTTGTACGGGCGCGTTACCCAGGCATTCACGTGGCGCTGGAGCTCGCCGTGGGTGAAGAAGGGGTATTCAATGATACCCTCTCCCATGCGCTTTGCTGTCATCACGTTCACGGAGTTGTGCAGCATAGCATCGCCAACTTCCGCCGTACCGACGGTCATGATAACCTCGGCGCGTGGGTATTCATCCTGAAACACGGGCAGAGTACCGATGTGATCCAGGTGGGAGTGGGTGATAAAGATAGCATCCGGATCTGCCGCGCCGATGAGCGAGAAGTTCGGCTTGGCTGCATTGCCATCCTGCTTGGGGTGCATACCGCAATCGAGCACGATGCGGGAGCCCTCCATGTCGAGCAGGTAACAGTTGGCGCCGATTTCCGGACCTGCTGTCAGATTGGTGAGTGTAATCATGGCGCGGTATTTACTCGGGAAGGCACTCGTCCTCCACAATCTGCTCCAGAGTCTGGCGGCGGCGGATGATGTGCCACTTGTCGCCATCCACCAGCACCTCGGCGGCCAGCGGGCGGGAGTTGTAGGTGCTGGCCATGCTGAAGCCGTAGGCACCGGCGCTCATTTCGGCCAGAATCTCGCCGGGCTTCACATCCGCAATCTCGCGGTTCTGAGCCTGGAAGTCTCCACTCTCGCAGATGGGGCCTACAATATCGGCCACGATTGTGTCACCGCAGTGCTCCTTTACCGGCCAGATTTCGTGGTAGCCCTCGTAAAGGGCGGGACGGATGATGTCGTTCATGCCGGCATCTATCATCTTGAAGGTCTTGGCCTCGCCTTTCTTCTCGTACAGGCAGGTGGTCAGCATGCATGCTGCATTGCCCACAAGGCGGCGGCCGGGCTCCAGCAGAATCTTAAGGCCCAGCGGCTGCAGCAGGGGGATTAGAGCCTCTGCATAGCCGGTAAGGGTAATCTGTTCGGGGTGGGCATCCCACCATTCCTTTTTACCGGAGGCCAGGCAACCATCGTACACAATACCGATACCTCCACCGATGCTCCAGAACTCAATATTGTAGAGTTCCTTGAATTTGGCAGCAAGAGGAGCTACCTTGGTAACAGCTTTGATGAAAGGCGCAATCTCCGTGAGCTGAGAGCCGATGTGCATCTGCAGACCGCGAATATAGAGGTTGGGCATCTCTGCGGCAATAATGGCGTACAGTTCTTCAATGCGGGAGAAATCAACACCGAACTTGTTTTCCTTTGTACCGGTGGTGATATACTTGTGTGTATTAGCCTCCACGTTGGGGTTCACGCGAACGGCTACAGGGGCTTTAACGCCCATTTCACCGGCAATGCGGTTGATTTCGCGCAGTTCGTTCTCGCTCTCGCAATTGAAGCAATAAATGTTAAGGGAAAGCGCGTAGCGAATCTCCACTTCTGTTTTGCCCACACCGGCGTATGTGCACTGGGTGGGATCACCTCCGGCATTGACGACGCGCCACAGCTCGCCTCCGGACACGATATCGAATCCGAGCCCCTGCTGCGCCATGAGGTTGAGAATCGCCTTGTTCGAGCAAGCTTTGACGGCGTAGGCAATATGGGTATCCAGTGGAGCGAGGGCGTTCTTCAGCTCTGCAAGGTCATCCAGTATCGTCTTGCGGCTGTATACAAATGTAGGGGTGCCGACGGCGGCGGCGATGTCCGAGAGCTTCACGCCCTCGCAGCACAGTGTACCGTTGTCGTATGCGAATGAATGCATAATATGAGATGATGTGTGTTATTTATTAAACTTGTTATCTTTGATGTCTTCTTTGGATGGTTTGGCATTGTCGTCAATGATGACGGCCACCCAGTAAAGGTCTCGCGAGTTTTCCAACGCGAGTTTAAGCATGACGGTGATGGGCACGGCCAGAAGCATGCCGCAGGGGCCCCAGACCCAGCCCCACAGAAGCACGGAAAGGAGAACGACAGAGGTGGCGATACCGAACTGTCTGCCCAGGAAGAGCGGCTCAATGCCGTTGCCGATGGCAAAGTTGATACCGATGTACCCCAGTGCCACAAGAAGCCCATCTCCGAGACTACCCAGAACCAGCGCCAGTACGATAGGAGGAATGGCCGCCACGATAGAACCGATTGTCGGGATGTAGTTCAGCAGGAACGCAATCACTCCCCACAGAAAGGCGAACGGTACATTCATGGCATGGCAGAGCCACCAGGCGAGAAGGCCGGTAGAAGCGCTGGCAATTGTTTTGATGAAGAGGTAACGCTGGATGCTCTTGAGTGAGTCAATCACCTTATTCTTTCCTTGCCCGCTGTTGGGCAGTGTGCGGAAGTTGCGCATGAAGAGCGGAGCTTCCCCCAGCAGGAAGGTCATGAGAATAAGCACCAGTGTGGTGATGGAGGTCATGGCAATAACCTGGCCACCCAGTGACTGGGAAATAGAGATTATCATCTTGGCATCAAAAAACTCCTTGGGATTATGGATAAACTGCTGAGCTTCTGCTCCGTATCCCCAATCGTGGAGGAACTGCATGAAGCTCTGATATTTGTCTTCCATTTTTACCAGGAAGTCCCCCTCCAGCGTAGCTTTCATGTCCGCCGCGAGGAACTTAATGAGTGAACCGGCAGCGTAGATAATGCCGGCATCTGCCACAACAGTGAAAAACACGGCCAACCAATGAGGGAAACGCAGCCAGCGACGCAGGATATCCGTGACCGTATAGCTGATGACAGCCAGGAAAATAGCCATTACGATGGGAATCAGCAAATCCCGGGCTTCTTTCAAGCCGAACAGCACAATAATGGCACATGCTGCTATGAGCAGGAAGCGTGCTCCCTCCCCCCAATTATTCTGTTGGGGAATCCTTTCGTTGTTATCCTCTCCGGCGGTCTGCATTTCGCAGTGATTCTACACTTTTTCAGGCAGCAGTTCAAGCATCAAGGGCAGTATGGCACAAATTCAGAATGAAGCAAAGGTGCTCAATCTTCATTATTGTCCTCAGCCGGCTTATTCGGCTCGTCTGCGTAGATAACTGCCGGGTTGATGCGGGGAATGACGTTCACACTGCGCACATCTCGTTTGGTTGCGCGAGCGTGTTCCAGAATCATCGCGAGACGGGAAAGCTGATCCTTGATTTCGTATACCTGCATGAGCACTTCCGTGCCGTTTTCCAGCGTTACAACCATCTTCCAGTCCTTGGCGCGGGATATTTCCGTCAGTGCAGGAATCTCCAGCAGGTTATAGGCATTGGAGGCTGCGATAAGTTCCTTAATCGGTCTGCAGGTTTCTTCATTGATGACAGCACCGGCCTTGAGCTCCGGTATATCTTCCGGCTGCAGGTACCAGGTCGGGGCATTCATGAAGTTACGGTGGAAAGCTTCCACCACAGGGAAAAGCACGCCCTTGGGGTCCATGAAGAAGCGCTTTTTATCTCCGGTTTCTGCGCCGCTTTCCATCTCCACGTAGACAACGGGAATGCGCTCGTCTATCTCGATATGCAGCGTCTCAGGCATTTCTGCACGAATGGAGGCCGCCGCTATGCTGTGGTTGGCGAGCAGTTTGCTTTCCATCCCCTTCACATCCAGAGTTGCCATGTTGACGGCCTCCCGGATGCCGAGTATCTCCATGGCCTGAGAACGGGAAATCAGGCCATGGCGAGAAACGTAGTGGATATTGTCGATACTCAGGCTGTACGCCTTTTCCACGGCGTAATTGATAGAATAAATAACACCCCAGCCGACAGGCAGAATAACCAGCAGCGCTATAAACCAGCGGCGCAATCTACGAGCGCCACGCTTCAACGCAAGCACGCTGAAGAGGCGATCTTTCAGGGAGAGCGCCTTCTCCAGCAAGTGCACGTTTTCTTTTGTTTCAGCAGTGCGGAATTTATTCGTCTTCGACATGCGGCGTTATATCTCAGCCTCGGGGCTGATTGAGGGATATTTCAGCGATGCGAGAGCAAAGTTCACCGAAGCTGATACCAACAGCCGCAGCGGCCTTGGGGAAGAGGGAAGCGCTCGTCATACCGGGAATCGTGTTAATCTCCAGCACATAGGGCTTGCCATCCTCCGTCAGCAGCACGTCCACTCGGCCATATACTTCGACATTGAGAGCCTTGTATGCAGCGAGGGCAGCCTCCTGCACAGCTTTGGTCTCCTCCTCGGAGATGTCAGCGGGGCAGATGTAGTCCGACCCGGCGGCGCCGGAAAGGGAGGGATATTTATTGGCAAAGTCGTAGAAGCCCTCCTTGGGGGCAATGTGGATGACGGGCAGGGCCGTACCATTGAAAATGGCAACTGTAAGCTCCTTGCCGGCGATATACTCCTCCACCAGCAGGTCTGTGCCGTACTTGGCGGCTTCTGCTACAGCGGCAGGCAGTTCCTCCTCCGTTTTAACGATACTGACACCCACGGATGAGCCTTCACACGGGGGCTTAATAACACAGGGAATACCGATAGTTGGCATCTGACCACTGCCGATGATTTCATCTTTCGGTGTCGGAACCCCGGCTGCAAAGAAGGCCTTTTTGGTGAGAATCTTGTCGAAACAATTGCGGCTTGTCTCTGAACCGGCACCCGTGTAGGGGATTCCGAGCTCCTCCAGGTAGGACTGGAGACCGCCATCCTCACCGTAGGTGCCATGAATCATGTTGTAGCACAGCTCGGTGCCTTCCGGAATAGCGGGGCGCTCGCTTTCCACAACAACCGGAGTGACGCGAGTGAAGCCTTCTGCTCGCAGAGCCTCCAGCACAGCTTTGCCGGATACAAGTGAAACTTCGCGCTCAGAACCGGGGCCACCCATCAGCAGGGCTATGGCCGTATCTTTGGTAAGTGTTTTCATATTGCTCAAATATCAGAATTCTGCCTCGCGGTCGCCTACTACCTGTACCTCGGTACGCAGGGTGATACCACGTTCTTCTTTGGCTTTGTTGCGAATGTAGTCGATAAGCTCTGTCACATCAGTGGCTTTCGCCTTACCGATGTTAACGATGAAGTTTGCATGCTTGGTGGAAACCTGGGCTCCGCCGATGGTGTAACCCTTGAGTCCCAGCTCATCGATAAGTTTACCGGCGGGTATCTCCGGGGGATTCACAAAGGTGCAGCCTGCACTGGGTTCCACCGGCTGGCTTGCCTTGCGCTTGGTGCGGCATTCCTCGGTATAGTTTTCGATTTCGGCGGGGTTGCCGGGGGTACCGCAGAAGGTTGCCTGCATGACGATATTGTGCTCGAAATCAGGTATGAGTCGATACTGCGCAGGACGCATAGTCTCCTTCTCAAACGTCACGATATCGCCATCGTCATTCAAGGCAAGGGCAGAGTGGAACACATCCCACATTTCACCACCCATAGCCCCGGCGTTCTGACGCAGGCTGCCGCCCACGTAACCGGGGATACCATCCATCCACTCAAAGCCGCTGATGCCGTTCTGGGCGGCGAAGGCAGCCAGCTTTTTGAGTTTGACGCCGGCACCGGCGATAATCTTGTTGCCTCGCAGCTCAAGCTTGGCAAACTCACCCGCTGCGGGGTGAATCACCGCACCACGAATGCCGCCTTCGCGGACAATAAGGTTGGAACCACGACCGACTGTATGCACGGGGATGTTGCGGTCCTTGAAGAAGTTCACCACATTCTGCATGCACTCGAAGCTGTCCGGCTCAATCCAGTACTGAGCTTCACCACCCACGCCACAGGTAGTGTGGCGGCTCATGGGCTCGTAGAGGCGGCATGTGAAGTCCGAACCGCACTCCTGCTGCATTTCTGCCAGCACACGCAGGTCTGCGGCAATCTTTTTACCTGCTTCGTGCACATTGCCGGCGCCAAGGGTAATGAAGAGATCTCCCGGGCGCAGGATGTTACCGACAACATGATGGGCCTTCGCAAGGTCAGGCAGGAACTCGGCATCCACCGGACCATTTTCCAACACAGCATCCACGATAGTCTGGCCGCTGATGCCGGGAATCGGAGGCTCGCTGGCCGGATACACATCGGCCACATACAGCTTGTCTACGTTTTGCAGAACACGCCCGAAATCATCGCGCAGCAGCTGGGTTCGCGTGTAGCGGTGCGGCTGGAAGAGCACGATAAGACGGTCCGGCTTGAGGCTCTGAGCCGTCTGCAGAGTGGCAGCAATCTCCGTGGGATGGTGACCGTAGTCATCCACAATGCGGTAGTCGCGGGAAAGATACTTTGTCTCGAAACGACGGCGGGCACCGGCGAAGCTTACGAGGCCGCGCGTGATGCTGGCAAAATCGCAACCCAGCTCCAGAGCCAGGGCTGTAGCAGCCAGGGAGTTAAGCACATTGTGGCGCCCGGGGATACCGAGTTCAACGCGACCCAGTGCGGTACCTTTGTAGTTGATGGTGTAGAGTGTGCGACCTCGCTTCACGGTAACATCCGACGCAGTGTAGTCAGCATCCTGCCAGCCGTAGGAAATGGTATTGGGATACTGGGAGCAAACATCGGCAGCACCGGCATCCGCCTTGCAGTAGATGAGCTTGCCTCGGGTCTGGCGGCAGAGACGGTGGAAGACACTCTTGATGTGGTCCAGGTCACGATAGAAGTCCAAGTGCTCCGCCTCAATGTTGAGGATGATGCTGTGCTCGGGGATGTAGTTCACCAGAGTGCCATCGCTCTCGTCACCCTCAGCCACCAGATACTCGCTGTCCTGAGTCCAGTGCGCATTGGCACCCAGTACGGGAATTTCTGCGCCGACATAGTGGCAGGGGCGCATGCGGCCCTCGCGCAGAAGGTGAGCGCTCATAGCGGAAGTGGTTGTCTTGCCGTGTGTACCGGCAACTACAACGCCCTTCTTGTTGTTAAGAATGGCAGCCAGGCATTCTGCGCGGCGCAGACAGAGGCAGCCATTCTTGCGGGCTGCTGCCAGAGCCACGTTTTCTTCGCGTATGGCACTGGAGTAGATAACAACCTCAGCATCGCTCACGGAAGCCGCGCTGTGCGGACAGGAGAACACCAGCCCTGCCTGCTGCAGTCGCTCCGTTTCATCGCTCGTTACTCGGTCGCAACCGCTGACTCGGTGCCCCATTTCCAGCAGCATGCGAGCCAGACCACTCATGCCGGCACCGGCTACACCAATCAAATGAATGCGTACGGGATTGTCCCGATCCAGAAGCCTTTTGCGTAACTTTTCAATCATAACTCTTGCACCGTATTATACCTGTTTGGTCTCTACAATCAAGACAAATGTAGCAAGGTGGGTGGGAATTCTGTTTTTGTTACTCCTGTTCCACCACCTGACGCAGCCAGCCTATAGACTCGCAACCGAACTCCACCACATCGCCCGGCTTCAGATATTGCGGGGGATTCATCCCCATACCCACGCCGCCGGGGGTGCCTGTGGATACAATATCTCCGGCATTCAGTGTCAAGAATCGCGAAACATAAGCCACCAGTTCCGCTACAGGCATGATAAGCTCGGCAGTACTGGCATCCTGACGCAGCTCGCCATTTACTTTCAACTGAAGCTGCAGGGCATCCGGATTCGGGATTTCATCCTTCGACACGAAAACCGGGCCGAAGGGTGCAAAGGAATCGTAGCTCTTGCCCTTGGTCCACTGGCCACCGTGCTCCAGTTGCCACTCGCGCTCGGAATAATCGCACATGAGCGTATAGCCGATGATGGCTTTTTTCGCCTCCGCCGCGGTGGCATTGTGAAGCGTATCGCCCAGCACGACAGCCAGCTCCACCTCGTAGTCCAGCTTCTTGGCGCCGGGCGGATTGAGCACATAGGAAAGATCGGAGCTGATAGCTGAAGTCGCTTTCAGGAAGATGGAAGGTTCTGTAGGCTCATCTCCGCTGAACTCTTTGGCATGGGCAGCATAGCACTTGCCCAGACAAGCTATGGTGCAGGGCTGTACATGAAGGGCACTGGAGCTGACGAGCCCGTCCATATCCACCTCCACACCATCAGGTGCGCCTTTGGAAATCCAGGTTTCTATCTCTTTGCGCAGCTTTTTACCACCGGGGCAAAGAGCTGTCCAGATTTGCTCATCCTGAGCAGTGACATCTATCCAGCAACGACGCTTGGGTATCCAGAGGCCGATAACGCTCTCGCCCTCTTCGTCTACATAGTATTGAAGTCTCATAAAAGTATAAACGTTAAATCTTAGTGCCAGCCGTGTATTTCGTCCGGAATTTCATCCAGATAAGAGGGAATCTCAACAGAGGGCGTGGCGGAGGGCGCGGGGTTTACCGATTCCTCGATGGGCTGCTCCGGCTCAGGCGCAGTTTCCTGTTCCGGCACCTCTCCTGCTTCTGCGCGCAGGGCTGCTTCCACTGCCTCATCTGATACAGTGTCCAGAATGGGACGCGCAGTGGGTGTAGTTTCCGTGTCAGATTCCTCTTCCTCGACCTGGCTCAGAATATTTCGATAAAGGAAAACGCGGTCTCCTTTTACAACCTCACCGGAGCGAATATCTGCAGCGATAATGTTACCACGGCTGTTGTACTCCGAAGAGACAATGAGATTCCCCATGCGGGAGTTCGAGCCATCCAAGGGGTGGGTTATGAGCACGCTGCCGCCCGGCGGGATAGGCCCGATCATGCGCAGAAGAGCAAATCCCTGCTGAGGATACACCTGATGCACAGCACCGAGGTGCAGGGGAGGCAGAACTTTTGTTTCCTCTGCAGCGGAATCCCCGGGCTTTGAATCCTGGGGCTGTTGCAGCTGGCAAGCAGGCATCAATGCCAACATAGCAGCTGTCGCCAGAACGGTTAGTCTTCTCATGCCCTTAGCCTACACCATGAACGAGGGCGGGTCAAGTCGGATGTTTGGCAAATTGCGACTTGTCTCACGTGCCTTACGGGTGTATAATGCAGGCATGAGCGATACAAACGGCCCCGAAATAGACAGAGAAGAGCTTACGGCAGCTATCGTGGAGCTTAATTCCATGAGCCCCTGCGATGGTGTTATCATGACGCGCGAGGGTAAGGTGAAATGCGGCTATACAGAAGATACGGATTTCCTCTGCATGTTGATACCGGCGGGAGTTCTGGCTCGCAAACTCACAGCGGATGGCCTTTCGTCTTACGGCGGCAAAGAACTCAAAGCCTGGGCAGACAAATACGAGATTGAACCATTGCAGGAGATGGTGCGCCATGCTCAGGGTGCTCAGTAAACTGTCGCTTTTTCTTCTGCTCTGTGTCTGCGCCTGCGTTGCTGACACTAGTGAGCCGCTGCCGGCAGGCCCGGGAAAACAGGTTGCAGTCTTTGTTGCATTATGCGACAACGAACACCAGGGAATAGCCCCTGTGCCGGAAGCCATAGGAGATGGCCTGAATCCGGCTCGTAATCTGTATTGGGGCTGCTCAGACGCTCTGCCTAAAGTCATGCGAGCCTCGCGCGATTGGCTGCGCCCACAGTGGGTAGATAGTTATCGCAAGCAACCGAAAGAGGTGCTGCAGGCTGTCGTCTGCACGCGAGCAGATAAACGCGCCACCATCACGGCATTTGCCTACAGAGGAGATGCAATGTCTGCCTGCATCCGAGATTTTGAAAAGGCCTTGCACAGTGGGAGCTATGAACTTGTTGTTTTTCTGGGGCACAATGGACTCATGGACTTTGAGTATCCCGAACCGCCAGCGGCATCAGTGCAGGGGGCGGACAGCATTGTCCTTTGCTGCCACAGCCACAGCTGGTTCGGTCCGCGACTGGCCACGCTGAAATCTCGCCCCGTGCTGCTGACGCAGCAGAATATGTACCCGGCAGGAACACTGGTGACAGCAGCACTGGATGCATGGCTCAGAACCCCGGAAGATTTAAACGCCATCCGCACCGCCGCAGGAAAGGCCTATGCGGCAAACCAGGGTATCAGCGTGAAGGCGGCCACCGGCGTTTTTGCCAAATTATCCGAATAAAAAGCAAGCCTCGCAACCTTTTGAAGGCGGCGAGGCTTGCAAAATAGTGAGCGGAGCGGGAATCAGCTGCCTGCCTGTTCGGCCATTGCCTGGTCGATAAGAGCCTTGATTTCCTCGGCCTGCTTCTTGAGCGCAGCGAGCTCCTTCATGGCTTTGGGCAGCTTACGCATGGCGGCAAACTGCAGACTGGCTTCCTTGAAGGGAGCCGCAGGTGCACCCCAGTATACCTTGCCACCCTCCAGGTCGGACATCACACCGGTACGAGCTGCCAGTGTGGCTTTATCGCCCACCTTCAGGTGCCCTGCAATACCGCACTGAGCGGCCACGGTGCAATAGTCGCCGATGGTGGAGCTACCGGCAATACCGGTCTGGGAAACGATGATGGTGTGCTTGCCGACTACAACGTTGTGGCCAATCTGGACAAGGTTATCAATCTTCGTACCCTCGCCGATGATGGTGCGGCCGAAGCGGGCGCGGTCGATGGTTGTATTGGCACCTACATCCACATAGTCGCCTACCACCACGATACCCACCTGGTCCACAGTCTCATAACGGCCGGTCTCGTTGTTAAGCAGGAAGCCGAAACCATCCGAACCGATGACAGCACCGGGCTGCAGGACAACCCCCTTGCCCAAGATGCAGCGCTCACGCACAACGGCGTTTGCATAGAGCTTGCAGACTTCGCCCAGTACGGCAGATTTGCCGATGGCACAGCCGGGGCCGATGTCGCAACCGTCGCCGATTTCTGCACCGGCTTCAATCACAGCGCAGGGGCCTACGCGCACCTTGTCCGGGTTCAGCTTGGCAGCGGGATCCACATAAGCGGAGGGGGAGATGCCGGGAGTGAAATCCGAAGCCGCTTTCATGAAGTGACCCACTACTGCGTTGAATGCAAGGGACGGATTTTCCACTTCAATGAATACGGGGCCTTCCGGGTACTCCGGCAGACTCGGGGGAACCAGAACGACTGACGCTTTTGTCGCCAGGAAGTCCTTAAAATATTTTTCGTTGCCAAGGAAGGAAACATCACCGGTGCAAGCTTCTGCCAACGTAGCGACCCCGGAGACGCAAATCTCCGGAGTCGTGTTGAGAATTTTACCGCCGGTGAGCGCGACAACTTCGGGGAGGGAGAGATTCATAGTCGTGCTCGGGGGATTTTATAGTTTAGTTCTGAACGTTAGGTATGGCGGAAGAGCCATACAGACGCTTAAGCTCGGCCTTGGGGTCGAAGCCTTCGGGAGCGCCGGCATTGAGGGTCTTAAGCACCTCGGGGGTGATATCGAAGCTGCTCTTCACGTAGGGGAAAATCTTGATGCCAGTGGAGGCGTTCTGTGCGCTGGAGTCCAGCACGATATCATAGCCACCCTGGGAAGCGATGTCAGAGATAGTCTGTTGCACCTCATTGAAAAGAATAGCCATATCGCGGCGGAAGAGTTCCTTGAAGGCCAGGGAGCGGCGCTGAACGTAGGTCTGAAGCTCCTGCTGAGCGGCCTGAATCTCGTTCATCTTGATGTTGTGCTGCTCCGTCAGCTTCTTCACCTGAGCAGAAGAAAGGGAGGGGTCATACTTCTTCTGAATCTTCTGGTCTTCCTCCTGGAGAGCGCGCAGCTTGTCCTCGCGCACCTTAATTTCAGCCTTAATCTTGGCCTCCTCATCCTTGAGGCGCACCTCTGTATCGAAGCGCTTGTGGAAGAGCGTGTAGAGTTCTGTTACGTTCACGGTTGCAACCTTGAGCTCGGCCTGTGCAGTAGCGACCATGGCGCAGAGCGTCACAGCGATGGTGGAGATAATGGTATGGAACTTCATAACGATGTATCTGAGGTCTATTGACGTTTTTCATTTTAGCTAATCTTCGCGTCAAGTCAAGAAAACGCTGTGTCAAAAAAGAAAAATCGGCGTGGCATGACAGTATTTCTGCCTTGCGAGGGAATCGGAAATCTGGTAGATTGACAGCATGTGTGAATTAGTTATGCTGGGCACAGGAAATGCCGCGGTGACACAATGTTACAACACCTGTTTCGTGATTCGGAACGGCGAGCGAAGCTTTCTGGTAGATGGCGGAGGCGGTAACACCATTCTGCAGCGCCTGGAGCAAGCCGGTATTGCACTGGCTGACATTCACGATGTTTTTCTGACCCACACACATACAGACCACATCTTCGGGCTCGTGTGGGTGCTGCGCATGATAGCCCAGGCCATGAATTCCGGCAAATACAGCGGAGAACTGCACGTGTACGGACACAAAGAAGGCCTCGAAACGCTGGAAGCCATCTGCAGAGCAACGCTTCCCAGCAAGGTGTGTGCCCATCTGCATCGCGATATCCTGATGCATCCCTGTGAAGACGGCGACGCTTTCTGCGTTGCCAGGATGGAAGGACGCGTCTTCGACATAGGTTCCACCAAGGCAAAACAATACGGGTTCCAGCTGAACCTGCCGGATGCACAGCGCCTGGTCTGCCTGGGGGATGAACCTTACAATGAACGAGCAGAGCAATATGCAAACGGAGCCGACTGGCTGCTGAGCGAAGCATTCTGCCTCTATGCTGAGCGTGAGCGCTTCAAACCTTATGAAAAGCACCACAGCACTGCTCTGGATGCCGGCCGATTAGCACAAGGCCTGAAGGTTAAAAATCTCCTTCTTTACCATACGGAAGACAAATCCCTTTCCACGCGTCGCGAGCGCTATGCGCGCGAAGCGGCTGAACATTTCACCGGTACCGTATTGGTGCCGGATGACCTGGAACGCATCACTCTTACAACATTATGAATAAGATACTGAAGAACATTCTTTCCGTGCTTTGTATCACCTGCGCTGCAGCTGCATACGGAGACCCTGTAGAACGTCCCAATGTTTCGAAAGTCTGGGAAAGCGTACCGGCTGCATTCTTTAAATATGATGCAGAAAAAGATACCATGGCATACGAAGGTTTGCCCAAGCCCACTCCGGATGAATCATCGTTTTTGTCGGCAAAGGACACGGATTTGATTCAGCTCACTCGCAAACTGCATGGTCTGGAGCTGCCGGATGGCGCCAACTATGAATATGTGGAAGGTAAGTTAAGAGTTCGCAGCACCAAAAAAGACATTAAGAAGATTGAGGAGCTGCTGGCATTGTTTCGAAAATATGAGACAAGATTCAATCTTTCTCTCGCGAAAGGCAACCGAATCAGCGGAGACTTCTACAGCAATACCGGTGGCATGGCGTTCATCTTTGTCGATGAGCAAATGATGAACAAATATCTTCCCAATAAGAAAGACAGGGGAAGCAAGAAAGCATCACGTAAAAAGAAGAAGGCTGCGGGGAACAAGCCCATTGAAACCCTTGAAGAACTTGACTCGCACAGATTGTTCGTGCTGGTCTTTGAGGATGACATTAAGATAAAGAACATTAAAAAGTTCGCGAGCCAGATGGGTGTATCAGAGTCCATTTGCATATACGAGAAAGATCTGGACCCCCTGTTTATGGATATGAAGGGGACTGCCCCTATCGTTCTGGCCGATTGTTATGGCTTCGAAGTCAAAACCTACGCGAGCATTGCCGATTTGCTGGCAGATAAAAGTCAATTCGTTATCTGGTTCAAAAGCAAGCGAAATAAGAACGCCCGCGAATACCGCCAGCTTTATCGGTAACAATCTTACTTATTTGCGGGAAACAGAAACGGTCGGGGAAAACCCGACCGTTTTTGTACTTACACCTACTCTATATGAAAACAATTTTCTGTCTTCTCTCTCGGCCGGCTCTCACCCCGGCCTTACATTAAGGAGAACGTATCCGGGTAGAGAAATTCTACACAAAAAATAAAATTATTTTTTATTGCGCGTTAATCCTCTCAATATCAATCGCTCGCAAATCCACATCAATCTCCGGATTACGTGCATCCGAGAAATCCTTTCCGAATATGCGGGCGAAATTCTCGCTGTTGATAAAGTCTGCAAGGTCAGCATTACCGAAACAGGCGTTTTGCTGCAGGTATACGAGAGTCGGGCCTAATCTGTAGGAGAGGTCACGAGCTGTTTGAGCGTGTGCCCCCCAGCAATCCGGCCAAGGGGAATCAGTCGCGAAGCGGCACAACTGCTCAGCCCCGGAAATAAGGGTGGGAGTGTAAGCTGCATGAGTTTCCTCCGTGCAGGCAGCAAGTGTCCGCGTCAGGCGGAGCATGGCGTTCTCGAGCGGAGCATTGCAATAGCGAGCCGGCAGCTCGGACTCCGGCCCATTTGTCGACATGCGGAATCTGCGCAGGAAATCCGCGTTCGGCGGTGCCCAGAGGGGAGTGCCCATATCTGCGGCTTCATCTTCCACGTCAATGGTAATGAACTGCACCCAGTAGCTGCGCTGCGGCTCACGCCAGAAAGACGGAGTATACTCGGCGTAGCAGGAAACATGCATCAGGTATTCTGTATGAATATTGCCGTTCGGAGTACGGACCTCGCGAGCTTCACCGATACCCGCGAAGCTCACCACACGCAGATGCCCGTCCGCTGCACTCAGTTCGGCAGGCGGAGCCAGTACGGTCAGTTTACCGTCTTTACACACAACTCGGATATCCCAGTTACCACCCAGAATCGGCGCCTCTATACCACGGCTCTGCGTATCGAACCAGCTGCCGCGCTGGGGCGCAAGGAGAGAAATGGAATGCGTAAAGGAGAAATTACTGTTCTGCAGGTGAAGCGGCAAATCGCAGACTGTAGAGAAGGGGTGTATAACCTTCACCTCATCCTGCTGCCAGGCCGGACGCAGCCCTATAGCCACGGTTCCGAGAGCCCCGAGGAAGAGGATAACAAGTGTGCGCTTGTGCCATTTCTTCATGCGTGTTCTATTCTAGCGGATATTCATGCCGAAATCAAGGCTTGAGTTTGCCCATCTTCCGCATTATAATGCGGCAAGTCATGAGCAATATCTCTCAGTATGCCAATCAATACGTGCTGGACCTGGTAGCATACCAGCCCGGCAAGCCCATCGAGGAAACCGCTCGCGAGCTGGGTATGGACCCCGCCGATATCGTGAAACTTGCCTCCAACGAGAACTCCCTCGGGCCGTCTCCCAAGGCTGTTGCAGCCATTCAGCATGCGGCCGCCGGGGTGCATATTTACCCGGATGGCGCTTCCTTCGTGCTTCGCAGCAAGATTGCCGAGCGTTTCGGGGTGGAGTTCAACCAGACGGTGGTGGGCAGCGGCAGCAGTGAGTTGATTGAGTTGCTCTGCCATGCCTGTCTGCACGAGGGGATTGAGCTGATTGCTGCAAAACACAGCTTCTCCATGTACCCCATCATGTGCAAGCTTTTCGGAGCCAAGTATGTGGAAGCTCCCATCAAGCCGGATTTCAGCTCCGATTTGCAGGCTATTCTGGCAGCCATCACACCGCAGACGCGCCTCGTATTCATCACCAACCCTGCCAATCCGCTGGGTACCGTTGTTACCCAGGCCGAGATGGATGCTTTCATGGACGCCGTGCCGGAGCACGTCATTGTGGCCTTCGATGAGGCGTATATCGATTTTGCAGACGAAAAGCCCGACACCCTCAAATATGTGAAGCAGGGTAAAAATGTCATCCTCCTGCGCACATTCTCGAAGGCCTATGGTCTGGCCGGTCTGCGCGCAGGCTATGGCGTGACGATTCCCGAAATCGCCGACCTGCTGAACAAGGCTCGTACGCCCTTCAACATGAACCTCATGTCTCAGGTAGCCGCCGCAGCAGCACTGGATGATGCCGAGCATCTCGCCGCCTCCGTGGAGATGGTTAATCGTGGCAAGCAGCAGTACTACACCGCTTTCGAGGCGTGGGGTATCGACTATATTCCCAGCCAGGCGAACTTTATCCTTGTAAAGACCGGGCAGGGGCGCAAGGTGTTCAACGATGCCCTGGCCAAGGGTGTTATCCTGCGCCACATGGATGGCTACGGCTTGCCGGATTATGTACGTATCACCGTCGGCACGGAGCGCGAGAACGCCCGTTGCCTGGAGGTGCTTGCCGAACTGCTTGGTAAATAAACAGCAGCCCTTTTTACCTACAGAGCCGCAGTGTCAGTTTGAGGCACTGCGGCTGTTTTTTATGCACCGATTTCCGGCTGACGCACCGGTGCAAAACATTTCACCAACAACAAGAGGTAGGATGGAGGGAACCAATCCGCCGACAGAAAACAGCAGCAGAAAACAAAGAGACGTAGGGAAATAGCCCTCCAGGGAAGGAGGCATAGGCTCATAGCTTTCGAGGATGCCCCCAATCCCCAGGACAAGCGTCGATCCCCACATCCAGCTGAGCAAAAAAAGAATCGAAAGACGCTTCCACGCATCCCGTATTTTGGCTGCCAGCGGAATCAGGAAACACAACTCAGTGAACAGGGCTACAGCCCCTGCAGCAATCCAATGAGCCAGAGGCCAAGCAGGAGAACGAGTCATCAAGGAAGCAGAAGCAAAAATAAATGCCCCGTTGACGATGGGGAGCAACGCCATGCTGATAGCATAGTCCGTGCCATTCATGGGCGTGCGACCTCGCCACAGAAAAGCCGCCAATTCTGTCAAAAACACAAGTACAGGCAAGAAAACCAGAGCTATGATTATGATGAAAAAGCCCATCGGCAGAAGAAACATCGCCCCTGGTTCGGTCGAGGCTTGCATGGCATCTGCCACCAGGCAAATCAGCGCAACAAGCAAGGCATAACAGAGCAAAACAGTTGGCAGCCAGATAAACAGGCGCTGCCACAGTCGCGAGGGGAATAAGTATCGTTTCATGGGGTGAGTGGTAATTTCTGAAGTTCTGCCTGTATGGCGGGCGGACAGTTGTATTTAGCTGAGTCCAGTGAATCCCGGCTGATACCGGCTCCGGCTTTAGCCAGAAGCGGAAGCAATTCCAGAGCATTGGCAACAGCCTGCGGATTCGGCGTATCCACGGCCTGAAAAACCAGCTCATCGCGCGACACAAGCGCATCCGCGATGTAATCAGCAGGGGTGCCCTGCTTCAGCAGTTGGAGCGCTTTCTCCATAGCCCCGTCCTCCGGCCCGGCCAGAGGATCAGTGGCGGCCAGGACCGCTTCCTCGAGCACAGTTCGCATGTGGTCGCGATAAATCGAGCGCAGGAAATAGACTGCTACCGGCAGCAGAACCAGGAAGAACGGTATCGAAAGGAATACCAGAAGCGACACGGGGCCGGGCATGTAAGCATCCTCCTCACGCACTTCAGCACAACCGGTAAGCTCCAGTGCGGCTATCCCATAGAGCACAACGCAAAGCCAGCAAAGGGAGAGAAGTTGCATGCAGCCTTTACGCGGCCAATACAGCAGGGCAGCTGTACCCGCAGCACCCCACAGTGCCGCGAGAGCTGGAGTACCCCACGGGTTCTCCACGAGCAGCAGCTGAGCGGCGGTAAAGAAGATTCCCGCGGTGGCTATGATGGCAATGAGCTTTTTCATCTCCATTCTCATAGACACCGAAGCAGGGGAGCGTGTTCAATCTATCTGTGATTGTTGAACCTCTGCGATATATTCCTTCACCGCACGGGTTATATCATCGGCAATACGAGCCTTGGGGCGGGCAAAAGAGGGGGTAAACCAGGGATAGCCACCCACCAGGTCGTGATATACGGCGACTTCTCCATCGCAAGTGCCGCGACCGGCGCCGATGCCGATGGTGACGATGGGACATGCCTCGGTAATGGCTTTGGCCACGCTGTGACGGGTGCACTCTATCACCACAGAGAATGCGCCGGCACGCACAACAGCCTCCATGTCGCGCATGATGGCGGCGGCCTCCTCATCCGTCTTGCCGTGCATGCGGTAGCCACCTTCTTCCTTGACCTTCTGGGGCAGGAGTCCAATGTGTCCCTGAACAGGTATGCCGGCCTGAGTGATAGCGCGAATCTGCGCCTCAACGGCCACGCCGCCTTCCAGCTTCACGGCATCTGCACCCACGGCCATGAGGGCGCGTGCGGTCTCCAATGCCTGTTCGGGCGTGTTATAAGTATTGATGGGCATGTCGGCAATGACAACGGCCTTCTTTGCAGCACGAGCCACGGCTTCCACATGGTGCAGCATGTGAGCCAGTGTGACGTGTGTCGTATCCGGGAACCCGAGCATCACCATACCCAGAGAATCGCCTACGAGTATCATATCCACCCCCGCTTCATCAACCATACGGGCCGTGGGATAATCATAAGCTGTCAATTCGGCAACAGGGGTCTTGCCTTTGCGGGCAAGAATGGCATCAATCTTGCTGTTCATGGTTTCACATTACAGGTCAAAAGCGTGAACCGCCGGTCCGGCGGGAAGGGCAGCCAGCATATCGCTGACGCAGAGAGTCTGCCCGGGCAGCACCAGCTGCGGGTCAATATCGCAAAGGGGGCGCAGCACAAACTCCCGTTCGTGCGCACGGGGATGCGGCAGCGTCAGAGCAGGGGTGTTTTGCTGCAACTCGCCGTAAAGAATCACGTCGATATCGCAGGTACGCGGTGCGCCGTACACGCCATTGCGCGTGCGCCCCAGCTCCTGCTCGATACGCATGCAGTGTTGCAACACCTCCTCTGCAGGCATGTCGGTGCTCACCTCCACGCAGGCATTGAGGTAGGAGGGCGAACCTGCAGGACAACCTACAGGCTCAGTTTCGTAAACTTGTGACAGGCGCAGGCCGCCAAAGATTTCTGCCAGATAATCGCAGGCAGATTCAAGGATAGCAAGCCTATCTCCCACATTGGAACCGAGGGAGAAGATAACGCGCTGAGCAGCTGTTTCGGCGCAGCTCATGGCTCAGTCCGTAAAGCCCAGCACATCCTGCATGGTGTACAGGCCTGCGGGTTTGTCGGCCAGCCAGAGGGCTGCACGAACAGCGCCACCGGCAAAGGTCATGCGGCTGGATGCCTTGTGTGTGAGCTCCACACGCTCGCCATCCGTGGCGTACATGACAGAGTGGTCGCCCACAACATCGCCACCGCGCATGGAGTGCATACCAATCTGAGCCTGGGGACGAGCACCCACCAGACCATTGCGACCGTGCATCACGTCCTTCTCGTAGTCGAGACCGGTGACATCGCACACCACTTCAGCCAGTGTGCGGGCTGTGCCGCTGGGAGCATCCAGCTTGTGGTGGTGGTGCATCTCGATAATCTCGATATCGTAGTCCTTCAGGATGGCTGTAGCCTTGCGGGTGAGCCAGAAGAGAGTGTTCACGCCCACGGAGTAATTGGAGGCAAAGACGATGGGAATCTGCTTGGACGCCTCGGTGATAGCGGCTTTCTCCTCGGCAGTGTGGCCGGTGGTACCGATAACAAGGGGCTTGCCCTGAGCCACGGCTGTAGCCAACAGTTCGGGTGTGAAACCGTGGAAAGAGAAGTCGATGGCAAGGTCTGCCTGCTGCATGGCAGCTGCAATATCCTGGCCCACATCGTGCGTGGCGCCCATCTCAGTGGCGGGGTTCTGCTCCACAGCCAGCTTGACGGACTGGCCCATACGGCCGGAAATGCCGGTAACAAGTATCTTCATCTTTCTTACAGCAGGTTGAAGTTCTTGAGCAGGGTGGCAAGCTTCTCGTGCTTCTCCTCAGCCAGCGGGGCGAGGGGCAGGCGAATCTCCCAGCTCATATCGCCACGCAGGGCCATAGCGGCCTTAATCGGCACGGGATTCACATCCAGGCTCATCAGGCCCTTCATGAGCGGGTAATATTTCTTCTGAAGCTCGAGAGCCTTCTTACCATCACCGGAAAGGGCGGTATCCACCAGTTCCTTCATCTGAGCGGGAGCCACATTGGAGGTCACCGACACAAGGCCCACAGCGCCGCAGGAAATGAAAGGAACAGTCAGACCGTCATCGCCGCTGAGCACGGCAAAATCCTCGGGCAGAGCCTGCACCAGCTGGTTCACGCGCTCTACGCTGCCGCCGGCTTCCTTGATGGCGACGATATTCGGGCAATCCTTGGCCAGACGAGCTACGGTATCAACAGAAATCTCGATTACACTGCGGCCGGGGATGCTGTAAAGAAGGATGGGCAGGGAGGTAGCATCGGCAATCGCTTTGAAGTGGCGGTACAGACCCTCCTGGCTGGGCTTGTTGTAGTAGGGGCACACCTGCAGGGTACCATCTGCGCCCAGCTTCTCAGCAATTTTAGTCATCTCGATAGCTTCCTCCGTGCAGTTGGAGCCCGTACCGGCGATAACCTGGCAGCGACCGGCTGCATACTCAACAGCAAGGCGGATAACCTCGACGTGTTCCTCGTTGGTAAGCGTGGGGCTCTCGCCGGTTGTGCCAACGGGCACAATGCCGTCTACGCCGCCGGCAATCTGCGCTTCCACCAGAGCTTTCAGCGCTTCGGTGTCGACTTTGTTATCTTTGAAAGGGGTGACAATAGCTGTGTAAAGTCCGTGGTACTTCATAATCTCGCGGGCATTATAGCACAATCTCCCGAAAAGTCACGCCTTTTTACTGTAAAAGTTCGATATTCTGATAATCATATTTTTTTTGAACAGGCGGGCTTTGTATAGAGTCTAATCTCATTGGTATGCCTCTCCTTCGTTTTTTACGTGCCTTATTGACAGCTTTTCTGGCCTTTGTCGCCTTTATCACAGCGCTTGGCGCACTCCTCCAGCTGGGGCCGTGCATCAGGTACCTCAGCAGCGAAAAAGTGTACGACGTCGACCTCTCCCGGCACGAGCCGCATCTGGATGGATGTCTGGTGCGAGCCCATGTCTCGCAGATTCGTGCAGGCAACGAGCCTGCGACAGAGCATTATTTCGGTGTGACTGCCCCCGGAGCAGTGTTGGTGGCCAGCGAGATTGCGATGGAGCATTACAAAATGCCGCCGGAAGTGGAGGAAATCGCAAGTCTGACCGGTACGTATGCCGCCCCGCAGGTCTTCAGCGGAGCATTTGAGCTGACAGGTATCAAAGGCGAGTACTATGGAGGCAACAACTGGAAACAGGCAGATGCGTCGCAGGCGATGCTGATGCCCGGTGTGAAAGCGCTCACCAAGAGAGTCACCGCCGAGGGTATCGAACTGACCGCAACAGATGATGCAGGAAAGCCGTACTGCATCTCTTTCCGTTATGCGCCCGCACCTCATGAGGTGAATCTCCATATCATTGCCCGGCAACAGGGCACACACCTCGAAGTGCAGAAAATTCTGCGAGGTGAAGAAGAGTTCCGCCATGCCACACGTCTGGAATTCCCGTTCGGCATGTCAGTGTCTGCCTTCGCAAGGAGTACGTTCGCCTTCCTCGCTCTGTGTATCCTCAGCAGCTATGGTTTCCTGCGTTTGGGGCGAAAATACCGCAAGCCCATCAGTTATTATCGGGAGCACCCCATTCAGAAAAACATTTTCAACCTGCTGAGCTTCTGCATCACATGTGCTCTCTGGCTCATGTCCAGCTACTTATTGGCAGAGATGCTGGACAGCCCTCAGTGGCAGCCGGGGCAATTAACAAAACCCTGCCTGTATGTGCTGGCCACCATGCTCATGGCTGGCGCCACAGAAGCTTTTTCCTCGCAGGATGCAGCAAAGGCGCGGTTAGCAGCCTATTGTACGTTACCCGCGATAGGGTTAGGGACAGTGATATGTATCATACTGTCGGGCGGTTTGATATTCACCCATGTCAATCTACCGACTCTGCTTGGGGTGGCTGGAGTGAGCCTTCTTCTGCTACTCTGGTTGCTGAAAGCTAAGATTCGCAGGAAAAGGAAGTCGGAATAACGCATTTTTTCTGACATGATGGGCTGTATGGCATGCCGACGGCTTGTCTGTACGCGCAAACCCGCATAAAATGCGGGGTAGAGATGATTAGCTTCACACTTTTCCGCGTACAGGTAAGCATACACCCCTCGCTGTGGGTGATGCTCGTACTGCTCAGTTGCCTGTTTACGGGTTTTTCGGCAGGGCCGGAGGGAGTAGCCCTGTTTGGCGTGGCGCTTTTTTTCTGTCTTTTTGCCCATGAGATGGGACACGCCGTTGTGGGGCGTAAGCTGGGCGGCGGCGAACCCGTGGTGTTACTGGCCTGGCTGGGTGGAGACTGCTTCAATGAGACTGCCCGATTGACCCGCCTGCAGGGCGTGCTCATGACCGCAGCGGGACCGCTTGCATCCGTGTGTCTGCCCATACTACTGGTGTGGCCGCCGGTTTCCGTGGCTCTGGGTAATGCATGGGAGGGCTTTCTGACCACCCTTGGTTTTGCTCTGGGGCTGGTGCCCACCGAGCTGCTGGAGGCGAGTCCGCCCATGGTACTTCTTTTCGGCGTTTATCTGGTGCGCATCTGCGTGTGGTGGAGCCTGCTGAACTTACTGCCTGTTTACCCGCTGGATGGCGGCCGCATCATGCACGGCCTCATGCGCTCCACGCAGCACATGCACCGTCTCAGCCTGACCTTTGCCGCCATTCTTCTTTTCTTCTTTCTGGCACTCGGCTCCTGGTGGATGGTGTTTATCATGGCCTCTCTGGCCGTGCTGAATTACCGCTGCATGAACAATGAGTAACACACATCCCACTTTTGCATTGACTTTTTTTCGTAATCGCACATAATACTCAACCGTATGGCACAACAGAACGCAATATCACCCACGCGCGCGGAGGATTTCCCCGAGTGGTATCAGCAGGTAATTAAAGCCGCAGATCTCGCAGAGAACTCCGAGGTGCGCGGCTGCATGGTCATTAAGCCCTGGGGCTACGCCATCTGGGAGCTTATTCAGCAGCAGATGGACGCCGAGTTCAAGCGCACAGGCCACACCAATGCCTACTTCCCCATGCTTATCCCTGTTTCCTATCTGGAGAAAGAGGCTGAGCACGCAGAGGGTTTCGCGACTGAGTGTGCCGTGGTCACGCACCACCGCCTAGAAGCGGTGAAAGACCCCGAGACCGGCAAAACCAAGATGATTCCCAGCGGTGAGCTGACGGATAAGTACGTTATCCGCCCCACTTCCGAGACTGTTATCGGTGCAGCCTTCTCTCGCTGGCTGGAGAGCTACCGCGATCTCCCCTTCAAGGTGAACCAGTGGTGCAACGTCATGCGTTGGGAAATGCGCCCCCGTATCTTCCTGCGCACGGCTGAGTTCCTGTGGCAGGAGGGGCACACCGCTCATGAAACCCAGGCTGAGGCTGAGGAGGAAACCGCCATCATGCACAAGGTGTACGAGGACTTCCAGCGCGATGTTCTGGCAGTGCCCTCCATCCCCGGTGAGAAGACCGCTCACGAGCGATTCCCCGGCGCCGTACGCACCTACACGGTAGAGGCTATGGTACAGGACCGCAAGGCTATTCAGGCCGGTACTTCCCACTTCCTGGGCCAGAACTTTGCCAAGGCTCAGAATATCTCCTTCGCCGGCCGCACCAATGAGCGCCAGTTTGCCTGGACCACCTCCTGGGGTGTATCCACCCGTATGATTGGTACGCTTATCATGGCTCACTCGGACGATGACGGCCTTGTATGCCCGCCTCGGGTGGCTCCCAAGCAGATTGTCATCATCCCCGTCACACCCAAGCCCGACACCAGGCAGGCTATCCTCGACCACTGCCACGCCCTGGCCGACAAGCTCTCCGCCATGAGCTTCCACGGCCTGCCGGTGCGTGTACAGGTGGACGACCGCGATCTGAACGGCGGCACCAAGAAGTGGGAGTGGGTCAAGAAGGGTGTACCCGTGCGCGTGGAAATCGGCCCGCGCGACCTCGAGAAGGGCTCCGTATGCATCTCCCGCCGCGACAAGGCCAGCAACGACAAGAGCTTCATCTCCGAGGAGGAGTTCGTAGCAAGCGCCGTGCAGCTGCTGGAGGACGTGCAGAACAGCCTTCTGGAGCGCCAGCTCAACTTCCGCGACAGCCACATCCGCCCCTGCGACAGCCTGGAAGAACTCAAAGCCAACTTCGCCGCCGGCACTGATGCCGACTGGTTGCTTTGCCCCTGGGATGGCAGCCCCGAGGAAGAGGAAGAACTGGGCAAGAGCCTGCGCATCTCCATCCGCTGCATTCCTCATGGCGACATGGGCACCGGTCCGGAGGCTCCCTGCATCCTGACAGGGCGTCCTACCACACGCCGCGTGCTCTGGGCTCGCAGCTATTGATGTGACTCCGCAGCATATCTCAAGCGAACGCTCGCACCTGCATGGGTGCGGGCGTTCCTGTTTTCTTGCCGGAAGTCTGGGAGAAGGGCAGATAACATGAGAAAAAATGGCATACAGCCGCTTTTTCTTCTTTATTTACGCGGCGAATCGGTTATAATGGGCGCGTTCACAATTTTTTTATCATGAAAATCTGGTTCGACGGAAAATTGGTTGATTCGAACGAGGCTACAGTCTCGGTGTTCGATCACGGTGTGCTGTATGGTGATGGCGTTTTCGAAGGTATTCGCTTCTACTCCGGCAAGGTGTTCCGCCTGGAGGAGCACATTGTTCGCCTGTTTGACTCCATGCGCTATCTCTCTATCGAATGCCCCTGGAGCTTCGACGAGGTGTGTGCCGCCACTCGCGAAACAGTGGCAGCCAACGGCATGGAGGACGGCTATATCCGCCTTGTGGTGACACGCGGCAAGGGCGACCTGGGTCTCAATCCCCGCAACTGCCCCAAGCCCAGCATGTTCATCATCGTGCAGAACATTGCCCTGTACCCGGCTGAGATGTACGAGAACGGCCTGAGCATGATTACCTCTTCCTTCCGCCGTCCGAACCCCGATATCCTCTGCCCGCAAGTCAAGAGTCTGAACTACCTCAACGGCATCTCCGCCAAGATGGAGGCAGTGGCTCAGGGTGCCGGCGAGGCTCTGATGCTCAACCAGCGCGGCAACGTAGCCGAGTGCACGGGCGATAATATCTTCATCGTCCGCAATGGTGTGGTAATGACCCCTCCCCTTACAGAAGGCGCTCTGGGTGGTATTACCCGCCACGCCGTGTTTGATATCTGCGAGGAGCTTGGTATCCCCTGCATTGAGAAGGTCATGAACCGCTTCGACATCCTCAGCGCCGATGAGTGCTTCCTGACAGGCACCGCCGCAGAGGTGATTGCAGCCACCTCGCTGGATGGCCGTTCCATCGGCTCCGGTGTTGCCGGCCCCATCACCGGTCGCATTCTGGCTCGCTTCCGCACGCTGGTGCGCGAGTAAAAACACTTAAAAACAAGCGGCGGAGCACTCAGCTCCGCCGCAACTTCTTACCCTTATGGAGACTCTTTACCAAGGAAAATTTCTGAACATGGTGCGTGAAGGGCACTGGGAATACTGCGAGCGCGTGCGCAACACCGGAGCCGCCATGATATTTGCCTGCACCCCGGAGCGCAAAGTTCTGCTTGTGGAGGAATATCGCCCTCCGATTGCGGCTCAGAGCATTTGCTTCCCCGCCGGCTTGATTGGCGATGAGGGCACGGAGAGCGGCGCCGCAGCCGCCGGACGTGAACTGCTGGAAGAAACCGGCTACGAAGCAGGGGAGATGTGTTATCTCTTTACCGGTCCCTCATCCCCCGGGCTGACCTCTGAGACGGTGTCTTTTTATCTCGCGACGGAGTTGAAGAAGGTGGCAGCCGGTGGAGGTGTCGACAACGAAAACATCCTGGTGCACGAAGTTCCGCTGGCGGACATTGACACCTGGCTGAACGAACAGATGGCCGCCGGTAAATCCATAGACCCGCGCGTCTACACCGGACTTTATTTCCTGAATCGATAAAACGCTTCGCTGAGGCATGAACGAGAATCTGTACTACATCACACTACCCGGTAGGGAGCCGCTAGGGCCGGTGAGTATGGATGCTCTTCGAGTCATGGCTCGCAATGGTGCCCTTACAGCGCAGCACCTCTACTGCACAGAGGGCGCACAGGAGTGGCGTCCCATCACAGAGCTGGTAATCATCCATTCAGCCACGCCCATTGTACCGCCGCTCTCAGGAGGAAGAGCCTCGGCCGATACGGAGAAACAGAAGACGTACCTGGTTCATGCTATTGTGATGCTGGTACTCTCTCTGATAATGTTTTACCTGAGTATTCTTTTTGCCGTACTCGCTGTTGTGTATGCATCAATGGCTGAATCTGATGCATCGGCAGGGAATGTTATCATGTGTCGCAAGCATGCACAAACCGCGAAAATATGGTGCATTGTAACCGGCATCGTACTGGGATTGCAGGTCTTACTCATCCCGCTGCTGTTTCTGATTATTTTTCTTTCCTCTGTATCCTCTATCTGATTTCACAACATGAACGAGACTTCGTACTACATCACCCGCCCCGGTGGAACACCCACTGGCCCCTATACTCTGGACTCACTGGAACAAATGGCTGCAGATGGCAAACTGGAGCCGGATTTTCTGTACTGTGTGGAGGGAATGCCTGAGTGGCTGCCGATAACGCGGATAGTGGATTTACCCGGCACCTCCTCCCCCTTACCCCCGCTGCCGACTGTACCGACAGTGCCGGCGCCGGAACAGACAATTCCGACTCAGAGCGCACCTGCAGGCGAAAAGCCCAATGTGCGTTTCACGTCCGGCTGTATTCTGATGGTGCTGAGCCTTATCATGTTCCCGCTTACCCTTTTATTTGCCATAGTGGTATTGATTCAGTCCGGGAGAGCAGACAGAGCCTGGTTTGCGGGCGATGTTCAGGAAAGTCGACGTCTGGCAGACTCTGCTGAATTGTGGGTGCGCATCTCGTGGATAACCATTGCCGTGCAGATAATTGCGGTTGTAGCCATGGCAATCTATGCGGGCAGCGTTCTGTACCCGAGCTTCGAGCAGGAACTGCGGGAGCTCCCCTCCGATAACTACGAACTTTATTTGCGCTGAGCGGATTAAAGGACCGCAGCCATCACAAACATACCTACCATCACCCCGCCTATGCTCAGGTGGTGGTGGCCCCAGCGTTCGGCCATGGGGAGCAATTCATCGAAGGAGATGAACACCATGATGCCGGCAACCACCGCGAAGAGAATCCCCAGCAATACCGGGCTCAGGAACGGCAGCAGCACCAGCATGCACACCAGAGCTCCCAGTGGCTCGGCAAGACCGGTAAGTGTCCCCACCCAGAAGGCTTTGCGGCGGCTTCCTGTGCCATAGAGCAAAGGCACGGCAACTGTGAGCCCTTCCGGGATATTGTGGATAGCCACAGCCAGTGCCACAGACATGGCGATACTCACATTGTCGAAGGCGGCTGCTACAGTTGCCATTCCTTCCGGGAAGTTATGCACCCCGATGGCTATTGCAAAGAGAAAGGCGGAACGCTTCACCTTATCGCGACCCTTCAGAGATGTGGCGCATTGAGCCTCGTGCACCTCGTTTTCACTGCGAAACTCGTGCGGGTTTTCGTCCTCCGGTATCAGTTTATCGATAAGGGCGGCAAGCCCCATACCTCCGAAAAAGGAGCCCAGAACAATCCACTTATTGGCAAGGCCTTCCCCCAACTTCTCCATGGCAAGCGGCATCAGCTCCATGAAGGAAATATACACCATCACCCCCGCGCTTGCACCCAGTGAAAAAGTGAGCATCTTGGCATTAGTTCGCTTGAGAAACAACGCCACAGCAGCACCTATGCCTGTGCACAACCCGGCGAGCAGGGACAATGCACCACCGATGAGCAGTTGCTCTTCCATACCGTTGAACATGCCCATGTTGTACTCTATCCCGCTCACTCTGTCAATGAAAAACAAGCTGAAATTCATCTTGTTTCCAACGGTGCAGAGCGGCACAAATACGACATACGAGTGCTTTTTTGCCTGCAAAATCCTGTTAATACACAGAATGCGCGTGACAAAAGAGCGCAAAAAGAGTAGAATGCGGCATGCACTACACTCCTTACACTCTGTATCCCGTGGGCGCCCTGAGCGCTCGTGCTGCCGCCCAGCCGCGTGAGGGCGTGCTTCTGCGCGGTGATAACGGCGGTTACGCCTGCCTGCAATCCTGGCCGGAGCTGGGCGACTCCCCGCTTGAGTATGAGCTCGACGCTCTGCGCGATGGTACTCCGCTGCGCCTCGGTGAGCGTGCGCTCAAGTGCATTGAGCTGGATGGCGAGGCCCGTGCCAAGGGTGTAAGCCTGTTCGAGGGTCTTTCCATTCCCCGCAGCCATGCAACCCTTACAGTAAGTGCCACGCCCTCTCAGGTATACAACCTGCACCAGCGCGGTTTCCGTGTGGGTAAGATTAAGGTGGTGCCCAAGCTTGGCGCTACTGTGGAGCGTCTCACCAACCTTGCTTCCATGGTTCCGGATTGGAAGTGGCGCGTGGATTTCAACTGCACACTGACTCCGGATGAGGCTCTGAAGTTCTGGGATATGCTCTCCGATGCCATGAAAGAGCGCATTGACTTCGTGGAGGACCCCTGCTATTACTCCGTAGAATCCTGGCAGGCTCTGCAGGATGCCGGCATGCCGCTGGGCTACGACACCCCGATGCAGGAAAGCTCTATCCCCGCTCGCACCAGCAAGCCGATGATGCGTCTGGTCAAGCCGGCTCGTCACCACAGCACCAGCGGTCTTCCCGTGTTCACCACCTATCTGGATCACCCCCTCGGCCAGTGCTGGGCAGCCTACAATGCCGCCGTATTCTACACCGGCAAGCCGGCAGAGGAAGTACCGCTCTGCGGTCTGGTAACACACCACGTGTACCGCCCGAACGCCTTCTCCGAGGAGCTCGGCATGGACGTCACCCCCGAGTTCCACGCTCCCAAGGGCACCGGTCTCGGCTTCGACGGCCTCCTGAAGGCTCTGCCCTGGAAGAAGCTCTGATTTAACCTTTAATCCACAAGTTACGACAGATTGCAAACGATAATCTGTCGTAACTTTTCTTTTTATGCGATTCTTACTTGCCTTATCGGCCTGGCTGTCGACCTGGACAGCACCATTCATCATAGCAGTGGCTGCTGCTACCTTTGTGTTGCCCGGAGCTTTTGACTGGGTGCACGGCGATGTGCAGACCTGCATTCTGGGCTTTATCATGCTGACCATGGGTATGACGCTCACGACAGAAGATTTCCGCATTCTGGCGCGGCGTCCGCTGGATATTTTCATCGGTGCCGTGGCACAATACACCATCATGCCGCTCATAGCGTTCAGCCTTGTGCATTGCTTTGGTTTGCCGGCCGGCATAGCGGCGGGGCTTATTCTCGTAGGCTGTTGCCCCGGCGGCGTATCCAGCAATATCATGAGTCTCCTCTGCAAGGGAGATGTAGCTTATTCTGTGGGCATGACAACTGTTTCCACGCTTCTGGCCCCGCTGGTGACCCCGCTGCTTGTGCTGCTGCTGGCAGGGGAGAATATTGATGTGGACGCTCTCGGCTTGTTCCGCAGCATTCTGCTGGTCACGTTGCTGCCGGTGGGTATCGGCTTGCTTTGTAACCGACTTTTCAGCAAACGGGCAGGGTACAAAACCGCTTGTCAGCTTATGCCGGGGCTTTCCGTACTGGGTCTTGCCTGCATCGTGGGCGGCGTGACTTCCGTGCATGGAGCGAAGTTCTTTGAGAGCGGCGCACTGATATTCCTGTGTATTTTCCTGCACAACGGGCTCGGCTATGTGCTGGGATATTTGACCGGCTGCGTTACACGAATGAGCACACCCAAGCGACGCACGCTCTCCATCGAGGTAGGCATGCAGAATGCCGGCTTGGCCACCGTGCTGGCAGGCCGCCATTTCCCGCTCATGCCCGAGGCAGCCATCGCAGCGGCCATCTCCTGCGTGTGGCACTCGATTTCCGGTACTCTGATTGCCTCTATTTTCACCCTTGCGGACAAATTACGCAAAAAATAATTGTCAAATCCGCGCCGTTTCTGTTATCATATTTGTATGAAAACAAGTTTTTCAAAATGGCTGTGCTCTTTGCTGGCCGCCGGTGTGGTATGCGGCGCAGAGAGCCCGATTGATTTGGGGCGTGTCATGTTTGTGGGCGATTCCATCACGCATGGATTCGGCACATCCTCCTATCGCTGGTCTCTGCACAAGATACTGGTAGACAATGGCGTTAAGTTTACAGTTGTAGGCGTTACTCAGGACAATCTGAGACCGAAGCAGGGCACATTGGCGGGCACTCTCTACGCCGGCGTTCCCTTCAACAACCGACACTCCGCCATGAGCTCCGAGCGTGCCTGGGAAGTGGCAGGACGCAGCAACACATCCGGCCGCCTCGGCAACTCCAATATTTTCGACTGGCTGGGATTGGACTCCTCTTACACCGGGCCGTTCCGCATTGACCCGGCAACAGAAATGCCGGACGTTTTTGTGCTCCTCATCGGCACGAACGATACATACTCGGACTACGGCCGACGTGGCGGATTCGGACGCGAGGATTTTTACAAGGAGGTAAGCCACAACCTGCTGGCTCCGGGTGGCGACATGGACACGATTGTGGATGCCATGCGCAAGGCTAATCCCAAAGCTCGTATTCTTCTGCTCAGCATCCCGACATGGCACGATGGCACGCCGCACAGCAATTCCCCGGCAGACTACGCCGCGCTTCAGCGTATTAATGCAGAGCTCGCGGCCTGGGCAGAGAAGAAAAAACTGGAACTTGTCGATGTGAATCGCGGCCTGGTGGACGTGACAAGAACTGACAAGCCCGGAGTGGGTGAGGCTCAGTTCTTCAGCCCACAGGATCACCTGCATCCCGCTCCGCAGGGGGATATGCTCATTGCTGACACCGTGGCAGATGCGCTGGGCGTAGCCGGGCGTACGGTCGGGCTGCAACGCAAAGCAACGGCGGAACTGCCGCTCACTAACGTCTTCCGTTACCAGATTGAGCCGCAGGAGTGGAGTTCACTGGATGTGAGCAATGGTGTCACAGTAGCGCTGTCCGGCCTCCGGGTGGGCAATGGTGCAGCCGATGGCTTGAATGACAGCATGGCAAAGACAGTGCGTTTGCAGGTCTGCCGCCCGGATGCCGAGTTCTGCGGGATTCTCATCATCTCGGAAAGCTGCATCCGCTGGAATGACAATACAATCCTCTATCGCACGGACATGTCGCAGAACACGAAAGATTTGCGCGTCGCCTGGGTACCCGGCAATGAGTCCGAAAATCGCCCGCAAGGGTTCTATGTGTGGCTGGGCGATTCGCTCATAGGCGAAGCGCTGCCTTCCAAGCCATTGGAAGCAAACTGCTGGGTGAACCGAGCAGGACTCACGCCCATGGTGGGAAAGACCCCCAGGAAGTTCGACTCCCTGCGAGCCGCCGCCGGAGCCTGGGCTCCCCAGGCTGAATAAGGGAAGGTGACAGTTTACACCCCTGCCTGCAGAGCGAGCTCGCGGGCAGGGTTTTATTCTGCCTTGAATCCGGGGCGGGAGGTCACATACATGAAGATGAGACCGATAATGACCGATAATGTTCCGTACAGAAGGAAGGTCTCGGTAGAAGCCGGATGGCGGATAATATCCGTGAGGTAGATAACGAGGAAATTGCCGAGTGTGGTACTGAGATACCAGAAGCTGACAACAATACTCTTGAGCTTCTCACCGGCTGCCGTGTAGGCGTATTCCAGACCGGTGGTGCTCACGAGAATCTCCGCGATGGTAATGATGAAGTAGGGGAGAACCTGCCAGAGGATGTTGAGTTGCTCGCCGGCATCAAGGCGGGTCTGAAGCCAGGCAACAACGCCGTATGCAAAGCCGGCCAGCACGATACCGACACCCATACGCTTGATGGGCTTACTCCAGCGACCGATATGCGGGTACACCAGCAGGGTAAGAATCGGCACCAGAGTCATAACAAACGCAGGATTGATGCTCTGCATTTCCTCTGCGCCGAAGAAGAAATTGACACCCAGCAGAGAGAACTGGATTTCCTCCATTGTGCGGCCTTGCAGAATCCAGCTCGTGGAGGTCTGGTCAAACAAACTCCAGAAGGGGATGATGAGCAGGAACACCGTGAGGACTCGCAGCATGTTGCGCGTTTCCTTTCGCTGCTCGGGGCTGTAGAGAGATTCTGTCACCTCTCTCTTATTGTAAATCATGCTACCCAGGGTACCGAAGAAGTTCTGCATGCCGAATGTGGTAGCAGCTTTGAGCGCAGCCAGTACCAGGGCGGCCACATAAAGAAGCAGGGCAAACAAGCCACAGAAACCGGCGGCGGTTTCTCCCAGACCGCTCAGCATGCCAATCTGAGTTGCACCGGTGTTGGTCCAGGACGCAAGGCCGATGACAATGGGAGCCAGCACAATGAAGCAGGCAATCTGTATGGCCGTGTTGGTCGCCTTGCTCACAGCCTCGCTTCCATAGCGAGCGCAGGCAGCAGACGCACCGCGGAACACTCTGCAGAACAAGGCCGGCAGGAACTCCGGCTGAGCAGGGGCCTTGTGGCGGTATTGCTTGCGCCCGCACCAGAACACGAAAGTGGCAAGCGCCATAAAAATACCGGGAATGGCAAAGGCCCAGCTATACCCCCAGTTCTTGTGAATCCAGGGAATAACAAGGAAGGAAAAGAAGGACCCGAAGTTGACCGACCAGTAAAAGGCAGCATAGACGCGGGTCATCGTCTTGGAGTCGAATCCGCCTACCTGGTCACCCACAAATGCGGATACACAGGGCTTGATGCCACCGGCACCCAGCGCAATGATGAACAGGCCGGTCATCAATATGATGCGCTTAATCTCGATGCTCTGTGTCAGGTCTGCAGTGGCCAGTATACCGTGCCCCATGCAGTAAAAGAGAGAGACGTAGAGGATGGTGCGGTAACGGCCCAGGAAGCGGTCGGCAATCCATGCCCCCAGCAGAGGAAGCACGTAAATGAGGGCGTTGAAGAGGTGTGCCACTTCTATGGCCTCGCTCTCGCTCATGGCGAGAGCGTTCACCATGTAGAGCACGAGAATGCTCTTCATGCCGTAGAAGCTGAAGCGTTCGCACGCCTCATTGCCCACGATGTACTTGGTCTGCGGGGGTAATGGCATAGCCGGAAGCGTTAGTTACTACCGTAAAGCTTGACATGCTCAGAGAGCATGACGTTGTAACGCACGCGAGCGCTGTTCATCCAATCGTAGATGAGCATGTTGGACAGCTTGGCATTGCTCATGGGAATCTGGTACATGAGCTTGGCGATGGTGTACTGAGAGTCTGCAGAGACCGTACGCTCTGTGATGCTGCTGATGCGGGCACCATCGGGCTGTACGGAAAGCGGGCAGAGCTTGCCGGTGGCCGTTGTCAGCAGATCCTGCACACCAAGACCCACGGGAAGACCGGCGTTGATGTTCAGCTCGGTGGGGCCGAAATCGCTCACCTCGGCACCGGCAGCAGCTGCCTTGGCAAACACAGCGTCCGTGTTCTCACCGGCGGCCACGGCATCACTCATTTCCTTGTAGAGCTTCTCTGCAGCAAGGGCAAGGGCATTATCTGTGCGCTCAGACTTCAGATCAGAAAGAGCCTTCTCGCGAGACTGCTCGTAGGGAAGCACAGCGGGGGGCTCTACGGCCTCCACCTTCACCAGCACTAGGCTGTTGTCCGGCTGAAGGAAGAAACCGCGCATCTGCTGGATGCTGTCCGTAGCAGCAGACTTACCTGCCTTGGATGCTTCCTCGTAGGCAGCCACTGTGGGAGCACTCTCCACAGAGTGGAAGGCGATGGAAGCCAGGCTGACTTTGCCGCCGTTCTGGTCTACCTCGACCTGAAGTTCTGCAGGAGCCGCACCCTCCGTGGTGAGGGGCAGGGTCTTGTGCGTGCTGCCATCCGCCAGCTTGTAGCTGAACTCTGCATTCTCGGGGTTGTTGGCGGCATTTTCCAGAATCGTATCGATACCGGCACCATTGGCCATGGAAAGATCCTGCATGATGACGTCTGCCGTGTTCATCATGGCGTCTACAGTCACATCCTTACCGGGAGTAAGGGTGTAAAGGGACACGATACGACGCTGCTCGCTCTTGTAGGAATCCTTGTGGCTCTCCCAGTAAGCTTTGATTTCCTCCTCCGTGGGGTCTGCAGGGGCAGGTACTTTATCTGCGGGAAGCCAGGCAGTCTTGCCGCGGAGCGACTGATTGCCAGCGTCCACGATATCGCTCTGGACTTTGCTGTTGTGAGTCACGCCATTAGTGAGCATGGCACCCAGGGACTCCCAGACGATAATGTCGGAAATCACGCTGCGGAAGGACTGCTCCATCGGGTTGTTGGCAACACCATCATAGTACCCGGTGAGGTTCTGATAAAGCTTCTGGTCAAAACTGCCATCTGCGTTGATAAAGGCGGGAAGGCTGCAGATGAAAGCATCTACCTGCTCCTTGGAGGGGACAATACCCATGGCTTTGGCTTCCTCGTGCAGGATGGCACGATTGATGGCAACATTATCCTCGCTGGATGCGCAGGGACCGAAGCTCCAGGCCTGTAACACATACTGCAGGCGACCCAAGCTGGCCTGCACCTCGGGGTGCTCACCGAGCCAGGCATTCAGAGTAGCCTCTTCATCGGCGCTCAACTCTTCGTCGCCGTTGGTGTCGAAGCGGTCGCGCAGCTTGGTGCTGGTAGCGGAGTAAAGATTCTGGACAACGCCGGAACCGTTTTCTCCCAGGTTATAAGCTTCGGGGTATTGATAATTAGTGCCGTTAACCTGGATGTAGAAATCCCTGGAGAAAGCACTTCCCTGGCCGCTGTAGTCCATCATGATAAGACCGGCGCCGATGGCGACAATCACGATGAGAACCAGCATGGAGTTTTTGCGGATGAATTCGAGGAAGGTCATGGCCTGATATTGTTGTGTTCCCCGCGCGTGCACGCGGAATAGGCGCATTCTACCGCATGGCCACAGTGCTGGCAAGGATTATTCGTGTCTTATGCACCGTTTCACTGCACAAAAATCGGCAGCAGGAGAAACCTGCTGCCGATTTGAACAAATAGCATGTTGATAGCTTACTTAGCTGCGCGTCTGGCGCGAACACCGGCTGCGAGTGTATCCAGAATATCCAGTGTACCCTCCCAGTCCACGCAGGCGTCTGTGATGCTGACGCCATATTGAAGCGGAGTAGTGCCATCGCACTTCTGGTTGCCGCTGTTGATATTGCTCTCAATCATGACAGCACCGATGTGGTCATCTCCCGCAGCGAGCTGAGCAGCAACGGCTTCCGCCACGACATGCTGGTTCTGCCAGTTCTTGCGGCTGTTGCCGTGGGAGCAGTCAATCATGATACGGTTGTTGATGCCGGCCTTCTGCTGGATTTCCCAAGCGGCGGCGACATCCTCCGCAGAGTAATTCGGACCGGCCGTGGAGCCTCGCAGGATAATGTGGCAGCTGTCGTTGCCACTCGTGGAGACGATGGCGCTCACACCCTGCTTGGTAACGGAAAGGAAGCAGTGCGGATGAGCGGAGGAGACAATGCCGTCCACCGCAATCTGCACGCAACCCGTTGTGCCGTTCTTGAAGCCGATGGGCATGGAGAGGCCGCTGGCCAGCTCGCGATGCACCTGACTCTCTGTCGTGCGAGCACCGATAGCGCCCCAGGCAATAAGATCGCTTATGTACTGAGGGGTAATTACATCCAGAAACTCCGTTGCAGCAGGAACCCCCATTTCGGCGAGACGCAGCAGCAGGCCGCGAGACATACGCAGACCGCTGTTGATGTTGTAGCTCTCGTCCATGAAGGGGTCGTTGATAAGCCCTTTCCAGCCCACTGTGGTACGCGGCTTCTCGAAGTAAACGCGCATAATGAGCAGCAAATCCTCCCCATACTTCTTGCGCGCCTCTGCCAGGCGGCCGGCGTAGTCTATGGCTGCTACGGTGTCGTGGATGGAGCAGGGACCCACCATGACGGCCAGGCGGTCGTCTTCCTTCTTCAGGATGCGACGGAATTCCTCACGCGTATCAAAAACCACTTTGCTTACTTCGTGGCTGGCGGGGAAATCCTCCATCAAGATGGCGGGGGATATCAACGGACGTATATCCGTTACGCGAACGTCGTCTGTTACGAATGAATTCATCAGTACGTGTTACTTACTCTTCTTCCAGGAGTAAATGTTATCGGAGATAGCCTCCTCATACTCTTCCTCCTCGACAGAAGCCTCAGCTTTCTTGTTGTTTTTCTTGTTGCCCTTCTTATTGGCCTTTTTGGTAGCACCACCCTCGGGAGCTACACCTGTCTGGTTGGAACCCAGGGAGTATACGATGCAGTTCTTGCCGCGCAGCTGCTTACCGGTGAAGGGGTCGGTGCAGCCGGTATTCTCCTCGCACATGTGTACGTAATAGGGCTTGCCCCAGGGGTCATAGAGGCCAAGAGTGTCGCTGTTCGGGTCGACATAGAGACCGTCCATCTTTTTCTCCTGCTCATCGGACTTGATGTAGTACTCACGCAGGGTGTTAAGAGGTTCATCGGTAGTCTCGCGGTTCAGGAGGATAGCCAGCATGCCGGCGTCCTTGTCATCTGCGGTCACGAGGGAAACCTGGTAGTTGTTCTCCTCGGTGGGTTCGGCCATATCCGTGCGGAAGGGGAGAACGCCGTTGTCGTTGCGGAAACGGGTGGTACCTTCCACGATATCCATACAGGTCTTGCGGGCGGCAGACTCCTTGGCTGCCTCCATCTGGCCCATGATAACGGGTGTGGAGATACCGGCGAGCGTTGCCAGAATGGCAATAACTACGAGGAGCTCAATGAGAGTAAAGCCCTTTTTCAGTTCATTGGTAAAAGTCGTTTTCATACGCGGGTTATTCTAGCATATCGCACCAGCGGCCTGCAAGTAAAATCAGTGCCTGTGGCATAACAAACCCTGTTTTGGGGAGAAAATCCACGCCAGCAGGAAGATAATTCCAAGCACAACGATAATGGTAGCTCCCAGATGCCACCCCAACGGGTACGAGAGAAAAAACGCCACCACAGAGCCGACTGCCCCTATCAGGCCACCTCCCCAGAACATGAGAGAGGCGCGATTCGTGAGTTGGTACATAGTTGCTCCCGGGGCTACCATAAGTCCCAGAGTCAGGAATGCGCCAACCGCCTGCAGGGAAGAAACCAGCACCAGGATAATGAGCGCAAATATCCCGTAGCTGAGCGGGCGGGCAGGAATACCCATGGCCGTGGCTGCACGGGGATCGAAAAGATAAATGAGCAGGGGGCGCTGCAGAATGGTGAGGCTCAGGACTGCCAGCGAGCCGATTCCCCAGGCGATGACCAAATCGGCATCTCCCATACTCATGATGTTACCGAAAAGCCAGTCATCCACCTTCTGCTGGAGGCCGAGACGAATGAGAATGATGTAGCCCGCTGCAAACGCAGTCGTATGGAGGATGGAAAGAGCCGTGTCATGGTCTGCTCGACCGGTACGGGAGATGAAGAGAGAACCCAGGCCTACGGCAAGACCGGCAATAACAGCTCCGATGAGGATGCTCAGCTGCATGAGTCCGAAGAGAAGGATAGCCAGAGCAATGCCCGGCAACAGGGCACAGGAAATTGTGCCGATTTGCAACGAGGAACGGCGCAACACGACAAGAGCACTCACAAAGCCGTTCGAGAAACCGATAACAGCACAGGCCCAGAGGCTGCGCTGTGCAATTGGCTCGCCGAGAAATTGCAGAAATTCGTTCATGCTTTTGAGGTGATATGGCGTTTTCCGAATGCTGTGTACAGATTCTGCTCCGAGAGCACCTTCTGCGTCGCGCCGTAGGCGATTGTTTCACGATTGAGCAATAGGCAGAGGTCGAAGATACGCCCCGCTGTATTCAAATCATGGTGGGAGGCGATAACAAGTCGCCCCTCTGCTGCAAGGCTGCGCAGAAGCTCTGCCAGAGACTCCGTGCCGGGCACGTCCAGCCCGGTGAAGGGCTCATCCAGCAAGAGGATATGAGCCTCCTGAGCCAGAGCTCGAGCCAGAAAGGCTCGCTGCTGCTGCCCGCCGGAGAGCGCACCAATCTGGCGCTGTTGCAAATCTGTGAGGTTGAGCGTTGCCAGCGCTTTATCCACAATTTCGCAATCGTGCGAACCCAAGCTTTTCCAGAGTCCGGTCGTCGGGTAGCGCCCCATCTCTACCAACTCTCGCACGGTGATGGGGAAACACCAATCCACCTCGCTGCGCTGAGGCATGAAGGCGATTTCGTGGCGGGTATCATGCAAAGGAGCGCCGTTCCAGAGCATGCCGCCGGAAGAAGGCTGCATGAGGCCGGCCAACAGGTTGAGCAGGGTGGATTTACCCGCACCGTTCGGACCTATGAGCGCCAGTGTGTTGCCACAGGCCGCGCTGAAACTGATATTGCGCAACGCTTCCACCGCGCCGTAGCCGGCGCAAAGTCCCTGCACAGATAATTCGTGGTTGCCGTGGTGGTGCTTACCTCCGCCCCAGCAGATATGGTCATGTTCTTCTACCATGCGTAGGTGAATATGTCGTGGATGATTCCTTCTCCCCATCTGGTGCAGCTGTGAGGCTCACGCCCCGAGCGCTCCAGAGTTATGGTAAGCGCTTGCGCTCCGCTCTCACTCTCGGGCCAGTGAGCCTCGGCTTCCAACTCACAAGCATCTACCGCAGGCAGGATGAGGCAGGCATCTATACTACCACCTTCCGGGGCCTTATACTCTGCCTGCGTTTGTCCTTGGTAACGAAGAGTGATTGACTCAGGCTTCCCACTGAATTGAATAACAGCATAAACCTCCTCCTGCTGAGCCATAGGTGCCGACTGAGGCGCGGGCTTCTGCACCGCGGGAGCAGCCGTAAGCCAGAGCAGCGGAGCTCCGGCTGCCAGTACTCCGGCAAGAGTCAGTGTTGCTGTCAGGACAGGGTTCATTTGCGCAAGTATTTGCAGATAGTGTTCAGGTTGTAAAGAAACATCTCTTCGTAACTCTGAGCCTTGGGGTAAATGCCATCCATTACAAGTGGTGCTGAGGGTACGCCCAGCTGCTCTGCGATAACCTGCAGCATGCGAGGGCTGGCATTGACTTCTGTGAAAATACAACGCACATTCTTGTTTCGCAGATCCGCCAGCAGAGCAGCCAGCGTCGCCGGGTCGCCCTCGCTCTCGCGGGCAATGCCCTGTATGGCTACCGGCTGCATATTAAACGCCTTGCAGAAGTGGCACATGGCGGCATGTCCTGTTACCAGGTAGCGGGCATCTGCCGGGATGCGGCTGAGCTGCAGGCGTGCCGAGCGGGTGAGCTTGTCCATGCCTGCGGCATAGCGGCTTCTCCCGGCGGCAAAAGCCTGTGCATGTTGCGGAGCCATTTGCTGCATGGCTGCCAACAGGGTGCGGGAGGCGCGTTTCATGTTTTCCGGCGTATTCCACCAATGCGGATCCACAAAACGAGTCCCGGGTATACGCACGTCCGGGACCTCTGCGCCAACCTCCACCACATGGGTATCAAGTGAAAGGGAGTCGGTTAAATCAGCGAGATAGGGCTCCACCCCCTTACCGCAGGCCAGAAGAAGTTTGGCACCGGCTGCGGCGGCCAGCTCCTTTCCGGTGGGTGTAAAACTATGCAGGTCTCCGTTCTCCGGGAACAGGTTCACCACCTCAACTTTGTCTCCGCCGATTGTTGCCGCCATCTCGCTGAGCAGCGGGTGCAGGCTGGCTATGCGAAGAGGAGCCTCAGCGGCAAGGCTGATACCCAACCCCAGCATAACAAGCAACAAACAGAGGATGTTCTTCATGTGCTGCATTATATTCCTAGCTCCGGAACGCGTCAATCCCCCTTTAGGTCAGTAGGAGTATTAGTTGTGTCTTACTTTTTGCGGCGCAGTGCAGCGGGGAGTATTTTGAGCTGTTCGCGGTATTTGGCTATGGTACGACGGGCTGCAGAAATGCCTTCCTTCTTGAGAGCTGCTTCCAAAGCAGCATCGCTGAGCGGGTGAGCTGAATCTTCCTCCGCTACCAACTCCCGGATACGATTCTGTACCACAGCAGCAGAGACATCGCCCTCCAACGCAGAAGTGAAAAAGCTGCGGAGCTCATACACACCGAATCGGCATTTGAGATACTTGCCTCGCACGGCGCGGGAGATAGTCGAAACACTAACTCCCGTATCAGCAGCAATGGTTTCCATCTTAAGTGGTTTCTGATGAGCTGCACCACGGCGGAAAAAAGCATCCTGGCGGGCCACGATAGCCTGAGCGACTGTAAGTATGGTCTGCTGGCGGTCAGCAATGGCTCGTATAAGTTCCCGCCCCTCCCGAAAACAGCGGGAAAGATAGCACCGCAATTCAGGATTCTCTGCACGCTCCGACATCATCTCGCGATAGTCGGCAGAAAGAGTCAACTGAGGCACACCATCCCCACTCAGCACCACAATCAACTCGCCGTTTTCCTCGCTCACCACAACATCCGGGGAGATAACGTTGAGCTCCGCACGCGAAAATCCGCTGCCGGGGTCCGGATTCAACCTGGCAATGCGGCGGGCGGCAATACTCACGGCTTCTTCCTCCACGTCCAGAGCCTTTGCGACTTCCGCATAGCGGTGGTTTACCAGAGCGTCCCAATGATTCTGCAACAAGAGCATGGGGATACCGCCCTTTTCTCCCAACCTCCGGAGTTGCAATATGAGGCTTTCTCGTAAATCAGCAGCTCCGACTCCCGCCGGCTCCAGCTCTTGCAGCGCACGCAGAGCACGACGGAACAGCTTGTCGTCCAGCCCCAGTTCGAGCGCCACGGCTGCGGGTGGTTCCGCAAAAAAACCGTGGTGATTCAGGTATGGAATAAGAGCCAGCGCAGCTTCTTCTGTAGCGGGAGGTAATGCACTGCGCCTCACTTGTTCTTCCAGGTGCTCCGCCAGGGTGGGTTGACCGGTCAGGCTTTCCAGAAAAAGCGAGTGGCGTTCAGTTTTCTCGTAATCCGGAGTAGCAGGACTTTCCGGTTCACTTCGCGGAGCTTCTTCCAGCACGGGATTGGACGCTATAGCCTGAGCTGCCAGCTCGCTCAGCTCGGTTGTGTTGGCCTGCAACGCCCGCATGAACATCTGCACAGCAGCTGTGGCTGCCATGTTCTGCTGCATGCCCTGTTGCATTCCCGTGTTACTCACGCGACAAGTCATAGCAGATTCACCCGCCCAAGGCAAGCGAAAAGCGCGTGTTCGCCGTTCCTATGCACCCGAAAGGCATGAAATAGCTTGACTTGAAATCCTTTTGTTATTAGAATGCACAGTATGAGCACAGTAGAATGGACAACAGCCGTATTCAGCCCCACAGGTGGTTGTGAGAAGGTGGCAGCAGCTATCGTACAAGGTAGAACAACGCAAAAGGTAGATCTCTGTATGCCTGTCGAGGCGGCGGAGATACCGGGCCTGTTGCTGGCTGTAGTGCCGGTGTATGGCGGGCGAGTGCCGGAAGTGGCACTGGAGCGTCTGCGGATGCTGAAGGGGCAGGGGACTCCTGCCGTAGCTGTGGTCGTCTATGGAAACCGCGCCTATGAAGACGCCCTGTTGGAGCTGCATACAGAACTTACGGCCAATGGTTTCAAAGTGATTGCTGCTGCGGCATTCATTGCCGAGCATTCTATCGTCCGCAGTATCGCAAAAGGGCGCCCGCATGAAGCGGATGTAGAGAAAGCCGCTGCTTTTGGCGAGGCTGTAGTGGAGAAACTCAAGGCAGGGGATATGAGTACCGTTTGCGTGCCCGGTAATATACCGTATCGTGAACGCCCGCAGATGCCGGTCACCATGCTGACGCTGGATTCCTGTCGCGGCTGCGGACGCTGCGCACGCCTGTGTCCCACAGGAGCCATCCCTGCAGAAGCACCGGAAAAAACTGACCCCACCAAATGTATTCTCTGCATGCGCTGCGTGAGCGTCTGCTTCCGCCGCGCGCGTCTGCTGCCACCTCCTGCCGTGGAGGCTATGACGCAGCGCCTCAACATGGTAGCCACAGAGCCCAAGCAGCCCGAGCTGTTTATTTAAGAACAATCACAAAGCTGCCCACTCGTCGTGGGTTCGAATCCCATAATAAGATTTCAGGGTATGCCTCTTGACGCAGAAAGCCCCTCCGAAGAGGGGCCTTCTTTTAAAGCGGGCGATGGGATTCTACCCGCTCCTCCAAGCCCTCCCGTTCGGTCGGGTTCCCTCGCAGAGGGGTCTGCTCGGCTTGTCGGCATCTTGCTCGCTCACTCGCAAGCTGCCCACTCGTCGTGGGTTCGAATCCCTTTGTTAAATTTGAAGGGCTAATCTCTTGAAACGAAAAGCCCCTCCGAAGAGGGACCTTCTTTTAAAGCGGGCGATGGGATTCGAACCCACGACATCAACCTTGGCAAGGTTGCGCTCTACCACTGAGCTACGCCCGCGTTGTGCGCTTTCTTTTTTTGTTTCTCACCCGGAGGTGAGGTGCGAGGACATTATACACTTTTCGAAAGAGATTGCAAGACTTTTTTTTGAGATTTTGTGTTTTTTTTGCAAAAAAAAGCGCCCTGCCGGTGAAGCGGGGCGCAGAAAAAGGCAGGAATGAGTTTTTATCAGTATGTGGCGGGAAGCTGCTGAAGGCCGCTTTCCTGCATCTGCTGAATCATCTCAGGCGTAAGCTGGATGGGGTTAGCCTGGGAGCCACGGCCGGGCTTCAGGTCCACAAGCTTCATCTTGAAGACAAGCGTGGCATTGTTGCCGATGATGCCGGGACCCTGCTCACCGTAGGCAAGGTCGGAGGGGATGTAAACCTCCCACTCAGAGCCGATGGGCATAAGCTTCAGAGCCTCGGAGATACCGGGGATGACCTGGCCGATGGGCATATCTACCGGGGTAGTGCTGGCATCGAACACAGTGCCATCAATCAGGCGACCCTCGTAGGTGATGGAAGCGATGGCGGCGCTGCCGTCCTTCTTCTCATCGTACTTGCGCCCTTTACCCTCGGTCAGCACCTTGTACTGCAGACCACTCTTGGTGGTAACAACGCCCTCCTTCTTGGCATTCTCTGCCAGGAAAGCCTTACCCTTCTCAAGGTTGGCGGAGGAAATCTCCTCGGCGCGCTTCTGGAGCGTGCTCATGAAAATCTGCATGCAGGCAGCTACGTCCTTCTCCTTCATCTCAGGGTCAACCTTGTTGGCAAGACCATCGGCCACACCCTTGAAGAAGACGGTGCTGTCGAAATCATCCGCGCGCAGCGTGTTGGCCTCCATGGCCATCTGGGTGCCGAACTGCTGACCCAGAAGGTAGGAGAATACCGTCTTCACCTCCTCGGGGGAAGGCGTAGCGGCAGGAGCTGCTGCCGGTGCGGGAGCAGGGGCTGTCTCTGCGAATGTAAGCGGTGCCAGGGCTGCAACAGCCAGGCTCAGTATGGTGCGTGTTGTGTGTTTCATGATGTTAAAATGCATGTTGCCGTATGGTATCAGACAGTCAACTTGGTTCCTTTGTTGCTGGAAATCGCTTTTATGACAGAGTTATATATTTTGTTCAGGATTTCAACACTCTCCACCTGGTACTCCACGTTGTGGCTGTAGGTACCCTCCGGGAAAGCCTTGGTGGGCAGTTTGGAATTGTTGCCTGTCTTGCTGTCAATCAGCTGACGTGTGTTGCTGAGGCGCTCCTTGTATTTCTGCTGCTGTGCATTCACGTTCAGGCAGTAAATACGGATGCTATTGTTACCGACGGTATCGATGGTAACCTCGCGCACCGTCTGGTTGCCCACGTTGTAGGTGTGCTTGCTCACGCTGGTGATATTGGAAATGCGTACCGTGGTAACGGCAGTCTTGGGGCAACCGAACACGCAGACCCAGAAGTTATTGCCGGCGTTGGGAACGTCTTCATCCTCCGCAGCCGTGGCGGACATGGGGAAGAATGCCGGGCTGCACAGGGCTGCCACAGCAAGGCTCAATGTAGAAAAGTAGCGTTTCATCGTTATTTTCTTGTATATCAGTTACTCTTGGTTGTCAAGTCAAAACTCAGGGCAGGCGCCAGGACTTACGATATTCGGCATACTCATCGCGAGGCAGAAGAATATAGACCGGATGGCGAGCCGGATTCAGCCGGGCGATAATCGTGCGGAGGTGCGTTTCATCCATAGCCGTACAACCGGCCGTAGGAGAAGCGCCGTTATTTCTCCAGATATGGAAGAAAATGGAGGAGCCGGCACCTACGCGGGGATTCTGGGTATTGTGGCCTATGAGAAGCTTGATGCTGTGGGCATAATCCGTTTGCCGCATCTGTTCCTTCTTTTCCCAGGGAGTAGTGGCGGGGTGGTCCAGGCGCACATGGCGGTTGTAGAGGTGAGGATACGCCGGGTCGCTCACCCAGAGGTCTGCCGGACCTACCTGCACATAGGGAATGCGGGCATCACGCTGCACAGGTTTCTTGTTCGTGACCCACAGGCCTCCCAGCGAAAACACACCTGCGGGGGAACGCCAATCGCCCTCCTTCTTGGTCGTGGCAAACCAGGGATTGCTATGCAAGCCAAGCCCCCATACCAGGCCGGCACGTCCCAATCTGCCGCGATACGGACCGAGGACACGAACCCACTGCCCACGGGTATTTTTCTCCACTACAGAAAGGGTAACATGCGAACTATCCCAACCTTCGGCAATGCCGATGATGGCCTGGCTGCAATGCTGCGGCACCTCAGCAAACGCCGCGCAACAGACAACACATACCGACAGAACGAACTTCAGCACTCCTTTCATCGCCTTGCATTCTACTGTATTTTCCCAAGCTCTGCAAGCTTCCCTCGCGTCAGCTCAGGAGCGGATATCAGAAATGGAGATGACAGGGAGGGGAGCAGGGGCATCACCCAGCCAGTCCAGATGTGTGGTCGTGATGAAAATCTGCGAATCTTCCGGCAGGAGCTCGAGCAGGGCCTTACGACGGCTGGGATCCAACTCCCCGAAGATATCGTCTATCAGCAGAATAGGCGAGCGTCCGGTCTCTACCTGCAGGAGTCCGGCCTGCGCCAACACCAGCGATGTTGCCAGTGTGCGCTGCTGACCTTCGGAAGCGAAATCGGCAGCAGGTGAGCCGGCCACCAGCAGGGAAAAATCGTCCCGATGCGGGCCTACTGTAGTAAAACCGGCCCGCACATCTGCATCCATGGCTTGCTCATAAGCCGGAAGCAGTGGCTCCTGCGCAGATGGAAGGTAAGCCAGGCTCACCTCTTCTCCTTTGGCGGAAATGCCGCTGTGGTACCGGCGAATATGGGGATGGAGAAGTTCCAGCAACTGCCTGCGCAGAGTTATCAGCACTTCACCATGGCGTGCCAGCAAGCCGGCATAGCTGCGCAATGTGGCAATGGTATGGCGAGGGTTTCGCAGCAGTAAATTGCGACTTTTGAGAGCCTTGCGGTACTCGCGCAAAGCCGTTCGATAGGCAGGGTGCCACTGCGAACCGACAAAATCCAGATAATGGCGGCGCTCCTCGGCACTGCCGGTTACAAGGGAGATATCCGTATTCCCCAGCCAGACGACAGGGGGAGCATCCCCGAGATAATCCGAGTAATCTCTCCGCGGTGCACCATCGACCAGAAGATTAAGCTTACGCTGCTGCCAGAGAACCTTACGTGTATCGGCATCCGTGGAAAGAGATATGCCGAACTCTGCCGTGCCATGAGCAGCCAGGCGATCCAATTTACCGGCTCGGGGGGAATGTAGCGTCAGGGCAAAGCAAATGGCCTCCAGCAAACTGGTTTTTCCCTGTGCATTGCTGCCCAGAAGCAACGCACCCTCAGCCGGAATATTCCAGTTGAGGGTTGTGTAGCACCTGAAATTGCGCAAGCGCAGTGCGTTGAGCATAGAAGCCGTGTGATAATATGTATCAGGGCTGAATCGGCAACGCGGCAATGGCGCTCATGATTTTACGCCCGATTGCCAGCTGAGCCTCGCGCCCCTTTGCCTTAAGTTCGTCCTTGGTAAAGGAAATGGGGTCACCAACGCTCACGGTGATGGGATGGAACTCCAGCTTGCTGCGGTGAGGAGGCAAACAATCATACGCGCCCTCAATGCGGATAGGCTGTACCGGCACACCGGAAAGGCGGCCGAGAATGAGACCAATGCCGGGCATGGCATCATGCATCTTACCGTCCTCGCAACGAGAACCTTCCGGGAAGATAACAATGGGCTGGCCACTGCGCACGAGACGCAGCACCTTGAGGATACTGGCCGGGTCCGGGCGCTCCTGGTCGATGGGAATAACATTCAGGTGGGGCAGCGCATAGTTCATGACCGGGTGGTTCATGAGCGTTTTACGAGCCAGGAAGTTGATTTCACCTTCGAAAAGAGTTGCAACCAGAGGCGGATCCAGGAAACTCTGGTGGTTGGCCACATAAATGCAGGGGCCGCTCTGTATCAGTTTGTCGTGGTTGATTATCTTTACGTTAAACAGTGCCTTGAAGAAAGCTCGGGCAAGGTTGATAACAATAAAGTATACAGGATGCATCAGTTTCATAAAATCCGGTCGGTTCAGATTTTGCTCTTAATGTCGGCCACTACTTTGGCTACAACTTGTTCGATAGTAAGGTCGGAGGTATCCACCAGGGTGGCGTCCTCAGCCATGACGAGAGGGGCGCAGGCACGAGCGGAATCCTTGCGGTCGCGCTCTGCAATGGAGTCCGTAAGCCCCTGGGCAGCACGGCGGGCGGCGCGCACCTCCTCGGAGGCTGTCACAAAATACTTGAAGGGGGTGTTCGGGAAAACAACGGTACCGATGTCACGACCCTCCATCACAACGGGTTCGGAGAGGTTATACTCACGCTGCTTCTCCACAAGAAGGGCACGAACCTCGGGAATGGCAGCTACGGCAGATACGTTGTCATTCACCGCGGTTTCCGTCAGTTCGGAGCTGAGCACTTTACCCTCGCACATGACGGTGGAGTTGGCGCCATCCTTGCCGAAAGAAAGCGGGATACCGGGCAGAAGAGCTTTGACAGCCTCAGCATCTGCGGGGTTAACACCCTGCTGCAATGCATACCAGGTGACGGCGCGGTACATGGCACCGGTGTTGATGAAAGTATAGCCGAGCTCACGAGCAATGAGTTTGGCAACTGTTGACTTACCGGAGGCCGCAGGGCCGTCTATTGCGATGGCGGGGGGATTCATGTGAGTCATTATAACAGTCAGGTCTCGTTCTGTCCAGTCCAAAATCACACCACAGGAATGAGTAAAGATAAGAAAATATGGATAGCGGGGTGTTTTGTGCTTGCAAGCAGAGGAAGAAATGTATAGTATACGGGCATGATAAAGCCCATCAGTCTGATTGTGGCCGCTGCTCTGAGCAGCCTGGCGTGTTTTGCCGGCGATATATCGAAGGCCGTCACCAGTGGTGATTTGTGGAATAACTCGGTCGCCGACACCAAAAACAAATACTTTGCAGGCGCCCGATATTCGCCTGTGGACGACGACACCTGGCGCATGGCTCCCGGTGCACTGACCTTCGGCCCGCTGAAGGCCGGTGAGGTGCTCGCCAACTGGGGAGAAGAGGGGCTTAATTCCCTGCGTCTGATGGTGTACAACAAGGGCGATGATGGGGCTGTAGACCAGGATTCCTACTTTGAGCAGCTGGATGAAGCCGTGGCAGCCCTGACCGAGCTTTCCGGTGTGGAGCCCAAGAAACAGCGAGCAGACGTAAAGAAAACAGGCGTTAAGACGGAGTCCTGGCTGTGGAGCTGGGATGGTGGAGCTGCCCGACTTGATGCCGGGTTCAGCGGCAAGCGCAGCAAGGGCAACCGCCCGGCACGCCGCAAGAAAAACGACTCAGCAAACGATTTTGAGGCCGAATTCATTCGCGTGGACTTGGGTCCGGATACCGAAGCCATCGCCGTAGGCGGTGCCCGCGACAAAGTATCCCGCAAGGATATCAAGGGTAGTATCCAGAAAGACGAGGACGGCAACGTGTGGCTGGACAGCGTGCCGATGGTAGACCAGGGGCAGAAGGGATATTGCGTACCGGCAACACTGGCTCGTGTATTTGCCTTCTACGGAATGGACGGTGTGGACCAGCACGCACTGGCAGCACTTTGCGATTCCTCTGCCGATGGTGGTACCAGCAATCTTTCCATGGAGCAGGCTATGGCGACTATCTGCAAGAAATTCCCTGTGAAGTTCACGGTACTTGAAAATTACCAGAGCACCATATCTGCGCTCATTCCTGCATACAACAAGTTGGCTGAGCGTAAAGGTAAGCAGCCGCTTTCTGCCATGAGTAACCCGATGGATTCTGCAGACCCGGTTCTGCTCCGCGAAGTGAGAGCCGGCAAAAAGAGCCAGGTAAAGAAGTGGCTGGCAGCCATCAAGAAGAGCGTGGACAATGGCTGCCCTGTCGTGTGGAGTACTACCCTCGGGCTTTACCCGGAAGTTCCCGCCATCCCGCAGGCCAATGGTGGCCACATGCGCCTGATTATCGGCTATAACATGAAAGAACAGACTGTTATCTACACCGATTCCTGGGGCGCCGGACACGAGAAGAAGAGCATGAAGGCGGCTAATGCCATGTCTATGACAAATGGCCGTTATACGATTAAGCTCAGATAAAGCTACACTACAGCATTTTGTACGAAAGCCCCGCATCTGCGGGGCTTTTCTGTATCAATGGTGGTGGGTGCACCAATGATTTTTACTTTTGTGCTTATGGTGTTTGCCGTGCTTATGGTCACAATTCGTGTGGTATTCCTGCTGAGGGAACTCAATCTGCGGTGTTGAGGGCGGTTCCGGCTCCGGACGCTTCACGACTCGAGAGCGACGGCGACCGCTGGGAACCCTTGCCGGATTCGGCTGCCTGGCAATTTCGCGTGCCTGCTCCGGCTTGATACAGGCATACCAGGCCGCGGCATCATCTGAGCTCAGACTCAGGCGGGCTCCGCTGGCATAGCCCTGCGCATTAACGAGGTTATCTGTGGTGACTTCGTGTGTATCCAGACGGGCAAGGACTTGTTTATCCGGCCCCAGGAAGACAAGTCGGGTCACATGCTCCGGCTTAGGCGAACCTGCGCTGCTGTTTTTTACGGCACGCATGCGAGAGACGAGATACCGCAGCTGATTTTGGTCATATTCGCTCAAGGGAATCTCTACAGGCTTGGGAAGAAACGCAAGGCTGCTATGAACCAGGCCAAGCTGAATGGAAGTGCACTCCTTGGCTGCTTTCTGAAGCGAGCTGAGGAGGTTCCGGCTTTTGGCAAGGTTCGATTTTTGCTCGGCAGCACTTTCGTACACAGCGGGTGGCCCCAGGTAAATGGCGGGAGCGGGCAGGGCACCTGCCAGAAGAAAAGTAAGAATGGGTAAATAATGCGCTTTCATAGGGGATATTTTTGTATATAAAGGAAGTTGGCCCCCCTGACCGGAGAAAACCGGGCAGGGGGGAGAAAGGGAGGGTCGTTAAGCCTTTTTCTTATCGACGCCGATGGTGCGAGCCGTCCAGTCTCGCATGCGGGCGAAGATAGAATAGAGCCCAGGCACCATGAAGATGCCGAAGACAGTGGCCAACAGCATACCACAGAATGTAGTGATGCCGATTTCCTGACGGCTGGCTGCACCGGAACCGGTGGCTACCACCATGGGGAACACACCGAAAATGAAGGAAATGGCCGTCATGAGCACTGCACGGAAACGCATACCGGCACCGTTAATAGCAGCGGTTTGTACGCTGTTGCCGGCTTCGTGATCATCCTTACTGAACTCCACCATGAGAATGGCGTTCTTGGCGGACAGACCGATAAGCATCAGAATACCCAGCTGCACATAGATGGACATGGTCAGGCCGAAGAGCTGCACGCCCATCAACGCGCCCAATGTTGCCACGCTGACGGAGAGCATTACCGGCACAGGCGTTGTCCAGCTCTCGTACTGAGCCACCAGGAAGAGGTAGGCAAAGAGCATGGCCAGGCCGATGAGCAGACCGATCTTGCCGGTATTCTGGCGCTCCTGGTAGGAGAGGTCTTTCCATTCTACAGCCCACTGGCGGTCGAGGCCTTTATCTCGCTCTTCCTTATTAATCTGAGCGATGGTGTCCTCGATGAGCTTCATGACCTGTCCGGAACCGACGCCGGCCTGGGGCATGACGGTAACATCCGCGCTCATATACTGGTTGAAGCGGCCATAGTTGGACGGGCCAAGGCGGTAGGAGAGTGTGCAAACAGCGGAGAGCGGTACCATCTCGCCCTTCTCATTGCGCACCATCTGGTTGAGAATATCATCCGCAGTGCGGCGGTCCTTCACATCGCCCTGAATCTTCACCTTGAAGTTGAAGCCATTGAGCGTGAAGTCATTCACATAGGAAGAAGCCATAACACTCTGCAGCGTGGTGAAGATGGATTTGACATCCACATTGAGCGCCTGAGCCTTCTCTCGGTTAATGTCCAGTCGAATCTGCGGCGTTTCGGCGTTGAACTCGGAGCGAACCATCATAATAAGGTCGCGATGAGCCTGCAAGCGGTTGCGGATTTCCTTCACCATGTCGCCCAAATCCTTGGGAGTTGCATTACCACGCCCTTCCAGCACCATGGACACACCACCGTAGAGACCCAGGCCCTGGATAGCAGGCGGTGTCGTAGCCATGACAGAAGCCTCGGGAATATCCTTGCAGGCTTCGTTTATCTTCTGAGCAATGGCCGTGGCGTGTAAATCCGGACTCGTACGCTCATCCCAGGGTTTGAGCATCACAATCACCATACCATTGCCCTCGCCGGAACCGGAAGCAAAGCTGAAACCACTGGTGGAGGTCACCATGGCGATACCCTCCAGCTTGTCAATGCGCTCCTCAATCTGGTGCATCACCTTATCCGTACGCTGCTTGGCGGTGGCAGAGCCTTCGAGGTTCACGATACAGAACACGGCACCCTTGTCCTCTGTGGGAATGAAGGAGCTATTGAGCATCTCAGGAGCAATCAGGCTCAGCAGGTCGAACTGGCTCTGAGCCTGCTTCCCCTTAGCCGCCGCGGCGGCAGGAGCCTGAGCACTGCGGAAGATATTGTTCCACCACTGCGGTGCACCCGAATAGTAGGTGTAATTCAGCAACAGAACTGCAACAAGGCAGAGCACGGTGAGCCACGCATTACGCACCAGAATACCGGCACCCCACAGATAGATGGCACGGCACTTCTCCATAAGCCAGTTGAAGGGGCGGAACAGGTACTCGGAAAGCTTGCTCTGTTTCACGCCGGCGGGGCGCAGTATCAAGGCACAAAGTGCGGGGGAAAGCGTCAGGGCGTTGAAAGTTGAGATACACAAAGCCACGCACATGGTGACAGAGAATTGCGTGTAGATAACACCCACCATACCACCATAGAAAGCGATGGGCACATACACGGCCAGAGTCACAAGCGTTGTGGCGATGATAGCTCCGGTAATCTGCTTCATGCTCTTGATGGTTGCTTCCCTCGGGCTGAGCCCCTCCTCCTGGATAAGGCGCATCACGTTCTCCACCACAACGATGGCGTCGTCCACCAGTGAGCCAATCACCAGAATGAGACCGAACATCGTCAGCACATTCACGGTGTATCCCATCGGATACATAACCGCAAAGGCACCCAGCAGAGACACGGGAATGGCCAGAGCAGGGATGAGCGTGGCACGCCAGTCCTGCAGGAACACGTATGTCACCAGCACAACAAGCAGCAGAGCCAGAAGAAGCGTAACGGCAATTTCCTCCATCGTGGCGCGAATAGCCTCTGTGGGGTCATAACCCATGGTCCAGGTGACACCATCCGGCAGCATGGGTTCAACTTCCTCACGCATCTTTTTCTTGAGCGCTTCCACCGTAGCAAGGGCATTGGCATCGTTGTTGCGCTGCACCATCATACCCACGGCATTTTTGCCGTTCAGGCGGCTGTAGCCGGAGTTGTTCTCAGCTCCCAGCTCAATAGTGGCGATATCCTTGAGCTTGGTGACGTGGCCTTCTGCGCCACGCTTCACGATAATGTTACCGAACTCCTCGGCGGTCTTAAGACGACCGGTGGCCGTCACTTTGAAAGTAGCATACGCGCCCTCATCCTGAGAACCCACGGAACCGGCAGCAGCCTGAATGTTCTGCTCGGCGATAGCCTTGCTCACATCCGCAGGGGTAATGTTCAGCGCATTCATGCGGGTTGTGTTCATCCACACGCGCATGGAGTAGTTGCGGCTGTGCATGATATCTGCCACAGAGACGCCATCCACCTGAGTGAGGGGGTCTTTGACATTCATGCGCAGCCAGTTGGTAAGCTGGAGGATATCCATCTTATTCTCATCGCACATGAAACTCAGGAAGCAAAGCATGTCGCTGGAGCGCTTACGCACGCTGTAGCCGTTCTTCTTGATATCCTCGGGCAGCCTGCTTTCCACCTGCTTAATGGCATTGGACACGTTCACCATGGCCATGTCATCATTTGTGCCGGTGGCGAAAATGAGGGTCAGGGAGTACGAACCGTCATTCGTGCAGGAGGAGTGGAAATAAAGCAAATCGTCCATGCCGATGAGGTTTTCTTCCACCGGTGCGGCCACAACCTGAGCCAGCTCTTCAGCACTGGCACCGGCGTAGTTCATGCGCACGGCAATGGTGGGGGGAGATACCTCCGGGTATTCCGACACGGGCATCTTGCTCAGGCAAAGCAAGCCTGCCAGCATCATCACGATAGAGATAACGAAGGCAAACTTGGGACGATGTATGAAGAATTGTGAAAACATAATCGGTTTATAAGGTTACTTGTTTTCTTCCGTAGTTGCAGGAGCAGGGGTCACCAGGGTTCCATCCTCAATCTCTGCCAACGGGCCGACAATACACTGGTCACCCTCTTTCAGACCGGCAAAGATGGGGGTAAGGCCGTTTTCATCCGGGGTACCGCAAAGTACACGCACCTGCACGGCACGGCTGTGACGCAAGGCATACACGTAATAGCCGCTCGTGTCGATAAGGATGGCGCGGGAATCCACTGCGGGCACGAGTTTATCCGTCTTACGCGTCACGCGGATGGTTACCACGCCGCCCGGCTGCAGTTCTTTGTCCTCGTTCTTGAAGCAAGCCCAGAAGTTCTGCGTATCCGTGGCAGTCTGTACAACATTGTCGCAGAAGGCGACCTGGCCCTTCTCCTTGTATGTGTTACCATTGGCGGTCACCAGTGTGACATCTGCATCACTTGTGAGATTATGGTCTGTGCCGTAGTTGGAAAGCACAGCGTTCTCGCTCAGGGAGAAACGTACATAAATCGGGCTGAGCTGTACAAGTGTTGCCAGAGGCTGCTTCATATCCGATATATAGTTACCCTCCGAGAAATTCGTACGCCCGATAAGGCCGCTGATGGGAGCTTTCACCGTGCAGCGAGCGAGGTCATCCTCTGCCACCACAAGCGCGGCTTCAGCTTTCTGCTTCTGAGCCTTCAACTCATCCAGAGTTGCTTTGGCACTCTCAAGGTTGAGCATACTGGTAGCATCGCTGGCGGAAAGCGCCTTCTGGCGCTCGTATTTACGTTCTGCATCTGCCACACGAATGTCCAATTGCTTCACGGCTGCTCGTTTGGCGTTCGCGGCGGCCAGGTAACGAGTCGGGTCGATATGGTAGAGCACAGTATCCTTAGTCACGCGATCGCCCTCCTTGAACTTGGGCTCACCCATGGACAACAGCCCCTGAACCAGCGGGCGAAGGCTGACTCGATTGATTGCCTCTACACGAGCACCCTGGCAGACCAGTACGGTCTTATCCTGCGCCGTAACAACCGGTACCAGATTCACCTCCACAGGAACCTCCGTGGCAACCTTGTTCCCGCTTTCATCGATAGGGGAATCCGATTCAGCATAAACGGGTATTACAGTGTCACCCACGCGAATCTTGTGAGCACCGTCTGTAATGATGGTCTCCCCCTCCTGCAAGCCGCTGTATACGGTCTGAAGACGCCCCTGAACAGCACCGGTTACCACTTCGCAGCGAGAAACTTTCTGTTCCTCATCACTCACGACGTAAACGAATGCGCCGTCAGCATCATAGTGAATGGCCGTAAGCGGTACCATGCACACCTGCTGCGTATCTCCGAGCGATATGTGCATAGCACCGATACCTCTGGGGGTCAACACGTAATCCTTATTGGGGAACTCTGCCCACAGGCTGTAGGTATCGGTAGTAGGACTCAGAAGGTTATCCACAATAACCACGGTACCCTTATGCGGATAGCGGCGACCGTTGGCAGTCGTAAGGCGCACGTCTGCCACGTTTCCGATTTCCTTGGGGCCGCGGAAAATACTGTTGACGTCCGTCTGACTGAGAGGGAATCGCACATAGATGGGATCCAGCTGCTTTATGGTGGCAAGATTTTCCCCCTTGGTGACATAATTGCCGACAGAGAACTCCGTGCGCCCGATGCGCCCGGAAATTTCGGCTTTGATGGTGCAGTCCTCCAAATCCTTGCGAGCTTTATTCAAGTCCGCGACAGCTCCGGCACGTTTGGCTCGCAGTTCCTCCAGGCGAGCAAGAGCACTCTCCGTCTTTTCCAATGAAGTAGCCTGAGCAGCAGCCAGATGTTCAAGACGTTTATGATCATTCTCGGCGAAGAAAATCTGCGCATCAATTTCCGCTACAACAGCTTCCGCCTGCTGCACAGCGGCACGGTACCGCACCGGATCAATCTCGAAAAGAACATCACCTTCCTTTACAATGCTACCTTCCTCAAACTTGCGCGCTACCAAGTAGCCTTCTACCGCAGATTTCACAGAAACGGAACGGACCGCCTCCATGTGGCCAATGCTTTTGCGGGTAATGCTATCTTTGCCGATTGTAACTTTTTCTACCTGAACATGCTCGGAGACGCGAGGAGCTTGTCCGTATGCAACAGCTGCCAGAAGAGGCAGTATTGTCGGAGTGAAAAGGGACACTTTCATGCGCTTATTCTACTAAATACTTAAAAAAAATCAACAATATTTTTCAAAAAAATCAGACATCGATTCGGCTTACTTTCCTCGGCAAATAGACCTCAATCTCCAGGCCGCAACCAGAATAGGACACAATCCCATGATGAGCAGGTAAACGGCATTGCGTTTTATCGTGGACACAGAGTTTGCATCCGTTTCCTGGTCAATGCCTCCATTGAACGCCTGGGCCTGGCGAGGCGCCAGGAAGAATCCACGGTGTTCGTTTTTGCGGCCATCCTTACGCGCGGTTTTCACGCCTTCGCGTATGACATTGAGCTCATGGTTGGAGTAGAAGAACTCCACCGGCTGGTCGTCCGGAGAGATGTCCCGGGCATCGAGCTGGTCTGTAAGCTCCTCCAGGAATTGTTCATCGTGATTCAAAGCAGCCTTTCGGACGCGGCGCAGAATGTCATCCGCCTCATCTGCATCCTTTGCGGTGGCATTGAGCAACAGCACAGCGCGCTGGATAAATCGCACCTCATCGATGCTGCCGCTCTGCTTCAGACGCTCGCGCTCCGCCTTGACTCGGCCACTCTCTATCTCCCAGAGATTATTGTGTGTCTGAATGACGAAGAGCATCTCAAACGCATAGCGCAGCGGGCAGAAGTCAGCAATGAAGGGAACCGGGCGAGATGTGATGTTGTGTGTCTTTTCGTCCTGGTATGCAACACGGTGACGCAGGGTCGAGAGATGTTGTTCCCACTTTGCGGGGAGAATATCCGGGAACTTCGGGCTGAACTCGTTCATCTCCTCAAAACGCACCAAAGCGCCGGCCAGCAGAATTTGCGGCACCAGCAACAGAGGCACTATGTTGAGCGCCGTACGCTCCGACTGCACAAGCGCAGAAACCATGAGAGAAAGAGAAATGCCCACAAAAGCGGTGAGAGTCATGGCCGACATGTGCCGCCAGAACATTTCCTCTATCCCCAGCAAGGCATTACCCACCCAGAGATAAAGTGCACACTGTATCGCTGCAATGCCGGTAAGTACCACTATCTTAGCCAGCAGATACCCGGGAATATAAAGTTTATAATTGCTCTCGCGCCGTATGAGCGGGCGGTCGCGGAGAATCTCGCACGCTGAATCCGTAAGCCCGAAAAACATGGCCAATACCAGCGAAAGGAACAAATATTCACTGATATGCAGAGATTTATAGAAAACATACGTTTCCTGACCGGCAGAACGCAAGGTGCCGGCTATGAGCAAAGCAAGCACAGGTCCCTCGAGAAGCAGGGCGTACAGCCCCATACGGCTGCGAAGCCTCCCCAGCAAGGTGCGGGTGACCCACAGGCGGAAGAGTCGCCAATGCTCGACAACGCTTCGCCTCGGCATGGGAGGCAATTTCTGAGTTTGTTCTTCAGGCGCAAGATTTGTGGGCTGGGCAGGGCGGTAATAGTAACTTTCGAAGCGCTCCTGCCACATGCCGGGCTTAGGTTTCTGGACATTGCCGAGGCGGTTGTAGGGAGCCTCCAACACCTCAAACACATAGTCCGCGCCGCCGGCAGCTATGGCCTCGCGCGAAACACGCAGCCCCATTTCCTGCTCAGCCTTGCGGAAGTAACGCACCATCTCCTCCGGAGTTCCCCAGAATGCCATCTGCCCGTTGGAATTGAGCACCATGACCTTCTTGAAGCGATTGAGTATCACCTGTGCAGGTCGATGCAAGGTGCAGAGCAGGATGTGGCCGGTTGCCATGTTCTGCAGCGTTTCTATCACTCGCTCGGCATCGCCGGAGGATAGACCGCTTATCGGCTCATCGATGAGATACACCTCTGCTGTGCCGGTAAGGTCCAACCCCAGGTTCAGACGTGTACGCTCGCCATCGGAGAGCGTGCGCTCGCCGGCACGCCCCACATTGCGGTTCGCCAGTGCACCGAGTCCCACGTAGTTGAGGATGGAAAGCACTCGGCGCTTACGGTCTGCATCGTTGAGTCGCGGGCGTCGAGCGATGGAGGCGTGGTAGATGTGTTCCCCCACGGTCATGGCTTCGTCCAGAATATCCTCGCGGGGAATATAGGCGATATGGCGGCGCAGATCCGTAGCGGAGGGCGTCATGAGTACATCGTTGTAATGCACAGTGCCGATGGTGGGAGACAAGTGTCCGGCAAGCATGCTCAGCAAGGTGCTCTTACCTGAACCGCTGGGACCGAGGATACAGGCCATCTCGCCGCGATTGAGGGTGAAATCAATATTGTCCACCACGCGCCCGGCACGCACGAAATCGCGTGTTAAGCCCTGTACCCGCAGGGTATGGATAAGCGATGTTTCTTCTTCCAGTACACCGGCGGAGAAGCGGCAGCGGAGGTATTGCACCGTACTCAGGGCAATGAGGTCGCCATCCTGAAGCTCAGCGGTGTTACGTATAGAGTTACCGTTGACCTTCAGAACGCTGCCACCCTCAATAATGCGCAACTGGCCGGTATTGTCCGCCCTGGAATAGCTGACCTCGAATACAGCCGCCTGCGCCAACCCCGGCGTGAGCATCAAGGCAGACGGGCTATTGATATACGGCAGGTTGGTAACAAGTATGGTGCGGGCATCCGGGGCAAGCTGGTAGCTTCTTCCCGGGGCTTCGATATTGTGCAGCTCGGCAAAGCGGTAAGGGCCAAGCCCTTTGATGGTAAATGGCGTATAATATGTAGTGGAACATACATCGCCATGTTGCAACAATCGACCATCCAGGCGGAAGTCCGATTCCCGGGAAAGGATTTCCAGCTCAATTCCCAGGCTGAACTTTACGCGGGCGAGTGCGTTGCGATGACGCTGGCGGGAGATGCTCACTTCATCATCCACACGGTAGAGGTATCCTACATAGCTGACGCCACTGTAGCGATTCTGGATAAGTCCTCGTATGGTATTGTAGCTGAAGGACCACTCTGTGAGTTCCAGATTCTGCCCCTGGGACAGCAGCTGCATATCCCCGCGGTGCAGTAATCGGCCACCGGCAGTGATGGGAACGCGCGAGTCGTTGATGACAATGAGCACGTTCACACAACTGAACGCACGGAAAGCGATACCGGCATCCTCCTTTGCCAGCATAATGGCGTTCTCCTCCGCTTCATCCGAAAAAGTAAGGCTTTGAATAGGCTCCGGAGCATCCATGCCGGGGGTTTGTATGACCTCCTCCAGCAGGGGTGCAAAGCCGGGCAGGTTCAGACCATTGGTAACACGCTCAAAGAGAGTCGGGTTGGTGAGGTCTCCACCCACACGGTAGAGCATATTGAGAATCTCCAGAGCAAGCGCAACACGCTCCTCGTGTGTACGCTGAGCAGCAGCCAGGCGGAGCGTATCCTCCAGTGGGTAGCGCGCGGTATAGGCGATTTGGAAACGCTCGGCAAGCCAGCTGTGTTCCACATTGGGGAAATCGCTGCGCAGCATATCCATGGTGGTGTCCATGTCATAGATGCTCAGCCCATCCACTCGCGCCATAATAGCAGCAAACAGATCCACCACAATACCGGCGTGGCTGCGGCGGGACTCTTCTCTGGCAGCCAGACGTTTGGGCGTGCGCAGAAAGGTATTCGCCAGAAAACTGCGTACAGCCAGTTCTCTGCGGCGGATGGAGGCTGCTAAGGTACCGAATACCTGCGTGAGCTTGTTTCTCATTCCTGCGGGGAGTATGATGTTTTACCGGCGCCGGGGCAGCGCTTCTCCCAGCCCGGGAAGTTCCACTTGTAAGGGAAATCCTTGCACTGTTGGGGCTTAACCGGTTGGATGCGACAGCCGTTTTCCGTAAGCATGCAGCAGGGGCCATTCCCGTTTTCCGCATCAATAAGCGAAAGACCGCGGCGGTTACGCTGCAGGCGGCAGTATTGCTCAATAAAAGCTTCCTCACTCATGCCGAGATATTCAGCAATGGCGGTAATATCCTCATCCGTGAGACAAACATCCCCCTCCCAGCGGCAGCAGGCACCGCAGCGCTGGCATGTGTGAACTATCGGTTCGCTCTCGCTCATACACTTAATTCTTAACCTCCCAGGGTTTGTGCTTGGCCTCTGTGATGTGAGGGGGGCGCACATAAATGGGCTCTGCCGGAGCCTCTGCCAGGGCGGTCTGTTGCTCCGGAGTAAGTGAGAGCCAACTGCGCACAAGCCCTTGCGCTGTCGGCACAAGCTCCGTTCGCTCGATATTCAGCCCGGCTTTCAGCAAGGTTTCTGCTTTTTCGATAGACGCGACCTTGAGCCCACGCTCTATTTCGGTACGCAGTTGCTCTGGGGTGAGCACCTCGATGCAGCCATCCGCACGGCGCACAGTCCAGCCACCGCGGCGAGCATCGGACACGATGGCGTGACCATCCGTAGCCAAATCATTCCACGAACCGATGGCCACAACACGGGCGCCTTTCACCGTCGCAATGCCGACTGCGGCTGCCAGAGCAACACGCACACCGCCGTAGCTGCCGGGGCCGGATCCTACCAACACGTAATCCAAGGTCTCGGAGCCCAGAGCGTCAAGTGCCTGCTGCAGAGCAGGAAAAAGAAAAGAGTCGTGGTTACGCTCCGCTGTCCAGCCGGCTTCGCAACGCATCTCAGCATCGGAGCTGAGACAGAGTGAAGCCCGGGGCTGGGAGCACTCTATGGCAAGAATATTCATGCGTTGGTGAGTTTTGCCGTGGTCCACTTGCCGCGTTTGACAACCTTGAGCACCTTCAAGCCGACAGCCTCAGCGTCAGCCAGAGTTTCCTCTGCCTGGGTATTGAGGATACCGGAAATCACAAGAATGCTGCCACCGGGTTTCATGGCTGCCAGCAGGCGGGGGAAAGCCTTGCGCAGCACGGTGGAGAAGAGGTTGGCCAGCACGATATCTGCCTCCTCACCCGGTTCCGGGCTCCACTCAAACACGTCTGCCTGGAACAGCTTCAGATTCTCCGCTCCTCCATTTCGCTCGATATTGCGGGCAGCTATTTCCACAGCCACGGGGTCGAAGTCGAAACTCACGGCACTCTCCGCGCCCAGGCGCAGGCCTGCCAGAGCGAGCACACCGGTGCCGCAGCCTATATCCGTAAGCTTCCAGGGGCCACGGCGGTTCTTCACCTCATCGCACAGCATGCGCAGGCAGGTGGAGGTAGTGGCATGGTTACCGGTGCCGAAGGCACGCTCTGCCGGGAATGTCAGGATAATGCGCCCGGGGTAGCGCTGCTGCAACTCCTCCAGCACCTCGGGCTCAGCACTGGCAGAGATGACCAGGCGGTCTCGGATGACAAGAGGAGGCGTGTTTTCCGGTGCAGTCGCCGCAACCCAGTCCACAGTCTGCACAGGCTCGGTCTTGCCGCCGTAACAGGCCTCAAGCACCAGAGCCTCCTCCTGCGTTTCCGTGTAGACTTCTATGCTGAGCCTCCCGGCTTGAAATCCCTCCGAGAACACGGCGCCGGGCAGGTTGCCCACGCGCTGCTGCCATTCATCCTCGTTGCTTTTCGCTGCTGTTTTTTTCCAGACCCACATAAAGTTTTTTTACATATCAAGTATATTACCGGCCAGGCCCTGAGCATCGTTGAAGGGCAGGGTAAAGAGTTCGCCGGTTTCGCGAATTCGGCCGTAGAAGAAAGGCTGGTCGCCGGCCTGCGAGGACGGAGCAAGCTCGATGGTGATAGTCTTGTTCGTGGTGCGGCGCTCCTGCAGGGCCAGGTCACGCAGCGCTGCATCCGTGGCAGTGCTTTCGGTAAGCGCTTCTTCTGCCTTGGCCAGGCGCCCCTCGCCGAAGCTCGGGTCGAGCTCGCTGTGATCCAGCGTCGATTCATCCATCACAACCGCTTCGGCATCTGAGTAATCCGTCAGCTCGAGATTAAGCGATACGGTGAATACAGGCTTGGCAAGGCTCTCCAGGGCGTATTCATCATCCTTATCCAACCACTCCGTGACTTTGAGCTTCTGCAGCTGGCGCACGTAGTACTGAGCACGGTGCGGGTTGATACGCGGGGTGACATCTTCCTGGCCCAGCGTACCGGTCCAGCTCTCGCCGATGTAGTCGTACTGCAGCTCCAGCGGAGCCTGCTGATACCCCAGCGTAAGCTTGCGGAGTGCGGAAATGGGGAAGTTGACAATATTGCGGGCTCTCCAGGTGTTGGGCGAGAGGGAGAGGGTGCGCGTAAGGCGTGTACTGAGCCAGTAAATAGTGTTACCGCCCATCTCCATACCTACCCAGCGGCCCTTGCCGGTGGAGGCATCGCGATGACGCGCAATGTAGAACACGCGTGCAGAGCGGTCCTTCACCAGCGGCAGGTCGATACCGAAAAGTGTCGCGCGATACAGGCAGGATTTCGGGCGCAGATACAGGCTGTAATAGGGCTTATCCAGACCGTAAGCCGCAATGATTTCGCGGCGCTTGGCGGCATCATCCGGAAGGTCAGCCTCGATACCTCGCACCGGTATGCTGGCGAGTCCGTTCAGGAAGCGGCGCACCACCATCTCCTCAGCCTTGGCAAAGGGAGCATTGCCCATGCTGTACATCCAGGTATCACTCACCTCACTCTCCAGGTCGCCGGGGATGAGCAGCAGGCGCAGAGAGTCATTGCTGTCGTGAGCCTTGAGCACCACACGCTCCACGTCCTTATCCGTCACATCCGTGAACTTGAGGGAGCGTAGTTCTGCGAGACTCAGCGGGAGATTGCCGGTGTACACCGTACCGGAGCCGGAGCGCAGTTTCGCCATGGCATCCGACGGCAGCACGGGAAGATTGCAGATACTGTTGACAATGCGGGAGTAGCTACCCTTGCGGCTGACACGGGGCTCCGCCTGCAGGGTGAACACCACAGGGCGGTTGCTCACTGTGGCGTGGCAAAGCAACTGGCCATCTGCCGGCGAGGCGAAACTCTCGTATATCTTCAGCTCCACCGGCTCTGCCTCGGTCTCCGTTTTCATGCGAACGGTGTAGAGAAGGGAGGCAGAGATTTCGCAGTCTGCCGCATCCTGCACCTTCACTGCAGCCAGATTCACCAGCGAGGCGGCCAGATTATTCAGCTTATCCTGGTCGGCCTGCGTGATGCAGGGAGAAATGATATTCCAGCGGGACTCCGCACTCAGGCGGCGCGCCGTGATTTTATTCTTCTCGTCACCCTGGGGCAGGATTTCGAGTTCACGCAGTGAATCCGGGGCAAAGAGCAGGGGGCGCGGGTCGCGAAGCGCAGCAAGCCCCTCACGGAACACATGCAGGATATTGCCGCTCACAACATGTACGCGCTTATCCTTGCCGTAGAACTTGGTGCGCAGGTAGGTCGTGGGTATCACGCTCTTGCCATCTCCGGCATCTGCCAGCCAGGGAGAGGAGCTACCCAGCGTGTAGCGTGCCACAGTCGTATGCCCGCCATCCGGCTCCGTAACCTTCAGCGTGATGGTGTGCGGGTTGGACTGAACACCGTACTCGCGCATACGGGCTTTTGTATCCTGGTTATAAGGCAGCGTATCCACGACTCGGGCTTTCTGCGTGAAGGCAAGAATAGCATCGGCCGCGGCAGGATTCAGGCGGTCGCGGAAGGGTTTGGTTATCCACCAAACACCATCAGCGGCGCGTTCGCACTCTATGGTATCGTGCAAATCCTGAATTCGCATCCAGGAAACCTCCGGCAGTCTGTCGGTATTTTCGGCAGAGAACAGGGGCATGCCGGGCTTAAAGCTGTACCAGCCGGTGAGTCTGGCCAGGTTTCCATCCACCGTCAGGAACACAGCAGCCGTAACGCTGAGCAGGGCTGCAACGGACAGCAATATTGTGGAGATGATTCTCATGAGCTAGAACAGAGAGGGACTCAGTGGCGACGCGCGTTCCAGATGCAGAGGGCAACAAGCAATGCCAGCAGCGGCATGATGATGAGCGTGATGTGCTCCACCGCACTGCGGGTATGGCGGTTCAGGTCAATCTTGTAGGTGAGGTCCTGGGTCGCACTCTTACCGGCGTATTCCGGGCGGTGTACCATCCATGCCCAGAGAGAACGCAGGTAATCCGTCTGCTCCTGGCGCGCATTTTCACGGGCGAGCATATCGATGTTGCCGGAAACAATCATGGTAGAAAGATTGTTCGGGTCGTTGCTGCTGCCACGCGTCACAGCTGCCTGCAGGCAGAGCGGGCCCTCGCGGTCCTCCTGCGGGTTGAATACGGGGTCGAGCTCGCGGCTGGTTTCGCCGTAGTACTCAGCGGTGCTCATGAGCAGGGGGTAAAGGCTCAGCTTGCGCATGGTAGCCAGATTCTCATCTCCATGCTCCAGGCTCAGGGACATAGACTGGCCATCCACATGTGTGGTATTGTTCCAGAAGGCCTTGGTACAGTTCAACCCCTTGGGCATGACGGCAGAAATATCGTAGTACGCGCGTTTGCGATCGCGCAGAAGCACGCGGTCAGCATTCGGGCGGATGCCTTGCTCACGCAGGAAGCGGTAGAGCATGGGCAGCTTGGTCTGGGTCGGGTCCAGAGCCACATACATGGCATGGCGACCCTCGCGCTCCCAGAACTCGCGAACCACGCGCATCTCATCCTCGGTGAAGTCGGTCTGCGGGGAGATGATGATAAGGCCCTCCGTATTGGCAGGCAGCATGTCCACCTCGCTCAGATTCACCCAGGAGAGCTGGATGTTGAGCGAACCGGTGATAACACCCAGCGTCTCCAGCAGAGTCTGATCGTCGCGGGATACACCGCCTTTGCCTTCCACCACGCACATGCGGCGCATTTCACCTTCCACGGCTTCCGTAATCGCGGAGCAGAGCACTTCATCCATCATGAGCGCCACGATGCGCTTGGTCTCATCGGGCATGACCTCATACTTCATGAAGGCGGCACCGGGGCGAATACGCACATGCTTGCGTTCGCTGCGGTTTTCCTCGAAGGCCTTGAGCGGCTTGGTATGGTCTGTGCGGGCATCCACCACGCAGAGATTCTGGTCGAAATCCACGCCGTAAATCAGGGAAATCTGGCGGGCGCGGTTCGGGTCACGCAGCGGGTCGAAGCATTCCACCTCAATCTTACCGTTACCGTGGCGCACATATTCCTCCAGCAGGGAGTACATACGAGCGTAGCCGGTAGCCGTGCGCTGGAAAGCGAAGATGATGTGGATGGGCTTTTCGCGCTTCTGGATTCGGTCGCTGCTCAGCACATTGAGCGTACGCTCGGATATGGAGTAGCTTTCCTGCTCAGAAAGGTCGGCACGCGCGTACTCACGGCAGCCGATGTAGTTGCAAGCCAGTACGATAATGGAGAGCAGCAGCAGGTTAATCCAGGCCAGCGGGTTTCCCTTGGGGCGGCGGGCATCAGGATGCCCGGTAAATTCTTTCTTGCTCATAGTCAGATGGTGAAAATGTTCTTATCAGCGTGTCCAGCGGCGGTAGTCCACAACTCGTTTGGTTAGTGCCAGCACAAAAACCGCCATAGATAAATAGAGCACGATGGGGCGGGTATCTACCACACCGCTGGAGAAGGCTCGAATCTGCTCCGTGCAGGACATGTAGTGGAAAATCGGCGCCGCGGGGAACTCACCCCACAACTCCGTGACACGCCCCATGAAGTAATACATAATCATAAGGCAGGTGCAGAGGATGGCGGCAATAATCTGGCTGCGGGACATCGCCGAGCAAAGCACACCGAGCGCCACAAAGAAGGCACCCGTCAATGCCAGGATGAGGAAGGGGCCTACCCAGTCCGCAATCATGTAGGTGATAACGCCCTCTGGCTGAACTCCGTAGCGAATGGAAGTGTAGTAGTTACCCAGGCGGCTCACCGTCGGGTAGAGCATCATGGGCAGCCACAGCAGCAGGTAGAAGGTGTAGGCGGCAAAATACTTGCCGAGCACAATCTGCGTGGTGGTTACCGGAGCCGTCAGCAAGCCTTCCAGCGTGCCCTGGCGCTCTTCTTCCGCAAAGCTGCGCATGGTGATGAGCGGGAAGATGAAGATGAAATAGAACCAGAAGTTCATGTTGTCGAGCATGTGGTACATCACACCATTGCCGGTGGCATGGGTCATGACCTGCAGCACAGCCTGCAGAATGAAGCCCTGCAGCGCCATGGTGCAACCCAGAATCACCCAGCCGAACGGCATGCACAGGTAATCCTTGAGCTCTTTGAGATAAATCGTCCGCAGTGTTGCCCAACTGCTGGTTGTTCTGGTGAGTGAGTCGGATGCGTTATCCATGAGAGTGTAAGATAGAGAAGGGGGATGGAGTAGGGAATCAGTCGCGACGTGTCATTTCCACAAACACATCTTCCAGGCTGGGAATATGGCGGTAAATATGGCGTATGGGATATCCCTGAGCCGTGATGATGGCGGCGGCTTTCTCTCGCGTATCCGTGCCGGGTTCGGCACGCACCAGCAGGTGTTTCCAGCCATCCGGCAGCTCGTCCACCACCACTTTCTTCACCGGGTCAAAGGCTTCCAGCTCAGAGACAACAGCCTCAGCATCACCACGGAACTCGATGGACACACGGCCGGCAGCGCGAAGCCCGGTCGTGAGGTTCTCCGGTGTATCCGCAGCCTTAATTTCACCCTGGTCAATGATAATCACCTTGTTACATATCATCTCCACCTCGTGCAGAATATGGGTGGAGAGAATCACGGTGTGGTTTTCGGCCAGGGCTCGAATCAGTTCGCGAATCTGGCGTATCTGGTTGGGGTCCAAACCGTTAGTAGGTTCGTCCAGTATCAGCAGATCCGGATTTCCCAGCAGTGCATCTGCCAGGCCCACACGCTGGCGGTAGCCCTTGGAAAGCGTGCTGATGAGGTTCTTGCGCTTCGGTTCCAGGCCACATTTGTCTATCACATCGCCAATCTGAGAGCGCACAGACTTGCCGCAGAGCCCCTTGAGGCGTGCGCGGTACTCCAGGTACTCGTACACGCGCATGTCGTCGTAGAGCGGCACGTTTTCAGGCATATATCCCAGGTGGCGGCGGGCTTCCAGCGGGTTGTCGATGATGTCGCATCCCGCTATGCTGGCTGTGCCTGCGGTCGGTGGCAGGTAGCCCGTCAGCATTTTCATCGTCGTGGTTTTACCGGCACCGTTCGGCCCCAGAAAGCCCACTATTTCGCCTCGGTCGATGTTGAACGTCGCATCCTTCACAGCCGTGAAGCGTCCGAACGTCTTGTGCAAATGATCTGCTGTTACCATGCTCATACGCGCCATCTATACTACCAGCTTTTTACAGCATTTCAAGTTGAAAGTTCGTATTACTTGGTTTCGCTGTCGTAAGTGATATTTTTAATTTTGCATTACAGGTATTATGCGAACTTGTAAAAATCTATGACCTGACACCCTTTCTACCTTGACGCCACCGCGACGTGCGTGTAGAATGGGCGCATGGTAAAATGCAAGATGACGTATGTAGGAGGTTTGCACTGCGAACTTGAACATGGCCCGAGCGGCGCCCGTGTCAGCACAGATGCCCCTGTGGACAACCACGGCAAAGGCGAATCTTTTTCGCCGACAGATTTGATGTGCTCAGCCATGGCAGCCTGCATGGCCACCATCATGGGCATTTATGCAGAGAAAGAAAATCTGGATCTGACCGGCACGAGCATCGAAGTCGGCAAAGAAATGAGCGCAAATCCCCGCCGCATTGCCAGGATTACGACAACGATAAACGTAACGCTGCCCGAGGAGAATCCGCACAAGGCAGCTCTGAGCGAGTGTGTACTGGGTAGTCCCGCCATGCTCAGCCTGCATCCGGACATCGAAGTTCCGATTACCTGGAACTGGATTGGCTAAACATGCGGTTAAGCAAATGAAGCGGCTGAATTACATCTACGCGGCAGTACCGCTGTTTGTGCTGCTGAGCTGCGGCAGTCTCATCACGGGCTTGCTCGGCACATCAGCGCTCATGCTGGCGGTCGTGAGTCTGTTTATCATAGCAGCCTGGGGCGTTGTATGGGTGCGTCTGTACACCGGGTGTCGTCTGCGCCCGGAGTTTGCTATTCTGAGCATCCTCCCGCATTCCATCTATTACTTATCCCGCTTTCTGGACTCCAAACTCTTCACGGATCCGACCTGGCAGAACATCTACGGTCTGAGCTGGCTGGCATTCACCGTGGTCATGCTCATCAGCCTTCGTCCCGGTCGCGCGGATGACAAGCACGAGCGCATGGCCAAGGACCGCACCTTTATCATGATGGCCATTCTCACACTCTTCTACGCCTGGTCTACCATGGCTTCATTTGCACTGGAACTTTTTTAACTGATATGAAAAAGACAACACTTCTCACCATAGCCGCGGCCACAATCTCCGCCGCATTATCCTCTTGTGTTTCAAGCGATGAGGAAGGCTGGAGCAAACCCCGTGTACACGGCCGCGAGGTTATCACGAAAAAGAGTGCTCCCTCTGTCACTCAGAACCAGCCCAAACAGGTATACAACCCTGTAGCGCCTGCGCCCGTTCTGCCTCCGCTGCCCCCTGAGTTGCTGCAGGAGGAGCAGCCTGCCGCTCCGGCTCCGACACCCGTCGTCAGCCAGAAACAGCCTGAAGTACAAAAGGTTACAGAACCGGCACCCTCACCTCAGCCTAAGATAGAAAAGAAGCCTCAGCCCCAGCCGAAACCGGTAGCGAAGCCCGTTGCACAGCCTCAGCCTGCACCGGAGCCGGCCCCTGCTCCCCGTCCTGTGATGCGCCACGAGGAGAAGCCGACAGCTTCTGTCGCCCAGAATCAGCCCAAACCCGAGGAGGTAAAACCCGCTGAGCCTAAGGTGGAAAAACCCGCTCCTTCCGTTGCGCAGAACCAGCCTAAGCCCGAGGCGGTGAAACCCGCGGTGCTTCCTGCTGCACCGGCACCCAAGCCTGTGGCCACACCGCAGCCGGTTGCCAAACCCGTTGTGCCTCAGCCTGTGGCAAAGCCTGTTGTCCAGCAGCCCGTTACCAAGCCTGTCATGCCGCAGGCTCGCCCGGTGATGCAGCAGCCGCGTCCGCGCCCGGTGATGACTCCGGCACAGAAGAAGAAGTACCCGGTCATGCCCGGTCAGAATCGCGGGCAGAAAATGCGCGAAAATTACTGATACTTCCTCATGCCCAAGCAGAGACTAGACGTTCTTGTGGCATCGCTGGGCCTGTGCGACTCGCGCGAACAGGCTCAGCGCCTTATCATTGCCGGTGAGGTGCTGGTGAAGGGGCAACCCGTCACCAAACCGGGCACCAAGGTGGATGACGCCCTGCCCATCACCGTCAAGAACAAACCCAAATACGTGAGCCGCGGCGGTCTGAAGCTGGAGGGCGCGCTCCTTGCTTTTCCCGTGAAGGCAGAGGGCAAGGTCTGCCTGGATATCGGCTCCTCCACCGGCGGCTTTACGGACTGCCTGCTCCAGAACGGCGCTGTGCGAGTACACGCGGTGGATGTCGGCACGAACCAGCTGGTGTGGAAACTGCGCAACGACCCTCGCGTCATTGTCAAAGAGCAGTTCAACGCCCGCTACATGACCCCGGAGGACCTGGGTGAAAAGGTGCAGCTCATCGTGAGCGATGTCTCCTTTATCTCCCTCACCAAGATTCTGCCCGCGGCCTACAACTGCCTCGCCGAAGGCGGCGATATGCTCGTGCTCATCAAACCCCAGTTCGAGCTGCAGCCGGAGGACATCGGCCCCGGCGGCATCGTGCGCGACCCCGAGCTGCACCGGCGCGCTGTGGACAAAATACGCGACTTCGTGACTCAGGAGCTCGGCAAGGAGTGGATGGGCGTGGCGGACTCCCCCATCACCGGTATGGAGGGCAACAAGGAGTTCCTCGCCTGGCTCAGATAAGCGCCCCCTCGCCAGCACCTCTTTTCGCCGCCCTGCCTTTTTAAGCAAAGAAGCGCAGGGCGGCTTCGTGTACCAGAGGCACAGTATCCCGCACGCTGATGTTGGCGGAATCCAGCTTCAGGTGGGCCGTCTCTGCGTAGAGCGGGCTGCGCTCGCGGTGCAGCTTTTCCATGATAGCCTGTTTGTCCGGGGACTGCAGCAGCGGGCGGTTGTTGCTGCGCGAGGTGCGCTCCAGCAGCGTCGGCACATCCACGTTGAACCACACCGTAAAGCCGATGCGGTGCAGAATCTCACGGTTCACGGCTTTCAGCACCACGCCGCCACCGGTGGAGATGATGACATTCCCCTTCTCCGTGCCCACTGTTCCTTCGATGTAGCGGAGCAGCGCCGTTTCCAGGGCGCGGAAATGGGCCTCACCCTCATCCCGGAAAATCGCGGGAATGCTCTTCCCAATCTGCTCCTCGATGATTGAGTCCATATCAATCAACGGCATTCCGGTCATGCGGCTGAGTTCCTTGCCGATGGTCGTTTTGCCACTGCCCATCAAGCCAATCAGGATGATGGGGCGCCCCTTGGTATCTATGGGAAAGCACGGTTCCATGATAACAGGCCAGAGTGTAACAGATTTTTGCAGACTTGGCAAGACTCTAATGCGCCCTCGCCCTGCTGCTAACATTTACGGGCTGCCCTGCCATACAGCAGAACAGCCCGTAGTATCAAAAATCGAAACGAAGAAGCCTATCAGCGGCCGCGGCGCATGATGGGCATCACGCCGTAATCGCCGGCGGGAGCCTCGGGAAGAGCGGGCACGAGGTCCTTCTTCTCCTGCTGAAGCTTCTCAATCTTGGTCACGGGACGGAAGGGCTCCACCACCTGGCCGAAATCGCCGTAGTAGTGGTCCTGAGTCATGCGCACCTTGTCACCGACGGTGAGACCGGCGATGAGAGCCTTCACCTCGTCGCTCTGGCCGGGGGTGTCGTTCTTCACGTCAATCATGAGGAGAGAACCGGGCTCAGCCTTGTCATCACCATACTTGCCGGGCTTGGCATAGTTCTCATTGGCCGTCACGCGGAACATGGCCACTTTGGCACCGTGGTTGCAGCGGTCCGGGCAAAGAGCCGTGCGGAACATGCAGGGGCGCTCCTTGGTGCCCAGGTAGGTAGCCACCACAGTGTTGGTAGCAAGCAGATCTGCCTTAGCGGGCATGGGGGCAGCAAACAGAGCAGGCATAAGCATAGCCCCGATAACAGCAAGTATATTGATGTACTTCATATTGATAATCTGTATTTAGTATGTATCAATCCACGTGAAGCCTCGCCGGAACAGCGGTGGCTTCACTATAACTTCCGCAGCGAGCATAGCACATTTTTTGTGACTTGGCAAGACTGTAATCTTGAAATTCCTCTCCGCTTATGCTACACTCGGGCGCACATGAGAGAGGAAATCCCCAAGAACGAAGATGTCATCTTCAACCAGCAGAGAGCCAGAGTGATGCAGGGGCTGGGCAACACCCCGCGCCGTCTGGTGAAACCCGGCTGGGTCATAACCTGGTATCTCATGGCTTTGCTTGCCATTGCTGCCTGGGCGTACCGGATGCTGGGGCTTTTCCCGGCTCTGTTCTGAGTTGTTCGCGCAATGTGTCCAGCAGGGAGACATGTCGCCCTCGCCCGCGGCTGCAAAGCAGGGAGAGGGCGTTATCGTGTATATAGGGGTAGCCCGCTTCGTCCCGCAATCTCCCATCGAAACGCCGGTTGACATCCGCCCCCTTGCAGGCATTCCAGCGCCCGCCCAGCACAGCTATATAATCGTGGTCGGACAGCGATTCACCACATACGCATTCCCCCACCAGGTCACAGCCGGAGGCCGCTGCGGTGTGTAGCTGCGGTCCGAGGGGTCCAGCGTCACCACGAGCACACGGCCATCCTGCGGCTGTAGTTCGGCAGCCACACGCAGCGCCATGCTCGCCCCCATGCTGTGGCCTATCAGCACCACATCCGCCGCCGGGTTGTTGCGGCGGTATGCTCGCACTTGCGCCGCCAGCCCGTGCGCGCCTCGGGCACAATCCGCAGGACATCCGGCATGCCAGTGGTAGTACGCGCGGGTTTCCTTCTCTGCCAGGGGCGGCAGCTCCGCCAGCATGTGCGGCACAATGCCGCTTATTTCATCCCCGAATCCGCCTATGAAAATGACAGCAGGCCCCTGCCCGCTCGCATCCAGCAGCTTCTGGGGTATGGGCTGGCGCATCTGCGCAGAGACTACCATGCTCGCCGACTTCTCTGCCGCGTGAATACAGTCTGTGGCAAGCAGGAAGATGCCCGTCCAGGCGACAAGCAAGCTGCGTAAGGCGAGTTTCACCGCAGTTCCGGATAAATAGAGGTTCAGCTCATGCGGCGCAGCAGGCAGCAGAAGCCCCCTGCTCCGAATCCATGCTCCGGAAGCAGGCGGTAGCACGGGAACTCTGCCAGCTGAGAGCGGAACCCGGCCAGCACCGGCACCTCCACCGCCTCCCAGCCCGGCACACGCTTCAGAATGTAGGCCATCACCTTCTCATTCTCGTCCGGGTCGTAGGTGCAGGTAGAATACAGGATATAGCCCCCCGGGGCGACGCACTGCACAGCAGCCAGCAGAATTCCCTTCTGCCGCTTGGCATTGCCATTCACCATCTGCGCCCCCAGGCAGCCGGGATTGCGGATTCCTTTGCAGAGCAGAGACTGCCCGCTGCAGGGCGCATCCGCAAGCAACAGGTCAAACAGTCTGCCCTCACCGGCCCACTGGTCCGGGCGAAGCCCCGTCACCTCCACATTCGGCACGCCGCATTGCTGCATGTTCTGCCGCAGGATACCACGCCGCGCGGCATTCACCTCGTTGGCTGTGTGGCTCTGCGGCAGGTAGCGGGCGGCCATCAGCATGCTTTTGCCACCGGGAGCCGCGCACATGTCCAGGCTGCTCGCCGGCGCAGGCACCACAGAGAGCGGCGCACTCTCCCAGCAGGAGGACAAATCTAGGGAGTAATACAATCCCGCGCCATAGTCCGGGTGCGCCGTGGGCTTCTCGCCCTCCTGCGGCACAAAAACCCGCGGCGGCAGCCACCCCCAGCCGGAGGTGTCCACGCAGGCGAAGGGCGGCACATAGTCTGCCGGAGCCTTGGGAGAAAGCACGACCGCCCCGCGCGAGGATTTCCCCGCACGCATGGCGGCGATGAGCGCAGCCGAGCTCTCGGCCCCCAGCCCCAGGCGGGAACAGAGCCGCAGCTCGGCCTTGGTTGCATCTTCTGCCACAGCCGGAAATCAGGAATCCTCGTGGTTGGCCACGCTGAGCGCCAGACGCGCCGCGCCGATGATGCCTGCATCGTTGCTGAACATGGCAGGCAGTATCTTAATCTTCTCGTAGTGCGGCGGGTACAGCTGCGCCTTGAGGTAGCGGCGAGTCGGCCCGAAAAGCAAATCGCCGGCTTTCGCCACGCCACCGCCTATGATGAAGGCCTCCGGGTTCAGGATATAGTGGCAGTTCATAAGGCAGGCTGCCAGCTTGCGGCCAATGTCGTCCCACAGCTTCAGCGCCACGGGGCAACCGGCCTTGGCAGCATTCTCCAGGTCGATGGGGCCGCACTGCTCCAGCGAGCGCGGCTGACCGGCGGCAGCATAAGCAGCCTGTGCCTCCGCCGTAATCTCGCGGTGGCCAATGTAGTCCTCTATCGCGCCCTGGTTGCCGTAGTAGCCGAGGCGGCCCTTGTAGTCGATGGTCATCTGGCCCAGCTCACCGGCAGCGCTCAGATGCCCGCGCACAAAATGCCCGCCGGCAATCACGCCGGAGCCGATACCGGTTCCCAGCGTCAGGCACACCAGGTCGTTCATACCGCGGCCCGCGCCCAGCTTCCACTCTGCATAAGCCATGCAGTTGGCATCATTGTCCACCGCTGCAGGCAGCCCGGTGGCATTGGCCAGAATATCGCGGATGTGGATGTCATACCAGCCCGGCACGTTGGTGAGGGAGTCCACCACGCCCGCCTTGTGGTCCACAAAGCCGGGCAGGCCCATACCCACGGCCTTCACCTGCGGGTAAAGCTCCATGATACCGCGCAGGCGGTTACCGATTTCCTCCACAAGAGCATCCGGGGACGGATAATCGCCGGTCTGCATGGGCACGCCTCTGTATATCACTTCGGTACCCTGCACCACGGCAAACTTGATGGTCGTACCACCCATGTCCACGCCGATAGAAAGTTCTTCTGCTGCCATACGCGTGTATTCTACCACATGCTGCGCCGGGAATAAAGCACAAAATGCTTTATTGCGCCTGGAATTTGCGTGCCAGCTCGTGCAGGGAGATAGGCACCATGGTAGGCTTACCCGAGGGGGTGCAGTAGGGTATCTCGCAGCTCAGCAGGTCATTGAGCAGCGGCAGCGGCGCCTGCATCCAGGGGCGCAGGTCTTCCTTGGCCGCGTACTGGCGAGCCAGTTGCTGTGCGTATGGCTCGAAGGGGTTGCGCGCCCGCTTGAGCCGCGTCTCCCCGGAGGAGAAATTGCGTATCAGCTCCAGCAGGAACTCATCCACCCTGGGCAGGCTCAGCATCATCGGCACACCATCCACACGCAGGGTGCGTTGCCCGAAGTGCGAGATGCGGAATCCGGCTTTCTCCAGCTGGTGGCTTACTTCCAGCGCCACGCCCACATCGCGTGCATCCAGATCCAGCATGACGGATTGCAGCAATTTCTGCGAGTGAATGGGGCGGTCGTTGCTGCTCAGCAGGCGTTCATACAGAATACGCTCGCGAGCCGCTCGCGGAGAAAGCAGCACCAGCCCCTCCGTATTCTCGAACAGCAGATAACAACCCGCGCATGTTCCCACAAAGCGGAACTTGCTTGCTCGCGGGTAGCGCCCTGCATCCGCATCTGCCGCAGGCTCAACCACAGGCCCGGGTACCACGGCAGGCACAGCGGCATCCTCCTCCTGCGGGCGCGGTGCCGCCGGCAGCTCCAGCTCACGCTGTACCGGCTCGGCAATGGCCTGCAGCTTCAGCACCGGCGCTTCCTGCGGGGGCGCAACGAGCTGCAGCACCGGTTTCTGCGGCGATACAAGGGGTTGCAGCACAGGCTTCTGCGGTGCCGGGGTCGGCTGCGGCACGGGCCGCGTAGCCGCGGGCGTGGGGGTCGCCACCGGGCGCACAGGTGTGGGCGCAGAATTCTCGCGCACGGGAGAAACGGGCTTCTCCACGGGGGCCGGCGCAGGCTTCTCCACCGGAGCTACAGAAGCGGACGGCCGGGCAGCGGTTTCCTCCTCCTCCCCGCGGGCATGGGCCGCAAGAGTCGCCGCTACGGCATCAATCACCACATTGGTGATATCGGAGGGACGCAGGAAACGCACCTCCTTCTTGGCCGGGTGCACATTCACATCCACCAGCGCAGGCTCCACCTCCAGATACAGGAACAAGGCCGGGTGCAGCCCCGTGGGGAAACCACCGTAGCCATCCCGCACCGCGCGGGCGATAATCTTGTCCTCAATCGAGCGGGTGTTCAGGAAAATAAACTGCATGCGGCGGTTGCGGCGCGCCTCGCTCAGCGGCATCAGGTAGCCGCTCACATGCACGCCCGGCCCCATCTGCGGCTTCACACGCAGCAAGCCGGCGGCCAGCTCACGCCCGGCAAAATCCGAGATACGCTGGCGCAGGTCCGCAGTGGCAGGCCAGTCGAACACCAGCTGCCCATCCCGTATATACACAAAGCGAATGTTCGGGTACGCCAGCGCGTGCACCTTGATTTCGTGCTCGATATGCCCGGCCTCCGTCTCGTTGCTTTTCAGGAACTTGCGGCGCACCGGCGTGTTGAAGAACAAATTGCGCACGCAAATCTCCGTGCCCGGCGCACAGCCCGCATTCTGCGGCTCCTCCGGCACACCTCCGTTGCAGGTCACGATGGTACCCTCCACATCCTCCTCGCGGCGGGTCGTGATGCGCAGCTCCGCCACAGAGGCGATGCTCGGCAGAGCCTCACCGCGGAAGCCCAGGTTCTCGATGCAGGAAAGGTCCTCGTAGCTCGTCAGCTTACTGGTGGCGTGGCGCTCCAGGCACATCAGGGCATCCTCGCGGCTCATCCCGCAGCCGTTATCCGTCACCTTCATCAGCGAAACGCCTCCGCGCACTATCTCCACCCGCACCATATTGGCGCCGGCGTCGATACTGTTCTCCATCAACTCCTTCACCACTGAGGCGGGACGCTCCACCACCTCACCGGCTGCCACCTGGCTCGCCAGCACATCGCTCATGCGGCGGATTTTCTGTTGCGTCTCGTTTTCCATGCGCGCAACTATACTAACACGCCACCGCCCGCGCGTCAATCCCCACCCCTGCCCCCGCCTCCCGAATATGACAGAAGCAGGAGGAGGGGTGGCAGGAAGGGCTTAGAATACAGCCTTTCCTTTTTATGAGCAGTTCACATTTTACGTATGAGTTTTTCTATGAAAGCTATTTCTTCTACCGTGAGATTGTATTTATTATACAGCTGTTTATCAATATCATCGACTGACCTATTCCAGACTATATCAGAAGATTCAGAAAAATCCTGCAGCGGAACGAATGAATAATTACTGCGGGTTATGTTAATAGATGTAACTGTTTGTAATACTAGGAACCTAGCAAATTTACTTTTCAAATATTTTTCGAGATTATTAGCTTCTTGTAGACTATCGAATCGACCTGCTACTATGTATGTGTCAGAGCAAACCTCCTTGGGGGCTATAATTCGAACTGTAGAAAGAACCTTCACTTGGCCGTTAGTATCGGTTTCTCCTGCATGTCCACTTATAGCACGTCCCAACATTACTTTGTACGAGTTTCTTAAGAGCTCTTCTCCTTGAACCATGGATGCCTCAATATACGATATACCTTTGCTTGTGTACACCTTATACAAAGTCTCAGATTTTTCTATCTGTTTATGCCCCTTGATTGAGGTAGGAAGATTGAAAGGATTTCGGGATGACACCAAAGATGCCAAGTTTTCCGTTGAAATAGACTTGACCTTTTTAATAATACTCAGGGCGACACCAAATCTAATCAAAACAGGATATTCCGAGAGGTCTCGCCCCTGACGAGTCGTTTCCCCGTTGTAAACTGTTTCAAGAACACAGTTTCCATGATAATCGCGATTCCACAAAAAATAACATACACCGCCACCTATTATAGATTCAGGAAAACAATCCTTAGAATTAGGATAATCCTTCATGAAAACTATGCGTTTATCGTTCAACATTGATGCGCGAAAATCGTCCAATCCCTTACCACCAGCAAACCAACGAGAGGGCATAATTAGGGAAATGTAGTTTGGAGCAATCATCTTCGAAATATCGACAAAAGCATTGTATACAGGCTTTGCGCTCGCATTATTCCCGCTATCCATGACCTGATAGGGTGGATTACCCACTATGGCATCAAATTTCATATTTTTGAGAATATTTTTGTTTCCGTATGCTGACGGACGGCTAATCTTAGAAACAAACTGAACTGATTTTCCAGTAATTTGCATTATTAAATCATCGAAACAACGAATGTTAAGATGAGCCCCCTCGTATCCCGTTAGTGTGCGCTTCGTAATGTTTCGCCCCATGTCAGTATTGCAAACAATAAAGATATTGTTTTCCAGCACTTCATGCCAAACACGCGAATCTTGCGGTTCGAATCCTCTTTCCATCAATTCGTTCTTTAATGCTCTATAAATGCTATAGGCAACATATAGAGAATATAGACCAGTTTTCGAATTAAGCTCGAGAATTTTTGCTCGACTATTAGAAAGAGTGTGCTTCGTGGCATCTCCTTTATCAACCAGACGCGGTGTTGACAACCGCGTTGAGAAAGTCTCATCATAGAAATTATAGCCTCCCAGACAATCGCCTAAGTGCATATTTACCACTCGCCATGGAGTCAAAACTGTTTCTTTATCAGGATTGCGAAATGTACTAAAAAGATTTGTGATTCTCTCAATTCTTTCTTCAATGGGCAATCTATCCGCAGCTCTAGCTATATCTCGAATTCTTTTAGCAGCGCCTCTAAAGATATCTGCATCATAATACTTTTTGAAATTCTCAAAATGCTCTTTTGTTACACCACGAGGCATAAACTCCTCCCATGATTTATCATCAATTAGTGACGCAAAATTTTCCAAGCTTATTTCTTGTTTGTCATCGAGCTCAGCCCCGTAAATCAGTAAAGGCATTCGAATAGAGATGCTACGAAGAATAGAAATTGCGGAATCTCTATTTTTCTTTTTCTCATTTAATTCATCAAGTCTAGCTTGTTCTTCTGGAGTGAGTTCTTTTTTGTCTTTCCCTCTCTTTCTCTTTTTCCCTTCTAATTCTTCTCGTTCAGCATACTCTTCATCTGTTAGTCCCTGAGAATTGATGTCTATTTCCTTTGTTTTGTGTAAAGCTTTTGTTTTTCCAACAATCTTTTGCAAATCATCAAAAGCTTGTAATTCCAAGTTATCCAGTTTCAAAAGCTCATCATTATAAAGGCAATTATCCTCAAATCCATTGCGTACAGCTCTGTCAATATAGACTTGTTTCAGCTGTTCTAGCATACGGGGAACATCAAATGGCTTCATTTCTGAGCCTTGTACAGAAATCACAGGGCAAAAGTTCAGGAATTCACCCATGATTTTTTCATCACTCTTCGTTGTTTTACCAGCCTTTGCTGATATTTTAGCGGTTTCTGCTAAGACTTTCAAAGTCCTGTCGGGAGCAAAATCAAAAACATAGCATTCTGTTTTCACTCGTCCATTTATAGTTGCTGGAGTTTGAACCCTGAAAATCGTTTGCATATAACTGGACGCAGATGTATTATATGAACCAGCTAGCATAAAAACAGCTGTCCATGCTTTAATACTGACACCAGTCGTTAAGCGCCCACAAGAAAGTGTTATAGTACGAGTTTCATCCGGATTTTCTCCAATGGCTGCATTAACAGCGTCAAGTGCACTTATACTTTCTTCGTCTTCATCACCTTCTCCTGCTACGTTGACTATTTGGAAAAATTGAAACACCGGATGTTTTTTTAGCAACACACTGAGGGCTTTGGCTTCTTTTACGCCTGGTACAATCCACAAGGAATGTCTAAAGGCATCCCGATATTTTTCGGTTGAAAAAGGATAAGAACTATTGGAATCTTTATTGACTAGAAGATTGAGGAACGCAATAACATCTTTTTGGTGTTTAAAATTGCAATCTTCATCAGTTCGAAAAAACTCTTTGAAATTGAAAGCGACATCTTCATCTCGATATTCCTTCAACAGTTCACCTAGGCTATATGTAAGGATTTTCAGAGTTGGCAAATCAGCATAAGGATTATGGTCGCCGAGATGAATAGTGTCCCAATCCATCTTGGCACGTTGCTCCATCACATAATCCCATGTGTAGATCTCATCTTCTTTGAAATCATCGAACAAATTAAAGGGAGTACCAGAAAGACGTAAAACTTTAGTGATTGGTTTAATTAGCTCTTGCGTAACAGCTTTACCTAATTCTGTTTGAGTTCCTTCATGCGCCTCATCAATAATGAGAAAATCCCAATTAGTAGCAAAAATCAAATTATTTTTTAAAAAATTTCCACCAACTAGTTCAGACCCTCTCAAATCCTGCATAGAAGCGAAATATACATAGTGACCATTTCGGCATGAAACAAAGTTCTCGAGATATGTAAAATTATCACCTGTTTCACGAGAACCATATAAATAATCTTTCGTATCGTAGAAAATCTTCTTAAAATCCTCAAACCAACCGGCATTAACAACTGGCCGATGCGTGAGAATCAGCGTTCGCTTAAATGAGAGTTCTCTTACAAGTTGTAAAGCTGAAAGTGTTTTGCCAAAACGCATTTTTGCATTCCAAAGCATTTGATTACTCTTTTTGAATTGCTTTTTCGTTTTATCGATGGCAGAACGTTGTTCCGGGCGAAAAACTATAGGATTGTACTTGTTAGTTACTTCCGAAGCATGCAGTGAACTTCTCCCCTCTTTTGCCGCCACTATTGCTTTTTTTACAGTCTCCAGATCAGTTAAAAACCATTCATCAGCTTTGATTTCTAGATTAAACTGTTTTCGTTTTACACCTGAGCGCTCTAAAATAGAATGAATTTCTTTATCATTAAAAGAGCAAATTTGCTTGTTTCTGATATATATGGTAAGCTCGGTGTGCAATAACTCGAAAGAGATACCTGCCGTTTGGGTGTATTGTCTTATCCGTTTTTTTGCGACCTCATTTAGTTCTCTACTATTAGGAAGAAGTCCTGGGGAAACCCCATCAGGACAAGTTGTTTCGCCGATTTTTAAGCAATCAGCATGAGCTTCGTCATTTATACGAAACACATATACAATCCTATATTTAAGAGAAGACACAAAGTTCATGGTAGTTGAAAATTGGGGGAAACGAATTGAACAAAAGGAATTTTTCTACCCTTTTTTCCTGTCTGCTTATCACGTACTTTCCAATCTTTTATACAGCAATAAATACCATTATGATGGAGAACTGAGTTCTTTACGCAACCTTCACACTCTGTAGTTATTTGAATAGTATCAAACAACGTATGTTCTTCTTTTGTTCTTGTTCCGCAGCTATCAGGAATAACACATTTAATTCCATCCATTTGCCACACATTCCAAGAAATAATGTAAGCAATGTAACGTATTGATTTCAGCAAGGGGAATTTACCAAATTTTTCTTGGTAATATTCTATAAAAGAAATCAGCAAAGATTCTCTCGCTATTAGCAAATTGTCACCCTGCCACTCATAGGCATATATACTCTTATACGCCTCCTGAGCTGCTTTGAGCCATTCTCGACTACTGTGGGTATTTTCGCTAACAACCCGTAATTTTCTATCGAGTAGACCTATCCTTTCTTTCAATGGTATAGGCAATCCTGATGTAGTGTCGTAACGACTTACTAAGTATGGAGCTTCACCACAGGTTACTTCTAAACGACAAGCTCTAACGTAATCCAGCCATGTTTTACCGCCGGAAAAAACAATTTTTTCGGATTTTGTTCTCCATGTTCTAGACCCATCCGGCAGAATAACCTCCTTATTAAAAACATCTGTTTTTCCAAACCACGCTTGATCAACCAAGTTATTCTGAGCATTGCAAACCCAAGCAGGAGTAAATACTTCTGCCATATCTCGAGAGCGACTCTGTTGGGCACTAGCACTTTTAACAACGCGAGGTTGGATAACTAATCCGTTTATACCAGTTATTTTGTCAGGTTGTATAGCATCAAAATAACCGTATCCTAAGCCTAAATGCTCATAGTCTCTAGTTCCCCAAAAAATGTTTTTCCGATTTTCTGGAGTACTAGTTGTGTGATCAATAAGCAAAACTTCCAGCAACTCCGGCGAGAGCTGCTGGATAAAGTTTTCTTGAACATCAGCTTGTGGTAAATCCATTGTGGAAGAATCGTTGTTTTAACGACCTTCCCTAGGGTACATCATTTCGAATGATTACAATGACTTATGAATATTCCACCCTCGTTTTCCATCGATGGTCACAATCTACGAAGAAACGTCGGATAGTCATTTTCATTTTGTGTTCATATGTGCATAGAATTATACTCTCGTGCAATAAATTAACACAAAAAATAGTTTTTTTCTTGACTACATCATTCGAAAAGATGTCTACAACACACACAACAACAACAAAGAAGGGCCTACTCACCGGGGAAGCGGTGAGCAGGCGGGATGCCGAGCGGCTGGTGCTGGAGGGTATAGAGCGGCTGGGAGAGCGGGCAGTTGGTCTTGGGAGGCGGGAGCTCATAGGGCTGTTGCGGCAGGTGCTGGAGCTGGGAGTGGAGGCGGTGGCGCAGCGGGAGCGCACCTGCACGCTGGCGGAGGCGGGTTGGGCGAGTATCGAAGCACGCAGCGACTGCCGCAAGACCACGCTGCGGGACCTGCGCTACAACCTGCGGCGCATTCTGAAACTGCCGGGGGTGAGCGAGCTGCCGCTGCGGGCGATGACCACGGCGCAATGCCGCGATATACTGCAGCGGGCGTTCGGGCACAGCAAGAGCTGCTATGTGAAGGGGCGCGCCATGCTGAGCAGCGTGTTTTCCTACGGCATGCGCCGCGAATGGTGCGATGCCAACCCCGTGTCGCGCATCGAGGTGCCGCGCGTGGCGGAAAAACACATCGATCCGCTGACTCCCGCCATGGTGGAGCGGCTCAAAGCCACGGCGGAGCTGCCGGAGCACCGCGCCATGCAGCTCTCCCTCAACCTCCTGCTGTACAGCGGCATACGCCCCACAGAGGTGAGCCGCCTGCGGGAGAGCGACTTCTGCCGGGAGGAGGGTATCGTCATCATCCGCGCGCAGAAAAGCAAGACCGGCGGCGGGCGCGTGGTGCCGCTGCGGGGGCTGAGCAGCCTGCCCGCAGAAGCCTGGCGCATACCCCGCAACTGGCAGCAACGCTGGCGCGCGCTGCGCCGCGCAGCCGGGTTCGCGCACTGGCAGGCGGACGCGTGCCGGCACACCTTTGCAAGCTACCACGCCACGCATTTCCGCGACCTGCCGGCACTGCAGCTGGAGATGGGGCACCGGGATGCCACCCTGCTGCGCACGCGCTACATCTCCCCTGCCCACCGACGCGAAGCCGAGATGTTCTGGAAAGCGGCGCATTAGACAGAATAAGGTCGAGCAGCAGGCATGAGGCGGCGAGTCACGCTAATTATTGTGACTGTATGCACGGAATAGTCTTGACTTTGCAGCGAACGGAAGGCAGAATGGCTTACCGTTTTATTTCCAGTCTATGCTCCTTTCCATCACACAATACGGGGATTCTGTGCTGCGCGCCGTGAGCGCGCCGGTAGAACATGTGGACGATGCCATTCGCGCACTCGCTGCCAATATGATTGAGACGATGTATGCCGCAAACGGCATCGGCCTGGCTGCGCCCCAGGTCGGGGAGAATATCCGCCTGGTCGTCATCGACATACCGGAGGACGAGGAGGAAGGCAGCGAGCCGGAGATGGCCACCATCAACGGGGAGCTTCGCCCCATCCGCGACATCATGCCGCTGGTCTTCATCAACCCCACCATTGAGCCTTACGGCAAGCAGGAGTTGTTTACGGAGGGCTGCCTGAGCGTGCGCAACATCCGCGCCAATGTGAGCCGCCCCACCCAGGTGAAGGCCACCCTGCCGCAGCTGGACGGCTCTGTGCTGGAGGTGGACTGCAGCGGCCTGCTGGCCCGCTGCCTGCAGCACGAGTGCGACCACCTGGAGGGCTTCCTCTTCACGGATCGCGTCTCCTCTGCCGCGAAAATCACGCTGGCCAAGAAGCTCAAGAAGCTCGCGCAACAAGGCTGAGCCAGAGAGCTCGGAGCATGCAGCCATACACGGCTCTGCGCGGGATTTTGACACGCCCGTCTTCCGGCCTTGCTCTACGGAGCAAGGCTATTGTTTTCTTGCCGATGAGGGCGGGCAGCATGCCGGCAAAGCGCAGGCGGAAGCCACGCAGGCGGCGGCAGTAGTCGATGCCGTCGTTCATGTAATAGTCCGCACGGTTGAGCCACTTCTCCGGGGCGGAACAGAGGTAGGTGCGGCCGCGTTCGAGGTCCTCCTCGCGGTCGCGCAGGATGTTGATAAGCTGGAGGCCGCGACCGTAGCGGATGCCGGCCTGAGTCATGAGCTCCTGTTTTTCCGGGGCGCAGAAGCGGGTGCCCAGGGTCACATAGCCGAGCTCGGTCCAGAACTCGCCCACGCAGCCCGCCACGCGGTAGGTGTAGAGCAGCGTCTGCTCATCGTCCTGCACGCTGCTGTGGGTGTGGAAGTAGGAAATATCCCAGAGCTGCCCCTCGATGATGGTATGTAGCACTTTGCGGATGCAGCGACACTCCGCCTCCGGGAAGGTATCCAACGCCTGCAGGCAGTCCCCGAAGCGCTGCAGCAGCGTGCGCTCCGCCGGGTTTGCCTGGGCAGCGGCCATCTCCCCGCCCAGCGAGGCCAGCAGGGCATGCAGCTGCACCGGTGTGGCGGTGCCGGCAATGGCAGCCCCCATGGCGCGCAGCACTTCCTCCCGCTGCTCCGGCGCAGCGGTGGAGGTATCGGCCACGCTGTCCGTGGCGCGCGCCAGCATATAGCCCAGAGCCACCCCGCGGCGCATGGCGGCAGGCAACCAATAGATGGTCAGATAAAAAGAACGCGACACCGCCTTGAGCAGCTCACCGGTAAGGTCTGTTCCCCGCTTCATGCCCCGCATTATGCACCAGATTCCGCGGCATGACAAGATAAAATATACGCAAAAATGCCCGAAAGCCGCTCCGCAGGCGGATTTTGGCTTGAAACGTAACATAAAATAGGCTATAAGAAGGGCGTATATGAAAGCAGCCGCTGCCATACTGTGTGCACTCGTGAGCCTGCCGTGCCTGTGTCCGGCGCAGCAGCAGGCGGGGGTCACTGTGCAGCTGCGCAGCTGCCGCACCGAGTTCCGCCCGCACGACTCCACCTCCTTCCCGGGCTTCTCCTGCACGCTGGAGCTGGTAGCACCCGCCGGGTATTACATGTGCGAGAGCGCCAGCCTCACCGGCACCATACGGGTGAAGGATGCTGCCGGCACCACACGCCTGGCGGACCGCGGCGCCATCGTCATCTCGCCGGACAACCGGGCCTTCACCACCTTCACCTGTGCCACCCGCCCCACGGGCAAGCGCGTGGAGCTGGAGGGCGACCTGCTGGTCACCATCGCCAAGGCACGCACCGCGCACCCGCATATCGCCATCAGCATGCTGGAGAACTCCGAGCACCGCCTGGGAGACACCACGGTGAAAATCGCTCCGGAGCGCGCCAACGCCGCCAAAACAAACCGCGAGGGCGGCAAATTGCGCTGCGCCGAACTCACCATGACCTGCTCCCCCGGCAGCACCATACGCCGCGTAGAGCGTGTGTGGCAGGGCGAAAACGGCACCCTGCTCTCGCAGCCGGTGGAGATTACCCCCATAGGCGGCAACGCTTATGAAATGCAGATGTGGGACACCAACCCCACGGAGTTTGTACGCATCGTCACCGTCAAAGCCCCGCAGCGCGAGAAGGTACGCTTCCGCCTCGGTGTCACGCTGGGAGATGTAGCGGTGTTACGCCCTTATTGATTGATATGAAACGCTTCCTCTGCCTCATACCGGGATTCCTGCTTTTCTCTGCCGCCACGGCAGAGACAGAAAGGGTTGTGAACATCTCGCCGCAGAGTGTCGAGTTTTTCTGCCCGGCAGAGGGTAATGCCCCGGTGCTCTGCACGGTGCGCCTGCACCTCACCCCGGCAGATGGATACACCATACGCCAGGAATCCACCCAGCAGGAACTCACCGCCACAGACGGCGCCGGCAACGAAATGCGCGGCACCTTCCGCGAGTGGGAGATTTGCTTCGATTCGGATGAAGGCAAGCGCTGCATTATCGCGGTATACGATTTTCCGACCCGCCCGCAGGGTGGCAGCCTGAGTTGCGACACCAGCCTGAGCGTGCCGCTCTCCTGCGGCGAAATCGTGCACACCCCGGCGGAGTTCACCCCGGCGGAGGCCTGCACCATAACGGTGAATGGGCATGCGTTTTCCGTGCTCCCCTCTGCAGCCAATGCCGAAGACCCGGACAACACGGCCTTTGTGCTGGAATACGAGAACGCGCCGGATATCGCCGCCCTCTGCATCTGTGATGCCGAGGGCATGCCGCTGGAAACCAACATTGTAGAGGGACTTTCCCTGGAAGGCAGCAACAAAGTATCCGCCACGTATGTAGTGGCCAACGGCAAGCACGAGAAGCTCGGGCTGCGCCTCACTACCCACAAGCCGCAGGGCTATGCGCACGCCCCTGTGCGTTTCCGCGCAACTATCGGGCGCTAAATATCGCAGGCTGACTCAATCCGAGCTTTACTTCTGCCGCTGCATGTGGTACTGTCCTGCTTTCCACAAGCCGGTACATACCATGAAGCAGTTACTTTCCATCGAAGAATTGACGGGCGAGCAGATTCAGAACCTGCTGGCTCTGGGGCACAAACTCAAGGCGGAGCGCGGCAACCACAGCTCGCAGCCGCTTGCAGGGCAGACCTGGGCTCTCATTTTCTCCAAGTCTTCCACCCGTACACGCGTGTCCTTCGAGGTAGGTATCTCCGAGCTGGGCGGCCGCCCGATGTTCCTCTCCACCCGCGACATACAGCTGGGCCGCGGTGAGCCCATCAAGGACACGGCACGCGTGCTGGGCCGTATGATTCACGGCGCTGTCATCCGCACCTACGGGCAGCATGAAGTGGTGGATTTCGCCCGCTACTCCCAGCTGCCGACCATCAACGCGCTGACCGACCAGGAGCACCCCTGCCAGATTCTGGCCGACCTGCTGACCCTGGAGGAAAAATACGGCGTAGGCTCCTGGAAAGACATGAAGATTTCCTTCCTCGGCGATGTGGACAACAACATGGGCCGCTCCTGGATGTGGGCTGCCAAGCACCTGGGCTTCACCCTCGCCCTGGCCGGTCCGGAGCACGCCCTGCCCAAGGCGGAGACGCTCGCCGCGCTGGATTGCCCGAATATCATCTGCACCACAGATGCCGCCGAGGCCGTGCGCGATTGCACCGTCATCAACACCGACACGTGGATTTCCATGGGCCAGGAAGCCGAAAAGGGCACCAAGGAAAAGGCTTTCTTCCCCTACCAGGTAAACGATAAACTCCTGCAGCTGGCTGCCCCCGGCCACAGCGTCTTCCACTGCCTGCCCGCCTACCGCGGCTACGAGATTACAAATGAGGTGCTGGAGGCACACGCCCCCATCATCTTCACCGAGGCAGAAAACCGCCTGCACGCACAGAAGGCTGTGCTCTACACCCTTGCAACCTCCTGCTGACACCGGGCGCTATGAGTTTCAACGACCGCATAGAGGAGCTGCTCGATGACATGTCCATCTTCGAGGACTGGACAGAGAAGTACGAGTTCATCATCTCCCTGGGACGCAAGCTCCCGCCCATGCCGGAAGAGTACCGCAAACCGGGCAACCTGATTAAGGGTTGCCAGAGCCGCGTATGGGTCGGCACGGAGCTGGTGGACGGCAAGATGCAGATATATGCGGACAGCGATTCGCTGATTACGAAAGGGCTTATCGCCCTCTTCATCCGCCTGCTCAGCGGTCTCACCCCGCAGGAAATCAAGGATGCCGAGCTGCGCCGACTGGATGAATGCGGGCTGAAGGAGCACCTGGCCTCCACCCGCGCCAACGCGCTTTCCACCATGGCCAACACCATCCGGAAAGCCGCAGCTGAACTCGCCTGAGCCCTCACCTGCACCATTTCCATGTCTGCTCTCTCCGACATCATCTCCGCACGGCAGGCCAAACTGCCCGCCGGGACGGACGCCTACCGCGTGTCGGACGGCACCATGTGGCCGGGTGTGTTTATCGATGCCCTGGCAGACCGCCTGCTGGTATCCCTGCGCGACACGGAAATTCCCCGCGGCCTGCGTACCCTGCTGGAGGAAACCGGGCAACCGGTTTACCGCAAACGCCTGGATAAGGACGTGAAAGAGGCGCCCGAGCATTTCTGCGGCCCCGAGGCCCCGCTGCGCTTCGAAATCTGCGAGAACGGCGTGCGCTACATCATGGACATGAGCGCCGGCTATTCCCAGGGTATCTTTCTGGACCAGCGCGACAACCGCGCCACGGTGCGCCGCCTCTGCCGCAAGGGCATGCGCCTGCTCAACACCTTCTCCTACACCGGCGCCTTCTCCGTGTGTGCAGCCCTGGCCGGTGCCACCACCACCACCCTGGACCTCGCGCAGCCCTGCCTGAACTGGTGCCGCGAGAACATGGAGCTCAACGGCATCGACCCCACGCAGCACTTCTTCTGCAAGGGCGACACCCTGCACTGGCTGGACCGCTTCGCCCGCCAGGAGCGATATTTCGACGCTATCGTGCTCGACCCGCCCACCTTCTCGCGCGATGAGAAAGGCCGCATCTGGCGCGTGGAAAAAGACTACGGAAGCCTCGTAGCCAAAGCCATGGCCTGCCTCTCCCCCGGTGGCTGGCTGCTCTGCACCACCAACTGCCGCAAACTCTCGCATGCCCAGTTCCGCAAACTGGTGGCCTCCGGTGCCCCCGGCGCACGCCTCGAAGCCTCGCCCATGACATTTGATTTCGACGGCGAAGACTACCTCAAGACCATCTGGGTCCGGAGCTGAAATGATGCCGACACTGCATTGCCACCGGGTGCCCGACTGATTCGAGGGCGCAGAAACAATAAGTGCCCCGGAAATGCCATAAAAGACGAAAAATTGTCCATTTTTTTCAGAAAAAAATCGACTTCTCTGCGGCCACTACATCTAGTAGCGCATTCTTGTCTTCCTTTCCGATTTGCCTTATATCTTGAAATTGGCAGAACTCGCCTCCTCTCTGTGTCATCAACCGCTAAGCAATGATGTCATTAGAAATATTCTAAAACGAGAAAATAGCCATATTACACAATATATAGTGCGTTTGTTAATTTGTAGCAACAACATTTTGTAAAGAAAAAGATACGCCGCAGAAAAAATTCTGCTTGCACTGGGAGAGGAAATGTGGTAAAGTTGGCGGCGTTCCCCCAAAGGGCCGCGACGCCCGGGCAAGGGATGCTGAAACATCCGGAAACCGGGGACGACGAAGATTTACATACTTAAAGACTCTCACGCCATGATCATCAAGCGCAACGGAAAACGCGAACGCTTCGAAGCCTACAAGGTACAGCAGGCCATCGAAAAGGCCTACCATGCCTCTCAGGAGGAGTATAATCCTCTCGTATATGCAAATGTGCTGGACGCCCTCAAGAAAGAGGAATACCTGCCCGTAGAAAAAGTCCAGGACACGATTGAACGCGAACTGATGCGCGCCGGAGCCTTTGAGACAGCCCGCAATTTCATCAAATACCGCTTCCTGCACAAGCTGCAGCGCGAACAGATTGCCGGCGTGTACCAGGGCAACACCTGGGTGGACTGCAAGCAGACCATCGAGGAATACATCGGCAACACGGACTGGCGTATTAAGGCAAACTCCAACACCACCTACTCCAACGCCGGTCTGGTGAACAACACCGCCGGTAAGGTGATTGCCAACTACTGGCTCGACCAGGTTTACACCCCGGAGGAAGGCGCTGCCCACCGCAACGGCGACTACCACATCCACGACCTGGACTGCCTGACCGGTTACTGCGCCGGCTGGAGTCTGCGCAACCTGCTCAACGAGGGCTTCAACGGCGTGCGCAGCCGCGTGAACAGCCGCCCGCCCAAGCATTTCCGCGAGGCTCTGGGCCAGATGGCCAACTTCCTGGGCATCCTGCAGTCCGAGTGGGCCGGTGCACAGGCATTCAGCTCCTTCGACACCTACCTTTCCCCCTACCTCTTCAAGGATCAGCTGCCGTACAAGGCAGTGAAGAAGGCCCTGCGCAACTTCGTGTACAACCTCAACGTGCCTTCCCGCTGGGGTCAGAGCCCCTTCACCAACGTAACCATCGACTGGACGGTTCCCCGCGACCTGCGCGAGCAGAGCCCCTTCTCCGGCGGTGCCCACATCTTTGAGGGGCTGCAGGATGACACCCTGCTCGCCATTGCCCGCGAGCGTGGCGCCGATACGCTGACGGCCATGACCTACAAGCACTTCCAGCCGGAGATGAATGTCATCCAGCGTGCATTCTACGAGGTGCTTACCGAGGGCGACAGCACCGGCCAGCCCTTCACCTTCCCCATCCCCACCGTGAACATCACGGAGGACTTCGACTGGGAGGGCGAGAACGTGCCGCTTCTGTTCGAGAACGCCGCCAAGATCGGCTCCTCCTACTTCCAGAACTTCATCGGCTCCCAGTATAAGTTCGATGAGAACGGCAACCGCGTTATCGACGAGGAAGCTTACAAGCCGGATGCCGTGCGCTCCATGTGCTGCCGTCTGCAGCTGGACCTGCGCGAGCTGCTCAAGCGCGGTGGCGGTCTGTTCGGCTCTGCTGAGATGACCGGCTCCATCGGCGTGGTGACCATCAACATGGCCCGCCTCGGCTACCTGTACAAGGGCAACAAGAACCTGATGTACAGCAAGCTCGGCGAGCTCATGGACCTGGCCAAGGACACTCTGGAGAAGAAGCGCGTGTTCATCAACACCCTCTACCAGCGCGGCCTCTACCCCTACACCAAGCGTTACCTGCCGCACCTGCGCAACCACTTCTCCACCATCGGCCTCAACGGCATCAACGAAATGCTGCGCAACTTCTCCGGCGACACGCTCAACACCGCCAACCCGGAGGGTATCGCCTTCGCCGAGGAAGTGCTGCACTTCATGCGTGAGCGTATCCGCGGCTACCAGGAGGAAACCGGCAACCTCTACAACCTGGAGGCTACACCTGCCGAAGGTACCACGCACCGTTTCGCCCGCGAAGACCTCAAGCGCTACCCGGACATCATCCAGTCCGGCACCCCCGGCCACCGCTACTACACGAACAGCTCCCAGCTGCCGGCCGGCTACACGCACGACCTCTTCAAGGCTCTCAAGATGCAGGACAAGCTGCAGTGCTGCTACACCGGCGGTACGGTATTCCACATGTACATGAACGAGGCCATCTCCTCCCCGGAGGCCTGCCGCGACATCGTACGCAAGGTGCTCACCAACTTCAAGATGCCTTACATCACCGTGACCCCGCTCTTCTCCGTGTGCGACAAGCACGGCTACCTGAAGGGCCGCCACGACTACTGCCCGCTCTGCGACGAGGAACTTATCGCCAAGGCCCGCGCCGAGGAGCAGCCGGAACTTCCCCTCTTCTCTTAACTTATCGAACACACCACTAACCTCCAACCAAATCTTACACACATCATGGAACCTGAAATCAAGCCGGTTGTTAAGACCGATGAGCAGATTCTCGCCGAGCACGAGAGCGAGCGCACCAAGTGCACCGTTTACACCCGCGTGATGGGGTACCACCGCCCGGTGGAAACCTTCAACGCCGGTAAGCAGGGCGAATTCGAGGAGCGCGCACACTTCCAGGAGCCCGGTTGCGGCTGCGGGTGCGACCCCATCCTCAAGTAATACTGTTACAAAACACATCTATTACAGAGCGAAAGCCCTGTAACGGCCACAAGAAAGAAGCGCCAGCTCGATTCTGAGCCGTTGCGGGGCTTTGCTGACTCTCCGCCTCAGCATGCCTCACCGCCACCCCGTAGACATCACCCCGCTCACTTTCCTGGATTACCCCCGGAAAGCCGCCTGCATCATGTGGTTCAATGGTTGCAACCTCCGCTGCCCGTATTGCTACAACCCGGAGCTTGTGACCATGAAAAGCAGCACGCAGGTGGATGAAATGGAGTTTCTGAGGGAGCGACAGGGCTTCCTGGATGCCGTGGTGCTCTCCGGCGGCGAGATAACCCTGCAGCCCGGGCTGCACAGGCTGTGCGAGAAAATTAAGGAGCTGGGGTATCTGATAAAGATAGACACCAACGGCAGCAACCCGCATGTCGTGGCGGATCTGCTGGAGCGCAAGCTCATCGACTACGTTGCCATGGACAACAAGATGCCCTCCACCCGCAGCTGGCAGCTACCGGGCGGCAAGGTGCTCTACGAGCGTTTTGTGGAGAGTCTGGAGCTGCTGCAGGAGTCCGGGCTTCCCTACGAGGTGCGTACGACCGTGCACCCGGATTTGCTGGATGAAGCCGACATTCTGCAGATGATACGCGAGAGCACCATGCACGGCTACACCGGCACCTACTACCTGCAATACTTCTTCACCGGGGTACCGACCATCGGCAACATGCCGCCGCCCTCCCGCCGCTACGACCGCAGCATGCTGGACCGCCACTCGCCGCTGCCTATCGGCTATCGCAATTTCCCGGAGGACCGAGGCCGCTGAGAAGCGCAGCGAACAGGCAGAGAAACCCAAATGGGGCTGTTTTAAGCCATTACAAACGCGGAGCAGCTGCATTGAGCTGCATATTGATTTCCTTCTGTTGCTGCTGAAGCGGCTTCAGATTTGCCTCCTGGCGAGCCACCTTTTCGCGGGGCGCCGTGTAAAGAAGGCGATATGCGGAGACTCGACTGACCAACAGATTCTCGATAGCCTCCCGAATACTGCTCTTGAGCAGTTCCTGCAAATCCAGAGAATGCAGCACCACGTCGCGGCAGATGCCGCGCGCTACCAGGATGTGCACCAGGCTGCCCCCCAGCCAAACCAGCAAAGACATAGCCAGAGCAACCCAGGCCAGGAAATCCAGCCCCAAGGCACCGAAGCAGCCGGCCAATACCAGCAGTAAACAGATACCCGCGCAGCAGATACTCATCCACCACACCTGCCCCTGGAATACTCGGCCGTACTCTGTGCGCAGCTTCATCTGCGAGAAGGGCTTGTAGAGCTCGCGGCCCATACGAACACGCTGTTCTTCCAAATCCGCCGCCAGAGCATCTGCCGGGAACTCGCCGATATCGCACTCCAGCGTCTTCTTCATGCGGGGGCGAACACTCTGCCAGTGTTTCATGCAGGAGAGCACAAAGTTAGCGTCGCTTGTTTCCTGCTGCGTCAGGATTTCCGAACGCAGCGTGCGATAGAAGAATTTCTCCGAGCTGATGGCATAACTCTCCAGGCGAATAAGCGTTACAGGCGAGAGAATCCAGCCCAGCGCCGCGCGCAAAGCCTGCACCATAGTGGGGAGAGCCCGCATGGCAGCTTCGGAATACGCATCCAGACAGCTCTGCACACCCTCTCGCTGGCGGGTCAGGAAGTAGTCTATCTCCTGCTCAATACCGGCCAGGAAGCCGCTGTCCGTACGAGCGACACGATCTCGCGCACCGAGCACGGAACCTTGCTTGCGTACGAGCTCCTTGCCGCACTCCACAAGGTGGCGTATGCTCCTGCGAATACCTCCCGGGGCTGCAAGTGTCTCCTGCACGCAGAGGACAAAAGATTCCATGGCCTCCGAGCCTGCGGTGGGGTTCACAAAATACAGCGGGATAGTGCGCCCGATGCGCTCGCGGCAATATTCACGAAGCTTTTCCTTGAGCTCCAGAGCGGCATCTGCCACGATTTTATCCGTAAAGGTAACAGCCAGCAGGCATGCGGGATGCTGCTCCTCCGGCAGCTCGGCCAGAAGCTCCCACACCGGGGAGGTCTCGGCATTGCGGCAGTCCGCCACGGCGATGATGACATCCGCCCCCGACAACAGACGACGCACGGATGCCGCCACAGCTTCCTCCGCGCAGTTGGCCGTATCCACCAACTCCAGGCCCTCCAGATTTTCCAGCGGCACAAAGCGGGAAGCACGAGCGTCGCCATCCTGCGAGCGGTATCGCCAGCACACATAATCCCCCTCCAGCGGAACGCGAGCCGGAAGCGGCGTACCGCCTATGGCAGCCAGCAGAGAAGATTTGCCGCACTGAGCCCCGCCGAAAACGATGATGCGGCGGTCGCGATTCAAGGCCTTTTCAGCCTGCAGAACCGGCTCAACAAATTCATTAAGCGACTCGTCATCAATCTCAGAGCAGAGTTCCACCGCCTGCTGCGCCCAGTAGCGCGCGCGGCTCTCCTCTGCTCTGAAACTACGACTCAACATGTCGGCGCACATTATACGGGCTTCTGCCCGCCTTGTCCATCATAAAAACGCCGGAATTGTGTCACGATTCCTCCGCGTTTTTACCCTGTGTGCAGAAGCAGGCACCCACAGCCATGGTGACCAGTGTACCAATGGTAACGCGCCACGGGAAAGCAATGTGAATGATGCAGTCCCGGCTCCCAAGCACCTCCAGAGTGATGACAGCAGCGAAACCAGCAAGCATGGCAATGACATTGCCGCGGTCGTTGCCTCGCCCCTGCGTGAGCATACCCAGCAGGAAGATACCCAGCAGAGAACCGTAGGTGTAGCCGAAAATGCCCAGAGCGATAGGCAGGATACGCACGGTGGGATCCATCACCGTCAGCCAGGCGGTACCGGCGCCGACAAGAATCAGCAGCACGGCAAAGAACACCGTCAGCCAGCGCACGGCACGCAGCTGCTCCTGCTGCCCGGACTGCGGGCGGAAGACATCCACATACCAATCTCGCGTGGCGGTGGTTGCCAGAGCATTGAGAGCTGTGGACAGCGAGCCCATGGCTGTTGCCAGCAGAGCCGCAACCAGCAGGCCACGCACGCCCACAGGCAGGCAGTGAATGATGAACCAGGGGAAAATCTCAATCTGCTTTTCGGGCGGAGTGATACCCACCTGAGCAAAGTACACAAAGAGCAGCATGCCGCAGGAGATGAACACAAGCACGATGGGCATATCCATCAAGCCGGAGAGGATAACGGCGCGAGCCCCTTTCTTGCTGTCCGGAGCGGCCAGCATGCGCTGCACCATGTCCTGGTCCGTGCCGTGTGTGGCCATAGTGATGAAGGTGGATCCCAGCACGGCTGTCCACAGGGTATACTCGCTGCTGAGGATGTTCTTTATATCCTCCACCAGTCCTTGGCCGGTGATGCCGCAGTCGAAGAAAGCCCAGGGCTTCAGGTTATTGATACCGCAGGGATTGTACTCTTTGTTTCCGAGGTGGTGGCAGATGCTGCCCCAGGCATCCGCCCAGCTGCCGCCGGCTTTGATGCTGAAGAGAAGAACGCCAATGGTCGTGACCAGGGAGATAGCGAGAATGGAAGCCTGCAGCACATCTGTCCATACCACAGCCTTGAGGCCGCCCAGAGTGGTATAAACAGCCGTGGCAATGGTGATGAAGGTCAGCGCGGCGATGTAGATGACGACCGTCTCCACCTGCCCGGCACTGTCCTGCCCGGTGACCATCATGTACGCGATAACCAGCAGAATGCCGGCAAAGAACAGGCGGGTGCCGCTGGCCAGCACTCGGCTGATGAGGAACGTAGCACTAGCCCAGCGCCGGGTCATGAGCCCGAAACGCTTCTCCAGATACTCGTAGATGGAGACCACATTGTAGCGGTAGTAGGGCTTCAGGAACAGACGCCCCACAATGATGCGCCCCAGAATGGTGCCGATAGCCAGCTGGGCATAGGTGAAGTTGCGCAGGGCAAAGCCCTCGCCGGGAGCCCCCAGGAAGGTGGCTGCGCTGATTTCCGCCGCCAGAATGGAAGCCAGAATAGCCCACCACGGCAGGTTGCGATTCCCCAGGGCGTAGCTTTCCAGGCTTTCCTGCTTGCGCCCCACATAGAGACCTATACCGAAAATGGCGCAGAAATACGCCACTACCACCAGAATATCAATCATAGGAAAAGGAAATACGCCGACGGTCAGAACGCAGTTGCTCTGACCGCCGGCTGTTCAGAATTGTGTGCTTCAGCCCTGCTTCTTTTCCAGAGCGGCTGCCACCAGACCGTTGAAGAGCGGGTGGGGAGCCGTGGGACGGCTCTGGAACTCCGGGTGATACTGGCAGGCGATGAAGTAGGGGTGGGAGGGCAGCTCCACGACCTCCACCAGACCGTGCTCGTCGTTCACGGCGGAAATCACCATACCGGCCTTCTCGCAGGCCTCGCGATAGTCCGCGTTGAACTCGTAGCGGTGGCGGTGGCGCTCGGAGATAATCTCGGCACCGCCGTAAAGCTTGCTGCACAGGCTGCCGGGCTGGATGTGAGCCGGGTAGGCACCCAGGCGCATGGTGGCGCCCATGTTGGTGATAGTCTTCTGCTCATCCTGGAGGCAGATGACGGGGCTAGTAGTATCCTTGGCAAACTCGGTGGAGTTGGCATCAGCCAGACCGAGCACGTTGCGGGCAAACTCGATAACAGCCACCTGCATACCCAGGCAGATACCGAAGAAGGGAATCCCCTTCTCGCGGGCATACTGCACGGCCTTAATCTTGCCTTCCACACCGCGCTCGCCGAAACCACCGGGCACCAGCAGGCCGTCCACATCGCCAATCATGGCTTCGCAGCTGCCGCTCTCCAGCGCTTCGGCATCCACACGCACGATTTCCACGCGGCAGTCGTTGGCAGCGCCGGCATGTGTAAAGCTTTCGTAAATGGACTTGTAGGCGTCCTGAAGGGAGATGTACTTGCCCACCACGGCGATACGCACGCTGTGAGAGGGGTGAATCACGCGACCCACAAACTTCTGCCACTCGTCCATCTTGGGCTTGGGAACAGTAATACCCAGCACCTCGGTCACGATGCGGTCCACACGGTCGCGGCCCAGATCCAGCGGGCACTCGTAGATGCTGTGCTTCACATCGCAGAAGGCTACCACGTTGCGCGGGGACACGTTGCAGAACATACCGATCTTGCGCTTCTCTTCCTCGGTGAGGTTGTCCATCTCCGTGCGGCACACGATAATGTCCGGCTGGATACCGATTTCGCGCAGCTTGGCCACACTCTGCTGGGTGGGCTTGGTCTTGGTCTCGCCGGCAGCCTTGATGTAAGGCAGCAGTGTCACATGGATGAAGCAGCAGTTGTTGCGGCCCACTTCCAGAGCGAACTGACGCAGAGCCTCCAGGAAGAGGTAGCCCTCGATATCGCCCACCGTACCACCGATTTCGGTGATGATGACGTCGCATTCCTTGTTTGCAGCAGTCAGGTCATACAGGCGCTGCTTAATCTCGTCCGTCACGTGCGGGATGTACTGCACGGTCTTGCCGAGGTAGTCGCCGCGGCGCTCCTTCTCCAGAACGTGCTCGAACACCTTACCGCTGGTCAGGTTGTTGAGGCGGGAAAGCTGGCAGTGAATGAAACGCTCGTAGTGGCCCAGGTCCAGGTCCGTCTCCGCGCCATCGTTCAGCACGTACACCTCACCGTGCTGGTAGGGGCTCATGGTGCCGGGGTCAATGTTCAGATACGGGTCAAACTTCTGCATGGTTACGTCCAGACCGCAATGCTCCAGCAAAGTGCCGATGGAAGCTGCTGCAAGACCTTTACCCAGGGAGGAAACCACGCCGCCGGTTACAAAGATGTATTTCATGTGTCTGTAAGTGATGTTTGGTTCTTGTTGGCCTTATGTTAGCAGATATTTCAGCCCATGTCGAGCCTTAGCCTCTCGGAAAGAAATACCTCCTACCCAAAATCAGCTTTTATCACTTATGCTAGTTATTGATTATCAACATCTGTCATTTTGCGCTTGCATCTTCAGCTCACCTGTTGTATACTTTCTTAACTGGATTTATAAAGTAACACTTATGCCGACCGCACAAGAAGCAGTATTGCAGGCCATGCACGAGCGCGGCGAAGCCACGCGCCCGCAGCTGGCGCAGGCTACCGGACTGAGCCTGGTAAGCGTGGGGAAAGCCGTAGCGGCGCTCTGCCGCGGCGGCGAGCTGCGCGAGTTGGCCGAGATTCCCTCCGGAGGTGGGCGGCCGGTGAAGCTCTACCGCTACAATGCCCATTTTGCCCGCCACGCCCTGATACAGGGGCAGAAAGAAGGCTCACTTCTGCACTGCACAATATGCCTGCTGGATTTACACGGACGGGAATACAGCAGCGCACAGGGTAACTTTGCCCATCTGGAGCCGGAGAGTCTGGACGGCATGCTTGCCAAGCTGCTGCGCGGGCAAAGGCTACGCAGCATCACCCTGCTTCTGCCGCCGGAGTTTCTGCCGCAAGGCATGCCGACACACCTGGCAGAGCAGTGCGGCTGCCGTGTGTACACGCCCTCTCCTGCCACCATACTGGCTCAGAGCTCGCCGGAAGGAACAGCCACCATCTGCCTGCAACCCGGCAGCGCCCCCGTCTGCACCATGCGCCGCCACGGACAGCTCTGCGAATGCGGCCCCCTGCAGCTCCTGCCCATGCCGGCCGACTGGCACAGCCTGGACTACACCGACCGCTCACTGGTGGAAGAAATGCTGGCCAGGCTCCTGCTCATCATCTCCTGCACCTTGGTGCCGCGGCGCATCACCCTGTACACCCCGGCACTCAGCCCACGCCTCACAGAGCGCATACGCTACAACGCCTCCACCAAACTGCGCGGCACACCACTTCCGGAGCTCGCTTTCGAGCCACTCAACTCCACCCTTCTGTCCCGCGGGATACACCACTTCTGCGCAGCGCCAAAAGACTGACAAGCACCTGCGCCGGTGGCTCTTACGGCATAGTTTGAGATTGACAAAAGTCAAAACTGTGTCACAATACAAGCAGTTATGCACATACGAGCCACACTTGCAGCGATGTGCGCCCTGGGGCTGGCAGGCACAGCCATGGGTGCAGTACCCGAGCATTTTCAGGAGCGAGCCAAGGAGTTGCTGGCAGACAGCATTGAGCTGATTCCCAGCGAGCACCAACTGAATGTCATCTATTTCCACGGCAACGACAGCAAGCCGGTGGCGGACTACGAACGCCGCATCAGCGAATTGCTGCTCTACCTCCAGCAATATTACGGCAAGGAAATGGCTCGCAACGGCAGAGGCGCCCACTCCTTCGGATTGTCCATAAAGGAAAACGGCAATGTGAACATCCACCACATCTGCGGCGAGCACCCGCACAATGCTTACGCCTACGGCAGCGGCCACCATCTCTGCCTCGCCGAGGTGAATGAGTACCTGGATGCCGAGCCGGGCCGACGCACCGGGCAACACACCATCGTCATCATGCCGACGCACTATGACGAGCAGTACAACGACAAAAATCCGGGTGGCGTTCCCTTCTACGGACTGGGGACAGACTGCTTTGCCCTGGATTATGCCCACTTCGACATAAAGCACCTGGGGAAAAACAACCGCCTCGGCCACTTGCTTACTAAGTGGTATGGTGGCTTTGCCCACGAGCTGGGACATGGTCTGAACCTGCCGCACAACAAAGGTACCGCCAGTGACAACGCAGCCCTGGGCACAGCCCTGATGGGCGCCGGCAACTATACCTTCGGACTCCGCCCCACCTACCTTACCCCGGCCAGCTGCAATATCCTGGCCCACTCCGAGTTATTCGCGCCCAAGGGCACTACTACCCAATTCTACAGACAATACACGAACCCGCAGGTATCGGAAGCTGACTTCCGACTTGCCGGCGAAACACTGGAGCTTTCGCTGCAGGTAAGCAGCGACGTAGTAGCCGCCAATGCTTACGTGCAGGATCCGCCGTACCAAGTCAACCAGGACTACGATGCCGTGCCTTTTGTCTGCACGCTGAGCACCACCACTCCGGCTGAGGCAGCTTCTGCCAATGCTCAGCGCAAGGTGACGCTGAGCATCCCCGTGGCCGAACTCGCGGAGCTGACACATGCCAAGGGCGGAGCCCTCGCGCTGGACATCGTGCTTATCACAAATGAGGGCAGCCGTTTCCGCTGGCGCATCCCCTTTGACCTGAGCAAAGTGCCGGCAGACGGTCGCATCGACATGGGCAGAACAGACTTAAGACGCGGTTATTAAGGCCATGCCAAAAGCGATTGCAGTAGATTTCGGCGGCACAAGCATTAAAATCGGCGTGACGCAGGGTGCCGACATTGTGGCGAAAGCCACCCCCCTGCCCACGCCGGCATACGACAGCCCGGCAGCCATCATCGCAGCCATGTGTGCCACCATACGAGAACTGCAGCAAGCGCACCCGGACTGCGCCGCGGTAGGACTCGGCATGCCGGGGTGGACAGATTTCCACCGAGGTGTGCTCTACCAGCTCACCAACGTTCCGGTGTGGAACCACGAGGTACCCGTGCGCGATATCATGCAGAGCGAACTCGGCTTGCCAGTCGTACTGGACAATGATGCCAACTGCATGGCCTATGCTGAGTGGCAGCTGGGAGCAGGCCGAGGGCTGGAGAGTCTGGCCTGCCTCACTCTGGGCACCGGAATCGGTGGCGGCATTGTGGTGCACAACCGCATGCTGCGCGGCCGCACGGTGTCCGCCGCAGAGCTGGGACAAACCAGCATCCACTGGAGCGGGCGCAAGGGCCCCTTCGGCAATCGCGGCGCCATCGAGGAATACATAGGCAACAATGAGTTCGCCGCAGATGCCGCTATCGCCTACAGAGAAGCCGGCATACCGCGCACGGTAGAGGAATGCAGTCCGCACCTTCTGGCTCAGGCGGCGCAGAATGGCTGCCCCATAGCCCGCGCACTTTATGCCGGGTTTGCGGAGAAACTGGCCACCCTCATCATGAACCTCATGTATGCCATCGTGCCGGAAGCCATCATCATAGGCGGAGGCGTGGCAAAGGCCGGGCCGCTGCTTTTCGAGCCACTGCAGGAGAAGCTGAAGGAACAACTCTTCCCGGTACACTATGCAGCTCTGCGAGTCCTGCCGGCACATTTCGGTGCCGATTCCGGACTCATCGGCGCCGGTCTCATGGCAGCACACTATGCAGAGAATAAATTATTCTGATAATTTTTGAACAGAGTCAAACATCTAACCATCTCATATACTACCATGAGTACTCCTCCTAACCTGCCCAAGGTCCCGAACAAGCCTGCATCACCCACTCCGCCCACTCGGCCGGCTTCTCCCGCCGCCCAAGTACCCGCTGCACCGAAAGTGGTGAAAGACCCCACATGGTGGAGACTGGGCTGCGTGCCCTTTCTGGTACTGGTGATGGTGGCAGCGGCTGCGGACCTGGCCTGGCCCGACGCCGTACAAGGCATAGGTCTGGGAGCAGGCATCGGCTGTTTCCTGGCCATCAATGCTCTGCTTCTTCTCCGCAAAGACTTTACGAAGGGTGAATACTGGTTTCTGCAGGGACTGGCTGCTCTGAGCATGCTTGCCATCTCCGTGAACGGCTCCATGGTCAACTGGTTTATCTGCCTGGTGCTTCCCTTCTTTATCGTGATGACGCCGAGCGATACAACCTACACCGAGCCGGGCACAAAGTATCGCAGCTGGTGGAGCTACTGGGTAGCCCGCCGCCAGACTTCGGAGGAAAAGAAAAGCCGCTTTGCAGCTCTTCGCGCTCTGCTCCCGCTGATTATCTGCGTCCTCATCGGCATCATTTTCTTCATCGGTTTCCTGTGCATCTTTGCCAGCGGTAATCCGGTCGTGGAAATCGTATGGAATACGCTGGTGGATTGGTGGAACCGCCTCGTCCGCTTCCTTCATATCAGCTGGGACTTCTGGGTACATGTTGCCATGTGGTTTATCGGCATCCTCTGGTTCGGCATCTACTGCTTCAGCCGTCCGGTAAAATACAAGACTCCGGTGCAGGCACCGGCTCCCGCAGCCACCGGCGGCACCACCATCATGCCCTACCTGCCGCTCTGCATTCTTGTCGGCATCAATGCGGCATTTGCCGTGGCCACCTCCACGGATATCGCCTTCCTCTGGTTCGGCAATGTACCGGAAGGCATCTCACAGACCACCTATCTGCATGAAGGTGCCATTTCCATCACCTGGGCAGCAGTACTGGCAGTCTGCGTACTGTTGATACTCTTCCGAGCCAACGGCTCCGCCCGCAACAGCACGGCTCCCCGCATCTTCGGCTACCTGCTGGTGCTGCAGACCTTCCTGCTGGCTATCAGCGTTTACATGCGCCTCTACCACCAGATATCTGACTTCGGCTTCACTGTGCGCCGCATCCAGGCAGCGGAAGCCATGCTCATGGGCCTGGCCGGACTGGTGATTCTGGTGCTGTATATGGCCAAAACCGGTACGCTCCGCCGCTATGCCGGTATGTGCTTCGGCACCTTAATTCTACTGCTTATTGCCTTCAGCATCTACAAGCCTGCGCGTCTTGCCGGCAACCTCAACCTGATTTACCTTTCTTCCCACCCGCACTGGAAGTTCAGCTCCGCGGATTTCCGCCCGGACTGCTTTGTGGTAGAAGATAACCTTGCCTTTGCCGAATATGTCTACAACAAGGAAAAGCAGGAAGGCACCATAGAATCTTCTTACAGACTGAACGAGAGCTTACTTCATAATGCGGCGAGTAATGTAGCGTTTCGAGCCGGGACTAGTTTCTGGTATAGCTTCACTCTTGCCACATACGAGGATATTCCCGCAGCAGAACGCATCCTCGGTCGCCCCATCCGAATCCACATGGTGGAAGCTGAGAAATAAATAAGCTCCGAGGGGGGGGCCCCACGCTCCTGACGCATCCGTTTCCCCACAGAAAAGCCGCGGTCCTGATAAAGGACCGCGGCTTACTGATTTTATGAAAGACTGTCGTCTTACTCAGCCCAGGTAAGCACAACCTTACCGGACTTGCCGGAGTTCATCACATTGAAGCCCTCGGCGAAATCTGTGTAGTGCATGCGGTGGGTAATGATGGCGGAGACATCCAGCCCGCTGCGAAGCATGGCATCCATCTTCTGCCAGGTGGCATACATCTCGCGGCCATAAATACCCTTCATCTTGAGGCCCTTCCACACGAAGGTGTTCCAGTCGATACCGGAGCCACCGGGCTGGATACCCAGCAGGGAGATATTGGCGCCATAGGCAGAGTGGGCAATAATGTCCTTGAGGCAGGCGGGAGCGCCGCTCATCTCCAGACACACGCCGTAGCCCTCGTCGATTCCCAGGTCCTCACGGGCTGCTGCGATGCTGTCGCCGCCGATGACATTCACGGTGCGGTCTGCGCCCAGCGTCTTGGCCAGCTGCAGCTTGTAGTCGCTCACGTCGGTGATGGTCACGGTACGGGCACCGGCTTTCTTGCACACGGCAGCAGCCATGGAACCAATGAGACCGGCACCGGTGATGAGCACATCCTCACCCACCAGATCCCAGGAAAGAGCTGTGTGAGTAGCATTGCCCAAAGGATCCAGAATGGAAGCAATCTCCATGGGCATATCCTTGTGGATGCGAATCACATTCGACTGAGGGATGGAAAGATACTCGGCAAAGCAACCGGGACGATTCACGCCCACGCCCTTGGTGTTCGGGCAGAGGTGGAAGGCACCGCGGCGGCAGTTGCGGCAATGTCCACAGACAATGTGCCCCTCGCCGGATACAACTTCACCCGGCTGGAAGCCCGTCACAGCAGAGCCTACTCTCTCGATGACACCGCAGAACTCATGGCCGACGTGCATCCCGACAGGTATGGTCTGCTGAGCCCAGGAATCCCAGTTCCAGATATGAAGATCCGTACCGCAGATAGCGGTCCTGTAAATCTTGATAAGGACGTCATTGGGGCCGACTTCAGGCATCGGCACGTCCACTAATTCGAGGCCTTTATCGGCCTTCGTCTTGACGAGAGCTTTCATGGGCGGAAAGTTTACGCCTTTCGCCCCTGCTTGACAAGCCCAATCTGATATTATATTGTCATGAGCCGGACGCGACAAATCGGCACGCAGAACAATCCTTCTTCATGTCGCAGTTTAATCTTGACAAGCCGGGGTAATTTCTGGCTCACTATAGAGTAAGCAAGCACCCGCGGGTGCCGTAAATTTTACACCTCATCTCAACAGTTTTTCACGATATGTCAAAAACGCTTATCATAGCAGAGAAACCCAGCGTAGCCGGGGACCTGGCACGCGTGTTGGGTAAAATAACAGGAAAATTCAAGAAGGAAGACAGCACTGGCAGCTACGTAAACGACTCTCTCATCATCACCTCTGCAGTCGGCCACCTGGTAGAGCAGAAAAAACCGCAGACGGAAGACGGCAAGAGCCTGCCTTGGAAGATGGATTACCTGCCCGTGATGCCCAAGAGCATGGAGCTGGAGCCTATTACCAAATCGGCAGACAGGCTGAAAAAAGTGCTGAAACTGGCCCGCAGCAAGGAAGTGACAGCCCTGGTGAATGCATGCGATGCCGGGCGCGAAGGTGAGCTTATATTCCGCAACATCATTCGCTACGGCAAAATCAAAAAGCCGCTGAGCCGCCTCTGGATGCAGAGCATGACGGATGACGCCATCCTGGATGCCTGGGCCTCGCTGAAAAGTGATGCTGCCATGGCCAACCTGGCGGACGCAGCAGTATGCCGCTCAGAGTCAGACTGGCTGGTAGGCCTCAACAGCACACGCGCTCTCACCGTGCTGCAATCTGCCGCAGGTGGATTCAACATCACCCCCACCGGGCGTGTACAGACTCCCACGCTTGCCCTGCTCGCAGCCAGGCAAAAAGATATCCTCTCCTTCGTGCCCGAGACCTACCACGAGGTGCGAGCCACATTCCACGCCGCCGCCGGCAGCTACGAAGGCCGTTGGTATGACCCGGAGTGGAAGAAGGACGACAGCGCTCCGCAGCGCACCCGCGAGCGCCTCTGGGATGCTGAGACAGCCGCAGCCATCGCCAAACGCTGTGAGGGTCGCCCCGCCGAGGTACGAGAGACCAAAAAGCCGGTTTCCATGCCTGCGCCGCTGCTTTTCGACCTTACCTCTCTGCAGAAAGAAGCCAGCAACCGCTTCGGGTTCTCGGCCAGCCGCACCCTGCAGATTGCACAGGAATGCTACGAAAAGCACAAGGTGCTCACCTACCCGCGTACGGATTCCAAGTACCTGCCGGATGACTACCTGCGCATTGCGACACGCACAGTAGCCGCTATCGGCGAGCATCTTTCCGAGCTGGCGCCCTACACCGCGGATATTCTGGATAACCACCGCATCCGCCCAAGCAAGCGTGTGTTCGACAGCAGCAAAGTGAGCGACCACTTTGCCATCATCCCCACCGGTAAATTTGTCAACCTCAGCGGGGATGCCGCACGCATCTTCAACCTCGTTGTGCAGCGTTTCCTCGGTGTATTCCTCCCCAACGCCGAATATGAAGATACGGAGCGCACCAGCATCGTGAGCAGCCCGGGTGCGAAAGATTACTTCCACACGCATGGCCGCGTTCTGCTGAAAGCCGGCTGGAAGGCACTTTACAGCTCAGGTTCCGGCAAAAAGAAGGATGAACTTTGCCCCGTGTCACCCGGCGAGCGCGTGCATACGGAAAAAGCCACAGCCATGGAGGACCGCACCAAAGCCCCCGCAGCTTACACAGAAGCGACCCTTCTCACAGCCATGGAAACAGCCGGTAAACTTGTGGAGGACGAGGAACTGGCCTACGCCATGAAAGAACGCGGACTCGGCACCCCCGCTACGCGAGCCGCCATCATCGAAGGTCTGCTGACGCAGGAATACATCGCCCGCGACGGCAAGGAACTCGTAGCCACCCGCCGCGGCATGGACCTCATCGATCTTCTCTGCAAGATTGGTCTGAGCACCCTTTCCAGCCCGGAGCTTACCGGTGAGTGGGAATACCGCCTCAAGCTCATGGAGAGCGGCAAGTTGGGGCGAGATGCCTTCATGAAGGACATCCGCACCTATACGTCGGAAATCGTGGAAGCCGTGCGCGACTACATGCAGAACGGCAGCAACCCGGATTTGCGGATTCCCTGCCCGGCCTGCGGCAACAGTACCCTCAGCAGCCGCGTGGATGCCGTATCCTGCTCCGCATGTAAATTCCGCATTCGCCGCATGCATGCCGGGCTGAGCCTGGGAGATGAGCTCATGGCAGAACTCATCGCCACGCGCAGTCTGCCGGTCATGGAAGGCTTCCGCTCCAAGTTCGGCAAACCCTTCAAGGCCGGGCTGCGACTGCTGGCCCCGGAAAAGGAAAACGGTGCCTGGAAAGCCGAATTTTACTTCGACGACGAGAAAACCGGCGATGCACCTGCAGGCACCGGCGTACAGAACAGCCTCGGCAAGGTACAGGTGAAAGACCAGGGCGAGCTGGCTCTGGTGGAGAACGACAAGCAGTGGAGCGTGCCGGATTTCCGCCAGAGTGGCAACAAGACCGGCTTCTCCATGTCCAAGAACATTCTGGGCAAGGATATCGACATCGAGCAGCTCTACCGCGTGCTGGCAGAAGGCAAGAGCGAGCTTATCACCGGTTTTGTTTCTCAGCGCACCAACCGCCCCTTCGATGCGTACCTCGTGCTGGATGCCCGCAAGGGAACCGTGGGCTTTGAGTTCCCGCCCCGCGAACCCCGCAAGAAGGACAGCAAGTCCGGCGCGGACAAGAAGTTCACCGCAGCAGATGCCACAGCGCAGGATCTCAGCAAGGCCACACGCCACGGCGTCATCAAGGTAAAAGGCAAAGGTGAATACGAGCTGCTGGAGACAGAAGAAGCCTGGCATGTGGATGGCCTTACCTACGGCAAGAACCGCAAACCCATGGTGATTCCCAAGGTGATGTGCGGCATCACACTGAGCTCCGAGGTGGTGGGACGCCTGCTCACCAAGGGCAAGACAGAACTCATCAAGGATTTTGTAAGCCACAAGAGCGGCAAGAAGTTCGATGCGTATCTGGTGTTCACACCTACCACCGGTCGTATTGCCTACGATTTCCCGCCGCGCAAATAAGCCCGCATGTCCGCAGTTCTCCGTATCTTCGCACGGGCCGACCGCTTCACTGTCGGCATTGTCATCAGCGTTATACTCGGCTTGCTGCTACCCTGCACAGGCCGGGTAGCAGAGGGGTTCGATTGGCTCACGAACGCCGCCATCATCCTGCTTTTCTATTTGTACGGCGTTAAGCTGTCCAGGGAAAGTGTACTGGCCGGGCTGCTCAACTGGCGGCTCCAGCTGGTGGTGTTCGGCTTCACCTTCGTGTTCTTTCCCATTGCCATGCCGCTGCTGCGCCCGCTCTTTGAGCCGCTTGTCGGCGGGGCCTTGTTCATGGGGCTGGTATATGTGGCCTGTCTTCCGTCTACCGTGCAGAGCAGCATCGCCTTCACCTCTGTAGCCGGGGGCAACGTGCCCGCTGCGGTATGCTCGGCCTCCGTGTCCAGCCTGCTGGGTGTATTCCTCACCCCGATGCTGGCGGGCATGCTCTTCAGCGGAGCCAATGCAGGCGGTGCCGATGTGGGCTTAGACACTGTGCTGAAAATCTGCTACCAGATTCTGCTGCCCTTCGTTCTGGGGCAGGTCAGCCGCCCGCTGCTGCGCAACTGGGTTGCCGAGCACAAGGGACTCATTAAGTGGAATGACCAGGGTACCATTTGGCTGGTTATCTACACATCCTTCTCCGGTGCCACGGCTAACGGTTACTGGCAGATGCTGGAGTTTCACTACCTGTTGGGGCTCATCGTTGTATGCAGTCTTTTTCTCTGCATTACCTTTGCTGCCACCTACTACAGCAGCAAGTGGATGGGATTCAGCAGGGAGGATCGCATTACCATCGTTTTCTGCGGCTCCAAGAAAAGCCTGGCTGTCGGGGCTCCCATGATGCTGGCTATCTTCGGTGAGCTGGACAACAACTTACTGCTCCCGCTCATGGTATTCCACCAGGTGCAGCTTATGGCCTGTGCTCAGTTGGCACGCATCTGGCAAAAGAAAGCTGAAAATCCCTCATGACTCACACATTCACCAACTGGAGCCTTACCCACCTGATTACAATAGGCGTTATTGCTCTGCTCACCACCTTTCTGGTGTGGTATGGGCGCCGTCTGGAGGCACAAGACCGCGTTTATTTCGGGCGCCGTCTGGGGTTGGTCATGCTGCTGTATTTTATTTCAGAGCACGCCTGCCACTTCATCACCTTCGGCTTTGCAGCCTGCATCGAGCAACACATGCTGCCCTTGCAGTTCTGTTCCCTCATGACGCTGGTGTGTATCGTGGCCTTGTGGTGGCGAGCCCCCTGGGCCTGTGCGCTCGTCTATTTCGGCGTGCTGAGCGCCAGCATACAAGCCATCATCACCCCGGCACTGCGGGCAGAAGTACCGAGCTTTACCTTCTTCAACTTCTTTATATCCCACGCGTTGCTGCTTATCGCGGCGCTGGTGCAGATTGGTGTGCTCGGATGGCGAGCCCGCCGCCGTGACCCGCTGCTCTGCCTGCTGCTCATGGATGCCTACGTTCTGTCCATTCACCCCATCAATCTCTGGCTGGGCAGCAATTATGGCTTCACCACTCAGGGGCCTGCCGGTACCATCCTGGCACAACTCGGCCCCGGCCCCTGGTATTATCTTAAGCTCCAGCTGCCGGCTCTCGCGCTCTTTTACTTCTTATACCTGTTCGTCAGGAAGAAATAACCCTCTTGCTCAGATATGCAGTACCCATTCATCCGCTGGTCCGAACCCCACATCATTGCACTGGTGCTCACTATGTTGGCAGCCGCGCTTGTGCTGTGGCTGGGCAGCAGATTGCAGACACGAGGGCGCCATATACTCTGCCGCGTGCTGGGTGGGCTTGTTCTCTTCCAGCTAGTCAGCGAATTTACCTGGCGCGCCTTTGCGGATGACTACGGCAGCTGGGAGCACAATCTCCCCCTGCATTTCTGCTCCTTCATGAGCGTTTTTGCGTTTATTGCTCTCTGGTGGAGGGTGCGCTGGGCATGCGCGGTGGTCTATTTCGGCGTGTTGGCGGGCAGCATACAAGGACTTATCACCCCGGCCATGGCCAATGGATACCCGAGTCTGGCCTTCTTCGTGTTCTTCATCGCGCACAGCCTGCTGCTCGTTGTGGCGCTGGCCATACCTGTGCTTCTGGGGTGGCGAGCTCGCGGATGGGATGATCTGAAGACACTGCTTATCATGGATGCGTACGTGCTGCTCATCCACCCCATCAACCTCTGGCTGGATACAAACTACGGCTATACCCAGGGACCGCCTATCGCCGGCACCCTGCTGGATTACCTCGGCACCGCCCCCTGGTACTACCTCTGGGCACAGCTGCCAGTGCTGGCTCTTCTGCGCCTGCTCATGCTGCCCGTACACGACCGCAGCGAAGACTAGTTGTTTTTTGTTCAAAGGTGGTGGCCACAAAACGGCGCTGCCACGAGCTTTTCTTGACATCCGCAGCAGCATCCATTAGGATGAAGAACAGAGAAAAACATTCCCCATGCAACAGATTATCGAATCCATAGGAAAATATCTTCTTGCTGTTGTGAGCCCGCTCATCAAGCATCCTGAGAAAGCGCAGTTGCGCGTTGCCTCCGGGGAGGCGGGAGACATGCTGCGTTTCCGCTTGGTGCTGGAGCCGGGAGACATTCCCCGTATCATAGGGCGCAACGGCATGACAGCCTCCGCCATACGCTCACTGGCAAAAGCCGCAGGCGAAAAAGCAGGCATCAAGGTGGTGGTACACATCCTCTCCCGCGAGGAACTGGAGGAGGAAAGCTGAGCGCAGCTCCCGTCCGAACCGGAATGCAGCAGGCACTTTTTCAGGATGAGCCCATGCCCCCCGCCGCCCGCGTGCTGGTGGACGGCATGAATGACATGGTGTTCGACTACGCCATACCGGAGGGCATGGCAGAGGTAACGCGTGGCTGCCGTGTGGAAGTACCGCTGCGCAATCGCTCAACCACCGGCACCGTCATCTCTCTGGTGGAGCCGTCTGCTGAATGGAGCCACCGCCTCAAGCCCCTCATCCGACTCATCGACGACACGCCATCCGTAAGCCCCGTGCTCATGGACCTGGCAGAATGGGCTGCCCGCTACTATGCCGCACCGGTGGAGCAAATGATACGCTGCATCGTCCCCGAGCCGGTGCGCCGCGAGCGCCACGAGGAAAAGACACGCAAAGTGGCCGTGCTGCAGCAATGGCCGGATGACGATACGCTCAACAAAATCAACGCCAGAGCTCCGAGGCAGGCAGCTATCTTGCGCTACCTGCACGACGGTGAGAGCAAGCGCGAACCACTGGCAGACCTGGGAGGCTCTGCCGCCCTGACCGCCTGCCGAGCCCTGGAAGCCAAAGGGTATATTCGACTCGAAGAAGAAGCCGTACACCGCGACCCTGCCGGCGATGAGGAATTTGCTCCATCCCGGCCGCTGGAACTGAATGAAGAACAGTCGGAAGCGCTGAAAGCCATCATCTCCGCCTGTGATACACCGGAAAGCAAGCCCCTGCTTCTTCAGGGGGTTACCGGCTCCGGCAAAACAGAAGTTTACCTGCAGGCGGCGGCCCATGTGATGCAAAGCGGACGCGGCGTGCTCATACTGGTGCCGGAAATATCGCTCACCCCGCAAACCATGGCCCGCTTTAAAAGCCGCTTTGCCGACACGCCCGGGTCCGTGGCTATTCTGCACAGCGCTATGAGCGATGGCGAGCGCTTCGACGAGTGGCACGCCATCCACCGCGGGAAAGCTCGCATTGCCATCGGCCCCCGCTCCGCACTTTTTGCACCGGTGCAGAATCTGGGACTCATCATTGTGGATGAAGAGCACGATTCCTCGTACAAGCAGGAAAATGCCCCACGCTACCACGGGCGCGATCTCGCCGTACTGAGAGCCCGCCTGGAGGGTGCCACGGTGGTGCTCGGTTCCGCCACCCCCTCTCTGGAAAGCCTGCACAACGTCAACAGCGGCAAATACACCATGCTGCGTATGGACAAGCGAGCAGACGGCCAGCGCCTGCCGCTCACCCGTGTGCTGGATATGCGCACGGAGCCCAAAGACAAGCGTAACCTCGGCATCCTGTCCGAGCGCCTGCGCATGGCCATCGAAGACCGCCTGAACAAAGGCGAGCAGACCATTCTGCTGCTCAATCGCCGAGGATTCGCCCGCGCCCTGCAATGCCCGGACTGCGGACATGTCGTCACCTGCGACCACTGCGCCCTGCCTCTCACCTACCACGCCACTGAGAATCGACTCATCTGCCACTTGTGCGGCTTCCGCGCCGTGGTACCCCGCCGCTGCCCGGAATGCAAGGAAAACAACATCCTGCTGGAGGGCTACGGCACACAGAAGGTGGAGCGCGTGCTGCGCAACTGCTTCCCCAAGGCACGTCTGCAGCGCGTAGATGCGGATGTGGCCGCCCGCAAAAACGCCCTGCGCGACATACTGGCGGATTTCCGTGCACACCGTATCGATATCCTGCTGGGCACGCAGATGATTTCCAAGGGGCTGGATTTCCCGGGGGTGACGCTCGTGGGGGTGCTGAATGCCGACCTCGGGCTGTGCATCCCGGATCCCCGCGCCGCCGAGCGCACCTTCCAGCTGCTGACCCAGGTAGCCGGGCGTGCCGGGCGAGGCGATATCGACGGCGAGGTTATCATCCAAACCTACACGCCTCATGCCGCCGCTATACAATACGCCCGCCGCCATGATACGGACGGCTTTGCGGAAAACGAACTCGGGCTGCGTAGGGAGTTCCATTTCCCGCCCTTCCGTCACCTCTCCGTGCTCACGGTACGCTCCGTGCAGGAGGAGCTGGCGGAATTCTCGCTGCGCACCCTGCACAAGCGCCTATTGGCCGTTCTGCCGCAAGGGGTGGAAATAACGGAGCCGGCTCCGGCACCGATTGCCAAAGCGCACGGGCAGTTCCGCTTCCAATGCACCATCAATGCCCTGAGCGCCCGCACCGTAGCTGATATTGTATCGAGGGAAATCGCTCGCCTCAACACCGGAGAAGACATCACCATCACGCTGGATATCGACGCTTACAGCTTCATGTAAACGATGAAATTCCGAGTCACAGTCGAGGGTGAGCCCATCTGCAATGTTCGCTTCGTGTTCGATGCAGAAGGGCTGCAGAGCTTTCTGGGTGAGCTGAGCAACGAGCACCTCTGGTGGCCCTACATCGACTCACCCCCGGAGGAAACGGAATATGTGGAAACAACGCCGGAGCATATTCTGGCGCTGGATGTGTTCCCGGACTCCGGCGATTTTCCGGGTTTACAGGAATACCCGCTGGCTGTCATTTTCGAAGCAGATGCCCTACGCCCCTGCTCCCGCCTCTCCTTCATCGGCACTAAGGAAGCGTTCGAGACACACCTGCATGCCCCCATTCGCAACATGTTGCAGCATGGCTCTGCCGTCACTGAGGTTCCCCGCGGGGCGCAACAGGCGCTTCGCCTGCATTTTGAACTGCATTTTTGAGAAATGCAAGCACATTAAAAATCAATGTTCAGCAATTTGTGCTTGCATTTCGGGAAAAATCGGGCATAATGAACCACAGCGTCTGCCGCAGAAGGCCGCAGAGCTCAATCTTTACAGAAATATGAAAACGCTCAAGAGATTTGTACTTGTAGGTGCCCCTGCTTCCGGCAAGGGTACACAGTCTAACTTCCTTTCCGAGACTTATGGTCTGAAGCCGCTGAGCACCGGTGCGCTGCTGCGTGCTGAGATTGCCGCCGGTTCCGAGCTGGGTCTGGAGGCCAAGAAGTACATGGACGCCGCCATGTTCGTACCCGATGAGGTGGTGAACGGCATCGTGGCCAAGTGGCTGGGCGAGAACAAGGATTGCGGCTGCCTGCTCGACGGCTATCCCCGCACCGTATCTCAGGCCGAGACTCTGGACGCCAACCTGACCGCCATGGGTCTGGGTGTTGACATCGTGGTATACCTGAACGTGGCTGCCGAGCTCATCGAGGCTCGTATGCTCAAGCGCAAGGCTTGCCCCGCCTGCGGCGAGACCACCCGCAACGGCGAGGAGGTATGCCCCAAGTGCGGTGGCGCCATGATTGTTCGTACCGACGACAACCCCGAGGCTTTCGCCAAGCGTCGTAAGGACTACGAGACCCTCACCGTGCCCGTAGTGGAGCACTACCGCGCACAGGGTAAGGTGGTACAGATCGACGTGGTGGAGGAAGGCGAGCCGGAGGACGTATCCGCCCGCATTGCTGCTGCCGTGCGCACGTACTGCGAGAAGTAAGACTTTCTTACAGAGATATTTCCGAAGCGGGTGTCCCACGGGGCGCCCGCTTCTTTTCGCACCTGCGCGAAGCCTGAGTGTCAGAAAACAACTCAGGTCTTGCGCCACAGGTCATTCCATGTTACAATGCGGCGCGTGAAAAATAAGTTACTGTTGCCGGCAATCGTGCTGCTCTGTACCTCCTGCGAAGACGACAGGAAGGTGGAGCCCTATACCGGCAACAGCGCGCACTGGAATCAGCAGGCAGTTCCCATCTCCCTGCAATGCGCCGCCTGTCACCGAAAAGAATTCGAGGACTGGGCCGGCAGCGACCACGCCTGGGCTTACCGCACCGTAAATGCCTCGCTGGACTCCGAGCCGTTCCATGGTCAACGCCTGCGAGCACATGGCTCCGAGTTGAGCTTCAGTACGACACGTGCCGGCGAACTGCTGCTGCGCGACAGTGAAACAAAGCGAGAATTCAAGGTTCATTCCGTACTGGGCCGCAAGCCCTTAATCCAATATCTGGTGCAAGGCAAAGACGGGGGCTTGCATACCCCGAGCGCAGCCTGGGATACAGAAAAACGGGAGTGGTTCGATATGTTCGAGGCCGATGCCCGCCTGAGCCGAGAAGGTGCCGCTACCCGGACCGTTGGCGACTGGGGCCACTGGCTGGGGCGAGGCATGAACTGGAATTCCCAGTGCGCCTGGTGCCACACCTCGCACTTCCGCAAGAACTACGACAAAACAAAGGACAATTACGCCTCCACGTGGAAAGAACCGGGTGTCAGCTGCATCCAGTGCCACAAACTTGCCGCTGCCACCTCGAAAGACGGCTGCATGGTAGCCCCAGCAGACCGCAAGCTGAGCACGCAGCAGATGCACGACAACTGTGCCACCTGTCATGCCCGCCGCGAGGAATTCAACGATTCCTTTGAAGTAGGCAAGCGATTTGACGACCATTTCCGCCTGGAGCTCCCCCTTATCTCCGGCATTTTCTGGCCCAATGGCATGCAGAGAGATGAAGACTACTGCGAGACCGGCCTGCGGCTCAGCCGCATGGGCAAAGCAGGAGTGAGCTGCCTGGACTGTCACGACCCACACAGCGCACAGCTCAAACTGCAACAGGAGGACAACTCGCTGTGCATGCGCTGCCACGCCACCGGCACCACTGTAGGAAGCACAGCCAGTCCCATCATCGACCCCGCCACCCACACTCCCTGCCCGCCGGGCAGCAAAGGAGGACGCTGTGTTGAATGCCACATGCCCGAGAGCCCCTACATGGCTCGTGACCCTCGCCGAGACCACTCCTTTAACTCCCCGGATCCACTGCTGAGCAACGAACTGGGTACGCCGAACGCCTGTACCATGTGCCACAGCGACATGGACAACACACGCGCAGCAGAAGTGGTGCAGAAAACTTACCCGCAACAGAAAAATGCGCGGTACCGGGCGCGTACCCGAGCAGTGCACCATGCCCTGGCCGGCAAAGGTAACACAAAGGAACTTCTGGAAGCCCTGGCGCAGGAAGATGTGCCGGGCTGGCGTGCCACCCTGCTGGAGTTGCTGGCACGCCAGGAACCCACAGAGGAAATACGCAAGGCAGCGCAGGCAGATGCGACACACGAAAATGCCATGGTACGCGCCGCAGCTGCCCGTATATTGGGAGAAGAGGCTGCCGACATGATACACGACCCCGTTCTGCTGGTGCGCAGAGCCGCGGCCTGGCCGCTCATCGACCGCCTCGTACAGAACCCTCAGGCGGCTGACGTCGTAGCGGAAATGCAGGCCATAGCCGAACACCAGGCAGACCAGCCCACGGGAGCCATGCAGCTCGCCATCCTGGCAGAAGCCAGGGGAGATACAGCCGAGGCGGAAAAACAATACAAACGCGCAACAGAGCTTGACCCTGCCGCCTACGTGGCCTACATGGACTACGCCGTCTTCCTGGCCCGCCAGAACAGACCCATGGACGCCCTGCAGCAGATGCTGAACTGCACTCGCGTAGCACCGCAGAATGCCGAAGCCTTTTACCGATTGGGACTCATCCTGGCTGAAGTAGGCCAGCATGGATATGCACTCAGCGCGCTGGATAAAGCCCTGAAACTGCAACCCACTCACCACCGTGCCCGCCACAACAAAGCTCAGTTGCTGCAATACCTCGGCCACGAAGAAGAGGCCAAGCGAGAGCTGGAGCTCCTGCGGGCACTACAGAATCCCCCTACACCGCAAGCACCATGAACTTTGACGCCCAGACCACCATCCTGCTCGCACTCGGCATACTACTGCTCTTCATCGTCATATTCTCTTTACTCAAGGGAGTTATCCGCATGATTCTGCTGGCCATGGCCGTCATTGGCAGCACCGCCATGTGGATTTTTCTGCAGAACAAGGGTATCACCTTCCTGGCACTACTCACTGATTCCCCCCGCCCCTGGATGGTACAGGTGCTTGCCTGGGGGCTGGGGCTCTTCACCTTTGCCGTGTTTTTCCACGGAATGAACTGGTTCTCCCAGCTCTTCTCCTGGAGGCGAGGCGGTGCCAGCGCTACCGGCATCATCACCACTGTACTTATGAGCGGGGTAATGGTATGGGTAGGCTCAATCGCTGTGTCCTACTATGGCAACATTGCCCGTGTCGCCTATTACTGCGACCTGGCGGAGGCTCACAGCCAGGGCCAGACAGACCCGGCCATGCCCTGGTTCACACGTGCCAAAAATGCGCTGCGCAAGGCAGATGTGACAGCCTGGCTGCGCCATATCGACCCGCTGGAAAGTCCGGCTCAGGCCAATCTTGCCTGCCTGGTTGCTTACGGGTGCTCCCTCTCGGAAGCAGAGTTCACCAAGTTCTACAATGAGCGCCTGGCACACTGCGGCGTACCGCATGCCACCCGCTTCCTGGAGCTCTTCCGCGACCCGGGACTCCGCACCATGGTGGAGGAGGGTCACTACGTTTCCCTGCTGGAGAACGAGCGGCTGCACGCCTTCCTGCAGATGGGCAATACCGAGGAGATACTCGCAGGAATTATTTAATGCCGCTTTTTTCAATCATGAAAACGGAATTTGTGCTTGACATCCGAGGCATACACGTCTAATATAAACGCGTACAAGTTCCGGTCTATAGAGATTGGGGTGGGTCATGAACCCGCTCCTTTTTTGTAGTCGGTTCACCACCAATCACACGCATCGAACATTATGGCAGCCACAGATATCTCCGCTCTGATCGATTTCTACGTTCGCGAGAAAGACCTTACCCGTGAACGCGTACTGCAGGCTCTTGAAGCCTCCTTCCTCACCGCATACTCCAAGATGGTAGACGGTGCTGAGCGTATTCGCCACATTAAAGCCGTTATCGACCCGCACAAGAACAGCGTGAAGATTAAGGCCCGCATGGAAGTGGTTGCAGATGAAGATTTCACCGACCCCTTCAATGAAGTGAAGTACACGGATGCTGCCGCCATGGCTGCCCGCACCGGCAAGAGTGTGGAAATCGGCCAGAGCATCGTCATGAACATCACTCCCCGCGATTTCGGCCGTATCGCCGTGCAGACCGCCCGCCAAACCATGCAGCAGCGCATTCGCAAGGCTGAGCAGGAAATGTTGGCAGATGCCTTCAAGGACCGCGTAGGCGAGCTCGTGACCGGCACCGTGCGCCGCTACGACAAGGGCGACGTGATTGTGGAAGTGGATAAGTACGAGGGCCTTGTCCCCCTGCGTCAGCGCATCCCCGGTGAGGATTACGCCCCCGGCGACCAGCTGCGCTTCTACGTGGTGGAGGTGCGCGACGGCGCCCGCGGCCACGAGCTCATCCTCTCCCGCAGCCACCCCAACCTGGTGCGCCGCCTCTTCGAGAGCGAAGTGATGGAGATTTACGAACACACCGTAGAGATTGTCAACATCGTGCGTGAAGCCGGCTACCGCACCAAGATGGTGGTACGCAGCGAAGACCCGAACGTGGATCCCATCGGCGCCTGTGTCGGTATGCGCGGTGCCCGCGTGAAGAATGTCGTGAACGAGCTGAACCGCGAGAAGATTGACATTCTCGAGTACTCCGATGACAAAGCCGCCATGGTACAGGAATCTCTGGCTCCCATCGACCCCATCAAGATTGATGTCGACACCGAGAACCGCGTTGTAACGGTTTACGTGGCAGATGACAAGGCTGCTGCCAAGGCCAAGGGGCGCAAGGGTCAGAACGTTCGCCTCACCGCTCGCCTTATTTCTGCACCGAACGACAAGTGGGATGTGCGCGTAGAGCCCTACGACAACATGACCCGCACCAAGAGCCTGGCAACCGAGGGCGCCAACGAACTGGTGACAGTTCTTGACGTGAGCCCCGAGCTCGCCGCCAACATGATTGCCGCCGGCTTCACTACCGTGCAGGGTATCGCCAGCTACGTGCAGCCCGAGGATTTGGTGGATGCACTGGGCATCAGCGAGGATCAGGCTTTCGCCATTGTGGACAAGGCCAAGAATGCCTGAGACGAATAAGGTACACAACACCAATTAAGAGTAAACACAAGTTTTTCACATGTCAGAACAGAAGAAAAAGCCCGAGGTTCTGGACCTGCTCGGAAGCACCAAAAAGAAGAAACAGGCGCCCGCAGCAGCTGCCGCTCCCGCCGCTAAAGCTCCCGCCCCTGCTCCCCGCAAGCAGCAGGCTGAGGCAGCGCCGGCAAAGAAAAGCCCGGCACCGGCCAAAAAGGCTGCTCTGGATTTGCTGAGCCCCCAGCGCAAGAAGGCAGCCCCTGCTCAGGCCCCCCGTGCCGAGCAGAAGCCTGCTGCTAAAGCTCCGGCTCCTGCTCCCAAACCCGCTCCGGCTCCCCAGCCTGCACCTGCTGCAGCTCCTGCCGCCAGCGAGGGTGACAAGGTTATCAACGTGAAGCCCCCGGTATCCGTGGCTGAGCTGGCAGCTGCCATGAACCTGAAGCCCTTCAAGCTCATTGCTGAGCTGATGCCCATGGGCGTGTTCGCCAACCCCGGTACCTCGCTGGACAGCGACCAGGTGGCCGCCCTCTGCGAGAAGCACGGCTACGCTTTCGAGCGCGTCAAGCGCGAGAAGGGTGCCGGTGTTAAGGCTCCCGTGGAGGTGGTGAAGGAACCCGAACCCGTGGCAGTGGAAGAAGAGCCCGAGGATTCCCTGAAGGTGCGTACCCCCATCATCACAGTGATGGGCCACGTGGACCATGGCAAGACCTCGCTTCTGGACTACATTCGCCGCACCAAGGTGGTGGCCGGTGAGGCCGGTGGTATCACCCAGCACATCGGTGCCTACTCCGTGGACCACGGCGGCAACATCCTGACCTTCATCGACACCCCCGGCCACGCCATCTTCACCGAGATGCGCGCCCGCGGTGCAGACGTCACGGATATCGTGGTGCTGGTAGTAGCCGCAAACGACGGCATCATGCCGCAGACGCGTGAGGCCATCACCCACGCCAAGGCTGCCAACAAGACCATCATCGTAGCAGTCAACAAGTGCGACCTTCCTGCTGCTGATCCCGTGCGCGTCCGCACTCAGCTCATGGAAGAGGGCCTCATGCCCACGGACTTCGGTGGCGATATCGAGTGCGTGGACGTCTCCGCCCACACCGGCGACGGTATCGACAACCTGCTCGACCTCCTCTGCCTCCAGGCCGAAGTGCTGGAGCTCAAGGCCAATCCCCGCGCCAACTGCCGCGCCTCCATCATCGAGGCTCGCATGGAACAGGGTAAAGGCAGCTCCGCCACGGTTATCGTGCAGAGCGGCACGCTCAAGGTAGGTATGCCCTTCATTTGCGGGCCCTATTCCGGTAAAATCAAGACTCTGTTCAACGACCAGGGTAAATCCATCAAGAAGGTCACCCCGGGCATGCCTGCGGAGGTTTCCGGCTTCCTGCAGACCCCGAATGTGGGCGATGAGCTTGTAGAGATGAAGAACGAGCGCGAGGCCCGCAAACTGGCAGAAGAACGCCAGGAAGAGCAGCGCCAGCAGCGACTGAGTGCACCCCGCCGCTCCCGCATGGAAGACATCCTTGCCATGATGGGCGACGGCAGCCAGAAGGCTGTGCTCAAGCTCTACCTCAAGGGCGACGTACAGGGCTCCGTGGAAGCTATCAAGAAGGCTATTCTGGATATCGAGAGCGAGAAGGTGGAGTGCCAGTTTATCGGTGCATCTGCCGGTCCGATTTCCGAAAGCGACGTTCTGCTAGCCTCCTCCTCCGATGCCGTGATTCTGGGCTTCAACGTGAAGGTGGAAAGCAACGCCGTGAAGGCAGTGAAGCGCGAGGGCGTACAGGTAAAGATTTACTCCATCGTGTACGAGCTTATCGACCAGGTGAAGGACGCCATGCTCGGCCTGCTGGAGCCGGAGACCCGCGAGACCGTTCTGGGTCATGCCGAAATCAGACAGGTGTTCAAGTTGAACAAAGGCCGCGCAGCCGGGTCTTATGTATCGGACGGCAAGATGCTGCGTACCGCCGAGGCCCGCGTACTTCGCGATGGCCAGGTGGTATTCGACGGCAAGATGTCTACCCTGCGCCGCTTCCAGGACGAAGTGGAGGAAGTCAAGGCCGGTCTGGAGTGCGGTATCCGCCTGGCAGACTACAACGACTACGAGGAGGGCGACATCATCGAATGCTACTCCCTCGAGAAGATTAAGCAAACTCTGTAACAGCAAATATGGCAACACGCCGACTCGATAAAGTCAACGAATTGATGAAACGCGAAATCGGCTCCTTCATTCAGAAGGAGTTCGAATGGAACGGCACTATCGTATCCATCCTTCAGGTCGAAATTACCGAAGACCTGAAGGAGGGACGCGTGTGGGTCGGCGTTGTAGGGCGCATGGCTCCTGCGCAGGTAATTGAAAAACTAACTCGCAACCGAGCCATTATCCAGAAGGCTGTCAGCAAGCGAGTCGTGCTGCGCAATACGCCCAAACTGACCTTCAAACATGACAATTCTGCCCAGCGTGGTGTAGACCTGGTAAACCTGCTGGACGATATTGACAAGAATCTGCCGAAAGCGCCACCTCTTCCGGAAGGCGAAACGGATCCGGAGATTTAACGCCCAAAGGCATATGAGCAGAAAACTCACCATCAGACGCGTTGGCTCACACATACCGACCATCTGCCTGGTGGGGTTTCTGTTTTTATGTCTTACAGTTGCCTGGCTTTCTCTTGTAGGACTGCCGGATAGTGTCCTGCGACGAGTCGAGCAGCTCGCAGCGGAACAAGGCGTGGTGCTGCGGCTGGAATCTCTGCGCCTTGCCCCTTACAAGGGCCTTGCCCTCAAAGCAGAGGATATACAGATATACACAGCCCCGGAGGATACAACTCCCCTGCTCACCGCCAGGTCACTTACTGTGGGCATCAAGGCCTTCCGGCTCCTGTTCACAGGTACGGTGTGCCCGGATTCCGCTACACTGAAGCGAGCCAATATCACACTGCCCGTCACTGACAGCCCCGGAGAATCGCTCAAACTCAGTGATATAACCATTGCAACTGAGTTCGACACGAACGGTAATATACGCATTTCTTCCGCCTTCCTCAACGTGGGAGGAATCATGCTGAGAGTAAGCGGAGACATAAGAAAAAGCACGAAAGAGAGCTCCACAGGCTCAGAGACTCAACAGTCCGGGCAACTTGATATCAAGGCACTGCTGGCAGAATATGCTCCGTATACAGACAAGCTCTTCCATGTACTGAACAGCCAGAACTGGGCTGAGCATGAAATGCCGAATATCCATGTACACATGGATGTGGATGATAAGCTCACGCTTTCCGTGCAGGCAGAGTTACCGCGATACGATTACAAGGTATTCCATTTCAGGAATGCGAAGGTTGACCTTGCTTACAAGGATGATACAATCACCCTCCACATGCTGAGCTTCGAGACGGTTGACCCGTCGTCTTCCGCTTCACTTCAGGCTGCGTATGAATCGGAATTAAGAAATCTCGGCTTCGATTTCGACAGCAACGCTTCGTTGATTCCGCTTATCACACAAATTCTCGGTGAGGAAAAAAGCGGTATTCTGGGCAAGCTGACTCATGCTCCGGATAAAGCACCGCGCATCCACCTGCGAGGGACACTTGGTCTGGAGCCGGATTTCACACTGACCAACCTGACACTGAACGGGGAACTGGAGCAAGAAGAGCTGTATGTGGACGGCATTTGTGTGGATAAAATCACACTGAGTTTCTTCTACGAAGACGGTAATTTCAACCTCAATGGCCTGAATCTCCGGTATGCGGACAGCAACATCTCGCTATCTGCCACCGCCAACAATGGCAAAGGCCACGCCATACTCAGCACAGACCTCAATATCAAAAGCGGTTTGGAATTGCTCAATAAGCTTATTCCCTCGCCGGTGCAACTGCCTGATGAACTTGCGCTCGGCGAGCGCCTCAAGCTCCAACTTACGGCGGACCTGACCACGGGAGATTTTGTGCCGGGGCAAAGTAACTGGCAGGATTTCACTCCCAATCTCAGCTCACTGGACCTCAGCATTAAGCTCGATAAACTGAGCTACAATGGGCTCAGCTTCAGTGCCCCCGAATTACACCTCGCAGCAAAAGAAATACACCAGGCAGAAAATAAACTCCCTACCGGTGTGGGGCAGCTTGCACTGGAAGTCTCAGCCAACGAAATTGCCCCCTCGGAGCAGATAAAGTTGGAAGGGCTTGATTTGAAAGTTATCGCCGATAAGCTCGATTACAGTGAAGAAAAGTTGAGTATAGCGAAAATCGAACTGAGCCCCCGCGAGAAATTCTTGTTGCGCAAGCTTACCATGCCTGGAGCTCAGTTGGAAGAAAGTGCCGCCGGTATCACCTTGTCCGGTCTGAGCTGGGCTCAGAATCAGCTCCGCGTTTCAGATGCAACTCTGGACGGAACTGCAACCAGACTGAAGCTTGAAAACATGGCAGCAGAAAACCTGCATCTGCATCTTGCGGAGCTCAGAGACCTGAACTCGGCTTGCGATGCTGCATCCGGCTATTTCTCTTCCGGCCAGATAACAGCAACCGTCGATAAACTCTCACACGAGAACACCACCCTCGGCAATGCCGTATTCGGGCTTGTCGTTGCAGAGGGGCAGCAAGGCCAGGCAAAACTCACCCTGACGCTTCCCGGTAAAAACAATGAGTCTGTAGACAACAGCATATCCACCAGAATCGATTGCAGCAACATCAAAACCCCGACTCTGCATGATATACGGCTTTCGCTCGCCCCGAAATCCTTCTCTGAAATCCTCGAACATTTCCACATTGATATCCCACAGATAAAACTCCCGGAAACACTGACAGCTCAGGGGTACTTTACTTACAATACAGACAAGGGGCGCCTCGAATCCGCTAAATTTGACCTCAATATTCCTCAACTCGTTCGTACGCCGGGGCAAGTTAAGGTGTTCAAAGGAAGCGAAATTCCTGTAGGTTTGAAAGCACAGGTAAAGCTGTCTCCCGGTTCCGCAGACAACATCGACTATCATGCTGATCTGAAGCTCACGCACGGAGCGGACTGCTTCGAGGGCATTGTGAACGGCAGCACGCACGGTGTGCTCACCGTCAGCGGCACCAACACTATTCGGGCTGATGTGGTGGATAAGCTCATCGACGACGAAACAGCTCACAACATCATACGCGATTTCCGTTTCGGGCCGAATGCCCGCAATGTCATTACCGATATCGATGTGAAAGTCGATTATTCGAATGATTTGCGTGTTGACTCATTCTGTAATGTGGAACTGCATAACACAGAGTATCAGCTCTGTGTCATAGAAGATGATGCCAAAGGGAACGAAGTTCTGCGTAAAGATCTGGGGAAAAATCCCTATACCATGGCAAAACATGCCACGTGCTATGTGCGCTCCAAGGTTCGCTACCACACCCCGAAGGAAGGAAAGCCTACGCCGAAAGATGAATGTGTCATTACCATCGGTGATATTACGATGCTTTTCGATAACACCCCGTGGTTCCGGAATACGAACATGGAAGGCACCGGCTTGAGTAGTGAAGCCCTGAAAGAGGCCGCACGCAAACATGCCAACACCACCATGGTGGGAGATGCCGTCATCATCGATGTCGAAAATAGTTTTGTGGAGCTCGTCAATATCAGCGGTACCGTGTTCCCGGCATACTCGCTCGGCATGTATTACGCCCCTCTCAAGCAATTCCTGGAGGATGTCGTGCTGCCATACCCGGCAAAGGTAGAAACCAAGAGTTGCGTGTTCCCCATTTATTCGGACTGCAAACGCCCCATGAGCGGTCTGATTAAAACAGAAGTGGCGCAACGTGCCGGCTTCCGTTTTCTGGGAACCACCATACCTCTGAATCATTTCTCCGGCTTTATACACCTGACGGATGACTATGTGCTGCTGGACAAAATGAACGCAGCATGTTGGGAAGGCGTGCTCGACGCCGTGGTCAAGATAGATTTCAGCGGAGCCAGAACGGCGTTCGATGGCATGGTGACTGCAAAGAATATGAACCTGAGCAGCATCCTGAAATCTTATGATGTGAAGTATGGCTCCGCCCTCTGCAATGGGCATCTGCGCTTCCGCTCCCCCACCCCGGATTTGAAAGATATTCAGGGCTATGGCGAAGCCAGTGTGGTGAATGGCGACCTGATGGGCTTCTCCATTTTCCAGCCGGTGGCGAGTCTCGTAACCGATCTTCCGGACAAACTGATGATATTTGAATCTGCTGCCAAGAGTCAGGAAAACGGGCGCGAGCCGAGTTATATAGCCAATATCTTCTCCGGCACGGGCAATGCCATCACTTCTATCGGCAACCAGGCCGGATACCTACCGGGTTACAACCACCTTTTTGCCTACGATATACAGGACGCACATGCCAAGTTCGCCATTGCCAACGGGCACCTCCGAGCCTACGATATGAAGGCTCTTGGCTACAACCTCAATGTCAAAATGAAACTGGATGTAGATTTGGAGACGACCTACATCCGCGGCAATCTGTGGCCCAGCATCACGAGCCTGCCCACCATCATCCTCTCGCCCATTACTTTCCTCTCCGACTTCATGATAGACATCCTCATCTACGGCGAGATAGATGATTTACAGTGGAAGTTCGGTCTGGATCGTAACCTGCGCGACAATCCGCCTTCTGCCACGTCAAAACCTGCTGAGACGCCCTACAAGCCGAAACACAGCGCCCCAAAAGCCGGCTGACTTTTACTGTAAGCCGTATTCGAGAAGAACCGCACTTTCGGATTCCACGGCCTTTGCCTCCTGGCTGAGCATTTCCAGCTGCATGTCCAGCACGGACTTGTCGCGAGCCAACTGCTCATCCGCTGTGGTAACGGGCGTTTCCTGAGTAAAGCGAATACGTTTCTGCATGTAGCTACGCCAGCTATTGTAATCCTTTACGCTTCGTTTCAACTGAGCCAGCTTGCGCTTATGCTCCATGATGGCAGTGGAAACCTCTCGCTTCACACGCTCATATTCATCCTTGCGGTCTTTGTACGAGTTCCAGGTATCCAGCTGGGTATCCAATCGGTAACTGATGTTGAGGTTGATTTTGGTTTCCTCGCCGTCCAGGAAGGTACCTTGGTATGTACCACCGGATGAGGAGAAGAGAGAGGGGCTGTAAAGATTCGTATTAATGGTAGGCAGATACTGCAAGGCTATACCGTAAATACCCAGGCGAGCGCGCTCCAGCTGCAGAGCAAAGCGGCATATCGTCAACTGATCCAACTTGTTGAAACGACCCGAATAGTCGCTCCAACGCACACGCGGCAGGGATTCCGGCAAAACGCGCCAACGCGCAGAATAATCACCGAGCATCTCCGCCATTGCGCTCCAGTGCGTGGCATCAGCCTGCAGATGCGCCGCCTCATTCAGAATTCGGTCTCCATCCGTCAAATCCGGATTTTTACTCTGCAGTGCTCGCTTCCGGAGCTCCAGATCATAGGTTCTGGTCTGGCTGTACAACTTGGCCAGCAATTCGCGCTCCTTTCCTTCTTTCGTTTTAATAGCCGCGAAGGTTGAGGCTGCAGCAGCATACACACGATACGGGATATTCGTGATGGAGGGAAGATTGAAGGTGACATTTAAGGTGGTGTTCATGTCATCCGAAGAGTACTTTCTGGCCAGGTCATTGATACTCTTGGTCATGTATCCATAATACGACACCCCGGGAATCATATCCGTGTAGATACTGAGTTCCTCGCGCTCACTACGCTCGATACTCGCTGTAAGCTTCTCAAGTTCCGCATTATTGTTGTATATCATGGACAAAGCCTGGTTCCAGGATATGGTGCGGACAGGGAGTTGCTCCCAGGCGCGGGCGGAAGCAAATATATCCTCCACCTCAGCAGAGGTACGCGCCAAGCGCTGCTCCAGACTGCAGGAGGAGAAGGTCAGAAGCGCAAGCAGAACTGTCAGAGAGAGTCTCACGGTGGCAAGAAGTTTAGCAGATTTCACAACCGGGTTCAAGCCCGTATTCAGACAAGTGTACGAATGTTTCGGTAGATGAACAAGGCAACAGCCGCGCTGGAAATCGCCAGTATGGCGCATTGCTCTCGCGGAGAAAGCCCCGCAGCTTTCATGCCGGCCTGCACCACCACTGACATGATACCCAGGAAACAGTCCACCAGGTTGCCGGCGGCAATCACATCCCCGCGTTTATCATTATCCGCGCGGTCTTGAAGCAATGCATTGAGCGGCACGAGGTAGCCCGCAGCCATAAATCCAGTGAGAGAAAGAGACAGGAAGAAAAGTACAGAACCATAGGGCACCAGCGCAAGCAGAACACAGCCGATGGTCATACCCACACCGCCGACATTCGCCACCCAGGTACGAATCTTGCCGGCGCAGATGACCGACGCCAGCACACCGCCCAGAATGGATCCACCACTTATCCATGCCATGAGCAGAGCGGAATCCTTCTGCTGCCCCAGCATCTGCATGAAATCCTCGGAGGACGCCACGGGGTTGGCTTCTGCGGCCATTTGCAGGGCGATGAGAATCATCGTACCGGCAATAAACCAGAAATACCCGATACCGATTTCACTGTTGCGCAGAACCGGTATCTGCCAGAGTTTACGCAGCTGCACAAAATGCTCCCACAGAAGGCTCCAGCGGAAGGGGCGCGTACTCTCCGGCTTGAATCTCGGCATGAACAGGCTCAGCACAAACACCAGCACAGCACCGCACATGCACACGGCGCACGGCCAGGCAGCAGCCTCATACCCGGACTCAGGTCCCCATTTTTTGAGCAGGTTGTATACGATAAACAGAGCCCCAATCTGCCCGAACAGCAGCGCGAGCATCGAGGTAATCTCCAGAATACCACTGGCAAAGCCTATATTCTCAGAGCCTACAATATCCTTTACCAGTCCCTTTTTAGCCGGGCTGAAAAACATAGCCTGCACACAGAACACCGTGAAAAATCCCACTGTGACCCACAGGTTGTGGGCAAAGAGCCCCGCCGTCATCCCGGCCAGCACGACAACCTGCAGCAACACCATAGCCTGCAGCAAACGCGTCTTGCAGTAGCGATCTGCCAGCCATCCCGCCAGCGGAGAGAACAACACAAAGGGCAGAACAATCAGCACGGAAAGAGAATACTGCAACTCCTTCATCATCCAGATACCCAGTGCAATAAGAAGGAACTGAACGCCCTTTTCATTGAGCGAGTTCATGGATTGAATGAAGCTGAGGCTCCAGAATGAGCCCCAGGGAGTCTTTTTCTCAGCGGGAGGATTTTGCATGATATCTGTTAAATTCGAGTCGAAAAGGAGCCGCGCAGAAAGCGCGGCTCAGAAAAGAAGTGAATGATAAATTTATTGCCAACCGTTGTCCTGCATGAACGCGGCGGCATTCTGGTGCCCCTGAGCGGCAGCACGGCCAATCCATAGGCGAGCCTTATCCATGTCCACCGGTACACCGAGCCCATGGTAATAACTGCGCCCCAGGTTGTACTGCCCATTGGCATTGCCGCGCATGGCAGACTGCTCGAAGCACTGGGAGGCAGCCTCATGGTTCACGGGCAGACCCTCACCATTCCGGTAGCAGAGGCCGAGATTATTGTATGCAAACGCATTCCCCTGTTCGGCGGCAGCCAGGTACCACCTCACGGCGCGCTCCAGATCCTTGGGCACGCCATAGCCCTCTGCATAACAGGTGGCCAGGTTATCCTGAGCATCCGCATTGCCGGCCTCGGCCGCGCGGGTATACCAGCGTACGGCTTCCGCCGGATCTGCTGCTACACCACGGCCGAAGTCGTAGCATTTACCAAGTGCCAGCTGCGCCTCTGTGGACCCGGCCTCGGCAGCACGCCGGTACAGAGGCAGAGCAGCCTCGTGATTCCCCGCCTCGGTATATGCCTTAGCTTCGGAGTACACCAGGTCGGGGGATTGGCAAGCGCTCAGCAAAACGCAGCACACGGACAATGCAGATGTCAGGATGATATGTTTCATGCGCTGATACGTGTTAATATTACTCCTGTTCGAGCAGGTAGCGCTCTGCTTCAATAGCGGCCCAGCAGCCCATACCGGCGGCCGAAATAGCCTGGCGATACACGGGATCAGCCACATCACCGGCAGCGAAGAGACCGGGAGTCTTGGTCGAAGCACCACCATTCGTACGGATGATGAATCCGGCATCGTCCACATCCACCAGGTCACCCAGGAACTTGCTGTTCGGGCTGTGCCCGATTGCCATGAACACGCACTTGACCTCCAGCGGGCGTTCCTCGCCGCTCTGAGTATCGCGAAGTGTCACGCCGCAAACCTCACCGGCTTCATCCGTGCTGTAGGCAGCAATCGTGCTGTTCCAGATGGGCTCGATTTTGGGGTTGGAGAGCACTCGCTGCTGCATGGCCTTGCTGGCACGCAGCTGGTCTCGGCGGTGGATAAGGTATACCTTGGAAGCAAAGCGAGTCAGGAAGGTAGCCTCCTCGCAGGCGCTGTCGCCGCCGCCTACCACGCACACAGGTACGTCGCGGTAGAAGGCACCATCGCATGTGGCGCAGGCTGTAAGACCATGACCGATGAGAGCAGCCTCACCCTCTACACCCAGGTAGCGGGCCTTGGCACCGGTAGCCACAATAACGGCCTTCGCCTTGTAGGCGCCGCCGGAAGTGGTGACCACGAACATGCCGCTGCAGGCCTCCTTCGTGACGGATATCACATTCTCATACGCATAACGAGCACCGTGCTTCTCCGCCTGCTGGCTCATGTTGAACATGAGGTCAGGCCCCATGATACCCTCCGGGAAGCCGGGGAAGTTCTCCACCTCGGTAGTGGTGGTAAGCTGTCCGCCAAGCTGTTCTCCGGTGAATACCAAGGGTGCAAGATCTGCACGCGCTGCATAAATGGCCGCCGTATAACCGGCAGGCCCCGTTCCGATAATAATTAATTTCTCGTCCATTGACGCCATCTTACACGTTCGCGCGCACCCACGCAAGGGTTTAATGCGTCAGCAATGCGTATGCAATGCGATTTGGCTTGCATGAAGCAGGAAGATAAGAGATACTGAGCGGCGAGCATGAAAATCCTGAGACGCAATCTGAGCCTGATGCTGGCCGTTCGCTATCTGAACCCGCTTCGCACCCTCTTCTCTGTCATTACCCTCATATGCCTGCTTGGCGTATCGCTGGGGGTCATGGTACTTATCGTCGTTCTCTCTGTCATGGGCGGCCTGCAGAAGGAGATGGAAACGCGCGGTCTGGCCTTCATGCCGCACTATGTGTTGGGGCAGTCGGATGGCATGAAACGCATTGCGCTGAGCCAGGAGCGAACGGACTGGGAAACACTGGTCGAAAAACTGCAGGCGCTGCCGAATGTAGCCAGCGCCTATCCGCAGCTGGATGGGCAGGCATTCGCACAGAGCGAAGCCGGGCGCATCATGGTTCAATTTTCTTCCATTCAGCCGCACAATGACGGGCAGATTACGCCCCTGCTCCCCATGCTCAAGGAAGGCACCTTCGACTTCGGCGAGGGCTTCGATATGGAGTGCGTCATCTCCCGCAAAACGGCTAATGCGCTCGGCCTGACCATCGGGGATGAACTTCACCTTACCCCGGTGGGAAGCATCGACGAGGTAGCCGCCATTTACGCCATGATTCAGAACCCGCTCATTACCCAGAGCAACGCGGAGTTCATGACCTCCATCGGCAGTATTTTCGACACGACAACCCCGGCAAACGGCGGAGAAATCGTGCCGCAGGAAAATCTCGAAAAAGTCATCAACATCATCCGTACCTTCCAGCCGGATAAAATGCGTCGCAGCGAGAAAGACGCCTGCACGACCCTCTACGAGCTGGCCGTCACTCATATCGGCGGTGTCCCCTTCACTGCAGAAGAAAAGCAGCGCTGGCAGAACACAGCTGCAGACATTGCTGCCCTGGACCGCGACAAGGAGGACGGCAAAGCCGTGAAAAGCATCAACGAAATGGTAATGCCTGTAGACCTGCGCGTTGTAGGCATCTACCAGGCACCGTCGAACATGGATGCAGGCCCCAACGTGTACATGCCGCTGAGCATTGCCCAGGAAGTTGTGGGCTACTCCAACGAGAACGCAGGGAATGTGATGGGGCTCTGCGTGCACCTGCACAATGCCCATGTGCCGGGAGATGTGGAGATGCAAATGCGAGCCCTGCTGCCGGACAACACAGCCTCCACGGAGGAACTGCCGCTGGGTGCTCACTGGTTTATCTCCCCCTGGACCAAGACATTTGAAACCTGGCACAAACTCATAGCCAATGAGCGAATCATGCTCAATTTCGTGCTCTCCACCATCAATCTGATTGCGAGTTTCTGTATCATGGCGGTCATGTTCACCATGTCCATCCAGCGCAAACGAGAGATAGCCGTGTTGCAGGCACTCGGTGCGACCCCCGGCAAGATTGTCGGCATCTTTGCCTGGCAGGGTGTTATCCTCGGTTTCCTGGGTGCTGTGCTCGGTATCATTCTGGCGCTGCTGGTACTCTACTACCGCCTGGAGATTCAGGCAGCACTGGCAAGCATCGGTCTGGATCCCTTCCCCATGGAGGCACACGGCATCAGCATACCGGCAGAATACGACCCCGCTACCTTCGCCAAGCAGGCACTCTCCGCCTTTGTGATGGTCGTTATCGCCTCTGTCGTGCCGGCCATCATCGTCTCTCGCCAGGATCCGGCAAAGGCTCTCCGCTCCAACTGATAAAAGATATAGCATATGGATATATACTGGATTAAGGACAAGAAGAAGCATGGCCCCGCCACCGTGCCGGATGTCATTTCTCTGGTACAGATGGGCGAGCTGACACCCGATACCCTCGGCTGGCATGCAGGCTGCAGCAACTGGGCTCCGCTGCGCGAGCTGCCCGCACTGGTGGATTTCCTCGGTGAGCTTCAGAACAGAAGCAAAGGGGCAGACGAACCGCAGACCAAAGAAAAGCCCGAGGCACAACCGACCGAGGCTCAGCCTGTCGTGCAGATGGAGGTAACACTCCCCAAATCCCAGGCTATTGAATCACAGGAAGCCGTGACCCTGCCGCTGCCGCGCACCAGACTCATGGCTCGCCTTATCGACAGCTCGCTGTATGCTGCCATAGCGGGCGGAGTCGTCTACCTGCTGCAAATTCCCTTCACGGACATGCTGCTGCCGCTCTTCTGGGCGCCTATGGTGTTTATCGAAGCAGCGTTGCTGACCTACCTCGGCACAACCCCGGGAAAACGCATGATGGGCATTGCTGTCAGCACCTTCGGGGCGTCCAGCACCCCCATGACTTTCTCACGGGCACTCTTCCGCAGCCTGTCGGTAAATATCATCGGCATGGGTTGCTACCTCTTCCCGGTAGGTATTGTTACCATACTCATCAGCTACTTCATGCTCACCAGACGCGGCATCACCATGTGGGATGCCCAGTGCATGACACTCCCGCTGCAGCGACGCAAAGCCTCCGTGCGCCATTTCCTGCTGGCCGGCATTATCATCTACGCGTCCCTGCAGCTCATGAGCCAGGCAATTATCCGCACACCGGGCACCCTCGAAATGCTCGAACAGACATCCCCGGAAATGGCAAAAACACTGCGCGACATGATGCCCGACCTTCCGGCTTCCTCCGGCTCCGGCGGAGATAAGGCACAGCAAACGCCTCAGCCGCTCCGATAATGCCGCACAAAAAAGCGGATACTGCAACACATTTTGCTTTTCTAACGCTCACAAGTAGCGTATAATACGCGCGTGCACGGTAAACCGCCGCGCGTCCCGTTATACAATGAAGATCGTTCTTGCATACTCCGGTGGCCTTGACACATCCGTCCTTCTGGTGTGGCTCAAGGAGAAGTACAACGCAGAAATCATCGCCTACTGCGCCGATGTAGGCCAGGCTGAGGAGCTCGATGGCGTTATCGAGAAAGCTCTTGCCACTGGTGCTTCCAAGTGCATTATCGGCGACCTCAAGGCAGACTTTGCTGCCAACTACATCTTCCCCATGTTCCAGGCCAACGCCGTATACGAGGGCCGCTACCTGCTTGGTACCTCCATTGCCCGCCCCTGCATCTCCAAGGCTATGGTGGACGTCGCCCTTGCAGAAGGTGCTGATGCCATTGCTCACGGTGCTACCGGCAAGGGTAACGACCAGGTTCGCTTCGAGCTTTCCATCAATGCTCTGGCTCCCCAGCTCAAGGTGATTGCTCCCTGGCGCATGAAGGAGTGGCGTGACCAGTTCCCCGGCCGTGCTGAAATGATTAAGTACGCAGAGGAACACGGCATTCCGATTCGCCAGAGCATGAAGAAGCCCTACTCCATGGATCGCAATCTGCTTCACATTTCCTTCGAGGCCGGTATTCTGGAAGACACCTGGTACGATGCCACCAAGGAAGAAGACCGCGGCATGTATGTGCTTTCCACCGCTCCCGAGGATGCTCCCGATACTCCCCAGTATCTGCAGTGCCTTTTCGAGAAGGGTAACATCATCGGTCTGCAGACAGAGGGTCTTGCCGAAATCATGGAGAAGGTCGGCACTGCTTCTCAGGGCGAAAAGGATGGCTACACCCTGCTCGACCCGCTGGGCGTCATGCTTGTGCTCAACTACCTTGGCGGTAAGCACGGCATCGGTCGTGTGGACATCATCGAAAACCGCTTCGTCGGCATGAAGAGCCGCGGTATCTACGAGACCCCCGGCGGCACTATCCTGCTGGCTGCTCACCGCGACATCGAGACCATCACCATGGACCGCGAGGCTCAGAAGGTGCGCGACTCCCTCATTCCTGATTACGCCGCCATGGTATACAACGGCTTCTGGTTCGCTCCCGAGCGCGAGGCTATCCAGGCTCTCGTTACCAAGACTCAGGAAACCGTCAACGGTGAGGTGCGCCTCAAGCTCTACAAGGGCAATGTCATGTACGCCGGCCGCAAGAGCCCGAACTCCCTCTACAGCTACGCCATGGCTACCATGGAAGCCGACTACACCGAAGAGGACTACAACCAGGACGACGCCAGCGGCTTCATCCACCTCAACGGCCTGCGTCTCAAGCAGTTCGCTCGCGTCAACAACAAGTAAGAGCTTCTACAGACATCTTAACAGCACACCCTCTTTTCTTTCGGGAAAAGAGGGTGTTTTACTTGGGCGCTTTCAAGCCCCCCCTTCATCCGGATGTCTCAGCAGAAGTCAACTCACCACGGCGGATTCGGCGGTAGGCAGAAAATCCGGGTATGTGGTAAACTTAACTTGCGAAGCACAGCGACGGATGTGCTCTATACTGAGCGGGCCACTGTAGCCCGGCCGGGAAATATACTCAAGCTCGGGAAGCTCCTCGTCACCGAAGTCTTCCTCAACAAATTCGGGGAGCGATGCGTACGAAACCTCCGGTATACCATAGGTCAGAGCACCCCAGCAGAGAATCTCCTCGAAATCGGCACAGGGTGCCAGCAGGTATTCCAGCACCTCCTTATCGTAATACTGAGTCATCAGGTCATCGTCCGCCTCCAGGCTGTCGCCGATATGCTTCTTAAGCTCTTCGATATCCAGCGGTCCTTTCGCCACAAGCTGAGCCGCAGGATTCTCCCCGCCACGATAGCGTTTGACGGTAAAAACTCCGCTCTTGCTGTACAAGGTGCACCCCTCGATATGATCAAACTTCGCGGCATCCTGCGGGCTGTTCAGCAGCTCGGGGGCATCCTCCTCATACATGAGCAATACAGGAAAACTCAAAGCCGTGTATGTGCGCTCGAAGTCCGCTGCTTTCACCGCAGCTTTACTGCCGGCCTCCGCAGCACCGCCCTTGCAGCGTATCAGCCACCACCCCAGTACCACCAGCAGCAGAATCACAGCAAAATAGACCACGGCATACACAAGATTCCCTCCCATCTTTTCTTTGAGCCCCAGACAGGCAGACAGCGCATGCGAAATAAACAATGCTGTACCTACAATGTAAAATAACTGAGTAAGAAACTTCATGCGAGGAATTATAACAGTATGGTACAGCAAATCAAGCCCGGAATGTACCTAACATTCTATTCCGTACTTGCCAAAATGTGCAAATCATGGTAATATCAGGGGTAACAAGATACCATGCAACGCAAGTTTCTCAGCTGGCTTTTCCTGCTTATCTGTGCGGCTTTCACCGTGGCAGGAGGTCTGGCGTTCCTGCAATTCCAGAGACAGGCAGAAGCACGAGCGCAAGCTGTCATGAGCAGTCGTCTTCACGACCTGATGCTGCTGATACGCTACACGCAGGAAACAATGCAGCACATGGAGCAAATCAACGATGAAGGTACTCTGGAGCGAGTCCGAGCTGCTGCGGAAATTGTGCGCCTCAACCCGGGCATACTCCGAGACCAGGAGGCTCTGCAGGGTATCTGCAATTCTCTTGGAGCCACCCAGCTCTGTATCACAGATGCTCAGGGTATCGTGGAGGCAGGTGTACCGGCAAGTATGGCAGGCCTGGACCTCACCAAAAATGACCAGAACCGCCCTCTTCTCAAATGCATCACGACCCCGGGATATGAGTTGGTACTGCGTCCACGGAATCGCACTGTAGGCTCTACCCCCATACAGTACAGCGCAGTAAGCCGACTGGATGCGCCCGGAGTTATCCGGCTTGGTTTCACCCCACTGCATGAGGCGAGTGTACGTACCTCCATCGGCTTCGAGAAACTGGCGGCAAAAATCATAGAAGGCACAAAGGGGCAGCATGTCGTAGCCTTCCAGGACGGAGAGCTTCTGAACCCCGGAGACCTCAACCTCCCCACCTCCACACTGCTGGGACTTCCGCTCAACAAAGTCGGCGAAGCTATGCTGAGCGGCGAGAGTTACGCTACATACGCCCTGGAAGAGAACGGCATGCGGCTTGTCATGCTGATACCTTGGCGTGAAATTTCGAAAATCAGCTTTAAATCCCTGCGCTACCTGCTGCTGAGCAACATTGGTTTATTTGTGCTGGTGTTTATCGTGGTCTGGATTCTGCTGCGCGTCTGCGTACTCCGTGGCCTGCGGCGCATCAATACCTCGCTGCAGCGTATCACGGAGGGATACACGGAGGAGCGAGTCATCGTACGAGACACCCCGGAGTTCACCCGCCTCTCCACAGGCATCAACGCCATGGTCGACTCGCTCCAGGCATACAGCGAGCAGAAAAGCGAGCATATTGCCCGCGAGCTGCACCTGGCAGCAGCCATTCAACGCACGGTTCAGCCCTCCACCTTCCCGGCCTTTCCTCAGCATACAGAGTTCGATATCTATGCCACAGGCTCACAATCGCGAGAGATTGGCGGCGATTTCTACGACTTTTTCATGCCGGACAGCAAACACCTCTGCTTCCTGCTGGGAGATGTTGCGGACACCAGCATCCCCGCGGCTCTGTTCATGATGCGGGCCATCACCATCATCCACTCGCAGGCTCAGGCAGGAACGCCACCTCAGCAGCTGCTGACCAATGTCAACAAGGAACTCTGCGCCGATGCCAGCGGCATGCGCCTTTCCCTCTTCTACGGGCGGCTCAATATTACCACAGGAGATTTGCGTTTTGTGAACGCAGGCACGCCCCAGGCCCTGCACCGTGTTGCCGGTGGAGAATATGAGATGCTCTCCATGAAATCCGGCGCCGTACTCGGCACCCACGCCGGGGCATCGTACACGGAATGCCGCCTTACCCTGCAGCCGGGGGACCGCATTTTCCTGTATTCCAATGGTGTTATCGTTGCACAGGATGCAGAACACAACGCCTTCGGCCTTCTGAGACTGCAGGAAACACTCAAGGCACCGGCAGACAGTGTCACCGATGTTCCCTTGCAGGTGCGCACAGCCTTGCAACGCCACACAGGCAGCCTGGAGCAGCGGGCAGACATCACTATGCTTGCCCTTGAATTCCGTGGTAAATGGCAGGGTGTTGCAGAAGTCAGTTCCGCAGCAGATTCGCCGCAGACAGTTCTTGATACTCTGGAGGAAAAACTCCAGAGCATCCTCGCAGCTCCGAATGATATTTCCGACCTCAAGGCCACCATATCAGCCATTTATGCAGCGATGCCGCCGGATACAGTGGTAGATATGCTGCTTCAGTGCAATGCTCAGGAAGCACAGATAACGCTGCAATACAACAAGCCGCAGTTCAACCCTCTCATCAGCCTGCCACATCTGCCGCTGGATAAAGCTTCCTATTCCACGGACAAGCAAACCGGCAGCACGCTCAAACTTCACAAAACACTGCAATGAACCTCTCTCCCGGCCTCCGAAACCTCTCCTCCCCGCCACCGCCGCCCCCGGTGCCGATGGCCACTCCCACTCCGCCAGAGATACAGCAGGACAACCGCCGCGACCCGCTCCCGCCTGATACACAGGTGGGAGAATACACCATCATATCCAAACTCGGCCAGGGCGGATTTGGCATCACCTACAGAGCGAGACACACGACACAGGGTTCCATCGTGGTTATCAAGGAGCACATGCCGGCCGAGCTCGCCGTGCGTGTAGCAGGCACAACCTACGTATGCAGTAAATCGCCGGAAACGGAGGCACGCTTCAAAGCAACTCTTGCAGAGTTCATGGAGGAGGTGGTTGTGCTCATGGGGCTGGAGCACCCCGGTATAGTACCCATCATCTCCGGTTTTGAGGCGAATGGAACAGCTTACTATGTGATGCCCTATGTGGAGGGTGAGCCGCTGCGTGTACCGGAAGTTCCTACGCTGGACAAAGCTCGCCAGGCTGTGGAAGCACGCCGCATCCGCCAACAGCTTCGCGCGCTGCTCTACACCCTCGAATACCTGGAGCAGAACGGCATCGTCCACCGCGATATCAAGCCGGAGAACATCGTCGTCAACTCCGAGGGGCGTCCCATCCTGCTGGATTTCGGCTCCGCACGCCAGCTGCAGGAGGGCAAGGTGTACACCAACATCTATACCCCGGATTTCTGCGCCCCGGAACAATGCACTGCCCGCACAGACGCACAGATGAGCGCGGCCATCGGCCCGCAGACCGACATCTATGCTCTGGGTGCCACCTTCTATTACCTCATCACCCGCCTGCTTCCGCCCAAAGCAGACATGCGCACCCTGTCCAACCCGGACCCCTACAAACCGCTGGCCGGACGTGCCCACCTGGAAGAACTCTACAGCAGCCACTTCCTGCAGGCTATCGACCGCGCGCTGGAGCTGCAACCCGGCGAGCGATGGTCGCATGCCAGCGCATGGCGAGACAGCATGGAGAGCGGCATCATCCCCCCTCCCACGGGGCTGGTGAAACGCATGCGTATCCTCATGGCAGCCAGCGTTGCCACCGTTCTGACGCTGGGTACGCTGAGCATCTGGGCTCTCAGCGAGAAAAACCATGCCATTCAGATTTATAACAGCAGCTTGGGCTTTACTGAGGGCATTCTGTATGATTTCAACGATTCACTCGCAGACATCCCCGGCTCCACTTCGCTGCAGAAACAACTGGGTAACAACCTGAAGAACTACCTCAACTCCATGGAGAAGCTCCCCATGGCTCAGGATGAGAAACTTCAGCGCGCCCTGGCAATAGCCTGGAAAAACCTCGGCTCGGTAAACGCCCAGCAAGGCGAGCTGGCGGAGGCCACAGAGGCGTATCGCAATGCAACCAAGCTGCTGCAGGCTCTGCATGAAGATAAACCGGAGAACAGCCAGTACCGCTACGAACTGGCTCGCACCTGGCTGCTGCGGGCAGAAGTCGGACGCCGCCGCAATATGCAGGAGCAGGCCAGAAATCTGGCAAGTCAGGCACTGAACTCCATGCGGGCCCTCTGCGACCAGTACCCGGACAACCCGGACTACCAGTGTGAGCTGGGGCTTGCCATGGAATACGCCGCCCGCCTGGCCGGCAATACAGGCAACAAAGAACAGCGACGTCTCGCCATAGAAAGCATGGTAGCCCTGTATCGAAAACTCTCGGCAGAATACAGCCGCCATGAGGGCGCCAGAGTAGGACTGGCCCGAGCACTCAATACCCAGGCTCAACTGAACATAGAAGAAGGGAACTACCCCATGGCAACCCGCCTGCTGAACGAGGCGCGCGACATGTATGCAGACCTCTCTGCAGCACAGCCGCACAGACTCTCCTTCAAGGCCGGCCAATGTACCGAAGCATTCAACCGCGGTAACATGTACACCCTCATGGCCGCCGAAACAACAGATGAGAAGCAGAAGCTGAAGTTCAACGAGCAGGCCATTGCCACCTTCCGTGAGAGTATCACACTGGCGGAGGAGCTGGAGGCACTTGACCCGCACAATACGGAATACCCCTTCCTGCAGTGCCGCGCCATGGCCTTCATGGTGGATATTATGCAGAAACACGGCCTCAACAACCAGTCCGAAGCATTCTGCAACACAATCCTGCGCAAGGTAGACAAGCTGCTGCTCACCTCCCCCGGCAATGCAGAATACACCATGCTCAAGGCTGCGGCACTGCGGTGCCTGGCAAAGGCACACGATGAGTCGGACGCCACACGGGCTCGCGCCTCAGATGAGCTGGCGCAATACCGCTTCCTCATCAGCGAAGTGCTGCAGAAAACGCCGTCCAACCCCATGCTGCGAAACATGTATGTGGATGCACTGGTGCAGTCCGCCGCACATGCCATGAAAATGAAGGAGTACAAGGACGCACGTATCTGGCTGGAGCAGGCTATCGTGCTCCTGAGCGACATCTGCCGCGATGATAAAAACAATCCCCTTCTCCGGCAGCGCATCGAAGATGCACGGAAGTTGCTGGAGGAGTGCAAAGAAAAATAATCCTCCTTACTGCTTGCGGCGGACGAAACAATCTGATATACTCACACAAGTATGGGAGCACTGGCACATCGCTTAAGACTCGGCTGGCGGGGAATCCGCACCTACCTGGCACAGGGTATGATTGACCCCCTGCCCGCACGCCATGCTATAAAGGATTACAACCTCTCCAAAGCCGGCAAGGACACCAAGGCCGCGCTGGATGTCGCCCTGGTGGGGCTGCCGCAGGGTATGGCATTTGCCGCCATGGCCGGGCTGGATAGTATCTACGGCATTATGGCAGCCACCGTGGGCACCTTCATCGCCCCGCTTTTCACGCGCTGCGGCATGACGGTGAGCGGGCCCAGCAATGCCACAGCCTTCATGCTGGCGAGTTTCTTTCTGGCGTCCTCTCCGGCGATACAGAGTAACCCGGCTGTATTCGTGCCGCTTATTGTTTTCCTGGCCGGCGTGGTATGTGTGGTGGGTGCATTTGTGAAGGCCACGGAGATGCTGCAGTTTGTAAGCCGCAGTGTGCTGGTGGGCTATATCACAGGTGCTGCCACTCTCATCATCGCGTCTCAGCTTCGCTATGTGCTTGGCATCAATGATGTGAATGCCGGCAGTTCCTTCTTCACCATGAGCAGTGCCATTCTGGACAACCTGCATCTGGTGCAGTGGCAGCCCATCGTGCTGGGAGTGCTGTCCTTCCTGATGTTCATCCCGCTTAAGAAGCACTTCAAGTTCCTGCCGACCTTCGCCGTCATCCTGCTTACCATGAGCCTGCTCAACTGGATGCTCTGCCAACCCTGGTGCGGCGGCTACTTCACAGATGTGCGCATGTTGAAGGACTTCACCATGAGCGACCTCACCTGCACACCGCCTGCCGTGTGGGAGCTGCCGGGCCACCTGGCAGAACTTTTCCCGGTAGTCATCGGTATCGCCTTCCTCTCCACCCTGGAGCAGACGGTCATGAGTAAAACCCTTTCTGCCAAAACGGGTGAGGCCGTCAACCTGAACCAGGACACTTTCGCCGTAGGCATGGCCAACATAGGCTCCGCCTTCACTACCTCGCTCCCCTGCTCAGCCTCTCTCACCCGCTCTATGCTGAACTACACGGCCGGAGCAGCCACGCGCTTCTCGGGTGTCATCTGTGGTCTGCTCTGCCTGGGAATCACCTTTGTGCTGGCGAGTTTCCCCATCATCTCCTGCATACCGCACAGCGTGCTGGCTGCCCTGGTGCTGGCCAATGCCGTGTCGCTCTACGACCGCAAGCTGCTGCGCATCTGCTTCCGCTCCACACGCGGCGATGCGCTGGTACTGCTCACCACCTTCATTGCCGCGCTGCTGCTGCCGCTGCATGTGGCTATCTTCGTAGGTGTTATCATTTCCGTCTCCCTTTTCCTGCGCAAGGCGGCCAAGCCGGAGCTGGTGGAATACACTTTCGATGACAAGGGCACCCTGCTGGAGGTGAACAGCAACACCGCTCGCCTGCCCCAGATATCCATCGTCCACGTGGAGGGCGACCTCTTTTTCGGTGCGGCAGACCTCTTCCGCAAACAGGTTTCGCGTATTGCCGAAGACCCCACACTGGCCGTTGTCGTACTGCGTATGCGCAACGCCCGTAATCTGGATGCCACCGCCGTGTGCGCCCTGGAGGAACTCATCAAATTCACGCGTGAGAAAGGCCGCCACCTCATCATCTCCGGTGCCGGGCGCGAGGTATTCCGCATCCTGAAAAAGAGCGGCGTGCTGGCCGTGTTGCAGGAAACCTGCGACCGCAAGGCCGGTGAGAGCAACATCTTCATTTTCGAGCCTCGTAACCCCAATATCTCAACCCGCAAGGCTCTGATGCGCGCACAGAAACTCCTCGGCACACGCAACGCCGACATCTCCATCTACACCACAGAGCACCACACACCCGCCTGAGCATGAAAGCGGAGCACTACAGCGCATTCTCTCAGGCATTGGTGGACTGGTTTGCCACATCCGGGCGGGATTACCCCTGGCGGCGTACCACAGATCCCTGGGCCATACTGGTGAGCGAGGTCATGCTGCAGCAGACCACTATCGCCACCGTTCTGGGGCGTTACGAAGCCTGGCTGGAGCAGTTTCCCACCCCGGCTGCGCTGGCGGCTGCGGATGAGCAGACTGCGCTGCGCTCCTGGGAGGGCCTCGGCTACTACCGCCGCGTGCGCTCTCTGCAGGCAGCGGCCACAGCTATTTGCAAAGAGCACGGGGGGATTTTCCCGGACACGGAGGCCGCCATCCGCTCCCTGCCCGGCATCGGAGACTACACCGTGGGAGCCCTGCTCAGCTTTGCCTACAACCGCCCCGCCCCCTTGGTGGATGCCAACGTAAGCCGCGTCTTTGCCCGTGTGTTCAACGACCCCACCCCGGTGGACAGCCCGGCCGGACGTAAACGCCACTGGCAGCTTGCCGCGCAGCTCGTGCACCCCGACAACCCGAGGGCGTATAACTCTGCGCTCATGGAATTGGGACAAACGCTCTGTACGACCGGAAGTCCTACATGCCTGCTGTGCCCTGTGCGCGATTTCTGCACCGCCACAGCCCCCGAAACACTGCCCGTAAAACTCCCGAAAAAGGAAATCACATCCCTCGAACATTGGGATATATGGCACATTACTCCACAAGGGCTTCTGCTGGAGAAACAACCCGGCGGTAAACGACACGAGGGCATGTACCGCCTCCCCAGACGCTCTGCCGAAGAAATTGCGGAGCTCCCGCACCTCTGCGACCAGAAATACAGCGTCACTCGCTACAAAGTCACCCGCCACCTGTACCGCGCGGACGCGGCAACACTCCGCGCCGGCGAATGCTTTGTCCCCCTCGCAGACCTCCCTGCCACCCCCATGGCCAGCCCGGACCGCAAACTGGTGACAAAGTATTTGCCCTGACACCGCTTACAATCCTCCATTTCATACACGGATGGTTGACGATTTCATTTTTTCGTCATTTGCGATTTTTAGCCTTGCGTATGAAGGGATTTAGGCGTATAATCCGCGCGCAGCGGGGATGTCCCTGCAAGAATCTTTCCGATTTCTAACCTAAAACAAAACATACTATGGCTAAACTCACAGTACGTGACCTCGACGTTGCCGGTAAGGAAGTCCTCATGCGCGTGGACTTCAACGTTCCCATGAAGGATGGTGCCATCACCAACGATGCTCGCATCGTGGCTGCCCTGCCCACCATCAAGTACCTCCTGGAGAAGGGCGCCCGCCTGGTGCTCTGCTCCCACCTGGGTCGCCCCGAGGGTACCGGCTACCAGGCCGAGTTCTCCCTGAAGGCCGCTGCCGAGTGCCTGTCCGGTCACCTGGGCAAGCCGGTTGTGTTCGTTCCCGAGACCATCGGCGAGGCTGCCACAGCTGCTCGTGCTGCTCTGCAGGACGGTGATGTGATGCTGCTGGACAACGTTCGCTTCGACAAGAAGGAGAAGAAGAACGACCCCGAGTTTGCCAAGGCTCTGCTGGGCAATGCCACTCTGTATGTGAACGACGCCTTCGGCTCCGCTCACCGCGCCCACGCCTCCACCGAGGGTGTGACCCACTACGCCGAGAAGTCCGCCATGGGCTTCCTCATCGAGCACGAGCTGGAGTACCTCGAGGGCAAGCTTGAGACTCCCGAGCAGCCCTTCGTGGTTATCATGGGTGGTGCCAAGGTTTCCGACAAGATTCAGGTGCTCTCCAAGCTCATGGAGAAGAGCCAGACCTTCATCATCGGTGGCGCTATGGCCAACACCTTCCTCGCCGCTCAGGGCAAGAAAGTAGGTGGCTCCAAGATTGAGGCCGACAAGCTCGACCTGGCCAACGAGATTCTCGCTACAGCTGCTGCCAAGGGCGTGAAGTTCATCCTGCCCGCTGACACCCGTTACTCCTACAAGTTCGAGGAGGGCGCCGAGACCTTCTGCACCGCTCCCTGGGCAGAGAACGGCGAAGTACCCGAGGGTGGCATGGGCATCGACATCGGTGACAAGGCCATCGAGGAAATCTGCTCCATCCTGAAGGGCGCCAAGACCGTGCTCTGGAACGGCCCGATGGGTGTGTTCGAGCTGGATTCCTTCAGCAAGGGCACCAAGGCTGTGGCCGAGTGCCTGGCCGAGAGCGACTGCATCTCCATCGTGGGTGGTGGTGACTCTGTAACCGCCGCCAAGAAGTTCAAGGTAGCCGACAAGCTCTCCTTCTGCTCCACCGGTGGTGGTGCTTCTCTGGAGCTGCTGGAGGGCAAGGTTCTGCCCGGTATCGGCTCTCTGAGCGAGAAGTAAAGCTCCGGCTTTATTCCTTTTATACCCCGAAAGGGGCAGACTCCTGCAGTCTGCCCCTTTCTACATATCCCCACCTCTGCGAACATATATGAAAAGACTGCTCTGTGTACTGGCCTGTGTTGCCATGCCTGTGCTCTGCCCGGCACAGGAAAGCGCTGAAGAAGGCGAAGACGCGACCGATTATCTCCGCCCGGAACCGGGATTGCGCAATATTCTGGAAGACCGCGAACAGCGCTGGAACAAATCCTTCAGAACTCCTCTCATCGAACCCCCGGACGTGATACCTGCGGAGCTGGCAGGTATCCAGGCACGTTTTGAGAGGGAAATTAAGCGATTTATCGCCGAAAAGCCGGAATATTACTTCCTGGAAGATACCTTGAAAAAGGTGACTCAGGAAACCCTGAAATTACTTGGTCGCTATTACTTCCTCCAGCTTCGCTATGCAGAGGTGTGCTATGGAGTCGCTCCCGGGACGCCTTTGGAAAAGCAGCCGGAAGCCATGCAGGAGTTCCGCAAAAAGCAGCTGCAGGATACGGAATATCTGGCATACAGGATTCTGATTCAGTGCGTGTGGTGCCGTCTCAGGAATCTGGATAACTATGCCGCCGGCGAACAGGATGATGACGCCCTCTATACTCAGATAGAAAACATGCCTCACAGACCGCACCTGGAGCAAACTCCCGAGCTTGCCGCATACCTGGAGAATTTGCTGGAAACGCGCTTCACCTCTCAGAGCGATATGCATATTCTTGCTTCGGAAGCGGAGTACCTGAGGGATTACCGCCTGTACGACCTTGTGAACATGGTGGCAAACCAACATTATTACGTGGAGCACAACACGCTGACGGGTAAAAAATGGGCCGAACACGAGCACGAAGAGGGCTACAGCAAGGAAGATGATGAGCTCGCGGCCCGCCTTATTGTACAACAGTTCGATGCATGGGGCCGTCTCGTGCAGTATGCAGCCATACACTTTATTACCCCTCCCGGCACAGAAGATTTTTACGGCTCCGCACACCATAGCACCATGGATCCGTTTTACGCCAATCAGGAAGCCTTCCTGCGCGCGGCTCTGAACTATAATCCCGAGGATTTCAAAAAAGAACCTCCTGAGAGTGAGACCACCACGGCTACTCAGGAAACGCCCACTCCGGCCAACGAAACGAATAGCCTGACAAACAGCCTCTTACTACTGACGACACCGGTATGGGCCGCATTGACGCTTTTGCTGGGCATAATCATCGGCAGACGCATCAGCGCAAAGGCTTCATAACATCACGCTTGGCAATCTTTCACCGGAAAAATGGGATTCCGGTGAAAGATTTGCTTTTTCGGGAGCGTAGATATTTATGAAATGAAACTCACCCGACATCTTTTTATCGCCCTGCTTTGCTGCCTCCCGCTGTCTGCAGCGGAGGTGGAGCCCACCATAGCCCGCGCCTGCGAAAATGCAGCCTGGAGTCAACTTGCTCCGTCAGAATATCGCCGCCACATCCTGGCGCTGGCAGATGAACACCCGCAGAGCATCAATGCATGGCTTCCGCAGGAGGGCTGCTGCTTTACCCCTCTGCAATATGCCATACAGCGCAAGGATGCCGAGTTGGTACGCGAGCTGCTGCTGCGCGGAGCTATCCCATACCGCCCGCACACGGGATACGAGGGCAACATCCTGAAAGATTACTACGGCAGGTGGACGGAAAACGAAGAAATCTCCGCACTCGTAAAGGCCGGGCAGAATCGATACAATCTTTTCGACATTGTGCTTTGTTCGCATGAGTATTTCCTGAAGCAACGGGAAAAAGGCCTTATCGCTCCGGGGTATCAAGAGGATTTTTATACGCAGGAAGAAGGGCCGGTAAATGCCGCTATACTGGCCGGCGAGCCTGCCGATAGTATCCGCAGACTGGTGCAGCAACACTCGGATGCGGTGAATCGCGTCAGCTACCGCCAAGGTACCCCCTGCACCACGCTCCAATTAGCATTGAGCCTCGGAGACGCGGCACTGGTACAGGAGTTGCTGGAAGCAGGAGCTGTGCCATTTGCCTGCTCCGGCGGCGAGGAAGATATCCTTATGGGACTCTCCACAGACTCTCCCTTGTTCACCATGGTTCGCAAGGCGCAGCGTAAATATTCGCTTCTGCAACTGGTGGAAGCCTCCGAAGCCTACCGATACCGAAATGATTTCAAGTCGGACGCCTCTATCACCACTGTGCAGAAGCAAATATCCGGCTACCCCATTATCCTTCTTGTGCAGCTGCACAGCATACGCTCACAGGGCGGAAATTCTTTCTACACGACAGTAGAAGACATTGGTACAGTGTTACGTTGCTATAAAGGAAATATTCCGGAAGGAGCCTCCATCACCCTCCTCCGAGGTGTAGAGAACGCAGAGCGCAAACATCACGAGCCCGCAGAAACACGAAGCAACACAACGTGTATATATGCCATCGAAAACGAAGCAGACGTGCAACGGCTGGAAGATGGCAGCCTGCGCATCACCTCCTCAGAACGAGTTTTCAAAAACCCACGCTTTATCGAGCGTACCTGGAAGCATGTTCTGGAGGCTCACCCCGCCGGCGCCACTTGCGGAGGCAGCGGCAAATAAATACCGACTCTCCTATACGGATGAATTATTTGCGGCGCCACTCGGTTGCGGAGCGGCCTCCGGCGCGAAATAATAGCCCACACCTCGCTCCGTCGCGATGCAGGCTGCGTTTGCACCCAGCTTCTGGCGCAGACGCTTCACATGAGTGTCCAGCGCGCGGGACTGGGTAGTATCCGCATAGCCGAAGAGCACAGTCTGCAGCTCATAGCGGTCCTGCACCCGCCCGGGACGCTCCATGAGATAGGCCAGGAGCTTGAACTCTGCCGTAGTCAGCTCAAGCGGCGCACCGGCAACAGATGCACGCAGGGTGTTTTTGTCCAGCAGCAGAGCCCCGCTGCGCACAACAAGCTGAGCAGCAGCACCGGCATTCGCACGAGCCAGAATATTCTGCACTCTCAACACCAGTTCCTTGGGACTGAAGGGCTTGGTCATGTAGTCATCTGCCCCGAGCCGTAACCCCTCCAGTTTATCCTCCAGTTGAGCACGAGCGGTAAGAAAAAGCGCAGGAATGCCGGCGGTCAGCGAGTTCTCCTTCATGGCCTTGTAAATGGACAATCCGTCCATACCCGGCAGCATGATATCCAGAATCACCAAATCCGGCCTCATGGAAAGAATTTTTTCCAGACCTTCCGCACCATTGTGAACCAGGGTCGTGCGCAGACCGCAGCGCTCCAGATTGAACGCTACCAGCTCCGCGATATCCTCGTCGTCCTCTACTACCAGAATGTGCATGCACGTATTGTAACACAAAATGAAGGAAAAAACACATCTTTTGTGTGAGTTTTCCGCCACAGGGCATAATTTCTTGACGCAGCGAGAGGCTTGTGCTATAAGTGAGGAGCAACGCTTCTGTGCAGCATGAATCGCCGGCAACTATATATCTTCGACTGTCTGACTGGAAAGCTCCGCGTATCGGACGGAGATTTCATGACGATAGGTCAGGGAAACAAAAACACCTTTCGAGCCACAATGGAGTTCTTGAGGGGGGGCGTATTCGCACAGCGCAACGGCATCTGCCGCTTTTTCCCGGCAAAAGAGCTGAAAAGTTTTTCCGTGAACGGTTGCGAACTGTCCGGGGACTTTCTTGTGAAGCCGGATACACACTTTCTCTGCATCATGGGTGGCGGTTGCTTTATTGCCTGGTATGGCAATGAAAAAGACCGACCGGATTTCAGCCGCTTCGACCCCCGAACCTGGTACATATATACCCCGGAAACCCGCGAGTGGAGTGAGGCTAAAGCACTGCTGGATTTACCGGCGAGTCCCGAAGCAGCCAACGCGGAGGCTCTGGCCACCTTCGAGGGACTCGGGTATTATGCATTCCGTCTTGCCGATATGGTGAAGGTAGCGAACTTTGTTGCCCACACCGGCGGAGCCGTACACATGGCGCACACACAGGGAGCCACCCCCAAAGGCTTGTTCCGTTGCCCTGCATGCTGGGCAACCTTCTCGAAAGAAGAAGCCCCCTATGTAGCCACGCACCCGCAACTCTGCGGAGACGAGCACCTAGGCCCGAATGCCAGGCAGCGTTTTATCCCGGCCGAAGCTCCGGAGCAAGGTTATGCCACAGATGCCCTCGGCTCGTTGTGCCACGAACAGGCCTGCCCGTATTGCCACCACAAGCTTCCGCCGTTCTTTGCCGAAGCGAAACACCACATCTTCTCCCTGGTAGGAGGCGCCGGCTCCGGCAAGTCCTGCTACCTGGCAGCATTGGTGCACGAGTTGGAGCGTTTTATGCCGCGCGAATTCGGCCTGCCGTTCCGAGATGCAGCCCCGGAGGTTAACGCGCCGCTCAACGATATGCGCATGCGCATCTTTGCAACGGACTGCTTCGAGCCCGACCACGCTGCTCATACGTATCTGAAAGAAAGTCTCTACCGCAAAGTCTGGAAGGACGGCATGTATCGCGACATGCCGCGTCCCTTCATCTACACTCTCAGCAAGGGGTCAGGAGCTCACTCCGTCGTGCTCTACAACCATGCTGCCAAAACCTGCGCGGAAACCAACAACTGCGAACACCTCAAGGTGACGGATGCCATCTTCTACCACTTCGACCCCACCTCGGATCTGGCATTCCGGGCAGTGCTGCGCGACTCCGATATCCCCCAGCAGGATTTGCCCCCCACTGTGACCGGCGAGCAAAATACACTCCTGGGGGATATGGAAATCAAACTGCGCAGCGCACTTCAACTGCCCGCGGGGCAAAAAGTCAACACACCGCTCGCCGTTATCATAGGCAAGTGCGATTTCTGGCGTACCCTGCTGGGGCCTGAACCGCTGCTGCCGAGTGTACGCAACGGCGAAATCAAGCCGGCCAACATCGCAGCAAACTCCGCACGCCTGCGCGAGCTTCTCTTCCGCATCAGCCCGAACATCTGCACCAACGCAGAAGCCGTGTCCGACAACGTATGTTATTTTGCAGCCTCTGCATTGGGAGCGTCCCCCGTCTCTGCACCGGAAACCGGCAGTCCCGAAAACCAGCAGCCGGGGCACATCACCCCCTTCCGAGTCTCAGACCCCTTCATCTGGGCTCTCAGCAGTTTAGAGCCGGAGCTCTTCCCCGGAACCAACAGTTAACGCCATGTCCTACCAACTCATATACAGAGGCAAACTTTTACCGACAAGTGAGAATGCAGGCGGTCAGGTTGTGGCAGTCAGCAGTGGCACCCCGAAAGCGCTAAAACAGGAGCTTCTGAGTATCAGCCGTTACCGCAGGCCGGATGAAGAACGTCGCCTGAGTGGCAACCAGCACAGCTACCGTATGCTAATCTGCGCGGAGACGACATTCCACGTACTCTCCGGTCTGCGCATGGGCAGTAACGGCGAATATTGCATCCACCACCTGGCTTTGACCCAGGATGAAGTACAGACGCTGCGACGCAATGCGTCCCGCCCCACGCCGGCAGGCGTTACCCTCGCACTCTACAAGATCGGCTTCTGGCACAACCAGGAAGAATCGGTGAACGAAGAGCCTCGACTGACAGCTGCTGCCCTGCCGGATGCCTCAGTGCAACCCACATGGAAACGCCTTACAGGACACAAAAGCAATGCACGCGCCCTGCTGAACGCGCGCTGTGAGAGGGAATGCATCATGAGCCTACCGGAAACCTGCAGTTCGGAGGATGTGCTGGGACTTCTGCACGAAAGCGAATGGCTTGCAGCCGGTCGCGGCTGGGGCAAAACCTTCACCACTCACGGCAGCACGCAGGACACAACTACTGAGTTTGCCAGAATCGCCACCCACTCCGGCAGCCAGGTAGTACTTCAAGCTGCCGAAAATGATATTGCCGTTCTGGAAATTTCCCCCGAGCTCAGCATAGCCGAAGAGCAGACGCAGCTTCAGCCCAGAGAGCAGGAAACGCCCCCGCAGCAGGGACACGCCATCTTACACTACAAGTACGAAGAAACACCGGACGAGGCCGTCTTCAACCTCCCGCCCAAACCCAGAAAATGGGTACGCCTGGTGTGCATCATCGGGGGTGTATGGGTTCTGTGGAGCAGCGTATCACTGGTGTCCGGGTTGTGGATGGACGATGCCGGCGAGCTCACAGGCAACATCATCACCCGAATCAACACAGAAGAGGATATGCTGCTGCTCTCCGAGTTGGCCACAGCCCCCTATTCTTCCGAAACAACAGCCCGTAAGCTCGATAAGCTGGAAGCACACCTCAGCTCTCGTCCCCCAGCCTCCGGAGATAACAACAAGAATCTCCTTCTGCAGGAATGTGTGAGACTCCTGCGTTGCGCAACCACAGACGAACGAGGGCATGCGGCCAATATAAACCGCCTGGCGGAGTGCGCACCGGCGCTCAGAATAGACAGCACAGCCCTCTGCTGCCTGTATATGAACGAGCTTATTCACGACAGGCAAACGGAAGAATGGCTCAGCGGCTTCACACCGGAAGAGACTCAGGAATGGCACAACATGCTGGCAGCGCATCCGGATATCCGGGAGAAATTCAGCACACCCCCCTTTGCGGATTACTTGCCACAGCTCCCTGCCCCCACTCCTGCCACCACCCCGGAACCGGCCCCGGAACCCGCTCCTGAGCCAACGCCGGAACCTACACCGGAGCCACCTCCGGTCGACACAGCTCAGACTGGGAATCCTCCCCCGGCAGAGCCTGCACCGTCTGAACCACAACCGGAAACAGCAGATTCCGCCACAGAAGCTGCAGAAGCCTTGGTACCCACCGTTATCACCACCGACAGCCCCATACCGCAGGAGCTGCTCAAACTGCTGGACAATAAGAGCATCGAACTCAGTGCGGTGGAATACGATGTCGTCCCCATCGGCACTAACACCAGGGGAATCGCCCCCATATCCCTTCGCCCCGAAAACAAGGAAGCAAAGCTCTCTATCGCCCCCTCCTCCACTCCCGGAGAGTGGACGCTGAGCGTAACCGCGCAGGCTACACAGCCTCTGCAAACAAACACGCAGGTACGCCTGAGCACAAAAGAGGGAAAACTCCAGCATATTGTGCACGAGGGTCTGCCTGCAGCCATACGGCTTAAACTCCGGAATGAGCGTAATATTCTGTGTACTTACATGCTTATCCCAAGCTTTAAGGCACACATACGCGGCAGCATCGGTAAACTCAACAAGGTATCCGCAAAGGAGCTACTCATCACCCCGGAGCGAATCATGCTGACTCGCGGGGGAACACGAGGCAACCTCAGCAAGCTTGACTTCCGTAAAGATAAGGGCTTCAAAGGCTTGAATGCCACGCTCCCGCTCCGTCTGGACAGTGAGCTGCAGCTGCAGTTGCCGGCCTTTACCGCCAACAGCATTGTTGCCCCGACCATAAGCGAGGCTTCTCCCTACAGCTGGAAAAGCTCACGACTGGAAGCGCCCAACACGCTATCGGACATCAGAAAACTGAATATCAGCCAGTTCTGCAACTTCGAAACTCCGCTTCTCAAGACCTTCCTGCAGACAGCCAATGTCTGCTGCTGCGGAGAAAAGCCGGATGGCGCCGAATACCTGACCCTGGCCTCGCTTTACAGTATAGCCAACGAGAAAAACAGCTCACTTTCAGTCAATGAGCATAACACCCAGCTGGATAGGTATTTCAAGCTCTTCAGTAACAAATACTTCGCGGACCAGCTGCGCCGGATTCTCCACGAGGAAAGCTACCTCTGGCTCGAAGCTGAAGAAGCCACAGGAAACAAAGGAAGCCTCCAGGCCAGACGCCGCATCAGCAAGCACCTTAAAAATCCTTCCTCCCTCAAGACCATACGCAATCGCATCTGCGAAGTACTCACCAACGTGGCCAATAAAACCTACAGCCAGCAGTATGAGCGTCTGGCACACAGCCGCCCCGTCTCCCTCCTGCTGACTCTCCGTAGTGTCACCCTTAACGCAAACGGAGAGTTGACCTGGCATTTTGTACTTGAACCGCTTTCCGAATCCTGATGTCAGGCAGAAGAGACCAGTCACAGCAGCGAACGCTGCGCCGATATGCCCTGGCCGGCAACATGAAAGCGGTCCGGCGTATTCTGCAGCAACGCCTCGATGAAAATCCGGAGGATACGGAAGCAAGAGAAGAATTAGAGAGACTGGACAAAGGACAGCCCCTCCGAATTCTGGAAAGCGCCAAGCAACGCCGCAGCCGTGAGGCTACTGAGGCAGATACTGAGCTCAACCGAATACTCCTGAAATACCCTGAAGATACGCTCAGCACCGTCGACACAGAAAAACTGCAGTGCATTCGCAAGTCCGCCGAGGAAAAAGCCGCCATCATTCGCCGGGCAGGCCTTCGTGAGACCGGCATCCAGCTTCAATATATCTCGGCCCTGGTGCGGGAATGCCGCAGACGCGGAGTCGGCCGCCTGCGTCGTGGTTCCGTATGGGCACTTGGTATCGTGGGCGGTGCAGCCTTGCTGGTCGGCATCGGCCTGCTCTGCCACAAACGTGCGCACAGCCTGGAACAGGAACTCAGAGAGGCTCTGGGCGGCAGCAGCGCCGAGAAAGTGCAGAATACGTTACGAGTAGCCGATACTTCCATCAACCGCCTATTCTGCCCGAATCTGGAAGACAGCATTCAGGATGCCAATGCCTGGCTGGCCGATATCGGGAGACGCAGACGTGATGTAGAAAAACACATTCAGCGCATCGAGAAAGGACACGGCAGCATATCCGGTATGCGCTTATCGCTCCGCGCGGAGATCGAAAGAACTCTCGCGGCTCTGCCCGTCGATTATCGCCCCCTCACGCAGCGCTGGAACAAACTGTGCGACAGGGAAAGTGCCGTACTGGAACAGCAGAAAGCCGAGCTGGTACACGAGCTACTCAAGCCCCTGCCCCCCATGCCCGCCTTTACCGGGAATACCGAGGCAGACGCCGCAGCATTGCGTCGGCACCGCGTGGCACTTAGGGTTCGTGTAGCCCGGTACAGAGAAGCCCCGGCCAGCTACAAACTCAGCCCGGAACTGGAAGCCCCCATGCTGAAGCAGCTCAACCTCGTCAAAGAGACACTCCGGGAAGTCGAAGAGCTGGAGAGCCTGCTCACCCGCCTGCGACACATTCGCACCTATGAGCAGTACCGCAAAACGCTGCAGGACATCAAGCCCACGCACTACACTCCTGCGGCAGAGTTACTGAAGGTGATTGACCTCCTGCCCGGGGAGGAAAATGTGCTGAGCCTCATGCGCGACCCCAAGCGTCAGCGCGACGAGCAGGAAACAGCCGCAGCCATTGAGACCCTGCTGAAAAATGGTCCGACATTTACCAAAGCGTACCCGGCCACAATGGAGCAAACCATGCTGATGGAGGAGGTGTTTAAGGCCCCCTCGCTGGAACGCCTACTCATAGAAGCCACAAACGCCGATGGGAGCCGCTGCATCATCGAAAAAAGGCCAACGGTTGACAATCAGTTCCGAGCCTACCTGGTGCGTTCTGACCTGGACCCGGAGGCTACAACCACGAACCGTAACGTCTGCTGGGAAGATGCCCGCAACGTGCTGCTGCGTACCATAGACGCCCGCCCGTTGGTCGAGGAGCTGCAGCTGAAGAAATCCGATTTTTTCCGCGACGTCAATCTCCCGCAACTGCTGACAAAAGCCCTTAATTTCCACCATAAGTATTGTCCGGCTCTGGCGCAGGCTCTTGTCTACCACCGTCTGCTACTCCTCATCAGCAAAAACCCGTCGCCGATGATGACGGGCAAACTCTACAGCCCCACAATGAGGCTCCACGCTGCCTCCTTCCAAAAAGTGCTGGCCAGACACCCTCACCTGAATCTTGTCTCCGGCTGCTGGCTGGAGAACAGCCCGCAAATCGAAGCTGCGGAAAAAGAGTTTGCCGCATGGTTCCGCCACAACAGAGGCGCAGACTACCAGAAGGAAATCCGCACCGAGTTCGGGTCGCTCATGAAAGTCGGCGTGAAGTTCTGCGGCTACATCGATGCTCAGGGCGCCCCCCTCGTCTTCCGCAACCTGGAAGATAAAGACACCATCTGGTACCTCTCTGAAAACGGCCTGCAGGCCTCCCCGCTTCAGGAAGCCGCCGGAAACGCGGTTCCCCTGTCGCCCATTTTCACTGCCGTTCGCTAGCATTCCCGCCATGCACATAGCCATCCTCTCCGACATACACGACCATACGCACAACCTGCTGGTAGCGTTGCTGCGGGCGGAGGAGCTTGGCTGCACCCACCTGCTCTATACAGGAGACATGGCCGGCCTCACAACCTTCCGCACCATGCGCGAAGAGTGGGAACATGGCATTGACCTAGTGTTCGGCAACAACGAGTACGACCGTCTCTCCTTCCTGCGCCTTGCGGAGCAGTTTCACCACACCTGCCACCACGGCGATACGGCAGACATCCTCCTGGACAAGCGCCGCTTCTTCCTGACACACTATCCGCATATCGCGGAACAAGCCGCGCAGCGCGGTTGTTACGATGCCGTGTTCTATGGGCACACCCACTACGCAGAGCAGCACTACTGCGGCAACACCCTGGTAGCAAACCCGGGGGAGATTGCAGGCGTGCGCAGCGCCCCCTCCATGGCCGTGTACGATACTGTAACAAACAGCCTGACCCACCACGCCATCTAGTGCATGACCTACCTCTGCTACAGACTCAGCTCACTTCCCGCCACAGATGCAGAAAAAGCACTGCTGGATACTGAGGAGCTCAACTCACTGACCAGCAGAGGCAGCAACTACCTCCGCAGCAGAGCCTGCCTCAAGAGAGAATTAGCTCGCCGACTCAATACCACCCCGGAGACACTGAGCTTTACAATCGGCTCGCATGGCAAACCGGAGCTCCCACAAAGCCCGCTGTACTTCAACCAGAGCCACTCCGGCGAGCTGCTCTGCCTCGCTTTCCACGATGCGCCTATCGGCGTGGATATTGAGCGACACCGCCCGAAAGCCGCCACAGAACGCCTTGCCTCCCGCATCATGTGCCCGCAGCAGCTTGCCGCCTGGCAAGGCCGCGGTGCGCAGGCTGCTGAATTTTTCGACTGCTGGTGCGCAGCAGAAGCCCTCGTCAAGCACGCCGGACTGAGCATCTGGCATGCGGGCAATTTCCCCTTTCTCTGGGTTGCCGGGCACATACGCCCCTTGTTTGACTCCGCCCCCACGCTGCAACTCTTCACCCCCGCTCCGGGTTACCACGGAGCCATAGCCTACACCCCTATCCCCGCCACGGAATGATACAGTTTCTCCAGAATCTCCCGCTCTACCAACAATTAAACGCCGGCATTCTGTTGGGTAGCGCCATACTTTGCCTGCTGCTCTACCTCACAGGTGTCAGCATACAACTTGTCGGAACCCTCTCTCTGCCGCGCATCAGCCGTTTTCCCGGCTCGGGCTTTCCCAATATGGGAGATGAAATTTTCACCCTTCTTTTCATTGCCTTTTTTGCTACGAACTGCCTATCAGTACTCGGTGCAGAAGGCAGCTCGGCGAGCGCCACGGAAATCTGGACCATTAACATCATTCAGACCATTCTGTATCTCCCCTTCGCGCTGCGGTATATGTCGCTGCCGCCGGCTCAGAGCGCATTTTTCTCCCGACACTTGCTGACGGTTCTCTTCACCCTTGCCATCATATACGCCTTCTGTATAGCCATGAGCATGTTCGGGGTTGATAAATGGCTCGTCCGCATCACCGAGACCCCCATGACCCAGGAGATAACGGACATGATGAAGGAGGAGAGCAACCTCGCCTCGCGCATCGCCCTCTGCTTCAGTTCCATCGTCATCGCACCTGTTATGGAGGAGTTCACCTTCCGCGGCTTTCTCTACAACATCCTGCGACAGCGTGTCGGTATCATAGCTGCTGCTCTGAGCTCCGCCTTATTTTTCTCCGCCATTCACATGTCACTGGTGCAGACGCTGCCGCTCTTCATCTTCGGTCTGGCGCAATGCTATGTGTATGAAAAGACCGGCTCTCTGCGCTTCTGCATCCTGCTTCACTTCCTTTTCAACTCCATTTCCAGCATCTGTATCCTCAGCAGCACTTAATCCCGCCTTATGCCCACTCCACTCAGCAGTCTGGGTGAGAACGCGATTCTGCAGCGTCTGCTGCAGCAGCTCACCCCACAAGCCCCCATGCTTACCGGCCCGGGGGATGACTGTGCTGTAGTACCGCGCTGCGAGCGCTGGGACACCCTGCTCAAGACAGATGTGGTGGTAGAGAACGTCCACTTTACCCGCGACACCGAGCCGGAGCGAGTGGGGCACAAAGCTCTTGCCCGAGCCGTGTCGGATATCGCCGCCATGGGAGGAATACCCGAGCATGCCCTTGTAACGCTTCTGATGCACCCTCAGCGCAGCGTTGAATACGCAGAGGGCATCTACCGCGGGCTCAACCGCTGCGCCGCCCTGTACGGCCTTTCTGTGGCCGGCGGAGAAACATCATCCCTGCCTCAAGACAGCATTGTCATCAACGTCGCCCTCACCGGCCGCATCGAACACGGACAGGCTATCCTGCGCAGCGGCGGGCGGCATGGAGACATCATCTGCGTCAGTGGCCCGCTGGGCGGCTCATTCCCGAGCGGACACCACCTGGATTTCCTGCCACGTCTGGAACTCGCCCGCTACTTCATGGAGCACGGGCCCAGACCAAGCGCCATGATGGATCTTTCCGATGGCCTGGGTACAGATTTACCCCGACTTGCCGCTGCTTCCGGCTGCGGCTTCCGACTCAACTACGCAGACATTCCCCGCAACCCGGGCTGCACCGTGGAACAGGCCATCAAGGACGGCGAAGATTACGAGCTGCTCTTTACTCTGGCACCTTCTGATTTTGCTACCCTTACCACCCGCACCCTGCCGACAAGTATCTACCCCATCGGCAAACTTTCCACAGACGGCGATTTCTCCCTCGCCGGCGGCTGGCAGCACTTCTGCGCATAAGCGCTTATTTTCAATAACCTAATCTTACCCCACTCTAACACTCTATACCTATGCCCAAATACTCTAAAAATAGTTCAGTTGCTTTATAATGTGCCACTTAAACTATCCTCTAACAATGTTCCACAGGCCACAACCGCAATTCTGACACATCGGACATAATTATCAAGTTTGTTTAAGTTTCTTCAGGCGGTATGCCAAAAAAAATAAATTGTCGTGGAACGCCCATAGAACAAGCGTTAAGGTGGACACAAGGGTGCGGCGGAAATAAAAAAAACTTTCACGAAAGCAGAACTCGTGGCATATTTCTCCCCGCAACACCTCCCCGCCCGAATCGAGGGAGGCAAAAAAAAACGAGGATACAAGCAAATGAACCAAACGGAAAAGGAAAGCAAGCTCTGGGAGGACATCAAGGAGGATGTCCGGCGCCAGGGCAATGTGGGTGAGTATGGGTTCGAGTCTTATATCTCTCAACTGACACTTAAGAGCGACACCGGTACCAAACTGGTACTTGAATACCCGGCCGACATGTTCATCGACTGGGTGGAGACTTACTACTCAAACGACATCAAAATTTCTGCAGCACGCGTGCTGGATGCAGCCCGCGAGCTGGAGTATGTGCCCGCAGGGGCAGCAGCCGCAGCCGAACAGTTGGAAGAAGACGCCCCGAGCGTATGCGCCGCTGCCCTGCCCGCACAGAAAACACAGAACGCCACCAGGAAAAACACAGGCAAAAGCCGTCGCCAGCAAATCAGCAGCGGCCTGAACGCAGACTACACGTTCGATGGTTTCGTGGTGGGTTCCAACAGCGAGTTCGCCGTAGCCGCCGCCAAGGCCGTGGTCAACGCCCCCAGCACCATGTACAACCCTCTCTTCGTACACGGTGCCTCCGGTCTGGGCAAGACCCACCTGCTCCAGGCCATCGGCAACGCCATTCGCGAAAAGGACGAGGACGTGCAGGTGCTCTACGTCACCAGCGAGGATTTCACTAATACGTACATCGACGCCATCTCCCGCCAGGGTGAGTCCCTGAGCAACTTCCGCCGCAAATACCGCAAGGCTGACGTGCTCATCATCGACGACGTGCAGTTCCTCTCCCAGAAAGGCAAAACTCAGGAGGAGTTCTTCCATACCTTCAATGCACTTTTCGCCAGCGGCAAGCAGATTATTCTCTCCGCAGACTGCCCCGCCAGCGAAATCACCAAGCTGGACGACCGCCTCACCTCCCGCTTCGAGCAGGGCCTTACGGTAGCACTCAACGTACCGGACTACGAGACGCGCCTCGCCATCCTGCGCAAGAAGCGCCGCATGTGGAAGAGCAACCTTATCTCCGATGAGGTGCTCGAGTACCTTGCCAAGAACATCACTCGCTCCGTTCGCCGCCTGGAAGGCGCCCTGATTCGTCTGGCCACATTCTCCTCCTTCTCCCAGAAGAGCCCCAGCGTGCAGGATGCCCGCGTACAGCTTAACGACCTCTTTAAGGAAGAAAAGAATAATGTGGAGGTGTCCATCGCTGACATCCAGCGCCGCGTGGCAGAGGAGTTCAACATCCGCGTAGCCGACATCAACGGCCGCAGACGTACTGCCAATATCGCCCACCCCCGCCAGATTGCCATGTACCTTTCCCGCCGTTGCACTCAGAATTCCCTGCAGGATATCGGTGCAGCCTTCGGCGGCCGCGACCACGGTACTGTCATTCACGCCACCAAGACTATCGAAGACAAAATTGCCACAGACCCGGCTCTGCGCGCCGTGGTGGAGCGCCTCAGTTCTGCGCTTGCCTGAGAAAGTTGCTGAAAATCCTCGTTTTTTTGCCGAAAACCGCTTTTCCTATCAGAAAAAGCGGTTTTTCGCTTGACTTGCCGCTAATCAATACTATATAATAAACGGCATACAAGCTATGATGAGAATCTCTACCAAGGGCCGCTACGCCCTGCGCATAATGATAGACCTCTCTCACCAGGAGAGTGGGCAGCCGGTGTCGCTTCGTTCTGTCGCGGAGCGTCAGGAAATCACCCTCAAGTATATGGAGGGTATCATGACCCACCTGCTCCGTGCGGGGCTTGTGGCGAGTGCCCGCGGTAAGTCCGGCGGATATTACCTGTCTCGCCCCGCTAAAGAGTATACAGTATACGAAATTCTGAAAGCCGCAGAGGGCGATTTGTCCACGGTACACTGCCTTGCCACCCCTCAGAATTTCTGCCCCCTGCACCAGGAGTGCAAGACTCTGCCGCTGTGGCAGGGCCTGCAGAACGTCATCCGTGACTATCTCTCCAGCTACACGCTGGAGGACATGAAAGGCGAGAAAGACGCTCAATACTTCTGCGAAAGCGTAAACATCGGCAAGCCCAAGTCAACAGACAGCGAGGCATAAGCCTCACGCAGGATTTCTGAAATAAGTCGCCCCGGTCACAACACAGGAGACCGGGGATTTTTTTGCCTGCGTTTTGCGGACATCAGCAGATAAGCGAGGCCTCCTCCACAACTCCGGCAGGCCAGATGCCGCGCTCGGCCATGAAATTCTCCCAAGCAATGAGAATCTGCTCAAAAACGACCGGATTCACCTCGAAATGGGTCAGCGTGTGGTCTCCGGATGGACACAGCACAAGCTCTGCGTCATTGCCACAGGCTCGCCATTCCTCGCAGAACCACTCGTGCATGCCGTAATCCTGCAGCGGGTCTGCCATGCCCTGAGCACAGAAAAGCGGAGGCAGGCCACGGCGCAAAAGAGCCGCAGGGTTGATGGAATCCGGCTCTGAAACTTCTGCCTTCACATTCAGGAGCCGGGCCTCCGGTGCATGCACATCCACCAGACCGCGGAAAATGGCCACAGCTGCAGGCTGCAGCGGCAACACATCGCGACTCCCGGGTTTCCACCAGCGTCGGGACTCCACCAGAGGCTGCATGGAGGCATTCAGCGCCATAAGGCCCCCGGCATCAGCCCCGGCCAGGGTAATGGCGTCCTGATCCACGCCGAGCGCCGCAGCATTATCATGCAGCCACTTCCAGGCATCCAGCGCATCGCGTATGATATCCTCTGCTCCTACATCGAACCCGGCATGTGTGCGATACTCCGGCAACACGCACAGAACACCACGGCCGGACAGGTGCAAGGCCCAGGCCTCAAACTCCGTACCGGTCTCCAGTGTCCACATTCCACCATGGAAAAACATGACAGCCGGCAGAAAGGCGGTTGTTTTATGCCCGGGCGGAGCATACACGGCTGCGCGGAGCTCCACCCCATCGGCAAAGCATTTCCACACCACAGTAGACACCTGGTCCGCTCCATCCTGCTCCGAGTTCTGGGAAAATGCCGTCATACAGTACAGACAGTATGCTATTTTCTTGCCAAAAAGGCAAGCCTGTAGTAAGTTATAAGCAGTTATGAGAGCAAATTTTTCCGTTATAGCCGCAGTCAGCTGCCTGTTTGCCCTTGCAGCAGGAGCTGCAACTCCGGCTGCCATCGAAGCCGAACTGAAGCGCCGAGCTGCGCAGAAACAGGCAGAAAAACCCGCCATCGTATCCACTGAGTTTACTGTACCGGATCAGGAAAAAGCACGTATTACCGCTGAAACGGTTTATAACACCTGGCGTCTGAGCATGGTGCGCGGCAGCGAGTCTGCCTGGCGCTCCACAACCTCCAACTCCCGCCAGATGAAAGTGCGCAACCTCATCGTCTCCCAGCGCGGCAAGTTCCCCAGAGATTTCTTCAGCGCTACACACGATACGCCCAAACTCGAAAACTTTGTATACGTCGGAGCCCTGCAGGGCTGCAATGGTTATACCATGGCCTGCACGTACCTGGGCCAGATGCAGCTCGGTGATGGTAAGGTTGCAGAAAACGCCTATGTGCTGGAATATGTTTTCGAGGGTAACCGCTGGAAGCTGGACCAGACCCGCTTCTTCAACCTCAGCCAGCTGCCGGAGGTTCGCAAGAAGCTTCACAACCGCGACCTGAGTGTGTTAAAAGAAAACGACGGTTTCCAGCCCTATACCCACATCCCGACCACGCCCCCCGCCTGCAATGCGCCGGAGCTCATCGGCAAGGTTTTTGTGGACTGCCCCGGGCGCAATGTGGAAATGACCATCAACGGCGTCTCCATGCACTCCTTCGACGATGAGCGTCGCGCGGACGTTATATCCGGTGGCCTCAAGCGAGGCACCAACACGATTGCCTACAAGATTCAGGATCGAGAAGGCCTGCAGAAACCCTCTATGGCTATCGGCCTCTTTGTTGCCCCGGAAACTCCCGGCAACCAGCCGGTTTGCGTGTTCGACCACATCCTCGACGCTACTGACAATGCAGAGGGTGGCTCCTTCACCTTCATCATCCGCAACGAGCACATCGCTTCCATGAATCCCAAGTTCAAGGGAGACAAGCCGCAGCCTTACCACGCGGTGCCGCTCAAGCAGAAGTAAGCATAGCCACCACCCCATTTTCCAACGCCGACAAATCCTTGTCGGCGTTTTTTTCGTTTTATTTCAGATTTATGCTTGACTTGCTTTGTTTAATATGATAGATATTTATCAGTTTTTAACTTTAACCTCAAAACAACCATGAACAAGCTCATACTTATCCTGGCTTCTTCTGTAAGCCTCCTGATGCTCAGCGGGTGCCACCACTGGCACTTCTCGCACCACCACCACCGCCACAGCCGTCCCGCGATGTATCACAGCAATTACCACGTGCCGCATGGACATGTACACCATCACAGGCCGCACCGGCACCATTAACACACAAGCCCCTTAAACTGTTCACCCCTGCCGCGACAAAAGCGGCAGGGGTGATTTTATTTGCTCAGGCTTTGAGCCGAAAAAGGATGAAAACAAGGGATGATATCGCCAGCGCAAAGGTATAATACAGATGCGGTATAATATCCAGAGCAGCTATACCCATAAGAGACGCGCCCATAAGCAGCTGAGCCCCGTACGGAAGAATGCCCTGCACGATACAGGAGAAAGTATCCAGCAGACTGGCGACTCTCGGCGCGGGGATATCGAAACGAGTCCCTACTCTGCGGGCAATATCGCCCACGGAAACAATTGCCACTGTATTATTGGCCGTGCAGAAGTTGGCCAGTGAAACCATGAGCGCGATGGAAAACTCTGCCCCTCTGCGGGAAGAGACACGAGCCGTAAGGTGTGTAATGATATAGCGAAGGCCACCGTTGTAGCGTATGAGTTCCAGCATACCGCCGGCCAGAAGCGTGACAATGATGAGCTCGCCCATGCCGGTCATGCCGCAGCCCATGGCTCCGGCCCATTCCAGCAGGGAATGAGGAGCATCCCAAAGTGCCACAAAACCGGTACTGAGCAGACCAAGAATAAGAACGAGCATCACATTCATGCCACACAGCGCAGTGACCAGCACCAGCATGTAAGGCAGCACCCGGCCCCATTCATACTCACCGGCAGAAACTTCTGCGCCATGCTGAAGCCCCAGGAAGATATACAAGGCGAAAACAAGCAGAGCCGCAGGCAGCACAATGGCAAAATTGGCCAGGAATTTATCCTTCATCCGGCATTCCTGCGTTCGGGTGGCAGCAATGGTGGTGTCCGAAATAAACGAGAGATTATCGCCGAAAAAGGCACCGCCCACCACAATGCCGGCCATCAGCGCCGGGTTGACCTGAGCTCCGGCAGCCAGACCGGCAGCCATGGGCATCAGCGCCACAATGGTGCCCACCGATGTGCCGATGGAAAGCGAAATCACGCAGGAGGCCAGAAAAATCCCGGGCAGCAGCATGCCGGAAGGCAGCACGGAAAGAGTCAGATTCACCGTGGACTGCACCGAACCAATGTATTTGGCAGCGCCCGCAAAGGCTCCGGCGAGGATAAAAATCCACACCATCATCATGATGTTACGGTGGGCAGCGCCGGCGGAAAAACGCTCGATACGGCGACTGAGCATCGCAGGCTTGCATACCACAAAGGCCCAGGCCGATGCCGCCACAAAGGCCACAGTAACAGGCATTTTGTAGAAATCTCCCGCCAGCACGGAGCTTACAACATACAGAACAAAGAATACGACCAGGGGACTGAGAATAAGAAGTCCGCGAAGATGATTTTTAATAGGTAATTCCATAAATCTTATTTGGTTTCAGTGACGCCGATACGATCCAGAACATCCAGCTGCTCCATGAGCTCGGCCGGCTCGAGCTTGCCTTTCAACAGGGCGCGGTACGCCGACACCAGAGACACCACCTGCTCCGGCCGCTCCTCCAGCAACTCAAGACGGAAGCATCGCAGCCCCATGCGCCGCATACCGGCAACATAGCGAGCGGCGGTCTGCGCCTTACCATTGAACAGAGTGTTGCGGCATCCCTCATCACTACGCAGGTAGTGCATGGCATAGGTGCGATCCATCACCCGCACGCGATGATGCTCGCAGGGGCGCCCGCAATCCAGGAAGCTCCGGCCCTGCGACAGGAAGGTACAGAATACACAGTGCTCCGTATGGAACATGGGGATATGCTGGTGCAGCGTCAGTTCCAGTTCCGGGCCGCAGGCACTACGAAGCAGGTCGGCCAGTTGGTGGGCATTCAGGTCGTAGGATACAGTGACTCGGCGCATACCCTGAGCACGCAACAGCTTCACACTCTCCGGGTTGGCCGCATTCAGCGAGAAATCTGCCACCAGCGGCAGCCCCTTGTCCCGGAAATAGAGCGCAGCCCCCAGATTTCGCACCAACACGCCATCCGGCTCCGCTTCCAGTATAAATTTGAAATATCCGGCTTCACGCGGCTTCATGATACGCAGCGTGGCTATCCACACCGCCGTACCGGGATACTCCGCCCGCAGCTTCTGCACAACCGGTGCATAGCGGCGCAAGTCCGTAAAATCCAGGTAAACCAGCTTTACCCCGGCTGCAGCTGCGGCGTAGGCCTGCTCCTCCTCGCGGCAGAGGACGGAAAGCCTGTACTTGTCGCTCGCTTTGATGGGCGGGAACTCACCCTGCCAGCCATTCCAGGCAAGCGCCGGTCGCTCCGATACCTCCCCCTCTGCTGCGGGCAGTTTTTCCACGAGCTCGCGTCGCATGCGGTTGAGCACGCTGAGAGGCATCATAAGCCCCTCCTCCAGCGCGTAGCTGCAACGCCCCAGGCTGTAGCCCGTACCACCGAGGCGCCCGAACTGAGCTTCCAGCACCTCCGGTGTAAGAGGACGTTTTTCCGCAGGCTCCAGCGGCTGGCCGCTGCCCACAGTCACGCCGGCGCAGGTCGCCGTAAGCTGCGAGCCCATACGCCCTTCGAAATGAATATCCAGCTTCCGCGATGGTGCATCCACCGTGCGGGCAAAGTTGCACCAGGTGGCATGCAGCTGCTTCTCCAGAGCCGGGTCAGCCGTCTTCCACAGCAAATCACCGGGGCGTACAAAGCGCCAGTCGATATGGCTTCCCTTGCCGTGGAAATACAGGCGAGCACCCTGCACCTTCCATATACGACCGCCCTGCTCCTCGTTACGGTCCTGCCCGGCATCCACAACAAAACCATCTCCGGGAGCTATGGGCATGGCAGGCACACCGGCCAGCTCCACCCAGCCCTCGCCAACGCGCACGATACGCCCGGCAAGCGCGCCTCGCTTCTTGCCGAAGCGTCCATGAGTGAGCAGCGGATGATTTGTCCCCTCCAGCCAGCCAAAGGAGAATCCACGCGAAAAGGACATCTGCATGGCGTACAGCGAGGATGCCTGTTCCTGCTGCGGCACAGACTGCCCGGCCAACGCGGCGTCCAGAGCCCGGCGATACGCCCGAGTCGTGGCTGCCACATATTCCGGGCTCTTGAGGCGCCCTTCTATCTTAAACGAACGCACCCCGGCAACCAGCATCTCCGGCACACGCTCCAGTGCACACAAATCCTGGGGAGAGAATATGTAACGCCGCTCGCCCAAATCGCGCATACGGCCATCCACCTCCAGCTTGTAAGGCATACGACATGCCTGGGCACATTCGCCGCGATTCGCGCTGCGCTGCCCCAGGCTTTCGCTGGTAAGGCACTGCCCGGAGTATGCGACGCAAAGCGCCCCGTGGCAGAACACCTCGATAGGCTTCTGTGTTGCTTTCGCGCAAGCTGCGATATCTTTCAGCGACAGCTCACGGGAGAGCACTATCTGCTGCGGGTCAAACAACTCATCCACCCAGCGCACAGCTTCCGGGCTGCTCACTGTCATCTGCGTGGAGATATGCAGCTCAATCTTCCAACGCCCCTCGCAGCGGTAGCGGTTCACCAGCGCGGCAAGCCCCAGGTCCTGCACGATGACGGCATCCACCCCGGCTGCATCCAGTGCATCCAGATATTCCAGCGCCTCCTGCATCTCTGCCGGGAAGATGAGCACATTCATCGTCACATACGCCCGCACGCCACGAGCATGCAGAAAGGGCACAAGAGTTCCCAGGTCCTCACGCGTGAAATTGTCCGCACGCATGCGTGCGTTGAAGCGGTCCAGACCGAAGTAGACGGCATGCGCGCCATTCGCAACCGCCGCACGCACACAATCCCAATTGCCCGCAGGGGCCAGTATCTCAGCAGTGATTTCCGGCATATCCGCACATGTTGGCTTATTATTTCTGCTCCCAGAGCTTACGGGCAAGCGCATCTGCCGCAGAAGCAACCTGCGCACGATGCTTGCTGGGGGCATCCGCCTCGCCTACCACCATATCATGCCACATGGCTCGGGCATGGAAGGGGCCGGCGGGTTGCTGCGGGTCGATAGGCTCCACGCAATACTTGGGGCCCGTACCATCTATAGCCTGCAGCACTTCCAGCAATTTACCCTTATGGTTGACCTCCATGAGATTCTCGGCATTGGCCAGGCTATCCGCCATGAGGTGCAGCACCACTTTGCGAGTGGCGTTATAATTGGAATCCATCATCACCGCGCCGATAACGCTCTCGAAGGTATTTGCCAGAATGGAGAAGTGTTCTCTGCCGCCATTCTTTTCCATCTGCGGGCTCATGATAATATGCTCTCCCCAGCCCAGAGAAGCGCAAAGCCCGGAGAGATGCTGGCGGCTCACCAGCCCGGAGCGCAGCTTGGTGAGTGTCCCTTCATCCGCCTTGGGAAAGAGGGTGAAAAGCTCACGGCTTACCACCAGCTCCAGTACGGCATCGCCCAGATACTCCAGACGCTCGTAATTGAGATTCGTTTTTTTCTTCTGGTCGGAACTCGGGTGGGAAAGAGCCTGCTTCAGCCAGGTCGGGTCGGTAAAATGATACCCCAGGGATTCCTCTATGGCGTCGAACTGCATGCGCTTATGGTAACATATAAATATCCGTTTGGCTAGTATAGGTGGCGTCATGACATGCTTTTGCGCGGTTATGTCTCGAAATGACGTTTAACTTGCGACTCAGTTGGGGTAAAATATGTGAAAAGCTTCATCACACGCCAATGGCAGACCAGAACCAGAACAAAAACGGACTTCCCCCCGCAACAGGCAACTCCCCGAACTGGGGCTTGTGGATTCTTATGGCAGTCATCGCCGGCATCCTGCTGCTGGCCTTCACTTCCGATGGCAGCATGGGAAGCCCTGCCCGCAATATCTCTCTGGAGGATTTCCGCAAGGATTACCGCAGCGGCAAAGTGGTGCTCACCGACCCGGCTCAATACCCCATCGAGATTGTCAGCAACGACAGCTCCAGCAATGCCGTTATCAACGCCTATGTGTACAAGCAGGCACCTGCTTTTACCTACGCCCCCTTCTACATGCCCTTCACCGAGAGTGAGGAGCTTAAGACCCTCTTCAACCGATACGGCATCACCCAGAACCGAGTTGCAGCCTATCCCGCTTTGGAAGGCGATAAGGTGATTTCCACCGAGTATTTCCGCAAGCTCGGTGAGGAAGGCCGAATCCTCGACACCAAGGACAAGCAGCCGACCATTATCTATGCCAACGAGGAACAGACCGCCGGTGTGGTCGTCGGTGAATACCGCAAAAACCCGGAGGGAGCCATCAACCGCAAGGACGTAGAGCCCGTGAGCGTAAGCTTCAGCCGCACCTTCCAGGGTGACCAGGTGCGCGACATGCTCGGTGCCCACGCCGTATACAAGGTGGAGAGCAACACCTGGGAGATGATTCTCATCAACTGTCTGCCGGTGGTGCTCATCTTCGTCATCCTCATCTTCCTTTTCCGTGCTCAGAGCGGTGGCCCCAGCGGTGCCATGAAATTTGCACGCAGCCGCGCCCGCCTGCTCGACCCCAGCCAGAACAAGATTACCTTCAAGGACGTGGCCGGTATCTCCGAAGCCAAGGAAGAGGTGTGGGAAATTGTGGAGTTCCTGCGTAATCCCAAGAAATTCCGCAACCTCGGCGGCACCATTCCCAAGGGTGTGCTGATGGTAGGCCCTCCCGGCACCGGTAAGACCCTGCTGGCCAAAGCCATTGCAGGTGAGGCAGATGTACCTTTCTACACCATATCCGGCTCCGACTTTGTAGAGATGTTTGTGGGCGTGGGTGCCAGCCGCGTGCGCGACATGTTTGCCGAGGCCAAGAAGCACTCCCCCTGCCTTATTTTCATCGATGAGATTGACGCCGTGGGTCGCCACCGCGGGCACGGCGTAGGCGGCGGTCACGATGAGCGCGAGCAGACCCTCAACGCTCTGCTGGTGGAGATGGACGGCTTCAGCGCCAATGAGAACGTCATCGTCATCGCGGCAACAAACCGCGTGGATGTGCTCGACCCCGCCCTGCTGCGCCCCGGTCGCTTCGACCGCCAGGTTGTCGTGCACCTGCCGGATGCCGCCGGTCGCGAGCAGATTCTGCGTGTGCATGCCCGCAAGGTCAAGCTGGACCCGGCAGTGGACCTTAACCCGATTGCCCGCGCCACCACCGGCTTCTCCGGTGCTGAACTGGCCAATCTGGTGAACGAAGCCGCCCTTATCGCCGCTCGTCGTAACAAGGAAACCGTGACGCAGAGTGACCTGGAGGAAGCCCGCGAAAAAGTGCGCTGGGGACGCGAACGCCGCTCCCTGGAGATTACCGACAAGGAGAAGTACAACACCGCCGTGCATGAAGCCGGCCACGCTATCTGCCTGCTCAAGACGGAGCTGCGCAAGAGCCTGCCCCTGCACAAGGTGACGATTATCCCCCGTGGCCCGGCTCTGGGTGTCACCATGATGCTGCCGGATGAAGACAAGCACAGCGAGTACAAGAGCGAGCTGCTGGACTACATCGTCATGGCGATGGGTGGCCGCTGCGCCGAGCAGGTCGTGTTCGGCGACATCTCCGGCGGCGCCCGCGGCGATATTCAATCCGCCACCTCGATTGCCCGCAAGATGGTATGCGTGTACGGCATGAGCGAGAAGCTCGGCCCCATCGAGTACGGAACCAACCACAACGAGGTGTTCCTGGCTCGCGATATCTCCCAGACCACGCGCAACTACTCTGAGCGCACTGCTCAGATTATCGACGAGGAAATCCAGCGCATTGTGACGGAGAACTACGACCGCGCCATCGCCATTCTCACCGAGAACAAGGAGCGACTCCTGCTTATAGCAGACAAGCTCATCGAGTTCGAGACCCTCAACGGCGAGCAGATTGCCGAGCTGCTGGATACCGGCAGCATGAGCAACCCGCCCACCCGCGAACTGCCTCCCGCCATGCCGGTGGAGCTCGATGCCCCCACCGACCTGCAGACTCCGGACGACCAGCCCCCTGCACCGGCCGCCCCTCAGAACGAACAGAACAACATTTAACCCATCTTCACCATATTACCATGAACAGCAAAGAACTGGCACTTGCCTGCGCCGCTGCGGCCGATGAGGCCAAAGCCACCAACATCGCCGTGTACGACCTGCGCGGCACATCCTCCATCACAGACTTCGCTATCGTCTGCACCGCCACCTCCACTCCTCACCTGCGCGCCGTGCTCGGCGGCATCGACAAGGAAGTGGGCGAGAAATACAATGTGGAGCCTGTTTACGCTGAGCGTACACCCAATGCTCTGTGGTCTGTGCTGGACTACATCGACGTGATGGTACACATCATGGCCGGTGAGGTCCGCGAGTTCTACGGCCTGGAGAAATTCTGGAAAGAGGAAAACCGCGTCGACTGGACACCCTCTGCCGAATAATTCCCCGGTAACATCTTTACACAGAAAAGCCGCTGCTCCGATAACGGACAGCGGCTTTTGTATTTCAGAATTTCAGAAGAAAATTTCAGCTCTTGGCTTCAGCTGCCTCTATGATAGGCAGGAGCTTCTCCCACACCATATCTACCGTAATAAGGTCGATGGTCGAGGGGGAGACCAGGTTGATGGACTGCGGACCATTGGTGACACTGGCAGCAGTGCGCTGGTCGAAAATCGCGATATTGGGTCTGCCGGAATACGCAGCGATATGCGAGGGGCCGGTGTCATTCCCCACGGCAGCAAGCGAACGCTGCACCAAATCCGGTATGTCCAGAAGAGATGTCTTATTGAGCATGCTCACAGCCATAGGCGTGGAGGCAACGATGGCTTCTACCTCGGTAGACTCAGCCTTGGTACCCATTACCACAGAATGAATCCCCCGCTCTGCAAGCTTCTGAGCGACCGCACAGAAATTTTCCACCGGCCAGCGCTTGTATGGGTGTGTAGGCGAGCAACCGGGAATCATCAGCACAAAGCGCTCCGGAAGTTCATGGAAATACTTATTTTCCCCATGCAGGAAGGACAAATCCGTTTTGGGCCACTCAGTGATAAACTCTTCCTCCGTGCACTTACCCCAACTGAAGGCACGCGTTTTATCGATATTGCGCTTAACGCGTTTAATCGTGTTAATCCAGCAATAGGGGCGGGACATGAACCAGCGCATCACGCTGTAATACTTCTTTTCAGTACGGGGATTTGCCTGAAAATCGATAACCGTATCAAAATCCCCGGACATCACCTCGCGGAACAAACGAGCCTGTTCCCGGAAGTTCATATAGGAAACTCGATTGTCTTCGATAAAAGAACTGAACATCCCGGTCTGCTTCGCAATAGGAATCAGGGATTTATGGGTCATCATCGTAAACTCGGCTTCAGGGAAACGCTCGCGCAGCTTCATGATGCCTCCGAGGGCGATGATAAAATCCCCCAAGGCTCCGAGTTTGATAACAAGAATCTTTTTCATACGTCAGAATAAAATGGAATCAGAAATGAGGAATCAGCTCCTCCGGCGTAGCCAGAACAGCTGTAGCAGTGGGTTCCGCCGCATCCTGAGAAAGCAGATAATTACGCCCCACACCGGCCGCGACACCGGCCTGAACATCCCGGGGTTTATCTCCCAAGGATACCGAGGCGGCCATGTCGATATTCCAGCGCGACTCAGCCTTCCGGAACAAGCCGGGATTCGGCTTGCGGTTTTCGTGTTGCAGCCAGGGGCAATGGAGGATATCCAGCACCGGAATCCCTTCTTCCGCAAAGCGCTCCCGCAGGTACATGGTAAATACAGCGTAGTCAGCCTCGCTGAAATAGCCGCGCTCAATACCGGATTGATTCGTAACGATGACGATATCATAGCCGGCGGCCACCGCAGCCCGGCAGCACGCAACAATGCCGGGCACCCACTCAAAATCCTCCGTACGGTAAACGTAGTGTCGGTCTACGTTTATCGTGCCGTCCCGATCCAGGAAAAGAACGCGTCTTTTACTCATACATAGCCTTCTCCACGAGTTCGCAGATCAGGTGACCACAGGTGATGTGCTGCTCCTGGATATGGTTTGTCACGCCGGCCGGCACAGCGAGGCAAAGATCTGCCTGCTCTTTCATTTTGCCGCCGCCGCAACCGGTGAATGCCACAGTCGTGATACCCATGGCAGCAGCCTGTTCAAATGCCAGCAGCACATTGCGGCTGTTACCGCTGGTGGAAAGCCCTATGAGCACGTCCCCGGCCTTGCCGACACCTTCCACCTGGCGGCGAAACACATCATCATACCCGTAATCGTTGCCGATGGCCGTCAGGATGGAAGTATCCACGGTAAGAGCAATGGAGTTCAGAGCCTTACGCTCCATTTTATAACGCCCCACAAACTCCGCGGCCAGGTGCTGAGAATCCGCAGCTGACCCGCCATTGCCGCAGAACATCACCTTGCCGCCGCTGCGCAGTGCCTTGGTGCAGGCATCTGCAATGGCCAGTATGACATCTGCATTCGCCGCAAGGGCATTCATGTGTTCAGCCAGAGTTTTCAACTCGGCGCAAATCCATTCTTTCTTCATACTTATGTTTCAGCTGTTAATCTTTTCGACAATTGAGGTGGTGGAGAACCCGTCCACACGCGGCAGCTCCACAGCCTTGCCGCCATAGGACTCCACGAGCTGCCCCTCGGGCCAGCGCTCCAGGGGGTAGCCCTCCTTGGCTATAACATCCGGGCGCAGCTTCTCAATGAGCGGCAGAGCCGTATCGTCCTCAAAGATAACAACATAGCTCACCGGCTTAAGGGCTGCAACCATAGCGGAACGAGCCTGCTGATTATTCACGGGGCGGGTCGGCCCCTTAAGTCGCTGCACGGAGGCATCGCTGTTCAGGCCCACAAAGAGGACATCGCACAGGTCACGGGCGCGCTCGAAGGAACTCAGATGGCCCGGGTGCAGAATATCGAAGCAGCCGTTGGTAAAGCCCACAATCAAGCCCTGCTCGCGCAGTTCGGCAGCCAGCTGAGCGGCAGCCTCCACACTGAGCACGCCGGACTGCTCCTTGTGCTCCAGCGTACGCTTAAGCTCCTCGCAGGTAACGCAGGCCGTACCGAACTTGCCCACCACAATACCGGAAGCCGCGTTGGCAATCTTCATGGCATGCTTCATGGAAACGCCTGTTGCCAGAGCGGCACCGAGCACTGCCAGAGAGGTATCGCCGGCACCCGACACATCGAACACCTCCTTAGCCTCTGTGGGTATCCACTTATAGTCCTCGTTTTCATTGCCCGGTATGTACAGCATACCATACTCGCTGAGCGTCACCAGAAGATTCCCCACACCATAGCGGCGGCAAACCTCGCGCCCTGCAGCCACAGCAGCATCGGCAAATCCGGGAGCTGCGGGGTCGAAGCTCATGCCGGTCACGCCCTCGAACTCCTTGCGATTGGGTTTCACCAGCGTAGCACCGCGGTAAATGGTATAATCCGTTGTCTTGGGATCCACAATAACCTGGCATCCGGCTTCACGGCTCAGCTGAATCACAGCGGGGGTGAATCGCTCATCGAAGAGCCCCTTGCCGTAGTCGGAAAGCAGCACCATGTCTGTCTCCTTGAGTCGCTCCGCAATCTTTGCCAGCAATTTCTCCAGCTCAGCATCCGGCACATGGAGAGGTTCTTCGCGATCCACGCGCAGCAGATGCTGGCGCCCTGAGACATAGCGGGTTTTCACCGAGGTGCTGTATCCGGGCAGCTCCAGCAGCGTATCCACCTCTGCGCCAAGTTCCACCATATTATTCCGGAGGGAAGCGCCATGTGCATCCTGCCCCACCACACCCACAAAGGTGGTGCGGCACCCCAGGCTGCACAGGTTGGCCACCACATTACCGGCACCACCCAGCATGCTGCGCTGCCGCTGCTCCAGCAGAACCGGTACAGGAGCTTCCGGGGAAAGGCGGTTGGTTTTGCCGTACACGAAAATGTCCAGCATCATGTCACCCACGCACATCACGCGCATGGAAGGAAAAAGATCTACGTAGGAGTATAAATTGGCTATCGGCATACTGGTCTGCTACCCGTTATTACTGGCATAAACTATACCTTATTTCCCCGCTCCCGTCAACCTAAAACGCGCTTTCTCCCCCTCCTAGGCACGCATTTTCCCGCTTCCCCTAAAAAAAAGCTCGCCAAGCGCCGCCCGTATGCTATACTGTGAGCAGGATTTCCCATTTTCACCAGCTCATATCATGATTATAGTGACAGGAGGAGCCGGATTCATCGGCTCATGCATTGTGGCCGCCCTCCAGAAGGCCGGCAAGAAGGATCTCGTTGTGGTGGACTACCTCGGCACGGACGAGAAATGGAAAAATATCGCCAAACGTGAACTGGCAGCCTGCGTTCACCCGGATGACTTTGACGCCTTCCTGGAAAAACACCGCGGCGAGGTAGAAGCCATCATCCACATGGGGGCTATTTCCTCCACCACGGAGACAGATGCCGACCTCATCAACCGCTCCAACTTCGTGCTCAGCTGGAAACTCTGGGAGTACTGCCGAAACAACAACTGCAGCTTCATCTATGCATCTTCTGCCGCCACATACGGCGACGGCGAGCTGGGCTTCTCCGACTGCGATACGCAGGAGCATCTCAATGCCCTGCGCCCGCTCAACTGCTACGGCTGGAGCAAGGCCGTGTTCGACCGCAAGGTCGCTCGCGAGCGAGACGAGAAGCGCCCCACCCCGCCGCAGTACGCCGGGCTCAAGTTCTTCAATGTCTACGGCCCCAATGAATACCACAAGGGCTCGATGAAGAGCGTCGTGGCACACATCTTCCCCATCGCTAAGGCCAACGAGGAGGTCAAGCTTTTCAAAAGCTACCACCCGGACTATAAGGACGGCTGGCAGCTGCGTGACTTTGTGTGGGTAGGCGACATTGTGAACGTGATTATGTGGCTGCTGGAGAATCCGCAGGTAAGCGGCCTCTTCAATATCGGCGCCGGCGAAGCCCGTTCCTTCTACGACCTGGCGGCCTCCACCTTCCGTGCGCTGGGTCTGGAGCCCAAAATCGGCTACAAAGATATGCCCGAATCCCTGCGCCCCAAATACCAGTACTACACCAAAGCGGATATCAGCAAACTGCGTTCCCTGGGCTTCGATACTCCCATGACCCCGCTGGAAGAAGGTGTGCGCCTCTACGTGCAGGAGTACCTCAATACCCCGGATCCCTACATGTAAAGATGTTCGCATAAAATAAAAAAATCCTTGACACCGATACGCAAAAATGTTAGTTATGTAACATAGTTCGGTGATAGGTGTCCCCGACGTATTATCAATCTCAAACAAACATAACGATTATGCTTACTCCCATCGTAACTGTTGGTTCCTCCCAGGCAGATGCCGGTTGCTGCGACTGCTTCTCCATGACCTGCGCCTGCCAGTACCAATAAAATATAACTTCCGGCAATGATACCGGCGGGGCTGTTCACAACAGCCCCGCTGCTTTTTATAAGCGGCATCCGTTTTTGAAAATCCGGCTGGCTATATAATGTCCACAACCGCGAAAAATGAATAAATTAGAAGAGAAAGCCATATTTTTTATTCCGGCCGGCCATGAGTTCGGTGTACCGGAGGATAACGCTGTCCAGCTCGTATATGCACCTTTGGTCGGGCGGTCGTTTCTGGTACGGAGCGAAGAAGCAGCGGGCATGCAAGAAAAACTACAGGCGCTGGCAGATTCCGGAATCGAAAAAGAGGTAAAGGGAGAACCTCTCAGTGTACTTTTTGCGGAAAAGAGCAGGAAAATGTGGCTCGACTTCGCCATTGAACCGGAGGATTGTCTGAACCTGACTATCCTTCCGAATCACCGCTGCAATTTCAATTGTACGTATTGTTACTCCGCCGGGGGGAGATCCGGTGCAGAACTCAAAACCTCACAGGCAACAGCTCTGGCAAAGTGGGCATTAGAGCATTGCGCACAAAAAAACAGGCGCTGCCGCATCTTATACCTCGGAGGTGGCGAACCGCTTCTCTCCTGGGAGCTTGTCCGGGATAGCATACGGAGTGCCAGAGCATACAGCACAAAATTAGGGGTAGACTTAGAGCTTTCTGCCAGCACCAACGGCTCGCTGTTAACCTCGGATAAGATTGAGTTTTTGCGCGACAACAACGTTTCGCTCCAGATATCTTTTGAAGTGCTGGAGGATATCCAGAACCTGCAGCGCGGGCATTACGACCTGGTACATGCCAACATCTGCGCGGCCCTGGAAGCCGGGATCAATCTGGGGTTACACTCCGTTATAACCGAGGCAAACTTAGACCGCATGGAAGAAATGGTACAGTGCGCACACGAACATTACCCCTTACTCCGGAAGCTGGGACTGGAGCCGGTTGTAGATGCAGAAGCACTGGCAGATGAGATGGTCGCAGAGACATTTTATAATCACTTCTTCGAAAATTACGTAAAAGCAGAAAAAATGGGGCGCCATTATGGCATAGAACTGCTGACAGCCTACAGCAAAAGCACAGGCTCAGTCCGGACTCACTATTGCGCCGGCCAGATTGTGCTCACGCCGCAGGGCACATTCTCCTCTTGCGAGGCCATAAGCAGCCCTCGGGAGACAGGGTATGATGAATCCATCTTCGGCCGGCTGGGTGATTCCAATGAAATCATCTTTGATAAAGAGGCCTTTCGCCGCATACGGCCGGAGCATCCCGGGTTCCTGCGAGATAAGTGCGACAGCTGCTGGGCACGCTGGAACTGCGGTGGCGGCTGTAATTACAAACGACGCACCTTGCGCCCCGAAGTATTTGATGCTTATTGCCGTTTCAGCCGGAAGCTGATGCTGCACACGCTGGCAGATAAATTGCGGGCTGAATATGCCCGCAGCTCAGCCGGAGAGACACTGGACATGGTCGTCAAAAAATTACTTAACAATTAAAGCAAAGATTTATCACATGACAAACAGAACAGAGGAAAAACCGGAGGTATATCTGGTGCCTGCAGGCGAATATTTCGGGTGCGAAAGCGAAAGCATACAGATAGCCTACGCCCCCTTGTATGGAGCCTACACGCTTGTGACCTCCGAAGAAGCCTCCGAATTGCAGGCGACTGATAGAGACAATCATGAGTTCATGCAAGCACTGAGAGCTATGAGCCCCCTGCCTCTTCTCCCCACGCCTCCGACCACAGATGACATCTGGGAAGTCGATTTACTTCTCAATAACATCTGCAATTTTCACTGTTCCTATTGTTACTCAGCAGCCGGCAGATCAAACAAAAAGATGCCGGAAGCCGCATGGAAAAAGACGGTCGATTTCATATTTGCCCGGGATAAAAAGGACAAGTTACCGGTCTCATTCAACTTTTCCGGCGGCGGAGAACCGCTCATCAGCTTCCCGGAAATACAACGCGCCATCAGTTACATAGAAGAGAAACAACGCGAGAACGGGCGTCGGTATTCGTTAGGGCTGGTCACCAATGGCAGTCTGCTCACGGATGAAATAATCGAGTATATCCGCGAGAAAAAAATCAACGTAGTAGTTTCATTTGAAGTTCTGCCTGAGTTGCAGAATCGGGAACGAGGCTCGTGGGATAAGGTAAGTGCCAATCTGCGACGCATGCATGAATTAGGCTGTCCTTTCGGCATCCGTTCTCCGTTGACAGAAGACGCACTTCCGCATCTTCCGGCTATGCTGCGAGCATTGGCAGAGCAATTCCCCTACATCCGAACACTGGTAGTAGAACCCGTACATTCCCCGGAGTGGTACGGAACCCCGGAAAAGTTAAGCGCATATTTTGATTTATTCTATAAGACCTACACAGAAGCCGTAGAACTGGCAGAGGAACTCGGAATCCGCCTGGGAAGCAATGCCTTCTCTCTGTTGAAATACCGCCGAAAAGCCAAATGCATGTGCAAATTGGTAGTGACCGCGGAAGGCTCTATTTCTCATTGCGCACGAGTTGCAGCCTCCACTGAGCCTCTGTATAACCGATTCGTGTATGGCCATGCCGCTACTCCCGGCGATGCCGGGTTGAGTTTTAACCAGGATATGTTTGCCCACATCAACAAACGCAACATATTTGACCAGCCGGAATGTGTAAACTGTTATGCCCGATGGAACTGCGGTGGGGATTGCAGCCTGTTCCGACAAACATACCCGGCAGAATGCTTCGACGTATCATGCCGATTTACCAAACGTTGCCTGGTATGGGAGATGCTGCGGAACCTGCGGAGGCAGTTTCAAGAGGCCAATCCGGGGCAGTCTTTCGAGGATTATGTGCGGAGCTCCATCTGAACTGAGGTGTGTGATCTGCACCAATCGACTCAGCCCTGTATTACCAGCGCTGCTCGAAGCTACCGGTGTTTGCCTTGCCGGGCTGGCACACCCGACGAATCCCCCGGAATCCGTTGAGGATTTGCGCAGAAACGCACCAACAGGCCTGCCCATGTGCGAGTATATACCGGGAAAGCCTGACGCCTTTTTGGATTTTCTGCAGCAGGTGAGAACTCAACTCCTCGTGGTATACGGATTTCAGCATATTATACCGGAGAAAGTTCTGGCTCACTTCCCGGGCGTCAACTTACACCCCAGCCTGCTACCTGCATTTCCGGGGTTAAATCCCTGGCAGGAACAAATGCAGGCTGGAGTGTCTGCAGGAGGCTATACAGTGCACATGCTCTCGCCGCAGGCAGATGCGGGGCGCATTCTGGCACAGGCGGAGTTTCCCTGGCCAGCACCGCCGACAGATTTGCAGCAACTTCGCAGAGAAACCCTGCTGCAATTCGGTATCCCCTTGCTTATTAAAACCTTACGCCATTTCAACATAACGAAATAATATGAATCTGCCCCCTAACCCGCAGCACATCCTGTTTGTCGTCCCTACCTATGCCATGTATCCAAGGGGGCGCTATGTCATGCCGCTGGGCATTTTATATGTGTCTGCTGCTGCCAAGGCTGCGGGGCTGCAGGTGAGTTGTCTGAACCTCAATCATGAAGCAGGAGATACATATGCCGCACTTTCGCGCGAAATAGAGGAAAGCGGCTGTACTATCGTGGCCATCGGCGGCCTTTCCGGGGAGTTTGCAGACATTCATGCAGTACTGAGCCATGTGCGTAGCTGCCACCCGGATATCACCACAATCGTAGGTGGAGGAATCGTAACAGCCACCCCGGAAATTGCCATGCAGGCCCTGGGGTGTGCAGATATCGGCATTATAGGCGAGGGAGACGAAACCGTCGTCGAGCTGGTGCATGCGCTCGAAAACAAGACACCCTTGTACGACGTGGCGGGCATTGTCTATAAGCAAGGAGAAAAGTGGGTACAGACGGCTCGCCGCCGCGACGTGCCGGATTTGGATGCTCTGCCACTGCCGGATTACGAGGGGTTCGGCTTCTCTCATTATCTGGCAACAAACAACCTGGGCTATGGTGCAAAGGGGGAACCGCTCTCGCCGGTAAACATCGTTGGGAGCCGCTCCTGCCCCTACATGTGCAGCTTCTGTTTTCACCCTTCCGGTCGCACCTACAGAGAGCGCTGCCTGGATTCTGTGTTTGCAGAGATTGATTATCTGCTGGCAAAATACCCGGGAATTAACCATATTGCGATGCGAGAAGAACTCTTCGCCTCGCGTCCGGAGCGCATCCGGGAATTCTGCCGCCGCATCTCCGCCTACAAATTGTATTGGAGTATCCAGTTGCGCGTGGATAACGTAAGCCAGCTCGTGCTGGACGATTTAGCTGCAGCCGGATGCTTTGCCGTATTCCTCGGTACGGAAAGCATGGATGACGCAGTGCTGCAAAGCATGAACAAGCGCGTCACAGCAGAACAATCTGCCAACGCACTGAAGCTTGCAGCTCAAAGCGGCGTACCGATACGAACAGGCCTCATCTTCGGAGATAAAGCAGAAACACAAGAGTCCTTCCGGCGCACCATGTCCTGGTACCTGCAGCAGGACAGCTATTCAGAAGTACAACGCCGACCTCTTATCACCGTCGATATGCTGATTCCCTTCCCCGGCTCAGCTATTTATCGCTATGCCTGTCGCAAAGGAATCATCCCGGACGAAGTGGAATACCTGCGGCTGGGGTGCCCGCTGGTAAATCTGACAGAAATGCCGGAGGAAGAATTTCTGGAAATGATGCAGAGTATTCAGGCCATCAATGGACGTTCCTACCACTACCTCAGTAACGGTGTCTGCCGCCTCATCCCACCGCCGCCTCGGAATTAAGCCAGAGGATCAGGATATCCCTGCTGTATGCAGTTTCGGCGCAGGCGTTCCACCAAGGTGTAGCGCAGCAGACGCCTGGTAAAGCGGCAATATTCCTCGAACACCGCTTCTCCCAGCTGCTCGCGACGGTAACGACAACCGCCACCACAATTCCAACGGGCCCAGCAAGTTTTACACTTTTCTGCTTGCGCCTCGCCCCCGGAAGGATAGATACGTTCAAACGCATCTTCGGATATAGCCACAGCCTCACCTCTCAACTCCCCATATAGATAATCCCTGAAACGCCCGTCCTGCTCATCGCTTTCAAACTCACAGGAGGATATCAAGCCCTTGGGAGTAAGCACGGCCTGAGGACCGCAATAATGCAGGCGCAGCATGTCAACATTCCCATAATCGGTACACATTATATTGAGACCGTGCGGCGCAGCTTCCTCGCAAGCGCGGGTAAAACCTTCGTAGAACTGATCGTAATATCGACGCGCAGCATTCGGCGTACACAGATACGCAGAATCAACCACCGGCTCCAGACGCAAATGCTTTACAGATGGATAGTTCTGCAAGGTAAGCTGCACCATTTCGCTCATACGTGCAAGATTCAGCTGCGTGATAACAGCTCTCAGCGCAAATGGCAAACCGGCTTCCTGCGCTTTCAACAAGTTGGCATGCACTCGCTCGTAATGCCCGCGCTGGGCATTCTGAACATCCGGCAAAACCTCAAATGAAACCTGAAGATTAACTCGGTAACGCTTCATAAAGAGGATATTATCCTCCGTAAGCAATGAGCCGTTTGTAATGAGCAAGAAGCCCAGCTTCAGGTGTTTTTCTTCTGCAATACGCGCCATTTTCTTAATGCACGTGCGTATAGTTCCCCAGGAAAGCAAAGGCTCACCACCACCGATAAATGCCACCGTGAGCTGCGTTTCTACCGGGCGCTGCAGAGAAATGAGCCACTCAAAGGCCGCCATCATCTGTTTCTCACTCAGCTCAGTCTTATCTCGACCTCGAGCGGAATAACAATAGGAACAGGCAAAGTTACACCGCTGGTTTGCCAGAATACAGAGGCGCCGGATTTGCTCCGTGCGTGTCGTGCGCGCTAAAAGGTTCTGCAGCTTTTGCGGAGCATACAAAGCTGCCATCTCTTCTTCCGGTCCGGCGCTTCCAAGTACAACCTTTTCCAAACGTCCGGAAATATCCTCCATATCAGCCACATCGGCCATCAGACTCAACCCGGTAAGGGGAGAATATATCAACTGAAGCACATCATCGGCTTTACCTGCTAAATCACCGGCAGGTATGGCATATATCGCATGATCACTGAGAATGGAAGAGAACATCATTAAATGAAGCTGATAATCTGTGTATGAAAACATACCATAACCGATGAGAGCTTGCAAGAAAAATGCACAGCTTACCCTGTAATAGGAAACATTCCGCTATCAAAAAGCTTGCAAAACAAGAGACATGGGAGTATAATCCGCGCCTGTTATGAAGAACTACGCACAGCAACTTCTGCGTTACCCCGAAATGGGGATTTCCCTTGACTTTTCCAAACTCCCGCTCACCCCGGAGTTCCTGGCTGAGATGAACCCGCTTATCGAGCGCGCCTATGCCGATATCGCCGCTCTGGAATCCGGCGTCATCGCCAACCCGGACGAAAACCGCATGGTGGGCCACTACTGGCTGCGCAACAGCGCCATTGCTCCCACTGCCGAGCTGAAGGCCAAGATTGATGGTCCGCTGGCCGACCTCAAGGCTTTCGCCGCAGACGTGCTGAGCGGCAAAATCCTTGCCCCCAACGGCAAGAAGTACAGCACCTGCCTCGTCATCGGTATCGGTGGCTCTGCCCTCGGCCCTGAGCTTGTGGCTGACGCCCTGCCCGCCAACGGCCTGAACATGGCATTCCTGGACAACACGGACCCGGATGGCATGTACAAGGTGCTCGACACGCTGCCCCTCACTGAGACGCTGGCCGTGGTTATCTCCAAATCCGGTGGCACTCCCGAAACCCGCAACGGCATGGTCTGCGCTCAGGCCTACTTCGCCGACAAGGGGCTGAACTTTGCCGCTCAGGCTGTGGCTGTGACCGGTGTGGACTCCACGCTGGACAAAGTAGCCGTGGCAGAGGGCTGGGTGAAGCGCTTCCCCATGGAGGACTGGGTTGGCGGCCGTACCTCTGAGACCTCCGTGGTAGGTCTTGTACCCGCCGCTCTGCAGGGTGTAGACGTGGACATGCTGCTCAAGGGCGCTGCCGACATGGATGCCCACACCCGCGTGGCCGACACAGCCACCAATGCTTCCATGAAACTCGCCCTGGCCTGGTACGCAGCCGGCGAGGGCAAGGGCAAGAAGGATATGGTGGTGCTCCCCTACAAGGACAGCCTCGTGCTCTTCTCCAAGTACCTGCAGCAGCTCATCATGGAGTCCCTCGGTAAGGAGCTGGACCTGGACGGCAAGACTGTGAACCAGGGTATCTCCGTGTACGGCAACAAGGGCTCCACCGACCAGCACGCCTATGTGCAGCAGTTGCGCGATGGCCTCAACAACTTCTTCGTGACCTTCATCGAGGTGCGCCAGGCTCCGACCGACACCGTGAAGGTGGAGGACAGCTTCACCGCCGGCGACTACCTGCAGGGCTTCCTGCGTGGCACCCGCAAGGCACTGAGCGAGAGTGGTCGCCAGAGCATCACCATCTCCATCCCCACGGTGAACGCCTACACGCTCGGCATGCTTATCGCCCTGTTCGAGCGTGCTGTGAGCTTCTACGCCAGCCTCATCCACATCAACGCCTACCACCAGCCGGGCGTACAGGCAGGCAAGCTTGCCGCCAATGTATTCCTCAAGCTTCTGGCCAGCGCTGAAGCCGCTCTGAGCAGCACCCCCGCCACGGCAGAGCAGATCGCCGCCGGTGTGGGCGCCGATGTCGAGGACACCTACCACGCCCTCGTGCACATTGCCGAGAGCGGCAAGGCCACCTGGACACTGGGAGCCTGCCCCTGCGCAGACACCTTTGCCAGCAAGGCATAACAACTCCAACACAAGCCCGCAGCAGCCACGTGCAGCTGCGGGCTTTTAACTTTCCCCATGCAAACATGAAATACCTGCTTCAAATACTCACATTTGCAGCCCTGCTGGGCGCTGCTGTTCTCCCCTGCACCTACGCCGATACAGACACTGCGGAAGAACAGGCAGAAGAGCAACTTGCCACCATTCCTGCGGCGTTGAAAGGCTGCAAATACGTCACTAAAGTTCGCCCCAAAGAGGACGCCAAGGTCTACTTCATCTATCAGTCTCGCTCTACCTGCGGTATTTGCGTGGCTGAAGCACCGGCTATTGTAGCGACCTACAAAAAGATGAAAGGTAAAGGCGCTGAACTGGTGATGCTCAATATCGACAGAGATGAGAAAACAGCCGCAAGCTGGGCCAAGAAGTCCAAAATGAAGTTCCCCATCGTCGCTCCCTCCGATATGGGCAACGTACCGTTCCCCTTCACCGGTGGCCGCACACTGCCCTGCATGGTAGCAGTGGATGCAGATGGCAACAAGCTCGGCGAAGCAAATGGCAGCCAGGTAGCTGATTTCCTGGCCTCCAACTGGAAAAAGTTCGTCCGCGATATTAAGAAGGCAGAAAAGAAAGCCGCTCGCGAGAAGGAAGAAGATTAAGCATCTCACCACAATTTCTGCACAAAATAAACGGGATTTCACGCACCAAGCGCGAAATCCCGCTTTTTTCAACAAATGGAAACCGGGCCTCAGCCAATCAGGCGGTTCGCTTCTTCGCGAGCCCAGGCATCGTCCTCCAGAATCATATCCAGCTGGCCCTTGTAATCACGCGGGCGGGCATTGGAAAGCACTTTTTCCACGGTTTCCCATATCCCCGTGAAGCTGAGCTTACCATCCACAAAAGCCTGCACGGCCTGTTCATTGGCAGCGTTGTACATGGCGGGCATCGTACCACCCACAAGCCCGGATTGACGAGCTAAGTTTAGCGCAGGGAAATCATCCCAGCGGGGAGCCTCAAACTTCAGAGACGCGATCTGCGCGAGGTCAAGCTTCTTCAGGCTGTTGAGAGTGCGGTCCGGCCAGGTGACGGCATACTGAATGGGGAAACACATATCGCTGCTGCTCAGCTGGGCCAGGATGGAGCCATCCTGATACTCCACCAGAGAATGCACAATGCTCTGCGGGTGCACAATCACATCCACCCGTTCCATAGGAATGCCGAAAAGCCAGCGGGCCTCAATCATCTCCAGGCCCTTGTTGAACAGTGTCGCAGAGTCGATGGTAATCTTACGCCCCATCTTCCAGGTGGGGTGGTTGAGAGCCTGCTCCAGAGTAACCTCCGCAAGCTTCTCGCGCGGCGTAGTGCGGAACGGGCCGCCACTTGCCGTGAGAATGAGGCGGCTCACCTGGTCTGCCCCGCCCTTGTGCCCCTGCAGGCACTGGTAAATGGCATTGTGCTCGCTGTCCACAGGCAGCACGTTAATACCCTTTGCTGCGGCGCGATTCATCACCACCTCACCGGCCATCACCAGAATTTCCTTCGAGGCAATCGCCAGGTCCTTGCCGGCCTCAATGGCACACAGCGTGGGTTTCAGACCTGCCGTACCAATGATGGAGACCAGCACCATGTCAGCCCCCTCCAGAGAGGCCAACTCACACAAACCATCCAGCCCCGTAAGCACGCGAGTACCGGCAGGCAAACGACGCTGTAACTCAGCAGCCTTAGTCGAATCGTATATGCAAACGTCCCGCACACCGAACTCCAGAACCTGAGCCACCAGAGCATCCACACTGCTGTGAGCAGCCAGCCCAACCACCTCCATACGCTCGGGAATATCGCGCGCCACCTTCAGCGCGCTGGTGCCGATGCTGCCGGTCGAACCAAGTATAACTACCTTTTTTCGCTTCATGTCTGTGCTCACTATACTCTTATTTTGCGGATTTTGCAAGCAGGAACGCATTTTACGCTTGCAAAATAAGCGTTTGCATTGTAGATTAGCTGCGCCGTTCGGGTTCGGGTGGTCGCTGTGCAGCTCCGCTGTGTAGAGGAAAGTCCGGACATCTCAAGGCAGCGCGTCTTCCGAAAGGGAGAGACTCCCGGAGCCAAGACCGGGAGGACGGAAAGTGCCACAGAAAACAAACCGCCCGCAAGGGTAAGGGTGAAAAGGTGGGGTAAGAGCCCACCGCTCCGAAGGTAACAACGGAGGCATGGTAAACCCCGCGCGATGCAAGACAAACAGGGGAAGAGCCGCCTGCTCGCTGTATCCCCGGGTAATAGTTGCACCTCGCTATAAACGCGGGGTACGGGTCACAAGCTCGTAAGAAAAATGGCCACACAGCCCGAAAGGGTGGACAGAATCTGGCTTACAGAACCCGAACGGCATTTTTGAAATACAAACCCGAAAATTATTCTTATCTTATTTACCGGGGCGGAGGGCAAACGCTACCAGTATGAGCAGAGTGAAGATGATGCTGCCGATTTCTATCATCAGGCTGCGCACCACCTGAGCAAATGCTTCTTCATACGGTAGGGCGCGCAGCCCGGAAAAATCAATAAGCATGCCACTCAACGCAAAGAGAGCAAAAAAGATGCTGTAGATTTTCGGATTCAGGTCGGCATCCCGGAAACGGCGCACAAAAAGCGGGGAACATACCACCAGCCAGATAATATACCCCATATACAACACCCCGCCAAGCAGCACACCATTGAGGAGGTTGATAAGCTCCATGGCCCGTTGAACAGCAAGAGCTGCCTCTGTGTTGCCGGCAAGAATAAACTCCTTCTTTTCCGGAGACAGCACCGAGGAATCCCGGTAAAGCAGATAAAATGCTAACACACCGAGCAGCAGCACCCAGAAACTACGCAGCAGCACCGGGCGAAGCATGGCACCGCGCCCCATACGCCCCGCATAAATACGCCGCAACATCTCCATTATTTTTTGCATGAGACAGGTAACTGAAGGTAGCAGATGTTTGCCGGCTTAAATGAGGAAGAGATATCACCAGCCCAGCTTGGCACGCAGGCGGGCAGCGTAGTCGTTGCCCGGCAGTGCCAGGAGGCGGAGATTCACATCCGCACGGCGAATATTGAGCGTATCGTTCACGCTGATAGTGTGGGCTGAGCGGCCATCCACCGAGTAAATGATGGATTCTTCTATACGCCCGCGACGCGCACGGGGACGCAGGGTTATCTCCGTGCTGTCCGGCACCACCACGGGGCGACTGGTCAGGCTGTGCGGACAAATGGGAGTCAGGCTGATAACGCCGGCATTCGGCCACATCAGCGGGCCACCGGCAGACAGGGAATAAGCCGTGGAGCCGGTAGGAGTCGCCACCAACACACCATCTGCATGGTAGCGGTTCAGCAGGCAGCCATCCAACTCCACATCCACATCAATCATCTTACCTGTGCGAGCTCGCATGAGGCATACCTCATTGAGTGCCAGCAGTGGGTGCGGGTAGCACTCTTCGAGGCCGGTCTGGCTGGCCTGCAGCATAGCACGTTCCTCCACGAGAAAGTTCCCCTCCACCAGTGCAGCGACCAGGGAATCCAAATCCCGGCGACCGCAGGCACTCAGGAAGCCCAGGTGGCCGGTGTTGATACCGCCGAGTATCATGCCGGCTCTGGCAGCCCGCGTGGCAGCAGAAAGCATGGTGCCATCCCCCCCGAGGCAGAGCAGTATATCGGCCACCTCGGTGGAATCGCGGTCGTACTCATACGCATCCACGCCGGCTGCACAAAGCGCCTCGCGCAAAGCAGCCAGGAGCTCTCGGTTGCCGCTGTTGCGCACACCGGCCAGCAAAGCGATGGAGCGCGGAGGAGTCATAATTATCTGCCAGGAATCAGCGCTGCTCGCGCACAATCTCGGTGCCGATACCCTCCGGGGTGAAAATCTCCAGCAGGAGGGTATGGCGCAGACGCCCATCCACAAAGTGCACTTTACGCACACCGGCGTTCAGAGCATCCACCGCGCTCTTCACCTTGGGAATCATGCCACCGGAGATAACGCCCTCATCGATAAGCTGGAAGGCCTCCTTACGGTCAATACTCTTAATAATGGTGGAGGGATCCTTGGGGTCGAGCATAAGACCGGGCACGTCGGAAATATAGACCAGCTTCACAGGCTTGAGCTCACAGGCCAGAGCAGCTGCCGCCAGGTCAGCATTCACATTGAGGGACTGGTTGGTACCCAGCTCACGAGCCAGAGGCGAGATAACAGGCGTAAGCTGCAGGGAGAGAGCCTCCTCCACACGGCGCAGCTGGCTGCCGATCACACGCCCCACCATTCCGATGTCAACAGGGTTCCCCTCCGCATCCTTCTCCATGAGCTTTTCGCCCACGAACACATTGGTGCCGGGAATACCCACAGCCTTACCACCGGCAGAGCGCATCATTTCCACCAGACCGGGATTGATGGTACCGGAAAGCGTACGCTCTACAATATCAATTGCCTCGGGGGTCGTTACACGCAGACCGTTGACAAAGCGAGCCTCCAGACCGGCATCGGCCATAGCCTTGGAAATCGCCTTACCGCCGCCATGCACCACAACAGGGTTGAGCCCCATGGCCTCCATCACCACAATATCACGCATGAGCGACTTCACCAGTTCGGGGTCATCCATAGCAGAACCGCCGAATTTAATGAGGATTGTCTTATCGCGGTATGACTGCATGTAAGGCAGAGCCTCGATAAGAATGTCGGCCTTGCGGATTTCCTCTTCGGGTTTGATAACCGTACGTGTGCTGATCATGGGACTATTCAGATATAGCGTTTAAGTTTGAAAATGACAAGGGGGAGCACACCGGCCGCCACCATCATGATAAGCGACACCCAGGTTCCCCACTCTTCCTGCAGGAAGGGCATAAACTTGAAATTCATGCCGAATATGCTGGCTATCAACGTAGGCGGCATGAATACCACACTCATGATAGTGAACACCTTCACGATGTCGTTCTGCTCGATATTGATGAGCCCCAGCACGGCATCAAGCATGAAGTTAATCTTGTTGGAGAGGAAAGACGCATATTCCGCCAGGGAGTTCACGTCTCGCGACACGGGTCGCAGCGGCACATACAAGCTATCGTGCGCGCTGTTGCATGAGTCCTCGTTGCCGGCAAAGGTAATCATGCGCAGCAGGTTCACCAGAGCATCACGCTGGCGAGTGATGAGGTCACCCACGCGGCCCAGCTCTTCCAAGGCGTCACGCAGGTCATCCGTGTCCGGAGAATCCTCTTTTTCCTTGCGGCGTTTGTGTGTACCGAACACCTTTTTGGATAGCGCATCCAAATCTGCACCGAATCGCTCCAGCACGTCAGCCTGGCGATCCACCAGCGTCTCCAGCAGTCCGATAAACACCAGGTCGCGGTTGGTATCCTGCCGGCGCAGCAGCTGGTGGGAGAACACACGGAAGGAGTATGAGTCTGTGTGGCGGATGGTAATAAGCACGCGCTCCTTCAGGATGAAGGTGATTTCCGCAATCATCGGCTCGTCCGTCTCCACACGGGAGAGCACGGTTGTCGTCATGAATCGCGCTCCGTCTTCGCAGTACAGACGCGAGGTAGACTCAATCTCTCGCATCTCATCCTTGGTGGGCATTTCGATGGAGCACATCTGCTCCGCAAAGGCAAGCTCCTCCGCCGTGGGGGTGAGCAGGTCTATCCAGAATATACCCTCCCGGCAGTTGCTCTGCTCTTCCAGACCAACCGTGCGAGTTATCCCCTGCGCAGACTGTGTGTATATGCGTACCATGTCGGGCTCACCCATAGTATGCCTTGTCCACTCGCAGAAATCAAGCCAAATTTGCCGTCTCCTGCGAGGTTTGCCGCGTCAATTGAAAAAAACATCCCAAAAAGTCCCCTTCCCACCATTTCTTTGTTGACTCATACTCGTTTCCTGTTATAGTATACTTTCGTGGAGTGTACAACCTCACTCCCCTCTTACAACAGTGGACGACGATATCATTTGCACAGAAAAAATCATCGCAGATCGCAAGACTTTCTTCATTGACCTCAAGAGCAATGCCAGAGGCCGCGTGGTGCGTATTACCGAAAAAGTAAGCTCGAACAGGGATCGCATCATGGTGCCCGCCGAAATTCTCGATGACTTTATCGAGGCCCTGCAGGATATCCGCAAGGCGAATCGCGAAAACTGAAGCATTTTTGCCCCAACTACCCGGCTGAATTTCGTTAGTCATACTCCTGCGCACTGAAAAACATAGTTTTACAGCAGGAAATAAGAGATAACACGGATTTTAGGCTGGACAAAGCGTATAAAAAAGTGTCTAATAGGGCAGACGCTGGGACAAAGAGTCCGGCGGCAACAGGTAACCAACGAAACAAGAGGAAATATGAGAAAAATTAAAGTGCTGAAATTGGGCTGGGAGTTCCCTCCGCTGATAAACGGTGGCCTGGGGGTAGCCTGCATGGGCATCTCCAAGGCACTGTCGAAGAAGGTGGACCTGTCTGTCATTGTACCCAAGGCAAAACCCGGTGCAACGTACGATGGGTTCGGCCTCACGGGCATTAACAACCTGGAGTATCACGAGATGGAAACCCTGGAAGAGGGTTATACCTACGAGAGTTTCTCCGTAGTGGGCAAAGCCCCCGTAAACCTGGATCCCTATGCCTGCGAGGAGGGTACACCGGGCAACATTATTTTCACCAAAGAAGGCAAGCTGCTCTTCAGCAAAGTACACAAGGCGGATTTAGCTCTCTTTACCGGCAAGGAAGACCTTTATGCCGGCGACCTGGCTCGCAAGGTAATAGAGTTCTCCAAAATCTGTGCAGTAATGGCTCGCAGCTATGATTTTGATGTGGTGCACGCGCACGACTGGATGACCTACCTGGCCGGCGTTGAAGTGAAGAAAGCCACCGGAAAACCGCTTGTGGTACACCTGCATGCCTCTCAGTTCGACCGCGCCGGCGCAGAAGCCCGCGGCTGGATTTACGATATCGAGAAGTATGGCATGGAACAGGCAGATGCCGTCATCCCCGTGTCCAAATACACCGGTACGGTAGCTGCCGGCCACTACGGCATCGACCCGGCCAAGATTTTCCCCGTACACAACGGAGCCGACCCGGTGCATGTATTCCACACCCGCAAGAAGTTCCCGGAGAAGCTCGTACTCTTCCTCGGGCGCCTCACCGCACAGAAAGGCCCGGAGTTCTTCCTGCAAATTGCAGCTAAAGTTCTGGAAAAGACAGACAATGTACGCTTCGTGATGGCCGGCACCGGCGAGAAACTGCGCCAGCTGATTGAAACCGGTGCCTTCCACGGCGTGGGCGACAAGTTCCACTTCACCGGCTTCCTCAACAAGCAGAAGGTCAACGAATTGCTGAGCATGACAGATGTTTACTGCATGCCCTCCGTTTCCGAACCCTTCGGCCTCTCTGCGCTGGAAGCAGCCCAGTTCAACATACCGGCTGTTATCTCCAAGCAGAGCGGCGTGGCAGAAGTAATGAAGGGTGCTCTGAAGGCAGATTTCTGGGATGTGAACATGATGGCGCAACACATTGTGAACCTCATCACGGACGAAGAGCTGTACAAGAAAGTAGCTGAACAGAGCGCACAGGATATCAAGAACTCCAACTGGGAGACAGCAGCAGATAAGATGCTGCGCGTCTACCACCATGTACTCGGTTGGTAACAGAACCCCAAGACCATTGAACGGTAACATGAATATCTCCCTTACATTTCACGCTCACCAGCCGAACCGCCTCATCCCCTACGACTTCTTCAAGATAGGCGAGCATGCCTTCTATGAGGATGACCACCTGAATGGTCGCGTGCTCAGTGAGGTAGCAGAGCGCTGCTACCTGCCGGCAAACCGGCTCATGAAGCAACTCATCGAGCTTTCCGACGGTAAGTTTCGTTTCTCGCTGGCCATTTCCGGCGTTATTCTGGAACAGGCCAAATACCACCGCCCGGACCTCATCACCTCCTTCCGGGAGCTGGCGGAAACCGGCTGCGTGGAGTTCCTGGCCATGCCCTACTATGCCTCTCTGGCCTCCCTGTACTCCACGGGAGAGTTTGCAGAGCAGGTCAACGAGCACATGGACCTCATCGAGGAGCTCTTCGGCAGCCGCCCCACCGTGCTGTGGAATACCGGCATGCTCTACTCCAACGCCATCGCCGCTCAGGCATACGACATGGGCTTCGAGGGCATCATGGCAGACGGCAGCAGCCGCATGATGAGGAATCTCCACCCCAACGAGTTGCAGTGCGCCCCGCTTATCGCCAAGACCAAGACGCTCGTGCGCAACCGCCACCTGTCCAACGACCTGGCAAATCGCCGCGTAGACCCCAGCTGGAGCGAGTACCCCCTCTCTCCCTACACGTTTGCAGACTGGCTCAGCAAGCAGCAGGGACAAGTGGTCAACCTCTCCATGGACTACGAGACGCTGGGCGAACGCCAACCCGACACGACCGGTGTGTTCGAGTTCTGGCGCAGCATGATTATGGCTGCCCTCTTCGCCGGCAATAACTTCATGACACCTACAGAATGCGTGCGCACCTTCGATTCCACCGGCACGCTGGATGTGCCGGACCCGGTGAGCTGCTCCACATTCGGTACCACCACACACTGGAACGGCAATGTCATGCAGCAGGAAGCGCTTAAGAAGATTTACGCCCTGGAAACACCGGTAAAGGCCAGTGAAGACCGCGATATGATTCACGTGTGGCGGAAGCTGCAGAGCGCAGACCACTTCCACTACATGGAGAAGAGCAACGGCTTCACCCCCTACCCCTCCCCATTCGACGCCTATATCTACTACATGAATGCACTGGCAGATCTCCAGGTACGCGTCAAGCGGGAGGCTGAAATCACTCACCATGCTCACCGAGCCACCCTCGCCTGAGACATTTTTAACCATTCAATCTTATTCCGCATCGCCCTGCAGGCTCTGTATCCTGCAGGGTGATGCTGTTAGATAACACTTAACATATCATTTTCAAAAAAAAAGATTGCATTTGCAGAAAAATAAGATAGAATAATTCTTGTTCCTGCGAACAGCGGGAAACGCTCTCACACCTCTCCTTATTATACTATCATGAAAATCCTCGTCACAGGTGCCGCAGGTTTCATCGGCTACCATGTCATCAACCGCCTGATAAACGATGGCCACAGCATTGTGGGTATCGACAACATCTGCGAGCCGGAAACTGTGCAGCTTAAGCTCGCCCGTCTCTCTCTGCTGGGCATTAACCCGGACTCTATTGCAGATGATGTTCCTGTGCGCAGCACGCTCGCCGTGCTCGATTTCGTGAAGATGGATATCCTGGATCGCCGAGGCCTCATTTCCCTGTGTCACGAGCACAAATTCGACAGCATCATCCACCTGGCTGCTCTGGTAGGCTCGTCAGTTTCCGTCCAGTACCCGGTTCCCTTCTGCGAGGTAAACACCATAGGCACACTCAACGTGCTGGAAGCAGCACGCCTCACCGGTGTAAAACACGTCTTCTACTCCTCCAGCTCCGTGGTACACGGCGTTCTCTCGCAGGCACCCATGAAGGAGGAGGACCATGTTGACACCCCCATCAGCACGTACGCAGCCTCCAAGCGCTCCTCTGAGCTGCTCTGCTACACCTATGCGCACGCCTACAAGCTGCCGGTCACCATTTTCCGCCTCTTTACCGTATACGGCTCCTGGTGCCGCCCGAATGCCGTTCCCATGCTCATTGCTCGCGATATCATGGAGGGGTCACCCATCCCTCTCATCAACAATGGCCACCTCGTGCGCGATTTCACCTATGTGGAAGACGTGGTGGACGGCATGATGTTCGCCCTTAACTCACCGCCCTCTTCCGCCCAGGGTGTCCCCTATGCTCTGTACAATGTGGGCCGCTCCACACCGGTGCCCTTCATCTCCTTCATCCAGTGCATGGAAAGTGCGCTCGGACGCTCTGCCGTCATCGAGAAAACGCCTACCGACCCCTTCACCGTGGGCGAGCACGCAGAGCTCTATGCTGATACGGAGAAACTGGAGACAGACCTCGCCTACTCCCCGGTCTGGGACTACGAGGAAGCAGTTCCGCTCTTCGCCCAGTGGTTTAAAGAAAACTATAACGCAACCTTCACCATCTAACAAACATACAGGTAGCCGTGGCAGCAGAGCAACTCTTCTGCCACGGTTGCTATCCACACCGTGAATCCGCTCATCTACAACATCGGCAAACGTTTCCTCTTCAGCCTCGACCCCGAAACGGCACACGAGCTGACCCTCTCCGGCCTGCGCATGGCAGACAAACTCCGCCTGCTGGGCACCATTGCTCCGCGCACCATCAGCGACCCTGTTACCGTCATGGGGCTCCAATTCCCCAACCGCGTGGGTCTTGCCGCCGGCATGGACAAAGAAGCCTCCACAGTGGAGGCCTTCGGCCGCCTCGGTTTCGGCTTTGTGGAGGTCGGCACACTGACCCCCCGCCCCCAGCCCGGCAATCCCAAACCCCGCCTTTTCCGCTGCATCCGCGAGCGCGCCATCATCAACCACATGGGTATCAACAACCCCGGCATTGACAAGGGTATCGAAAACATTGAGAAAATCAAGCGTTTCAACGGTGTGCTGGGCGTCAACATCAGCAAGAACCGAGTCACGCCGAACGAGGAAGCCCGTATGGACTACCTCGCATGCATGCGCGCCGCCTGGGGTGTGGCAGACTATATCGCCATCAACTTCTCCTGCCCCAACGTGCCGAACCTCTGCAACCTGGCAAAAGCTGCCCCCGCTGCAGATCTGCTGGCATGCCTCAAGAGCGAGCAGGCCAACCTGACCAATGACACAGGGCGCTACGTCCCCATCGTCATGAAGGTTTCCCCGGATATGGACGAGACCCAGATTCACGAGCTCTCCCGTGTGTTCCTGGACAGCCAGCTGGACGGTCTCATCTGCTCCAACACCACCACCACTCGCAACGGCGTGGAGAACCACCCCGCGGCCAAGGAAAGCGGCGGTCTCTCCGGAGCCCCCCTCTACAACCGAGCCAACGAAACGCTGGAAGCCTTCGCCAAGGATCTCAAAGGGCGCATCCCCATCATCGGCGTGGGCGGCATCATGTCTGCGGACGATGCAGCCAGGAAGATTCAACTCGGTGCCAGCCTGGTACAGCTCTACAGCGGCTTCATCTACAACGGCCCGAGACTCATACACGACTGCGCCAAGGCCATACGTGACTGCGTAAAGTAGAACGATAGAGCCACCCATGCCCTGTACTAATCGCCGTCGGATAGGGAAATTTGAGAGCGCACGAAAAGGGCGAAAACACTTAGTTTTTTTCTGTACATCGAGCTTGGAATATGATAGTATAAGTATCGATGACAGACATGCAATGCAGTGCTGCCGATCCACCACGCCTCAGTGTTATCTTGCCGGTATATAATGCGGAAGAAACGCTGGAGCGTACGTTAGCCTGCCTCCGCCACAGCACGGAAGAGTCCTTGGAAATACTTTGCGTAAATGATGGTTCGAAGGATAAATCCGGCGCAATTTTGCAGAAGGTTGCACTTGAAGATGCTCGTTTCATAGTGATAGAGCAAGAGAATCAAGGGGTCAGTACCGCTCGCAACACAGCGTTGAAGGCATGCTCCGGCGAGTATGTAATATTTGTTGATGCGGATGATGAAGTAACTGCTGATTATTTTTCTAATCTTCTTCAAGAAGCAGAAGCAAACAGGGCAGATCTGGTCGTCTGCGGGTATTCTACAGTTTTGCCCAATGAGGAACTACAGCCTAAGCGTTACGATGGTGTAGTTCACAATATGCCCTCTCCCCCCCTGCTCGCCTCCCTACCGGCCGGCGTATGCAGCCATTTATACAAACGAGAGGTTTTGGATTCAAGAGCCGGAATAGCCCAATTCCCGCCCGGTGTTCGCTACGGGGAAGATACAGCATTCCATTATGCGGTCTATCCTGCGATTCGCAAACTGGTTATATCCTCAGAATGTGGCTACATCATCCATGAGACTCCCGGTTCTGCAACGGACAGAGCAAGTCAACTAGTTGCAGATATGCCTCAAGCTCTGAAATGGCTCGGTGGAGTATATCAAAATCTCGGGTACCCCAAAGAAAGTTCAGATTTTCTTGTTCTGTTCGCAGCTCACACCATGCAGAGACTGTACGCGCTCTCTACAAGGCAAACCATTTCTGCAAACCTCTCAAAACTCAGAGACGCTGCGCTATACTGCGGCATTCAGGAAGAGAGCTTGAGTGTGCTCCCGACCAAACGTGCTACCAGGCTCAGGTCTATACTCAGGGGGAACCTAAAGCCGCCTCTGTCTTATTACATTAAAAACTTTAGAAAAAAACTCAAAAAGTAAACTGCTACCATGAAACTCGGCATATTAACACACCCTCTCTATGGCAATTACGGTGGCATGCTTCAGGCTTATGCTCTGGTAAAATACCTGCGAGAATGCGGACACGATGCCTACAACCTTTCCTACGAGCCACGCAGCTACCGCAAAATTCTGCACAATCCCTTTAAGCGCGCTAAAGAGCGCTTCCGCAGTTTTCTCTTGAAATTGCATCCGGCTCTCTGCCGGTTCAAAATGCCCCAACTTCTCCAGATAGAATTAGGTCAAGATTTCGAAAGGAAATATGTCCCCCATTTAAGCCTTGGTAATACCCCGACAACCCAGCTGGAAGAGTATGGTATAGAGGCTATTGTAGTAGGTAGTGACCAAGTATGGAGAGGCGAGTCTGCTAAAGCGATGAAATCTTTTCCCTATTTTTTCCTAGACTTTGCTCCGGAGAAAATCCGAAATGCCAGCATTTCCTACGCAGCTTCTTTCGGAAAAGACACATGGGAAGGCACAGATGAGGAAGCCCGTATCTGCGGCAAGCTACTACATGACTTCCGAGCAGTCTCTGTCCGCGAGACCTCGGCCATTTCCATGTGCAAACAACTCTTCGATATTGAAGCTTGCCGCGTGGCTGACCCCACGCTATTATTGCATACAGAGGATTACAATTTGCTAATTGATGCCGAAACAACGTGGTCTCCGGAAGAAAATTACATCGCCACCTATATACTAGATGCCGCCCCCGCCATCACAAAGACCATTTCTGCCGTAGCCACAGATAGTAAGCTTGCTATCCAGCCCTTGCGAGCTACCACACAAGCACACAAAAGCCGAGATCGATTCCCCATTAGTGTAGCTCAGTGGCTTAAGTTGATACGTGATTCCGAATATCTCGTTACAGATTCATTCCACGGCTGCGTCTTTGCCATCATTTTCAACAAACCTTTTGTATGCCTTGGTAACAAGGGGCGCGGAGCCACCCGCTTTGAATCCCTGCTTTCCACCTACGGACTCCGGCACCGTATCGTCAGCAACATTTCCCACGACTCCATACAACAAGTGCTCGAAACGCCGATTGATTGGGAGTATGTGAATAAGGTTCACTGTCAAGAGCGTAAAGCAGCTAACCAATTTATTCGTAGTAATTTACTTCAACATGTATAAGGCTATCACAGCTCCGGATAATTGCACAGGCTGTGGATTGTGTAGTAATATCTGCTCACGCAATGCCATTTCCATGCATTGGAATACAGATGGATTTCTTGTGCCAACAGTCGACCCTAATTCATGTATCAACTGTGGATTATGTGCAAAAAAATGCCCGGCACTCTCGCCATCTGCGCCCGTCCCAAATGATATGGATGACGTTATTTCATACGCAGGGTGGAACTGCGATGCAGATAAGCAAAAGCTAAGTTCTAGCGGTGGTTTGTTCACAGCACTTGCCGAGTCTGTATTCAAAGATGGGGGCTGCGTATTCGGTGTGGTATGGCGGGATAAAATGACTGCTGCATTCGATAAAGCAGAAACTCCTGAAGAACTGTCTTTCATGCGCAGTTCTAAATACACGCAGGCTCTCACAGACGGAGTTTATCGACTCGCAAAGAAAGAACTCCAAACCGGAAGGAAAGTTTTGTTTTCCGGCACAAGTTGTCAAATACATGCTCTTCTCCAATTTTTGGGAAAAACAGAATATCCTAACTTGATAACAGTCGATATTCTGTGCCATGGCGTACCCTCCCACCTGCTTCTGGAAAAATATGTGAAGGAAGCAGAGAAAACAACCGGAAAAACAATAAAATATATTTCTTTTAGAGACAAAGTAATAGGATGGGAAAATTACCATGTGCGAACCCTTTTCACAGACGGAACGAGCATACTAAGCCCAATAAAAAAAGACTTTTTTATGCGAACTTTTCTCGCCGATAAAGTGCTGAACAAAGCATGCTATAATTGCAAATTCCGATGCTTGCCTAGAGTTGCGGATATTTCTCTGGGTGATTATTGGGGCGTTCAACACAAAGAGCCTGAGTGGCCAATCAACAGAGGCATTTCCTCTATTCTTGCTAACACTGAAAAAGGCAAATCTTTTCTTCAAACGCTTGGAGATTTAGCTGTCCTCAAACAAGAGCATTTCAGTAACATATATAAAGGACAACCTACCACGTACATTCTAAACAAAGAACATACACCGCCAAAAGACCGTGATATGTTTCTTAGTTTATTGAAAACCGTTTCACTAAAAAAAATCTATAGCAAGCTTATGTACGCTTTTGATTTAGGATTCGTGCATATAAGCTATAGGAGCGGCATATACAAACTTTTCTGTAAATTAACTCAAAAGTCAATCGAAAAATGAACAAAAATCTCGTCAGCATAGTTGTACCATGTTATAATGTAGCGAAATACATTGAGCGTTTTCTGAACTCGCTCTTAGCTCAAACATATAAAAATCTTGAGGTTGTTTTCGTAAACGATGGCTCGACAGATGATACAGAAAGATTGATACAAGAGTACATTCCGCTCTTGGAAAAAGAAGCGTACTCCGTGGTATATGTCAAACAAGAAAACGGAGGCCAAGCGGCGGCTATCAACACCGGAATTAAACGCGTTAGTGGTGAGTTTTTGACTTGGCCGGATCCGGACGATTGGTTGACTCCGGATTCTATCGAAAAACGAGTTCTTTTTCTGCAAGAGCATCCGGAGGTAGGCATTGTTCGGAGTAATATTGAAAAAATCTGTGACAAAACAAAGAATTCTCTTGGCCTGTATGAGACAGGTATCGAAAAAGCTCAACATATTGAAAACTTTTTCGAAAAAGCTCGAGATATAAAAACCTGGTTTGCACCTCTAGCGTACATGGTGCGTATGTCGTTCTTCAACACGGTCAACCCGGAACATGACATATACGTCTCGCGAAAAGGTGGTCAAAATATACAAATGTTACTCCCCCTTGCAAAAAAGTTCCCCTGCTGGCAAATGCCGGATGTACTAGGTTACTACTTGATTCGAGATAATAGTCATTCCCGAAGCCAAAAAAGCTTTGCAGACATAATAGATTACGAAGATACGACAGAAGACGTAGTAATAAGCACTTTATCGCGCATGAACGCAGGAGAAAAAATGATCTGTGACATACGCAAGCAATATGCGTGGAAGCGGATTTTGCAAGCAAAACGCCACGGCTCGACATCAGATATTTTGTTCTATGTCCGAAAAGCTTGGCCTGTAGCAGATGAAAAAGTACTGCTGATACTTGCCCCTATTTTACCACGTTGTATATTCCGTTTCTTCAGGAATATGATACCCGGAATATCAAAAAGTTAGCTTAATAACCCTAAAATTATCACAAAAAACTAATAGCGGTGCTTCAATGCGTCTTTTATAAGCAAAAACTTTATCATATTTTGAATAAAGTCGGCTTATATAGACCTCGTGTTATAACACATATCGATGGAGGGACTGGGATCTCAAATGTGGCAATTTGCATTAGGATATAGTGTATCACAAAAAGTCGGCTTACCCCCGCGCATAGACTTCTATCTAATGAGTCAGTGTAAACACGCCATTATCTCCAACTCCGGGTTCAGTTGGATGGCAGCATGGTTGAATAATAATAAATCCGCACGAATTATTATGCCTGACCGATGGAATAACGATAAGAGTCGGATGGAGAGTAGCAAAAATGCTTTCTATGTCCAAGGGTGGATAAAAATGCCTGTCGATTAATGCAGCTCTGATGCGCTAATAAACAGGGAAAAGACGCAACATACCCAATATAAATGCACCGCCTAAGCACAATGCCCAAGGAGGTTTGCAGTGTGGATTTTTCTCACCGCCCTCTGTACATCTCCCGGTAGTACTTCTCATACTCACCGGAGGTGATGTTATCCATCCACTCCTGGTTGTCGAGGTACCAGCGCACGGTCTTTTCGATGCCTTCCTCGAACTGGAGTGAGGGCTCCCAGCCGAGCTCGTTTTTGAGCTTGGTGGAGTCGATAGCGTAACGCAGGTCGTGGCCGGCGCGGTCGGTGACGTAGGTGATGAGCTTCTCACTGGTGCCCTCGGGGTTGCCCAGCAGGCGGTCGACAGTCTTAATCACCACCTTCACGATGTCGATGTTCTTCCACTCGTTGAAGCCGCCGATGTTGTAGGTATCGCCGGTCTTGCCCCGGTGGAAAATCACGTCGATGGCGCGGGCATGGTCCACCACGTAGAGCCAGTCGCGCACGTTCTCGCCCTTACCGTAGACGGGCAGCGGCTTACCGTGGCGAATGTTGTTGATGAAGAGGGGGATGAGCTTCTCCGGGAACTGGTAGGGGCCGTAGTTGTTCGAGCAGTTGGTCACCAGTGTGGGCATGCCATAGGTGTCGTGATAGGCTCGCACGAAGTGGTCGCTGCCGGCCTTGGAGGCGCTGTAGGGGCTGTGCGGGTTGTACTTGGTGGTCTCGAGGAAGAACTCACTGCCGTAGGGGGCGGACCCCTCGGGCTTATCCAGCTCCAGAGCGCCGTACACCTCATCCGTCGAGATGTGGTAGAAGCGCTTACCTTCCCAGTTGCCGTTCCAGTACTGGCGAGCGGCCTGCAGCAGGCTGAGGGTGCCCATCACGTTGGTGCGGGCGAAAATAAAGGGGGCTTTGATGGAGCGATCCACGTGACTCTCTGCGGCAAGATGGATAACGCCGTCGATATCGTACTCCTGCATGATGGCGCACATCCGCTCGAAGTCGCAGATGTCGGCCTTCACGAAGGTGTAGTTCGGCTTGTCCTCGATATCTTTGAGGTTAGCGAGGTTTCCGGCATAGGTGAGCGCGTCGAGGTTGACGATGCGATACTCAGGATACTTGTTGACGAAAAGTCGGACGACATGAGAACCGATGAAGCCGGCACCTCCCGTGATAAGAATATGTCGACTCTCCTTCATACGCAGCTCACTTATCTGTTTTACATTCTTACTTCTGCTCGCGTAGCTTAGCACGAATGCCGCGCAGGAAAACACTCTCCAGAGAGTTGCGGGCGGGAGCCGCGGAAATAAAGGAATCCCCTGCGAGTTGGCGAAGCTGCTCCAGCAGCTCCGCGGAGGGGTTGCTCAGGGTGAGCTCGGTGCGGGTATTGTCTCGCGTCAGCTCTTCCATGGTACCCTCGGCAATCATGACACCGCGGTAGAGAATGCCCACGCGGTCGCAGATTTCCTGCACCTGCTCCAGGAGGTGGGAGCAGAGGAACACCGTCATCCCCTGCTCTTTGAGGTTCAGTATAATATCCCGTATGGCACGGGAACCGATGGGGTCCACACCGGCAGTAGGTTCATCCAGCACCAGCAGACGCGGGCGCTGCACCAGAGCCTGCGCCAGCCCCACACGCTGCAGCATGCCTTTGGAATATCCCCCCAGGCGGCGGTGTGCAGCTTCCGTCAAATCCACAAGCTCCAGCAGTTCCTGCGTACGCGCCTTCAGCTCTGCACCCCGCAGGCCACAGAGGCGCCCGTAGAAACGCACCGTCTCCTCACCGGTGAGGAACTTGTAGAAATACGGATTTTCGGGCAGGAAGCCAATCTCTCGGCGGTTGGAGGACGCTGTAGCGGGCTTGCCGAACACGCGGCAGCTGCCGCTATCCGGGGCCAGCAAGCCCACAAGCGCCTTCATGATAGTGCTCTTGCCGGAGCCATTCGGGCCGATAAGCCCATAGACACCACCCTGCGGTATGCTGAGGCTGACGCCTTTCACCGCATACACGCCCCCCTTTCCCCAGTGACCGGGGAAGGTTTTGTGGATATCCTCTATCTCGACAGCCGGCACGAGCGTATCTGGGATGTTTTACTTGGCGTTTGCCATGAGGCGCAGGAGATTCTCCGCCATGGAGATACCCTTCTCAAAGATTTCCACGCGCATGTTCTCGTTCGGGGAGTGGATGCGGGCATCCGGCAGGTCCATACCCAGGAAGATGGCATCGCGGCCCAGCACCTTGGAAACCTCGGCAATGATGGGGATGGAACCACCCTCGCGCACCAGTACGGGCGGGTTGCCGAAGGTCATCTCCAGTGCCTGCTGAGCAGCCTTACCCCAGGGAGAGTGCGGGTCGCTCAAGTAAGCCTCGCCGCCGTGCTGGCGGGTGAACTTCATGCGTACGCTCGGCGGGCACACCTTGCGGAAGTGAGCCTCCACCTTGTCCAGAATATCCTCCGGGTCCTGACCGGGTACCAGGCGGCAGCTCATCTTGGCAAAAGCGTGAGTGGGGATGACGGTCTTGGAGCCCTCGCCCTCATAACCACCGGAGATACCATTCAGCTCGAAGGTGGGACGGGCATACACACACTCTGCCCCGGTGTAACCGGTCTCGGTGCGCAGCTCGGGCACGCCGGTAAGCTCAGCAAGCTCAGCATTGCTCATGCCGGGCACGCGGCGCCAGCTTTCACGCTCCCAGTCGGCGATATCGCTCACGCCATCGTAGAAACCGGCCACTGTCACGTGGTTATCCGCATCGTGCGTGGAAGCCACCATCTCGCAGAGCGTGGTGATGGGGTTGCCCACAGCACCGCCGAATATGCCGGAATGCAGATCCATGGCCGGAGCGGAAACCTCCAGCTCGAAGCAGCAAAGGCCCTTCAGGCCATAAGAGAGGGACGGCACATCCGGAGCAGCCATACCCGTATCGCTCACCACGATGACATCGCAGGCGAGCAGTTCCTTTGCCTCCGGCTTCTGCATGAACTCAAAAAGGCTCGTGCTGCCACGCTCCTCCTCACCCTCCAGCAGGAAGATGACATTAAGCGGCAGCGCACCATCCTTGCGCAGGATTTCCTCCACACCCAGGATGTGAGCCATAATCTCGCCCTTGTCGTCCGAAGCTCCGCGGGCATACACGCGGCCATCGCGCACCTCGGGGCAGAAGGGGTCGCTGTGCCACTCTGCCAGCGGGTCAACAGGCATCACATCGTAGTGGCCGTAAATCAGCACGGTGGGCTTACCCTCCACGCGGGGGCTGTGCGCCACCACGATGGGGTGAATCTCCGTCATATGTTTCACGGCATCAAACCCCAGCGAGGAAAGCTTAGTCACCAGAAAATCAGCACAACGTTCCACCTCGGGTGCATATTCGGCCACGGCGGACACACTCGGGATACTCAGAAAAGCGAAAAGGTCATCCAGCTTGCTCATGCCCCGCATTTTACAGCAACTCCACCGAACAAGCAAGGAGAATTTCTGATTTACCAAGTCAGTATATCCGCCGTTTCCGCAGCACTGCACATATCCACGCAGATGTGAACAGCATTCGGGCTTGAAACAACTTGCCGGATATGCTAGACTCGCGCCCGTGAAGCTGAAAACAGCCATGGTGGCTCTGGCCTGTCTGCTGACAGGCTGTGGCGAGCAGAAAAGCTCCGCAGAGAGATTTGCGGAGGCGGGCGTGCTGGTGCTCGGCAACAACTCCGAGCCGCAAAGCCAGGACCCGCACAAGGCCACAGCCGTGGCAGACGGCAAAATCATCTGCACCTTGCTGGAGGGGCTCGTGCGCCCCTCGGCCACGACAGATGGCGAAGTGCTGCCCGCCACCGCCCAAAGCTGGGAGCACAATGAACAGGCAGACCTCTGGACATTTCACCTGAATCCCGATGCCAAGTGGAGCGATGGCACACCCGTCACCGCGCAGGACTTTGTGTATGCGTACCAACGCCTGTTGCATCCGCAATTCGCGGGCAAATACGCCGAAATGCTCTATCCCCTGCTCAACGCTGAGGAATACAACAAAGGCAAGTGCGACTGGGAGCAAGTGGGCGTCAAAGCCCTGAATCCCCACACCTTGCAGCTGAAGCTTACCGGCCCCACCCCGCACCTGCCGCGCCTGCTGCTGCACTACACATGGTACCCGATTCCCGCGCACAGAGTGGAAGCCCTGGGGGGCATGCTGGACCGCCGCAGTCTCTGGACCCGTCCGGAGCACTGGGTAGGGAATGGCGCCTATGTGCTGAACAAGCACCGTTTCAACGATTTCCTGAGCGTGCGTCCCAACCCGCTGTATCTGCGCGCCAACGAGGTGCAGAACCGCGGCATTCGCTTCCTGCCCGTCGTAAACGGTTACACTGAGACTCGCATGTATCTGGGGGGTAAACTGCACATATCCAACAACGTGCCGCCGGAGATGCTCGCGTACGCAGCCCGCGAGAGCCCGCAGGATTTCTGCCGCGACCCCTACTACTGCACCATTTTCTACAGGCTGAACACCACACGCCCACCGCTCAACGACGCCAGGGTGCGCCGGGCACTGCACCTTGCTATAGACCGTGAAGCACTGGTTAGCAAAGTCGTGCGCGGAGCGGGCAGCCCCACCGACAGCTTCACGCCGCCCGGAGCCGGCTACGAAGTTCAGCCGCCCGAAACTCCCACAGACCGACAGGCCTGTGAGGACGAAGCCCGCAGACTGCTGGCGGAAGCAGGCTATGCTCAGGGCAAAGGTTTCCCTGTGCTGGAGCTCATGACCACCTCTCGCGATGTGCAGCGAGTCATGGCCGAAACGATTCAAGCCATGTGGGAAAAGGTGCTGGGCATCCACGTCGATATACGCTCCTGCGAATGGACAGCCTACAAAGCAGCCCAGCAGAACATGGAATACGACATCTCCTCCTCATCCTGGAGCGGAGACTACCTCGACCCCGCCACTTTTGTGGAGCTGTGGCGCAGCGGTGGCGGCAACAACTGCACCGGCTGGGGCAACCCCGAATTTGACGCCGCACTGGCCGCAGCCCGAGCCACGGGAGATGCAGCCGAGCGCCGCGCACACCTGCAGCGAGCAGAGGAACTCATGCTCCGCGAATACCCCGTGATACCCCTCTACCACAGCCAGCGCACCTACCTGCGCGCCGCTCGCCACGTGAGCGGCTGGCAGCCGCGCCTGCTGGACAATTTCCCCCTCGATGCCGTACAAGTGAAGCCATGATAAAGCTACTCCTCAAGCGACTGGCGCAGGGCGCGCTCGTGGTATTCGTGCTGGAAACGATTACCTTCTTCCTCGTGCGCATGCTGCCGGGCAACCCCTTCCTGGGCGAGCGTAAACTGCCGCAGCATGTCATGGAGCAGCTCAATACCCTCTATGGGCTGGACCAAAGTCCCCTCGTCCAATACTTCAATTACTGGAAAAACATTCTCACTCAGGGAGACTTCGGGCCCTCGCTGGTGCGCGAGGGATTACAGGTGAGCGATATTATAGCCGAGGCCTTCCCCGTCTCCCTCTGGCTGGGTGTGCTGGGTATGGGGATAGCCATCGTGGCAGGCATTCCAGCCGGCATGCTGGCAGCACGCTGTAAAAACCGCTGGCCGGATACCCTGCTCATGTTCACGGCCATGCTGGGCATATGCATGCCGGCTTTCGTCATCGCCCCGCTGCTGGGCAAAACTCTTGGCATGCATGTGCCGGGACTGAGTGTAGCCGGGTGGGATAACCCGCTTTGCGCCGTGCTGCCCGCTCTTACGCTCGGACTTATCAACGCGGCATATCTGGCGCGTCTCACCCGTGGCGGTATGCTCGAGGTGCTCTCGCAGGATTTCATGCGAACCGCACGAGCCAAGGGTGCAGGCCCTGTGCGCCAGCTGGTGGTACACGCGCTGCGCAGCGGACTGTTGCCGGCGGTGTCCTACCTGGGGCCAGCCTTTGCAGCACTCATCACCGGCTCCTTTGTGGTGGAGACCTGCTTCCAGGTACCGGGCATGGGCCTGCACTTCGTCAATGCCACTACAGACCGCGACTATTTCCTGATTCAGGGGCTTGTGCTCTGCTATGGCGTCCTCATCGTGGGTGCCAACCTGATTGTGGACCTCGCCCTCGTAGCCCTCAACCCGCGCCTGCGCTCGCAGGGCGCAGCATAACCGGACACACATGGCAAAAACGACTTACACTCAAGGAAACTCGCTCGGGCAGGATGCGATGCGCCGCCTCAGACGCAACCGCGCCGCCATGGCCTCGCTGGTATTTCTGCTGCTCATGGTGCTGGCCTGCTTTGTGCTGCCGCTTTTCCCCTGCATCGCCAACCCGAACACCACGGATCTGGGCAATATTGCAGCCCCCTGCTCGCTTGCCCATCCCTTCGGCACAGACCAGCTGGGGCGCGACCTGCTGGCCCGCGTGCTCTACGGAGGCCGCATTTCCCTGCTGGTGGGTCTGGTAGCTACTGTGGTTGCCCTGATTATCGGGCTGGTATACGGTCTCATTTCCGGCTATGTCGGCGGGCGGACAGATGCCTTTCTGATGCGTACGGTAGATGTTCTCTTCGCGCTGCCCTTCATCGTGCTGGTAATCGTCTTTTCTCTCAGCATCGAGGAACCTGTGCGGCAGCTTACCGCCGACATCGTGGAAACCACCGGCTGGCGCCGCGAAGCTGTAGCCCCGATTCTCGGACTGGTGCCGCTTTTCATCGCCATCGGTTCGCTGGGCTGGCTCACGCTGGCACGAATTGTGCGCACGCAAACGCTGGAAATCAAGTCTCAGGAGTATATTCTGGCCGCCCAATCGCTCGGCCTCGGGCACCTGAATATCCTTTTCCGACACATTGCGCCGAACCTGCTCGGCACAGTGGTGGTATATACCACGCTGGCTGTACCGGGCATCATGCTCACAGAGTCCACGCTCTCCTTCATCGGCCTCGGCGTCAAAGCGCCGAACTCCTCCTGGGGTACGCTTATCAAGGAAGGGGCGGACCGCATGGAGGTTTCGCCCGAGCTGCTCTTCTTCCCGGCTCTCTTCTTCTGCCTCACCCTGCTGGCGCTCAATTTCCTGGGTGATGGTCTGCGCGACGCCATCGACCCGAAATCCGCGAAGGATTAAAAAGCAATTCTGCGCAGGCGCGAATTGCACGCCTGCGCAGAAATCAAGTTGTTCCGGCCGGACAGATTCCGCAGGGAATCACTTCACCTTCTTATTCTCATCCGGGCGCTCCGCAGCCTCATCGTCATATCGCTCTGATTGTGTTTCCTCGTACACAGCATCCAGATAGATTTTCAGATTCTCATCGTTGAGGTCGGAACTATCAGTGAAAAGAAGAGTGCCGGTCGCCATGTCGATATACTTATTCCCCTGTTCATCCGTTGCATCCAGACGACTCTTACCACCCTTTTCCGGCTCCTCTTTTTCCTCCGGAAGCTCAGGGAGCTTGGGAGGTACACCGGATGTATCCGGTTCCGGCTCATCCGGAGTGGTAGTATCAGGTACCGGCTCAGGCGCTACAGTCGGTTCGATTGCAGGCTTCTCTTCGGGTTCGGGCTGAGGCTCCGGCTCCGGAGCAGGAGCAGGCGGAGTCTCCACCACTTCCGGAATGACAATTTTCTCAGGCTTCGGCTTGGGCAGGACACGACGAGGACGCTGTGTTTTTTCCTCGCCGGCCTGCATCAAAACCAACAGCAATCCGCAAATAATCAGGCCTATCAGGCACCAGACAAAAGTCATCTTGCGAGGCTTGGCACCCTTGCGCCTCACAACGCGCACGCGATGACGCTTCACTCTGTTTTTTGCAGACATTGCCATTGGAAACCTAGTGAGGGTTATTGATGGGGAATCAGCACATGCAGCATATCAGTCATCTTGGCTGCCTTCTTGGCACTCATCGGTTTAAATTCGTGCCCCTGGCCCCAGCTATCCGTGTAGTACACCTCATTCGTAGCTGTGTTATAGCCGATAATCATACGCATGTGCATCGGGACGCACCAGAGCATAGGCACACCCTTGTCTACATACATTTTCACCAGTTCCATGAGCTTGTTAGAGGTAATACCACTATTATTCTCACCATAGTAAGCCTTAACGCACATGGGAGTAAAATGGAACTGATTTCCCATATTCATCAGTGCCCTCTCCATCTCCCCCACGCACGTGCCACCCACAGTCAGAGTGTCGCACAATTGTGCCAACGTGTGCTGATCAATGGCATCTGCACCATAATAGGCAAAGATACGAGCAACGGAAGCCACTACACAATACCCCTTCTGCCCCTGATCCACCATGGGAATACCGGCGACATATACCTTAGCACCCTCCTTCTTGACATTTTTCAACAACCACGCGCTGTTGGTCATATTGTCTGCACCACCGGTGGCGATAGACTCGGGAGTCGGCCCCATCTTCAGACGAATAAACTCCGGACGCACGTTGCCACGGCCCATGTCGGACGCAGAAGCTTCAAGCAGCATGACACCGCCATCCCACTCCCAATACCAGTTGTAAAGACCGGCGAGGCCAACATGCTCCTCTTCACCCTTGCCCTTGGACTCACTGATGCAGCCGGCCTTCACAGCGAGAGCATCCAGCGTTTTGACTGTCTTTCTGATAAGCTTTGCAAACTCCTCCTTGGTAATCTCACCGTCATCGCCACGGCTGTACACCAGGCCAAGCATATTCAGGGTGTTCATGTGCTCGTCCCAACGAACAATGGTCTCCCCCAGATCAACATCATCGATACACAAGTCACTCTTGTCATTCAGACCGGCGCCTTTGTTTCTCTTTTTGTGGTTAATTTGCTTACCATCCAGATAAGACTCGTACTCTTTCTTATCGAATTTCACATTCAATCTGGGCGTAAGGCGGATGGTGTGGTCATCTATCGGCATATAACGCAGCCCCACGAAGTCGGTAGAACAAATCTCACTGCGGCTCTTTGTCCACAAGCTACCACCAATCAGTGCATCCGACAAATCCGAAGCAAACAGCGAAGAAGCGCCTAACAGTACAGGAAGTAGAAAAGACGTTTTCATAATGGAGAATCACTTTTTCCTGCACGGGATAGTAACAGATACCCACACCGCATGCAAGCGTTTTCTCGCCGATTTTGAATAAATTCGACTCGACGAAAACGTGTCATAGGCAATACTTTAGAATTGGCGACAGCTAGAAAAAAGTATACTATAGTGGCAGAGATAACGTCTCTGCTGAGTTTCAACCTGCATTCCCAACATGAAAACAATGAAAAAACTGCCCTTATTCCACGTTTTGTCCGTAGCCGCCCTCCTGCCGGCAGCCTGCACGACAGATTCCGCGCCATTGGTGGGAGAGGCGCACACCTGCATCTTTCTTCCTACCGCACAGGCAGATGGCTCCATAGAATATCGCTGGGATGCCGAGGGCTCGCAGGATATACACCTGTACAATCTGAGTTCTGAAAGTTCAGACCTGCGTGTCACCGGAGCCGGAAGCCTGCGTACCCGCCCCGGTACAAGTGGTACGCTCGTGCTCCACGCCAGCACATCAACCACCTCTCACAGCCTCAGCGTACCAACGGACCGAATCAGCCGGCACAGCGCTGGCGGCGTTAATTTCACCTTCACCCCATCGCACACACATGACATCGGCGATACGCTGGAGGTAGCGTGGGATGCACCCGGGGTGGCAGCCATAGACACCCACCACCTGCCGGATGCTGAAACGGAGCTCAGGATAAACAAGTGGAGCACAACACTGTACCGCAAAGCGGTGCCGCTGCAGGAAGTAGACATCATCCTCTGGGATACCCCCGGCAACATCCGGGTAGAGTTCACCGCTCCACCCTCCGGAGAGCCGGTTATTCTCCCCCTGCCCGGTTACAAACATTCGGCAGAGCGCTCAGCCCTCCCCATACCACACTGACTCAGAACACAAAACGAGCCAGCAGATACCAGACACCGGCAACCACAGCAATCAGCACAGCCAACATCGTCAGGCCGCGATTCAGAATACGGCGGCTGAGCACGGCGTACTCCTGCGCCAACGCGGGACTGGCAGCAGTGAGCAGAGGAATCACGCTGTAACGCGCCTTGCGTACGGCGTAGGTGAGCGGCGTGCGCCCTTTATCATCCTGAGCTGTCGGAATCGCGCCACCATCCAGCAGAGACAGCACCACCTCGGCATGCCCCAAAACGGCTGCATGATGCAGCACTGTAAAATGATTTAAAGTGGCGACATTCGGGTCGGCACCGGCGGCCAGCAGTACACGCACAGCCTCACGATGCCCGCCACCGACAGCCAGTTGCAGCGCGCAGAAGCCATGCACCGTGCAGGCATCCCGCTCAGCCCCGGCGTCCAGCAGCAGGCGCACAGCCTCAGCATGCCCGGCCATCGCCGCCGCGTGCAGAGCCTGCTGCCCATCGTTCATGCGGCGGTGCACATCGGCTCCGGCCCGCAGCAACACACGCAGTACGGATTTATGCCCATGCTGCGCCGCAAGGTGAAGCGGTGTTTTATCGGCAGCATTCGCGGCATCCACCTCGGCACCGGCGGCCAGCAATTCCTGTACCATCTGCAGCTGCCCGGCGGCAGCCGCACCGTGCAGCGGCACAAGCCCATCCCGACTCGCCGCATTGACATCAGCCCCGGCAGCCAGCAGCTCGCAAAGCAGCGGCACGCAGGTAGTCAGAGCCACCGCATGCAGGGGCGTGTAGCCCACATCATTCGCGGTATTCACGACAGCGCCGGCCTTCAGCAGCAGGTGGGCACAAGACGCACGACCATTGGCCGCCGCCACATGCAGCGGCGTAAGCCCCTTGTCACAAGGCAATGACACATCCGCTCCCGCCTTCAGCAGAACGCGCACAACCTCAGCATGCCCCGCCGCCGCAGCGGCACACAGCGGAGACACCCCGACTCCATTTCCGCCAGGCTCCACATAGCGGGCATTCACATCCGCCCCGGCGGCAAGCAGCTGCAGCACAGCGTCTACCTGCCCCTGAGAAGCAGCAGAAACCAGAAAAAAAGCATCAGATGGGGTGGTGTCACTCATATCAAACGGCGCCCATTTTATAGAGAGTCCGGTCGCTTGTCAATGCCTCGCTTCGTCACATGTGTCAAAAGAAATAATAAGCACCCACCTGCTGCAAATAAATCTTGCCGCGCAGGTGGAAATATGCTAGCATAGCCCGCCGCGCGAGTGCAGGAGCGGCAGCGAGATTATGGCAGAAAAGTTCGACATCAACAGCTTAAATGCAGCACAGCGTCAAGCCGTGCAGACGCTTAACGGTCCGGTGCTTATCCTGGCCGGCGCCGGAACCGGCAAAACCCGCACCGTGACCTGCCGTATTGCCAATATGATAGACAAGGGCGTGAACCCTGCCGGCATTCTCGCGCTTACGTTCACCAACAAAGCAGCCAATGAAATGGCAGATCGTGTGGCCGGTCTGGTGGACCGCAAGGCTGCGCGCAAAATGACGGTCTGCACCTTCCACTCCCTCTGCGTGCGAATTCTGCGCCAGGACATCGGCAAGCTGGGCTACAAGGAGAACTTCTCCATCTACACCGGCAGCGACCAGAGCGGTCTGCTCAAACGCCTCATCATGGAATATGGCGCCCGCAGAGAAAAGCTGGAGCCGGCACAGGTTATCGCCGAGTACTCCCGCGTGCGCAACAATGGAGGGGATTACAAGGATATAGAGGACTCGCTCATTTCCGCCGTAGCCGGAGCCTACCAACGAGAACTGCGTGCCCAGAACGCGGTGGATTTCGACGACCTGCTCATCCTGACCGAGCGTCTGCTGCGCTGCTACCCGGACGTGCACGAGAAGTGGAACAGGCGATTCTCCTACATCACCGTGGATGAGTTCCAGGACACCAACTCCCTGCAGATGAGCCTGCTGCGCCAGCTGGTGGGCCCCGAGCACAACGTCTGCGTGGTGGGCGATGACGACCAGTCCATCTACGGCTGGCGCGGCGCACAGATATCCAACATTCTGGACTTCGAGAGCTTCTTCCCGAATCCTACGGTCATCAAGCTGGAAGAAAACTACCGCTGCACCAGGCAGGTGCTGGACTGCGCCAACATCCTCATACGCAACAACGCCGGCCGCCGCGACAAAACACTGCGCACCAACAAGGATGGCAAATATCCCGTGCGCCTGCTTGCCATGCCCGGCCCGGAGGAGGAATCCGAGTTCATGGCAGACGAAATCGAGCAGCTGCACCTGCGTGAACGCCTGCCCTGGGAGAGTTTCGCTGTACTGTTCCGAGCCAACGCTCAGAGCCGCGTGCTGGAAATGGCGCTGCGCGAGCGCCACATCCCCTACCGCATGGTGGGCACCAAGAGCTTCTTCGACCGCCGCGAGGTGAAAGACCTTGTGAGCTACCTGCAGATGATGGACAACCCGGATGCGGACCTGCATCTGCTGCGTGTGCTTAACACGCCGCCGCGAGGCATCAGCGCCAACACGGCCTCCTTTGCCATAGACTGGAGCCGCGACAACAAAAAGAGCATCTGGGCGACCCTGCTCGACCTCTCCTTCCTGGCCGAGTGCTCTACCCGCTCGCAGAACAGTATCGCCGCCTTCACCGAGCTCGTAACCCGCTACGGTACGGAGTTCGCGCAGAGCGAGCGCCCCTTTGTGGACATCCTTTCCGACTTCCTCAAGGAAACACAGTACGAGGAATACATCTCCAAAAACTGCAAAACGGAGGAGGAAAAGAACCGCCGACAGTCTGCAATAGACGACATCAAGTCCGCCCTGCGCCAATTCTGGCTGCCGGGCGCCAAGCTCACCGACTTCCTTTCCAAAATCAACCTCGACAACGACCGCGATGACGACGACATCGAGGCCAAGAGCGGCGTGTGCCTCATCACCATGCACGCTGCCAAGGGGTTGGAGTTCCCGCAGGTGTACATTGTCGGCGTGGAGGAAGGCCTGCTGCCCCACACCCGCTCTGTGGACGAGGGCAACCTGGACGAGGAGCGCCGCCTGTTCTACGTCGGTATCACCCGTGCACGCGAGCGTCTGACCATGACCTACTGCGCCAAACGCTCCCGCTACGGCCAGGAGGAACGCTGCCAACCCTCCTGCTTTATCTCCGAGATACCATCCCGCCTGTACGAGTTTGTGGACTACGACAAGCTCATGAAAACCCCGCTCACGGAGGAACAATGCGAGGACGCCATTGCCTCCCTCCGCGCCCTGCTGGACGACTAACCCCCTGCGGCACAGGCCTGCAGGGGGCAGATAAGGTTTTGTTTTCCGGCGGCGTCAGGCCAGAGCATCGATGGCATCCAACACCTCCTGCGGCAGTGGGGGCTGCCCGGAAGCTTCGGCGCATTGCTCAAGCTGCTGCACATTGCGGGCGCCAATGAGCACGGAGGTGATTTCCTCCCTGCGGAGCAACCAGCGCAGAGCCAGCTGAGTGAGGGAAAGCCCGGCCTCGGTGGCAATGTTCTGCAGAGCGGCTACGCGGGCGTTATCCGCTGCCACTTTTTCGGCATCCAGAAACACGGAGCTTGCATCGGCCGCTCGGGATTCGCTCGGCACGCCATTGAGATACTTACCGGTAAGCATTCCCTGAGCCAACGGAGAGAAGACGATGGAGCCGGTCTGCTGCTCTTCCACCTCGGGAAGCACAGCGGCCTCGCAGGCACGATCCAGCAGATTGTAGCGGAACTGGTGCAGCAGGCAGGGCACCTTTTCCTCCCGCAGCATCTCGCAGGCGCGGTTGAATTGCGAGGGAGAATACTTGGAAAGCCCCACATACAGCGCCTTGCCACTGCGCACAGCCTGTACAAGCGCGCCCACAGTTTCCTCCAGCGGGGTGTGAGGATCGGGGCGGTGGGAATAGAACACGTCCACATAGTCCAGACGCAGGCGGCGCAGGCTGGCATCCAGTCCGGCGAGCAAATGCTTACGGGAACCCCAGTCGCCATACGGACCGGGCCACATGAGATGCCCGGCCTTGGTTGAAATGAACATCTCATCGCGATGCGCGGCAAATTCGGACTGCATGAGATAACCGAAGCGCTCCTCTGCACTGCCGGGGGGAGGCCCGTAATTATCCGCCAGGTCAAAGTGGCAGATACCCAGCTCCATGGCGCGCGCTATCAGGGCTCGGCACACAGCCGGGTCCGCCCCGCCACCGAAATTGTGCCACAGCCCCAGAGAAATCTCCGGCAGCAGCACGCCGCTCTTTCCGCTTCTGCGATATTGCATTTCAGACATATACAGTGAATCGTTCCGCAGCATTCCTGCCGCATGTCAGCGCATTATAGCAGAATTTCACGGGAAGGCGAGTTTTTTCTGCATACAGCACCGAACAGTTCGGGCTAACTTCTTGCTTCTGCAACCGAAACATTGCACAATGGTGCGCATGAAAGACACCCCGCTCACCTCCCTGCACCGCCGCCTCGGAGCCGGCATGGGCGCAGACTCCGGCTGGAATATGCCGCTGCAGTACACGAACCTCATCGATGAGCACCTCTCCACTCGCTCGGCATGCGGTATCTTTGACATATCGGACACCGGCAAATTCCGCATACGCGGCAACGGGGCTCTGGAATGTCTGGAGGGGTTGCTGAGTAATACCATAGCTGACTGTCGGGACGGCAACACGCAGCAATCGCTTCTGTTGCGAGGGGATGGCATGATACTGGACCGCATCACCCTGTGCCGGGAAAGCGCCGGAAGTTTCTTCATCATCGGCTCCGCCTCGCAGACGCAGGCAGATTATGAATCCCTGCGTCGGGATGTGCGGCATGGAGCTCTGGAGCTGGTGAATGAAACCGACGCGCTCTGCGGCATCGCCCTGCTGGGTCCGGATGCAGCCCGCATCCTGTCGAGGGTACATTTTGCGGCCGAATTACCACGACGCGGAGAGTTCTGCCGTTTCAAGCGCGGCGGGCAGCGCTGCCTGCTGACACGTGCGGGACTGGTAAGTGAGGATAGCCTGGAACTGTTCTGTCCGGCGGCCTCCGGCATCGCCTGGTTCGAACAGCTCATGGCAGCAGGCGCCATCCCCTGCGGCCTCCGCACGCGTGAAATCCTGCGTCTGGAGCGAGGGCGGGCGGACATGGGCAAAGACGCGGCCTCGCTCACCCCGACAGCCGCGGGACTGACTCACCTGTGCTCCACTGAAAAAGATTACACAGGCTCAGACATCTTACAAAGCACACCGGAAACAGAAGGGAAGCTCGTGGCGCTGCATGGTACGACGCCGGGGCATGAGTTTTCCCCCGGAGACAGTGTACACGACCCGAACGGCCGCCATATAGGCAACATCACCAGTGCTGCTGCGTCTCCCGCCGGTGGGCAGAGCTACGCCATAGCCTACGTCAGCTCGGAGCACAGTGCCCCCGGCACACATGTCTGGGTGCAGACGGATGGCTGTAGTGTGCCTGCGCAGGTAAAAGCTCAGTCATAGGCATTGACTCCGCCCGAGCTGCCCGCTATAATACACACAGACATGAGTGAGCAGCCAATTCTGAGCGTGAAAAACCTGAGCGTCGAGTTCCGCACCCGCGCCGGTGTGAACTATGCCGTGAACGATGTGAGCTTTGAGCTGCACCGAGGCGAAACGCTTGGGATTGTGGGTGAGAGCGGTTCCGGTAAGTCCGTAACCTGCTCCGCTCTGCTGGGATTGCTACCCCGCCCACCGGCTCATATAGCTGCACAAGCCACTGCCGCATTTGATGGCGTGGACCTGCTGCGGCTGCGGGAGCGCGAGCTGGCAAAGCTGCGCGGCAACCGGATATCCATGATATTTCAGGACCCCATGACCAGCCTCAACCCCTGCATGACCATCGGGGACCAGGTGGCTGAACCACTCGTCATCCACCGCGGCATGCGCCGCAAAGATGCCCTGAAACTCGCTATCGAGGAACTGGAGCGCACCGGCATCCCTAATGCGGCGGAGCGCGCTAAAGCATACCCCCACGAGTTTTCCGGAGGTATGCGTCAACGCGTGATGATAGCCATGGCACTCATCACCCGCCCGGAATTTCTGATAGCCGATGAACCCACCACCGCACTGGACGTCACCGTGCAGAAACAGGTGCTGGATTTGCTGCGCGCCCGCCAGCTGGAGCTCGGAACAGCTATCATCCTCATCACGCACGACCTCGGTGTGGTGCGGGAATACGCGCACCGCATCAATGTGATGTACGCCGGCAGCGCCGTGGAATGCGCGCCGACTCAGGAACTGCTGGACCACCCGCTGCATGCCTACACCCGCTCGCTGATGGCCAGTATCCCCGCACGCCACGCCAAGGGCAGCAAGCTTCAGACCATTCCCGGTCTGCCTCCCCCCCTGCGGGAACCGGTCTGTGGCTGTGCCTTCCGCCCTCGCAACATCATCGGCAAGCCCGAACTCTGCCTCACAGAGCGTGTTCCGGAAATGGTGGAACACAGCCCCGGACACTTTGTGCGCAACTGCCCGGGTTGCCTGGCATAACGCCCTCTCGCGGCATCAGGAGCGCAGGTGCGTTTCAAACTGGCGGAACTGGATAGCCTCGAAAAGGTCGTTGTCCGAGGGATACTCGCGCCCGGCAAGGTCGGCAATCGTACGAGCCACGCGCAGAATGCGGTCGAAAGCTCGGGCGGAAAGACCGAACTGCTCCACCGCGTTCAGCAACATATCCTGTTGAGCAGGAGAAAGTGGGCAGAACTTCCGCAACTGCTTGCCACTGAGGCGGGCATTGCAAGTAACTCCCAGTGCAGCATAACGCTTCTGCTGCCTCTCTCGTGCCGCCACTACCCTTGCCCGAATCGTGGCACTGCTCTCGCCGTCCGGCTTACTGAGCAAACCGGCAGGGTCCACGGGCGGCACTTCGATAATCATGTCGAAGCGGTCCAGCAGGGGGCCGGATATCTTGCGGCGGTAGCGGTCGATAGCGGCAAAATTGCAGCGGCAGCTGTGCCGAGGGTCACCCAGATAGCCGCAGGGACATGGATTCATAGCCGCCACCAGCATGAAATCGCAGGGAAAATCCATGCTGCCGGAGGCGCGGGAGATGGTCACTACGCCACTCTCCAGCGGCTGGCGCAGCGTCTCCAGCGTGCGGCGGGAGAACTCCGGCAACTCATCCAGAAACAGCACGCCATTGTGCGCCAGAGAAATCTCACCGGGAGAGATGGTGGAACCACCACCCATAAGGCCCACATCGGATATGGTGTGATGCGGTGCGCGATAGGGACGTGTGTGCAGCAAGCCACTGTTGCGCGGCAACAACCCGCACACGGAGTGAATCTTACTGGCTGTGAGAGCCTCCTCCGGTGTGAGCGGCGGCAGAATTGTGGGCAGGCGGCGGGCCAGCATGCTCTTGCCGCTGCCGGGGCTGCCGCACAGCAGAAGGTTGTGGCCGCCGGCGGCAGCAATCTCCATCGCGCGGCGGGCATAAGGCTGCCCCTTTATTTCGTCAAAATCCACATCCGAAGCCACAGCAGAGGCCTCCGTCTCCGGGCAATACGGAGCAAAACGCTCCCGCTCCAGCAGCAGAGCCCAGGCATCTGCCAGGCTTTCCACTCCATACACGGTAAGCCCCTCCACCACAGCAGCTTCCGCAGCGTTCTCCGCGGCCACCATCAGGTATTTGCGCCCGGCCTCACGAGCTGCCACCGCCTGCGGTAACACACCCCGCACACCGCGCACCATACCGTCCAGCGCCAACTCTCCGATGATGCACCAATCTTCCGTATCATGCGGGACACGGCGTTTCCAGGGCTTGGGCACCTCATCGTAGTACTGCTGGATGGTCATCTCCAGCCCCAGCGCAATGGGCAGATCGAATCCCGGCCCCTGCTTTTTCATATCAGCAGGGGCAAGATTCACGGTCACCAGTATCTCTCCGGGGCAGAAAAAGGAGCTGTTGCGCAGAGCAGAGGTCACACGCTGCACACTCTCGCGCACTGCTGTGTCCGGCAGGCCGACAATAAGCATACGCCCGGTATCCTTGACCTGCTGCATATCGACCTCGACCATGACCTCATAGCCATCGATGCCGTTCACGGCCGCAGAGTGGAGGCGTGCTATCATAACGGTTATTTCACAACAACTTCTGAGCCAACGGCCAGTTTATCAAAGAGTATGCTGCATGCCTCCTCGGGCACGCGGACACAGCCATGCGAATCACTCTCGCGGTGAATGTTACCCGTATGCATGCCGATGGCTCCGTTGAAACGCATCCAATAAGGCATCAGTGTTCCCTCGAAAACGGTTCCTGCCGGAGCCGGGTCGGTGCATCGCACCTGAGTCTGCACAGCATTGCCCTGTGCATCCACAAAGGAGCCATACAGGGAAGAATGGTGCTCGAGCTTCTTCTCCGAGATACGGAAGCGCCCTCTCGGTGTCTCATGCCCACCCATTCTGCCGGAGCACACAGGGAAATCCATAGCGATGGTATCGTTGATATACAGACGCCCACGCTGCACCTCCAGCAGGATTTCCACACGCGAATTGGCGGGGGCATACTGCTCCAGGGCGCGGCCACGCCAGTAATCCCGCGACATGCGGTAGTTCGGGCTCTCGATAAACTCCTCGAACGTGCGCGACACACGCTTGTGGCGGCTGGCCTCCTCCATTTCCGCCCCCATGCGGATATAATCCTCCGGTGTGGGCTGGCAGGCAAGCGGCAGAAGAAGCAGCGGCAGTAGCAGCAGATATTTCATACGCATATCAGATTCGGTAGGATTCCAGACGTGCGGCAAACTCTCGCGGAAGAATAGCCTCCACGATGGCATCGTTCCCCTCATACTCAGTGCCCAGCACCTTGCCGTCGCGATGCATGATGGCGATGATACGACTCTCTGCGAGAGGTATGCGGTAGCGAGCCGTTGTGACACGGTGGGACAGCATTTCCACGCAGGCGGTCATCAGCGCCTCGATACCCAGCTCCGCCACCACACTGGCAGCAATGCAAGGGCAGTTCACCTTGGCAGAAAGTGCCTCCAGTGTACTCTCCCGCACATCCTCCGGCAGCAGGTCGGTCTTGTTCCACACCACCACCATGGGCTTGTCAGAAGCACCCAACTCGGCAAGAACCTCGCAGGTTGTCTCATAGTGGCGCAGTGCCTCGCGGTCGCTTGCATCCACCACCTGAATCAGGAAATCTGCCAGTGTAGCCTCCTCCAGAGTGGATTTGAAGGCCTCCACCAGGCGGTGCGGCAGATTGCGAATGAAGCCCACCGTATCCGTGAGAACCAGCGGCTGCCCATCCGGCAGTTCAATCTTGCGGCTCGTTGTATCGAGCGTGGCAAAGAGAATATTCTGGGCCAGCACCCCGGCACCGGTGATAAGGTTCAGAAGCGAGGACTTACCGGCATTGGTATAGCCCACGATGGCGGCCGAAGGAATCCCCTGTCGGTTGCGCTCCTTGCGCTGGGTGCCACGCTGGCGACGCACCACTTCCAGCTCCGCACGAATGCTCTCGATACGCTCATGAGCCAGGCGGCGGTCCACCTCAATCTGCTTCTCCCCCTCACCGCGAGCGGCTGAGCCACCGCCCTTGCCACCACCGGAACCACCGCGCTGGCGGTCCAGGTGCTTCCACATGCCGGCCATACGCGGCAGAGCGTACTGCATGCGAGCCAGATCCACCTGCAGCACAGCCTCACGGGTGCGGGCACGCTGCGCAAAGATATCGAGGATAACCTCCTCGCGATCCATCACCACGATGGACTCCTCTTTCTTCCACTTAGTCTGCACCATGCGGCCGTCCACCTCGATTTCCTGGGTCTCCAGAAACTCCTCCCATTCACGCTGTTGGGAGGGGGCCAGCAGGTTATCGAAAATAACACAATCCGCATTCAGCTCATGCGCCAAATCCCGAATTTCCTTTGCCTTGCCGATACCGCAGAGGAACTTGGCCTGCATCTCGCGAATAAACTCCAGGCGCACCTCTGCAATGCCGATGCCCAGGTTGCTCACCAAATCCTCCAGCTCAGCGAGCAGAGCCGCTCGCTCCCGGCGGGACTCACCGGGAAGCCCCAGCCCCACCAGCAAAGCCCGCTCAAATGTAGCCGGTTTCTCGCGAATTTCAAACGACATAGGCGCGCATCAATAGAAACTACGGGAGGAAGAACGGGGGATGTCGCGCAGAGCGTCGCTGCTATACGAATTGCAGTTGCAGCTGCAGGAGCTCAGAACCACCGCGGACACAGCACAAAATACACAGAAAGCAATCTTCTTCATACCCCGTTATTGAACTCTATTCCCTGCCTGATTGCAAGCTCAAAATGCGCCAACGCCATGCAGAGCCACGCTCAACATGCACAAAAATACAGCTAAAAGGAAGTTTTGGCTTGAATTGTTTCGACTAAAAGCGTACTAATAAAGGTGATGAATCGCGATTCCGACAGCAAGCCTCCGCGCGCGTCCGTACCGGGCGTGTTCAACTGGGGACTGGTACGCAAAGCCTTACGCGCAGCAGAGGAAGGCGTATACTGCTGGAATATCGAGAACGGCGAAATTTACTACACCGAACAATGCATACGCATGATGGGTCTGCCGGTGCGGGAATTCGCCCCGAATATCTTTACCGAGCCGGAACTCACCATCCACGAGGAAGACAGAAGCTACTTCACCAATGCGGTGCAGCGCTATCTGGACCGCCCCACTTCCTCTCCTCTGCGAGTGGAGGTGCGTCTGCTCAACCAACGCTCGCGCGGTTGGCGCTGGATTCGCGTGAACGGACTTGCTGAGAGACGCCGAGATAAAAAAGCCGTGCAGCTTGTGGGCGTATGGGTGGATATCACCCGCCGCAAGATGGCAGACCTGCACGCCATGGAAGATCGCGACCTCTTCCGCAACCTCATCAACTACCTGCCGGACAACATTTACTACAAAAACCGAGAATCCCGCTTCGTGATGGCCAATGAGGCCACGGCCCGCAAAATGGGCGTGCGGACGCCCTCCGACCTCATCGGCTGCAAAGATACGCACTTTTTCTCGAGCGATACCACCCAGGTTGCCCGCGAGGAGGAGCTGGAAATCATGCGCACGGGCAAGCCTATCACAAATCGCATCCACAAAGAAAGCTGGAAAGATGGAGAAAGCTCCTGGTGCAAGCTGTCCAAATTCCCCTGGTACGCGGCGGATGGCACGGTGAAAGGCATCGTGGGCATTTCCTCGGATGTGACCGAGCTGGTGGAAACGCAGCAACGCTACCGCCGCATGGCCGAGCAGCTCGACCTCCGAAACCGGGCGTTGGAAAAAGAAATTTCACTGGCCAGGGAAATTCAGATAGCCCTGCAATCCCAGCGCATCCCGAACCGCGAATGGAAAGATGAAGAAGCCGGCGTGCGTTACATGGCACGCTTCCAGCACATGTACCTCCCCTGCACGGGTGTGGCGGGAGACTGCTTCGAGGTATTCCCGGTGGGTGAGACCGGCGTAGGCATGCTGATATGCGATGTCATGGGGCACGGCGTGCGTGCGGCGCTCATTGCCTCCATGCTGCGTGGCCTCCTGGAGCAGTTTGTCAGCCTCGCCGACACCCCGGGCCTGTTCCTATCCAGCCTCAACCGCCAGCTGTGGCGCATCTTTGAGAAGGCGAACCTCACCATGTTCACCACGGCTTGCTACGTCTACTTCGACCTCCGCAAGCACAGGCTCACCATCACCACAGCAGGTCACCCCGCCCCCATTATCCTGGGAGCCGACGGTAAGGCCTACCAACCGCTCATGCGCCGCTCACCGGCGCTCGGCCTGCTGGAAAACGCCCCTTTCCGAGAAAGCGATATTGCACTGGAACCCGGCATGAAGCTCATGCTCTTCACCGATGGTCTGCCCGAAGCACGAGACGCAGCAGGAGAAGAATTCGGCGTCGTGCGTATTGCCGATTTCCTGCAGGCTAACACCCCGCAGAACATTAAGGAAATGCTGGATTTTTCCCTCGCAGCCATGCACAGTTTCACGCAAAATCCGGGTCAGGACGACGATATTTGCCTGCTCGGTGTTGAATTCTGCAAGGAAGAAGCGCCCTAAAAGCCGCTCAGCATGCCGAAATACGTGCAAAAGCGCGCTTTTTGCGCTGCTGCCTGCAAAAAAAGATTGCAATCATGCCCATTTGGGGGTAGTCTATACACAGTTACAGATTTTTACTGACAATAATTCTATATGGAAGACAGCACACAGGGGGGCAACACGCCCTTTGACCTTTCCGAGCTGACCGGTTTCCAGTTCGGCCCCGCCTGGGCCAAGCAGGGAGCCGATACTGCACCGTCCCTGCCTAAGATGCACTCCGATGAGCGTCCCGAGCGCCGCAGTGCACCCCGGCGCCCCAGCACAGAACGCCGAGCTCCCCGTCCCCGCAGGGATGACGCCACCCCCGGCACAGAGCACGGCCCGCGCAGAAACAACGGCCCGCGCCGCGGCCGCGACATGCGCAGCAACCGGGACGAGACTCCGCGCCGCGAACTGCCGCAGCCGGCAGATGGCTTCCGTGTAGAACTGCGCCCCACCAACGGCGTGCTCGATCTTTTCAGCAAAGAAATCGCTCGCCAGAAGCGTGCTCTTCCCCTGCTGGACCTCTCCCGCGTTGTCATGGCCTCCAAAGATCGTTATGACCTGGTGTTCATGAAACTAGAAAACGGCTCCATGCTCATCCACTCCACCAAGGGAGATGGCGCATGCTGGCTTACTGAAGCCGAGGCCGTGGGCTACCTGTGGCACGCCCCGTGGTTCTCCGAGCTCTACACCGCCCGCGAGATTGAAACCGAGGCTCCCAAGGGCAATTTCACTGCTATCGCCACCTGCTCTCTGGGTGGAGAAGTTATCGGCCCCGTCAACTGGCACGGCTACCAAGCCGCCCTCATGAACCTCTACCGCTCCCGCTATAGCAACATGCCGCTGGATGCATTCAAGAGCCGCATCTCCCTCAACAAGGACGAGGAAGCCGTGCAGAACTGGCTTGCCGGCGCCGGCAAAAAGACGGTTTGGGTACCCAGCCGAGAAGGCGCGGAAGACACCATTCTGGAGGACGCAAAGGCTGTGGAAGCGGACTTTACCGCCAACCACTACAGCAGCGTGTACGAGGTGGTGGACAAGGTATTCATCAACGGCGCCACCCCCCGCAAGGTTCTTTCCCCCGGCCTGGCTGCACATCTGGCCATTCTGAGCGACAAAACACGCCGCTCCCCGCAGATGCTCATACCGAACCTCTGCCATGGTCTTGCTCGCCACCACATGCCCATCTACAAGTGGCAGGGTAACCACTTCACCGGCCCCAGCCGAGTGCGCGCCATCCCGGCAGACACCGTGCTGGCAGACCGTATGATGGCCATTGTGAACTGGAGCAAGGAACACTCCGGCGAGAAGGTGGATGCCATGTTTGCCGAGCTCTCCGGCGTACCGGTAGGAACTGACGATGAAAGCCGCAAAGCCGCCTCCGATGCATACGCTCCCTATGTGGCGGATATGATTTGGCTGCTGGAGCAAGGTTTTGTCGTCGTGACCGGTGACAACTCCATCTGGTACCCCAAGGGTGCAGCCGCCCCTGCCCCCACTAAGGTGGAGCAGCCCCGCCGTCCGCGCCGCAAATAACACAAGCCGGACAGAACTTTTCGCCTGCGCCGCAGATGCGGCGCAGGCTTTTTTGTATCTTTTTGTGTTAATCTCCCAAATATCGCCTGCATTCTCCGATTTCCTGCTTGACGCCCCGAAAAAGAAGTGCTAAATTAGAGAGAGTGACGATGAAGAGCATTGTACAAAAATTGACTGCGTTGGCCCTGCTTGCAGGTGGGCCTGTGATGGCGGAAGGACACCACGAGGGGCTCTCTATGGATGCCCCTGTATTGTGGGAGATACCGATTCCCTTCTGGGACGGCCACAGTATACCTGTTAACAACTCACTTGTCATGTTCAGCCTGGCTGTGCTGGTGCTGGTTGTGGTGCTGCGCCTGGCAACACGCCGCATGGAGCGCATCCCCTACGGGCTGCAGAATTTCGTGGAATGGGTTTTTGAGACTCTCTACAACTTTATCGAAGGCCTTGCCGGTAAGAAGCTGACAAAGAAATACTTCTGGTACTTCGCTACCGTATTCCTTCTCATCCTCACCAGCAACTACATGGGCCTCATCCCCGGCGTGGGTGAAATCACCTATGAGGGTCAGCCTCTCTTCCGCGGTGCCAATGCCGACCTGAACGTCACCCTCTTCCTGGGCTTCCTCTATGCCATCCTCTGGTTCATCTGGAGCATCCGCGAGCAGGGCATCAAGCACTTCCTCGGACACATCTTCGGCGTGAAAGGCGGCCTGACCGGCTTCCTGAAATACGCGCTCATGCCCATCTTCTTCTTCGTCGGGCTCATTGAGCTGCTCTCCATCTGCGTGCGCCCCGTGGCGCTTGCAGCCCGACTTTTCGGCAACATCTACGCCGGCGAGGCCATTCTGGAAAAGATGGGCGCCATCGGCTGGTATGCAATGCTGCCCTTCATGTGCATGGAGCTGCTGGTCGGCTTTGTGCAGGCGCTGGTATTCCTGATGCTCACTGCCCTGTTCCTCAAGACACAGGTGGGTGGAGACGAAGAAGCCGCGCACTGACCCCCTTCCCGCCGCGCCGGATCATGCAGTAAAGACGTGACGGCAGGCAGAAGAAAACTAAAACAACAAACATACAGATACACACTATGCTCGAAACAATCGCCAACGCAGTTGCTGACCTGACTCCTCTTAAGTCCGCCATCGCCGTTCTCGGTGCCGGTCTCGGCATCGGTCTCATCGGCATGAAGGCCGCTGAGTCCGCCGGCCGCAACCCGGGTGCCTTCTCCCAGGTGCTCATTATCTCCATCATTCTTGCCGCTCTCGTGGAAGGTGTGGCATTCGTAGCCATCTTCATGGGCTAAAGCCCGGCAAACCGGCGGTGCCGCGGAGAACGGCACCCCCGATTCCCTCTTTCTCCACCATATTTACACATTAACACTCACTCACCATGTTCACTCCGGTAATAGCCGCCAGCATTCAGGAAATGGCCGGTAAGTTCGGCCTGCACACAGACATTTTCATTGCTCACTTCATCGCTTTCGCGATTCTGGTGGCTGTGGTCGTCATCTTCGGTGTAAAGCCCATCATGAAGCAGCTCGAAGAGCGCCGCACCCGCATCGAGGAAGGTGAAGCCATGCACGCCCGGAGTCAGAAAGAGCTGGCAGAAGTGAAGGAAACCGGCGCCCAGATTCTGGCAGATGCACACGCCGAAGGCAAGAAGCAGATTGAACATGCCCGCCAGACTGCCGCCAAAGTCCAGGCCGACCTCAGCGAGAAAGCCTCCGCCGAGGCCCGCAGCATCATCGAGAACGCCCGCACACAGGCTGCCCTGGACACCCAGCGTGAGAAGGACGCCCTCAAGGGTGAGTTTGCCCGCCTTGTGGCAGCCGCCACAGCTCAGGTGACCGGCAAGGTTCTCACCGAGGCAGATCACCGCGCCATCAACGAGGAAGCCATTAAGCAGCTGTAAGCCCCCCTTTCCCCATTTGCCATGAAGATTACGAAGGAAGCTCAGGCACAGGCACGCCGCCTCATGCGCCTCTGCATCGGCCCGGATGGACTGCTGCAGGAGGACGTGGTGCGTCGCGTGGCCTCCACCCTGTGCACGGAAAAACCGCGCAATTATCTGGCCATCCTCCACGCGCTGACTGACCTGGTGCGTCTGGAGGTTGCCCGCCATACGGCTACCGTCACCACAGCCCGCCCGGTTCTGGACACAGAGAAAGCCGCCATTCAAGCCAAGCTGGATGCCCGCCATCCCGGCCTCAACTACGAGTGGGTTACAGACCCGAGCCTCATCGCCGGCATGACCGTGCGCGTGGGCGACAACGTAACCGACGCCTCTGTCCGCTCCCGTATCGAGCGCCTTTCCAAACTCATTTCCTGATTTATCTTCTCCTCTCTCAACCGACCAATTTCATATAAAATCACCACACGCGTATGAGCAACATCGTACAAGAACTCGAAGCACAGATTCGCAACGCCACAATTGCCACCGTCAGTGACAATGTCGGCACCATCAAGGCCATCGGCGATGGCGTGGCCCGCATCGAAGGCCTGAGCAACGCCATGCTCAATGAAATGATTGAGTTCCCCGGCGGCGTCATGGGCCTCGCCATGAACCTCGAGGAGCACGAGGTGGGTGCCGTGCTTATCGGCAACGGCAACGGGCTGAAGGAAGGCGACACCTGCAAAACCACAGGCCGTCTGCTTCAGGTGCCCGTAGGTCCCGGTCTTCTCGGCCGTGTGGTGGACACGCTGGGTAACCCGCTGGACGGCAAAGGCCCCATCTCCGCCGCTGCCTATTATCCCGTGGAGAAAATCGCCTCCGGTATCATTTCCCGCCAGGGTGTGAGCCAGCCCGTACAGACCGGCATTCTGCCCATCGATGCCATGATTCCGATTGGCCGTGGCCAGCGTGAGCTTATCATCGGTGACCGCTCCACCGGCAAGACCGCCATTGCAACCGACACCATCATTTCCCAGGCCCGCCAGAACAAGCAGGCAGAAGAAGGCAAGCTTCCCGGCCACCGCCCGCTTTACAGCATCTACGTAGCCATCGGCCAGAAGCGCGCCACCATCTCCCGCCTTGTCGCCAAGCTGGAGGAAAGCGGCGCCATGCCCTACACCATCGTGGTAGTAGCCTCTGCGTCGGACAGCGCCGCCATGCAGTACCTGGCCCCCTACGCCGGCTGCGCCATGGGCGAGTACTTCATGGATCAGGGTCAGGATGCCCTCATCGTGTACGATGACCTCTCCAAGCACGCTGTGGCCTACCGCCAGGTATCGCTCATTCTGCGCCGCCCCTCCGGCCGCGAAGCTTATCCCGGCGACGTATTCTACCTGCACAGCCGCCTGCTGGAGCGTGCTGCCCGCATCAACAGCGAGGGTGGCCGTAAGGGTGGTTCCCTCACTGCTCTTCCCATCATCGAGACTCAGGCCGGCGACGTTTCCGCTTACATTCCCACGAATGTGATTTCCATCACCGACGGCCAGATCTTCCTCGACACCGACCTCTTCTACCAGGGTGTGCGTCCCGCCATCAACGTAGGTATCTCCGTGAGCCGCGTGGGTTCCTCTGCCCAGACCAAGATTGTGAAGAAGCTTGCCGGTTCCGTCAAACTCGACCTCGCTCAGTTCGAAGAATTGCAGGCCTTCGCTCAGTTCGGCTCCGACCTGGACGCCAACACCAAGGCCAAGCTCGAGCGCGGTCGCCGTATCGTGGAGCTCTTCAAGCAGGGCCAGTATGACCCCAAGAGCCTCGGTATCGAGGTTATCGACCTCTACGCCATCCAGAAGGGTTACCTGGACGACGTCGCCGTGGACCAGGTACAGAAGGTCTGCCGCGCCATGGAGGAAGAGGCCACGACCAACAATCCCGAACTGCTGGCAGCCATCGAGAGCAAGAAGGAGCTTACCCCCGAGATTGACGAGCAGCTCAAGCAGTTCATGACTTCCTTCAAATCCCGCCTGACGAAGTAAGACCCCCATGGCTAACCTCAGAGACATTAAGCGCCGCATTAAGTCGGTACGCAACACATCGCAGATTACCAAAGCGATGCAGATGGTTGCGTCCGCCAAGATGCGCCGCGCCCAGGAGCTGGCCCTCAAGGGTCGCTCCTACATCAGCGCGCTGGCCAACGTGCTCAAACACCTGCAGGATACCATCTCCAGCGCTACCTCTCCGCTCATGCAGAAGCGGGAAAGCGGCAAGGAGCTGATTATCGTAGTGAATACGGACCGCGGCCTCTGCGGCGGCCTGAACTCCAACCTGCTCAAAGAGGTGCTGGTGAGCTGCCCGGCAGATGCTGACTACATGACCATCGGCGCCAAGCTCAACCCGCAGCTGGCTCGCTGTGGGCGCAAGCTCGCTGCCACCTTCTCCCTGGGCGACACCTTCGATGAGTCCGACCTGAAGCCCATTTTCGATTTCATCCGCGTCGGCTTTACGGACGGCACCTACAAGAGCGTTAAGGTTATCTACCAGAAGTTCATCAACATCATGGTGCAGCGCCCGCAGATAACGGAGTTGCTGCCCATCACCCCCGAGGAACTTCTGGCTGTGGCCGCTCAGGACACCATAGAGGACGAGCAGAACCCGAATTTCCTGCTCGAGCCCGGTCCGCAGGCTCTGCTCAACGCCATCCTGCCGCTCTATTTCAGCAACCTGCTGGTGCAGATGGTGCTGGAAGGCAAGGCCAGCGAACAGTCCGCCCGCATGGTGGCCATGAAAGCCGCTACCGAGAACGCCAAGACTCTTATCGGCGAGCTGACTCTGGAGTACAACAAGGCACGCCAGACTCAGATTACCAACGAGCTTCTCGAAATCACCACCGCCATGAAGGCCATGGAGTAACACTACACTCACACCCATCCATTTTCAAAACAAAACTCTCACTTTCCCAATCATGAACACAGGTAAAATCGTGCAGATCATCGGCGCCGTGGTAGACGTCGATTTCTCCCAGTCCCAGATGCCCGCTATCTACAACGCTCTGACCGTTGACTATGTAGTAGAGGGCGAAACCAAGCAACTGGTGCTCGAGGTAGAGCAGCACCTCACAGACGGCTGGGCCCGCACCGTTGCAATGAGCGCCACAGACGGCCTGAAGCGCGGCATGGAGGTAGTTGACACCGGAGCTCCCATCTCCGTACCCGTAGGCCCCAAGGTGCTTGGACGTATCTTCAACGTGCTCGGCGAAACCGTGGACGAAAAGGGCCAGCTGGACGGCGTAAAGCGTTACCCCATCCACCGCGAAGCCCCCTCTCTGGAGGAGCAGGCCACCTCTTCCGAGGTGCTGGAATCCGGCATTAAGGTTATCGACCTCATCTGCCCCTTCCTGAAGGGCGGTAAGGCAGGTTCCTTCGGTGGTGCAGGTGTGGGCAAGACCGTGCTTATCATGGAGCTCATCAACAACATCGCCAAGGCTCACTCCGGTCTCTCCGTGTTCGCCGGTGTGGGCGAGCGTACCCGCGAAGGCAACGACTTCTACATGGAAATGAGCGAGTCCGGCGTTATCGACCAGCAGAACCCCGAGAACTCCAAGGTGGCTCTGGTATACGGCCAGATGAACGAGCCCCCCGGTGCACGTCTGCGCGTGGCTCTCTCCGCCCTCTCCATGTCCGAGTACTTCCGCGACGAGGAAAACCGCGACGTGCTTCTCTTCGTGGACAACATCTTCCGTTTCTCCCAGGCCGGTTCCGAGGTATCCGCTCTTCTGGGTCGTACGCCCTCCGCCGTGGGTTACCAGCCCAACCTGGCAGAAGAAATGGCAGGCCTCCAGGAGCGAATCACCTCCACCAAGAAGGGGTCCATCACCTCCATGCAGGCTGTGTACGTGCCCGCAGACGACCTTACCGACCCGGCACCTGCCACCACCTTCTCCCACCTGGACTCCACCGTGGTGCTCGAGCGTGCTCTGGCCGCTCAGGGTATCTACCCCGCAGTGGACCCGCTGGCCTCCACCTCCAAGGCTCTGGCTCCCGAACTTGTGGGTGAGGAGCACTACCGCGTGGCCCGTGGCGTGCAGCAGACCCTGCAGCGCTACAAGGACCTGCAGGATATGATTGCCATTCTCGGTATGGACGAACTCTCCGAAGCCGACAAGCTCACGGTGAGCCGCGCCCGTAAGATTCAGCGTTTCCTCTCCCAGCCCTTCAGCGTGGCTGAGGTATTCACCGGCATCAAGGGTCAGTACGTGCCTGTAGCCGAGACCGTGCGCGGCTTCGGTGAGATTCTGGATGGCAAGTGGGACAACGTGCCCGAAGGTAACTTCTACATGAAGGGTGGCATTGACACCGTAGAGAAAGCATAAGCACCATGCCCCTGCACTTCCAGATCATCACACCCATGCGCACCGCTCTGCAGGCGGATGTGAGCTCCATTCAGCTGCCCGCAGTTGAGGGTGAGATGGAGATTCTGCCCGGCCACGCGGATCTCATTGCCGCGGTGGCCAACGGCGAGCTCACCTATCGCCCCGAGGGCGGCTCCCCGCAGAGCCTCTTCGTAGGCGGTGGCTTCCTGCAGGTGGACAAGGAGAATGTGCTGCTGGTCACCGACACAGCCCTGCAGGCCGGCGAAATCAACGCCTCTGCCGTACAGGAAGCTATCGAACGTGCTCAGACCGCTCTGCGCAACAGCGATTCCGTGCTCTCCCGTGAGGAGCAGACCTACTTGGCCGCTCAGCTGGCCAAGCAGATGGCCATGCTCGAGTACTCCCGCAAGAAGAAGGGCAACAGGGTCTGACCCCCTGCTCTTATGCCCCGATTTCACGCAGCGAACCTCACAGGGTTCGCTGCTTTTTTTATATGCTGCTTTACACATCTCGCAGAGATGCATAACATTAAGGCGTTTATTCCTTAATGATGGTCAGAATGTGTTCCGTAATGGCACGCATACTCAATTGGCGTTCGTACGGAAGGCGTTCATCGGACGCATAACACGCAGCAGCAAAGTCTCGGAAATCCTCGTAGCCGACCATATCCGAATACATGAGCCAACAAATATAATACTCTTCCAGGTAGCCGTGTTCACCATCGAGATTATTCATCCATTTGATGTAATATGGCCAGATGGATCTGTCAGAAAGGTGCTTTTCCAGGTAAACAATGCAGCGCTCCAGATGAGGATTATCTTCAAATGTTCGTACCGGCAGAGATTGCAGCCTTGCGCGCTCACGCGGCATCATATCGATAAAATGCCGTTCAAAATCCGCCCCCGGAACAAGACCAAACATCTCCTGAAAAGCCGCTTTTTTGCGTGCCAGAGGAGAATCAGCCGGCGCGGGGCAACTCGTGCTTTCCGCTTCGATAACGGTGCACGAACTTACCGACAAGAGGCCTGCCATTAACACAGCCGGAATACAACGCAGCAATACGCTCTTCGCCATCACAATCGTCTATTTTATCGGACAGGCTGAGCCCCTATAAACTCCGCACCGGTGTCGGAAACGTGGATGGAATAAGGCGCCCCGGACTCAAAGATTTCCTTCGGCACACGGAAGTGGACAGTCAACAAACCATGTACCCCCATGGTACACCTGGGGCGGTCCTTGCCGGCACGAGTAAAAAAGTCGGGGCAATATCTGTTACCCTCCCACTCCTGTGAATAGTAGACGACAGGCGCACCGCCTATCGCTACCTGAAAACTCCCGCTGCCATCTTCATTCACCGTGCAATTCCGGATGCTGCCATGCTCGCAGACACAGATAAGGCCATCGTCATCAAGGACATGAAGCCCCCAATCGTCGTACGCACAGTACGCCAGCCATGCACCGAAAATAACCGACAGGGAAAGCGCCACCCACAACAAGGCTTTCGCAAGCTTTTTAACGAAGCAAAGCATAGGCCAGGATATTAGCGTTAATCTCGAGCGCATTTCCCAGCTCGCTGCCACCGCAGCAGCAGCAGTTGCGGGAGTTGGCACTGTCGTTCAGGCCATCGGCGGAGTAGATAATGACGAGCTTGCCATGATGAGTCACCCCTTCCAGGTGCCCGGCGGTAGGTTGTTTACCGGCTTTGAGCGCCGTGATATGGAATACCGTCGAGAAGACAGGATGCGTCATCGGTATAGGCTGTAAGGATTCCGAGCCGAAAACCGCGGCCATTTCCCTGCGGAACGCGCGATTCCAATCATCGCTGGAGCAGCCTGCCGAGGCCAGCAGAAAACCACCGCCCTCCACATACTTCCGCAGATTTTCGCGTTCTTTGGGCGTCAGGGAGAAATTACCTTCCCCCGTCATCACGACAAAGGGGAAGCGGAACAGTTCATCGTTATCCATACGCACCGCGCGAAAGCGGCGGGAGGTGTTGATACCGGTGCGCTGCTGAACCGTGCTCAGAAACTCATCGCTGAAACAGCGGGATGTTTTCGTGCCGGCATAAATGAGATTGCCACACTGCACAGCACCCTCTTTGGCCAAAAGAGGCATCGAACACAGCAGGAAGATAAACAGGAGTATTTGTTTCATAATCAATACGAGAAATAAGAACGAACGGCATCACGATACCCCGCCGGTACAAACTCCGGCACGGCATCCGGGTAGGCCACAGTGCCCGGCGCCGGGGTTCCGATGGAGCGCGGCTGCATACGGGAGGACTTCACCGGACTCTGCGGCTGCGAAGAACCGGGGGCCGACGCACGCCCTCTGCCGGTATTTCTTGCCATGCGGGAGCGGCTGGGGCCCATGAGTCTGCCGCCGCGCGCATTCGGGGAGGGAGCACTGCCATTGCCGCTGCCCATACCATGCCCCGGGGATTTGCCCTGTCTGCGGCCGGACATGGCATCCAGCAGCTGTTGCAGGGTATTGCGGGCGGCATCGCACATGCCGTTGCGGCACTGGTTGGAAGCGTTGTTGCAGCTGTTCTGCGAGCACTCATTCTTGAGCAGCTTCTGCATACCGGCCAGAGCCTTGGCCGCATAGGAATGAGCATTTGCCGGATGGTGGGCAGTAGCTTCAGCCACGGCCTGATCCATGAGCCCCTCCACGCCCTCCTGCTCACAGGCATGGCGCATGGCAAAAATCTGCTGATACATCGGCTTCAGGCTTTCGTGCTGCCCCAGCTCGGCCAGCAAGTCGCTCAGCGACTCCTCCCAGGCCACATATTCCTGCATCAGCGCATCCTGCTCAGCACCAAGCCCCTCCAGGCGACCGGGCTCACTGGTGGAAGCCGCGCCGAACTCATCCATAAAACGGCGGAAAAGTACCACCATCTGCTCCTGTCGCTGCACAAGCTGCATGAACTTCTGCTGAGCCTCAGTAGCACGCGCCAGCAAGGCCACCTCGCGCGCCTGCTCAGATTGCTCCGCCATCTCGCCGGAAATCCCCTTCAGCCGCTGCAGCAACTGCGGCATGGCTTCCGCCCCCGAGACAGAAAGCTCCTGCAGATTCTGCTCCAGAGTCTGCGCAATGCGGGAGGATAGCTCGGACAAGCTGCCATCCATGTCAAACGCGGGAAAATCCTTCGCAAAAGTGCGGGCCAGCTTCAGGGCATCCTCCATGGCCTGCCGTGCAGCGGCAGCGTCCCCGCTCTCCAGTGCACGAGTAGCAGCGGCTATGGCATCCTCCAGCGCTTCGTAGCGGGACAGGAACTCCTCGTAGCTGAGCTCCAGACGCAGAATTTCCGCGTACTCGCTCTCGGAAATCACATTGACGACAGTGGTGGGAGAAGAAACGATATTGAAACGGAAGGGATTATCATCCCCCACTTCGGCACGCAGCTCCAGTTTATCGCCCGGGCGCAGCCCCATAGCCGCGGTATCGTAACGGCGGGTGAAGTTCTGCTTGCGGGGCTTTCCCTCCAGCTCGGAGTTACCATGCTGGCGGTAGGGGGCCAAAGCTTTGTAGAGAGAAAAACGAGAAAGACCGTAGTCATCCTCCGCCTCCACTTCCACATCGAGCGGATGCCCGGCCACAAGATAGGCGCCATCCTCCGGCTTGGAAATAACCACCGCAGGCGGCGTATCCGGCAATACCGCCAGACGCGTCTGCACAGGGGCATCCGCCTCGCGGCCTGCGGCATCCACCACCTGCATCGTCAGGGTACCGGGGGTGCGCACTGGGAGGCTCAGCTGCATCTCCCGCCCGGACACGGTGCCGGCAATACGCTGCGGCTCGTCTGCGCCGGAGGGCAGAAAGAGTCCATAGCCCTTCACAATATCCGAGCTGCAGGTCAGGCGGAAGCTCACCGTGCCACCATCCGGCACCGGCACCTCGCTTCCCCCCAGCGTCACTTCCTTCTCCGGCTCACCGGTGTATGGCAGCGGGGAAATAGTGGCACGCCCGGACAGAATGCGCGGACTGTAATTCACCTGCACCGGCACAAAACGGCTGCGTGCGCGGCCATCTGCCGTAGCAAAAGCCACCTCGCAGGGGGAGGTTACCTTCTCCAGCACGCGGACGCGGAGTCCCTCCTGCGTCAGGAAAGTGGGTAACACCTGCACCGGCATGCCCTCCGCACGCAGCAGCAGGTTCACCTCTTCCGGGGGATTCTCTCCTTCGATACGGCAGGAAACCGGCAGGTCCTCGCCGAAATGCACCTGAGGCTGTTCCGGATAGAGGCTGAAACGATAAGGCGAATAGGGCGGCACATCTTCCTGCGGCTGCAACAAACGAACCGCCAGAGTGCAGAAGGCAACGGGGGCCACACTGTACAGCCCGATGCAGGCTGCCGCCACCAGCGCCGGTATGAGCAGCGCAAAGAACCAGCGACGCAGCGCAGGCGAGTGCCGCCGCGCCCGACACACTGCCTCTGCTGCCTGTGTACGCGCCTGCTCCGCCAACCAGGCGGCAAGCGGCGCCTCTTCCCCGCGCGGCAGATGCATGGCACAGCTCACTGTACGGCGGGGGTCTTCATTCAAGGCGTCCAACTCCGCGGGCAGCCTGCGGGCCACCCACACCGCGCGCAGCAGCACCGGCACCAGCAGCAAGGCCGCCAGCACCAACAGCCCCTGCAGCAATGCCTCACGAGCGTTGCTCTCCAGCACAAATCCCCAATCCGCCAGAGCAGCCAGCACCACCAGGCCACAGAGCACGGCTATCCAATACCCCAGCCCGCATGCCAGCTGCGCCACAAAACAGGCCAGCCTGGCTTTTCTCAGTTCTGTATGAAATTTTCTCACAACAAGCCCTTTCTTCTGCGTATGAACCAAAGCAGCCCCAGACACGCCACCATGACGCCCAGCACCTGCCACTCCGCCCACAGCGGGCAGAATACATCCTCCGTGGTGCGCATGCCTTCCGGCATGGCAAAGACAGAGGCCAGCAACTCATCCGAAATCTCCGGCGGCAGAACGCGCCCGCCGGTTGCCTCTGCCACACGGGTCGGCAACTCGGCATCAGCATTCAGATTATCCCGCTCAGTCGGCAGTGCACGCACACTCAGGCGACACTCCGGCTCCGGAGTCCCAGCCGCCACAGCACGCAGCAGATACTCCCCGGGAGGCAGAGGGGAGAAAGCGCACCCCCAGCGGGGGATGGAATCGGAAGCTTGCAGTACAGCAGCCTGCTCGGCCACCACGCGACCATCCGCCAGGTTCACGGCCTGAACTCGCACGGCATCCGGGCGCCCCACGCCGCGCCAGCCAAGCATACAGCTGAAGCCCTCGCCCTCCTGCACGCTTGCACGATCCGTATGCAAAGAAAGGTCATACCCCGGCATGAACTCTGCCGCGGTCTGCACCCAGGGCAGGAAATGCCGCCAGAACTCGCGGTACATGTTGCCATGCTGGCGGGCATCGGGGTAGAAATCCCATTTCCAGAGCCCCTCACCATTGATACAGGCCACGGTACCAAGCCCCACGCGCATCATCCCGAGCATGGGTGTATTGCCGCCCTCCGCTACGGCAAGCACACGCGTACCGGGGCGAGTTTCCTGCACCGGCCACACATCGTCCAGAGCCGGCAGAGAGGCCCACACCTCATGCTGAGTCCCGGGCAGCAAGCGCCCGAACAAACCGGCAACAATGCCATCCTGCGCGGGAGCCAGGCGGTTTTCGGCAGTCTCTGGGGAGCTGCCCCATACAAAAGGCTCCAGCGCCTCCATACCCTCCAGGCGGCCACCATAGCAGCGCCCGCGGGCCAGCACCAGAATACCGCCCTGCTCGCTCACCCAGGCACGCAGGGCCCGCACGGAAGCGGCATCGAGCATACGCTCCATGCCCTTGCCCAGCACCACAATATCATAGCCGGAGAGCTGCTCGAGCGTAGTGGGCATTTCCGGCGTTTCGGAGGGCATGGCATCGTCATCCCCGGTATTGATATGGTAGAAACGTTTCTCACTGAGTCGGTGAACGGAGCGCACATCGAACACGGGCTGCTCACGCAGGTACTGAGCCAGGAACTTACTGTCCCAGTAGGGAGCACCTTCTGCCAGGAACACACGGATGCGGGAGTTCACCGCCCGCACCGTAATGCGAGCCGCGTTGTTGTCCTCGCGACTCTCTCCCTGCTGAGGATTCACCCTCACGCGATACTCGCCGGCCTGCGCCTGCAGCGGGAAATGCACCTCCTGCGCACGACCATCCACAGAATTGAGACTTTTCTGCTGCAGCACGTTGCCCTCGGCATCCAGCAACTCCACCTGCAACTGCCTGGCGCCCATACGTGTACAATGTACCTGAGCCGTGAGTTGAGTATCCGCGCCGGGATACGCCAGCACAAAAGGATGCGGAGCCGACACAGCGATATCCGCCTCCTGCCAGGTGCTCCCCAGCGGAACGGTATTCACGGGACAACCGGCGGCACCGGCTCGGGAAACAAGCTGTTGCAGGGCGCGGGGCTGAGTGTCGCGTCCATCCGTCACCAGCACGGCACCTGCCACGGTTCGCCCGCTGCGACGCAGGGTTTCGATGCTTCCGGCCATCGACGCCAGCACAGCGGAGGAATCTCCCACTGGCTGTTGTGCGGACAGTTCATCAGCATCGCGCAGCGTGCGAGCGGATTTATCCAGCGCCACCCAGCGCACATCCCGCTGCGGGAACTCCGCGAGACGCTGCACCACCCGAGCAGCCACGGCAGAGCGGGACTCAGCCTGCGGGTCATCGCGCACAGGAGCCGCCATGGAAGCAGAAACATCCACCCCCACCAGCCACACGGGGGCATGGGGAGAAGGCTGTTGCTCCACATGCCCGGGATTGAGCAGCAGAGCCAGCCCACCACCGCAGGCCAGCAGAGAGACCAATACACAAAACACTCGCAGCCACAGCGACAACGCTCGGCACGCCACTGCACAAAGCCAGCCCACGAGGCCGAGCACCAGAAGCGCGAGCGGCACCAACACAGGCAAAGGAAGTATGGGTTGCAGTATCATTTTTCAGGCACGGGATTCGCCGCTGCACTCGGGCGGCAGATGATGAGCTCCAGGATAAAAAACAGCAGGGCGGCACCCAGCAACCAGGGCCACAGGGGTACCCGCGCAGCAGGTGTGGCATAAGCAGCGGCATCCTGCGCACTGAGCAGATCCCCGGCAGATGTCGGAGTAAATGAAGTCAGCTCGGATTCCGACTCCGGGAAATTCACAACCACCGTACGCAACTCCTTATCCCCGGCCATCCAACGATATACGCCCGGCATGGCTGCTTGCTCGCTGCGCACGACAGTGCCTCGGCTCTGCACGGGAAGCTCCGCGCCGGCGGCATCCACCAGCCGCAGGTCAGCAGCAGCAACTCCCGCAGGCGGAGACATTTGCAGGTAATCCTGCCCGGCTACGGGTTCCGCCTCCTCTGCCCGCCCACGGGCATGCAGCAGCTGCTCAGCCAGCAAAGGCAGGAAAAGCGGGGAAAAGCCCTGGCGGCTGTGGCGGGCAGACACGGGCATATTCCAGATAAGCAGCTGCCCCCGCCCCAACGGGCGACGCACCAGCGCAGGCACTGCCGCATGCCCCGCCGCAGCCGGATATTGCAGCAGCGTTTTACCGCCCTGAGCCCAGGCAGCGGCATCTGCCACAGGGCGTTGATACACTCCCTCCTGAGCCAAAGCACGCAGGGATTCCGGGTCAAAAACAGCGAAGGATTCATCCTCCGGTGCGGCTATCTCAGTCTGCCAGAAATCGCCATCCGAGCGCGTTTCTCCACGCAGGCTGCCTTCCTGCCCGGTAAGCAGCGGGAGCAGTGCCGTATCCTGCTCAGCATCCGGCACTATCAGCACCGTCTCGCCGGCCTCCAGACGTTGGCGAATCGCCGGCACATCTGCTGTAACCGGGGCATGCCATACCACAAAATCCGCAGGAGACTCCGACAACGACGGCAGATAAAGCGTGCGCAGAAAGGGGATATTCTCCAGAGCTCGCAGCATGAAGCCCAGGTGCGAACGGTCGGAAGCAATCGCCACGCAATCCAGCTTCTCCGCCACCGGAACAACGAGATGCCTGGTGTTATCTCCGGGGTAAGCATCCGCCTCCGTCTGTACAGTGAGCAACCAATCGCCGCTTGTCTGTGGGGTGGTGAGCTCAAAATGCACGCTGCTCTGCCCGCCGCGGGGCAGCTCGCAGGGCTGGGAAAGGCGCAAATCCCCGGCTGAGAGGGTGACACTGAGGGGAACGCTCCCCTCCACCGGATTGACACCGTGACGATGCTGCAGGTTCACGGTAAGCGTCACTTTCTGCCCGGGCAGAGGTCTGGCCGGAGTGAGATACATAGAAGGCAGCGAGGTATTTTCCAGAGCGGTGGCCTGTGCTGTGTTCACGCAGTAAAGGTTCTTCATGTCTGCCAGTTTCTCCACCGCACGACGCATCGTGGTGGACTGGAAATCCGAAATCAGCACCAGTGTTCCCTCCACTCCTTCCGGCAGATTCTCCAGTTGCAGCTTCGCGGCAGTCAGCGCCTCTTCCACCCCGGCAGATGCCGCAGGAACGCTCTGCGTGCGGGCCAGCTCACGCAGCAAGAGCGGACGCGCACTCTCCGGCTTGTCGAAGAGAAAGTTCGGGTAGCCCGCCAGCGTCACCAGATTCGCCGTATCGGCCGGGGCCAGACTGCGCACGGCAGCCTGGGCCGCCTCCAGGGCACGATTCATGCGCACCTGCTGCCCGTCTGCCGCCCCCATGGATGCCGTGTTATCCAGCACCAGCACAAGAGCTCGCCCACCGGCGCCCTCGCCACCGCCGCCGATATGCGGCAGCAGAAAAGCAGCCGCCACACAGCCACACAGCAAGGTACGCAGCACCAGCAGCAGCCAGTCCCTGGGGCGGGCTCGGCGTGTCTGCAGACGCACCAGCTCCTGCAACAGACGCACAGAACTGAAACGCCGCTCTCTGGGGCGCGTACGAGCCACGAGATGCACCAGCAAGGGCACCAGAGCGGCAGCCAGCAGCCACCAGGCAGGGTTATCGAAGCTGATATTCATCGGGACAAGGCATCAAAGAGAGGGTAAAAAGATTCATCCGTCGTGGCGGAGAGATACAGCATACCGCGAGCCGCCGCCAAGGCATACAGGCGCCGGCTCTGCGTACGCATGGCTTCCGCGTAGGCGCGGCGCAGCTCATCCGGGTTGCAGGTCACGCGCTCGCCGGTTTCCATATCCACAAAGCGGGAGAGCCCCTGCCCGCCCAGACTCAACTCCCCGCGGTCCAGTACCTGGACCAGCACCACCTTGCAACCACGGTGCAGATAGGGATTGAGCGCGGCCTGGAGAGCTGCCGTATCGCACAGGAAATCGCTCACTATCACGAGTGTCCCCGGGCGCTGCACAAAACCACGCGCACGTTCCAGAGCCACCGGCAAGTCAGTTTTGCGGCCGGGCTCATTCTTCTCCAGCAGGTTGAGGCATTGGTTCAGGTGCGCCGTTGTGGAGCCGGGCGGCAGATAATGGCGCACATTCTCATCGAAGAGATTGAGCGACACGCGGTCATTCCCCCGCACTACCAGCCAGGCCACACAGGCCGCAAAGTGCGAGGCATATTCCAGCTTGGACACAGCCCCCTGCTCCCGAAAGCCCATGGATGCGGAGCTATCCACAAACAAGTGGCACTCCAGGTGGGTCTCATGCTCGAATGTTTTGAGCTGCAACCTGTCGGTTCGGGCAAAAACACGCCAGTCGATAAGACGCGGGTCATCGCCGGGCGAGTAGGCGCGGTACTCCAGGAAATCGCTGCTGCTGCCGCGGCCTTTTGCGCGGTGGTGTCCGCTCAGCCAGCCCTCGGCCATCATACGCACGGCGAAACGATAGTTCGCCAGGCGCGTCATGTCCTCGGGGCGCAGAATGGAGGGAGCCGTTGCCATATCTCAGCAGATGTCCTTACATGAGGCTGTCTATCACGCTCTCCATGCTCACGCCCTCACCGGTGGCAGCGTAGTTCGGCAGGAGACGGTGGCGCAGCACGGGGTGCAGCACAGCCTTTACCTCCTCCGGGCTCACACTTACGCGCCCACGCAGCAGAGCCATGGCTCGGGCAGCAGCCAGCAGGCACTGCCCCGCACGCGGCCCCGCACCGCAGGCTACATATTTCTTCACCATCTCCGGTGCCTGCGGATTTTCCGGGCGGGTACTCTGCACCAGGCGCACAATCAGGCTGTACACATCATCCGGCACGGGCACCTCTGCCACAGCTCGCTGCATCTCCTGCACACGGTCGGCATCCAGCAGTGCCTTGGCCTCCGGCATGCTCAGCCCGGCGGTGCGGCGCAGAATCTCCTCTTCCTCCGCAGGCGTGGGGTAGCCGATGTTGATCTGGAAGAAAAAGCGATCCAGCTGAGCCTCCGGCAGCGGGTACGTACCCTCGTGCTCCACGGGGTTCTGCGTAGCGTATACAATAAAGGGTTCGGCAAGGCTGCGTGTGGTACCGGTCACCGTGACCTGCTTCTCCTGCATTGCCTCAAGCAGAGCCGCCTGCGTCTTGGGAGGGGTGCGGTTGATTTCGTCCGCCAGCAGCAAATTCGTAAACACCGGACCGGGCACAAACTCAAAATGGCGCGCGCCCTCTGCGCTCCCCTGCAAAATCTCACTACCCACGATATCTGTCGGCATCAGGTCGGGGGTAAACTGAATACGGCGAAAATTCAGCCCCAGCACCTGCCCCAGCGTGGATACCAGCAGGGTCTTGGCCAGCCCGGGTACACCCACCAGCAAACAATGCCCGCGGCACAGCAAGGCTGCCAGCATCTGCTCCACTACAGCTTCCTGCCCGACTACAACACGGGCAATCTCGGTTCGTATGTCCTTTACAGTGCTCTGCAGCGCTTTCCAGGCTTCTTCGGGTGATGGTTTCATAAAATGGCGTTAGGGGGTAAACTTGAGCTCTTCCTCATTCTAGCAGCTATCACCACTGAGTCAAGCAGGAAATGCAGAATGCACCGTACTTTTCCTCTTGCGTCTTGCAGCATACGCCGACTCTGTACAGCTCCTCATGCCCTGCTTCGCTTTTGTGTGATTGCGTGCTCTCATCTGTTTCTATCGTATAGGCGCACGCGAGCTGCTTTTTTATTCACCAAAAGAGAAAAAATTGCAATTTTTTCATTTTTTTCAAAAAATTGCTTGACTTCTCCTTCCGGCAATGCTAATATTGCGGCGCACCCACTGGGGTTGCCGGTAAAATAAAAATCGCGGGATGGAGCAGTCTGGTAGCTCGTCAGGCTCATAACCTGAAGGCCGTAGGTTCAAATCCTACTCCCGCAACTCAAAAAACTCAGTTCTTCGGAACTGAGTTTTTTTGTGCACGGATACGGTCCCTGCTATTCAATCGAAAATGCTGAGGATGCAGAAGCCTGTGAAACTCATGAGGTCAAAGGGAATATCAACAGCCACAAAAAGCACTGCGGCGGTGGGTAGCCCATACAGGGCGCGCCACGACAGGTTTTCCGTGGTATCAGTCAGCCACAATTGTGTGTTTCCGCTCTTTTCGCAGGTATAGGTGCGACACCCGCTCTCATCCCACACAGAGGAGACAGTAAGATACGGGGGCGTCGAATAATAAGCCATGACAACGGAGGCATCTGCCGGAAGTGTCGTAAATGCCGGAGTGAGCGTATGAGTCCTGCCCGGTGGCAGAGAGAAGAAATATCTGCCGGAACGGGAAGTAAGCTCTACTTCATAGTATGCCTTTTCATCCTCATGTCGGTGATAGAAGCAGTAGGGTGTAGGGGCGGCCTCTTCCCCGACAAAGCCGCCCACAGCTACGTTATCGCGCACACTCACCCGCTCTGCCGCAACATAGTATTTTCCAGCCACCTTGTATATGGGGACGCAGGGAACTTGGCGGGATTCCCGGGGCTGCCGACACTCTGAAGTAATGTAGAATTGCCTGTCTATGTTGTGTTCCATCATGTATTGCCCGGTGTTCAGGACATAGAAGGAGCCGCGAGAACAGGAACAATAAAAGAGAGTACTCAGACCGAAACACAGCATGGCAGCGACACGAAATGCCTTTTTTGCATAGTTTGTCAATAGGCCGGTGTTCATAGCTGGCAAAGCGAGAGAAATATTTATGTAGTTTACTCAGCGGGTCACATCTACCAACGTCTTTTTCTTTTCGCTTCTTCCAGCAACATGTGCATGTTGTCCGATGCGGCCCATTTGAATGGGGTATTACCGCAAATATCCTCATGCAGGGGATTCGCCCCGGATGCCAGCAAAATTCGAGCACAGTCCAACGCATTATATTGAGCAGCATAAAAAAGAGGGCTCCAGTCATCATACTCCTCTTCCAGGCGCGCCCCACAATCCCGCACCAGGTAACAAACGGCCTCTGCCTGATTTTCTTTGCACGCCTCGCAAAGAGCCCTACCATCATGCGCCAACACGTCCACTCCGCACTCACGCAATACACGCAGGCAATCAACCTGCCCGGCTGCTGCTGCATAAGCTGCCAAATTCATATAATCCGGGCCACCTTGCCAGTCCGGCGGTAAATCACACAGAGACAAGGCCTTTTTCAACAATCCTGCCGGACCTTTGCAGCATAAGGAGAGGAGTAACTGCGCATCGTCCTCCAGAGGGGAGGCCCCTGCATCCAGCAACAGCTCTGCGCCCTCAGCCCAACCGCAAAGAACAGCATCTGAAGCTAATGGTTCGCCATTCCAAAAAATCCGCAGATTCGGATCAGCCCCAGCTGCCAGCGCTGCCTGCATCCCCTCAAGATGCTTCGCCTCATAGGAATCGTACAATTCAAGCTCAGGAGCATCCAGGCTCTCCCGATAGAGGCATTCTTCTGCAAATCGGCGTTCCTGGTACACCGTCAGCCTTTCCAGCGCCGACGGCACAGGAGGCATATCAAGTTCCAATTCATGGATGTGGTCATTTAAGACTCTTGAACGCTCCAGAATCCGGTTCATCGTTTCGTAGTCCGATTCCATATCTTATTCCGACGTTTTCTTTTGGAGTGATGTCGTTTCCTGCCAACAACGTGACGCGAGAAAATGTACCAGGTCAGGCAGAGCGCACCCAATGCACCGGCTCCGAAGAGCAAGGAGTCTGCCCACATGTAAAAAAAGAGGCTGATGCGGTTTATCTGCGGATTTTCCGGCAGGTAACGGACCGGTATGATTTGCCCCCGGTGCATATCATCTGCACGGAGGCATGAAGTTTCGCCTCGATACGATGTGCCGTCTTTTGCCGTAAACTCATATTCCGCGCGAGGCTCCCAATATTGTCTGGTGTTTTGGGTATGAAACAGAAAATCGCGATTCTCCGTCTCTCGCATATAAACACGCACAACCAGCCCTTGTGTTTCTATACCTCTCCACAGCAATGGCAAACGGGTCTCCAGTCGCTGCGCCAAAGGCACAGCAAAGGCGATATTCAAATTCACCAAGAAAAGTATCCCCAGGAGGGACAGCAGAATGCTTTTGGCTCGGCTTTCCGATTGATAATTCCAAAACCCCAGCACAAACACTGCGCAAATCACAGCCCCGAATTGGTAAGTAAATATCGACCAACCAACGGCTTCCCAACTTGCATCGCCGAACAGCCACAAGGCAGCATACCATAATGCCCGGCCCAGGCAAACCAAGCCGGCCGGAAGTATAATAAGCAACATGATGAGCTGTCCTGCCATTGTTGTCGTGATATCACTTTTCAATCAAACATCTCCTCAAGCCCCATCCATATGAAGACAGGAAGAAACGGCACATGCATAGCTACCGTGGCAACGGCATCCGGCACCAGCCAGCAGATGCCAGCCAGCGGGAAGGCATAGAGTGCACGCCCCTTGTCCACGCGCGCTTCGCTGCGATCCGACACATCGTAATAATGGATGGATTTCTCACCCTGCAAGACGGTATGTTCAGCAGACGGTTCCTTCGCCGGCCATACCGGACGGGCTCCGGCGGGCAGTTTGTCTATCCAGGGACCTCTGTATTCCCGGTGATTCGGGAATTCGATGATATACTTGTACCACGCAATGATTTGTCCTTTATCATTGCGGCAGGGATGATATCCTTCGCGCTCATACTCTGAACCGCCGGGCCAAACCGGCGCCGAATCGTCGGGTGGGGTGCTGCTGTACCCTGTTGGATAAAGGGCATAGAGCGTCTTGTCGAAAGGTTTGCGCCCATCCCTCATACGGAATTCGCGGTACACCGTCCTGCGAGGCGCATCCGGCAGCACTGTATATCCCCCGGTATGCTCCGGGTCTGTGATGACTCCCCGCATCAACGGGCAGTCTACCAACTCGCGATGGCTGCGGCGCAGGCTTGTCTGCACTCCCTGCACGAAGTAGCGGGAGCCCACCTGATACACGGTATCGGGAAGTTCGATGATGCCATCGTACACCCTTGCGGTGTCGAGCACCCGTTGGTGCGTCTCCAGTACACACGAGCTCAGCCCCAACGCTGCAAGGCACAGGGCTGTGGTGGCAAGGATTCTGCGCACGGTGGACATAGTTATGACTGGTGTGTATCTGTTTCGGGGCATTATATCAATTCCCGCCACGCGGTGCAAGCATGTATGGCATTTTGTTGCACGGTTTCGTTTTTTTGCCGTAAAAGGCTCAGGGAGGGCCATATCCGCACAAGAGCCCGACAGAGACGATAATGGGGGCGGAGGCAGACAGTACGATGGTTCCGGGCAGGTCAATGAACACGGCTGTCAGGCAGGCGGCCGGTCTTGCCCAGTAATTGCCGCTGGCTTGCAAAGGGGCAGTCTCCCCGAATGGTGAGTAATAATCGGAACGGCGCGCCTGCCGTAGTTTGTCTTCCCACCCAGGGGAGACAAGCAACATATCGCGCTTTTGGTAATCTTTTAATGTCGCCGTGATGGGGATAACTGTTCCGCCTGATTGGGTTGTTGCCTGGCGGTAGCGGAGCCGTGTTTCAACATCCTCCAACAGCTCATCCATATACACTGTATTCTCCTGTGTTGTCAGGCGGCCGGCCATTTGCGATGAAATGGGCAACCAAACATAAGAACCGGTTTTGCTTTGAATACGAGTTCTGCGTCCCGGAGCAGCAAAGGGGCCCATGTCAATGAAACCGTCTATCTTATTTCGCCAAATCATGGCGTTTACAATTTCAGCCTTGATATAATAACGCCCGCCTCTGCGCTGAATTTCGTTCGCATCATTGAGCGATTGAGCGGGGAAACAGCGAGCGTACTCCGCTATACCGCTGTGCGTGTTAAGAGAAAGGCACGAGCTCAGCCCTAACGCAGCAAAGCAGAGGACTATAGTGACAAAGAGTCTGCAAAAAACTGTCTTCATTATCTATCTCTTTTACACATCATATTATCGCATCTCGCAGACGAATCTACAACAAAAAATTGCAAAAGTGCGGTCTTTCTGATAAACAGGCGCATGCCGAGAGCATTTTGTTGCGCGTTTCCCGCATTTTTTGGGCGATGGCGCAAAAAAATTGCGCGGTGCATAAAATGGCCCCCCATTAATTCCAGAAGTAGCCGCCCCCGCGCAAACACATTCAAACATATCACGCGGTAAAATGCAATCACAAAGTTCGTTTTCCAAAGAAAGCTTTACACGGAGATGACTTCTGGTAAAATAGCGGCATGCATTATGGATGGCTTGCAGCCTTGTTGATGTGTGCTCCCCTGCTCGCGGATGCAGCGGAGCTAAAGCGTCGCGGCGCAGGCCCGAGAGTGAAACAGGCAGCCGTACAGAGCAGCTTCAACACACTGGTGCTGCAGAGCGTGCGCGAGTTTCCGAGCGGAGGTGGTTACTCGGCTTCGCCCGAGGATGTGGCGCGCGTGGCAGAACAGGCCGTGGTGTGGGACAAGACTCGCGGCAGCTTACAGATTTCGCCTGCCAAAGCTGCGCCGACTTTCTGCTCTGCAGCCGTATACATGGTATTGCTGCGCAGCCTTCAACGCCGGGAAATGCTGGTGGGCGAGCGCCTGCCGGGCGAGGCCTGGCAAGCCCTGGACGTGCAACTCAACCAGCCGGACGGCACCGGCGTGTGGGGCCGAGCGAATGCGAACGGCCCCGGACTGGCTCGCCTGGTGGCCCAGTTGGGAGCCGGTGTCAATTTCCGGGATGTCTCTCGCGCGCAAGCCGGGGACTTTCTCAAGATATTCTGGAGCGCAGACATCGGCGTGCGCGAGCGCGGCCACCTGGTTGTGTTCCTGGGGCTGGAGAAGAAAAACGGCATCGTGCACCTGCGCTACTGGTCGGCCAACAAACCGGGGGGCTATGGCGTGAAAAGCGCGCCCCTCTCGCGCATGCACAACCTCATTTTCACCCGCATCACCGCCCCGCAGAATTTCGCCCGCGCCGGCGAGCTGCCGCCGCATGATACCTGGCTGGAATCCATGCAGACGCACAGCTACAGTTTCGACATCGTACGCAAGGCCTGCCATATCCGCTGATTTTTTTCTCGCAATATCCGTCAATATTGATACAATAAACACACAACATGATGAAAAAGAATCTTCTTTATACCCTGTGTGCCGCGTTAGCGCTCGGGTGCAGTGTCTCGGATGCCCGCCCCCACCGCGAAACAGAACCGCGTCTGCAAGTCACGGCGCAGGTACAGAGCGATGAGCTGGCGCTGAATGTCTTCCGTGAGCTGTCCAAAGAACAGCAAGGCAGCATCGCCTTTTCCCCCGCCAGCCTGGAGGGGCTGCTGCGCCTGCTGAAGCAGGGAGCCCGCGGGCAAAGCGCGGCCGAGCTGGAAGCACTGCCCATGGGTAAGACCGGGGTGGCCACGGCCATGCAGCCGGTGGAAGCCAACGCACTCTTCATCGGCGAGAATTTCCGCCTGAAGCCCGGCATCAAAGCAGATGAGATTATCCCGGCTCCGCTCATCACGAACCCGGACCGGGCAGCAGAGCAAATCAACAACTGGGCAGCCCGGAAAACCCGTGGCATGATTCCCTCCATCATTTCTCCCGATGTGCTGAAACAGGGAGCGCCCAAGCGAATGGTTGCCACCAATGCTGTGGTGCTGGAGGAAAAATGGCTGCACCCCTTCCAGGATGAAGAGACCAACGAGCGCTACCCCTTCACCTGCGAGGATGGCAGCAAGACTCGCGTCCCCATGATGTTCCAGAAAACGATGTTCCGCTGTGCCGAGGGGGACGACTGGCGCGCGGTGGCGCTCTTTTACCGCACAGAAGGGCGCCCGGGCGAGCCGGGATGCTTCCTGGGTATCCTGCCGAAGGGAGATGCTCGGGCATTCGTGTCCACACTTACGGCAGAGAAGTACAGCAGCATCCGCCACGCTCTGGCTACCGCCTCGCCGCAGAAAATGACCGTCGGCCTGCCCAGATTCGAACAGCGTACCCCCACCTTCTCGCTTACCAACGCTCTGAAGGCCTGTGGCCTGCGCCACATTTTCTCCATGTCCGCCGATTTGAGCGGCTTTGCGGATGAGCCCCTGTTCCTGGAGCAGGTGCTGCAGCGCTGCTATGTGAAGGCAGATGAGCAAGGCGTGCAGGCAGCCGCCGTGACCGCCGGCATCGTCGGCCTGCGGAGCGTACGACTCGGGCCGCCTCCCGTTGTGTTCGACCGCCCCTTTGTGTGGGCCATCACCGACCTGACCTCCCCCGCCGCCCCGCTGTTCATGGGGATTTATACGGGAAAGTGAGGCCGAGCCGGCGTCAGAATCGGGATGATGTCTCAGGGATATCGTCCCAGCGCGTGGTGTAAGAACGCGTCGCGAATGAGCGGTGCCAGGGTTCCCTGGTGCCGCGATTGGCAAAGTGGATATTGTGGCCGGCCTGCTGGAGTTTGTCCAGCACCGCCATGAGCTTGCTCGGCGCCACATGAGGGTGCTCAAATGTGGGTTGCACCTGCTCCACCTTCTCCAGGCCGGTGAGAAGAACGCCGATTTTCTTGTACTCATAGCCGGGGCGGAACAGCAACTCCAGCAGTGCGGTGGCAGCACGGGTCAGCTCCCGGCTGTCATCTGTGGGGCATGGCAAAGCTACCCCCTGATTCGCCGCGTACAGATTCTCCGCCTCGCGGAAGCGCGACGTCCGCAGCACCACATAAAGAGCGGAGCACATCATCCCCTCGTTTCGCAGCGTGCGCCCCGCCTTCTCCACAAAGCGGCAGAGCGTCTCACGCAAAGTCTCATAGTCGCGCACGCCTTCCTTCAGGGAACGAGACACCATAATCTGCTGCCGCTCAGGAGCTTCGGCAGCATCCAGACATGAAGTACCGCTGAGCTCCAGCGCCAGGCGCTCCCCATGCACCCCGAAATGCTTGCGCAGATAGTGCAGACCACTGCTGGCCAGGCCTGCCGCCGTGCGGATTCCCAATGCATGCATACGCGGGGCCAGGCGGCGCCCCACACCCCATATTTCCCCCACCGGGGTTTCGGCCAGCAAAGGTTCCCATACCTCGGGAGACGTCAGCGCCAGCACACCGCCACAGCTCGGCCTGTGTTTGGCGGTCTCATTGGCCAGCTTGCATAAGGTGCGGGTGGGAGCGATGCCCACACTCACCGTAACGCCGGTCCCGCGCCGGATGGAATCGCGCAACTCGCGGCAGAACGGTTCCCAATCCCGGCTATCGTCCACGCGGGCAAAAGCCTCGTCGATGCTGTACTGCTGCACCTCGGGCAACGCCTCCTCCAGCAGCATCATGATACGCTCCGACAAATCCGCGTACAGCGGAAAGTTCGCGGAGCAGACCACCGCGTTGGCAGCCTCCAGCCGCTCCTTACACTGAAAATAAGGCTCGCCCATGGCGATGCCCATGGCCTTGGCCTCCGCGCTGCGGGAGACCACACAGCCATCGTTGTTCGACAGAACCACGAGCGGGCGCCGCCGCCAGTCCGGGCGGAACACCTGCTCGCAGCTTGCAAAGAAATTGTTGCAGTCGAAGAGTAAATACACGGCAGACGAGCGGACGTCTTACAGCCCGAGTTTTGCCATGAGAATCTCTGTCACAAGCTTGGGGTTGGGCTTGGGATTGCTGTTCTTCATCACCTGCCCGGTGAGAGCATTGATAAGCTTCATATTCCCGCCCTTCACCAGAGCCACCTTGTCGGGATTCTCCGCGATAACCTTCTCCACCAGAGCCTCCAGCGCACCGCTGTCTGCCTTCTTGTAGCCCAGAGAAGCGGCGGCAGCGGCAGCAGTCTGCTCCGGATTATTCCAGAGGACTTCCAGCACCTCGCGGGCCTGGCTCACAGAGCAGATGCCCTCCTCCACCACGTCCACCAATCCGGCAAGCGATACGGGCGGTACCGGGCAGGACTCAATCTCGCACTCCTTCTCAGCCAACACGGTGGGGTAAATATTGATAAGCCAGTTGGCCACCTTGCGGGGAGCCTTTGTCGCGGCAGCGGCGGTCTCGAAATAGGCGCAGAGCTGAGCATCGGCCACCAGCGTGTTGGCATCTGCCACAGGCAGACCATACTGCTGCATGAGGCGCTGCTGGCGGGCATCCGGCAGCTCGGGCATTTCCTGCTGCATCTTCTCCACATACTCAGAGGTATGCACGGGGATGAGATCCGGGCAGGTGTGGTAGCGGTAATCGTGGGCGTTTTCCTTGGTGCGCATCACGATGCTCTCCCCCAGGTCGTCGTCCCAGCGGCGGGTGGACTGCACCTGGGCAATACCGCGGTCCAGCTCATCTGCCTGGCGGTGAATCTCGTAGACAAGCGCGCGGCGGGCGGCGGACATGGAGTTGATGTTCTTCATCTCAATCTTGGCACCCAGTTCCTTCTGGCCCTTGGGACGCAGAGAAACGTTCACGTCGCAGCGCATCTGGCCCTTCTCCATATCGGCATCGGAGATACCGCCGCAAATGAGAATCTGCTGCAGGCTCTTGAGGTAAGCGTATGTTTCCTCCGGGCTGGTCAGATCCGGAGCGGACACAATCTCCATGAGCGGGGTACCGCCGCGGTTGTAGTCCACCAGAGAATAAGAACCGTAGTGAGTCAGCTTGGCGGCATCCTCCTCCAGGTGAATGTGGTCCAGCCTCACGGTACGCACCACGGCGCCCTCTGCCTGCACCTTGCTGTCTGCCGGGAAAGCCCAGGAGTACAGCGGCACCTCACCACCGATACACAGCGGCAGGTCGAGCTGGCTGGTCTGGTAGTTCTTGGGCATATCGGCATAGAAATAATTTTTACGGTCCCACTTGGAAACAGGCGGCATGCTGCAGCCGAGCATCAAACCGGTCAGCACCGTGCGCTCGATGGCGAACTTGTTGAGTACCGGCAGAGCACCCGGCATGCCCAGGCAGGTGGGGCATACATTCGTATTCGGCTCGTAGCCGAAACCGGCCTTGCAGGAGCAGAACATCTTTGTTGCAGTCTTAATCTGGCAGTGAACTTCCAGACCGATAGTCACCAGGTAATCAGAAACAGGCATGGTGTGCGGAGTCGTTTGTGGTGTGAGTAAGTTATATTATTTTGAAGTTGTTGCGTTCTCGTGCAGAGCGTCGTCCAGATCGGTGCGGAAGGAGGCATCGAACACCTCATCGAACCAGAGGCTGTGTGTATCGCCCAATCCGGCATAGACGGAATCCAGCGCATCGGAAAAGCGATCGTAAGCGGCATCATCATACCCCGGCAGCCCGGCAATACGCACTATCTCACTGCGTATCCCCCAGAGCAAGGGCGCAATGGGCTTGTATGCCTCATCCGCACTGCGGGCGGATGCCTTGGAAAACGCGCGGTCAGCCAGCTCAGCCTCCGGCTGCAACGCATCCAGACGCTCCGCTAGCCCCAGCAGGCGAGCCACGACCTCATCCGCCGTGCGGGAATCCTTCACGGTTTGCAGAATTTCCAGCAGGGCGCGATCCGGCTCCACCAGGCGCTTGAGGCGCACCACCTCGCGGCGGGCTTCTCGCTCCGTGAGCGGGGGCTTGGGCAGAGATAAATCCACCACAAGCTCACTGTCGAAAAGCCCGGCGTCCACCGCCTGATGAAAGGCGCGGATAAGCGTCTCGGAGCCGTAGCAATCTGCCCGGCAAAGGCTGCGGAACTCATCATTGAGAGACTCCAGAGCCTCGGCAATATGGTAATGGAGCATTTCCAGAGCTTCCAAGTCCTGCCCCTGCCCCTCGGCATCAAAAATCGCTTCGCCCACCCGCTGCGCCTCCTGCACCAGAGCCTCGAAACGGGGCGAGGCCTCATCCGCCGCCTTGCGGTCTGCAACACCGGAGAGCAGGAACCACATTTCATTGGTGACACGCAGCAACTCGCGACCCGGGCTTACCGCCTGCGCCTGTTGCGGCTCTGCCGGGGCATCCGGAGAATCTGCGGACACAGCGGCGCCGACAGGGACATTCAATCCCAGCAGGATGGCGGTGCCGGCTGTGTAGAGCGGGTGCTTCATTGTCGCGCCTATTGTACCTTTTTCGCCACGCACTTTCAAGCCGCTAATACGCCAACAGCAAAAAAAGTTACCGGAAACACCCATACCGACATGATTTTAGCTTGTCAGGGCGAAGCGGATGCGCTAGAATCGCCGCACTGTCATTATCTTTCAGGTTTATGGATTTCAGAACATATCTCCGGCACCACCCGGACAAGAATGGTTTCTACGGGCGCTTCGGCGGCGCCTACCTGCCGGCTGAGCTCGAGCCCGCTTTCCGCGAAATTACCGAGGCGTACAACAGCATCTGCCACTCCGCACAATTCATCAACGAGCTGCGCCGCATACGCAAGCAGTTCCAGGGCCGCCCCACCCCCGTCTACCACTGCGAGCGACTCTCCCGCCTCAACGGAGGTGCCCAGATTTACCTGAAACGCGAAGACCTCAACCACACCGGCGCCCACAAGCTCAACCACTGCATGGGTGAAGGTCTGCTTGCCAAGTTCATGGGCAAGAAGAAGATTATCGCCGAGACCGGCGCCGGCCAGCACGGTGTGGCTCTGGCCACGGCAGCTGCCTACTTCGGATTGGAATGCGAGATTCACATGGGCGAGGTGGACATTGCCAAGCAGGCTCCCAATGTGACCCGCATGAAAATGCTGGGTGCCAACGTTGTCTGCGTCACACACGGTCTGAAGACCCTGAAGGAGGCTGTAGACAGCGCCTTCGAGGCCTACCAGCGCGATTACAAGACGGCCATCTACTGCATCGGTTCCGTGCTGGGGCCGCACCCCTTCCCCATGATGGTGCGCGACTTCCAGATGGTAGTAGGCGCCGAAGCCCGCGAGCAGTTCCTGGAGATGACCGGTATCCTGCCGGACGTGGTCTGCGCCTGCGTGGGCGGTGGCTCCAACGCCATGGGCATGTTCCCTGCTTTCCTGGATGACCCGGTGGATATCTACGGCATCGAGCCTATGGGCAAGAGCGAGAAGCTCGGTGACCACGCCGCTTCCATGAAATATGGCGAAGAGGGCATCATGCACGGCTTCAACAGCATTATGCTCAAGGGTGAGGACAACGAACCCGCCCCGGTTTATTCCATCGCCAGCGGCCTGGACTACCCCTCCGTAGGCCCGGAGCACGCCTACCTGCGCGACATCGGCCGCGTGAAATACGACGGCGTGTCGGACGAGGAAGCAGTGGACGCCTTCTTTAAGCTCAGCCGCTACGAGGGTATCATCCCCGCCTTGGAGAGCTCGCATGCTGTGGCATTTGCCATGCGCAAGGCCCGCGAAATGGGCACGGGTGCCATCCTGGCGAACTGCTCCGGCCGCGGCGATAAGGACGTGGACTACATTGCCGAGCACTACGGCTACGGCGAGCAGTACAAGTTCTGATTCCAACGCCTCACTTTTTCAACAAGCCTCCCCCGGCAAACCGGCGGGAGGCTTTTTTTTGCGCGAAATGGCAGCGACAACAGTTATTCAACGACAGTCGCTCGGCAAGACTCTCACCCGCACTATGATACTTCGAGCGCTGCTTTACAACCTTTTCAAAAAAAATCCCGGGCGATATGCAGACACCCGCCCCACGGACAATGTGGACATGAGTCAGTATCTGGGCAGATGGTACGAACTGGCCCGCTATGATACGGCGTTTGAGGAGGGGCTGGAAGAAGTGTACACAGAATACAAAGCCAGGCCGGATGGCAGTATCAGCGTCAACAACTTCGGCATGGATAAGCACCACCACCGAAAAGAAGCGCACGCTGTCGGCACCCCTTCCGGAGACGGGCAGATGATGGTCTCCTTTGTGCCGTTCATGCCTTTCTTATCCACGCCGTACAATATCCTCGCTGTAGATGAATTCTACCGCAACGCGCTCGTATCGAACGACAGCGGCTCCTGCCTCTGGTTCCTGAGCCGCAGCCCGCAGCCGGAAGAAGAAAGCTTCGATGCCTTGAAAAGCGAAGCACTGAGGCGCGGATTCGACCTCAGTGCTCTGCATTATACAAAACATCGTTTTGTGCCACCCCGCGAGGCTTAATCCTCCACCTCGGCGAAGCTCACATTCACCTTCTTGCGCTTCCAGACCTTGATGAAATCCTTCTGGAGAGCCTTGGAGGTCTTGAGCGGCTTGATGAGGTGAGCCTTGGCTTCCTCCTGCGACTCGCCATCCAGCATCGCCTGCATATAGGCCTTGATAGCCTCCACGCCCTTCTTGCCGGACATGTGCACATAGTAGGTGATAATCATGGTGGCCAGGGTGTAGGTATCCTTGCCTTTGCCCATGTAGCCGTACATCTGCTCCTGGGTCATGGTCAGGAAATCCTCCAGCGTGAAATCGAAGGAAAGAGCCCCGTGTTCCGCCTGAGTCTTGGCCTTGTTGAGAATGACGCCGAAGCAACGGGTGAAATCCAGATCCTCGCCAACGTAAGGAACATAGCCGATATACTCTGCCCACCCTTCGTTGCACCAGATGGGGAGATTGTTGTACACGAAGTTCTGGTGAGTCAGCTCGTGCACCAGGGTGTGGGTCTCGATATCATCGCTCACCACCTGACCATTTGCCCCCAGACCGAGAGAGGGGAACGGCACCATCACCTTGTCTGTGGCAAGAGTCTGAGCATTGATAACAGTGCGCTTGCCGGGAGTCGTACGGGCGCCGAACACGAACACGCCGGAGGACGTGCTGGGGCCGCCATTCTGTATGTACTGCTCCTTTGTAGGCCAGAGCTCCACCTTGTACTTCTTGCCGGTTCGGTCCTCCTCGGTGCGCGGCACGGGCAGGATTTCGCCCACAGCCTTATTGGCCTGGTATGCGCATTCGAACAGGCGCCCCACTGTATCGCAGGCATTGGGATCCAGCGCCACCGGGCTGAAGAAAATGTAGTTATTCGTCTCGTACACAAAGCTGTTGTTCTGCTTGGGAGCCTCTTTCAGCGTGGTATCATCGGGCACGGGGATGCGGTCCGGCCAGCCGCTGGGAGACTTGGCGTGCACCTTCTTCACCCCCTGCTCTCGCAGTGCCTTCTTTTTCTGCTGTGCGGCTCTGCCCACATTGCGCTTTTTGCTCTTTTTGGGCTTGGCCTCACGCTGCTCCAGCATGGTGGTGCACACCTCCTGCTGCGAGGCCACCTTTGCGTCCTCAGCCGGGCTTAAGCCGCTGAACGCAACACAAAATGCGAATAAACAAGAAATGATTTTCATAGTCTCAGGTTTCTATGCCACACAATCTGCCATATAATAGGTGACAACGCAAGCAAAAAAACATGGCAAAAGTGCATTTTCTGTTGGCAAAGGTTAAATAAATGTGCTAGAATGATGCCACATGAGAACTGCAGACTGCAAACGTACCACAGGCGAGACGGATATCGAGCTCCGGTTGAATCTGGATGGAACCGGCACAGCTAACGTGCATACCGGACATGCGTTCTTCGACCACATGCTCAACCTGCTGGCCCGCCACAGTCTCATCGACATGGAACTCACTGCCAGGGGAGACCTGGAGGTAGACGCCCACCACACCATCGAGGACACCGGTATCGTGATAGGCGACACCATCCTGCGAGCACTGGGGGACAAACGCGGCATCCGCCGCTACGGCTGCTCCTACATCCCCATGGATGAAACGCTGTGCCGCTGCGTCATCGACATCTCCAACCGCCCCTACCTGGAGTTCCGCGCCCCGCAGGGTGCAGCAGATGCGCCCAACATGCCGCTTTCCCTCACGGTAGAGTTCCTGCGAGCAGTGGTCAACAACCTGCGCTGTAACCTGCATGTCGAAGTTTTCTACGGCATGGACGGCCACCACATCGCCGAAGCAGTCTTCAAGAGCCTGGCCCATGCCCTGCGGAAGGCCGTTGAGACAGACCCGCGCGCAGCAAGTGCCATCCCCTCCACCAAAGGTATCATCTGAGTATGAATATACGCCTGGGCATCATAGACTACGGAGCCGGTAATCTCTCCAGTGTCTGCAATTCCTTCCGCGCCATCGGCACGGAAGGCAGGCTGGTGCGCACCGCCGACGACCTGCGCGACCTCACCCACCTGGTGCTGCCGGGCGTAGGTGCCTTCGGGGATTGCTCCGCCGCGCTGCACAGGCAGGGACTGGTGGAAGCCATACGCCGATGGGTGGCGGAGGACAAGCCATTCCTGGGCATCTGTATCGGGTACCAGATACTTTTCGACAGCAGCGAGGAAAGCCCCGGTGCCCCCGGCCTGGGTATCCTGCGCGGGCATGTGCGCCGCTTCCCGGACACCGGCCTCAAGGTGCCGCACATGGGCTGGAACAGCGTGCACCCCACGCAGCCGGATGCCCCGCTCTGGGCCGGCATGGGAGATGCCCCTTACTTCTACTACGTACACTCGTATTTCCCTGTACCGGAGGATGAATCCTGCATAGCCGCCACCAGCACATACGGCTGCACCTATGCCGCCGCCGTTTGCAGGGGCAATCTCGTGGCCACCCAGTTCCACCCCGAGAAAAGCCAGTTGCTCGGCCTCCGTCTCTTAAAAAACTTCACCACTCTCTCCTGACCGTGAAAACCATCGATCGCTACATTCTGCGCCAGCTCATAACAGTTACCCTCCTGGGTGTTATGTCGCTCACGCTGCTCATGCTGCTGGGGCAGCTGTTCAAAGAGCTGCACTCCCTTCTCGTGGAAAGCGGAGCTCCGCCCACCATTGTGATAGATTTCATCCTGCAGGTTATCCCCTTCTCCCTGACCTTCTCCGTGCCGTGGGGCTTCCTGACAGCTGTATTGCTGGTATACGGCCGCCTGGCCGCCGACAACGAGCTGACCTCCATGCGTATGGCCGGGCTAAGCCTCTGGAGACTGAGCATGCCCGCTATCGGCATGGGGCTTGCACTCTCCTTCCTCTGCTACTATATCAATATAGAGGTCGCGCCCAAAGGTAAGCGCGCCATGGGCGAGCTGGTGCTGAACGCCGCCATGGAGAACCCGCGCAACCTGCTTACAGCCGGTGGCGGTGTCACTAAGCTGGACGGAGTGCAGCTCTATATCGACGGCAGAGACGGCGACACCCTGCGCGGTGTGCACATTTACCCCACATCGGATGATGACGGCGCCCGAAAAGGCATGAGCGACATGGCTGCTATGCACGCCCGCTCGGCAGAAGTGGGCGAGTTCAACCGCGAGACCCGCATGCTTTCCCTGGTGCTGTACCATGCGACGATTGAGCACGCACAAGGAAGTGCCGTTAATCTCCCGCTGATTGAGGAACTGCCCCTGCAGATTCACATCCCCGTCAAGACCAAGAGACGCCTGAAATCCAACCGTTTCACCAACGCGGAAATCGCCGAAACTCTGGATTACTGGGAAATCATTCGGGTGACGGATGAGGCAAATCTCTATCGTTACACCAAGGCTGCCAATACTCAGCAAGGCGCTTTCCCCTGCGCCGCCCAGCTCTGGAGTGCAGCGAAAGACGATGCTGGCTTCTTCCGCAGTGCCATGAGCAAGAAAACGGAGAGAGAGTACAGAACGGAGGGTATTCAGCGTGCTTCCTTCGCCTGCGCCTGCTTTGTCTTCTCTCTTATCGGCGTACCGCTTGCCATCACCGCCCGCCGTAAAGACACCTCCACCGGCTTCGCCATAGGCATTCTGGTTGCGGCCGTCTACTTCGTGGCTCTCGTGTTCTGCGAGCTTTCCCGCAAGTCCGGCGGTATCACACCCTACATCGTGCTCTGGATTCCCAACGTGCTCTGCGCCGCATTCGCCATCTGGCAGCACGCCAAGGCCAAGTATCGCGGCTGATTCACCGCACACACCAGCATTCACAGAAAAGCCGCGGTCCGTTTTCCGGATCGCGGCTCTTTTTGTGTGAGCTGTGTTATATTCTCCAGGGTTGCTCCGGGTCATAAATCATATCGACATCCGACATATTTTTCTGTTGCCCGGAGTGGCAGGCGGCGAGGCTCAGCACGAGGACGGCAAGGGTCATTCTAAGAATAGTCATAGGACCCTCATTGTAATGCGCAGCCCCCTCTGCAGCAAGAAAAAAGTCTAAAAATTGGCGGCTGCACCGTAACCGGTGCAGCCGCGCTTGTATAGAATCGACTTGTGTGCGAATCAGGGCTTCACAACGGAAGCCAGCACCACCGTGCCGTTGAAGGGGGAGGTCACGTTGGCAGGCATCTCTACCTGACCCAGACGGAAGGACTCACCCAGCTTCACGTTGGTGATGTCGCCGGTGATGCAGCAGGGAATGTTCTTCACGGCGCACTTCACGGGCACTTCGTACACGATCTGGTGCACAACACCACCCATGCCCACACCCACGGGAGTACCGGTGAGCTTCACCTCTACCTTGGTCTTCACCACGGTGTCGGGGGTCACGGCCTCGAAGTCCATGTGGTTGGTGGAATCAGTCAGGAAGTTGCGCTGCACGTCCTTCACCATGGCCAGGATGGTGGTGCCATCCAGATCCAGGTTCACGAGGAAGCTGTCGGAGTCAACGCTGTTGAGCAGAACGCGAACGTCGGAAACCTTCACCTGAATGTTGATGTTCTCCTGAACGGCGGGACCGTATACAACGCCGGGCATGTAACCCTGAGCGCGCAGAGCGTTAAGCTTACCGGTACCGCGAACCTCGCGCTTGCTGACCTTAAGAGTAAGATTTGTCATAGTCTTAAACGATGTTTGAAATGATGGTTTGTATGGAGTTCTTCCGACGTCGGTGCGCGTCTTTGTCACCCGCCGGGATTGTCTCACCCGGCCACGAGGCCGGAGTGGGCGCACAGAATGCCACTATTTCATTGAAAAGTCAAGAGAAATTTAACAATTGAGCTTGAAAATGGCAGGAAAACTGTTACTCTGGAGGCAGTAAGCATGAAACGAAACGAGGAATCGGAACAACCCGCACTGGAAGAACGCCTGTATGCGTACATGAACAGCACCGAATACGAGGCGCAGGATGTTTCTGCCATCGCGCGGGGTATGGGGCTGGATTCCCGCGAGCGCCCTGCCCTGCGAGCCCTGCTGCGGGAGTGGGAATCCCGTGGCCGCCTGCTGCGGCTGAGACAGGCACGCTACGTGCTGCGGGCTCCGGCAGAGGAGCCGCTGACGGGGCGCATCCGGCAGTTCAAACCCGGCAAGTTCCTCTTTGTGCCGAACCTCGCCGGCAAGGAGAAGTTACGCCCGCTGCTGCCGCAGGATGCGGGAGACAACATCGAACTGCCGGTGATGCCGCATCGCGATGCCGGCGCCATGGATGGCGACCTGGTGCGTGTCACCCTGCGTCGCACCGCCACCGGCTACCACCGCCGCAGAGGCAAGCAGCGCCCGACACCGGAAAATCTGATTCTGGAGGTACGGGTGGACGAAATTCTCGAACGCCGCCGCGGCACCTGGGTGGGAGTATACCGCCCGGGCGGACGCTACGGCACCATGGCCGGAGATGGCCGCACCGCCCCGGAGCAGGTGCAGCTCACCACGCCTCCGCCGCCGGAGCTGAGCACCGGCATGCTGGTGACCGTGGAGATACAGAGTTTTCCCCGTGGCAAAATGCCGGCTACAGGGCGCGTTCTGTCCGTTCTCGGCTACCCGGACGACGTCGGCGCTGACATAGCGGCCATAATACACCGCTACACGCTCCGCGAGAGTTTCCCGCAGGCGGTGAAGGACGAATGCCTTGCCCTGCCGCGGGTCATACCGGCACAGGAGATAGCCGCCCGCGAGGACTGGCGGTCGCGCTGCGTCATTACCATCGACCCGGCCGATGCGCGGGATTTCGACGACGCCATTTCCCTGCGCCGCCTGGAAAACGGCGATACCGAGCTGGCCGTGCACATAGCAGATGTCAGCTACTATGTGCGCCCGGGCAGTGCGCTGGATGCAGAAGCCAAGCTGCGCGGCAACTCCACCTACCTGCCGGACCGCGTCCTGCCCATGCTCCCCCCGCTCCTCTGCGATGACCTCTGCTCCCTGCGAGCCGGGGAAGACAGGCTGACCCGCCTCTGCGTGCTGCAATTCACGAGGGACGGCGAGGTGCGGCGTGTACGCTTCGCCAACAGCCTCATCTGCTCGCGCGCTCGCCTCAGTTACGAGCAGGCTCTCGCCGTGCTGGAAAAGCGCGGCAGCTCCGGCTCGGACGAGGTGGACGCCATGCTGCAGCTCGGGCATGAACTGGCCTCCACCCTGCGGCAACGCCGCCTCCAGCGCGGCAGCCTGGACCTCAATATCCCCGAGATTCGTATCCTCACGGATGCCGATGGCCGCCCCGTAGACGTGCTGACAGAAAGCAGCGACGACGCGCACCGCATGATAGAGGAGTTCATGCTCGCGGCTAACCAGGCCGTGGCGCATGAGCTCAACGCAGCCTTAGTGCCCACCATTTACCGCGTCCACGAAGAACCCGACCCCGGCCGACTGCAGGAATTCGCCCTCACCGCCAAGAGCTACGGCATCCGCGTCGGCAGCCTGAATTCCCGCGCAGAGTTAACACGCGTGGTAGAGCAAATCAAGGAGCACAGAGATGAGCAACTGCTCACCACCGCCCTGCTCAAGGCCATGATGCGCGCCCGCTACGCTACACGCGCGCTCGGACATTTCGGGCTGGCCATGGGAGACTACTGCCACTTCACCAGCCCGATTCGCCGCTATGCGGACCTCATCGTCCACCGCGGGTTCGACAAGCTCGTGCACGGCAAACACGCCCGCACGCACCTGCCCGCCCCTGCCGCCCTCGCAGACATAGCCGAGCATATTTCCGAAACAGAGCGCAACTCCGCCGCCGCAGAACACGAAGCCACGCAGACCAAACTGGCTCAATTCCTCGCCGACGAATGCGAACGCGACAACCCGCGTCCCTGGGAGGCCCTCGTTACCGCCGCCTTCCCCCAGGGGCTCGCCGTGGAAGTGCCCCGCCTGCAAATGCGCGGCTTCATTTCCGGCGCAGACCTTGCAGACCGCCTCGGAGCCCGCTGGTTCTTCGAATCTCACGTTCGCCGCTGGAGCTCGTCGGACGGCCGCTCCATTCTCCCGGGAGACTCCCTGCTTGTGGTACCGGTAAACGTCGATATAGACTCCCGTTTTGTCGATTTTTCTCCCGTTCCGGAATAAAATTCTCTTTTTCCTATATTATTTGTATGTTTTTACTTGACTACGGAATAAATTTCGTATAAAAGAAGTGCAGCAAACCGAACGAAAGGAGGATGCAACAATGAAGAACACACACACCAAGAGACTTGCCGCAGTGCTGCTTGCTGCGGTGTTTTCCGTACAGAGCGCCAACGCATCGGATGATAATCCGAACAGCCCCCTGAACCGCGTTCTGCGTGCAGCCATAAACAGCAGCGCAGCCCTCCAGACCGTTCTGGCAGAGGGCATCAGCGTGAATGTGACCGACAACGACGGGGAAACGGCTCTCATGGAAGCTGCCGATCGTGGCAACCTGCAGGCAGTGCGCAACCTCATCAGCGCAGGCGCAGATGTCAACGCGAAAGATGAGGACGGTGAAACCGCTCTCATGCTCGCCGCAGACGATGGACACACGGCAATCGTGCAGGCTCTCATTGCCGCCGGTGCGGACGTCAACGCTCGCGACGATGAAGGCGAATCCGCCCTGGACAAAGCCCGCGATGAGCGTCGCCGCTCCACCATCGACGCACTCCGAGCTGCCGGCGCCAGATAAGACGCCCCGCTACAGTTTTACAGGCCCGTTCCCCGCAGGAACGGGCTTTTTTAATAGCACGGCTGTTCTTCTGCCACCCGATTGATAGCAAGAAAAAACTCACCGCCTGCTCTTCCTTAAACCTCTCATTGCAGACCAATAGCCTATCTTGCACCCCTGCCGGTGGCACCCATTGCCCGCTGGCATCCGCCTCCGCTGTGCACCGCAGCCAATCACGCATCTGTTGTTGTTTCTCTTGTTAAGTTTATGCGCAGCATAATAACCCTCGTTGTAGTGACTGCCGCACCACAACTCACGCCAAACCCAGCCCCGACAAACGGCTGTAGGCACTGTGAATAAATGATTGTTGCATGTACTTCTAAAAGTATTTGTACATGCGGGCGGCTTGCTATGCCGCAAGGCATGGAGTGTTTCTTTCGAACACCTCCATTTTAGCAGTCCACGCAGGAGAGTTGAAGTCTCCCGCGTGGGGGTAGAAATCACTTTTTCGGCGTGAACTGAGGACATGCTGTCTGGTCTAAGAACCGACCGGGAGCATAACGCCAGCCACAGCCCGACACATGGTTCTCCACCTTTCGCTTATACTCCTCACTCTCGGCATACACCGAGCAGTCACCCCACGGCCTGCGCTTGTATGCCTCTCGATTGCAGAACCCCTCCTTCATCGGGCGCAGGTGTACACACTCGCCGCATCGGTGTATCTTCTCCTTTTCCTCCATTGGCGGTGGCCACTCCTGCATGGCTTCTATGAGCTTGTTGGTGCAGTACATATCCACACCGTTTTCTGTGGAAAAGCTCGCCCCTTGTGACAACTTAACATCATTTGGGTTTGCCGTCAGCTTCAGATAATAAACCTTGCCTGGTATAACTTTCATACAGCCACTATCTTATATTAAAAACTCGGTGCCTTCCACTCCATCTATTGGGGGTAGAAAGGCACAAAAAAGCCCCGCCGTAGGGCGGGGCGAAGAAAAAAAGTATGACTTGTGCGAAAAGTCAGAGTTTTTTTGAAGTTTAGGCTTGACTTATCACAAAAACTCTTTTAAAGTGGTGCCGTTCCGCTGGAGCAAGTATGACGGGGCGGCCCGAAACGGTCGAAATCTTTACCTGATTGTACTTGCTCCAGCGGTTCTTTTTTGCATTCTAGGTTTACTAATATCGTCGATGTAAGTAACAATTCCTCCGGCGTAATCTCCAGATGTTTGAACAACCAATTGCCTCGTTACTCCATTTTCTATTTTTATTATATCAATTCTAGTGTGAGTGTTTCCGTTGACGTCAACTTCTTGATACGGCTTAGAAACAGAATATGGTGGAGTTAAAACTCTTTTGAAGCGTCCTATCGCTTTTTTCTTGTTTTTCATCCTACCTTTAATGGGGAATTTTCCTTTTAATTTACGACGGATATACACTCTCCCTCCGGGAACACCATGGGCTTCTAATTCAGGTACAACAGCAACAAGCTCCATAGAAGAAGGCAAGCTTGGTAACTCTTCGTTCTCTTGCGTCTCTTCCTTTCGCTCCTCCTCGGTGGGGGCTGGCTTCTTCACAGGATCCCCTGCCTTAGAAGCTCGCCCATTGTGAGGAGTTTTCCACCCTTCCCCATACTGGTTACAGCCCCAAGGATTGGCCGCGTCTACTTCCTCGCTCTCTCCCGCAAACCCTGCAAGGATGTTGTTTGCAAACGCCTTTGCAAGCGCCTTCGTGTTCGGGTGCATGGTGAGCAGCATCTTCCGCATGTCGGCCATACTGGCACCCGCCTTGCGGGCCTCCAGGAACTTCTGCTTGATGGGCGCGAGCCACTCCTGCGCAGGGTCGGTGGGAGCACCGGGATGCCTCCCTGCTGCGCACGCGCTATGTGATGCCGACCCACAAAAAAGCCGCGGAGGAATATTGGCAAATAGACGCCGCGAATGGCTAGAAAGGATAATACGCTGTTTCCGGCAACAAAGTGCCAGCAAAACAACGCCTTTCTGCCACTCAGGGCAGTACTTCCTCGGAGTCGATGTAATCCTGCCCGTGAATCAATTCTGCGAGGATGGGAAGGCCTGTCAGGTCGGAAATAACCCGGCTGTTGGTCACGGAGGAGGTGCTCCATTCCTCGCCGATGTGATTCAGCACGACGCCGGCGCACTGCAGACTGCTCTCGCGTATGGCACGCAGGGTGAGGCGCACCAGCGAAGCTGCGCCGGGGCGGTTGTTCACCACCAGAATGACAGGCAGCCCCAGAGCGGCGGCAAAATCCCCCGTGCTGTAGCCGGGGGCCAGCGGGGTTTCCCAGCCGCCGCAGGCTTCTACCAGCACCATCTGATGCTCCGCGGCCAGTGCCTCATAGCCCTGCACCAGTATCTCCGGCAGGATGTCGCGGTGCTCCAGCTCGGCAGCGATAATCGGCTCTGCCTGAGTACGCAGATAGACCGGGTTCATGCGCTCCAGGCTATACGTGTCGAGCTGCACGGCGGCACGCATATCGCGCGCTTCGGTGCGGTCTCCGCAGGCCACAGGCTTATAGCCCATCGCGTTAATGCCGCGGGAGCACAAATCACGCAACAAAGCGCAGGTGACAAATGTTTTGCCCACCCCGCTATCTGTACCGGCAATAAGATAGTTCTGCATACGCGTTACTCAGGAATCGAAAGGCGAATTTCATCCAGTCCCCATTCATCGCTGCCATCCACATAGCGAATCTCAACCCAGACCCACACCAGAATAGCAAGGCAGAGGCAGATGAGCTTGGGCTTCCAGTTGCGCGTGAGGCGAGAGCGAAGGCTGCGCTGCTCAGGGTTTAACAGCAGACGGATTTTGCTCAGTAGAGACATGGCTGTAAATGAGTTCAGTTAAACGGGTTCCCAGCATCTGCACGGAGATATCGCGTTGCACCACGTTGCCCACGACCAGTGAGACGGAGCCGGTTTCCTCCGACACGATAATGACGACGGCATCGGACGTTTCTGCCAGGCCGATACCGGCGCGGTGGCGCAGACCGAGCGAGCGGTCTTTGAGCTCACGGTTGGAGACAGGCAGAATGCAGGCAGCGGCAACGATGCGTTCGCTGTTGATGATAACGGCGCCATCGTGCAGCATGGTCTTGGGCATGAAGATGGTACCGATGAGCTCTCGGCTGCACACGGCATCCAGCTCTGTGCCGGTTTTGACAAACTCGGAGAGCTTGTTGTTGCGGCAGATGGCGATAAGCGCACCGTAGCGCTTGCTTACCAGAAAGGAGACAGATTCGCAGATGCAGGTCACAAAGTCTGCATTCTGCTCGCGGTGCCACAAGGAGCCGAAAATGCGCTGCGCGCCGAGCCTGGCCAGACCGCTGCGAAGCTCCGGCTGGAAGAGAATCAGCAGGATGATGAGCAGAGTACCCGGCCCGAGGAATGAACCGACAATCTGCTGCAATACGGCGGCATGTGTCAGCTCTAGCAGAATCCCGCCCAATACGACAATGAACACCAGACCACCCAATATGGCAGCGGCGCGGGAATCCTTAAAGGCGCGGTATATCTGGTAGATGACCAGCCAGATTACCAGAATCTCGAACACCGCTCTCAGTATGTACGGCACATCCATGGCAGGAATATTACTCTTTTTTGCAGTCTATTGCAAGCACAAACGCTCACGGCACCGGCGCCGGCTTGCGGCCGCTGTAGGGTTGCGCCTGTTCCGAGCTCAGATCCAGCTCCGGCTTATAGTAGGGAGAGGATATACCGAACATACCCAACACGGTATGGAAGATATGCTCGTGGCCCACCGTCATGTCGGCATGCTCGCGGAGTTTCGCCAGCGAGGCGGCAAAATGCGGGTGCACTTCTTCGAAGCCGGGCGAGCTCAGCACGAACATGGCCACACGGCTGCCGGCTGTATCGTGGTAACGCACCTTACCCTCGCCCAGAGCCGCGCGCCCCCACATGCCATCATGCCCCAGGTACTCGCCGTGGTCGCTCACATACACATACACGAAGGGGCGCCCCTGCAGCTCATGGCAGACGCGGCGCACGAACTCGTCCGTATAATGTACCGTGTTATCGTATGCGTTATTCACCCCTTCCGCCTGCGCAGAGGGATTCTCAAAGCGGTGCACCGCAGGTGCAAAGGGCGGATTCTCCCTGTCGTAATGTTCAAAGGGTGTGTGGCTGCCCTCGTTGTTGATGAAAAACACGAGATTCTCCTCCCTCCCGACACTGCGCAGCACCTCCGACATCTGCGGCACCGAGGTCCAGGGGCTGCCCGGAGCATTGAAGCGAGCCTCGGAGCAACGCGTCAGCAAACGCACCACGCGGTCGTATTTGAGCTGCTGCGCAGCCAATCGCCCAAAGAAGGAGTATACCTTAAAACCGTTCGCCTTGAACAAATCCAGCACCGAACCGGTATTTGGCTGCATGCCGGGTTCTTTACCGGAAATATTGCGTCGGGCGTCGGTCAGGATGGCAATCTGAGCCTGGCAGGTATCATGGGCAGCCGATATACAATCTGTGAAGCTGATGATATCGGACTGCCGGCGCAGCCAGGGCGTCGTATCGCGCTCATAGCCGTTGAAACTCACGCGGTCTGCGCGCACGCTCTCACCGACATGCAGGATGAGCACCACGCCTTCCCCGCCGGTCAGAGTGGAAATAGAGGTGGGTTTCTCGGCAGGGGAGCTCAGCCCCTCCACGCAGGCCACAGTGGCCTGGTTGTGATAAAATGCTTCATACATGGCCATCCACAAATCCCCTGCCGGGAACACGGGCCACCAGGTATCGCGCACACGCTTGTCTTCCGGTGCGACAGAGGCCAGTAGCGCCGCGGCGAAGCAGAACACAAAGCCGGCATTCAGCAGGGACATGATGCGCTGCTTCCGCAGCAGCAAAGCCTGCGCAGCGCCCAGCAGACAGATTGCCAGCACCACGCCGATGAGCATCAGGAGGTTATTGCCTGTGATGTAGGTTGCCAATTCATCACGGGAGGCCTCCATCGTCTCCGCCAGAACCAGCGAATTGATGCGTGTGCCATACTGCTCGTACGAAGCAAACTGCACAATCTGGAAAAACAGGAAGGGCAGCCAGAGCACCAAGGCCCCGTAGCGCAGCAGAGCCCACAGCAAACACATCATACCTGCTGCCAGAAACATGGAAACAGGCATCAGCAGCCCGCCGTATCGGTAGGCATCTATATTGCAGAGTGCGTACAGGGGCGCCAGGGCGGACAAGCCCCACAGTACCCATACCGGGGGCAAAAGCGCCCACCCTCGCCGCCGGCACAGCCACATGCCGCCGGCAGCCAGCACAGGCAGCAACAACAGCAGCCACCACACCGGGCCGAAGTCCGCCTCCCAGCGCTGCCACACACAGACGGCCCGCCAGAGCAGAACCGCAATGACAGCGCCGAAATACAGGCGATAACTTTTCAGGAACTTCAACATAACCAAGCGTGGGGACTGCCGTCTAAATCTCAGGCGGAATCAGTGCTTACCACACTTGCACTCGTGGCCTTCGCCGTGGCCGCCGCAGCATTCGCCATCACCGTGGCCGCCGCAGCACTCGCCGTCGCCGTGGCCACAGCAGCACTCATGCTCGCCGTCGGCGTGCTTGCCGCCGCAGTCGCTCTCGCAATCCTCGCAGTTGCCGCTGCAGCCACCGCCGCAGGAGCAGCTCATCTGCTGGGTCATGGCCTCGGCCACCTCCTCATCCGTGGGGGAGCAACCCTTCTCGATGGCGATGCAGAGGTACTGGTTCACCACAGAAAGCATATTATCCAGCTCCTGGCGAGCCTCCAGGAAGCCCTTGCAGATGGGGTTATCAATCACGTCCTGGCGCAGGCTGTCGAACTGGGAAATTTCCTCTTCCGAGGGGGGCATACCCTCCATGTGCTTGTTGCGCAGCTTCTCGCCGTACTCGTTGACCTTGCGGAAAAGGTCTGTTGCCTCGGGGTTCTGGTAGAAAAGGCCGATACGGGCTCTGGCGGACACAACCTTCTGGCTCTGGGCAAAGGCGTTGGCCAGCTCGGTGGTAAGTGTCACAAGTTCCGGTGTGAGTGAAGTATTTGACATAACGCGGGCATTGTAGCACATTTCCGCCTTTTGCGCAACTGCTTACTCTGTCAATGCACACGAAAGGCAGCAGGAAAACCTGCTGCCTTTCTCTGAATGTTATTTTCCGGTGGAGGGAGAGGAATCAGAATTCCTCGTCATCATCACTCTCTTCCTCCTCTTCCTCGGACTCCTCTTCCTCTTCTTCGTCGTCCTCGGAGTCATCTGCATCCGAAGCGCCGGGAGCCGGCATGGGGCGAGCCATTCCGCCCGGCATGGGACGAGCCACCGGAGCATTACCTGCGGAGCCCTTGGGAGCCTTCACCATCACATTGATGCTGCGCACACCGTTTGCAATGGTATCCACCGCGTGAATCTCACCCATGGCACCGAGAGCCGCACCGGCAAGCCCTACAGCCATGCCGCCGGAGGGATCCGCTGCCGACGCCATGGAGAGCGGAGCAGCCAGAGAAGCGGGGCGCACGGTATAAACAGCGCCGGTAAAGGGCACCTTACCGGTGGAGTTTTTCAGCACGAGCTGGTTCAGCGCGGCAGAAGTGCCGATAGCAATCTTCTTGCCGGTAGAAATGATGTTGGGCTTCACGCTGCCGAGGTCCCACTCCGCGGGAGGTGTAAAGTTCACGACAGTTGTCGTCTTGCCGGACTTGACCTTGTAATACTGGCGAAGCGTGTTGCGATCCCCGCCGATAATCGGCCCGATGGAGGAGGACAGCATACCGCCGCCGCTGGCAAGAGTCTTGCTGTTGATCACGGTGTTGTAGTAGGTCAGTGCGGGAGTTCCCTTCACATCGAACACCACGACAGCCGAGTTATTTCCCAGAGACTTGCTCACGGATTTGAGCGCAGTCGTGACAGAATTGACTCGGGATGCAAGCTGCTCGCCCATACCACTGGCGGCCGCCAGTGAAGAATCGTAGCCATTGTAAATATTGACAATGGGCGTAATCATATCCACGAACTTGCCGCCGGGAGCCGGCGTGTAGGGCGTGGTCTCAGTGTAGAAGATGGTCTTGTCGCTGGCAGCCATGCGGGAAAGCTGCAGCGTGCCCGGTGCATAGGAAGCACCACAGGCATCCATGCTCAGACTGGCGTAGGAGGCACCGCTGCGGCGCTGCCAGATTCCCAGATTGAAGGGCTTGGTCTGCTTGTCATAAGAGAAGGATTTGAGATACCCGGCCACGGTATTGATGCTGCGGCCTGCGGTACCGAACACGAGGCTCTTCTCCTTGTGCTCATGCGCCAGTGCGCGGAACACCGTGCTCACGAAGCCGAACATCATGTCGATGCTTTCGTTGGAGCTCTTTGCCACAGCATTCAGCAGCTGGGGCTCCGCATAGGCGGCGCAGATGAGCTTGTGGCTCAAACCAGAATCGTAGAAAGACATCTTGGGCGTACCCAGCACGGACTCTTCCGCAGAACCGGGAATGCGGCTTTCCTCGGGCTTCTCACAGATGCAGACGATGAGGGCATTGCCCTCCTGGCGGAAAAGGTGGTAGACGGAGCGCCCCTTAATGGCCTCGGCCACGCCCTTGCCCACAGCTTCGGTCTGATCCAATTCTCCCACCAGAGCCTCCAGCGAGTACTGCCAGCCTTCCCAGCCGTCCACCTTCACGGCCTTGGCACCGGTACCCTCAGCAGCCTTAATGGCCTCTTTCATCACCTTGGGAATCATGGCGGAACCTTCCTCGTGATTCGTGGTCACCACACCGTATACAGGGCTGATGGGTGTGGAGCCGAGCGTCTTAAGAGCCTCCAATGCGGCGGCACGGGAAAGAGTAAGTTTTTCGCCACGAATCGTCTCTGCGTATTCGGCATTGGCCTCGGCGGCCCACTCCTCGGCCATCTGCTCACTTTCCACATTGGAGGAAAGATAGTGCATCACCGGCAGCATGGTGCGCAGGGCAACGGCAGTTCCCTTGCCCGCGGCAATGGCATAGGAAGTGATATCCTTGGCAAAAGCCTCATCGTCGAGGGGACCGGCAGCCGGAGCAGCCATGAATGCATCCTCCTCCGCAGCAGCGGGAGCACCCTCAGCCTGCTTAGGACCGGTAAGAGGTGTTACAAAAAAATCTCCAAGCTTCATGGATGACGTTACCAGGCAGCACTCCACATCCGCAGGAACGCGGGAAAGGCCGGGCATGACCGCAGCACGCAGAACCGCCGTGGCTTTACCGGCAGCAGCGGGTTTCGTAAGTCTTACATATGTCTGAGCGACATCTTCCGGAGCTGCGCTCACAACAGGCATCGCAGCCAGAGCTGTCAACATAAGAGTAGTGTTCAGTCTCATAACGATTGAGATTCTATCAAAAATATCCTACTTGTAAAGAGAAAAATGCATTCCTGACAGAGCAACAATTTTTTACGGCCAACCTAAACGAGTGCTCCTGCACCACAACCGGATGCAGGAGCAGAAACGGAAATCAACTTCCCGAGGAGCAGTTACTGCTGAGCAGCGGCTTTGCGGGCCGCCTTGGCAGCGGCCTTGGCCGCACGCTCTGCCATCTTCTGCTTCTCCTCTTCGGAGAGGATGCGCGGGAATACGGGGCTCGGTGCCTGCACGCTGTGGCCATCCTTCAGGATACCCCAGGCAAGTGTCTGCGGGCTCAGGGTGGCGGCATCCACCTGCAGCTGGGAGAGGATGCGGGCAGAAGCGTCCGGCAGCACGCAGGCGATGAGGTAGCCCACCTGTACGCAGCTCTCCAGCAGATGTGCCAGCACGCTCTGCAGCTCAGCAAGGCGGGTTTCATCCTTAGCCAGCGCGAAGGGCTGGGTCTTCTCGATGAAGGCGTTGCACTGCCCCACATGGGCGTTGAGCACCGCAAGAGCCTCGGACGTGTTGTAGGCGTTCATGCACTCGGTGAAGCGGGTCACGGTAGAGGCCATGCTCTCGCGCAGAGCGACGGAAAGTTCATCCATAGCCGGCTCGGGAGCCACGGTCACAGTGCCACCGAGGTAGCGGGTGCACATATTGAGGGAGCGGTTGCAGAGGTTGCCGAGGTCGTTGGCAAGCTCTGTGTTATAAATCATCTTCATGCGCTCGGCATCGTAGTCGCTGTCGTAGCCGGTCTTGGTATCGCGCACCAGATAGTAGCGCACGGCCTCGGGGCCGAACACGTCGCACAGGTCGTTCGGGTCCACGATATTGCCGAGGGACTTGGACATCTTCTCACCCTTGATATTCAGCCAGCCGTGCACAAGCAGGCGAGGCATCTCCTCATCGGAGAAGCCCATGGCATGCAGCATGCACAGCCAGTAAATGCCGTGTGCGGGAATCAGAATATCCTTACCGATAACCTCGCAGGCAGCAGGCCACAGCTTATTGAAGTCCGGCAGGGTGGGGTCGCCCTCCGACAGATAGCCGGCGAAGGAAATATAGTTGATGAGGGCATCGAACCACACGTAGGTCACGAAATCCGGGTCGAAGGGAAGCGGAATACCCCAGCTGAGGCGGTCCTTCGGGCGGGAGATGCAGAGGTCATTCGTGGCGCGCTCGATGGCCATGAGCAAATCCTGGCGGCGGAACTCGGGGGTCACGCAGTCGGGATGTGTGGTCACGAACTCCTTGAGCCAGGCGGTATGGGCCGTGAGGTTGAAGTACCAGTTCTCTTCCTCCAGCTCGATAACCTGCCCCCACTCGGGGCCGAAGTTACCGTCCTCACCGCGCTCCTTGTCGGTCAGGAACTGCTCCTGGCGCACGGAGTAAAAGCCTTTGTAGGCCTTCTTGTACAGGCAGCCCTTCTCCTTCAGGTTGGTGAGAATCTTCTGCACGCAGGCCTTGTGGCGGGCATCTGTGGTAGCAGCCCAGCCATCGTACGAAATACCGAGACGCTCCCAGAGAGCAATGAAGCGCTTAGTCACCGTGTCGGCGTACTCCTGCGGGGAGATGCCGGCCTCCTCGGCCTTCTGCTGTACTTTCTGGCCGTGCTGGTCTACACCGGTCAGCAAGAAGGTTTCCTCGCCACACATTCGGTGCCAACGAGCCAGTACGTCCGCGAGGACTTTCTCATAAGCATGCCCGATGTGGGGAGAACCGTTCGTGTAATCGATTGCTGTAGTGATGTAGAACATAGCGCGGGGATTGTACTACCAAGAGCCCCTGCGCGCAAGCCCAAACTCCGCATACTGACAGGAAATTCGCAGAAGTCGGCCCGCCGGCGCAGCTCACAGCCACGATAAAAAAACAGCCGCAGTGCTGAAACACGCTGCGGCTTGTGAGAATTCACTTTTTCTTACGGAAAGACGGCTCGGCTTCCTCGGCCTTAAAGTTATAGAGAGGTTTGAAAATATCCACCACATCGACAGTAGGACCAATATGCTTCAGGATAGCATCCATACCCTTGTAGGCCATGGGCGATTCATCGAGTGTACGCTGCGTGACCGAGGTGGTATAGATACCCTGCATCTGCTGCTCGAACTCCGCCAGAGACAGCTGCCGGAATGCCTGGGAGCGGCTCATGAGACGCCCGGCGCCGTGCGGAGCGGACTGGTTCCAGTCGTCATTCCCCTTCCCGATACCATAGATGCAACCATCGCGCATATTGATGGGGATGAGCAATTTCTCCCCGGCACGGGCGGAAATGGCCCCCTTGCGCACGATATTGCTTTCGTGGTCGATGTAGTTGTGCGTGGTATGGAACATATCCTGCACCTCCAGTCCCAGCCTGCGGATGATGATATCTGCCATCACCTCACGGTTTCGCAGGGCGAATTGCTGGCAGATTTTCATATCGTGCAGGTAGTGCTCGCGGTCTGCACCCTCCAGATAGCAGAGCTCTGCGGGGGTATCCGGGGAGAGCTCGCTCCACTGCGCACGCTGAGCTTTGATAGCGCCCTGAATCTCGCGCCGGCGCCCCTGCGCCTTAAGGTCGTCGATGAGGGCGGCCTCCAGCTCCCGGCGGTCACCGATGCCGGAGCGGCGGTCTATCGCTATCTGCTGGTAGATATTGCAGACCTGCTTACCGAGATTGCGCGACCCGGAGTGAATAATCAGATAGTAGTTCCCCTGCGAGTCGGCGTCTACCTCCACGAAATGATTTCCGCCGCCCAGAGAGCCAAGGGAACGCAGCAGACGCTCATGACGCTCCAGCTGCTCGCGGCAATGCAGAGACTCAAAAGGCTCGAATTTTTCCACGACCTCCGGATGCACATACATACCGCTGGGGATATTGCGGTGCATGATGTCATCCAGCGCGGCGAAATCCGGCTTCTGCTTACCGAGAGCCACAGTCAGCATACCGCAGCCGATGTCCACGCCCACGATATTGGGAATCACCTTGTCGCCCAAATCGGCAGTAAAGCCGATAACGCAACCCTTGCCGGCATGAACATCCGGCATGATGCGCACCTTTGCCTCTGCAAAAGCGGGTTGCTCCAGCAGGCGCGAAATTTGTTTACGCGCTAATTCGTCTACCTCGTCTGTGTAGATTTTCAGATTCATAGTCTGAGTTTGTATTGATATTGTTGTCTGTGTTCTGTCTCCCGACAGAGATGGGTTATTGTTGTTGATATAACAGGCAGTTGGGTGAAGTGAGTGTACGCGCATCCGGCAGCTGCGTCAAGCGCGGAATAAAAAAAGTTGCGAAAAAATGTGTCTTACGGTTGACAAGTCGACTTTTCATCCTGTAAAGTGGCAGCATGAACATCACACCCGAGCCCCCTTCCCCCGCCCCTGAGTACCCGCAGCACAAAAGCGCCGGACGCAGAAAAATGCAACGCCTCGGAGGTATAGCGGAAGTCCGCATATCGCCGGTCGAAATGCTCAGCAAGGCAGAACGCAACATTATGTACGAAATACAAAGGTTCGGATGGAAGGCCATCGAAATGCAGCATATGGGCGGCGCTTATCCGGACAGCACAGAAGCTGCCGAGGCAGAGAAACGATTCGAAAAATACCGCAAGGTGTACAAGTTCATGCTAGAAAACGGCATTGACTTCCCCCGTTGAGATATGGTAAAATAAGCACGAGGGAATGGCTCCCGCGAGTACAGAAAATCATCCTTTTAACACCATGAAAATCGAACCCGAAACAAAAACCGCACCGAAGTACCCCACGCTGGTAAAGACTGCCGTAGCCGTGGCTGCTGCAGTCGCTGTGACTGCCTGCCAGCAGCAGCAACAGCAGCAAGGCTCGGCCGGAGCTCCGCTTCCGCTGCAACCTTTGGGTGGCGTTATGTAACCTTCGTACTACCATTAGTCCCACACATGAAAATCGAACCTGCACAGAAACAGTCACCGAAATATCCGGCCATTGTAAAGGCTGCCGCAGCAGTAGCCACAGCCGCCGCTCTGGCTGCCTGCCAGCAGCAAACAGCCGGCCAGCAAATGCCCGACCAAGCCACCGGTGGTGTTATCATCATCGGTAAATAATCTACCGCAGCAGGCCCCGCAATAAGTCCCCCCTCATGGCAGAATCTATCTACACCCGCATGTCCGAAACAACGGGCAGCTACGATGTATCGCTGCGCCCGCCGGCTTTCAGCGAGTTCTGTGGCCAGGAAAAAGTGAAGGAACGCCTGTTGCTCATGGTAGAAGCCGCCCGCCTGCGCGGGGACGTGCTGGACCATGTGTTGCTCAGCGGGCCACCCGGACTGGGCAAAACCACCCTGGCCAACATCATTGCCAACGCCGTGGGGCACAGGCTGCACACCACCTCCGGTCCGCAGATTGATAAAGCGGGCGATCTGGCCGGCATTCTCACCAATGTGGAAAAGGGAGACGTGCTTTTCATCGATGAAATCCACCGTCTGCATCCTGCCATTGAGGAATACCTCTACCCGGCCATGGAGGATTTCCGGCTCGACATAATCATCGACCAGGGGCCGAATGCCCGTTCCATCCAGCTCAACCTGCCGCGCTTCACTCTGGTGGGAGCCACCACCCGCGCCGGCATGCTCACGGGGCCGCTTCGTTCGCGCTTCGGTCTCATCAACAGGCTGGACTACTACTCAGCGGATGAACTCTGCCAGATTCTGCACCGCTCTGCCGGATTGCTGGACATCGACCTGAAACAGGGCGGAGCCCTTTCCATCGCACGCCGCTCCCGTGGCACCCCCCGCGTGGCCAATGCCCTGCTGCGCTGGGTGCGAGACTATGCCCAGGTGAAGAGCGACGGCTGCATCACCGATGCCGTGGCAGAAGCTGCACTGGGCATGATTGACATTGACGAGGACGGCCTGGATGAAATGGATAAGCGCCTGCTCGAAACCATGATTTACAAGTTCGACGGCGGCCCCGTGGGGCTGGCCTCTCTCGCCGTAGCCGTGGGGGAGGACGAAAGCACCATCGAGGACGTCCACGAGCCCTTCCTCATCATGCAGGGCTACATCAAGCGTACCCCGCGCGGACGCGAAGCCCTGCCCGCCGCGTATGCCAAGATTGGCGCCAGCCCCGCCCGCGCCCAGGGCGAACTTCCCCTTTAAGCACATAACACATATCTCCTTCCCACGGAAAGACACAGCATGAAACGCCTCTTCCTCGCCGCTGCAGCAGCGGCAACTCTACTGTTCCCCGCCTGCCAGCAGCAGCAAATGCAGCAGATTGCTTACAACTCCAAAGTGGTCGTGCTCGACATCGGCCACTACTACGAGCCCACCCGCGGCGGACAGGGAGCCCGCACGCCGGATGCCAGCAAGGGAGGCAGCATCGAGGAAACGGAGTTCTGGTATCGCCATGCCGGCATCGTGAAATCCACCATTGAGGCCGCGGGGTACACCTGCCTCATCTGCAACCGTGGGGACATGCCCGCCGACCCCAAACTGGCCGAAGCCGCGAAGAAAGCCGGGGTACACCACGTCAAGTCCCCGATTCCGACAGCCATCTATCGCTCCAAGCAGCATCCCCGCCGCATTGCCGTGGGCATGCTGAGCACAAACTATGCGCTTGATCAGCAGCCCGGCGCGGTGGTTTACCTGCACCACAACAGCAATTCGGAGAAATGGCTCGTCTTCAACAAAGGCGCCTTCTACTGCAACGAAGCAGGTGTACGCCTGGCACAAACCATGGCGCAGGTGATGAACCGCGACATCCTGGACCACCCGGAAAGCGGCATGCCCAACCACAATGTCCCCTGCGGTGTTGTGCTGCGAACGGATGGACGCCGCGGCGGCGGAGACTGGCTCAACGCCTGCAATGAGTCCTATGTGCCTGCCGTCATCACCGAGGTAGCCTTCCTCTCCAACCCCGAGCACGCCCGCTACCTCAACAAGCCCGAAAATGCCCGCAAGTTTGCCCAGGCCATCGGGCGCGGCATCGTGGAATATCTCGACAAACGCTGAGCCCCCCCTTCTCCCATGTCTCTCTCCCTGCTCCCTACATTCAGTCCGTATACTTCTGTTGTTTATCTGCACAACAAGAAGCCACTCTTCGACTACGTACTCCTGCAAAGCGACACGAATCTCGAAAAACTCACTCTTCAAGTGAGCTATTACCCTGATTACGTGCAGCCCCAGACCATAGAAATCCCTGAACTACGCGCAGGTGAGGCGCTCATGAAGCGCCCCAATCCCCCCAAATTCGAGCTGGGACGCCTCATGGCAATTACCGAAGAGCAACCGGGGCAAATGACGTTTACCCTCAGCGCAAACGGAGAAATATTGCATAAGCAAAGTTTTAACTTCACATGGCTTCCCGGAAATGCATGGGTAATAGACAAGCACGGACAACACCCTGAACTTCTGGCTGCTCTTGTGCAACCTAATGATCCAGCCGTTGACCGGATATTATACAAAGCCGGGAAATTATTAGCTGAAGATGGAAAAAATCCTTCCTGGGGGGGATATAAGAAAAACACCAGCGAAGTTATCAACAAACTGAAGGCTATCTGGGCAACGCTGAAGAGCTACAATATCAACTACGCTCTACCTCCTCAGGGCGACATAAACTTACAGAAAGGCCTATTGCAGAAAGTGCGCACGCCTTCACAGATTATGCAAGGAGGCTGTGCCACATGTATGGATAGCACCATGCTCATGGCTGCCGTAGTTGCTCAGGCGGGCTACCACCCCATTGTCATTACGACAGAAGATCATGCTTTCCTCGGCGTCATGCTTAAGAAAGCCCACCTCAATTCTCCTGTTATTAAGAGCATATCGCAACTGCGTAACCTCGCAGAACTGGATGAACTACTGCTGCTGGAAACCACCGCAGTGACTCGAGGTAATGATTGCAGTTTTGAAAATGCCTGCCTAGCAGGAAAACATAATTTGAGGGACTCTTCTTTGGAATATGCCTATGATATTGTACAAATATGGGCACACGGCATCTCTCCGTTAAGCCAAGAACAGCAAGTAGATACAACTCCGGGTATTGATGAGCAGGCAGAGGAAGCGGCTAAGCCTGATTTTCTGCCCGAGAAAAGCCTTGCCGAATTAGAAGAAGAGCAATCTCTCGTCACAGCCCGCAAGCGCACCCGCATGGAGAACTGGCAGCTCAAGCTGCTGGATCTTTCCATGCGCAACAATCTGCTCAATTGCAAGACAGACCGCTCGCAGATTGAACTCTTCAATCATTCCCCGGCCAGACTGGAGGATGATTTGAGCAGCGGGTCAGCCTTCCGAATCGCCGGCCTGCAAAAATCCTTTAATCTTGATGAGGCCATAAAGTCCGGCGATGCGGATGAGATTGGTCGACAGATTACCGAGCAAGCTCAGCAAATGTATGAACGAAGTGAGCTGCTTGCCTTCTGCAAAGGAGACCTCGACAAACGAGTTTACAGCCTCTACCTGGAAGCACGCAAAAACCTGGAAGAGAGCGGCTACAACACGCTGTACATTGCCTGCGGCTTCCTAAAATGGGTACGTCGGGACAAAGGAAAGCAGGAGCTGCTGGCCCCGCTTCTGCTCATCCCGGCTCGCCTGACGCGCAAGAGCGTGAAAAGCGGCTTCCGCTTGCAGACCACGGACGAGGAAGCCCGCATCAACCTCACACTGCTGGAGCTGCTGAAAACGGAATACGCGCTGCGCATCCCGGAGCTGGAAGGCGAACTTCCCACGGATAAATCCGGGCTGGATGTCCCTGCCATCTTCAACCATGTGCGCAGGGCTATCAAAGATTACGATGGCTGGGAAGTTGTCGAACGCTGCACGCTGGGCATCTTTTCCTTCGCCAAATATCTGATGTGGAAGGATTTGTGCGACCGACAGAAGGAGCTGTTGTCCAATCCCATCGTCAAACATCTCTCCAATGAGCAAAGGGAAGCCTTCCCTGCACAAGTGGGATTCCCCGCCCCCGCCACGCTGGACAACGAAGCAGACGCGCAGCGGGTGTTCACGCCGCTCTCCTCGGATTCCTCGCAGCTCTCCGCCGTTCTGGCAGCCGGGCGCGGCAAAAACTTTGTGCTGATAGGTCCCCCCGGTACCGGCAAGAGCCAGACCATCGCGAACATGATTGCCCACTGTCTGGGGCATGGCAAGACCGTGCTTTTCGTGGCAGAGAAAGCCGCGGCACTCTCTGTGGTGTATAACCGACTCAAACGAATCGGTCTGGGAGACTTCTGCCTGGAGCTCCACTCCAACAAGGCCATCAAGAAAGAAGTGCTGGCGCAGTTCAAGGCCACGCTGGACACCATAGCCCAGCCTGCCGGCAAGAGCGACTGGGAGCAGGCCGTCAGCGCCATGTTGCAGGTGCGTTTCGGACTCAACCTCATGCCCTGGGAGCTGCATCGCCTGTATCCGGACGGCACCAGTCTGTATCAGGATATCTGCCTGCTGATGGAAGCACCGACAGTGGCGCAGTTCTGCCCTACGGAGGAAAATCTGCTCACCCTCAGCGATGCCGCGAAAGCCAACATGCTGGAGCATGTCCGGAATCTGACGCTCCACTACAAAGCCGTGCAGGAACTCTACCCGGGTGTGGCAGAGGGGCTCACCACCACCACCTACAGCTCCTGGTGGGAGGAAAAACTCGCCACAGCACTGGCTCAGTACGAGCAGACAGCCAATGCCTGGGATACCCGCTTCCGCAAACTCTGTGTCGAGCTGGGGCTGGATGCAGCAGAATACCGCGGCAACGCCGCCTCCCTGCTGCAACTGCTGGAGGTAGCAGAGAAATCCGCCGGTCAGGACAATACCCTGCTGCTGCCCGCCAATGCCAAAGAGACGCTGCAGAGCCTCTCCGATGCACTCGCGCAGGCAGAAACCTACCGCAAGCGCAAAGCCGAGCTCACACTTCCCTACCCGGATGCGCTGGAGGATAACCCGAGTATCCCGGCGCTGTACCAGGAGTGGAAAATGGCACAGCTCTCCAACTTCATCAGCCGCTTCTTTGCCACCAGGCGCATTCGCAAAACACTGCAAGTGCATGCCTTCTGCCGCACGAAGCCGGACATTCGCCGCGATCTGGAAGCCCTGCTGGCCATGAAGGCTGCCAAAAATGCCCCTGTGCTGAAGGAAAGCAGCCTGCCGCAATACCGCAAGGGGATTCAGATGCAGAGCAAAGACCTGGAACAAGCTCAACAGCTGGCAAACACCCTGGCCGGGCTCAAGGGAGTACAGCCGCTATGCATGCGCTATCTATCCGTAGCAGGGAATCCCATGCAACCCGGCACCGAAGCCGTCTATCTGCTCAACGAACTCCACGAAACCACCACGCGCAAGGCTGAGCTCAGCCGCGAGCTGGCGCGCCTGCTGGGCAGCCCCCTGCCCGCCGAAGCGGACAATCGCGAAGGCGCTGCGACCTGGTGGACGAAACAAATGCTGGAAATTCGCCGCCTGTGGAGACTAGTAACAGTGTGGAACGAATGCGCCGCCAAAGCTCAGGGCGCAGGCTACGCCAACATCGTTCGCCAACTCGCAAGCGGCAGCGTGAAACCCGAAGCATTGGAAACCGCCGTGCTCACCAACCTTTCCCGCTGCCGACTGCAGGCAGCTGTGGATGCCAGCAAAACGCTCACGCGTTTCAATGGCTCCACACATGAAGCCCACATTGCAGAGTTCTGCGCGAGGGATGCCGAATTGCTCACAGCTGCCGGCGCTCACCTGCAGCAGCTCCTGCGCAAACAGGCTCTGGGCGTGGAGGAATACGGCAAGGAAATGGCCGAGCTGCGGCACGAGCTGGGTAAACAGCGTGCACACAAAGCCATACGTCGCATGTTGAGTCTCACACCGCATGTGAGCCGCATGCTCAAGCCCTGCATGCTCATGAGCCCCCTCTCCGTGGCGCAGTATCTCACGCCCGATGCGGAGCCCTTCGATATCGTGATTTTTGACGAGGCCTCTCAGATACCAGTATGGGATGCCATAGGCGCTATAGGCCGAGGCAAGAGCGCCGTCATTGTGGGCGACCCGCGCCAGATGCCCCCCACCAGCTTCTTCTCGCGCGCCAAGACAGACGATGGCGATGAGACGGATGACATTGAAGTGGATCTGGAGAGCATTCTGGACGAGTGCCTGGCCTGCGGCATACCGCAGATGAACCTCACTTGGCACTACCGCAGCAAGTCGGAAAGTCTCATTGCCTACTCCAACCGCAATTACTACGAGAACAAGCTCATCACCTTCCCTGCTCCCGTGGCCAACGATACCGCCCTGCAATACCACTATGTGCAGGGTACCTACGAACGCGGCAACAGCAAACGCTACAACAAAAAGGAAGCTCAGGCTCTCGTGGACAACGTGTTGGCGACACTGCGCAGCCCGGGATTCAAGTACAACGAGATGACGAGCATCGGCATCGTCACCTTCAATACCCAGCAACAGGCGCTGATTCTGGACATGCTGGAAAAAGCCCGCGCAGAAGACGACTCCCTGGAACCCTTCTTCGACGAAGAAAACCCGGAAGCCGTGTTCGTGAAAAACCTCGAAAATGTGCAGGGCGACGAGCGCGGTGTCATCTACTTCTCCACCACCTACGGACCGGATGAAAAAGGCACCATCTCCATGAACTTCGGCCCCCTGAACCAGACGGGCGGCGAACGCCGCCTGAATGTGGCTATCACCCGCGCCCGCACCGGCATGCGTGTGTTCACCTCGCTGCGCCCGGAGGACATAGACCTGAACCGCACCCGCGCCCGCGGCGCGGCAGACCTGCGCGGGTTCCTGGAGTGCGCCCGCATGGGTGCTCAGGCCTACTTCAGCAGCTATGGTGCCACCGGCAGCGCTGCAGAAAACGGGCTGCAACGCAACATCTGCTCAGCCCTGCAGGCGCGGGGATGGAACTGCGTGAGCAATCTCGGTGTGTCCGGATTCCGCGTGGATGTCGCCATTGCCCACCCGCTGCGTCCCGGCGACATGCTTGCCGGCATCGTGCTGGACGGCCCCGGCTATGCCTCTGCGGCAACGGCGAGGGACCGCGATGTCCTGCGCGAAAGTGTGCTGAAGGCACTGGGCTGGAATATCCTGCACATCTGGTCACTCGACTGGTGGCGCGACCCGCAGAGCTGCGCCAACACCATTTGCGAGCGCCTGGAGGAACTCAGAAATCGCTCCTGACGCTCGGCATGGGGCTCTGTATCAGGTCTCGGTATTGCGTCCCTCCTGCTGCTCGCGGAGAGAACGCAGGTAAGCCATGCGCTCCGTGATACGCAGCTCCATGCCATTGGTGGTGGGGTGGTAATACACGCGTCCCTCCGGCAGATAGGCCTGGGGCACAAAGTGCTCCTCCCCGAAATCGTGGGCATATTTGTAGTTGGTATCCTCCTCGGAAACCCCGCGCAGCCGCGCCAGTTTCTTGCGAGTCGGCGTGGCCAGGTGGTCCGGCACAGCTAGCGTCTTCCCCTCGCGCACATCCTCAAGCGCGGCATTGATGGCCTTGTACGCAGCATTGCTCTTGGGCGCCGTGGCTACATAGACCGCAGCATGAGCCAGAGGTATGCGCGCCTCGGGCATGCCCAGCATCTCGGCTGCCTGAGCCGCCGCCATTGCAACCCGCAGCGCATTGGAATCCGCCAGGCCCACATCCTCGCTGGCGCAGATGACAATGCGGCGAGCGATAAAGCGTATATCCTCCCCCGCATTGAGCATGTAAGCCAGCCAATAGAGAGCGGCATCCGGGTCACTGCCGCGCATGGATTTGATGAAGGCGGAGATGGTATCGTAATGGCCATCCCCCGCGCGGTCGTATCGAATGGCTTTTTTCTGGATGGATTCCTCGGCTACTGCCAGATCCACATGCACCACGCCATCTGCCGCCACCGGGGTGGAAAGCACAGCCACCTCCAGCGCCGTGAGCGCCTTGCGCACATCGCCATCCGCTTTCAGCGCCAGATGCGCCAGAGCATCCTCCGCGATTTCGAGCTTCATGTGGCCAAGCCCACGCTCCGGGTCAGTCGCAGCCCGACGCAGCAATGCCACGATATCCGTATCCTGCACAGGCTGCAGGGGGAAAATCTGCGAGCGGGAAAGCATCGCCGAGTTGATGGCGAAATAGGGATTCTCCGTTGTCGCCCCGATAAAGCGTACCGTACCACGCTCCAGATGCGGCAGCAGAACATCCTGCTGTGCTTTGTTGAAGCGGTGAAGCTCATCCACAAAAAGAATAGTGCGCTGCCCGTGCATGGCCTGGCGAGCCTTGGCCTCCGCAATTTTCTCGCGAATATCGCTCACATTGGACTCCACGCCATTAAGCATCACAAAATACGCACTTGTCTGGCGTGCAATGACGTATGCCAGAGTTGTCTTTCCCACGCCGGGCGGGCCGTAGAAAATGAGCGAGGAGAAACGGTCGGTCTCAATCGCACGGCGCAGCAACTTACCCGGCGCCAGCAGGTGCTGCTGCCCGGCGACTTCCTCCAGGCACTCGGGGCGCATACGCGCCGCCAGGGGCATACCCAGCTCAGCCTTCTCCTGTTGCGGCGCCTCATTGCGCCCGAATGGGGTGAATAAATCCATGTTGTGTGCGTGGGTATCCTACCACGGCAAACACCCGGCGGCAAGTAAATTCTACGGCTCGCTTTTCATTCCCCCGGGCATACGCATGAAAGCCCTGCACCGAGTGGGTGCAGGGCTTTTCAGGAAAAATATCAGAAGTAGCGGGACGCGCTTCTATTATTCATCAGCAGCGGGCTCCTCCTCTGCAGAGTTGCGAGCGGCCTCAATCTTCTCCACCTCGGCTTTCCACTGGGCGATGATACCGGGGCTACCCTGGTGAAGCACCTTACCGTCTGCATCGACCATGATAGCGGTGGGGATACCGTCGGCCTCGGTGAAACCGGGCAGCTTGCTGACATTCTTGGCATCCTTGTGAACAGCGGGCATCTTTGCCTTGTAACCATCCACATAGGCCTTCACTCCCTCGGGAGTCTGGTCCCAACCAACCACCACAATTTCAGCGCGGCCGTCCTTGCGCATCTCCTTGTACAGCTCCACAACCTGGGGCATAGCAGCCTTGCAGGGGCCGCACCAGCTGGCGGACTGGAGATATACGTATACGAGAGCATTCTGATTGACCTTGCCGGTAGCACGCTTCACTTTTTTGAGTGCCTTGGCTACAGCACCGGGCTTGGCCTTGGCCTTCTTTTTCTTCTTGCTCTTCTTCTTGCTCTTTGCGGGAGCATCAGCCTGCTCCACAGAGTCAGCAGCAACATCCTGAGCGGGAGCAACATAGGAGCTCATTACGCACAGGCCGAGAGCCAGAGTCAGTAATTTGATCGCTTTCATATTCGTATGATAAGTGAATGTGTACTCAGGAGAACGTGAAAAAAGGAGCAAATTCTACAGAAAAGATTTGCCGTGTTGTTCCACGCGGGCAGCCAGTGCCTCCGAACGCAGGATAAACAAGCCCCCGGCAAGCACTCCGCAGCGCAGACTTAAAGCCAGCTCGGTGCAGGCAGCCGTTTTTCCGGCGGAGGCCTCACGGTGCAGAGTCAATGCCGCCGCGTACGCTTCCGGATTGGCAGCGAGAGGCGTCTGCGGGTTCAGCTCCTGCAGCAATGCCAGCAGCAACACCGGCTGCATATCCGTGCCGGCAGCAGCCATAGCCTGCAGCCAACGCTGCTCCGGCGGAGAAGCCTCCTGCTGATGCGTCAGCCCTCCTGTCCCGAAGACCCGCTGCTTTGCGGCCTCCAGCTCAGCGGGATCCAAGGTGATGCTCTGCGCCGCCGCCAGCGGCACAAACAAAAGAGGCAGCAGCTTCATTTCTTCGCACGCTGAGCGCGTTTGCGGGAAAAGGGATCGCTCACATTTGTCCAGGCCTCCTGAAGCCCGGATGCGTCAAAATACGGCATCTTGCGCAGACGCTCCATCTGAGCGCTCACCTTATTCTGCTCAATGGACCACTGCTCAATCTCAGCATCGGACATTTCGATGGGAGCCTGCAATCTGCCGAAAATTGAGCAAATTTTCTTGGCGGCCTTCTCGGCTGCCTTTTCGTCATTCACCTCAGCCAGAATAGCCTGAGCTTCCTTCAAGGCATCGAACTCTTTGTCCAGATCCGCATTATTGAGGCCGCCCTTTTTCTGAAGCTCTATATCGGCCAGCTCATCCTCCGCCTTTTTGATGGCGTCGGCATCACCTGCCTTCTTGGCTTTTTTCAGCTCGTCTTTGGCCTTCTTCTCCGCCTCTCTCAGAGCCTTGCGCTGCTCTGCCCGGGATTTGGAATCATCATCTGCGGCAAAACTCACCGGAGCAGTCCACACAAAGGCTGCCAGCAACAAGGCGGATATAGTACGAATGGGATTCATAAACAATTCTTCTGGCAGCTACAATATCACACCCCACCTGCCTTGTCAATTTCCATTTTCAGCAATTAAAAGGAATCTGGCAGTTATTGAACCCGGGCAGCTACGGAGTGTCGGAAATGATGAACTCAGCACCCATGAAAAATAAAAACATTACCCGATACACATACGAGAATACCGACTTCCAGGGCTGGAGAGTAAGCATTCAGCGCTGCGGACGCATTATCACCCGCTATTTTTCGGACCTGCAATACGGCTCGGAGGAAGACTCCTACCGCGAGGCCGTACACTACAGGGACGACGTGTTTGCGCAGATGGCTCGCCACCGCGATGACCTGCCGGAATATATGGATACGGAACTGGCCCACCTGCAGGACCTGCTGCGGCAGAAAGAGGCCAGCATCACTGTGCGGCCTCGGCGGGGGTAATCTGAGGTGCCAGCAGAACGCCTAGCTCCCGGTTGCCGAAATACTCAGCCTTCTGCAAACGGTCGAACTGAGCCGCGAGTCGGAGGAGGTATTCCAGTAATTCCTGCCGCACGTCCACGTGGTTCTCAATGTAAAGCCAGAGTGCAGACTCATCGCACTGCCCGTTGAGCGCAGACAGCTCGTCCAGCACACGACGCAGCTCCGGCAGAATCTCAGCAGCCGAAGCCGCATCATCCACCTCCGCAAGCAACTCCACCTGCTTCTCCAGGCCGGCAGCCAGTTTCTCGCAGATATCCTCTTCGCTCGCGGCCTGAGCTACACAGGCGGCCACACCGAACAGCGCTGTAATGACGTGTGCACACTTCATAGCCTGAATTCTAGTGCGGCGGAGCTCTGATGTCAAGCGGAAATCAGCTTTTCAACACATCCTATGCACGTTTTTTCTTGGCAAATGCACGCAGAGAAGGTAGAATAAGGGCAGAAGCAACCATTATTCTGCCAATTATGTCACAATCCATTCTTATCGTCATACCGGCTCGCTACGCCTCCACGCGTCTGCCGGGCAAGCCGCTTGTCAAAATCGCCGGCAAGGAAATGATTCGCCGCGTGGCGGATATTGCGGAGAGCATCTGCCGCCACAACGAGGACTGCTCCTATGTGGTGGCAACAGATGACACACGCATCCTGGACTTCTGCACCGGCGCCGGCATTCCCGCCGTCATGACCGCCGAGACCTGCCGCAGCGGCACAGAGCGTTGCTGGGATGCCGTGAGCCAGCAGAGCGAGCCGCCTGCATTCATCATCAACCTCCAGGGTGATAATCCTCTCTGCCCGCCCTGGGTTATCCAGCAGCTTATCGATGCCTGGAAAGCCGCTCCGGCAGATGTGTTCACACCCTGCATTCACCTGGACTGGAACGAGTATGACCGCCTCGTGGAGAGCAAGAAGACCACGCCCTACAGCGGTACTACTGTGCTGGTAGACAAGGACGGCTACGCCATGGCCTTCTCCAAGAGCACCATCCCCGCCATCCGCAAGCCGGAGAAGGCTCGTGCCACGCTTCCCAAGAGCCCGGTACGCCGCCACGTGGGCCTGTACTCCTACACATACTCCGCGCTCAAGAACTACTTCGAGCTGCCGGAGAGCGACTACGAGCTGGGCGCCGTAGAGGGTCTGGAGCAGATGCGTTTCCTGTACAACGGTCTGCGCGTGAAGATGGTAGAGGTAGATTATCGAGGCCGCAAGACCACCAGTGGTGTAGACTCGCCGGAGGATATCGAGCGAGTGGAGGCTATTCTGGCAGAATACGGCGAGTATGAGCTCTGATTCCAAAACGCCGCAACTGAATATGCCGCAGCACATTGCCATCATCATGGATGGCAATGGCCGCTGGGCAGAGCAGCACAAACTTGCTCGAGCCAAAGGCCACGAGCAGGGCGGCGAGACCGTGCAGCGCACACTTGACCTCTGTATCGAGAAGGGCATCCCCTGGCTCACCCTCTACGCCTTCTCTACGGAGAACTGGGGCCGCTCCAAGATTGAGGTAACTTACCTCATGAACATGCTGGCCAAGTACCTGAAGGAGCGTCTGCCGGAGCTGATGGCGAAAAACGTGCGTCTGCACGCTATCGGCGAGCTCTACATGCTCCCGAAAAATTGTCGCAAACAGCTGGAGGAATGTCTGGAGAAGACGAAAGGCAACACTGCGATGAACCTCGTGCTGGCTCTTTCCTACGGGTCACGCCAGGAAATCACCTCTGCCGCCCGTGCGGTGGCAGAAATGGTGCAGCGCGGAGAAATTGCCCCGGCAGATATCACGCCGGAGCTGCTTGGCAGCAAGCTCTACACAGCAGGCATGCCCGACCCGGACCTTCTCATCCGCACCTCGGGGGAAATGCGCATTTCCAACTACCTGCTCTGGCAGATCAGCTATGCGGAAATCTGGGTCACAGACGTGCTCTGGCCGGATTTCGGACGCGCTGAGCTGGACGCCGCGCTGGCATCATTCTATTCTCGCAATCGTCGCTTCGGTAAGAGATAAACAGTTCGCCTCTGAAATGTTTTTTTGTCCCCTCGCTCCGGTTCACCGGAACGAGGGGGCAAACTTTACAGATTTATGCAAAATTATCCGTTGCCGCGCAATTTTTGCTTGTAGTCTCAGCCAAACTGGCGCAGAATAAGGACATGTTCAAGGGTGTTTTCTACACAATGGGGCTGGCAGCCATCGTGGCGCCGGCAATCGCAGCAGAATGGATGACTGACCTGGATGCCGCCAGGAGCAAGGCGGCGGAAGAAGGTAAGGCTGTGCTGGTAAACTTTACCGGCTCGGATTGGTGCGGCTACTGCATCCAGATGAAAAAAAATGTGCTCGACAAGCCGGAGTTTGCCGCCTATGCAGCAAATAAGCTGGTGCTGGCGGAGGTGGATATCCCCCGCTACCCCATACCGACGGAGGAACGCGAGCGCCGCATGGCACTGTGTCGCGAATACGGCGTGACCGGCTTCCCCACCTTCCTGGTACTGAATCCTGCGGGTGAAATTATCGGCGGCTTCAGCGGTGCGTATCCGGATGTGAACTCCACCACCGTGGCACTGGACGAAGCTCTGGAGCGAGGCCAGCAACTCGCAGCAGCTCGCGAGCACGAGGGCGTGGAGCGAGCCAAAGCCGTATTCGAGATTTACAAGGACTTCCCCAAGAACTTCAAATCCGCAGCGGAATCCCTGCGCAATGAAATTGCCATCTACGACCCGCAGGATACTCTGGGCATCCGCGAAATGGTGAAAGCAGATGAGCAGATGAATGCTCTCATGAGCGAGGTGCGCGCACACCACCGCAACTTCATGAAGCAAACGGAGATTTTCGAAGCCTACCTGGCCAATGCACATCCGCTGAATCATGACCGCATCCTGGAGCGCAAGCGTTCCGTGGTTGTATTCCCCTGCCTCAATGCCATGCTGCTGAATGCCAACAACGTGGAGGACGTGCTGAAAGCCCGCGATTACGTACTGGGAGAAGCCGAAAAGAGCTACCCGGAAAGCATCAAGGCAGAGATGATTAAGTCCCTGCAGGAGACGTTTGCTGACCCGGAAGCCATGCTGCGCACGATTCAGGACCACCGCCGTGGGCGCAGATAATACCATGAGGGTCTGGCATCTCCCCCGCGAGCGCTGGCAGCTGCCACGAGGCGGCGGCATCATGGGCATCCTGAATGTGACCCCCGACTCCTTTTCGGATGGCGGGTTGCACCATTCCGTAGACGCCGCTCTGCATCATGCTGCCTGCATGGTGCAGGAGGGAGCACATATCATTGACATAGGAGGAGAATCCACCCGCCCGGGAGCCACACCGGTACCGGAAAAGGAAGAACTGCGCCGCACAGCCCCCGTCGTCCGCGCTCTGCGGCAGCAGTTCCCGGCTCTGCGGATTTCCATTGACACACGCCACGCTACCGTAGCTGCGGCTGCGCTGGAAGCCGGCGCAGACATTGTGAACGATATTTCCGGGCTGGCAGATGCCGACATGCGGCAGGTCTGCGCAGAGACCGGCTGCGGAGTTATCCTCATGCACATGCAGGGTACCCCCACCACCATGCAGCAGCATCCGCATTACACAGATGTCGTGGTCGAAGTGCGGGCTTTTTTTGAGCATCGCATCCGCCTGGCAGAGGAAAGCGGCATTGACCCGCTGCGTATCTGCCTGGACCCAGGTATCGGCTTCGGCAAGAATACCCAGCATAATCTGACGCTCATTCGGCAGCTGGAAGAGCTGCGTGTGCAAAACTTGCCGCTCATGATGGCGCTCTCCCGTAAGCGATTCATGGGAGAACTGCTGCAAGACCCCGCCTTGCCGAAAGAAAGCCCCCTGCCCACTGTTGCCATGAGCCTTCTGGCAGCAGAACGCGGCGCAGACCTGCACCGCGTGCACGATGTGGCGGCATTACAACAAGCGCTTGCTTTGCGCAACGCCTTGCTTGCACCTGACGCTCAGGCCTGATTTCAAAAGACTGCAAAAAAATCCCTCTGCCGCTATGGCAGAGGGATTTTTTATTAAAAACTTTTGCTCCGAGTGGGGTTTAACCAATCTGAGCGCGGCCGGAAAGGCGGGCACCCTCCACCATGGAGAGGACAGTCGTGGTGATGTCGCCATTCACCACAGCGCGCTCGTTCAGGTGGCAGCGGCCGCTGTTCACATTGCCATCCACATGGCCGTAGATGTGAACCTCACCGGCTTTGATGTCGCCCTTAATGTCAGCAAGCTCGCCGATGGTAACCTTGCCGGAATCGGAGAAGATTTCGCCATCAATCTTGCCGTCGATGTGCATGTCGTTCTGGAAAGTGATGGAACCGATAATCTCGATACCCTGAGCCAGAACATTTGTCGAATTGGTGCTCATGTGTTTATGGTAAGATTTGGGGGTGAATCAGACAGTCATGATTTCCTTTTCCTTGGCAACCACAAGCTCGTCCACTTTCTTGACGTATTTGTCCGTAAGCTTCTGAACCTTATCCTCAGCGAGGCGCATGCCGTCCTCGGTCAGGATGTTGTCTGCCTTAAGCTTCTTAACGCCGTCCATACCGGTCTTACGCACACCGCGGATACGCACACGGCACTCCTCGGAGAGGGTCTTCACGTGCTTGCAAAGCTCCTTACGACGCTCGCCGGTAAGCTCGGGAATGGGAAGACGCACGGAACGGGCATCAATGATGGGGGTGATGTTGAGGCTGCTCTCAGCAATGGCCTTCTTGATGTCGTTGAGTGTGCTCGGGTCGAACGGCTGGATGAGGATGGAACGGGCATCGGGGGTGGAAACCACGGCGAGGCTCTTCAGCTTCATGCTCGTGCCATAAGAGGCCACAAAGATGTCCATATTGTCCACGAGGGAGGGGGAAGCCTTACCGGTGCGAACGCCGGCGAACTTGGTCAGCATGTTCTCGAGAGCTTCCTCCATGGAGGTCTCGGTCTCGAGCAAGAGTGTTTCTTCGTCCATATGTGATTATTTAATTTTGAGTGTGTTGAAAATGATTAACCGATAACGGAACCGATCTGCTCACCCAGCAAGGCGCGGGTGATGTTGCCGGGCTGGTGCATATCGAATACGATGATGGGCTTCTTGTTGTCCTTGCAGAGGGTGAAGGCGGTCTGGTCCATAACCTTCAGCTCGCGGGAAATGCATTCCTCGTAGGAAATGTGGTCGAAACGCGTGGCGTTGGGGTCCACCTTGGGGTCGGCGGAGTAAACGCCATCCACGGAAGTCGCCTTCATCACCACCTCGGCATTGATTTCGCAGGCACGCAGAGCAGCCGCCGTATCCGTGCTGAAGAAAGGATTGCCGGTACCGGCGGCGAAAACAACTACCTGGCCGTCACGCAGCAGCTCACGGGCGGTATTGCGCACGTAAGGCTCAGCAACATTCTTCATCTCGATGGCGCTCATCACATGAGCCGGCACACCGGCCTCCTGCACGGCGGAGCAGATGGAAAGAGCATTCATCACCGTGGCGAGCATGCCCACATAGTCTGCCGTGGGGCGATCCATGCCGCGCACGCTGGCCTTGGCTCCGCGCCAGATATTGCCACCGCCTACCACGATAGCAATCTGCAGGTTCCCCTTCTGCTGAGCCTCAGCAATCTCGCGGGCGATGCGGGCCACGATTTCCGGAGAAATATTATCTTTGCTGCCCTGTGCACGCAGAGCCTCACCGCTCAGTTTGAGCAGGATTCGCTTATACTTGGGAGAGGAGGAGTCGCTCATGTTTCGAGTATATTTTTTGTCGCACAATACTTTGCCATGTTCTGCCTCAAAAAGCGAGCCTAAATTGTGCCAGTGGAACAAAAAAGCGTGTTTTCCCGCAGAACTCGGCGGCAAACACAACGAGAGGCAGTTATTTTTTGCGCAGTGACTCGAGGCGAGCCTCCCATGCAGCCGCTTCCTGCTCGTTCTTCGCGGCGTTTTCGCCATTGCGCAGGAGGTTGATGAGGACGGCTATGGCCTGTGGATTATCCTGACCTGCGGACAGCCGCAGCATGGACATCCCCGTATCGACATCTCCCTGCTTAGGGTGGTCCCCGGAAAGCAGCATAAGCCCATACACCAACTGAGCGCGGGAGTTACCACCGCGTGCACTGCGGGCATACCACTCGGCCGCCTTCATCATGTCCTTTTCTGCGCCATACAATCCTTTGGCACAAATGTTGCCGAGGTCGCAGGCCGCACGAGCAGCCAACGCAGGAGCCTCGGTTGCAGCAGCTCGCTGCAGCAATTCCAGACCTTCCTTCTGCCTGCCGGGATCTGCCAGCAGGATATGCGCCAGGCGATATTGAGCCTCGCCGATACCGGCGGCAGAGGCCTTTTGCCAGTGCTCCACGGCAGCAGCTTTGTCAGCCGGACGCCCCAGACCGTTGTAAAGTATATGCCCAAGGAAAAACTCTGCCTTGGCGCTCCCCTGCCCGGCGGCACGGCTGAACCAGTCGAACGCTTTGGCAGGGTCGGGGGTCACGCCTTTGCCACCCTCCAGATAAATGCCCCCCAAATCCAGCTGAGCCTGCAGCCACCCACCCTCGGCCGCGCGGGTAAGCCATTGCAGCGCGCCGGCAAAATCCGAGGACTCGCCCTCCACATTGGGTTTGATGAGTTCCTGAGCCCGGGCATACATGGCCTCGGGAGTAGACGGCTCAGCCCTCTCTGCATCACCACATGCAGAGAGGGCCGCAAAAAGCACCACTGACACCATGCACCTGAAACGAGGGGCTTTCATGGCCAGGTGTCGGGAAAAAAGTTGAGGCGCAAAATCAGGCCTTGTAGCTGTCCACCAGAGCGTGAGTGCGCTCGTGCACCTTCTGCACACGGGCCTTCAGCTCAGCCTTGTACGCCTCCTTGTCGGGCATGGGGCGACGAGCCACACCGGAGATAACAGCAGCCTCCGCAATAGCGGGAGCAAGGTACTCAATCATGCGCGGGTCGAAAGGCTTGGGAATCACATAATCGCGGCCGAACTTCAGCTCCACGCCGCCATTGGCAGCCACCACCTCGGCCGGCACCTCCTCGCGGGCGAGGTCTGCCAGAGCGCGGGAAGCAGCAATCTTCATGGCTTCGTTGATGCAGGTAGCCTGCATATCCAGAGCAGCGCGGAACATGTAGGGGAAGCAGCTTACGTTGTTCACCTGGTTGGGCCAGTCACTGCGGCCGGAACCCATGATGCAGTCCGGGCGAGCGGCCTTAGCCTCCTCGTAAGTGATTTCCGGGTCGGGGTTAGCGCAGGCAAAGATGATGGGGTTGGGAGCCATGCTCTTCACCATCTCGGGCTTCAGAAGGCCCTTCTTGGAAAGGCCGAGGAAGATATCCGCGCCCTGCAGAGCCACCTCCAGCGTGCAGTCCTCACTCTGGGCAAACATAGCCTTGGTGGGGTGCAGATCCAGACGACCGGTGTGAATGAGGCCCTTGGAGTCGAACATGAAGATATTCTCACGGCGGATACCCAGAGCCATGTAGAACTTGGCACAGGCAATGCCGGCAGCACCGGCACCGCAAACCACACAGCGCATATCCTGCAGCAGACGGCCGGTGAGGTGAGCTGCATTCAGAAGAGCAGCACCGGAAATCACGGCGGTACCATGCTGGTCGTCATGGAAAACGGGGATGTTCATTTCCTCGCGCAGACGCTGCTCCACGATGAAACACTCCGGAGCCTTGATATCCTCTAGGTTGATGGCGCCGAACGTGGGCTCCATGGTCTTGATAACCTCGATAAGCGTCTCGGGCTTCTTGATATCCAGCTCGATATCAAACACGTCCACGTCCGCGTAAATCTTAAACAGCAGGCCTTTACCCTCCATCACAGGCTTGGAGGCATGAGCGCCGATGTTGCCAAGCCCCAGCACGGCGGTGCCGTTGCTGATAACGCCCACCAGGTTACCGCGGCCGGTGTAGCAGGCAGATTTGTTCGGATCTTCGGCAATCTCCATGCAGGGCACGGCCACACCCGGAGAATAAGCGAGGGTCAGGTCATCAATAGTGAAACAAGACTTGTTGGGCAGCACCTCCAACTTACCGGGGCGCGGAGTCTCGTGATAATGCAGAGCTCTCTGGGCTAAATCAGTACTCATGATAAAATAACGTGGTGAGCGAATATTATACAGCCTTTTCCCAAAAATGCAAGCGCAGAGTATGGCAGCATCTATTTTTTAGCATCTTAGCACGGAGAAGATGGCACCACAGACCCCCGCCGACGCCAGGCGCGGATGCCCGTGTACAGCAGCGTCAGGAGCAGGCAGATACCCATGAGTTCAGCGCCTCTTTCGCAATACAACATCCACTGTTGCGATTTTACCAGTTTGTATCCGTCATATTCTATCCCGAGTTCCAGCATGTGCCTGAACTTGAGCATCAGACATGCAGAAGTCAGGAACAGGGAGAGAAGCACAAACGCTCCAACGTATGGGTTGGCTCCGCGACAAAAAGCCTTACGCACAAAGACCAAACAAAAGAACGCAGATGCAGTGGCCATATAAAACGCAAACAGCAATCGTATGACAACATCCGAAACGGCATATCTGTTGTATCGGAAATAGGACTTCGGACCGTTGGGCAACCCCTTCACATAATCCTCCGTCCCCATGTAATAGAAATTAAGCTCCAGCGAGTCCCCGCGCTGTCGGCCTACAAATTGGCCATATTGCTCAGGAGCCGCGCCGACTGCCACGAAGGACACAATCGTTGTCGAGCCATCCGGCTCAGAGACATAGAGTTCCCCGCTTTCTATTCGGGAACGCTCCCTCAACACCTCGGGAATATTCTCCTCCTTCATCGGTATAAAGTTCCAGGAGCGATCCTCATCAAAATGGCGCAGCTTGTAAGCGCCCAATCTGCAATGCTGCTCATCCGCCCGGTATATGACGGGAGATTGGTAATCCTGCCGGACCACATCTTCGGCCCTCTTTACGCCCTCCGTTCGGATGTGTCGGCAAAGCATCGGCGCCTTTACTTCCACACCAAACAAAGAATCACGCAGCGTTTCATCTGCAGAGATATAGCCTTCCAGATACACCATTCGTCCTTCGTTCTGCGGGTCAACCCGATTGGGCGATGCATCGACTATTTCATCTGCAAAGAAAGTGGGCAGAAAGCTGTCGAAAAAATCACTCCTGGACAATAGTATAAAACTGGCCCAGACAAGAAAGAAGAAAAAGGAACAGAAGAGAAACAAAATCCTGTTTTTTACGGGTATTGTTGAAGGGTAGAGGGAGGTCATTTTTTTTCGTTATGATGGGTAGGGGTTACGGCATAGGTTTCAGCATGGAAATCTGTCACCCATGCACAATTTGTACATTTTTCACGCAGCCTTCTCCCAGCGCCGCATTGAGAGCACGCATGATACCGGCTTTCTGCCGCATGAGCTCAAAGCGCACCGCCGGGTGCGAGGTACGAATACGCGCCTGCTTGTTGGCGATGGAAAGCAACTCTGCCTTGGTGGCCAGGAATGGCCCCACCGCGCGCAACCAGGCCTCTTTCAACACTTCCGGCGCATGCTCGGCCAGGGAAATATCCATCTTGCTCACCAGAGAAGCCAGTACGGATTCCATGGTGCGCACATTAGCCGCCGGGCTCAAACCGGGAGTCACGCCGAAAAAGTCCGAGAGCGCCTGGTCACTCTCCCGCTCGCGGCGGCTCACATTGCGCACGGGCCGCACCGAGCCGTCGGAAAACATTTCCTCGTGATACGCGCTCCCCTGCTCCCGTTTCCGCGAAGCGGTCGGGACAGCCGGTTCCGGAGTGGGCTCGACAGGAGTAGCCTTGCGGGTTCTGCGGCGTGGTGCAGGCATGAAAAAATTGGCCCCGGCGGGATTTGTAACGCCGGGGCCGATTAAGTGTTTTAAGAGAGTATCGGGATTTCCCGGTGGCGGTTTACTCGCCGTCGTCACCGATGGAGTCGACGGGGCAGCCGTCCTTGGCCTCAGTGCAGAGAGCTACCTCCTCATCGGTCTCGGGCTGCTTGCAGACGTAGGAAACGCCCTCGTCCTCATCGGCGGCGAAGAAATCACCGGCTACCTCACGGCAGAGGCCACAGTCGATGCAGTTGCTGTCGACGTAGAACTTGCCGGGAACATTCTTTTCGTTTTTGGAGTCAATATCGGCCATAATGTGTATGGGGCTTGATTGCCCACCACTATTTTTACCATTTTTTACTGGAATGCAATCTTTTTTTATTGCAACGGGGCAATTTTCGGTACAAAATAGGTGCATGCAAGAGCAAAAAGCCTCAAAAATAGGTAAGCTGATACGCAGAATAGGGATTTGGAACCTTGTTTTCCTGATCCTGTTTGGCGGCGTGCTGGTGGTGGCACTGGGACTGGCTGTGTATAGCTCCCGCAATATCCCGACCTCCGAGTGGAGAGAGACCGAACGTTATTACCGCAGGGGCGGCGCAGAGAACATCGTACTGCAGAATATAGAAACCGGCTGGAAAAGCTCCAAAGGCAATGCGCGTCTGGAACTCAGAACAGCCTATTACCCGAGTGCCAAACTCACTATCGCCGGTGGCAAAAGTTCCGGCAGGCTCCTGGTACGCTTCCAGAACAGCCGCAATCTGCAACAGGGAGACACGCTCAGCCTGAGCTTCAAAGACGGCAAATTTGTGCCCCGCAATGATGTAGACGTACAAGCCGAAAACGACACAGCCACAGTACTCATCGAGAAAGGCTTCGGCGATGATGACTCCTACCTGCTGCACTGCCTCAACGAAGAAGAACCGCTTTGGCGTGTATACGTCTGGCAGCAACCGGAAGGCACACAAAATGCTTACCTTCTGGGCTACCGCACCATTACCGCACTTCCTCCCACCGCTTTGAAATGAAACGCAACAGACAACTGACCACATACCGGGAGCTACCTCCCGCAGAGCCCGTCACACGCTGGCGGCACTGGCTGCTGAGCCCTGCAGCCGGCGTGCTCATGGCGTTCTCATTTGCCCCCTACGATTTTTCACAATTGGTATGGGTAGCACTGCTGCCGCTGCTGTATGTGCTGTGGACAGGGCCGGCCAAGTGGTGGCGCGCCTTCCGTCTGGGCTGGCTGTACGGCATGGGCTACTACTGCACGACATTCTCGTGGATTACGGAAGTCGGACACACCTTCAACATACCGTGGTGGCTGTTCCTGCCGGCGGCTTTCCTGCCGCTCATGGCCGTGTACTCCGTGCTGGTGGGCGCCTGGGCCGCTATCGCGGCAACGCTGCTGCGCCCCGCACTCTCACAGGGGCCTGATACAGAGGGCATGACCGCCGAGCAGAAAAAAGACACCTGGTTTAAGTGGGCCTGGGCAGACATGGCCTCCACCCTGCGCTCTGCCGCCGGATGCGCCGCTCTGTGGGTCTGTATCGAATGGTGTCGTGCAAACGGCACGCTGGGCTTCAGCTGGAACAGCCTCGGCATGGCCTTGTACGATGGCCTGGCTCTGGCTCAGTGGGCAGAGTTCGTGGGCACGGCTGCGCTCTCTTTCATTCCGGTCTTCACCTCCGTGGTGGTATACTGTGCCCTGCGTCGCTGCGTGCGCCATTTCCGCGGTGTGGGACGAGCCGGCCGCCCCTGGGATTTCTACGCCACGGTCATTGTGATATTCTGCCTCTTTGCCGGTGGACTTACCTTCAGCAAGCTGTATTCTCCGCTGGCGCTCATGAAAAAAGAGAGCACTCTGCAACTGCCGGTTCTGGCGGTGCAGATTAACAAGGATCAGAGCGAGCATATCGCCGACAACTCACCGGACGTACCGAGACATGTCCGCGTGCAGAACGGGCTTTCCCAGTACGGTGTGTACCTGCGAGCCACCATGGCCGCATTCAACGAAATTCAGCAGAACACAGCCCGCCGAGCCATGGAGCATCCGGAGCTGGCCTTCACCCAGCAGCTGCCGGTCTGGGTCGTATGGCCGGAAAGCGCCATGGGCCTCCCCATCTGGCGCGACATCAGTTCCGGCAATCTGCTGGGGGCTCCTGTCGACCCCTATACCACAGAAGCCTTTTTCGGAAAAGAAGGCCTGCCCATGGTGCGCAGCCTCGTTCAGCAGATGGGTGGCAAGCCCTTTACCCTGTTCACCGGCGTGGATGAAATACGACTGGAGCCGGTTGCCGGCTATCTGGAACCGCGTGGCATGCTCAATTCCATGGCCTACATTCCCGGCAACTTCGACAGTGTGCGCACCGTTTCCAAGCAACACCTCATGCCATTCGGCGAGTACATCCCCCTCACCCAGGAAATTGAGTGGATTGGTGAGCTTTACTCCGAGATTACCGGCACCCAGGTGGGGGAAGGCATACACCCCGGCACCGGAGATGAACCGATTGCCATCTCCCTGCCCGGCACGGATGAAACGGTGGGTGTCATCCCGGCCATTTGCTACGAAGATACCGTGGGAGCTCTGCTCACCAAATTTGTGCGCAAGGGGCCGCAGGTTATCGTGAACATCAGTAACGATGCCTGGTTCCGCAACTCCGTGTGCGGTGTCCAGCAGGCTCGCAATGCCGCGTTCCGCTGCATCGAGCTGCGCCGCCCCATGGTGCGCGCGGCCAATCGCGGCGTGTGCTGCGCCATCGCCCCGAACGGAGCCTATATCCATGCCCTGCTCAAAGCAGACGGCACCCCCCACATGGCCGGCTACAGCTACGCTGTCCTGCCTGTGGATAAAAATGCCGGCTTCACGCTCTATGCCATGCTGGGAGACTGGGCTGTGCTTGCCTGCGCCCTGCTTGTGCTGCTCACCACAGCCCCGGTTGTGATTTCACGCCTCGGCAAAAAATCCTGAATCTGACACCGTGCGGCATTTTGCCGCATAACAAGCCTGCGACATTTTGCCCAAACGCGGCAATATGTCGCAGGCTCTTTTTATACCTCTTTAGCGCAAATAAAACACAAACCGCTCATTTCCTGAAGCTTACGCAGAATTGTCATACTTTTCTGAAAGTTGGCACGGCATTTGCAACAATGAGGGTAAGCAAAGGGCTCAGAGCCTGAGCCTGAAAACAACTTCAAAACAAAACACAAACATAGAAAGACACAACACAATGAGCAAGATTCTCGGAATTGACCTCGGTACCACCAACTCCTGCATGGCTGTCATGGATGGCGGCCAGGCCACAGTGCTGGAGAACAGCGAAGGTGCACGCACCACTCCCTCCATCGTTGCCTTCACCAAGAGCGGCGAGCGCATCGTGGGTCAGGCTGCCAAGCGCCAGGCTGTTACCAATCCCCGCAACACCATTTTCTCCGCCAAGCGTCTTATCGGCCGCAAGTACGCCGAGCTGACGGCTGACGACAAGAAGGTGCCCTACACCATCGTGGAGGCTGCCAACGGCGACGCTCACATTCAGGTAGAGGTAGGCGGCGAGACCAAGGTGTACTCCCCGCAGGAAATCAGCGCCATGATTCTCAGCAAGCTCAAGGCTGATGCCGAGAGCAAACTCGGCGAAACCATCACCGAGGCTGTGATTACCGTGCCCGCTTACTTCAACGACGCTCAGCGTAACGCCACCAAGGCCGCCGGTGAGATTGCCGGTCTGAAGGTGCGCCGCATCATCAACGAGCCCACCGCAGCCGCTCTGGCTTATGGTCTGGACAAGGGCAGCAACGAGCAGATTGCCGTATACGACCTCGGTGGCGGTACCTTCGATATCTCCGTGCTGGAAATCGGCGACGGCGTGTTCGAGGTGAAGGCTTCCGACGGTGACACTCACCTGGGTGGTGACGACTGGGACAATGCCATCATCAACTGGATTCTGGCTGAGTTCAAAGCCGCCGAGGGTATGGACATCTCCCGCCAGACAGACGCTCTGCAGCGTATTAAGGAGGAAGCCGAGAAGGCCAAGATTGCCCTCTCCTCCACCCAGAGCTACGACATCTCCCTGCCCTTCATCACCATGGATGCCACAGGGCCCAAGCACATCATGCTCAACCTCACCCGCAGCAAGCTCGAGCAGCTTACCGAGGGTCTTCTGGAGCGCACCGCAGCCCCCGTACGCAACTGCATCGCCGCTGCCGGCCTGAGCACCAGCGACATCAACGAGCTCGTGCTGGTGGGTGGTATGACCCGCATGCCCGCCGTGCAGGAGATGGCCAAGCGCCTGGCCGGTAAGGAGCCCCACAAGGGCGTGAACCCGGACGAGGTGGTGGCCGTGGGTGCCGCTATTCAGGGCGGTGTGCTCTCCGGCTCCGTGACGGACGTTCTCCTTCTGGACGTAACCCCGCTCACCCTCTCCATCGAGACCATGGGCAGCATCGCCACGCCGATGATTGACCGCAACACCACCATCCCCGTACGCAAGAGCCAGGTGTTCTCCACCGCCGCTGACAACCAGCCGGCCGTAGACATCCGCATCTGCCAGGGCGAGCGCAAGATGTTCAACGACAACAAGCTGCTGGGCAACTTCAAGCTCGACGGCATTAAGCCCGCTCCCCGCGGCGTACCGCAGATTGAGGTAACCTTCGACATCGACGCCAACGGCATCCTCAAGGTAACCGCCAAGGACAAGGACACCGGCAAGGAGCAGAACATCTCCATCCAGGGTTCCTCCGGCCTCTCCAAGGAAGAAATCGAGCGTGCCAAGCGCGACGCCGAGATGCACGCCGAGGAGGACCGCAAGAAGGCAGAGGATATCGAGGCCATCAACAAGGCCGACTCCCTCGCCCACAGCGTAGAGCGCCAGATTAAGGAAATGGGTGAGCAGGTTCCCGCCGATGTCACCAAGCCCATCCAGGACAAGGTGGACGCCCTCAAGAAGGCCGCCGAAGCCAAGGATGTCGACAAGTGCAAGTCCCTTACCCAGGAGCTTGAGACCATGCTTGCCAATCTCCAGCAGGCTGCTCAGCAGGCTGCCGCTGCCCAGCAGGGCGGATGCGGCGGTGCCGGTTGCGATGCCGGTGCAGCCCCCCAGCAGGAGGGTCCCCGCAAGGCCAAAGGCAAGGTAGTGGACGCCGAGGTTGTGGACAACGACTAAAAATCCCGGAAGCCTGCGCCTCGGATGCAAGCCCCCGAGGCGCAGGCCCCATCTTCACACGCAATTTTCAACAAACAAACACCATACACATATGATTAAGCCCATCGGACAACGCGTACTCGTAGAGCGAGTGGAAGCAGAGAGCAAGACAGCAGGCGGCCTTTTCCTGCCCGACAGCGCCAAGGAGAAGCCCCAGGAAGCCATCGTGCGTGCCCTCGGCACCGGCGGTCGCGACAAAGACGGCAAGGAAATCCCCTTCAATGTAGCCGTTAATGACAAGGTTCTCATCACCAAATACGGCGGCACGGAGGTTACTGTGAACGGCACTACCTACACCATCCTCAACGAGAGCGACATCCTCGCCATCATCGACTAATCATACACTCAACAACTTAAAACACATTTCATATTATGGCAAAGCAACTTGCATTCGACGAAGCCGCCCGCCAGAGCCTCCTGGCCGGTGTCACCAAAATCGCCAAGGCTGTAAAGAGCACCCTCGGCCCGGCCGGCCGCAACGTGGTGATTGACAAGAAGTTCGGTTCCCCCAACATCACCAAGGACGGCGTGACCGTAGCCAAGGAGATTGAGCTGGAGGACGCTTACGAGAACATGGGGGCCCAGCTTGTACGCGAGGTTTCCAGCAAGACCAACGACATCGCCGGCGACGGCACCACCACCGCTACCGTGCTCGCGGAGAGCATCTACCGCGAGGGTCTGCGCAACGTGACCGCCGGTGCCAACCCCATCTCCCTGCAGCGCGGTATCAACAAGGCCGCTGCCGCCATCGTGGAGGAGCTCAAGAACATCTCCAAGCCCGTGGATTCCGGCAAGGAAATCGCTCAGGTGGCCACTGTATCCGCCAACTGGGATTCCGAAATCGGCGACATCATCGCTGAGGCCATGGATAAGGTGGGCAAGGACGGCACCATCACCGTAGAGGAAGCCAAGGGCATCGACACCTCTCTGGACGTGGTGGAGGGTATGCAGTTCGACAAGGGCTACCTGTCCCCCTACTTCGTGACCAACGCCGACACCATGGAGGCTGTACTGGAGAGCCCCTACATCCTTATCTTCGAGAAGAAGATTTCCAACCTCAAGGATTTCCTTCCCGTGCTCGAGAAGGTGGCCAAGAGCGGCAAGCCCTTCCTCATCATCGCCGAGGACATCGAGGGTGAGGCCCTCGCCGCCCTCGTGGTGAACCGCCTGCGCGGTACCCTCAACGTGGCCGCCGTGAAGGCTCCCGGCTTCGGCGACCGCCGCAAGGCCATGCTCCAGGACATCGCCGTTCTCACCGGTGGCCAGTGCATCTCCGAGGACCTCGGCCTCAAGCTCGAGAACGTGGAAATCGACCAGCTCGGCATGGCCAAGCGCGTGGTTATCACCAAGGACACCACCGTCATCATCGAGGGTGCCGGCAACTCCTGCGACATCTCCGCCCGCGTCTCCCAGATCCGCAAGCAGATCGAGGACACCACCTCCGACTACGACCGTGAGAAGCTCCAGGAGCGCCTTGCCAAGCTCGCCGGCGGTGTGGCCGTCATCAAAGTCGGTGCTGCTACCGAAACCGAGATGAAGGAGAAGAAGGATCGCGTGGACGACGCCCTGCACGCCACTCGCGCAGCTGTGGAGGAAGGTATCGTACCCGGCGGCGGTGTTGCCCTCATCCGTGCCCAGAAGGCTGTGTGTTCCCTCGAGCTCACCGGCGATGAGAAGACCGGTGCTGCCATCGTGTACCGCGCTGTTGAGGCTCCCCTGCGCCAACTCGTGGAGAACGCCGGCCGCGAGGCTGCTCTCATCGTAGAGAAGGTCAAGGGCCTGGAGTCCCCCAACATGGGTTACAACGTTGTGACCGACGCTTACGAGGACCTGCTCACCTCCGGTGTGGTGGATCCCACCAAGGTGACCCGTTCTGCCCTGCAGAACGCTGCCTCCATCGCCGGTCTCATGCTTACCACCGAGTGCCTTATCACCGACCTGCCCGAGAAGAAGAGCTGCGGCTGCGGTTCCCACGGCGGCGCCGATGCCATGGGCGGTATGGGTGGCATGGGCGGCATGATGTAAGCCCCACCTTCTGAGTTTTGCAACTCACTCTCCCCGGAGTTCATCCCGAACTCCGGGGATTTTTTTGATTCATAGCCTTTCTCATCCCGCACCACCGGGGTGCACCGAGCAACAAATAGTCTTGACCAGTCGTGCATGTCGTGGTAGAGTTAAGCCATGAGTACAAAGTTCAGTTGGGAATTACGCCCGACGGACGGAGGTGTGGACTATGGCGATGAGCTTAACCGGCAGCTACCGCTGCTGGTGCGCAGGATACTATCGCAAAGGGGCATCTGCGGCCGGGAAATGGCGGAACGATTCCTGAGACCACGCCTGGCCGATTTAGGAGACCCTTTTGATATGCGGGAGATGGACGCCGCCGTTGAGCGCATCTTCCGCGCGGTAGATCACGGCGAGCGAGTCTGCATATACGGGGATTATGATGTGGACGGGGTCAGCTCCGTCACGCTGCTGCATACCATGCTGGAAGCATACGGTCTGCGGCCGACATGCTTTATACCCGTACGCACCAAGGAAGGCTACGGGCTGAGTGAAGAAGGTATCAGCCACGCAGTCGAGAAATGCGGCTGTATGCCCCAGCTGCTCATCACGGTGGACTGCGGCACCTCGTCCGTAGCGGAGGTGGCCTACCTGAATTCGCTGGGAGTGGATGTTGTGGTGCTGGACCACCACGAAGCCAGTACCCAGGGCCGCCCGCCGGCCATCGCTGTGGTGAATGCCAAGCTGGAGGACGACAGCCCCCTGACCTACCTTTGCAGCGCCGGTGTGGTTTTCAAACTGGCGCATGCCATGCTCAAGCGCCGCAGGTTGCCGGATTTCGACCTGAAAGATTACCTGGACGTCGTAGCCATAGCCACTGTGGCGGACATTGTGCCGCTGGTGGCGGAGAACCGCCTTCTGACGCGCCACGGACTGAAGCTCATGGCACGGGGTGGCAACATAGGGATACAGGCCATCAATGAGGTGACAGGGCTGCGCTCCGCGCCGAATGCCAGCCACGTTTCCTTCCGCATCGGCCCGCGCCTGAACGCAGCAGGCCGCATGGATTCGCCTCGCGATGCGCTGGAGCTGCTCATGACGCATGACAGCAGCCGCGCCCTGCAACTGGCACACTGCCTGGAGGCACACAACCGCGCACGCCAGCAGGAAGAGGAAAAAATCCGTGCGGAGGCTACAGCCATGCTGGCCGCAACACACTTCTCCCCGGCGACAGACCGTGTCATCGTGCTCGGCTCCCGCACCTGGCATCCGGGTGTGGTGGGCATTGTCGCCTCACTGCTCATGCGCCGCTACCACAAGCCCACCTTCATCATCTCTCTGGACGAAAACGGTCTGGGTAAAGGCTCCGGGCGCTCAGTACCGGGAGTTTCGCTGGTGCAGGCCATCCACGCCTGTGCCGACACACTGGTATCCGGCGGCGGGCATGACATGGCGGCAGGCCTCGTGATACGGGAGGAGAAGATAGATGAGTTCCGCGCCGCATTCGACGCCTTTGTGCAGCGCAGTTGCTCCGCAGAGCAGCTCAAGCCCCGCCTCAACATCGACGTTGAGGTGAACTTCAACGAGCTCACGCTGGAATTGCTGGACCACTATGAGCTGCTGGAGCCCTTCGGCAACTCCAACCCGCAACCCATCTTCATGAGCCGCAATGTGATGCTCTCCGATGCGCCGCGCCACCTGCAGGGCAACCACCTGCGCCTGAGCCTTCGCCAGGGAACATGCGAGTGCGATGCCATGTATTTCAACGGCGGGCACGTCCAACTCCCGGATCCGCCCTGGGATATCGCCTTCACCATAGACCGCAACACCTGGCGCGGCCGCACCACCGTTTCGATGTCCATACAGGATATCCGCCCCGCAGCACAAGTATGAGCCCCCAGCCGCCACAGCGCCGCCCCCGGCCAAGCCGCAATGCCACCACTCCGGAGTTCGGGGACTGGCGCGTGCAGCTTTCCCACCCCGAGGAGGCGGAGCACTACCCCGCTCCGCCCCTGAGCGTGTGGAAGGTGGCCAAACTGCGCATGCAGCAGTTTGAACAGGGAGCCAGCTACGGCGCCCTCTGGCGCCACAGCGTGAGTGTGACCTACACGGAGGACAGCACGCCCTACACGGAGGAGGAGGACTACGGCATACAGCCCATCCGCGGTGTCAAACGCTATCTGCGCTTGCTGGTTGCCATTCTGGTGCTTCTGCCTCTTTCCATCACCCTGGTGTACGCTCTGGGGCTGCAGCTCTTCCATGCCCTGCCGCGCACGGCAGCCAACAGCAGTTTCTGGCTCAGCGAACCCATCTACTTCTCACTGCTGGGTGCCTTCACCTTTTTGGCGCTTATCATCGCACAATTCGCCACACCCATCCTCATTTATCTGTATGTGCTGGGACATGAGCTCACGCACGCGCTTGCGGCGCTCTGCTGCTTCGGCAAGGTGAGCGCGGTGAATGTGGACCTGGACGGCGGCTACATCGAAACGGACAAGGACAATCTCTTCATCGCCCTGGCCCCCTACTTCGTGCCCCTGTGGCCGCTGGTGTGGATGCTGTTGACTGCCGCTCTGTACCTTTTCCTGCCGCGAGAAAGCGTAGACCCCTGGTTTTTCGGCGGTTGCGGTTTCCTGTGGAGCTTCCATATCTACTGGACGATATGGGTGATACCCCGCGAACAGCCGGATTTGCTGGAGAACGGCGTCATGTTCTCCCTGCTCTTTGTCGTGATTATGAACATCCTCATTCTCATCGGCATCCTGCGCTTCTTCAACTTCATCTCCCTGCGCGGCTACTGGGATGATTTGCTCACCTGCGGAGCGCAGTTACTCGACACCTTGGCGTGGCTTTTTTCCACCTGTTTCAGCTGAGCGATTTTCCGGGCAAAATTGACAGTATTTACCATTGCATTATATCATAGTAATGATATAATGCCTGCGGTACCAAATGACATTCTTTCGCCTCACGCGCCTGCTGATGCTGACCATGCTGCCGGCACTGGTCGTAGGTGGCGTGTGCCTGTGGAACTATGTGGAGGACATGACGGAGCCGGTGCTCAAACCCATCAACAAGTCCTACACCGGCTACTCCACCGTACCACAGAAGATACTGGGGCTTAAGCTGGAGCAATTTACATTCCGCGGTTGGGACGGGGGAGAAGTGCTGGCAGTCATTGCCCGCAAAGACGGCGAAGAATCATCCCGCCAACTCACCATCACCGGCGACCTCACCGTACACAAAGCAGAGCGCCTGGGGTTGATAGATTATGTCCTTATCTGTGTGGATTGGGACCACGGCATCCGCTCCGCTCTGCCTCTGGCTGAATCATTCACAGCTGCCGGCATTACCTGCGTGCTCTGGGAGCCCCGCGGCAAGGACAACCGCCGCGCGCACTGCACCCACGGGCTCAGGGAAAGCGCAGATGTACCGCACCTCATCGACGAGCTGACACAACGCAGCGGCAAGGAAGCGCCGGTCATCGTGGGTGTCGGCCAGGGATATGGCGCCGGGCTTCTGCTGCAGAGCGCAGCCATCGAGCCACGCCTTCAGGGGCTTATCTGCATCGATGCCTATGCATCGCTGCGCGAATCCCTCACCCGCACCATGCCGGATACGCCGCTCACGCTGGCCACGCTCTCGCTCATGGATCTGCGCATCAACAGCAGCGTGGGCTTCGAGTGCTTCGACGTCGCCCCGGTAGAGAGTGCCGCAAAGCTGGACCGCAATACACCCGTGCTTATCGTCAACCTCGCGCAGAATAACCCCATCTCCACTCTGGAGGACGCTGTGAACATCTATCGCCAGCTCCCCTGCGACAACCGCGAGCTCTGGACCCTGCACAACCACTCAGACGCCCCCACGGCTACCACGCGCAGCATCCGCCCGCCCGGCGCTACGGCTCGCACAGCCAGCGTCACCGCCGGCCTCCACAAGGACGAGGACAGCGCTGTGACGGCAATGGTGCACTGGCTCAACGATACTTTTATAACAGCTCTGGACACTCCGCATGTGCATGTCCCGGAGCGCCCGCTATTAACCTCTGATTGTCAGCTCTGAGAGCACACATACCATGTATAACGCATCTTCACTGGATACCACCCCGCGCCGCCACGCCAAACGAGGTAACGGCAACCGCAAACGCAACGGCTACGAGCTCACCAGCCAGCGAGACATGTTCCCCATCGCCCTGGGGTCCGGCCTTGCCTCCGTGCTGGTGTACTGCCTGCTGTACTACTACGCTCCGGCTATTCTGACCTTCCCCATGAAGGTTATCAACGACATCCCCGATGAGGTGCCCCAAGAGTATGTGCGCGTGGTTGTGAAGGAAACCCCGGAAAAAGAAATGACCGAGGCGGAGACACCTATAGAGGAAACGGAAGAACCCACGGAAATCCAGCAGATTGAGCAGGAACCCACCGAAATCGACATCCTCGACTTTGAGGTGGAAGAGCTCATCATGGCTCCCGGTGAGACGGACCTGAGTGTCCCCGAACCCATGCCCACCCCCGAGCAACCCTCCGCCGTGGCGGAGATGAAACCGGTCGAGCTGGATGCCGGAGCTCTGAGCGTGCCCAGCATGCCGGCAGAAGCCATGAGCATGCCGGAGCCCACGCCTGTGAACCACAACGCGGTGGTAGCCAATGCCACCGCCCAGCTGGATGCGGTGGATGAAGCAGGCAAGCTGGTGGAATCTGACATGCTCAAGGACGCGAAAGACGGCCAGGCCGGCAACCTGCCCGGCGACAGCCGCTCGCTCACCGACCTTATCGGCGAGAAAAACCTCGGCGCCGGTTCCGGTGTGGCCCGCCTGGGCTCAGACGTGCTTTTCGGGTTCAATGAGTGCAAGCTCAAGAATGCCGCCCGCATCACCATGCTTCAGCTGGCGGCTCTTATTCAGAAAAACCCCGAGACAAACTTTATCATCGAGGGCCATACGGACAGCATCGGCGGAGCCTCCTATAACGCCCTGCTCTCCCTCCAGCGTGCAGCCGCCGTGCGTGAATGGCTGCGCAGCAACAAAGTCCCCACGGGCAAGGTATTCATCCGTGCCTGTGCCGACAACACGCCGCTGGCATCCACCAAGGGCGACCGCAATGCCCAGGCGCTGAACCGCCGTGTGGAAATCCACATGCGCAAATCCTCTGAGGCCATGCCCCCGGGCTGCGAAAACGATTCTTACAAGGTGGATCTCACCCGCAAGCTCAGCGAGCAGCTCGCTGCAGGTGTCGTGATTCCCAAGACATACCCCTCCGCCTCCGTGAAGAACGGCGCGGCAGCGGCAGCAGCTCAGCCGGCCAATACAAAGCCCCGCAACAACAATAACCGCCGCAGGAGAAAATAATGACAATCGGCACAGCAGAAGGCTGCATACCACCCGGTACTGCAGCCCCCGCACCGTGCCCATGCCGCCGGCTCATCTCGCTGGACTACGACGGCACACTGCGCTCCGAAAGCGGCACCCCCATTCCCCCGGAGTTTTTCCACTGCATGGCGCAGTGGCGTCGTTACGGCGTACGCTGGGGCATCAACACCGGGCGTGCACTGGACTACCTGCTGCAGGACATCCTGCCGTGCAGCCCGTCGCTGCCGGATTTCATCTGCACCTGCGAACGCTATGTCTACCTGGCCGCAAAAGACGGCAGACTCCTGCCGGCCCGGGAACACAATGCCATTTGCATGAGGGATAACCTCCTCCTGCGTGACAAACTGGTAGCCCCCCTGCATGCTACCCTGCACCGCCTGCGCAGCACACACCCCGCTCTGCTCTGGGAGATTGCCAAAAATGACCCGCTCTCCGTTGAGGCGGTCGACTCCGAAACAATGGACGCCCTGGTCCCCCACCTGAATCATCTGGCTACGGAGGGAATCACAATCCAGCGTGCAGGCCGCTACCTGCGCTTCTCGGATGCACGCTACAACAAGGGCACTGCTCTCTCCTATGTGATGCAGGAGTGGCACATCGAGCCGGAAAACCTGTTTATCATGGGAGATGGCCACAACGACCTGGACGCCTTCCGCATGTTCCCCCGGGCATTCTGCGCTATCCCCTCCACCGCTCACCCCGAGATTGCAGAGTGGATGCGCCTGCAACACGGCGGCTATATTTCCCCCACTCCGGGGGTGCTTACCGCACTCCGGAAATGGTTCTCGGAGCGAGTTGAGTGCGATAAAACATAAAAAGTGTGTTCACAAAACGCTTTCGGCTTGACTTTTTTCTCAAAAAATAGTTTCATATCTCCCCGTAAATGTCAGGCTCGCCCTGCACACGGGCGCAGATGACCATCGCAAGCCCGCCACCACGGCAGGCAAACCGATAGACACTTCTCCCAAAAGAGAAACAACAAACGAAATCATAAACAATTATGGGATCGCTTAAGAAGAGACGTAAGGCTAAGATCAACAAGCACAAGCGCAGCAAGCGCATGCGCCAGAACCGCCACAAGAAGCGTTTGCGTTACAAGTCCTGAGCTGCGCGCTTAGGCCACGTCCGCAAGCGACGCTGTTCTTTCCTCACGGCACTGTTCCCCCGCGGAACAGTGCCGTTTTTCTTTCCGCACCCGCACAACTCTTATTCAGCGGCAGCCCCGCCCCGATTTCCCGTGAGCTGACATGCATTACCCTTGACGCAAACCCGCGCGCGCGTAGAATAAGAGGCACGAATATTTTTCAATCAATATGGCTAATACACACCAATTTCAGACAGAAGTCCGGCAGCTGCTCGACATCGTGATTCACGCCTTCTACAGTGACCGCGAGGTTTTCGTGCGCGAGCTCGTGTCCAACGCGTCCGATGCCCTGGAGAAGCTGCGCCTCAAGCAGCTCACCAATGCAGCCATCTGCCAGCCCGAGCGCGAGCTGCGCATCAGCATCACCACCGATGAGGAGGCAAAAACCCTCACCATCTCCGATGCCGGTATCGGCATGACTCAGGATGAGGTCGTGGAGTACCTGGGCACCATCGCTCACTCCGGCACCAAAAAGTTCCTGGAGATGATGAAGGAAAGCCAGGGCGGCACGCAGGACCTCATCGGCCAGTTCGGTGTGGGCTTCTACAGCGTGTTCATGGCAGCGGATTCCGTAGAGGTAACCACGCGCTCCTGGCAGCCGGAAGCAGCTCCTGTGAAGTGGACCAGCGATGGCCGCGAGGGCTACACGCTGGAGGATGCTCCGGCCGACACGCCGCGAGGCACCAGCATTCTCATCCACCTCAAGGAAGATGCAGCAGATTTTGCCCGCGCTGAGCATGTGCGCCACATCATCAGCAAATACAGCAACTTCGTGGGCTTCCCCATCGATTTCAACGGCGAGCACCTCAACACAGTGCAGGCTATCTGGATGAAGAACAAGAAAGACGTCACCCCCGAGGAATACGAGGCATTCTACAAGTTCACCGCCCACAGCGAGAGCGCTCCCCTCACCTACATGCACTTCAGCGCAGATGCCCCCATCGTGCTGAACTCCGTTCTTTTCGTACCGGAGGACAATCCCGAGGCCATGGGCTTCGGCCGCTGTGAGCCGAATGTCGCCCTCTACTGCCACAAGGTGCTTATCGACAGCAAGCCTGAGAATCTGCTGCCCGAGTGGCTGCGCTTCCTCACCGGCGTGGTGGACAGCGAGGACCTGCCCCTGAACATCTCCCGCGAGATGCTGCAGGACAACTCCCTGCTGCGCCGCATTTCCGGTATCATCACCAAGCGCTTCATCAAGCACCTGGAGACTCTGGCCAAGGACGACGCCGACAAGTATGAGACCTTCTGGAACCGCTACAGCCGCTTCCTGAAAGAGGGTATCGTCACCACCTGGGAGCACAAAGACGCCCTCGGTAAGCTGCTGCGTTTCGAGTCCACCTTCACCGAGCCGGGCAAGCTCACCTCCTTTGCAGACTATGTAAGCCGCATGAAGGAAAACCAGAAAGACGTGTACGTCCTCTTCGGTGCCTCCCGTGCCCAGCTGGAGCACAGCCCGTACCTGGATGCTCTTCGTGCACGCGGTTTCGAGGTTGCCTTCTTCACGGACGGCGGCGACCAGTTTGTCGTGGACAGCCTCATGAAGGTCGAGGACAAGGAAATCAAATCCATCGACCGCGCCAACCTCGACCTGCCCCCGCTGGAGGGTCAGCCGGATCGCCCCGGCCTCACTGAGAAGGAGGGCAAGAAGCTCACCGCCTGGGTAAGCGACACCTTCAAGGACGTTTTCAGCAAGGTCAGCATCAGCGACCGCGTCACCAGCGCTCCCGCCATCGCCCTGCAGGGCGAGAACGACGTCTCGCCGGAGATTAAGGCTTACCTCAAGGCCATGGGCCAGCCCGTGCCGGAAACGCACCCCGAGATTGCCTTCAACCCGCACAACCCCATCGTGCAGAAGCTTTCTGCCCTGCGCACGGAAAACGAGGAGCTCGCCACTCTGCTGGCAGACCAGCTCATCAACACTGCGTTGCTGCGTGCCGGCATGCTGGACGACCCCGCCAAACTTGCGGATAACTCGCAGGCTCTGCTGGAGAAGCTTCTCAGCAAATAACACCGCCGGACACCCTATCGGTGATAATGAAAACCGCGCTGCCCTTACGGAGCTGCGCGGTTTTCATTTCAGAATCGTTTTACCTGCTTACTTTTCGAAGGAGGCGAAAAGGGAGCTCATATCCGGAGCGAGCTTGCCGTCCTCCATCATCACGGTCGGCAGCTCGGCAATACCTGCACGGGTAAGGAGAGGGAAGGCCTCATCCGGGTTCTCACCGCTCTTCATCGCCTTCACCGCCTCCTGCGTACCGGAGATGAAGAATTCTACCAGCTTGAGGCTGCGCTCGATACCCGCCTGCATATCCAGCAGGTTGTGGCGAGCCTGGTTGAGCATCTCCAGGCGGTGCGGCAGAGACTCCTCGCCACGCACGGTAGCATCGAAAAACTCCTTAATCTGAGCAAGGGTCACACGAGCCTGCTTCAAACACAAAGCGCCGATGAGGCAAGCCACAGCATCATCTCCATATACACGGCGCCCGGATGGCGTGCGCTCCACGTGGCGGATGATACCCTCCTTCTCATAAAAGCGGAGAGTGTGAACAGAAAGCCCGGTCTTGCGAGCCAGGGCTGATATGGTATAACGCGTTGTTTTCGCAGTCATGGCTCAGAATGGCGAGTGTTATAACACACACACGAAAAAAGGTCAAGCCGAATTTGACTCATTTTAATGTGGCGTTTTTGTCACATTATGGCAGAAGGAAAGCTTGCAACAGAGCACTGAGTGTGGCAACATGGGCGAGATACACCATTATGGACGCCATCCTTTCCGCATTTCAGACCGCCGGCATCATTCTGCTGGTAATCCTGTTTTTCAACCTCATGATTTTTGTGCACGAGTTGGGGCATTTCCTGGCCGGCAAATGGAGAGGCGCGTACATAGACCGTTTTCAGATATGGTTCGGCAAGCCCATCTGGAGTAAAACCATCAACGGCGTGCGCTGGGGTATCGGCTGGCTGCCGCTGGGCGGCTTTGTCTCGCTGCCACAGATGGAGGACATGCAGGCAGTGGAAGGCAAAGCGGATATTCCCCGTAATCTCAAGCCGCTGAGACCGCTGGATAAGGTGATTATCGCCGCAGCCGGCCCCCTCTTTTCCCTTCTGCTGGCCTACGCATTTGCCGTGGTTGTATGGGGCGTGGGTAAACCCGCAGCAGAGATGCAAGGTACACGTATCGGCTACCTTACCCCGGATTCTGCTGCTGCGGCAGCCGGCATTCTGCCCGGAGACCGCATCCTTGCCATCGATGGCTGCCCCGTGAGCAAATGGACCGGCAACATGGAGGGCGTGCGCGAACTGGTTGCCCTGAGCGAAGGAGAGACCATCCGCTTCACCCTTGCGCGCCCGCAGGCAGACGGCAGCGAGCAGACCATCGACATCGAGAGCGGGTACAAGGTGCCCCCCACCTCCTGGTGGCAGCGCAGTGCTCTGCGCCAGGTCGGTATCCTGCCGGCTCAGCCGACCATCGTGGGCGATATCCTGCCCGATTCACCTGCGCAGAAGGCAGGGCTGCAGAAAGGCCAGACCATCACTGCGGTGAATGGCGTTGCCGTATACACTCCCTACGCGGTGACAGCTGTTGCCGAAAAGGGGGAGCCCATGCAGCTCACCCTCCGCAATACGGACGGCAGCAGCACCAACACCACACTCACCCCCACCGTGCCGACCAACTGGCAGGGCAAAGAGGGTGCACAGCCAATCATGGGCTTTGCCTGGCAGAATGCCCTGGCAGACATCCGCTTTGAGCACCCCAGCCCCCAGGCTCAGGTTTCCCAAAGCCTTAAATGGATGAAGGAAACCCTCGCCAAAGTCTGCGCCCCCGGCAGCAATATCGGCATGGAGCACCTCAGCGGCCCTGTAGGCATCGGCTCCTACATGTACCAAATGTTCCAGGCCGGGGATGGCATAGGCTGGCGCCTGGTGCTGTGGTTCGCCGTTGTGCTGAATGTTAACCTCGCAGTACTCAACATCCTGCCCCTGCCAGTGGTGGACGGCGGCCATGTTGTGCTGGGTTTTGTTGAAATGATGCGCGGCAAACCTGTAAGCAGCAAGGTGCTCGATACGATTTTCTCCGCCTTCATCATCCTGCTCCTCTTCTTCTTCGTCTTTGTGACATTCAAAGATGTCGGCGACCTCGTAGGCGGCAGCTCCGAGCCGGAGCCCCTGCCCGCTCCCGTATTCATCACCCCCGAGCCCTAAGCCCCCATGCGCACCGTTGTCAAGTGGCTTCTGCTCGCCTCTCTGCTTTTTCTGCTCGGTATTGTGGCAGCAGATAAGGCGGACATGAGCCGCCGCGCCGCCCAACTGGTGGGAGTGGATGCCGCTGCTGCCGGTGCCGTCTGTAATCCGGACTGGGAAGCCCTTAACCCTATTGGCTGCCGCTTCCGCTTCAACCTCGCAGCCTCAGAATTCGATGCGCTCCGTAAGCAGCAGCTCACACCCGGTAATGGCTGGCAGCCATACCGGGACACAGAAATACAATACCCTGCCCTGAACAGCATCCTGACACCGGAGGCTCAGATATACGCCAACCACGAGCTACCCACCCGCGTGCGTTGGGTTGTCTTCCTCCCTGCACAGGAACTCCTTTACCTGGGCTACTACTCGCACTGACCTCTCCACCGCCACCGGAGACACCTGCCAGCCCGCCCTTCACACAACAAAAAAGCCTGCACTCCCGAAGGAATGCAGGCGGAAAGCTTGCGTTGAAGCGCAGAACTTTAGCCCAGAGTCGGCTTCTTGGCGCGGCGCACAGAGCCGAAACGCTTCTGGAACTTGTCGATACGACCCTCGGTATCCACGAACTGGTTCTTACCGGTGAAGAAGGGGTGAGAGTCGGAGGTGATACCGCAGGAGATCACGTAGTGCTCCACACCGTCGATTTCCTCCTTCTTGGCGGAAGTAGCGGTGGAGCGGGTGATGAAGCGGCGGCCCGTGGTGATGTCCACGAACACAACAGGATTGTACTTGGGATGGATGTCTGCCTTCATAGTCTTAGAGGCTGCGTTACCGTCGCAGCGCGGGAAGAATTATACAGAAGAGCAAACAGCTGTCAAGCATAATCCGCGCAAAAATAGACTTCGGAGACAATTCTCATGCCGCATGACACAAAATCGCTCATTTCATCCCTGAGATTTGCCCTGTTTCAACCTTCGGCACTATTTTTTGCGCTCGTACTACCAAAAAGCGGCTTGTACAATGTGGGATTGTGTGGTATGATAGCCGCGCAAGATAATCCCATACGCTTATGGCAACACAACTTGAGCAACTCAAACAGTACACCACAGTAGTAGCCGACACCGGCGATTTCCGCCAGATGGAGGAATTCTCCCCGCAGGATGCTACCACCAATCCCTCCCTCATCCTCGCTGCAGCGGGCAAGCCCGAGTACCGCAGCATTGTGGAGGCAGCCGTGGCCCCTTACAAGGGTCGTGAAATCACCCCTGCGCTGATGGATGAGATTGTGGACAAGGTCGTGGTGGCCTTCGGTCTGGAAATCCTCAAGCGTGTGCCGGGTCGCGTCTCCAGCGAGGTGGATGCCCGCCTTTCCTTCGACACGGAGGCTACAGTAGCCCGCGCCCGCAGCATCATGGGCATGTACGAGGCCGCCGGCATCCCCCGCGAGCGCGTACTCATCAAGATTGCTTCCACCTGGGAGGGTATCCAGGCAGCCCGCGTGCTGGAGCAGGAAGGCATCCACACCAACCTGACTCTCCTTTTCAGCCTGGTGCAGGCAGTAGCATGCGCGGAGGCCGGCGTGCGCCTCATTTCTCCCTTTGTGGGTCGTATCCTGGATTGGTACAAAGCCAACACCAAGGAGGAATACACCGCTGAGACCGACCCCGGCGTGGTTTCCGTGCGCACCATTTACAACTACTACAAGAAGTTCGGTTACCCGGTGCAGATTATGGGTGCTTCCTTCCGCAACAAGGGCGAAGTACTGGCACTGGCCGGCTGCGACCTGCTGACCATCTCCCCCAACCTGTTGGCTGAGCTTGCCGCCGGTGAGGAGACAGTTGTCCCCTGCCTCAACGAAGAAGCTGCCAAGGCCAGCGACATCGAGCGCATTCCGGCAGACGAGAAGAGCTTCCGCTTCCTCTTCAACGAGGATGCCATGGCCACCGAGAAGACGGCAGACGGCATCCGCCGCTTTGCTGCCGATATCCGCAAGCTGGAAGCCATGCTGGCCTCCATGCTGTAATCCTCTTTTAACCGTTATTCCAACACACAACAAATCATGAAAGTACTCGTTACAGGTGGTTGCGGCTATATCGGCTCGCACACAGTACGCCAGCTGGTGAAAGCCGGTGCGGATGTGACCGTGCTGGACAGCATGGTATACGGGCATCCCGCCGCTATCGTGGACAAAGAAGTGAAGCTCGTGAAGGGTGACCTGGGCGATCCCGCCATCGTATATCCCCTCCTGGTAAACGGCAAGTTTGACGCCGTGGTGCACTTCGCCGCCTTCATCCAGGTGGGTGAGTCTGTGACCGACCCGCTCAAATATTACGAAAACAACATTGCCAAGCCCCTGGTGCTGCTGCGCGCCATGATGCTGGGCGGTTGCAAGCGCTTCGTGTTCTCCTCCACCTGCGCCACCTACGGTGAGCCCACTCAGGTGCCGATTCCCGAGACCGAGAAGCAGGACCCCATCAACCCCTACGGCGGTTCCAAGTTCATGCTCGAGAAGGTCTGCAAGGACTGCGAGCGTGCCTATGGCCTCAAGAGCGTATTCCTGCGCTACTTCAACGCTTCCGGCGCTTCCGTGGATGGCCTTATCGGCGAGGATCACGAGCCGGAGAGCCACCTTATCCCTGTGATTCTGCAGGCTATCAAGGGCGAGCGTCCCGGCATCACCGTGTTCGGTACAGACTACGACACCCCGGACGGCACCTGCATCCGCGACTACATCCATGTGGATGACCTGGCCGATGCCCACCTGCGCGCTCTGGATTACCTGATGAAGGGAGGTGACACCAACTGGTTCAACCTCGGTACCGGCAACGGCTTCTCCGTGAAGCAGATTATCGACGCCGCCGAAAAAGTAACCGGCATGAAGGCGCCCGTGCAGTACGGTCCGCGCCGCGAGGGCGACCCGCCCCGCCTCATTGCCGATTCCCGCAAGGCCGCAGAAATCCTCGGCTGGATTCCCAAGTACCAGGATGTCACACAGATTGTGGAGACCGCCTGGAAGTGGCACAACGGCACCCGCGGTGGTCATTATTGATTAAAGCACTGTACCATGTAAAGGTGCAGTACCATGCAACACCCCGGCAGCATTGCCGGGGTGCTTTGCCTTAACAAAGAACAGATGCTGGAGCTCCTTATCATCTCACTCGTCCTGGCAGTGGACGCCACCGTATACTCTTTCTCATACGGTTTGGTGCTGCGTTGCTGCCGACTTAGAAACTCGCTGTGGTTCGCCCTCACTGTAGGCCTGTTCCAGGCAGGCATGCCTCTGCTGGGATACCTGGGGGGAGAAAGCGTGCGAGATATTGTCGCGCAATGGCAAAGCGGTATTGTGGCCACCGTATTCTGCGGCCTCGGCGCTTACATCATCTATGGAGCATGGACGGAAGATGAGGAGAACGAGTGCTGCAACAAAGACTGCAACCCGCTGGGACTTATTGCCCTGCTTCTGGTGGGCATCGCCACGGCAATAGATGCGCTTGCCGTCGGCGTGGCCATGGCACTGGGTGACATCGGCGGAGCCGACATCACACTCTCGCAGCTGCTCGCCAATGTCAGCGTCATCGGCATTGTGACCTTCATCTGCTCGCTGGCAGCCTTCCACTCGGCACGCCTGCTGCACCACCTGCCGAGCCGCTGGCTCGAAACCATTGCAGGGCTCCTGCTCATCGGGCTGGGAATCAAGAGCTTACTCTGAACCCGGCCCACGGTGTCACCGTTTACTCTACATTGATATTCAATTCCACAGGAGGCAGGCCATCCGCCTGCACCTGTAACACAGCCTTACCCTCCGCCTTGCGCTTGCCACGCAACACCACAACAATGTGACCATTGAAGAAGCGCTGCTTCACGTCCTGCATGCAGGTGTGGTCGATGGGGTTCCCATTGCAGGCGCCGGCAAACTCTGCCGCACCGGTGACTTTGAAACGAACCTTGCGACAGTCCGTCGGCACCACGCGGCCCTTGCTATCCAACACGGAAAGCGTTACATACGAGAGGTCGCGGCCATCTCCGGAAATGGTGCTGCGGTCTGCCTCCGCCTTTACGCGAGCCGCCCGCCCGGTGGTGCTGCGTTTTGCTTCCGCCCAGGGTTTGCCGTCTTTACGCACCACAACATGCAACTCGCCGGGTTCGTAACGCACATCCTCCCACACAAATCGGTAGCCGTTCTTGCTCACGGTCACGCCGGACTGATTGAAGGTAGGCCCCTCCCCCTTGCGGCGTACGCCCTGGCTCTTGCCATTGAGAAACAGCTCCGCCTCATCTCCTGAGCTGAAGCACATCACAGGAGTAACCTTACCCTTGCGGTCCGGCCAGTTCCAATGCGGCAGCAGATGTGCATGTTTCAACTCCGGCATCCAGCGACTCCGATACAGGTAATAGGTATCTTTCGGCAAGCCTGCGAGGTCGATGATACCGAAATACGAGCTGCGACTGGGAGCTTTGTTGCCGAGCTTGGCAAACTCGGCCATCTTCTTCTTACGCTCCGCCGGAGAGAGGTGTTTGAAATTGTTCTCAATAGTGGGATCCTGGTTGTAAGGCGTGGGCTCGCCGATATAGTCGAACCCCGTCCACACATACTCACCGGCCACGCGTGGATTGGCATCCTGAGCGGCGAACTCCACATCCGGACAATTCGCCCAGCCGGGTGCACTGAGTCCATAGGCGCTCACCTGGAACGGCACAGAGCCCTCTCCCACATAGCCGCCATTCTTCTCCCAGCGCAGGGGGAACACATACACACCGCGCGTCCCCACACAGGAAGCCGTTTCGGAGGCATAAAAAGGCATGTTGGGCCTGTTGTCTCCATACTCCCCATAATGAGAGGGCTTGTAGTTGAAGCCGTATACCCCCTGCGTATCGCCGAAACCGTTGTAGCGCGCGGCCAGCTCATTGTTGCCGGCGGTAAAGGGGCGAGTTGAGTCGTATTGCAACATCTCATCCCGCAAAGCAGCTGCGACAGCGGCGCCATCTCCCCTGGCCATTTCCGGCACCTCGTTTCCACCGCTCCAGGCTATGATGCAGGGGTGGTTGCGATCTCGCAGCATGAAGTTGCGCACATCACGCTTCCACCAGTCCGGCCACAGGATGTGGTAGCCGTTCTTCTTGTCGTATTTCTGTGCCTTCCAGATATCGAACAACTCATCCATCACCAGCATGCCATGTCGGTCGCACAGCTCCAGAACCTCGCGAGCGGGCGGATTATGAGTCATGCGGATAGAGTTGCAACCCATGGATTTGAGTATTTCTATCTTGCGCTCATAGGCGCGGCTGTGGAAGGCCGCCCCCAGGGGGCCGAGATCATGATGCTCGCATACGCCTTTCAGATACACACGCTCGCCGTTCAGATAAAACCCATCCGGACGCCAGTCGATGGTACGCACACCGAAAGACGTCACACTGGAATCAAGCGTTTTCGACCCTTGTTTGATGCTAGTGTGCAACTTATACAGATTCGGCGTACTGCAGCTCCAGAGCTTGGGATTCGGCAGCTGCAGCGTCTGCTGCAGGGTGTATTCCTCCCCGGCAGGCACCCTCACCTCGCGCTCGAGCACGCGGGATTTTTCCACCTGTTGCTGCACACTGAGCACCACATCCGTGTTGCTCGTATTGCAGATGGTCGTTTCGATGTTCAGCGTCGCTTCCGTATCGCTCACATCCGGAGTGGTGACATACACACCCCAGCGAGCAAGATGCACAGCCTGGGTGCGCTCCAGAGTCACATGGCGATATATCCCGGCCCCTGGATACCAGCGAGTGGAAAGCGGCAGGTTGTGCACCCGAACCGCCACCACATTTGTCTGCCCCGCGCGCAGATAAGGCGTCATATCCACACGGAACGGCATGTACCCGTATGCCCATTCCCCGGCCTTATGACCATTCACATAAACCTGCGGATTTGCCATGACACCATCAAAATCCAGGTAATAGCGCTGCTTCTCCGGGTCAAAATCCTCTCGCAGGCGGAACTCACGCCTGTACCAGCCATAACCTATCCAGGGCAACTTGCCGGTTTCATTGGGTTCTTCCGGCAGGAAACGGCTTTCGATAGCCCAATCGTGCGGCAGTTGCACGGAGCGAAAAGCGGAATCATCGAACTTGAGCTTTGCCTCATCCGGGCAATCCAGAGAAGAATCTGCTATCGGCAGGCTATTCCCCTCGGCATCCAGAAGCTCCACTTCGTAAATACTGGCCCAATTTCCATCTCCCGTGCCATTCACGCGTATCACCACAGAGTTCAGCACACGCCCGCCCACAGAAACATCCGTGGTATCCCCCTGCGTGGTAATTTTGCGGCGCGCTTTCCCCGTCTTGGCGACGAGCTCCACGACCACCTGCTTAGTGCGGTCATTCTCCCAGACAATACGCACCGTCTCCACCTTGCGCGGCTGACGCACAGAAATAGTGATATTGTGTCCCGGCTTGCCATCATTCGCGCACCAACGGGTCGTGCGATTGCCATCCACCGCTGCGGAGGCGGGATGCCCGTTCTGCACACTGTCAGCTTTCGCTATTTTCGATGTTTCTGCGGGAACATTTTTCCCGAAGTAGCGAAATTTCCAGCCGTGGTCAAAATCTACAGTCTCGGCGCAAAGGGAAGCAACTGCCCATGACAGCAAAGCTAACAAGCAAACTACTCGTAAAACGGCCATGCGTCAATGTTAGCAAATGACTGCAAAATAGCAAGCTCATTTTGCAGCAGCCTCTGCAATTTCCGGGCTGTACAGAGCCACGAGCAAGGCTTCAGCCTCCCGGGCGTCATCCACATCCAGCCCGGGAAGAATCTTCTCATTATCCGGCGGGAGAGCGAAAAGAAGAGAGACGCGGCCATCACGATACTCCATTCTTCCCTCGGGATAGCAGCGTGAAAGCGGACACGGAGCCCAGCGTTCCCCCGGCACATATACCCCGCTGCTGCAAATGATATAAGGGGCAGGCCGAGCATGCTTGCGTCGATGCAGGGCCCGAGCAAAATAACCGGCAAGCAGAGCCAGCATTCCCCACGCAATCCACCCGATAACACTTCCGCCATGAGCGCACAACCAAGCGTCTACGGCGACGGAACCACAAAAGCCCATGAGCGACCAGACAAATACCCATTCTCCACGCGAAGGCCGATTCGGCCTCTCCTCCCCTGCTCCATACAACAGCGCCCCCGGGGGCAGCAGAGGGTGAGACTCAGCCAGAGGCTCCGGCCGAGGTACAGGGGTATACTCCGCCTGAGCACGGAGGATGCGAGCAAGCAGAGCCTCAGCATCGCACACACCGCGAAAGTGCCTCTCTGCTCCGGTTCGCGCATTACGCAGGCATACAACGTCCGCTTCAGCCCTCGCCTGTAACTCCGGCAAAGGATAGTTCCACGCCATCGTCATTCCTCCTTCTCGAGAGCGGATGATGACTCGCAGCGATGTAAGCGTCAGGGTGGTATATTCATGCATGCGATGCCGCACATACCGCACCGCACACCAAACCATAAGCCCGAGTGCCACGAGAAGCCAGAACTCCAGCAACTCGGGAGCCAATGGAACACAGCACAGAAGCAAGGGTACAGTAATCAGGAAAAACAGTGGCAGAGCTCGAACAAAAATATCGCCAAACCAGCGGCACCACCAGTGCCACCCACGGGGCTGCACATATTGGCACAATGCCTGCTCGCCCGGCAGCAGGGTGTTTTGGCGGCTAGCCTCCACGCAGCGGGATTCTTTTGCAGGCAACGGCATGTTTACTGCCCGGAAGAGGGAGTTATTTCTGCCAGCAGCTGCTCGACCCGACGCAACTCAGGCAGATTGAAAAAGCCGCGCGGAACACTCTGGCCATCTCCTTCCGCGTCTTTTTCGAGTTCGTAACTCAGAATCAGATCCCCGCTGCCATCTGCCCGCAATACGCGTTCTTTGACCAACCCGGGTACAAGCTGCCAGGAAAGTGTTTCCCATTCCCTGCGGCGAACAGGCCGCACAACAAGCGCGCGTTTCTCGGTGATGACGTACACCGTGCGCTTCATCTGCCGATAGATATACCAGATAAGAACGAAGGGAATCCCCACCAGAAGGATTAGAAACGACAATACGGCAGATGGAGACAGTATCATAATGAGCCCGCTGAACATCAGCCCGAACACAGCAAAAAAGATGTAGGGGGTGGACATGCGGTTCCGCAGTGACGGGATGGGCTGAGCCACCCACACCGGAGCCTCGCCGGGCAGCATGGCCTGCAGGACATGCTCTCGAAGTTCATCCGGCAGCGGAGAAAGGCATTTCATAAGGGGGGGGATACTTTTGTCCCGCAGGTACTCGGGATACCTGCGGGACTGTTGGGGTGTTTTTAGTGAATCTTCTTCAGCAGCCAGGGCAGCAGGTCCTTAATGGCCACACGCTCCTGCTCCATGGAGTCGCGGTGGCGGATAGTGACCGTGTCCTTCAGCTCGGGGTCGCCCTCCTCGCCCAAGGTCTCGAAGTCGACCGTGATGCAGAAGGGAGTGCCCACCTCGTCCTGGCGGCGGTAACGGCGGCCTACGGCACCGCTCTCGTCGTAGAACACATTCATGAAGGGACGCAGCTCGGCCTCAATCTCACGGGCGATGCGCACCTGCTCGGCATTCTTCTTAAGCAGCGGGAAGATAGCAGCCTTGATGGGAGCCATACGCGGGTGGAAGCGCATCACGGTGCGGATGTCGCTCTTGCCGTCCTTGCCCAGCTCTTCCTCGTCGAAGGCCTCGCAGATAACGGCCAGCACGGAGCGGTCGCAACCGGCAGAAGGCTCCACCACGTGGGGAATGAACTTCTCGCGGGTTGTCTCGTCGAAGTATTCCATCGGCTTACCGGAACCCTCCTGGTGGCGGCCCAGGTCGTAATCCGTACGGTAGGCGATGCCCATGAGCTCCTGTACACCGAAGGGGAACTCGTACTCGAGGTCGTATGTCTTCTTGGAGTAGAAGGCGCGCTCGTCCTCCGGCACATCGAGGATGTGAATCTTCTCGCGGGAGATACCGATGTTCTCGTAGAACTGCAGGCTCTTCTCCAGCCACTCATCCGTGAGGCGGAAACCATCCTCCGCGCGGCAGAAGTACTCCACCTCCATCTGCTCGAACTCGCGGGAGCGGAAGGTGAAGTTGCGGGGGTTAATCTCGTTGCGGAAGGATTTACCAATCTGGGCGATACCGAAGGGAATCTTGGTACGAGAGGAATCCAGAATGTTCTTGTACTGGCAGAAGATGCTCTGAGCTGTCTCCGGACGCAGCCAGCCGATGCTGGAGGGGTCGTTCTCATCCGACGTTGCACCGATGGTGGTCTTAAACATCAGGTTGAAGGAACGAGCCTCGGTCACCAGAGAACCATTGGCAGGATTGTAGCGCACGCTGTCGGTCACCGTCTCGGTGCTCTCCTCCAGCAGCTCAAGCTCAGCCACGGGCAGGTTCTTGCCGGAAATCTGGCTGTAGTACTGCAGAGCACTGCGGCGGGCATTTTTCACCTCCTTCTCGCTGCCCTCGGGGGTCAGCATGGAGAATTCCTTCTTGCTGGTCCAGGAGCCATCCTTGGTGGTGGCACCCTTCCACCAGAGAGCCACACCGCTCTGGGCGGGAATCTGGTCTGCACGAAGGCGTTCCTTGCTCAGCAGGCAATCGCAGAGAGGATCGGAGAAACCACCCACGTGGCCGGAAGCCACCAGCACGGAGTTGTGGGTGAGGATGGAACCATCCATACCCAGGATGTCGGGGCGCTCCTGCACATGCACACGCCACCAGTAATCCTTCAGGTTGCGCTTGAGCTCCACGCCCAGGGGACCGTAGTCCCAGCAACCGTTGAGGCCGCCATAAATTTCAGCTGCCTGGAAGATGAAGCCCTTGCGCTTGCAGAGGCTGACGATTTTTTCCATTCGAACGGGGTCTGTATAGGTACGGTCTGCCATAACGCGGGTTATTTTACAGCATTTTGCGTCCATTGCAAGCCAAAACAGAGAGTGCCTGTTAACATTTCAATTTTTATCTCAGCAGCAATGACGAACTTTGCAGGCTCCCTTGCGGGCATGAAGCTTGACACCTCCCGATGTTTGTGATACCTTGCAACGAGGTTTCAGTTCTTCACGCAACAAATTAGGACATATTCGGTCACATGAAAACTATATACATCGGGATGAGTGCAGATTTATTGCACCCGGGACACTTGAATATCATAGAGAAAGCTCGCGAAATAGGTGGAGAGATTATAGTTGGACTGCTGACCGATAAAGCCATTGCGAGCTACAAAAGACTTCCCTACATGAGCTGGGAGCAGAGACGCGTCATCATAGAAAACGTGAAGGGGGTATCCAGAGTTGTTGCACAGGAGACGCTCGATTATGTGCCGAATCTTCTGCGAATTAAGCCGGATTATGTTCTGCATGGAGATGACTGGAAAACGGGTCCCCAGGCGGAAACCCGCCAACGCATCATCGAGGTAATGAGCCAGTGGGGCGGACAGGTGATAGACATCCCCTACACCGAAGGCATCTCATCTACTGCTCTCAATCAGGCGCTTAAAAGCATTGGCACAACTCCGGCAATCCGCGCCATGAGACTGAAACGCTTGATAGAGAACAAAGACATTGTCACTATATGTGAAGCCCACAATGGCTTGAGCGGCCTTATCGTGGAGAATGCCTCTGTCAACGAAAACGGCAAAAAAATAGAATTTGACGGCATCTGGATATCTTCCCTCACCCAATCTGCCGCTAAGGCCAAGCCGGATATCGGCTATCTTGACACCTCCAGTCGTGCCGAAGTGCTCAACGACATCCTCGAAACCACCACGAAACCTATTATCTACGATGCGGACAGCGGTGGACCTACGGAACATTTCGTGTTTACCGTTCGCTCTCTGGAGCGACTTGGCGTCTCTGCAGTAATCATCGAAGATAAAGTGGGCCTCAAAAAGAACTCGCTTTTCGGCACAGAGGTGGAACAAACTCAGGATGATATTGAGCATTTCTGCGAAAAGATAAGAGCGGGTCACGCAGCACGTGTCACAGACACATTTATGATAATTGCTCGCATTGAAAGTTTGATTCTCAATGCCGGCATGGATGATGCCATCTTACGAGCAAAAGCCTATCTGGACGCCGGAGCAGATGGCATCATGATACACTCCCGCAAGGCAGATGGAGAGGAAATTAAAGAGTTCTGCCAGCTTTACAACCAGTTACCGAACAGAAAACCGCTTGTGGTTGTTCCGTCCTCATTCAACCACATGTATGAGTCCGAACTCGCTGAGATGGGTGTAAATATCGTCATCTACGCCAATCAGCTGCTCAGAGCGGCATATCCGGCTATGATGAATGTTGCAACGAGCATTCTCTCCAACCACCGAGCCAAAGAAGCCTCGCAGGATTACTGCATGAAGATTAAGGATATCATCACCTTGATTCCCGGTTCTTGTTAACCCAGCACCCCCATGAAGGCGAAATTCTTTGTAGAAAAACTGACACAGCATGGTATTGATGCATACTATGGTGTTCCGGATAGTTTGCTCAAAAGCATCTGCGCATACATTACCGACCACGCCGATAGCAAACATAACATTATTGCCGCCAATGAGGGGAATGCCATAGGTCTGGCATGCGGGCATTACCTGGCTACCGGGAGGCCGGCGCTTGTCTACATGCAAAACTCCGGCCAGGGAAACTGTGTCAACCCGCTGCTTTCCCTCATGGATGAAGAAGTATACAGCATTCCGGTTTTACTTTTAATAGGCTGGCGAGGTGAGCCGGGAGTAAAAGACGAGCCGCAACATGTGAAGCAAGGCAAGGTTACCCTCAGCTTGCTGGAGAGCATGGGCATAGATTATGCTGTTTTATCCGCCTCTGAACCTGAAGCGAGTGAACAGATTGATACGGCTTGCGCCTATATGCAGCAGCACAGCAAACCATACGCTCTGGTCGTCCGCAAAAATACATTTGAAGCCTATTCTCTGCAGAATAAACGAATCAGCGAAGCAGAAATGAGCCGCGAACAAGCCATCTGTACCATCGCTTCGAGTCTCAGTGCAGATGACATCGTTGTTTCCACAACCGGCCAGATATCTCGCGAGCTATACGAGTACAGAGAGAGCAGCAATGAATCTCACCGAGCCGATTTTCTGACAGTAGGAGGCATGGGGCACGCGTCCTCCATCGCTATGGGGGTGGCCATTAACAAGCCGGAACGACGAGTCATCTGCATGGATGGAGATGGCGCAGCGTTAATGCACATGGGTGCAGCAGCTGTTATCGGCGCCGCAAAACTGCCGAATCTGCGGCACATTATTCTGAATAACGCCGCACACGATTCCGTAGGTGGGCAACCCACTGTCGCAGATAAACTCGATATCGGCAAAATGGCGCTGGCATGCGGTTATGATTTTTTCTACAAGGCAGAAACCGGGGATGAGCTTATCTCCCGTCTGCCGGATTTTCTTTCTGCAGAAGGTACAGCCATGCTGGAGGTTGTCGTATCATGCGGTTCTCGTTCAGATTTAGGAAGACCGAAAGAAAAGCCGGTCGAAAACAAGAAAGCATTCATGCAATATGTTGAGGAAGGTAAGGGGTATATCTATCCCGGTTCTTTCTCAGAGTTAAAGAAGCTGGTAGCTGATAACAAGTGGCGCAGTATCCTTCTTTTCTGCTCCGAGCGCAGTTTGCAGAAACACCGGAAGCAGTTTGATGAATACTTGCAGGGATGTGATGTTTGTTACCACACAACGATAAATCCCAATCCCACAGCAGAAGACGTATCTGCGGCCGTTTCGTGCGGGTACAAGCCTGCCGATGCTATTGTCGCTTTCGGAGGAGGTTCCGCCATAGACCTTGCCAAACTTTATCGGGCAGCCGTCGACAACAGTATTGATATCAGATCTTATTTCAGCAGTAATACCCCCCTTGTTCGCAAAACACCCCTTGTGGCGATTCCCACGACAGCCGGAACAGGTAGCGAGGCTACCCGTTTCGCCGTAGTCTATATAGATGGGAGCAAATACTCGCTGGATGCTCCGGCTGTCATGCCGGATTATGCACTGGTGGATAGTGAGCTCATGGCAGACGCGCCTGCATACCTCAAGGCCTCTTGCGGCATGGACGCCATGGCTCAGGCTATAGAGGGATTCTGGGCGAATGGTGCGACAAAAGACAGCGATATCTATGCATTGCGCGCCATTGAACTTTGCCGTGACAATCTGGTGAATTTCTCAACCTCGTCAAAGCTCGAAGCCGCCACAGCAATGGCTGAGGCCTCCTATCTTGCCGGCAAATGCATCAGCATCACCCGCACGACAGCCGCACACGCGCTCTCGTATAAAATCACGCAGGATTACGGCATACCGCATGGGCACGCAGTTGCATTAAGTCTCCCGGGGCTGGCTGAGCTCCACTACAAGAACGCAGAAGCGACATCTCAGCTACACACAAAAATGCGGACATTGGCAAAGCTGCTCGGAGTTCAGAACGGTGATTTCCGAAAGTGGTTTAGCGAGCTATACTGCCGTATCGGATTAATATACAGTACAAAAGAACTGGAAATATCCCCTATACACAAAATAACAGAAGCTGTTAACCCGGACAGACTGGCGAACAATCCATTAAAACTGACTCAAAGCGAATTACAGATGGTTTTCATGGATTGAATGATTCGAATATTTCTGCTCCGCAAAACAAATCCGAAGACATAGCGCGATTTACACTTGCCAAACAGTTCCTTTGCGGGTATGCTGAATGGCGTAAAATCGTAACCACGACTCACATACCATGCTCATAGCCCCTTCCATGCTTGCCTGCGATTTCCGCCGTATCGGAGAAGAAGCCTCCCGAGCCCTCACTGCCGGGGCAGACTGGCTGCACCTCGATGTGATGGATGGTTCCTTCGTAGACAATATCTCCTTCGGGCCGGATATCTGCGCAGCCATTCGAAACAGTGTGCCGGAAGATGCTTACCTGGATGCTCACCTTATGATTGATGCGCCGGATCATTATCTCCCGCGTTTCCTGAAGGCCGGCATGAACATGATTACCATTCATGTAGAGCGTGAGGGGCATGTGGATCTGCACGCCACCTTGGCAGCTATCCGCGAGGGTGGAGCGCATGCAGGCCTCGCTGTAAATCCTGCGACCCCGGTGGAAAAGGTGCTGCCCTACCTCGGAGAGCTGGACATGGTACTTGTGATGAGTGTTGTGCCCGGGTTCGGTGGCCAGAGTTTCATGGGTGAAGTTCTGGAAAAAGTACGAGTGCTCGATGCCGCCCGTAAAGCTCAGGGGCTGAAGTTCATCATCCAAATGGACGGAGGCATCGGAACAGCCCAGGCTCCGCTTTGCGCCGAAGCCGGTGCGGATTGCCTCGTAGCCGGCAGCAGCACTTTCCGCGCAGCAGATATGGCGGCAGCTATTGCCAGCATGAAATAATTTTCTGTATGGACAAAGCCACTAAGAGCCTGCTTAATGTCCTGCTGAGTGTACTGGCGCCGGTGCTCATTCTCGACAACTGTTCCGCCACGGGCGATAAGCTCTGGCACATTGGCACTACCTGGGCCATGGTAGTAGCCTTGGCACTCCCCATTGGCTGCGGTATATACAGCCTGGTTACAGAGCGCAAAATTGAAGCGATGACGGCCTTCGGGCTGCTGGGCACTATCCTGACCGGCGTTGTCACCATCTATGCCAACACGGGGGATGCTCTTGCCATACGCCCGGATACTCCCTGGTGGTACGCAGCAAAAGAAGCCATCATTGCTCTGCTGCTTGCAGGTGCCATGATAGTAGGCGGAGGCAAGGAAGGCTCTCTCCTGCGTGCCTGTGTGTACTCAGATGCCCTCTTCGACATTCGCAGAATCGAGGCAGCTGTGCGTGAAAAAAGCCTGCAGACCGGCTACAACGCCGTACTGAATCGAGCTGCACTCATGACTGCCGGTTCCCTGCTCTTCTCGGCGGCCATGAACTTCGGGCTGGCACTCTACTTCCTGCTACCCGTGCCGGACATGCCCGCCGCAGAACAGGCAATACAATACAACTACGCGGTGAGCAAAATGACCTGGATGGGCTATCTCATCATCGGTGTTCCCCTGCTCGCCACCCTTTTCCTCGTTATCCGCTATCTGGGCAAAGCCCTGCAAAAGCTTACCTCCCTGCAGGACAAGGAGGTGTATATGCGATAAAAAACTCAAAATAAAAACAACATATATCCGTAATGGATTCAATGCTCAAATTCCGCATATCATGCCTGTTGCCGCATTGTCTTTACAAAATGGCACAACGCTTTCTCTCTGCGAGGAGACGAAGAAAAAACGCTTCTGTTGAAGCAAAGTTACAGGACATACGTAACATTCTCATACATTTCGCTCCCATCACACAACTTCCCCCGGCTACCGGGAAATTGCGCTTATTGCAAGATGGAAACACGGTATTGATGGCTCACTTTGCAAAAGTATGTGAAGAGAATAATCTCCGATACTGGATGGATTACGGCACTCTGTTGGGGGCAGTAAGGCATAAAGGGTTCATCCCGTGGGATGACGATTTGGACGTCAGTATGATGCGCCCGGACTATGACAAACTTGTAGCCAAGTTACCGGAGATTCTCCCTCTAGAAGATGGCTTCACTTGGGCAATCCATGCATTTCTTCAAATTGGTTTTAAAGGCACACCGCTGAACATCGATGTATTTCCCCATCACTTCTATAATGAACCCATAAGCGATGCAAATCGTGCGGAAGTTGACAGAAAACTCACAAGATGCAAGAAGACAATCGTCTTTCAGCCGCCCTATCTCAATTACACAGAAGAAGAGTTACAGAAAAAGATTCGAGAGGAAATACTAGACAATAAAGAAGTGGCACCGGAAACTGACAAGCCGGGGATTTTCCTCTCTCCGGCCGTCACATTCCTCCAAAACACCGTACTTGGATACGATAGTATCTTTCCCTTACGCAAGCTGAACTTTGAAGGTCACTTGTTAAACGCACCGAATAGCACTCGCTCTCATCTTCAATTGTTATACGGAGACTACATGGCCTACCCTCCGAATGTGGGCTACAAACATCCTTCCGTAGAACGTATGGTCAAGAACGTACCGTTCGAAGAAGCTGTAAATCAATTTATTGACAAGTACAGCAACTAATCAGTCTGCTGCGTTCATACTACATACTATTCAATACACGCCCGCTTGTTTCAGACGCTTTCTCCAGTCCTGAGTAAGGACGGCAAAGGGTGAATCGGCTCTGCTGATATTCAGGACATCGCAAAGTGTAAAAGCCGTTTGGTAGTCCTTGTTGAGTAAGAGGCACAACACGCGCACTTCGTCAGAGAAACGAGGGATTTTAAGGCCTGAGGCCAGCACAGATACCTCCTTCGGTGTAGCGCCGGGAGCATACTTATCGCCGCAGCGTCGCTTAAGAACATCGAACGCGGCTTCCGCTACGTCACACACCTCCAGCATCACACGAGCCTCAACAGCATCTCGGGCTGAGAGTTTCTCCTGCTTGAGCAGCTCGTTCAATTTCACGCGAGCGTCTGCCAGACGATGTTGGGAAAGAGCTTCCGTAACCTGCTGAGCGAGTGCCACAGCATCCACCGGAGTCGGAATCCATACAGTAAGCATGTGCTCAAACTGGGTCCCTGCGCCTCCATACACCACGTTATTTTCTGCAAGGATACCAGCCTCGCGAATAGCCTTTTCCATGGCGACACGCGCTTCCGGGCTCTTCCCCTTCTTGTTGAGGTGACGAGCAAGCCAGAAGTAGTGGTGCATTCTCACCAAGGCCTTGGGCATATCGCCGGCAGCCACCTGCTTCCCCTCCAACGCAGAGGCAACGGCTTCAAGCGACTGCAAAATCCCCGCCCCGGCCGGGCTGGCTTTACTTTTTTCATTCAGCAATGCCCGAAACTGGGCCAAAGCATCGTCCACAGTATCCTGCGGGCTTCCCTTCAACTCCAGCAGCATAGCGGCATTCAAAGCAGCCCACGCAGCAATTCCCGGTTCCCCGGAAATACTCCGGAACCCCTCATAGGCAGACCCATAATCCTTGGTTTGCAAATTGGCTTCGGCCTCCCGCAACAACAGCTGAGCCGGTAACAGGTATTCACCATATGCAGGAGCGAGTCGATTGCGCTCATCAGCAGGAGTCACAAGCGCAGCGGCAACCACTGCGGCGACGATACCCAGCGCAAAAGAAATCCCAGCGCCTATAAACACTGCACGTCGTGCCTTACGGCGCATCTCCGGCGTATTGGCTTTCTGATGCAGCAGCAGCGCTTCTTTCACCGCTCGCAGCTCCGCAAGCAGTGCACGGTATGACACCGGGCGCTTAGACGGCTCATAGGCCGTCATGTGGTCCACCAACTCGCAGAGAGAATCATCCACCCCGGGCAAGATGCTTGCCGCAGCGGGAAGATGCAATTTGTTGTGTAACAGCTCACTTACGGAAGAGGCATTACTCTTGAAACTCCCCTTGCCGGTAAGGAGGTAACGCAGAGTCATGCCGAGAGCATAGATATCCGTACGCTCATCCTCATCCTTGCGTTCCAGAGTCTCGGGCGGCACATAAAACGGCGTTGCCCAGATAATTTCCTCCGTATCCTCATCCTGGCGACCAAGAGCAAGACCGAAATCCAGCACTTTGGCTCGCCCCTCCGAGGTAATGATGATATTCCCCGGCTTCATGTCTCGGTGCAGCAGCCCGGACTTGTGAGCCGCATTCAGACCTTCCACCACCTGGATGGCGTAGTCCACCGCCGTGGTAGGGTCCAGGGGACCTTGCCGAGAAATAAGAGTCTCCAAATCCAGGCCATCCACCAGCTCCATCACAATGTAGAACTGCTTTCTGGCACGCCCGGCCGAATACACGGATACGACGTTCTCGTGCCGTACCTTGGCCATCATGGCACATTCGTTCTCGAAGCGAGAGATGCGGTCCGGCTGGTTTCGATAGGTGTCGTTCAGCACCTTAATGGCAACGGCGCGGTTCAGCACCAAATCCCTGGCGCGCAGCACCACACTCATGCCACCAATGCCGACAACACCCTCCACACGGAAATTGGCCAGCATGGTATGCACGCGCTCTCTGCAGCCGCATGCTATGCACTCCACCTCGGCATAAAACCCAAGCTCCGAGATGTCATGTGCTTCCCCGCACTCGGGGCACTGCCAGATTTCCGTTTTTCCGGACATGGAATAAATTGACTTCTGAATCGGAAAATAACAGCCGGGCAGGCACTCGCGCACGCTACCCGGCTGTGAGAAGAATATGCTCAGCTTCAGCCCAGCTTGGGAAGAGAAGCAGCGGCTACGGCCTGGCCATGGCGCTTGGTCTTCTCATCCGGCACGCAGAGCGTGATAGCCAGCTCGGGGAACTCGGCCTTGAGCACCTCGTTGGCCTTGTCGATGATAATCTGGCCACCCTCGCCCGTAGCTACGCGGCCAAGGAAGAGCAGGTTACGCAGTGCATAGAACTTGGAGAAGTAGGCGATGGTGTAACCGAACTCCACACCGATGGTCTCGTAAATCTTGCGAGCGCGCTCATCGCCCTCAACCATAGCGGCCTGTACCTTCTTCAGCTGCTCGGGATAGGGCATGCTGCCGAAGTCGAAACCGGCACGGGGAGCCAGACGGGCTACAGCCTGCTGGGAGAAGTACATAGCGCCCACGCCCTTGTCCTTGGACCACTCGTCCACGCCGCCGTCCTCCTGATAGTCAACGGGAACGAAGGCAAGCTCATTGAGCCAGGGCATGATGTGACCCTCGGGGTCCACATAACCGGCAGCAAGAGAAGTACCCATGGCGATACCGAGCACGGCGTCGTCATTCATGCCCATGGCACCGGCCAGAGCAGTCACCTCACCGTCATTCACCACTTCGAAGGGAACTTCCTTGCCCATACGCTCGCTCCAGCGCTCCTTGAGCGTGGTGAACATGGGGCGAATCACGTTCGTGAAGTCCTCGGGAGAAATACCGCGGAAGAGGGAGCCTACGCGGGGCTCGCTGTTCACATACACGCCGGCAGCGGAACCGCCGATGGCGTCCACCTGCGGCAGGTGCTTGGCAGCGCGAAGCAGAGAATCATCCACACCCTCAAGCTGGTACATGGGGTCAGTCTGGTGGTAGGGGTCCCACACCACCTCCTCGGAGTACACAACCTCACCATTCACCACAGCGGCGCACTTGCGGTCGGAACCACCGAGGTCGAAACCGATACGGTAGCCGTCCAGGTTGCGGCCCAGGGATACGGAGGTGGAGTTTTCGGCGGGCAGCTCGCAAGGGCATGCCACCTTCTCCACGCGGATGGGCTGGTCATAAATCTTCTTACCGATGAAGTCCCAGTCGAACTCGCGGGCACCACCGGCGCAATAGGTAGCAGCCAGCATGTCAGCAATCTTGTCGGAACCGGCCACCATGATGGTGCAACCGCCCTTCATCCAGAGCAGGAACTTAACAATACGCTCTATGTAGAGATTGTTCAGCGCATCATTTTCCTCGGAAGAAGGCAGCACCTTGCCGCTCCAGCGGAAGCAGGTACCATCCATGCGAGTGAGCGCAATATCAATGGCAGTGGAGGCGGGATCGGCAGCGGCCTTTTCTTCAAAAGCCTTGTTCCAGAGCACCGGAGACACGAAGTCCGGATCGAGTACGGGAGTGAATTTCGGTTGAATATTCATAACGTTACGGGAGGTATACTAGCACGCAGAAGTTGATATGACAAGCTAAAAATTGGTTATAAGGAATTAAAATCAGAATTCGCAGTTGCGGGGAGTACGGGGATAGGGCAGAACGTCGCGGATATTCTGCACACCCGTCACAAACATGATGAGGCGCTCAAAGCCAACACCGAAGCCGGCATGCGGCACGGTACCGTATCGGCGCAAATCGTTGTACCAGTAGTAAGCCTCCGCATCCATGCCAAGACGCTCCAGGTTACCCTCCAGCACATCCAGTCGCTCCTCGCGCTGGCTGCCGCCGATAATTTCGCCAATCCCGGGCACCAGCACGTCCATGGCGGTTACGGTCTTGCCATCATCGTTCAGGCGCATGTAGAAGGGCTTAATCTCCTTGGGATAATTGTACACGATGACGGGGCACTTGAAATGACGCTCAGTCAGGAAGCGCTCGTGCTCGCTCTGCATATCCATACCCCAGTAGGGAGGATATTCAAACTTCTCTCCGCTGGCCAGCATGATATCAATTGCCTCGGTGTAGGAGCAGCGCACGAAAGGTTTGTTGCTCACCTCCTCCAGACGGGCGCGAAGCCCCTTATCCACAAACTTGCAGAAGAACTCGAAATCGCCACTCTCATCCGCCAGCATCGTATCCGCGATGTGTTTGATGAAAGACTCCGCAAGCTCCATGTCGCCATAAATATCACAGAAAGCAACTTCCGGCTCAATCATCCAGAACTCAGCGGCGTGGCGGGAAGTATTGCTGTTCTCTGCACGGAACGTGGGACCGAAAGTGTAGATATTGCTCAAAGCGCAGGCAAATGTCTCGCCTTCCAACTGGCCGGAGACGGTAAGACTTGCAGCCTTGCCGAAGAAATCCTTGTCGTAGCTCTTATTCTCGGCCAGCGGATCCAGCGTGGTGACATGGAACATCTCTCCTGCACCCTCGCAGTCCGAAGCGGTGATGATGGGGGTGTGCACCCACAGGAAATCTCGCTCCATGAAGAAACGATGCACCGCTCGGGCTATGCGGGAACGCGTACGGAAAATAGCACCGAACAGATTGGTGCGCGGACGCAGATGAGCTATCGTGCGCAGGAACTCAGGCGAATGGCCTTTTTTCTGCAGAGGGTAGCTCTCCGGAGCTTCACCGACGAGAGTAACAGATGTTGCCTGAATCTCCCATTTCTGCTTGCCGGGGCTCTCCACCAGACGCCCCTCCACCGCGACGGAAGCACCGGTGCTCATTTTGCCGATATTCTCGTAACCGGGTATACCGGCATCAGCTATCACCTGTATGGAAGCCAGACAGGAGCCATCGTTCACCTCCAGGAAGGAGAACGCCTTGGAATCACGCCGGGTACGTACCCAACCCTGCACCAGAATCGAATCCTGCGCGGCATCGGAGGCCAACGCATGTTTGACGAGAGTTCTCTTCATGGCTACACTATACCACCATCACCCGCGCATGGCGAGTATTTTTTCTGACTCCGCAAGCAATTTTTCCAGAGTCTCCACGATGATGTTAGTGATAACGAAATCCCGGTACCATTTCTTCTCGCACGGCACATAGTAACAGGGCAGCATGGTATCAGGCTCCTGGAAGGTTCCGCCGGGCGGGTGCAGATGGAAGTGCAGCAGGCGCACACCACTGCCGGAAAGCTCCATTTCGTGCTTATCAATAAGCTCCGGGTCAAATGAGCGGTCCTGCATTCGGCGACACATCAGGCGAATCTCGCTCTCCGCGGGATATTGCTGCAGAGCCACCATATCATACTCCTCCGGTTGCCACTCGGGGCGGAAGGCTCGGGTAAGGAGCGGGTCGCAGCACGAGGCAATGCGTCGCAGGCAGCTCTTGCGGTTGCTGCCGGGCGGGCCGCAGATGAGTATCAGCATACGCAGGGGCGGTGTTTTCTCCGTGCGGTACAGGAAATCCAGGCGCCTCTGGGCATGCATCATACGAGCATGCAGCTCATCCATCGTAGCCTCCATTTCATCCTTACCGCCGGCAAAAAAGCTGCGGTCTTCCGAGGGAGGATGAGGCCTGTCCGGGCGGTAGCGATACGCCACAGCCATATCCAGCATAGGCAGATGCTTATGCAGCGGCACGTTGGAGGGCGGCAGGAAGTGCCCCAGCACACGCATCACAACCTCACGCTTGAAGGACACAAACATTTCCGGGCGAACCTGGCGGTAATGCACCCAGCTCACTTCATCAAACTCCGAGCTGTAGGTACAGTCTGTCTCCGGTTTTTCACCACGGCACTGCAGCAGGAACCAGGTCTGCTGCTGGCCATCCCAATCCTCACTCTTGCGGTTCTTATCTCTGTAAAAATATCTCAGGCCACCCCAGCGAGCCACTATGTTGTATGCAGAGCGGGGCAAGCCCACTTCTTCCTCCACCTCACGCTCGATAGCATGCTCGTAAGTCTCCCCCTCATGCACCCCACCCTGCGGGAAGTGCAGATGCTTACCGGCCCCCTTACGAGCCAGCAGGAGGTTTCCGGCGGAATCCATAATCACGGCGGCCACATTAATCCGCCACCTGTATGCATCACTGCTCATGACCGGGTAACTTTTCTGCGTCCGTGGCTTTCATCATTCCATTCGGACGTGCAATATTTTGTACGGCAAAGTTCTGCCAACTCCTCCGCGAAACCGGGATAGGGTTCGTCCCCCTGCACTGTTTCCACCTGCTCAGCCAAGGCATGAGCAAGCAATTTTTCCCAACCGGCAGACGGTTCGCATTCCTGAATCAACCCCTGGTGCAATACGGCGCCGCGGTATCTCCGCTGGCCGGCGCCGGCCAGCTTGTTGCCGGCGGTGTCTACAATATCGCTTGCCACCGGACTCGCCCAGCAGGCACGCCCTCCATCGGGCGCATCGCTCACCAGCAGGGAGCACTCCACGCCACTCGCTTTCAGAGCAACAGCCAGTGCCCCGTGAATCCATTTATACAGACGGTCCGCAGGGGGATATATGGTTCCCTCACGCGCCGGCAGGGTCACTGTGTAGGTATAGCCTTTGCGGTGGTCCACAATGCCGCCACCTGTCCAGCGGCGTATGTACTCAATATCATCTCCGGGGAAAATGGAGGCAGCCACAGGAGTGGAATCAAAATAACCGAAACTCACAGCAGGGCGCGCCCAGCCGTAGATACGCAGCCAAGCTTCCGGACGGCGACTCAGCAACTCGTCTGCCGCCATATTCTCATACCCAGTACGCAATACAGGGTCACACCAAAACCTGATGGTCTGCGGGAGCATACCATCAGGCAAATTTTGCTGCATGTCCATACTCATGCTGCGTTAGGAGCTTAAATCAGATAGGCTGCGGCAGTAACACAGAGCGAGCAAATGCTCGGGTATAGGAACGGAAGAAATCTTCCGTACGCGGAGCACGGCGGCGGCCCTGGCGAATCTGCTCCATAAGAGCCACACCTTCCTCCGTCAGCACCGTTATCGACATCGTTGCAGATACGATGCGAGCATTGCGGTACGTCTTGCTACCGGCCACGATGCGGTCGCCATATACAGAGATGGACTTACCGCCGGTGGAGCCGGTGGAGGAAACGACCGGCACACTCACGGTCTCGTATCCCACGCGCCCGGTCTTGGCATCCGCTTCGCTGTTCACATACTCAATGTTAAAGAGAAGGCTCAGCTCAACGATATTCTCGCAGAGGAAGTTGTCCGCCTCCTGTTTTTCGAAAGGCACATAGGCAGCCTCCAGGCTGCTCTGCCCCATCAGACTGTCGTAGGAATCACGCGGAGACACCAGCAGTCTGTAAAGCGAAAAAATGGGGAAAATACCCTTCTCTTTATCGGAAGCGTCCAGATTCAGCACCTGGTCACGATACATCAGGCGATAACCGATGGCGTTCACATCGCCCTGCGTTTCGGGGTTGTGCGAACGAGCCTCTCGATAGTTCCTGCGCAGAGAAGTGCTGCTGCTCACAGCGGGGTTGCGATCCGGTGCGCAGGAAAAGAATACGAACTGAACCGAGCGGGGAATATTCAACCCCTTGGGCATCTTGCCACCGCGATGCTCCGTATCAGTCTTGGCAAATAACCACTCGTACTGGTTATTCCCTTTCATCTGGAAGGATTCGAGGTCGCGAGCCATCGTCTGCAGTGCCACGCGTCCGCTTGTGCTGGTGCTCACATCTTCCTGCACCTTCTGCCAGAGAGCAACACCCTGGTTGGTAAGCTGCATGATGACGAATACGAGGCCGGAGGTAATGGCCATTGCCACAATCAATTCCACCAGAGTGAAACCACGGCGAAGTCTTTTTGTAGGAGTCTTCATGAAAGGAGAGAAATAGTGCGTTTTTTAACGGTGGAACGACATGTTAGCAGAGAAAAGCGGGCGTCCCATACGCTTCCAGCTGCGGTCTTTGTAGCGCGCTGGGTTGGGCGGAGACATGTGGTAGAAATCCGCACGATAGAAGATAGCGCCACCCCAGGGGTTCTTATCATCTTTGGAATAGTAATCCTCGGGAGAACCAGCTTCAGTGATGGTACCGGGACTACCGGCCAGCCCGTATCCACCCTTCATTCCTTTGCGCACCAGCTGGGTCATTTTCACCACAAACACAGGGCCCACAGCATCCTTGATATCATTCTTGTGCAGGCGGTCATCCATGGGGCAAGCTATCGATACCAACTGGGAATTCTTGCCGGGAACAGCTTTATTGGCAGGAAGTGCGGGATATGTACCATCAACACGAGCCCCCTTGGTCAGGTTGGCTCTGTAAGAAAATATCACAATGGAAGTAGAGGGACGCTTACTCTTCAGGAGCCAGTAAAAGCCCTTATCGAACGGAGTCAGATATTTACCCTCGGAAGAGGTTCGCTCATTGGCACCGGCGCGCTCATTGGGGCGGATTGTCCCCATCTCAGCACGAAGGATACCGGTGATGCGCTCAGCCTCCTGCTTGGTGAGAGCCTGCTGCACCAAGCCACGAGCCGGCACAAACACAGTCAGGAAAATCGACACCAGCGTACCCACCAACGCCACAGCAAGCAGTGTCTCCATCAACGTGAAGCCGCCTCTGCGGCTCGTCATCGCCTTCTTCATATCAAAAGATAATAAGTTGTAAATTCTATTGAGCTTAATCCTCAGCGTACACCTGACGCGTTGTGCGCAGCGGGCTTATATCGCCCGTCGGCCACACCACGATACCACGAGCGGCAGCCGGTCGGCGCTGCGAATCAAACTCGTTGGGAATCACACCATCCTTGGCGCGGGGGCCATCGCCGCGACGACCGCTGATGACAACCAGACGCTGACCGGGAGAGGCGCTCAACGGGCTGGACTGGGGAGCCACATAACGACCTTTTTCGTCAAATTCGATGTAGTACACAGCGGTCTGACCACGGCCGGCGAGGCGGGTAACCTCCTGGCCCAGCATATCACCGCCGTCACAGTCCATCCACTTCACCGTGGTGCTGTAAGTCGGGCTGAAATACACACCGGGCGGCAGAGTAACACCGGCAGAGGTAGATACCCACACACCATCACCGGATACGTCCGTGCCGTCATAAGTCCCCTTGGTGTTTTCGTTCTTGCGTTTCATCTGCACCGTCATATAGCGCAGATGTCGGGAATCCTGGCTCTTATTCTTCTCATCCTTAGCGATGATAAGACGAGTATAACAATCATTTCCCTGTGCCGTAGCACGAGCCTCTCGAACCATGGTTTCCAGCATGTCCACACCGGAATCAAGCCCGCGCCCCTTACCGGCATCCCTCAATACACCGGCTGCCATGGTCATCATCACACCGATGATAGCCATCACAACCATCAATTCCACCAGAGTAAAACCCCCGTGACACTTATTGCTGACTGTCTTCATGACCAAGAAAATTTACCGTACGCTAAAATACGCCACTATAGATAGCATATTTCTCCCCCCGCTTCAACCCTTTTTTTGATTTTCGTGTCAAAACGCACCATTTTTTTGTTTTAAGATTGACCTTTTCCCTAAAATAGGCTACAGAACTCCCGACATGAATATTGTGGAATCTATCATTCTGGGCATCGTAGAAGGGCTTACCGAGTACCTGCCGGTCAGCTCCACCGGACACCTCATCATTACCCAATACCTGATGGGGCTCCCCGATTCCGAGGCCGTGAAAGCATTCCACATCTGCATTCAAAGCGGCGCCATCATCGCCGTTCTCGGCTTGTATTATAAACGAGTAAAAGAGATGTTCACCGGATGCTGGGCCGCGCTTCTCGCCCTCACCGGCCGCGCCGAAGAAGGCGCAGAGAAGTTCCCGGCAGGAGCCCGCATGGCGGTCAACATGGTCGTGGCATTCATACCCGCTCTGGTACTTGGCCTGATATTCAACGATTTCATTAAGGGTATGCTTTTCAACGCCCCGACCGTAACCACCACCTGGGCTCTGGGTGGTATTGTGATTCTGATTTTTGTCCGACGCCGCAAGAAAAGCGGCAAGGGATTTGCGGGCAAATCACTCGAAGAGCTGGATTGGAAGGGAGCCCTCAAAATCGGCCTCATGCAGAGCATAGCCATGTGCCCGGGCACCAGCCGAAGCCTCATGACAATGCTGGGGGGAATCTTTACAGGCTTGAGCGTTGCTGCAGCCGTAGAGTTCAGCTTCCTGCTGGGGCTCATCACTCTCGGTGCAGCTACCGTGCACGATGCCGCCAAGCACGGCAGCGAAATGGTAGCCCAACTGGGCTGGACTCCGCTCATCGTGGGTACTGTTACCGCATGGGCCAGTGCTGTCGTAGCAGTCAAGTGGATGGTGGGCTACCTGAATCGCCACAGCCTCGCCATATTCGGCTGGTACCGCATAGCGGCTGCTATCGTCATGCTTATTCTCATCTTCACGGGGCTTAACTTCAGCGCATAAGAATGCAGCTTGCCGTACACCCCCCGGCAATAAAAACAGAAATGGTGATTTTTTAGCTTCACTTTTACGCTTCATCGTGTAGAATGGAGGCCATACAAACATGATGCGTTACGTTTTCAAAGTTCTGAATTGGTTTGCCGACAGTTGCTTTGCCTGGTTCACACCGAGCTGGAGACGCAAGGCGTGCGATACTCGTAACGCACTGGTTCGCTATTACAATTACAACCGCCCACATCTGAGCGAAGAGAACGCCGAAAAAATGCTCAGCCTGCGTGAGCAGCTCAGCGAAGCCCTGCTTTTTTGGCGTAAAGACGAAGCGAAGAAAACAACGGAAGCCATCCAGAATCTAGGGGAAACTCTCCGCAGCTTCAAGCGCGGCGCCCTGGTGGAAACGGTGGAGTCATTCTTTGTTATCATGGTGATTTTCCTGGGCATACGCACCTACTATGCCCAACCGTTCCGAATCCCGACCGGCTCCATGCAGCCGACACTCAATGGTATAACAGTTCACCCCCTGCAGGACGACGAGCAACTCCCGGCCGCGCCGGTACGCTGGTGGCAGGCTGTCACCCTGGGCAGCAGCTACAGCGACATCACCGCTCAGAATGCCAAGCAGATTGTGGACCTGCGCACGGAGCGTTACCCCAAAATCCTGAAACTGCTGACTCGCACGCGCATCTATTTCAGCGATGGCAGCCAGGAAACGGTGCCTTGTGCCAGCGGAGCCGTTGCTGAATACCTGCAGCAAAATGGCAAATTAGGGCGCATGCTGATGCCGGGAGAAACAATCATCCGCGCTCGCTTTGATGCCGGCGATATGGTTGTCGTGAACCGCATGGCGTACCACTTCCGCCGCCCGCAGCGAGGAGAGACTTTCGTGTTTGATACACGAGGTATCAATACCGAAATTCCGGCATCCATGCCGGACCAGAGCCGCGCCAGCCATTACATCAAACGTCTTTGCGGCGTACCGGGCGACACAATCAGTATTTCCAGCCCCGGTCTCATCGTCAACGGCAAACCGGCTACAGAGTCTACCATTACCCGTGTTGCCGCCTGCACTGCCCCTTACAATAAAACCGGCTACAACGCCCTGAACCGCTGGCGCGATGCCTCCATCTATTACCAGGCATACATGACAGAGGGCAACTCCGTTTCTCTGAAACATAACCTCCAGGATTCCAACAGCAACGAATACCTCGCACTGGGAGACAATACAGTCAACTCCAAAGACTCCCGATACTGGGGACCTGTACGCCAGTTCAATGTACTGGGGCCGGCATTCTTCACGCTCTGGCCCTTCAGCAACCACTGGGGTAATATCGAGTAATACCCCCTTTTCCTGCTAACCTGTTCCTTTTTTCACCATCATGGCTGAGTCCGATACCATCACGCGCAATGCAAAATCCAACCTCGCTTTCACCCTCATGGATTTACCGGAGGAGAAGCGCCGACACATGGCCCAATTTTACGCCTTCTGCCGCATTGTGGACGACATTGTGGATGAGCCCGGCATGACTCCGGAAGAGCGCCATGCTGCGCTGAATCGCTGGGTAGACATCATTTCCCAGAACTGCGAACCCGATAAGGGCATCGAACAGGAAGTTCAGAAACTTGTAGCAGACCTGCAGCTGGATATATCTCCCATGCTGGAACTCATAGACGGCTGCCGTGGAGACATCGCCCCGCAGCAGCCCCGCAACCGCGAGGAGCTTCTGGCTTATGCTTACAAAGTTGCAGCCTGCGTAGGCATCACCAGCGCCACTGTCATGGGAGCCTCTCCGGCAGCAAAAGAATACGCCATATCTCTGGGATATGCGCTGCAGCTTGTCAACATCCTGCGTGACGTGGCGGAAGATTGCCGAAAATACAATCGTTTCTACCTGCCGGCAGATGACATGCAGCTTTTCGGCGTCACGCAGGATGACATCCGCGAGCAGCGCTACAGCTACCGCATGTGCCAGCTGCTCGCCTACGAGGCAGCTCTGGCTGAAAAGTTCTTCGGAGATGCGGAAATGCATTACCAGAATCTTTCCGTGGAAGACCGCAACGCACTCATCCCGGCGCAAGCCATGAGCCTGATCTACCACACCATCCTTGCCAAGATGAAGACTGACGAGTACCGCGTGTTTGAACGTCGATACAGCGTCAACAACTTCCGTAAGTTGTGGTTCCTGCTGCGCGCTCGCCTCGGCACCGTCAATATGCCCGCCATTCCCAGTGTGGCAGATTGGGGATTCTTCCGCAAAGATGACCAGCAATCGGAGAAAAATGACTCCACCAAGAGCTGACACTGGTAAATCCCAGTCATAAATGTTTTTCAGCCTTCTGCGGGCTTGACAAACGCAGGTAAATAGTGCAAAATGGCTTCAGCTGTGGGGCGGAATCCCTCCGCTCAGCCACATTGTGCTATGAAAACGCGTCTGATTTACACTGCTCTGGCCGCCGCGATGGTTACCCTGCCCTCGTGCGATGACTTGTCGGAATTTTTCACCGGTAAAAATCCGGACAAGGTGACAACTGAAACGAAGCCCGAAGAACCGAAAGCTCCGGCTGTGCCGACAGCCCCTACAGCGGATGATATCAGCGCAGCGGTTATGCCGCAGCTTGCCGCCTACCCCTGGCTGGCTCAGGGTGCCATCTCCACAGAGGTCAACACCACGGCAGATGGCGCATTGCAGCTGACCGCCACGGTTGAGCTCACCGTCACAGAAGATCTTTACCGCAAAGAGAACGCACCGGCAGCCTTCAACGAGGAGCGCAAGGCCATCAACCAGAGTGCCAATGCCGTCATGCAGCCCAACTCTGCCTACCTCCTGCAGATTGGCGCCCCCACCGATACCATCACGGATGCAGACCGCGCGGCTCGCCCCATGCCCGATGAGCTGCAGAAGATGGCCAATGAGCTTCGTGAGCTGGCCGAGTCTGCCCTCTACACCGTGGCTACAGCAGCCAACACCAAGCTGAGTGTCACTGCTACCATGCAGGCCAACAAGGCAGAAAGCGGTTGGGTTCTCTCCAACGTCGCCCTGCGTACAGATAACCTTCCGGCCCCGGACAGCGTCATCCCGGAGAGCGCACTGCCCGCCGATGCAACCAAGCTCACGCCGGACTTCAAGGAAAGCCGCAAGAATGAGATTCGTGAGAAAATCGCTGCTTTCAACACCGCCGCTGAGCCCTACATCAAGGGTCGCGAGGAGGAAGCTCGCAAAGCATGGACGGAGTACAAAGCCCGCACCGAAGAGGAAGCTCGCCGTGCTGCCGAAACAGCTACCGCAGCTGCTGCTGAAAAAGAACAGTGGATTAATCACTGCATCGCTGCCATGACCGCAGGCAACGTTTTCTCCGGCGAGTGGACACGTGGCGGCAAGTTCGGTGAGCTTTCCATCGAAATCAGCAAGGCCGAACAGTTTGAGAACTCCGTGCAGTTCATCGGTATCGTGTACGACACTAAGCTCCCCGAGGCGCGTCTGGATATCTCCGGTCGCTGTGAGTTCGCCAAGGGCGAGAACGGTACCTCCCGCGTGGACGTCAACATCTTTGATGGTTACTACGACCCGGACCAGCCCACCGCCGAGGTGTACGATGCCAAGGACGGCGTATTGCAGCTCACCCTGGATGCCTCCGGTAAACTCAGCGGCATCATGACCTGCACCTCCTGGAAGGACAAAGCCGACAAGGCTTTCAACATCAGCCTCTCCCCGAAAGCCAAAGCTAAGAAGTAACAATCGGTAGCGACTGATACACAAATATCTGCATACGAGCGGAGCCTAAAAATCGGGCTCCGCTCATTCTTTTCAAAAAGGCGCAGAAATAATTTGCATTCGGCGGGAGAATAAGGTAGAATGGCGACACGCATATGTCACGACAAGCTTTAGGAAAAGGTCTTGGTGCCCTGATCAGGAAAAACGAGGCACGAGCTGCTGCAACCACCGAAAACGAGGTGGATGAGAGCCGCGTTATCCTGGCCAAAACGGCAGAAATAGTCCCCTCCCCCTTCCAGCCTCGCCGCACCTTCAATGAGGAGCAGATTGCCGAGCTGGCTGCCTCTATACGGGAGCGTGGGCTTGTGCAGCCGCTGGTAGTGCGCAAGGTCGACGGCAAGTTTGAGCTCATCGCCGGTGAACGTCGCCTGCGAGCCGTGCGCAGCCTTGGCCAGAAGGAAGTAAAAGTCGTGCTCATGGAGGCCAGCGACCGCGAAGTGGCAGAGCTGGCGCTTATTGAAAACTTGCAGCGCGAAGACCTCACCCCGCTGGAAGAAGCAGAGCAGTACAAGCTGCTGCAGACGCGTTTCGGCATGAAGCAGGAGGTCATCGCTCAGCATGTTGGCAAATCCCGCGCCGTAGTGGCCAACATGGTACGCCTGCTGGAGCTGGCGCCTCCCTGCCGCACGATGTTGGAAAAAGGCGACCTCTCCGTAGGCCACGCCAAGGTGCTTCTGCAGCTCAAAGAAGAGGCTCAGCAGACAGCAGCCGCCACCCGCGTGGTGAAACAAGGCCTTACCGTACGCCAGACCGAACAGCTCGTCAAGGATATCCTTAACCCGGATCCCACACGCCCGGCCATTGTCAGCAAGACTCTTCCGGCCGCCTACGAGTCTGTGTGCCAGCAACTCACACAGGATTTCGGCACCAAGGTGAATATCGCCATGAAGGGCAAGAGCAACGGCGTTATCGAGATTTCCTACGTTGGCCGGGATGAGCTGGTACGCATTCTGCAACTCTTCGGAGTAAACGCACCCATATAAGCCAGAACATGAGAACGCTGCCACTGCTGCTCATTCTGCCGCTGCTTCTCTGCTCTGCCTGCGATGAATGCAAACAGGCAACAGCTTCTCAGAGTCCCGCGCAATTAACAGACGCACCGGTTTATGCCGGTGCCAATGCCTACGCTCATTGCCAGGCCATTTGCAACCTCGGCCCCAGACCCACCGGCTCTGCTGCCTACGAGCAACAGCTTGCCTACCTGACACGCTACCTGCAAATGGCTGGTTGGACTGTCACCCGGCAGCCTTTTTCACTTTCCAACGGGGCGCGCATGACAAATCTGCACGCCGTTTTCGGAACAGGAACAGAGCCCCGTCCTGTTATCGTAACCTGCCATATTGACACCAAACAAGGTATCAGCCCGAACTTTGTGGGAGCAGATGATGGAGCCAGCGCCGCCGCGGCCATGCTGGAGCTGGCCAGATACCTGGCTCGCGAGCCGAAGTTAGCGGCCGGCATCGAGCTGGTATTCTTCGATGGCGAGGAATCCTTCGGGCGCAGCATGACCGAGCAGGACGGACTTTACGGCTCGCGCTTCGATGTAATGAGCAGAGGCGACAAAATGCCCACATACCAAATCAACCTCGATATGGTAGGCAGTCGCAACAAAACCATCGCCATTCCCCTGCCCGATACGAGCGAGGAAATGTTGGCACACTACGAGGCCGTCATCGAGGAACTCAAGCTTTCCCAGCGCCACTGGACCGCCCACCCCGGCAGCTATCTGGACGACCATCTCCCTTTTGAGCGCGCGGGCGTAAAAAGCATCAACCTGATATGCGACTTCACCCGCGGCGGATGGTGGCACACAGAACGCGACAACATGGAGCGCATCTGCCCCCAATCCCTGCAGGAAACGGGCAATGTTGTACTGGCCCTGCTACGCAGACTCCTACCGAACACACAGGACTGAGTGAAAAGAGAAAAGCTGTTCCCGCAGGAACAGCTTTTCTCTTGCAAATATAGAATCCGTCGTTGCCGACTACGCCGGACAAGCTGTGTTTACAGCACCGGCATATCGTCGTCCATGTCGTCGCCACCGTGTGCCAGAATGAACTGCAGGTCGTTGAGGTCCAGGCTGGAAGCAAAGCCCTCATCGCCGAGCACGTTGGTGACAAGCTGGTTTTTCTGGTGCTGCAGCACACGAATCTTCTCCTCCACAGAGTCACGCGTAAGCAGACGGTAGGCGATAACCTTATTCTTCTGGCCGATTCGGTGCGTACGGTCAATAGCCTGGCTTTCCACAGCCGGGTTCCACCACGGATCGTACAGAATGACGTAGGAGGCAGATGTCAGGTTCAGACCTGCGCCACCGGCCTTAAGTGAAAGCAGGAAGACGCTCGGTTCCTTGGTGGTCTGGAATTTCTCAATCTCCGCCTTACGGTCCTTTGTGGCACCGGTAAGGTAGTTGAAGGGGCGACTGTCCGCCTCCAGACGAGCCTTAATGATGTCGAGCATCGACACGAACTGGGAGAACACCAGCACCTTGTGGCCCTCATCGCGCAGCTGGTCAAGCAGATAGAACAGAGCGTTGAGCTTGGCACTGCTCTCTGCCGCATACTTCTTGTCCACCAGACCGGGGTGACAGCAAATCTGACGCAAACGCATAAGCCCCTGAAGAATGGCGAAGGAGTTCTTCTTCACCGATTCGTCGGAATCCACGCCAAGCAGAGCCTTCTGGATACGGCGCAGCTCTGCCTTGTAGAGCTGGCGCTGGATGCCTTCCATCTTGGCATATACCTCTTCTTCCGTACGCGGGGGGAGATCCTTAGCCACCTGCTGCTTGGTACGGCGCAGGAGGAAAGGCTTAAGGCGAGCCGCGAGGCGGTTCTGGCTCTGGGAATCCTTGCGTTTATCGAAACGCTTCTTGAAGTAGGCGCGGCTACCCAGCACACCGGGCATGGCAAACGCCATGAGCGACCACATATCCAGCAGGCGGTTCTCAATAGGTGTACCGGAAAGCACCAGGCGGTTGTAGGCCGTAAGCTCACGGGCAGACTTGGCTGCCTTGGAATCCGGGTTCTTAATCTGCTGACCTTCATCCAGAATCACCGTAAGCCACTTAATGGCATTCACCTGCTCGCCGCAGACACGCAGCTGAGCATAGTTGATAACCACCATGTCGTAGTTTGCCAGGATGTCCTCCACCACGGCCTGCTCCTTGTTGCGGATAACCAGCACACGCACGCCGGGGGCGAATTTCTCCGTTTCGCTGGCCCACACATCCAACACAGACTTGGGACAGACGATAAGGACCGGGGGAACAACCACCTTCTTGCGTCCCTGCTTGTTGCGGCGCAGGTAATCCTCACGCAGCCAGAGGACGTAAGTAATGGACTGAATCGTTTTACCCAGACCCATGTCGTCCGCAAGAATACCACCGAATCCATTCTCTGCCAGATAGGCCAGGAAATGGAAGCCCTCTATCTGGTAGGGACGCAGCGTAGCCTGCAGAGTGGTGGGCACATCCGGCTTCACATCAATCTTAATCTCAGCAGTGCGCTCCTTAATCTTCTGCCAGGCCTTGGGGTCAAACACCTCGGCCGCACGCGGGTCGGCCAGCTGCAGAGCATGCATGCGGTGCGTCTCGCCGGAAAGATCGAAGGGATCCAGACCCAGCTTGGTAACGGCATCGCGCTGTGCATCATCCAGCTTGATTTCCAGACGCATCCAGCGTCCATCGTCCATGCGCACATAACCACCTCGGGCGGATACCAGAGCGCGAATCTGCTCCTTGCTCAGCGTTACGCCCTCCACATCGATAACCACGCGCAGGTCGAACCAGTCAATCTCCTGATTCACCACCTCGAAACGAATGGCGGCAGCCACCGGATCAGCCATCAGGGACTTCAGGTTCTCGTCCATCTCCACAGAGATAGTCTCAGGTATGGACTTGGCCCATTCTGCAAACTTTTCCGGGAACTGCTTGGTGATGCGGCTCTTGAAGGCAACGAGCGGCGCATCGTAGGTGAAGTTCATCTCCTCCAGCAAGCCGGGAATCGGGTACAGATAGTCGCGGATGAAACGCAGCAGCGTGCGGTCCTTCACCGGAGCCTGCTCCACCAGCTCCCAATCATCCTTGCCGAGGCGTTCCTTGCGGCGGCCGGGGTCATCCTGCGCAGTGACCTCCAGAAGCACGTGCTCCGTATCGGCACTGGTGAGACCACGAACAATCTTCATGCTGAAGGTGGGCTTCAGCTCGATATCCACAACGCGCTCCTCCATGCTGGGGGGCAGAGTCGCACCGATCTTGCGCAGGAACTCCACACCATCCAGACTGTCAATCACAGACTTGGGAATGGAATAGCGGGGCTCCACCTCCGTGCTCTCCAGCCACTTGGGAGGACCGGGGAATACGGTTTCGTCCGACTGGTAAAGTTCCACCTGGCCGGGAAGCTGGCGAACGGAGTGAGTCACATGCACGCCGGCAGCCGTCACAAGCTGCAGGCCATAGCAATCCGGCACGATGGGGTCATCGATACAAATCCACTTGAGCGGCTCTTTCACCACCTTGAAGTAGCACTCATCCAGGTTCACCAAGTAGCCTTTCAGGGCCGGCTGGTGGAACAAGCGGTTCATGACGCAGCAGGCAGAATCCTTGTCGAGGTCGAGAATCACAGTCTCCTCCTTGTCTGCATAATCCCGCAGCACATTAAGCAGGATATCAGTCTGAGGATCTGTCTTCAATGCACCATTCAGGAACTCTGCCAGCAGAGCATCCAGCTGGCCGCGCTCGCGGATGGGTGTCCAGTCTTCCTTGTCGCTGTAGCGGTACTCAAAGCGGGCCTCGTTGATGGTGGAGACCAGGCGCATGTGCATGGGGTGGCGCGGCGGCTGCGGCGGGCGCTCGTTCACACGCTGAATGCGGTCATACCAAGTACCGATTTCCTTCTCGCGCTCCCACTCGCTGATCTTGCGCTGCACCTTCTCGAGGTCGGTGACCACGTTCATGAAATCCGGGTAGGAAATACGCTTCTTGGTAAAAGCGTAGGCGATGAAGTTCCAGAACTCCAGAATATTGCGAGGCGGAGAGGGCCAGAGCTCCAGAGCCTCATAACCGGTGATATCCCAGCGCGGGTTGAGGCGCACCAGGTCGTGGTCGTGAATTTCCTGCTCGATGGCAAAACGGCGGTAGCGCTTCTCCAGCTTGGTTACAAAGTCAATTTCCTTCTGGTCCAGGTCGCGGTCGAGCTTTTCCTCCAGAAGGTCAGTCAGCGGGATTTCATTGAGCTCATTGGGGCTCTCGGGCATGCTGGTGCCGCGATACATGCGCTCAATCATGGTAGCGATGAGACATGCCCCGGCCACATCTTCATCCTCCGCCGTTGCAGAGCCGAACCAGCGGTTGCCCTGCAGACGCAGACTGGTGCGGAAAATTCCATTCTTTGTTTCCACACGCCCCTGGATAAAGAGGTGATTACCGAAAATCTGCGTTACAGCTCCATCTTTCTGGAGCCTTTCGCCTTCATTTCGGACCTCTTCGGAATAGGCATTGAGGAAATTGAGTGTGGCGCGATCGGGATTAAGAGCGGGACTTAACATGTGACGAGCTTTCTGACTTTTGACACCTTGCGACGCAGGCATACTTCACGCTATATACGCGCGAGGTGTCCATGGTTGGATATTACCACAAAGCTTTGAACTTTTCAAGGTACAAAGCTTATTTTTTTGTTTTTTTTCCCACTTTCCGGCAAAAAACCGATATTTGAGCGGGATTTCTCGCAGGTTCAATGGAATTGCCTGCGGTTGGGATGAAGGTCTCGCAGTCTGTCTTCGCGGTCATCCCTGTTGCGCATAGTGTTACTTTTCTTTCTGCGAGCGACACGTTCCAGTGTCATCTGGCGCTTGGCGGAGCGTCGCTCCAGCTCAGCGATTTCCGCATCCAGATTGAGGAAATGCTCGTAACGCTCCTGCGAGAGAGCACCGGATTCCAACGCGGCACGAATGGCGCAACCGGCATCCTTCTTGTGGGAGCAGTCCGCGAAACGGCATTCGGAGGCGAGCTGAGCGAGGTCATCGAACTGCGCACGGAGGCTTGCCACATCCGTCCACATCTGAATCTCACGCATGCCGGGGTTATCGATAAGCACACCGCCACCGGGCAACACCACCAACTCGCGAGCCACCGTGGTGTGGCGCCCCTTGCCGGTAACTTCGTTCACACCGCCTGTTTCCAGCCACTCATCCCCCAGCAGAGAGTTCACAAAGGTACTCTTCCCCACTCCGGATGAACCGACGACGGTGATAGTAGTTCCCTTGGGCACGCGGCGCAGATACTTGGGGTATCCCTTCTTCCAGCGCGCGACAATGGGGTAAACCTCTACGCCCAGAGCAGCGACCTCGGCACAAGCCTGCTGCATCTGCTCAGCAGGCACAATATCCTCCTTGTTGATAAGCACCACGGGCTGAGCCCCACACTTGCGGATGAGTGTCAGATATCGCTCTATACGGCGAATGTTATAATCCGAAGCGGCATCAGTGACCAGCACCACCATATCCACATTTGTACCGATAACCTGCTCTGCACAGCTCTTACCGGGAGCCTTGCGGGAGAATCGGTTGCGGCGCGGCAGCATGGCTCGTATCACAGGAAGATCCTCCCCCTGACCGGGGTCCACAGCCACCCAATCGCCTACGGTAGGAAGGTCAGCATCACTTTCCGCGTCGTGCCATACCTTACCGCTGAGCACCACCTCATGATCGCCCTTTCCTTTGGCGATAACGGTGAAGTTGATTTTTGTTTCGCGGATGATACGCGCCGGGTACCACTCCGGGTGCTCCAGAGCGGCAAAAGCAGCAGCCAGCTCGGCATTCCAGCCAAGCATCTCCATGGTGACAGTCATGAAATGATAGTAGCGTGTTCGATGATATGCATGGCGATGTGCTCCTTGGAGTCCTTCTCCAGATACACCTCGTGGTCCGGGTAAACGAGTACCACGGCATTCTCCCGCGAGTCGAAGCCAATTCCCGGCTGCGAGACATCATTACCCACCACAAAATCGCACTGCTTGCGCAGCAGCTTACCGCGCGCATACTCCACAACATTCTGAGTCTCTGCGGCAAAACCAATCAGCTTCCCAGTAAAACCGAACTCCGAACGCATGCTGCCCAGAATATCAGGCGTGCGCTCCAGTTCCAGCACCAGGCGGTCAGCATTCTTCTTAATCTTCTGCTCCGCCACAGCCACAGGACGATAGTCCGCCACCGCCGCACACAGAATCGCCACATCAACACCCTTCAGCATATCGCGCACAGCATCATACATTTGCTGAGCACTTTCCACCTGGATAAAGTCCACCCCGGCCGGAACATCCAGAGTCGTGGGGCCGGAAATCAGCAGAACCTCGTGCCCCTCATGCCGCGCAGCTCCGGCCAGTGCATACCCCATACGTCCGGAAGAACGATTTGTGAGGTAACGCACGGGGTCAATAGCCTCACGTGTGGGACCGGCGGTTATCAAAAACTTCATGTCGCGTATTCTAGCAGAATGATAGTTATATTGCAAGCGCGATATGCGCTTGACATCCTGCCACACCACAGATACACTATCGCACGTCCTAACATGATTCTGAGTTCCACCATTCTCGGCTTCACCGTAATGCTCTATACAGCAGTGCGTTCAGTCAGCCCGTTAAAGACTAACATCGGCAACAAAATCGCGTTCGTACTACTGATAAACTTAGCGGCTTTCAAGTTTCACATTCTCTACATGATAGAAGGAGAAAACTTTTTCACACCGAACCTGCCGGCCGGGCTGGTGTGGACCGGCAGCTGGCTGTTCTGTGCGGTCTGCGCGTTCATGCTCCTGCTGCTGGCTGCTGACGTGGTGAGGCTTCCTCTCTACCTGGGCCTGCGCTTTACCGGGCATAAACCGCACAGGAGACGCTGGCGCAAGCTGAACAATCGCGTGAATCTCGTGCTGCTTCTGCTCGCTCTCGGTCTTTCTGCCTGGGGTACCTGGTGCGGCATTAAGCCACCAACGGTCAAACAGCTCACAATCCCCCTGCCCAACATGGCAGCGGATGCTGCACCCATCCGCCTGGTTCAGCTTACAGACCTCCATGCCGACAGCACAAAGAACGCTGCATTTTATCAGAACATTGTCGACAAGGTCAATGCATTGCAGCCGGATATCATTGTTCTTACCGGAGACTATGCCGACGGCCACGTGGCAGACTGCAGAGCCGCTCTCGAGCCCTTGCAAAACCTCCATGCCCCCATGGGAGTTTTTGCGGTTAATGGCAATCACGACTACTTCTGGGGCTCTAAATTGTGGCTGAGTTACCTGCAGGAGCAAGGGATACAGTTCATCGACGGCAAAACGGTTACCGCAGAAATACCGACAACGGATGGACGCCACAAGAGACTGCAGCTAACCGGAGTCCACGACCCAATGGCAAGCCGCGCAGGTTACGAAGTTCCGCATCTCAGGGAGTTTGCGTCAACAGCTCCGGCGACTTCTCCGCGAATTCTCCTCTCGCACAATCCTCGAGTGGCAGATGCAGCAGCAGGACTCGGATTTGACCTCCAGCTGAGCGGGCACACCCACGGCGGGCAGTTCCCGGGGTTGAAAAAGCTGGTCGCGCGTATGAACAACGGCTACGTAGGAGGCTTGTACGAGATAGGTCGCATGAAGCTCTATGTATCCGCCGGCACAAGCCTCTGGACGCCTATTTGCCTGCGACTGGGTACCACCTCCGAGATTACGCTTATCAATATCGTACCGGCTCAAAACTGAGCAGACACGGCCTCACAGGCATCCATCCGCTATCAACAGCGGGGAGAAAAGTATAGTGCTTACCACTGTGCAGGGTACATCCACCCCCACGAAAAGCGCGGCAGCCAGCGGCCATTTGAGATGGCTTAACAAGGGTTTACGGCAGGGTGGCAATGGCATGCTCGCTGTCAGGCGTCCGCCTTTTTCTTCTGTGAGCTTTAAGCGGCAAATATGGCTTCCTCTCGTTTCCACCTCGTGCACAGACCGGCGCAGCGGAACAGCGACAGCCACAGCTGCATCCCAGTCCTCTTCGGACACATACGCAGGGGCATCCTCGGGCACTTCCGGCAGTTTCAAACCTGTACACAACTTCGCATCTTCTGCCGATAAGCGGTAGTAATAGGTGTCTACAGCCAAGGTCGTACCACCCGTGTGAATAGTAGCATCGCTCAGCCCCGGCACATAAATCCACAGTCTGTAATATCCGGCCGAGCTGAACGCTACTGAAACAGGCAGGTAGCAGGCATCCCCTACGCGATAACAGCAGGGAGCCCACACCTCTTTAGTACGGACAGCCTCCGGACAATATCGAAAACTGCCGGCCATAGACGAACCGGTGCAGAAAACACAGGACTGCAGCAGAAGCACTGCAAGAACAAGCAGAAAAAAGGTAGTAAGGCGCTTCATCGAAATGGCTAATAGGTACAGGTTGCAAAGCCATTCGCCCGGAAAACAGCGCGTACAGCATCCGTAACCGCAGCCTCGGGAGGCTCAACATCGGCCAGGGTATAATCCAGCCCCAGCTCCTCCCATTTATAACGCCCGATCTGGTGGAACGGCAACACATCCACACGCTGCACATTCCCCAGTCCGGCGGCGTAGCGAGCCAGCTTCTCCACATCCGACAAGTCATCGGTAATACCGGGCACAAGAACGTAGCGCAGCCACACAGGCTTGCCGGCAGCAGCCAATCGCTCAGCAAAATCCAGAGTCGGGCGGAGCGGCTGTTTTACCAACTCGCGGTACACCTCCGGATTCCAGGCTTTAATATCCAGCAGCACCAGGTCAATATCCGCAAGCATGGCGTCATCCACATTCACGCCCAGGTGACCGGAGGTATCAATGCAGGTATGAAGCCCCTGCTCTTTGCACCCGCGCAGAATGGCTCGCGTGAATGCTGGCTGAAACAGCGGGTCTCCCCCGCTGAGAGTCACCCCGCCGCCTGCCGCCTTCATGAAAGCGGCATAGCGGCTTATCTCCTCCAGCACATCCGCAGCAGAGCGTTCCCTGCCGTGGCGCACAAAGGAAGTGTCGGGGTTGTGACAATAGCGGCAGCGCAGACTGCAACCGCTCATAAAAAGCACAAAGCGCACGCCCGGCCCATCCACCGTGCCACAGGATTCGACCGAATGGACAAGTCCAAGGGGCGAAGATTGCTCGACGGGTTGGGGCGAAGCGGCGCTCATGAGTTGTGCTGAAATAAAATGGACGAATTCCGAAGGGCGAATACGACACCCGCCCTTCGTCCTTCATCCATTATATCCTTACATGGTGTGGAAGGTACGGGAGATTACCTCGCGCTGCTGCTCGGGCGTGAGCTTGATGAAGTTCACGGCATAACCGGACACGCGGATGGTAAGCTGCGGGTAGTTCTCCGGATGCTCCATGGCATCAATGAGAGTCTCGCGCTCCAGCACGTTCACGTTGATGTGGTGACCGGTTGCAGCGAAGTAGGCATCCAGCAGGCCCACAAGCTTGGTGCGGCGCTCCTCGTCCTCCTTACCCAGGGCACCGGGTACGATGGAGAAGGTGTAGGAGATACCGTCCTGGCTGTCGTCATAGTTGAGCTTGGCAACGGAGAGCATGGAAGCCACGGAACCATTCTTATCGCGGCCGTGCATGGGGTTGGCACCCGGAGCGAAGGGCTCACCGGCGCGGCGTCCGTCCGGAGTGTTACCGGTCTTCTTGCCATACACCACGTTGGAGGTGATGGTAAGCACGGACTGCGTGGGCAGAGACTCGCGGTAGGTGTAGAGGCTGCGAATCTTGTTCATGAAGTTCGTGACCAGGTCGCAGGCGATGTCGTCCACACGCGGGTCGTTGTTGCCGTAGCAGGGGAACTCGCCCTCGGTCTCGAAGTCCACGATAAGACCTTCCTCGTTGCGGATTGCCTTAACCTTGGCGTACTTGATGGCGGACAGGGAGTCGGCAGCCACGGAAAGACCGGCGATACCGCAAGCCATGGTGCGCAGAATCTCGGGGTCGTGCAGAGCCATCTCGATACGCTCGTAGCAGTACTTGTCGTGCATGTAGTGGATGATGTTGAGGGCATCCACATATGTCTTGGCAAGCCAGTCCTGCATGTTGCTGAAGAGCTCCATCACCTTGTCGTACTCGAGGTACTCACCCTCGTAGCGCGGGGCGGCGGGAGTCACCTGCTTGCCCTTCACCTCGTCCATACCGCCGTTGAGGGCGTAGAGGAGGCACTTGGCCAGGTTGGCACGGGCACCGAAGAACTGCATCTGCTTGCCGATACGCATAGCGGACACGCAGCAGGCGATACCGTAGTCATCCCCCCAGTACGGGCGCATCAGGTCGTCGTTCTCATACTGCACGGAGGACGTCTCGATGGACACCTTGGCGCAGAACTTCTTGAAGCCCTCGGGCAGGCCCTGAGCCCACAGCACCGTGAGGTTCGGCTCCGGAGCCGGCCCCAGGTTGTAGAGGGTCTGCAGCATACGGAAAGAGCTGCGGGTCACCAGCGTGCGACCGTCCTCGCCCATACCGCCGATGGACTCCGTTACCCAGGTGGGGTCGCCGGAGAAGAGGCTGTTGTACTCGGGCGTACGGATGAAACGCACCATGCGCAGCTTCATCACAAAGTGGTCCATGAGCTCCTGAATCTCGGACTCGGTGATGGTGCCGTTGGCCAGATCGCGCTCGAAATAGATGTCCAGGAAGGTGGACACACGGCCCAGGGACATAGCGGCGCCGTTCTGCTCCTTCACAGCGGCCAGGTAGCCGAGGTAGGTCCACTGCACAGCCTCGCGGGAGTTAAGTGCGGGGCGGCTCAGGTCGCAACCATAGCTACGGCCCATCTGAGCCAGCTCATCCAGAGCGCGAATCTGCTCGTTCATTTCCTCGCGCAGGCGGATGGTAGATTCGTTCATGACACCGGCCTCGCGATCCTTCAGATCCTTGCGGCGAGCGGCAATAAGCTTGTCCGTACCATAAAGAGCCACACGGCGGTAGTCACCTATGATTCGGCCACGGCCATAAGCATCGGGCAGACCGGTAATGATACCGGCGGAGCGAGCTGCACGGATGTCGCTGGTGTAGGCATCGAACACGCCTTCGTTGTGAGTCTTGCGAATGCGACCGAAGAACTCTGCAGTGTGCGGGCACATCTTCATGCCGTAGGATTCCAGAGCCTTCTGGGCCATACGAAGACCGCCGAAGGGCATCAGAGCACGCTTCAGCGGGGCATCCGTCTGCAGACCGACAACCTGTTCCTTCTCCTTGTCGATGTAACCGGGAGCATGGGACACGATGGTGGATACCACCTCAGTATCGGCATCCAGCAGACCGCCGGCGTCGATTTCCTTCTTCATCAGGTCTTTCACTTCATCCCACAGGTCATTGGTGCGGGATGTAGGACCGGCCAGGAAAGAACCATCACCCTCGTAGGGAGTGTAGTTCTGCTGTATGAAGTCGCGCACGTTGATGGACTCTGTCCACACGCCGCCCTTGAAACCCTCCCAGGGGTTTACCGGAGTTTCTGTTTCTGTCGTCATCATAAATTAATGTCAGCGTTAAAATTTCGGATTCTTTTCCGTGTACGAATACTACCTGTTTTTAGCGCTCAAGTCAAGCCGATTCGTATTTTTTAATACTTCTAATGTAGAAATTTCGGCTCAAGCGAACCATCGGAACAATTTTTTACCCTACGCGCAGCCGAAAAGTAAGCAAAATGGGTGTTTCCGGGCGCACCGCTGACACAGAAAGACACGACAAAGACTCGCGGAGTACCGCTTGGGCGTGGTAGAATGAAACGCGTGAAGAAGTGCCATATATGCGGAAAGCGCGCGTCCATCTATCTGACGCAAATTATCAACGGGCAGGCGACAGACCTGGCTTTGTGCGAGACATGTGCGCGCGCGAAAGGATTGTTTGACCCGCAATCTCTCACCTTTGCAGAGAAGTTTTTCCCGGAGGCATTTCGCGAGAGCGTGGACAAGCTGGTGCGCGAGCTTGTAGGTGGTGCAGAGCAGGAGAACCGCCCGGCAGCAAGTGGGCGCAGAAGTGCCGACCTGTTGACACAGTGCCCCGTATGTGGTTTCACCCTCCAGAATTTCCGGGATACGGGACGCCTGGGCTGCACGGATTGTTACAGCGTGTTTGAGGACGAGCTGCAGGCAGACGCTGCACAGGAAACACCGGATACAGAGCAGAACAACACAGCAGCCGCTCGACAGGATGAGGAGTCCCCTGCACTGGTACGCAAACGTCTGGAGCAGCAGTTGCAGGCTGCCGTGGAGCGGGAGGATTACGAAACGGCAGCCGCCCTGCGCGACCGACTTAAGAACATGAACTGATTCCTGCCCACTCGGACCAATCATGGCATTGAATTTTCAGAATCTGGCAAAGCAGCTCCCCCTCTGGTTCCGCAGAGGCGGAGATGAGGGAGACGTGGTGATGGGCGTCATGGGGCGTCTGGTTCGCAACCTTCCCGGACACACCTTCCCGGGCTGGAGCACGGCGGAAGGCCGAAAAGCCGTAGCGGACATCCTGCTGCCGGCTATTCTGGAGCAACAGGGTTTCAAAACAGCCTGGCATGCCGAAATGCCGGAGCTGAGCTACGGCGTACGCCGCGCCCTGCTGGAGAGGCGGCAGATTTCCCCCTGCCTTGCCGCACGCTGCGAGGGGTGCCACCTGATTATCAACCGCTCTCAGGATACCGTGGTGATGCTCAACGAAGAAGAGCACCTGGTCATACACAGTTTTGCCGAGGGGCTGGATTTCGACACACTGTTTACCCGCATGCAGCGCTTACCGGAGGGGCTCAGCCGCAGCCTGAGCTTTGCCCACAGCACCAGCCGAGGCTACCTTACCAGCCTGCCCGGAGAAGCCGGCGAGGGCATCCAGCTCTATGTTGTACTGCATCTGCCGGCGCTCACGCTTTCCAACATGATGCCCCAGGTAGGTCGCGGAATCGAGAAACTGCAGCTCAACATGTCGCCCTTCTACCCGAATCTGGGAGAAGAGTGCGGAAACAGCTGTGTGCTCTATACCCACCCCGTGCCGACCGGTGCACTGCAGGAGGTACGCGAGCATCTCGAGAATGTAGTGGACACCCTCGTAACCCGTGAGCACCAGGTACGCCTCCAGCTGCTCGAGCTTTCCCGCAAGGGAGATGTTTTTGTGGAGGACCGCATCTGCCGCAGCTACGGCTTGCTGAGTTATGCCCGTGCCATCTCGGCAGCGGAGTGGGCAGATGCGCTTTCCCTGCTGAGGCTGGGCGTGTGGTTCGGCTGCATCTCCGCAGACGACGCTCAGCCGGAGGAACTCCTGGCGGAGCTGGCTCAGCTGGCTATCACCGGCGGCGAGTTCTGCGATGGGCAGGAACCATCCGAGCGGGCACACCCCCGTGCCGCCACAGCAGCCGAGCAGGCGCGAGCCACAGCCATTCGCCATTTCCTGAATCACACCACGCTGCACGCACACACCGCAGCACATTAACACATTTTCGACGATTTCTTATATGAATAACTTCACTCCCAGAGCCCAGCAGGTTCTCAACCTCGCCCGCCGAGAGGCGGACCGCTTTCACCACAACTACATCGGCGCTGAGCATGTTCTGCTCGGTTTGCTGCGTCTCGGACAGGGCGTCGCCATCAGCGTGTTGGAAAACGCCGGCGTCAACCCCAAAGAACTGGCTCACAAGATAGAAGCTTCCATGGTTCAGGGAGATTCTGCCGGTACGGAAGGCTCTCTGCCGTACACCCCGCGCGTCAAACGCCTGCTTACCGTAGCCGGGGCAGAAGCCCGCGAGCTGCGCCACACATACGTCGGCACGGAGCACCTGCTTCTCGCCTTCCTGCGGGATGACGGAGGTCTGGCCAAGGATGCACTGGCTTCCACGGGTATCACCTACGATGCAGCTCGCCAAAGTGTCCTGCGCGAAATCGACCCCAAATTCGATTCTCCCATTGCAGACTCCGGAGACATGCCCCCCCATCGCCGAGACGACGAGGAGGAGGAAGATGCCAACGCTTTCCTGCACTCCCACACTGTCGGCAGCGGCAACAATGGCACGGCAGAAGGCCGCACCCGCACCCCCGCGCTCAAGGCCTTCGGCCGAGACCTCACGGAGCGAGCCGCTCGCGGTGAGCTGGACCCCGTCATCGGTCGACGTGCTGAAATGGAGCGAGTGATTCAGATTCTCTGCCGCCGCACAAAAAACAACCCCGTGCTTCTGGGTGAGGCCGGCGTCGGTAAAACAGCCATTGTAGAAGGCCTGGCGCAGATGATTGTGAGCGGCGATGTCCCGGAGTTCCTGCTGGGCAAGAAGCTCATCTCGCTGGATTTGGCGCTTATGGTAGCCGGCACAAAATACCGCGGCCAGTTCGAGGAACGACTCAAGGCTATCATGGATGAGATTCTGCGCGAGAAAAATATCATTCTCTTCATCGATGAGATGCACACCCTCATCGGCGCCGGCTCCGCAGAGGGCACCATGGACGCCTCCAACATCATCAAACCCGCGCTTTCCCGCGGCGAGCTGCAGGCTATCGGCGCCACCACGCTCAACGAGTATCGCAAGCACATCGAGAAAGATGCCGCCTTCGAACGTCGCTTCCAGCAAGTGCAGGTAGGCGAGCCCAGCGTGGAGGATTCCCTCCTCATCCTGAAAGGCATCGCCCCCCGCTATGAAGAGCACCACCATGTAGTCTACACGGAAAAAGCGCTGGAGGCCGCCGCCAACCTCTCCAAGCGCTACCTCATGGGGCGTTTCCTGCCGGATAAAGCCATCGATGTGATGGATGAAGCCGGCTCCCGCCTCCGTGTCGCGCTGATGACCCGTCCGCAGGAGCTCAAGGAGCGCGAAAAGGCCCGCCGTGAGCTGGAAGCAGCCAAGCAGGCCGCCGTGAAGGAGCAGGATTTCGAGAAAGCTGCCGCCCTGCGCGATACCATTGCCGAGCTGGATGCTCGCTTCAAGACCGAAGTGAACGAGTGGAAGGAGCAGATGAACGCTGCCCGCCAGAAGGTTACGGAGGAAGATATCATGGCCGTTATCTCCAAGTGGACCGGCATCCCCCTCTCCCGCATGGAGGAAAAGGAGACAGAAAAACTCCTGCGCATGGAAGAGGAGCTCAAAAGCAAGGTTATCGGCCAGGATGTGGCCTGCTCCGCCATTGCCCGCGCGCTGCGCCGCAGCCGTGCAGACATCAAGGACCCGCGCCGTCCCATCGGCTCCTTCCTCTTCATGGGTCCCACCGGTGTGGGCAAGACCTACCTTGCCCGCAATCTGGCCGAAATCATGTTCGGCACAGCCGAGGCGCTCATCCAGGTGGACATGAGCGAATACATGGAGAAGTTCAGCACCAGCCGCATGATTGGCTCTCCCCCCGGCTACGTGGGGCACGATGAAGGCGGCCAGCTTACCGAGCAGGTGCGCCGCAGACCTTACGCCGTCATTCTTTTCGATGAGGTGGAAAAAGCGCATCCGGATGTCATGAACCTCCTGCTCCAGGTTCTGGAAGAAGGCTCCATGACCGATTCGCTCGGCCGCAAGGTGAGCTTTGCCAACACCATCATCATTCTCACCTCGAATGTCGGCGCCAGCCTGGCCGCCCGCCAGGGAACCATGGGCTTCGGCGCCATGGACAATACGGAGGCGGATTACGATACCATGAAAGAGCGTATCTCTGAGGCTGCAAAACAGCACTTCCGCCCGGAGTTTATCAACCGCTTCGACGAGCTCATCGTCTTCCGTATGCTCGAGCGCTGCGACCTGGAGAAGATAGTCGTGCTGGAAGCGCAGAAGCTCATTAAGCGCCTGGCCAGCAAGCAGATTACCCTCGACCTCTCCCCCGAGGTTGTGAGCATGCTTGTGGACAAGGGCTACGACCCGCAGTATGGTGCCCGCCCCATGCGCCGCGCTATCGAGCGACTGCTGGAGGACCCCATTGCGGAGGCCATTCTGCGCGGTGAACTCGCCGCCGGTATCTCCTCGCGCGCCATCCGCCCCGAGGGTACAGACCGTATCGACTTTGCCGAACTGCCGCCCCCTGCACCCGAGTCGGAACCGGAGCCGCAAGCCACCCAGCCCGAGCTGAACCTCACAGCAGAGCCTGCCAAGCCGACACACAAACGCACGGCGCCGCGCAAAAAGGTCACCGAGGAAAAGCCCGCCAAAAAGCCGCGCAAAAAGAAGGGAGAATAAACAAATAAACGATAAATCCGTATGTTTCCGCCCGCAAAGAAACTGAAAATTCTTCTCGGATGTTATGCCTGCGCTCCGAACAGGGGGTCAGAACCGGGAGTCGGTTGGAATTTTGCATGCAGAATTGCAAAGTTTCACACAGTACATGCTATTGTTGAAGCTGGATTTAAAGAATGTATTAACAAATATTCTCAGGAACATCCGGAGGTTGTACAAAATATAACATTCCACTTTATCCCCAATACCTTCTTCCCTACTCTTCGTAAAATATACCCTCCCAGTTATTACCATTTTTACAGAAAATGGCAGAAAAAAGCATACGAATATGCAGCTGAACTGGACATAAAGGAAAATTTTGATCTGGTTCACCAGATTACTATCGTCGGTTACCGCGAGCCCGGATATCTGTGGAAGCTGGGCAAACCTTATGTCATAGGACCTCTGGGAGGTTTTACGCAAACGAACTGGAATTTGTTGAGTGGGCTGAATCTGCATAGTATCTTGTTCTTCAGTGCCAGAAATATTCTCAACAGTCTTCAGAAGCGTTTCGGTTTCGCGGCAAAGCATCTCCCGAAAAACGCAGACGTTATCATCGTCTCAGATAATGAGGGGGCTGCAGATGTGAAAAAACACTGGCACAGAGACACAGAGCTGATGCAGGAAGTCGGCACCCAAACAATATCCACCGCAGTTCCGACAGTAAGACAAGAGGGAGAACCGCTGAAAATCTGCTGGGCCGGAGGTTTCCTGCCACTTAAAGCCTTGCATTTTGTTCTCCATGCTGTAGCTCAGTGTCGACACCCCATGGAACTGAACGTACTGGGCTCAGGAGAGATGGGGAAAAAGTGGAAAAAACTCTCTCAGCATCTAGGCATTACAGATAAGGTCATCTTCCACGGCTCCGTGCCTCATCAGAAGATTAATCAGATGATGCAGAGTTGCCATGTTTTATGTGTTTCCAGTATTAAAGAAGGAGGCACGGGAACAGTTGTGCTGGAAGCCATGCAAAATGGACTTCCCATCGTCTGCCTCGACCATTGCGGTTTTGCCTCGGTTGTAAACGAGCGTATAGGAATCAAAATTCCCATTACCAACAGCAAGCAGATTTACAAAGATTTTGCAACGGCGCTGGATACACTCTACGAAAACGAAGAACTTCGTTTCCAAATGTCCCGGCAGATTCTGGAAGAACAGAAACTTTACAGTTGGGATACTAAAATCGAGCAACTCTGCCTCATATACGATCGACTTCTTAACGATAAAAAGTCGCAATCTTCGTAATATTTACCCATCTTCCAAAACAAAAAACTCCGCAGTTTATTGCGGAGTTTTTTGTTTCGAATTATTATAATTTACTCAACTTCAGGCAGCAGCTCCTCGAGCAGCGCCTCGATATCAGTCTTCACGGACTCGCGGGTGGAAAGGTTTTTAAGCTCCAGCTCAGGATATTCGGCTCCCACGATGACTGCGTAGGTAGCGCCTATCTTCTCTGCGCGCTTCAGCTGGTTGCCCATCTTGGCGGGAGACAGCGGCAGGTCTACACGCACACCGGCATCTCGCAGGGAGGAAGCCAAAGCAAGCATCTGCGGGCGCATCTCGGCTGCGGCCAGCACAAGACATACATCGCAGGCATTGGGCTTCACCGCAGCATCACGCAGGGCGCGAGCGGCGGGACAAGCCTCGATGAGGTGAGCAATCACGGCATCGCCCATGGCAAAGCCGGTAGCGGGCATATCCACGGCGCCGTTGGAAAGAGTGGAGACAAGGCCGTTGTAGCGACCACCGCCCGCAATGGCGCGCAGGCTGTGCCCCTTGTCGAAAATCTCGAACACGAGCCCGGTGTAGTAGGCCAGGCCACGCACCACGTAGAGGTCCAGCTTCACGTAGTCTGCCAGTCCTCGGGCAGCAAGCTCTGCCAGCACAGCCTCATAACGCGGAGAACACCCGGCAGGCGGGTTCTGAATAAAGGCCTCCAGATCCGCACGCTTCATGCCGAACGCATCCAGCTTCTCCTGGCATACCTCGGGGCGGTCGCGCTCGAACTTATCGATAACGGCCAGGAAATCCCCCGTCTTCTCCTCCGGCACGCCGTGCTCAGCGGCATAGCGCAACCACACCTCGCGGTCCGACACGCGCACCACAAAATCATCTGCAGTGAAACCGAACTCGCGCATGCAGTCGATAGCCAGAGCGATAAGCTCGGCATCCGAGCCCTCTCCGGCCTCACCCAGAATATCGGCATTGAACTGCACGAACTCGCGCAGGCGCCCCTTCTGGGGTTTCTCGTAGCGGAAGCAGGAACCGATTTCGAACCACTTGAGCGGCTTGGTGTACTCACGCTGGTAAGCCGCAGCAATACGGCCAAGCGAAGCCGTCAACTCCGGACGCACGGTGATATCGCGCTCGCCCTGGTCCGTGAAACGGAAAAGCTGGGTGGGAAGTTCACCGCCGGATTTCTTGAGATAGAGCTCAGTGGCTTCAAGCGTGGGGGCCTCCCACTCCACGAAGCCGTAACGATGCGCCACCTTACGCCAGGTATCAAAAAGGTACGCACGCAGGGCGTACTCCTGGGGGGCAAAATCACGGAAACCGGTAAGTGGCTGGAATCTGGCGTCTGGCATAACAATTGTGTTGTGTTGAGCGCGCTATTATACGCTTAAGAAGCCTTATGTCAACACCAAATGAAACGGAGCCCGCGAGAGTGACGCGATTTTCTCTTGCAAGTCCTCGCCGCAGGCTTTAGAATAACTCTTGCAGCAGAAACAGACCGATACATGAAGCTTCCATTCATCAGCATCACTCTTACGGCCCTGGCCGCTATCCTTACCCCGTGTCAGGCGGACCCCGCACCGAGCAACGGCCTCAAGCGTGTTTCCTACCGTCCGGCCGAGCGCTCTCTCAAAAAGAAGGAGACGGATCGCCACCGCCCGGATTTCACCTCCGTGGGCCAGCTCACGGGTGAGGGGGCCACTCCGGATGCCCATCCGGAGCAGTACAGCCGCTTTGTGGAGGAACTCAAAAAACTGGCTGCGGAGAATGAGCCCAATTCCGGCTCTGCTCTGGCCATTGCCATCGAGGCCACGGGAAATGAGTTCTGCATCGATCTGTGGATGGAAAAAGCTGCGGCAGAAGGAAGCCCTGTGGCCATGCACTACCTTGGTAAAATGGCAGCTGTGCGCAATGCTTCCCCTGAACTGCGCTACCTGCGCGGCGCTCAGCGCGAAGCACTTCTCAAAAAACAGAGCACCAACGCTCAGGAAGCCGCAAACTGGCTGCGCAAGGCCGCAGAGCTCAAGTTTGCCCCGGCTATGCTGGACTACAGCAATTTCCTGAGAAAGGGCATCGGCGTCGAGGCCAACACACGAGCCGCAGACAAACTGCTGCTGGAGGCCGGGCGAGATGGCTCCTTTGAAACCCGTTTCAGCTGGTTGCTGGAGAATGGGCGCATGAGCCGCTGGGCAGATGCTGAGCGCCCGGAAGTAGCAGGCGAAATTAAGCGCGGCAACCACCTCGTCATCTACTTCATGAGCCAGTACGCTCCGGATTCTCAAACGCAGATGGAGTGGCTGCGCAAAGCCATATCCCTGGGCAATGCAGACGCCATGTACACCATCTCCTCCGTGCTGAGCACCAGCAAACCGGTGGAAAGTCTCACCCTGCTGCGCGGTGCTGCCGCTCGCTACAACCCTGCCGCCATGTATGTCTACGGCAGCTTCCTGGTTGCCGAGCCGGACGATTTCCACAAAAAAACCGGCCTGCAGCAGGATATTCCCCGAGGCGTCTCCATGCTGAGAACAGCCGGCATTCTGGGCAACCTCCAGAGCCGCCGAGCTCTCGTCACAGCCTATCTGCACGGAGACTTCGGCCTCCAGCGCGACCCTGCCAAAGCCTACGCCCACCTCGCATGGCTCAACACCACACAGATGGATCACATTTCCATGGCGGCTCAGGGTTTCATGTTGCTTACCGGTAACGGAGTACAGCAGGATACGGAAACCGGCCTCCGCTACATCTCCCACGCTGCCCGTGCAGGCTACAGCTACGCACATGCCCTCCGGGCCTATGCACACTACAAAGGCCTCGGCGTACCGCAGGATACCACTCTCGCTATCGAATCTCTGCAGGAAGCCGCTGCCACAGGCTTTCCGCATGCCTACGTCTACATCGCATTCCTTACCGCCAAAGGGCTGCACGGCAGTGCCCCGGATCCCCGCGGAGCAGAGCGCTATGTCAACATCGCTGCTCTCAACCTCGGAGATGCAGCAAAGGCCTTCTTCCAGGAGCTCATGCAGCAGCAAGACTGGGCTCTCGCTCCCTTCCCGCTCGAAAAGGAATAATTTATTAACTGTTTAATCTTTCTTAATAAATCACAAAATATGGCACCTTGTTTTATTCGAAAGGTGCCATATTTTGTGTTTTGTTTATCTTTCCATAACGATTTCCGGGCTGTTCAGCGGAAAAAATTGCTTGTCAAGATATCGGTGCATGTGTTAAACTAACGCCAGCTGCAAGTGAACGTGCTGCCCTGCAAGGCCGCACGGTGAGAATCTTACCATACCGCCAATCATGACGATAACAGTAAAAAGACTTGCTGCGAGCGCGTTTGCCGCGCTTGCGGTCTTTGCCTTCTGCGCCCCCGGTGCAGAAGCGGCTCAGAGTGTGAGCAAAGGCTTTGTGATGCCTGCTGCACCCTCTCCTTCAGCCAAGCCTAATCCCCGCCTTCCCAAGCTCGGGCGAGACAAGCATGGCATGCCTCTCTACCACCCGGCTCAGCTGAACCGTGTTGTACGCACCACCGCATACACCCATACGGAGAGCGACCACATCGGTTATGGTCCGCGCAACGCCATCGGCACCTCGCTGAAGTACACAGACCAGGTACGCAGTGCCGCTGCAGATTGGTCCGTCTACCCGTTGGGGACTCGCTTCAAGATAAAGGGGCAGCCCTACATCTACGTGGTGGACGACTACGGCAGCGCCCTTGTAGGCACCGGCACCATCGACATCTACCAGCCCAGCCATGAGCTGATGCGCAAGTGGGGCCGCCGCGTTGTGGAGATTCAGATTATCCAGTGGGGTTCCTCCCAGCTGAGCATGCGCACCCTGCAGGGCCGCACAGGCTACCGCCACTGCGCCAAGATGCAGGCCGCACTCCAGCAGCAGAGCCGCCACCGCCAGACAGCCAAGCACTGATTTCCGAACCTAATCGTTTTTCCGAAACGCGTCCCCTCGCCCCTGGCAGGAGGACGCGTTTTTGCTACCGGAAACAGCAATTCCACATTTTCCGGAGCAGCCCGTCGTTTTAAGCGCACACCTTACGGCACGCTGGAAAAAGCAAAAAGCCACCGGCCCTTACGGAACAGTGGCTTTTTATAAGAGGAAGCGCTCCGGCCGCGGCTCGAACGCGGGACCCCAAGCTTAGAAGGCTCGTGCTCTATCCAACTGAGCTACCGGAGCAACTTGCGCGCAGGTATACTAGCAGTTCCTGCACGACATTGCAAGCTTTTATTTCGGAAAGTAGCGTGCTACCAGCGGTTCCTGCACGGCAAAAAGCGCTTCGCGGTCCGCGGGCTCATAATCCAGATACCCATGCAGGTGCGTGAGGCCATGCACCATATAGCGGAAAAGCTCCTCGCGCGGCTCCAGGCCATGCTCGGCAGCATAGCGAGCAGCTGTATCACAGCTCACCAGAATCTCGCCGTAGGGAAAGGTGATGGCATCCGTCTCGCTCGGGTCATCCAGAAACTCGGCATGCACCTGAGCAATCGCGGCATCATCCACCACCGCAATCTCCACCACGGGCAACTCGCTGAGCACATGATCCGGTCCGGGCGGTGCCGCCAGCAACTCCGGCAGCAGACGCTCCAGAGCATCGGCAAAACGCTCCAGCAGAGCCTCGCTCACCCAGTCCCTCTCTGTATTGAGGTAAAGTTCAATTTGCGGAATCATCTGCGGCAGCCTCCTGTTCCCTGAGTAATTGCTTGCGCTGCTTAGCTGCGGCTCGCGCGGCGCGGAAAAAGCTCTGGAACTGCTCCAGACACTCCGCACCCAGCACACCGCCCACGCATTCGCATTTGTGGTTCAGCGGGGGATTGGAGTCCAGCAGGTGTATCCACCCGCCGCAGGCGCCCCCCTTCGGGTCGCAAATGCCGAACACTATGCGGTCCGGCCTGCAGTGCACCATAGCGCCGGCACACATGGGGCACGGTTCTTTGGTGACGTATACAGTGCAGCCCTCCAGGCGCCAATCTCCCACAGCGGCCTGAGCGGCGGTCAACGCCAGCATCTCGGCATGGGCAGTAGCATCCTTGAGGGCCTCCACCTGGTTCCACCCGCGAGCTATCACGCGATTATCCTTCACAATCACGCAGCCGCAGGGCACCTCGTTGGCCGCGCGGGCCTTCTCGGCCTCGCGCATAGCCAACAGCATAAATTGTTCGTCCTCCGTCAAGGGGAACAAGTAAGTGAGCGTTAGCGAATCGTCACGCGCTCGTCCGTATCCAGAATCGCCTGCAGCTCGGGCCAGCCCTCCTCTGTCTGATTCTGGAACATGTGCAGGTACACGGATACGGCACCGGCAGGATACTTCTCGAAGAGAGCATCCACAGCAGCCTTCAGCTTGTCGGCATCCAGAGTCTCCGGCAGCACATCCACCACGCCGTGGCCGTTGTGCTCGATACCCAGCATCTCGATGAAGCTTACAAGCATACCCTCGTGCTTGCGGATAAGCCACACCTGCAGCAGGTGGTCGGCGATGGTCTCGGCAGGCTTCCAGGTCAGCATCTTCTTAATCCAGGCAAACTGCTCCTCCACGGGCTTCTGCTGCATGAACTGCGGGCGCAGCTTCTTGAGGGCGCCGAGCTCACGCAGAGCTGCGCGGTACACGCCACGCTCCTGGTTGCGCATCCAGGAAAGGAAATTGTTGACGGTCTCGTCATCCGACTTCTGGAAAATGGTGTAAGACTTCATGGTATGTGCGTAAAAAACGTGAGCCTAATAAAACACAAATCCGCTCGTTTGTCCAGTACAAGATGAGACATAAAAGTCAGATTTTTAGATTGCACTGCCCCCATAAGGCGGCTAGAATAGGGAAGCTGCCTCAACCCGCAGCCTGCATCTATGCCCAATACCTCATACACATCATCATCCATGCTCACCGGCGGCATGCGCTGCCACAGCATCTTCTCCCCCTCCGGCGACACATTCGCCACCGATGTCCCGGCCGCCATCGGCGGGCGCGGCGAACATCCCTCCCCGGGGGATATGCTCGCCGCCTGCGTTGCCTCCTGCATGCTCAGCATGCTTGCCTTTACAGCCACCCGCAAAGGTGTGGATACAGAAGGCGCCTGCATCAAAGCCCGCTGTACAGAAGGCCCCCGCGGTATCGGAACCCTGGAGCTGGACATCACCATGCCACACAACCTCCCGCACGATACCCGCAAAGTGCTCGAAGCAGCCGTGCGCTCCTGCCCCGTCGGCAACGCGATTCACCCCGAAGTGGAAAAGAAAATCACCTGGCACTGGCCCGCATAAGCCACTTTCTGCGGCATAAGTCCCCTGCTCGCCACCTTTTTGCTTGCCTTCTCTGCCACATTGTGCTTGAATACTCCCCGCTGAAGCGCAGTGCCGCAGTGGCGGAATGGTAGACGCAAGAGACTTAAAATCTCTCGAAGGGCGACCTTCGTACGGGTTCGAGTCCCGTCTGCGGTAGTACAATAAAACGCTCAGTTTCCTACACGGAAGCTGAGCGTTTTTAACACTTTAAGACAAACCGAACTCAACGGGGCATGGTTTTGCAGACAATGACACCTGGCAGGTATTCTTCCAGAGCGAAATTGCGTATCACATGCTCCCCTACTACCATGTGAGCATACTCGATGAGTCGCTGGGCGCCGTCGCGATTATGGCCCATGCGGTTGAGCTCATCCACGTAAGCGGTAATAAAGGGAGACTGAGCGGATTCGCGGTAGTAAGCCGCCCAGGCCACCAGTTCATTCACCGTCGCAAAGCGAGCATAACGGAGGGGATAATAGAGGTGCTCTGCGGTAGCCTGCGGGTAGTTCGCACGGTTCCAGGAGTGATCGTGCGCGATGATGGTATCCGGCAAGGCAAAGTGGGTGTGGCAGATACGGCCGACTTCATCCGGCATGGGGTCACTGTAGGTGCAGTCCACATGTACCCATGAGCCATGAAGTTTCACCAGATTCCAGCAATGATTCTCCCCCTGCGCCACACCGGAGACAAACATGTTCTCAATACCGGCCATATTCAGCATGAGCCTGTAAGCGCGAGTGTACGAATCACAGACGCCGAATCCGGTATCAAAAAGGCGCACCGTAGCATTGGCAGAATCGTGCCCTTGCAGCGACTCCTTGTAGGAACACTTGAGCACCAGATAATCATGCAATGCCAGAGCACGCTCATAGTCCGAGGCGTAGCGGCTGCACACATCGCTCACCACGCGTTCAGCCTCTGCCAGAGCGCGGCGCTGCCTGTCCGTGAGCGCAGCACGAGCATCCGGCGAACGGTGAGCCTGCAGCAGCACTTCATTATCCGCATAAGTCGGCAGAAGCAAGACCTCATTTCCCCGCGTGCTGATACCGAAGGAAACGGCCGCACCACCACGCAACAAGGTATCCGCCATGGCATACGCGCGGTCGTAGGTATTCTCCCCGGAAAGGGTGAAGGATATACGAGGAGCCAGTCGGGACATCTGCTCGCGAGCGTAGCTGAGAGCCTGAGCGTCGCTTGTGCAGCGGGCGGAACTTCCCGCAACCTCCGGAGCCTGCACCACCTGTGCCCCCGGCGCAACCGGAGCAACACGAGGGATGCCCGCAGGCGTACCCACGTGGACACAACCGGCAAAACAAACCGGTATGCACAGTGCAGAAAGTGCTCTCATGCCCCCATGGTAGCAGAAAGCGCCTCGGCCGTAAAGACAAAACGGTTTGCGGCGCCCCAACTATTTGCAAACGCGAGAGAAACTGTGCTCATAATTCACAAATTGGCGCCTGCTGACGCCATGAGCACTTGACAGTGCGCGCGCGAAAAGGCATACTGGGCGTGTTATGTTAAACCTTTATGATACACAGTCGGGGGCTATGAAGCCCGTGCAGGCAGAGGACGGCAAACAGCTGCGCTTCTACTGTTGCGGCCCGACCGTGTACGCAGCGGCTCATATCGGCAACTTCCGCACCTTCGTGGTGCAGGATGTTTTCCGCCGCGTCGTGGAGCTTGGCGGCCTGCGCACCAAGCATGTACGCAATCTTACGGACGTGGATGACAAGACCATCCGCAACTCCCAGGCTCAGGGTATGCCCCTGGGGGAATACACCGCCAAATGGACAGCTAAGTTCCACGACGACTGCAAAGCGCTGAACTGCCTCGCCCCGCACGTGGAGCCCAGCGCCGTGGGCCACATCAAGGAGCAGCTGGATATCGTGCAGAAGCTCATGGATGCCAACCACGCCTACCAGAGCGATGACGGCTCGGTTTACTTCCGTATTTCCTCCTACGCCGACTACGGCAAGCTCGCACACCTGGACCGCCAGGACCTCGACCTCGGCAAAACAGCTAATACCCGAGCCGACACGGATGAGTACGAGAAGGACAGCGTGGCTGACTTCGTGCTCTGGAAAGCCCGCCGCCCGGAGGACGGCCCGAACTTCTGGCCCTCCCCCTGGGGCGAAGGCCGCCCCGGCTGGCACCTGGAGTGCTCCGCCATGAGCCACAAGTACCTGGGCGACACCTTCGACCTGCACTCCGGCGGTGTGGACCTGGTATTCCCCCACCACGAGAACGAGATTGCCCAGAGCCGCTGCGCCTGCGGTGGTCACTTTGCCCGCCACTGGTTCCACGTCACCCACCTGCTGGTGGACGGCGCCAAGATGAGCAAGAGCCTCGGCAACATGTACACACTCGACCAGCTGCAGGAGATGGGCTACACCCCCGCCGCTCTGCGCTATGTGCTGGCCGGTGCTTACTACCGCCGCCCACTCAACTTCACCCTCAACGGCATGAAGGACGCCACCAGCGCCCTCAACAAGCTGGGCCGCTTCGACAAGGAACTGGCTAAGGCCAGCGCCGCCAAGGAACCCACCTACCGCGACCTCGTGAAGAAAGCCCCTGCTCTGGGCATCTTCCGGGAGGCCTGGAACAGCCTGGAGGACGACCTCAACGGCCCGGAGGCTCTCGGCCACGTATTCAGCGCCATCAAGGGCGTGAAGCCCGCTGAGATGGACGCTGCCGCCGCTACCGACATGTGGATGGCCTTCCGCTTCATCATGGAGGCTCTCGGCCTTCAGCTGCCCGACCCGGATGCCGACATCGAGGTACCGGAGGACATCAAGGCCATCGCCGATGAGCGCTGGGCTGCCCGTCTGGCCAAGGACTGGGCTGCAGCTGATGCCCTGCGCGCCAAACTCGCCGAGCTCGGCTGGGCCATGAAGGACGGCAAGGATGGCTACAAACTCACCAAAGCTTAAACAACCATGGACAACAAAGACCTTTCCCTGCTCGGCAAGCACAGCGAATTCTTCCGCACCCCGGAGGAAGCGAAGCTGGAGGCATTCCCGAACCGCAGCCCGCAGCGCCCCTACGTTGTAACACTCACCACGCACGAGTTTTCCTCCCTCTGCCCTGTCACCGGGCAGCCGGACAGCTGCGAGCTGACCATCACCTACACCCCGGCAGAAAAAGTGGTGGAGACAAAGAGCCTCAAGTACTACCTCGTTTCCTTCCGTAACTATGCCGCTTTCAATGAGCAGGTTGTCAACCGCATTCTGGATGACCTGGTAGCCGCAGTTGACCCGGCATGGATGAAGGTGGAAGGCAAGTTCGGAGCCCGCGGCGGTATCCAGCTCACCTGCACCGCCGAGCACAAGCCCGAAAACCGCCCTGCATGAAAGTAGCCGTACTACTCTCCGGCGGGCTGGATTCCACCACCGCACTTTACTGGGCGCAGCGCCACCACGAGGTGGTGTGCGCCCTTTCCTTCGACTACGGCAGCAACCACGCTGCCCGTGAGCTCGCCTGTGCCCGATGGCAGGCAGAACAGCTCAGTATCCCCTACCACGAAATTGACCTGCGCAGCATCTCCGCCCACCTGCAGAGCGCACTGCTCAGCGGGGCAGACGCCATCCCCACAGCCGACTATGCAGAGGACAATCTCAAGCAGACCGTCGTCCCCTTCCGCAATGGCATCTTCCTGGCCATTGCTGCCGGCATTGCCGAGAGTAACGGCGCGGAGGGTATCGTCATCGCCGCACATGGCGGCGACCATGCCCTCTACCCGGACTGCCGGGAGGACTTCATGGCTGCCATGGCCTCGGCCATTTCGCTGGGCACCTACGCCAACCTGCAGATTTTGCGACCTTTCATAAACAACGACAAGGGCGAGATAGCATCCATCGGTGCGGAGCTGGGAGTAGACTTTTCCCACACATACTCCTGCTACTGCGGGCGCGACCTGCACTGCGGACAATGTGCCACCTGCCGTGAACGCCGTGATTCCTTCGCTGCCGCCGGAATCCCGGACCCGACAATATACGAACAATAACCAACTGCCAACACTATGAAATCGACCCTACCCCTCCTGATTCTTACCGCCTGTGCTCTTACCGGTTGTGTCCGTGTGGATGTCGCAGGCGCCATCAGCAACTTCGACCGAAAAAGCGAAGCACTCCTTGTCCCCATCGACACAGCCGACTGGGAAACTTACCGCGTAGGCGACACGCGATATGTGAAAACCAAGCGGGTACTGCTTTCCCCGAATCATCCCATAACCATCCAGGACCCGACCTTCAGCCAATTGCCGCATGGTAATTTCAAAATTGAGGAGGTATTGCAGGAGCAATACTACTTCTCCCCGGATACCGGGCAGAAGACACACGCGCTGCCTGCATACACCCTGCCTGAGCAGAAAGCGGAAAAAATGCGGCATGTCTACCCCTGGTACACCGTGGATAATGAGGCGAGCCGCCCCATCAACCTGAGTTCACCTATTCCCTCGCCACATCGATACTGGACCGTACCGGCATCCATCCTGGCCTTTGTGGCCATCGATATTCCCGGCACCATTGTCCTTTCTGCACTCAGTCTGCCGTGGGACATCTGTTACGGCCTCTCCATGCAGCAACAACAGCAGGCGACAATAGCGGCAACCTATAACCGAGGTAAACAACTGCCGACCAAAGGCATAGAGGCACCCAAAGCGGTAACGGGCAAGCCACACAGCGAAACAGCACACTTGCGACTGAAAGAGCTTCCGCGAAAAGACGCACAGGTCAACAAAGCCTACGCCGACTCAATACGCGCAGCCGCTCAGGCCTGCACCGGCATTCGTGTAGAGGTTCACCGCATCCGCACACGTACTCCGGAGGTGCGAGAATATACACTCTCGCCCGAGGAGACGGCCGAACTTCGAGGCATTCTTTCTACCGTTCAGCCACTTAAATATACAGAGCAGGCCTTCATCACCCCGGCATACAAAAAGACCATCAGCCTGCTGGATGCCAAGGGAAAAGTTTTATGCAAAGTTTACGAATGGGATATCGGAAAACTTTCATTTATTACCCAGCACAACTCTCTTATCGTATCAGACAAAGATTATAAACGTATAAAGGAGATTCTGAAATGAATACACAGACATTTATCGTTCCTCTTGTCTGCCTTTTTCTCCTCAGCTGCACAAGCGAAAGAGAGCAGCTGGAACAACTGGCAACTCAATTAAACGCCGAGGCCCATGACCGTGCTTATGCCGACTACTGCAGCAGCGAAAGGTCAAAATACGATGATTTCATGCGCGACCTGAACAAGGCGGCTCATGCAGAGTTCAGCCGCGTGCGGGGTGATTGCTGCTGTACCGGGGCAGAATTGCCCCCGGCAAAGGGAGCCAAAATGTCGAAACGAGAGTTTGAAGAACTCAAGTCCATTCTCAGCCGGGGACTACCTCTCCCTCTCAAAAGTCGGGATGAAATTCCCTACACCGGCACAAAGGTTGTAGAAAACGAATCCGGGGAGCCGGAACTTTCGTGGGAACGTATGAGCCCCATTGTTCCTGTGTCAGCGGGGGCATTCCATATAGTAGACCGCCTTGTACTATTGGATAACCAAGGCAAAGAAATCTGCCACATTTCCTGCTTCTCCGGCATTGAAAAAAGCTCACAAAAGCCATCAGAAAACACTGTCATGATGCTGCCGGATGAGCTGTACGAGCGTTACAAAAATCTCCCGTCCCGACAACAATTCATCCGCAACATCCGCAAGGCTCACAAAGGGCATGAGATTCAATTTACTGGCGAATAAAAGGCTTGCAAAAACAAGCGCAAACTGCTACACTCCCGCGCACAATTTATCAATCACACCATGCCGAGCGTACTGATAAAGACCTATGGATGCCAGATGAACGAGCGTGACAGCGAACAGGTGCTGAGCATGTTCCTGGCAGGTGGCTACGACATCACCAAAGATGAGGCAGAGGCCGATGTCATCCTCATCAACACCTGCTCCGTACGAGAAAAGGCGGAGCTGAAAGCGCTCGGCAAGATGGGCCTGCTCTGCGCCCGCCCCACAGCCAAACCCTGGGTGGTATACGGTTTCATGGGCTGCATGTGCCAGAGCCGCCAGCGCAGCCTTTTCCGCGATATTCCCCGCCTGGACCTGGTGAGCGGCACCCGCCAGTACCAGAATGTCTACAGACACTGCAACCGCCTGCTGCGCAGCCGCCTGGGACAGAATATCACCGAGCCGTTCCGCCGTGGCGCCCATATCTGTGCCGTGGAGCACGAGGAAGGCTTCCAGAATGCCATCAAAGACCACCTGCCCCCTGCCGGCAACTGTACAGCTTTCGTCTCCATCATGCAGGGCTGCGACATGAAGTGCTCCTACTGCATTGTGCCCAGCACCCGCGGCAGCGAGTGCAGCCGCCCGCAGGAGGACATCCTGGTGGAGGCACGTGAGCTTGTCGCCCGTGGCGTGAAGGAGATTACCCTGCTCGGCCAGATTGTGAACCGCTACGGCAAGGATGAACCGGTAGTGAACGGCCGCGGCGCCTTCGTGCGCCTGCTGGAGGCTCTGCATGAAATTGACGGACTGGAGCGCATCCGCTTCACCTCGCCGCACCCCATTGGATTCCGCCAGGACCTGGTGAACGCCTATACCTACCTGCCCAAGCTCTGCAGCCACATTCACTTCCCCATGCAGAGCGGCAGCGACCGCATCCTCAAGCTCATGCTGCGCCCCTACAAGAACGAAAAATACCTGCAGCTCTGTGAGGCTATGCGCGAGGCACGCCCGGATCTTGCCATCACCACGGACATCATCGTCGGCTTCCCCGGCGAGACGGACGAGGACTACCAGCAGACCAAGGCAGCCGTGGAACGCATCCAGTTCGACAACGCCTTCATCTTCCAGTACTCCCCGCGCCGTGACACCCCTGCCGCCGCCATGGCGGAGCAGATTTGCCTGCGTGTAAAGGAGGAACGCAACCACGACCTGCTGGAGTGCGTGAACCGCATCGCCACTGCCCGCAACCAGGCGCTGGTAGGCACACAGCAGACAATTCTGGTAGAAGGCCCCAGCAAGAACAACCCTGACCGCCTGCAGGGACGTACCTCGCAGAATAAGCCCGTCATCATCGAAGGCGGCACTGCTGAGGTGGGCACCATTGTTCCCGTGCGCATCGATGAATGCACCGGCTTTACGCTCTACGGTTCTGTACAGAAATGAAGCAGCTTCTCCTTCTTCTGACCGCTGTCCTTCTTATCTGCCCGGCATTCGCTCGCTGGCAGCAGGACATACCGGCGGATATTCGTACTCACTACCTGGAGAGCGACCGCGTGCTCAGCGAGGATGTCTGCGACTGGCGCAAACCGGTAGCAGATATCTTTGAGCCTGCCGTAAAGGATTGCAAGACAGCACGAGAAGCGGTGCTGCACATTGCCGCCAACATGACGCAACTCACCGGCACCTACTACTCTGCCGAGCGGCGCCGCCAGGACATGAATGCCCTGGAAGCGCTGGCAGAAAAGAAAATCTCCTGCACCGGGCAGACCATCCTCATGGTCTGCGCCTTCCGCTCCATCGGCATACCGGCACGAGCCGTGGGGGTGCCCACCTGGAATCACATACGCGGCAACCACACCTGGCCGGAAGTATGGCTGGACGGCAACTGGGAGATGATTGAGTTCAACGAAAAGGCGTTCAACACGCCTTGGGTCATGGAAAATATCGGCATGCTCGACCCGAAGCATCCCTGGCAGCGTATCGTGGCACAGCACCCGCAGGGCAAACTCATCTTCCCCGTGGGAGACAGGCGCAAGAATCCCATACCGGCGGAGGATGTCACAGAGCGCTATCGCAAGCTCGCCGCGGCCTGGTATGTGGCAGCCGGTCACCCCGCAGACCACCAGAGACTCATGCTGGATATCTTCCCTCGCACCGAGTTGAAGATTCCCGTGCAACTGGTGGATGCCACCGGCAAGGTTCTGGAGGAGCAGACGCTGCCCACAGCTGCGGACGACATGCGTAAGTTTGCCACCTTCAACCTGCCGCGGGAAGGAAACTACTATCTCCGCTTGCCCGGTGGCCACCAGCTGCCCATACAGGCCACGGAAGCCCCCGTTAACATCCAGCGCATCATTCTCCAATAAGTCGGCGGATGGGTTGACCGGCACGGCGTTTCCCTCTCCATTTTTCTCCTGTTTGCTCACTTTTGGTGCGTCGGTTCCCCCGATAGGCACTAAAAGGGGGATTCTGGACGATAAAAAGCCATTTTTTTTGAAAAAAAGTGGGAAAAATGTGAAACAAATTCCGCCTGAGAAACGCCTAAAAGGTATATGGGAAGCGTCCGACAGCTTATTCTTGCCACAGCCCTGTGCTGCGCCTCCGTGTTTGCGGAGCCGCAGGCGGCATTACTTCAACCGGTCCCCGGCCGCAAAGCCGCGACTCCACACCTCGATCAGCTGGAGACCGCCGCGCACGACTTTGCCGCTACGCTGAAACAAGCGGAGGCAACGCTTGCAGCAGTGCAAGACAAAGCAAGCGCACAGGCAGCTGTGCCGGCTGTGCTGGCCGTGCAGGACGCGGAAGCTTCCATGAAAACAGCTATCGGCAATGTGCTGAGCAGCGGGCTTTCCGCAGACGAGCTCATGCTGAAAGCAAAGTTCGGCAAACACTTGCGCCGCATGCCCATAGAGGCGTATAATCAACAGCTCCGCCGCATACAGGAAGCAGCCTGTTACGATTGCGCAGAGCTCTACCTGGTCTTTACCGGGCGCAGTGGGGAGTTCACTCCGGAACAACTCAACGCCACGCTGAGCGAGGAAGATGCCGCCACCCTGCGCGAGCTGGAAACCCTGCTGAGCGAGCTTCCCAACCTGCGCAAAAACTTGCCCACCCTTCTGGAGCGCGCCGACGCCCTGCAGGCGCGAGTAGACAAGCTGCAGCAAAGCCCTGCAGCGGCCATGCGTTGGCAGCAGCTTCTGCTCCGGCAAGAGAAAAACACGGGCACTTTTTTCAGCACCGGCAATTTCGGCAGCGGAGAGTTCGAGGACCGCTGTTTCCTGAAGGCGAACACCTTCCTGTCCTCCCTTTGCTCGCAAGACTGCCACCGCCTCTACTTCTCCCGCCGCGGTATGCAGCACACAAATGCCCCCGCTGCTCAGGCTGCTCGCGACAAAATGCGCGCCGCCTACGCCGAAGCCCTGCAGGCCACCCGCAAGAAATACAAGGCATACGGCGGAGACGGCCTCACACCGGATACCGCTATCCGCCTTCCCAAAGCCCGTCTGAATAACTACGAGGAGCTCATCAATGCTTTTTCCCGCGATGTCTTCGGCGAAGCAAGCCTCTACAGCGACCCGGAAAACTTCACCCAAAAGGACAAACGCGGACGCACCATCGTGCGCGCTCTGGCCTGTGTGGGCCGGTGTCAGCTGAATGCCAAGGAAGCGGATGCCCCCGTCATCCTGCTGGAAATCTACTTCATCCAACCCCGCAACTGATTCTTCCCTACGCGATGAAACATCTCTTTGCCATATTATTGATTCTCAGTGGTCTTGCCTCGGCAGACAACGGAGGATTTGCCCGCGCGGCGGAGTTCGGCGCCCCGCGTCTGGATCTGAGCGAACCAAAATACATCAGCCCTTCTCCCGAGCGCGAGTGGAAGCCAGCGGGCGAACCGCCGCTGCGTGCCGTGCTGCTCCGCATCGAAGGCGAGTGGGGCAACAACGCCCGCGTCGTTCTGCGCAGCCCGCTGGGGCGTATCGTGCGAGTGCCGGCCCGAGCCCTGTCAAATGCCGACCTCGATGCCGTCGAGCAATGGATGCGGGACAACGGGTTCATCACCCTCAACACCTACAAACACGGCAGCCACAAGGTGCGCCTCATCTCCGCCTTCGAGCGCATAGGCTTTTCCTTCGGCCTCTACAAGGTACGCTTCGCGCGCCCGGATGGCAGCATCCACACCTGGAGCACCAACAACCGCGAGGTTTTCCCCGTGGAGCTGCGGGAGGGCACAACGGGGCCTGTCTACATGCCGCCGGAATCCAGCAGCCGAATCACCGAATTTCTGAAGAAGCAACAGCTGCGGCCCAATGAGCCACTCCTCATCGCAGAGGATGAATACGAGGCCATGGCCTACTCCGCCATGCATGGCCTGAATATCAATATCGTCTATCTGAACCGCCGTGGCAGCGCAACAGATGTGGCCTTCCGCCACTATCTGGAAACCCACCCTTATGCCGGTGCTCACTGGAACAACCGACACGTGTTTCTGCTTGTCTATTCCGGGGATGATGGCCGCCTGTCCGGCGAGGTACAGCAGGCAATTACCACGCTGATGCTGCTGCAGGAAAAGATGAACCCGGGGCGCTTCGATGCCAACCCGGCAGAAGGTATGCCGGAGTATTTCGAGCAGATGATGCTATTATCCCGCCCCACCCACCTGCGGGGGCGCTCCATACCGGACTATAACTACCGGAACCCCGCGCCGGGAGCCCAGCGCGCCTGGGAGTATTCGCTGGAGGAATTCCTCAAGACTCCGGCAGCAAGTATCGAGTTCGGCCTCAACAACCCCTGATTTTTCCTCCTGCCATGCGACTTCGTTTTCTGCAACTTCCCCTTCTCCTCCTGCTGAGTATTCGGATTCCGCTCAGTGCCGTCGACTTCTCCCCCCAAATAACGGACTACGCGGCAAAGCCCGCCGGTGAACTGAAGCCGGAAAGCTGGTTCGGCCCCTTGGGCAAAGAACGCCGTTACTGGCTCCGACAGGACACCACAGCCCGCCAGGCAGAGCGCACCGAACTCCTTTACCACCTGGTGGAAAACCCGGATGACAACGATGCCTTTTTCACCCTCAGCGAGCCTTTCTCCATACGCAACGAGCACGCTCACAAGTACTTCAGCCTGCACGAGCCAGGTGTGGTAACCGACGTGCAGGGAGTGCTGGTGAACTACTACGAGCTTTTCACGAAGCGCCGCCGCTGTGCCTGGGGAGAGCTGCCCATACGCCGGGAGTTCGTGGAAGGCTTGCGCAGGTTGATGGAAAACGGCATGAGCCGCCGCCTGGAGGGTTACGAAGTCCGGCAGAATCTGCTGCGCCGCCTCGAAGAAGATGAGAAGCTCACGCCGGAGGAAATTGCCGTACTGCGTACAGCACTGGAAACATGGTGCGGCACCGAAACGCCGCAGCTCGTATTCTCTGCCCTGGCCCGTAGTTATCTGGCAGGCTTCCGCGGGGGCAAGCCCATCTCCCTCCACCCGGAGACGGAATATGCCATGAGCTTCTACAGCAGCTACTTCACCCCCTTCATCCAGGCAGAAAAGGGCCTGCGCAGAATGGTATCCCCTTTCATCGCTCAGGACAGCAACCGCTCACTGCATGCTTTCCGTACCATCTACTGGCAGAACACCCAGGCGGCCCTGGCTGTCTACCCCCACCACCCCGGCTATCGCCTGGCGCTGCTGAATCCGGATATCCTGCCCGAGTACATGCAGCACCGCGGCATCACCCACTACCGGACACTGGGACAGGATGTGCCGAACTGCTGCCTCACCGCCCTGAGTCCCCGCCTCTGTGGCACCACGGCTGAGGCCGCTGAGCTGCTCCGGCAACAGAGTCAAGACCTGGCACCGGAATTGCAGGCGCTCATACCCCGCTGCCACCTGGCACTCGGGAATGAGCATGCGCAGTGGGAGCCGGTGCAGGTAGACGCGCAGCGAGGCCCCTCCCCCCTCTGGCCGGATGCCTCTGCCGTGCAGCTCCCCATGTGGTCCCCGGCTCTGCTGGGGTTGCCAGACGCCGCACCTGCCACAGTGCAGCAAGCCTTTGACCGCGAGCTGGAAGAACTCACCCGACTCTTTGATGGCGTTACCGACAACGAGGGCGCGGGGCAACTGCTGGCCGGAGCTTTGTACGAATGCGACCGAGTGCGTCCCGGCAGACGCGACCTGATGACGCCGGTATACCTGCGCATTGCTCTCTGTTTCGAGGAAGACGGTGTGACCGTGGATTTCTCGCCGGAGGACGGTAGTTATCGCATCTACGGCACGGCTCCGGAAACGGGTTCCCCCATTGTGGACGAAGCGCTGTATTGCGTCCCACAGTACCTGCACCGCGCCACTCTGGAGCTTGCCATGTTGGAAAAGGGCGGCCACCGCGCCGAACTGGAGGCGTCCTGCCGCAAACTGGCCCGGCTGCTGAACCGCCATGATCTCTGGCCGCTCATCATCTGCCAGCGCGAGCTGCGAGGCTTCTCCCCGCAGGCTCTTATCCACCTCTTCTCCTACTACGAGGGGGAGGACGACAAATTGCTGGCATACGGCGAGGCCATGGGCATGCGCCACGAAATGCAACTGGCTCGCATGGGGCACGAGGATGAGCTGGGACTCAACCTGCGCCGCGCCGCCATGGTGAGCCGCGTTCTCCCGGCCACTGAGCAGGAGCGCACAGCCGCAGCTGAGGCGCTTCTGGAGCAGGCGCAGGAACACGCCTACGATGGCTCCCCCACGCAGGTCACAGGCTCTATCCTGCTGCATCTGCTGCGCCATGGCATGAGCGAGCCCGTGCTTGCCTGGAAAGATTGCCCGGGCCGATTCTTCATGCGCGATTTTTCCATAAGCGGTCTGCACCTCGTTAAGGCGCTCCTGGCAAAGGGAGAGCGAACCGAAGCGGAAGCCTTGCTGCGCGGCATGATGGCCGACCCGCAGACAGATACCACGCCGGCCTGCCGTTACGCCGCCTCTCTGCTGGAGAATGATGCTGCCCGCGCTACCCGCCTGCGACACGATGCCCTGCTGCTGGCGATTCTGTATCGCTCCATCGATGAGCAGGTTTTCCGAGACTACAGGGACTATCAGGCAGCACACGGCAACGACAGCGGCCTGCTCATGAAGGCGGAACTTCTGGCCACGGATGGTCGCGAAGCGGGTATCACACCGGCGATGGGCCTGCGTTTTGCAGAGGAAGGCCGCATGCGCGAAGCCTGCTTTGTCTTTGAATACCTGCTGACGGAAGGCCTTACCACCGCCACCCCCTATGGGCTTGTCCCGACGCAGGCAGATATCTGCCGCTACCGCGCCCTGGCGGACAGCTACCGCAAGCAAATGGAAAATGCACCGCAGTCTGCAACAGAGGCGGCAACTCAGCTGCCTCACACCACCGTAGCAGAGCCGCTGGCAGCTCTGCCGACGCGGGATTGGAAACTGAGCAACGGCAGCAGCCTGAACGGGCAACTTGTGAGCGTACACACCACCCCCCGCGCACTGCGCCTGCGTCTGGCAGATGGCTCATACAAGCTTCTGCTGCTCAGCGAGCTGGCAGAATCTCCTGCGGAATACCTGGCAGAATGGCAGAAGGCCAATGGACTCGTGCTCACCACTTATTCTGCACCGTACCTGGACTTTATCTCCACCGAATACGAGGAACGCAGCATCATGTGTCGCCCCGTTGCGGCAGAACCACTCCTGAGCTGCCACGGCGAGTTCCATATTTCCCTGCTCTGCGAGGACGGCAGTGTGCTGCCGGTGGACAGTCGAAACCTGAAAATCAAAGAGCAGCGTGAACGCCTTCTGACCTACGCCCGCAGTGCTGTGCAGGATTCGCAGCAGCCCCATATTGTCACCACTCCGCAGGAAGCAGCGGAGCTGGCAGACAAGCTCAAGCTGCCGGTTATCGCCATCTTCGCGAACTGTCACAACCGAGAGGGACAGCAGGCCGTCGCCCGCTACATGAAACTCTACCCCGAGGAAGCGAAAGAATGGAGCAAAAAATACATCCTGTTCTGCCCAACCTTCCCGGTAAAGGGTGGTGTAGTTCCCTCCCGCGAGGATTTGTACCCACCGCAGGTACACGAAGACATGCTGCGCCTGGAGCAACGCTTCTGCCCGGATACCACGGCAGAAAACTCACAGCTGATTAAAGCATTACGCTATTCACCGCGCTTTGCGCGAGGCGTCCTGCAGGCAGTCGAACTGCGCCCCGGCAGCGCCACGGAACGCTACATTTACATCTCCCCGCAAGTGCCGCCGCATCAATTCTTCCACTTCACCGGTCAGTATCCTCCCTACCTCGTGCCATACGAAAACTAAGTATGAAACGCCCCCTCATTTTCAGCCTCGTCGCCGCAGCCTGCGCCGCCATGGCTCAGCAGAAGGCACCGCTGCCCTACGCGGAGCAGCTCCCAGTATTCCAGGCTCAGGCGGAGCAGATGAGTCAAGCTCTCTACGCAGCCAATGCTGCCCTGGAGGCAGCAAAAGATACCGCCACAGCAGATGCCGCAGCCCCGTTGGTGCAGGCTGTGCACGAGCAACATGCACAGATGTCCCCCGCAGCACAGGCTCTGGAGCAGGCCGGAGCCACTGTAACCGACCTCTACGGCAAAGGTAAACTGCGTCAATCGCTGCGCCGCATGCCGATAGGGAGATTCAACGACCTGAATAATGAGTTGCTGGGCAAAGCATGCCATGGCTCGGTACACCTGTATCTGGCCCTGACCAACCGCCGAGCACAGTTCAGTGACGCGCAGATAGCAGCCCCGCTGAGCGAGGCCGATGCCGCTACGCTGCGCACAGTCGAGGAAATCTTTGATTTGTTGCGGCGCAACACGAATCCTCGGGAATGGAAGACCGAGCAGGACTTTGCCGACAAACTCTTCTCCCTCATAGACAAAGCGCAGCCCGGAATCACAGCCTTGCAGCAGAGCCCTGTTGCCCTCATGCATTTTGACGCCTTGTGCGTGACGGCACGCCCGCATCTGCAACTCCTCTATGAACGCAGCTTCTATGAACTGGGCGATCTGGAGGAACGCCTGATGCGCAAACCGGATAATTTCCTGGCCACCCTGTACAGCGACTATTATCGCCGCACCTACTTCGACCGCCGGGCGCACCATACCAACCACCCCTCCATTCAGAATCTGGTTCAAAGCCGCTGGGATGCCGCCGCCCCCGCACTGGCAGTGTTTCGCAAGAAATATGATTTGGGTACAGGAGATGGCCGCACCCCGGAAACGGCATTCACCTTCCCGCCCCATATCGACCGCAGTAACTACGTGGATTTCCTGAACGAGTTTGCGCAGGCCGTATTCGGCGAGGATGCCTTGTATGTGCAAGCGCCCCAATTACAGCAACAGAACAAGTTCGGTAAGAAAATTGTGCGGGCACTGGCCTATGGTGGTCGTCTTCCCGAAGCTCACCTGAACGAGATTCACCTTATCAACTGTTATTTCTACCTTCCGAAATGAAGCGATTTCTCTTCATCATCAGCACATGTTTTCTGATGCTCAGCGGCATGATGCAGGCTCAGGACGGAGGCTTTGCCAAAGCGGCAGAGTTCGGCGCACCGCGCCTCTCCCTCAACAGCCCGCCATACCTGAAACCGAGTGACATGCGCACCTGGCAGCTTCCCTCCGGCCCCCTGCAGGCGGCTGTGGTGGCCATACGCGGGGAATGGGGCCGCAACGCCATAGTTCAGCTTCGCACGACAGATGGGCTGCAACTCGGCGTACCCGCTCGCAACATGAGCGAAAGCGACCTCAATGCAGTACGCCAATGGCTGGCAGGCAATGAGTTTACCGAACTGGAGACACTGCGCCACGGCAAGGTTCTCTGCAAGATACAGGCCGTAACCGAGCTGAACGCCTACACCCTGATGGTGCACCTGGTGCAGCCGGACGGCATGTTGCGCCACTGGCCGGTGTACCGTAAAACGCTTGAACCGGGGCAACGCTTCGATGCGCGCCCCGTGCCGGTGAGTCAGCAGACACTCGACCTGCTGCACGAACATCTGCGCCGCCAGAAAACGCTCGAGCCGGCTCCGCTGGCTATCGCGGAAAGTGTGCAGGAGGCTGCGGCCTGTGCCGCCATCCGCGGGCAGAGCGTGGTGGTGCTTTTCCTGAATCAGCGCGGCAGCAAGACAGATACCAACTTCCGCAATTACCTGAAGCGCCATCCCTACGCAGCAGCCCACCTCAGCCGCCGCCATGTGTTCCTGCTGGCCTACAAGGGAGAAGACGGCACCTACCCGGGCCTGATGATGCGCGACCTCATCGCCCTGGAGCATCAGCTTGCCCCGAACAACAACACCGGCATTCACGGCCGCGCCTCGCGACAGCTTGCAGAAGCCAATCTGGACGAACAACAGGGCATCACGCACGGCGTTCACTTCATGCCCCACCCCTACGCCCGCTCCAACGAGCCGAATCCGCCGAACTGCTATATTTTCAGCATCTGGAACGATTATTTTCCCGCCCCGGAGAAACTGAGCTTTAACCTGCAATGAACAAGCTACCCAAACATACAGCCATCTGTTGCGGATTTCTGGCCCTGCTGCCGCAGGCTCAGGCTCTGCTGCTGGATAAGTACGGGGACTCGGTAACGGCCCCGAGTGCCGGGCATATCTCCGCGGCAGACTGGTTTGCCAACGAAAGCCGCAAGGAAGCCGGCTGGCTGCAGAGCACCACCTCTACCGATGAAGTGCGCGCGCAGGAGCAGCTGGAGCACCTGCTGAAACACCCGGACGATGACGATGCCTACTACGCCCTCGCACTCGACCGCGATGGGGTAAACGCCGTCATGAAAGCCCCGGGCTTTTTCTACACAGCTGAGCAATTCCGCATCATATCCCCTCTGCTGACCTACCGCAAGCTGACCGAGAAAACAAAGAACATCCATACCGGCGAACCCGGGCGCCGATTCATCCTGCGCATGCGCGATTTCCTGCGAAGCAACCCCAAGGGCAAGGATATCGTGCTGGGTATCTACCTCTGGCTGGCAGAGGATGAGGAACTCACAGAAGTGGAAATCGGCGTGCTGCGGGATGCGCTTTCCCGCTGGGCGGGAGTACGCAACAGCAGCAAAATACAAGCGGCCTACGCGCGACTTTTCCTCAAGGAGTTCCGCGGCATGCAGCAAATTGTGCTCACACCGGAGCAGGAGGGAAAAATCTTCTCCCGCCACCCTGCACTGCGCCCCTTTGTGCTGGCAGCCGGTGCCATGAACGGCATGCCGGTGGCACGGCAGGAGCGCAAAGAAGCTCTGGAAATGTATCTTCTGCATGAGCTTGTGTGGCAAAATGCACCCGAGGCCTTGCCGCTGGCGCGCCACCTCGGCCTCTTCGGCTTTGAGCTCCTGCAGAAAACGCCGGAATCCCTGCATGCGTACCTGAACGGACGCGGCATTGCCCGGAATGGCGGCTATCTGGCAGAAGTCCCAGCCTGCTGCCACTCGGCTCTGCGCCACAATGGCCTCGAAACACGAGAACAGGTTGCGCAGCTACCCCATGAGCTGGAAGCACTGCGTCCCCGCTGCCTGCTGGCATCCGGCGCCGTAAGCGACATCTGGCAACCGGTAAGTAAGGAAACAAACCCGGCCCACTGGCCGGATGCGTCCGCGGTGCAACTGCTCCAGTGGTCGCCCACACTGCTGGGTCTGCCGGATACCAAACCGGAAACCATACAGACCGCGGCCGAAGCGGAACTGAAGGCGCTGGAAGAACGCCTCCGCAATATCGAAACACACGGGCTGCGCGGTGCTCTGCTCGGCAACATGCTGGGCGAATGTTCGGCGGTGCGCCCGGTGGTACGAGATCTCACCCTGCCGGTGTACCTGCGCATTGCTCTGGAGCTGGAGGAAGACGGCGTAAGCATCTCCTACGACAGCGAGCATGACACCTTCCGCATTGAGCATCGGGAGAACACGCTGACTGCTCCCGTCGCTCTGCACCTGCACCGCCTCACCCTGATGCTGGCCATGCAGGAACGCAACGAGCACACAGCAGCCATGCAGGCAACCTGCGCCCGACTGGCTCGCCTGCTCAACCGCCATCACCTCTGGCCACTTATTATCTGCCAGCGCGAGCTGCGGGGATTCAGTACGCAGGCACTTCTGACTCTATTCTCCCACTACGAAGGGGAAAAAGCTCCTCTGCAACACTTCGGTGAAGCCATGGGGCTACAGGCGGAGATGAACCTGGCCCGCTGTGCACACGAGGATGAGCTGGGCGACATCCTGCTGGCCGCCGCCAAAATCAGCGGTGCCGTGGCCGACTCCGATATTCTCCGCGGGACAATGGATAAGGAAGAAGCAGTCCGCATGCTGCTGGACAAGGCCAAATCCGCGCCGGAAAGCGAGCTTGCCGGGGAAATTGTGAGCCACCTGCTCCGCCATGGACAGCACCGCGCCGTGGCAGAGTGGCACGAATGCCCGTCTCAATACTTCTGCGGAAGACATGCCACCAACGGGCTGCGCCTTATCCGTGCGCTGGTGCAGGAAAATCAAACGGAGGCTGCAACTGAAGTGCTTGCCACCATGGCAGCAGATAAAGATACCGACACCACCCCTGCCTATCGCCTGGCCTGTGCGCTGATGAGCCAGGATAAACAGCAGAAAGAGCGTCTGCATAAGGATGCGCTGCTGCTGGCACTTGTCCACCGCAGTTTCGATGATGCAGCCTACCGCAGCAGCCTGGAGGAACTGGCCGTGGCGGAAGGTCGTGCGGACGAGATTATCAAAGCTGAGCTTCTGCTCTCCGGCGGTAAATCCGCCGGCATTACCCCTGCGATGATGATGCAATATGCCGCCGCGCACATGTGGGAAGAAGCCGCCTTTGCCGCTGAATATCTGCTGGCAGAGGGTATCTCCACTGCGACACCATACGGCACAGTCCTCCAGCACGCCGACATTGAGGCAATGCACAGCAGAATCGCCCACTACCGATTGAAGGCCTCACAGGTGCCAGGCAAGACAACTCCGCCCGAACAGCTGCAGCCGCAGGCACAAGCTCGCAGGCCTGAGCCGCTCTCCCTGCTGAACGGCACGGTACTGGGAGCGGATGCAGACCTCAGCTGCGCCGGTAACTATGTGCTCTACCTCAAGGAGGGCGGCAGTGTACGCGCCATCACCACAGACTCGCCGGAGCTGAAGGGAGAGCCCCGGAAGCTCGCTCTGCAATACTGCGCCAACCCGGCCAATCTGCGCACCACGGCACCGCTCATCGCCGGCTCTGCACGGGAAGCCGCTCAACTGGCTGCTCAGCACAAGCTGCCGGTGCTGGTGCTGCATGTTCTCCCGCAGAATCAGCGTTATGCATCCTCCCTCAACATGTACCGCGACCTGTACCCGGAAAGCGGAGATCTGCTGCGCCGCAACTACATTCTGCTTCCCATCAACAAAAATCTTCTGAGCAGGGAAGAACATGAAGCGTTGCTGCAGCTGGAGCGAGACCTGGCACCGGGCATCCCCGCCGCAGAATCGCCCATGGCCCGGACGCTGGAGGCCGCGGATATGGAATTATTCGGCAAAGTCCGCGCCTGCATCCTCAAACAGGGACATGCAGAATGCGGCTTCCTCACGATTTCCTCCACATTGCCACCGGAAAAAATGTGGTTCCACCTCGAACCTTTCAAAAAACAAGCTGAACAATAACATGAAACTGCTTTGCCTGCTTCCACTGCTGAGCCTCGGCACTCTCTTTGCCACCCCACCGCCCCTGCTGGGGGTGCGCGTTGAGCCGACACCTGATTACCTGCGCGAGCACTACGCCGCACACATCCCTGCCGGCACAGGCCTGAGCGTGGTCTACACGGCAGAAAAAACGCCCGCAGACGGGGTATTGAAACGTGGCGATATCATCCTGAGCATCAGTGGACATACGCTCCGCACCAAAGAGGACTTATCCGCGCTTCTGGAAAAAGCCAGGCCGGGCGACCTGATGCAACTGCGCGTTCTGCGTCTGGGCGAGGTGATTGAGCTGAGCCTCACACTGGGGGCCCGCCCCGGCCAGCCGGAGCTGAGCAGAAGGCAGTACAGCGAAATCAACCGCCTGCTCCTGATGCTCTGCCCACAGGAAGAGAACGCTACCGTGGACGTCCCCGCCGTGCGCCGCCACATGCTGAGCCTGGCAGAACAGGAACTGGCGCAAAAGGACGAGTACGACACCTGCACCCTGTATCTGGCTTCAGGTGAAACACTTATCCACATCAAATCCTCCGAGCGCAGCCTTACCATACGCAGCAACCACCCCGAGGTGCCGGATGCCCACCTGCGCGCCAGCAGCTACAAGCGAGACGACGAACGCCTGCACGACAAACTCACAGAACTCCTGCTTCAAGCCGAATATTACCGCCCATGAATACGCGTTATCTTCCATATCTACCCCTGCTCCTCTGCCCCGTCTGCGCCCAGGAAGCACCTGCTCCCAGCGTTTGGGAACGCTGCGACAATGCAGAGCTCCGCTACCATGCTCTCGATATCATTGTCGACCTCATGAGCGACTACCACTACGCCAAAAAGGAGAATCCGGCAGAGGCCAAACTCCCGAATCGCGAGCTTTTCCTTACCGGCTTCCGTTTCGCGCTGGAAAAAGGAGAGGATGCGACACTGGAACGCATCGCCACCCTGCACCGACAGCGCCGCGAATATGTGCTGGCGCAGCTGCCCAAGGCAGATTTCCTGACGGCTCATGCCGCACAGCCCGATGTGCAGAAACTCGACAACGGGCTGCAATACGATGTCTACACCGCTCAGGGCGCAGCAGACAACTACCGCGCCCGCCGGGCACACAGACTCATTGCCCGCGTTCCCGGCAGCGAGATTTCCCTGTACGTCAGCAGTACCCCGCTGGCCATAGATGATGCCCTGTACGAAGCTCCCCGCGGCCGCGCCTGGCGTTTCCTGCTGCCTACCGACATGCTCTCCCGTGCAGATCGCGAGCACCCGCAGAAACTCGGTCTCAAGGCCGTGGAAATTATTGCCGTGCGTGAGAGTCTGGAGAGCGAGGAGCTGGAGACCATCCGGAAATACTTTGATTCCAAGCTGCCCTCTCTTCCGCTTATCGCCATGAGTACCCCGGAGTTCGACCGCGAAGCCACCATTCTGGAGGGTGCCCGCGCCGCCCTCTGGGCAGATGCGGACGACCGTCTTCTCTCCCGCGTTGAAACACTGTGGGATACCTACGTCAACGAGACAGAGGAAAGCTTCAAAAAACTCCGTTCGGAGCGCTCCGAGGCTCTGATGAATCTCATGGATGCCCGCGAGGAGCTCACCCGCCTCAAGCACGCCGGACTCACGGCCGACATTCTTGCAGCGCAGGAACAGATACCCGGCACACAGAAGCTGCCCAATGGCGTCCTCTACCGCACCGTGCAGATGGAAGGACTCAACAAACCACTCACTGAAGCGCGATTTATCGAAGAGGAAGAACTCGGGCCGGAATATTTCATGCGCGTGCGAGACCGCGTCATTGCCGAAAGCGACCTGCCGGACCTCCTCCGCAAGCTCGCGCCGCAGCTCCCCGCAGCCACCGAGTGGCAGATTATCATCCCACCCGCCCTGCGCGGCAAAGAGTACGACCTCCCTCTCATTTACCGCCTGCGGCTCCAGCGCAAAACCACCAAACCCGAGCACAAGCGCCCCCTGCTCGCGCCTGATATTCTGTGAGTGTACTACTTATTTCCACTTAAGCTCAGATTCCAAATAAAATATTCAATACAGACATGAGGTAATCCTTTGTAATCCCGCGAGGAACCATCCTGTTCTTCAAATCAATATTTTCTGCTTTGTATAGGGCTAAGAAATCCACCATATCCTTTCGAATACCCGATTCCAAAGGCAATGGCCGAGGCACAACCAGAGGCAGCAAATCAATGATATCGTTACGATGCTTACGGATATTCCCGGAATCCACGGCATGGCCAGCCATTCTTCGTGCACATAAATCCATCCAGGCACGAGCTTTCAGCACCACAAGTCCTTCAGGAGAAACGACCGAAAGCCCATCTATATTACGGCGTTGAGATAGAATAAAGCGGTAGTATTCTTCGTCCAACAAGATAGCCGAAAGACTCGAAATTTCCTCATCGGTCGGAATTGGCGTAAGATGAATATGCGGGGCAAAAGGCAACACATCCGGGCGTCTGGAAAATAATTCCAGCATGCGGGGATACCCCTCTTCCTGTGGTGCAATAAAGCGATAAAATTCTTTCTTGCCATCTGCCCGTTGCCGTATTGTATATTTTCCCAGACGGATAAACTCCCAAAATCTCTCCACAAATTCGCTCGACAAAGCTTCGACACACAACACAATGTCGAGATCTTGAGTTGCGCGAAAATTCATCCCGAGCTGCTCAAAATGCAAGTCGCATGCACTACCGCCAATGAGGACGAAATGTTCCGCATCTAATTGAAAAAACTCTTGGAACTTCTGTAACCCCTTTACCATGAAAAGTCCTGTATAAGATGTTGCAAAGCACTCTGCACTCGGACATCCGAATGATTTTCGAGGCTCAGAATAAGAGAGAGAGTATCCTGAGAGACCAAAGCGTCCGGGGCATACGACCACAGTTGCAAGCGATATGAAGCAATATTCAGAGGATACTCCGGACTCACCTCTCGGTTATACTCTCTGCGGGAAATGGCAAACGTAGAGACAGACTTTTCGGCAAGTTCAGAACACATCGCCAGCGCGTCTATACCTGCCGGTAACGCACCGGATGGCAACTTCTCCACGCCGACCTCCCGGATACAGGGATTCTGCATAAGCGGTCGCGCGATTTCCCATAATCTCCGACCTTGAGCAGCAAAGTGAAACACCATACGCTTGCCTAATGCAGACTTCTCTTTTACCCCCAAGCCATGGTATTCCAGCTCCTGATATATTTTGACCACCTGCGAACGGGAGCACCTCAGCACAGCCATCAGCTCCTCCACCGTACACGCCATGTTCACTCTGTGATACAAAAACGCCAGTACAGCCAATTGTGCTCCGGCTCCAAGAAAGGCTCTATATACCCTTCCGGACATGTTCTCTTGCTGCAGCATACCGAGAAAAGGCAAAAAAACACGCTTGCCCGGTATAATGTGAGCGACACCATACTGTGACAAACGTCGTCCCAGATGTGCCACACCTTCTCCACCAACATATACCACAGGCAGTTCAAAATGGGCTCTGAGTACCTCCGTATGTTTCCGTATAGCGGCAGGCGTCAGTCGCATCACTCCGGTATCATGCGCCATCAAGCAGCGTCGTCCGGCAATCTCAACTTCACTCAGACGGAACAACATGCCGTACAGTACCGGCAGCCCAATCGGTTGCACCAGCCCCGGATGCACCTTTACAGGCACACCTAGCAACTGCATCATCTCTGCCATTTTTTTGTCCATTGTCAAGTATTACCATATCGGAACATTTGATACATGTCAAGTATTTTTATGCAGCAATGCTTATTTTCTACTTATATTCAGTAGCTATATTCATCTTTTGTTCGCTTTTTGTCAAGTATTACATAATAAGAACACTTGACAACTATTCCGGGATAGGAGAGTTCACAGGAATATCAAAGAGCCTGTAGACGGCGGACAAGGGTGCGCGGGAGGGCGCGACATTCCTGCAGGGAGTTGAGGGGATAGCGGGCGAGTTCCTGCCCTGCGGCATCCTGCACAATGAGGGTAAGCATGCGGTTCTGTGTGTGGAGAATCAATTTACCCTCGGCATCCGCAAACTCCAGTTCGGCCTCGCCGGCAGATACCTGCGGCGAGCGGCTTCCGCCCTGCAGAGATAGCGCCAGATTCTGCAGCTCACGCAGGTCGGCCACCACAGCGGAGGGTTTCATGCGGTGGGGCAACGAAGCCAGCTGGAAGCGAATGCGGGCACGAGCCTGGCGCATCTGCACACGAATCTCATAGGGTACGGTGATATGTTGTTGAGCAGGCGCGGCAGCCGGTACTGTGGCAGCGCGGGCGTCGAGCTCCACCAAGGCCACGCGTGCGGCTGTTCCTCGACGGTAGTTTACCCGCAGCACCTCACCGGGGCTGCAGCTTGCCACATAATCCCGCATGGTGTTTTTATCCGACATCTGCACGCCATTGATACGCAGAATGATATCACCTGAGCGCAGGCCTGCTTTTTCTGCAGGGCTTCCCGGAGCCACTTTATCCACCGGCACGCCCTGCTCTGCTGCTGCAGCAGCAGTCGGCACCACACCGAACACCACACGACTCCCTGCCGCCGGCTGCGCAGCGCGCAGCTCCCCTGCTGCGGCAACGAGCAACAGCAGAAGAAGGCACAGGAAGCTGGTGGCACGGGTGTTCATCAGATAAGGTCTTCCGGCAGGGGTGTGTTATTTTGTTGTGGGATACGGACGCGCAACACCGTATTGTCGTCCTCAGAAATCGTCATTGTCTCCAGATAATAGGTTTTCCCTGCCTGCTGCACCACGGAGTGGCTCGCCACGGCAAGCAGCTCTGCGCGGGCTTCGGATGCGCCGGACGAAATACAGAAGAGACTACCCACCAATGCACAGAGCACAATACAGGCAGCCGCACCATATTGCACTTGCAGCACATACCGGCGGCGATGTGCACGCAATGCCTCGCTGCGCATTTGCTCGTGGAGTTGCGCCCGGAACTCTGCGCGAAGCGGCGTCGGGCTCAAAGCAGAAGCACGCGCTTCCGCCAGAGTCTCGGCTATTGCAGCCAGAAGGCGACTGCGCAGAGCATCGGGCATAGCAGCCGGACGCAGGGCTGAGCATATCTCGGGGATATCGTCTGTTGGGTTGTTCTTCATTATTCAGGTAAAGGGTCTTGTTCCAATTCTTCGCGGAAACGTGTAAGGGCTCGTCGGTAACGTGAATTGATGGTTGAGAGGGCATCACCGGTCACTTCGGCAATCTGCTGCAGGGTAAGCTCTTCCCATATTTTGAGAAGAAGGAGTTCAGCCTGCTCGGCCGGCATGCGTCGCAGAATGCGCTCGACATGGCGGCGGTAGACATCATTGTCGTGCTCACAGCAAAGCCAGGGATTGTTGTCGTGCTCCGCCTGCAGGTCGTTGTTGAGCAATTCGTACTTCAGGCGCGTTTTGCGGCGGCGGCTCACATCCATGGCTCGGTGGCGTATAGCGGCCAGAGCATAGGAGAAGTACTGCTGCACTACCCCCTCGAACTTTCCGCTTTCCACCGTGCGCACCAGTTGGAGCACGGCCTCCTGCATCACATCCTCAGCATCTGCCTCGCAACGTGTCTGTTGGCGAGCATAGAGCATGAGCCGCGGGCCGTATACTTCCAGCCACGCGCTCCAGTCGGGAGGTGTGCCAGGGCAAGCCGAACCTCCGTCTGTGAGTTCATGTTCCATTCTCTTTACTCATATAGGCGCACGTAAGGCCCATTTTAATGCACAATTTTGCAAAAAAAATGATTTTTCATCAAAAAAAACTCCCGAATGTCATGACAATCGGGAGTTTGAAGGATAAAAAGGAGCAATTCAGGGTTTACTCCTGCTGCCAGACGTCAAAACGAGTGCCATCCCACTGCACTGCTTTGATACTCACCGTACCGGGCGGACAGAGCAGATCCGTTGTGGCGTTATCCTCGTGATTCAGCCCTCGCAGCGCGATGCGCAGCAGGTTGCCGTCCACATCGTAGGCTTCATAGGCTACGGCGTTCTGCCAGACACTGCCGGGAATCGTGACACTGCCCTTGCGGAAAACCGGCTTGTAGTCCGGGGAGGCCTGTACAGGCAAGCGGTCGCGGTAGATGTGCACGTTGTTGGCATTGATGTAGTAGATGACGGAGCTGTCCGGCTTGGGATACTTCCGCGCATGAGCAATGGCCTCGCGGCACATCTCCGGCGAAATGGTAACCATGTGCGAGGAGTAATCCTCCACGTAGCGGTTCATCGGCGCCACAATACCCACCTTCACAAAGAAATCCGAGAGGTCCCAGCCGGTCACATCGCAGGCGCGAGTGAAGAATTGAAGGCGCAGCTTGCCATGCGGCGAATCAGGTGCGTCCTGACGAGCCAGGTGGTAAATATCCGCGTAAAAATCCTTCTTATCGCGAGCGACAGCCATGTAGAGCTGGAGCTGCCAGAGGGGGCTTACCGTCACGAAGTGGTCACCCGTGCGGGCGCCGGGGACATTTCGCAAGCCATTGTCCGGGCCGGACTGGAACTGCCAGAGCTGGCGGTTCACGATGGCGTTGTTGATGTAGCAGTCCATACGGCCACCGCGCATGGGCGTACGGGAGCCGATGACGGGCGTCCGCTCGTGCTCCAGACGACAGTTTTCAGGGTTGATGCTGTAGCAGCACCAGGCTGAGAAGATGTTGTTTGTGACCTCCTGAGAGCCGGCCCACATCATCCCCGGTCGACACTGGTTAATATGGCCGAACTCATGTGCAATGGCCCACACAGAATTATGCAGAGAATCCGGATTGGCCACTTCACGCATCGCGGAGTTCACATAGGCGGAGCCGATGCCGTCCGCATGCATGAAGCCACCCCACTGCACGCGCCCGTGGATGTGGTTGCCGGGGTGTACACCATACTTATCCCAACCGAGCATTTCCTGTTCCATGCGGATGACATCATCATAGATATCCAGCAGCTCAGGGCCACGTTCCGGGCATTGTTCGCGCAGGCCGTCCACATTGTAAGCGAGCTGGACGCGCTCGCCCACAATGTCCAGGATATTGCATTTTGCGTTGGCGAGCAAACGTTTCCATGTAGCGGCGTCATCGTACTGTGTGAAAATGCCATTCACCTGGCCACCATCTATCCGCACGCGCAGCACCGGTGCTTCCGCCGGCGATTCGGAGCGGTAATTCAGATACGCCAGGCCGTGTGCGGGAGAGGAAAAGGTATTGACCCCGCCCATAAGGGGCAGCTCGGCGTGGTCGCCCTCCTTCCCGAAGTCGTGGATGATGAGAGAAAGTCCGGCGGGCACCTCCCCCTGCACGGTAATTCTCACCTGTTCCCCGCGGCGGAAGTAAATGCCGGTAGGATTCTCAAAGTGGGAATAATTGCTTGTACGCAGATGCTCGCGCAAATACTCAATGGGAAGGTAGGCACGGAACTCGCGGTTACGATAGGCGGACTCCGCATCTGCGGAGCTGTTCAGCGAGCTGAGGTCTGTGCCCTGCGGCACCGCAGCCTGCAACGACAGGGGGCTCAGGCAGGCCACGACAAGGCTAAGATAGGATAAGATTTTCTTCATGTTCAGCAATAGATATCAGCGGTCAAATAGGTGAGGCATCTTAACAGCGGCATAATCCCGAGCGGATTTTCCGGACTCATCGCGGGCATCTGCATCAGCACCGGCCTCGAACAGGGCGCGAGCAATCTCAACCTTTCCGGCCCGTACGGCTACGACAAGCAAGGGGCTTTTCGCAAAACAGGCACCGCGCAGGTCGGTTCCGGCAGCAATAAACGCCTCCACAATAGGCAGGCTGCCATTGTGAACAGCCATTGCCAGCGGGGTACCGTTTCGCCCGCCATCCGGATTGTAGTTCTGGGCTTTATAGGCAGGCAGCAGAGCCTTCACCAAATCCGTACGGCGCTGCCAGACGGCATCATGCAAAGGCGTAGCACCATTGTTGCCCTGCATCATGGGGTCAGCCCCGGCTGCCAGCAAACAGCTTACAATTTCGGGAGTCGACTGAGCTGCCGCAATATGCAACACGCTCTTGCTCTGCACATTCACATAGTTGGGGTCAGCCCCGTTTTCCAGCAAGACCCGTACCATCAATACACGGCTGACAGCCACGGCCTGCATCAACACAGACATCTGGTGGTCGTGCGACATCGCATTGGCGCTCACACCCAGAGCCAGAAGTTTGCGAGCCTCCGGAAGATTGCCACTGGCCACCGCTTCGCAAAGCTGCAGCTCCAGGCGGCGAGACTCCATAGCGCCTTTGATAAGCCCACGAACAGTCTCCGTAGCGGCAAGGCGGTATGTCTGTTCTGTTGCGCTGGCGCCCACGGAAAGGAGGTGCGCCACAGCGGAAGCATGGCCATTCTCGGCTGCAATATCCAGCGGAGTTTTTCCCAACTCGTCCGGCATGTTAACCGTATGTTTTTCCACCTGCGCCTCACGCAGAAGATTCATATCACCGGTAGCGGCAGCCTCATGCGGGGAGAACACACCATTGCTGCGCTCCAGCCAGGGCAGCAGCTCATCCGCAGCATCTGCCATCGGCATCAGCAGCGCCGTGCACATCAACATCTGAAGGATTGGAGTCTTCATCGCACGTTATAATACCTGTTTTGTGCATTTAAGGCAAGAAAAAATGTCTTGCTATCTCCCCCAGGTATGCTAGAATACCCCTGTGCCCAACGAATCCCAACACTTAAGTTTCAATCTGCCCACACAAATACTCAACAGGTACTTCTGGCGTGTACTCCTCACCTCTCCGGGCTTCCTGATGATTATTCCCATCGTCACAGCGACCTCGTCACTGCTCAATCAGATGAATGGAATCTGCGGACATTGGGGCGGCTTCGTCGCCTTGCCTCTGGTTTGCGTCCTTATCAGCCTGCTTTTCCATCCGCCCGCGAAATCAACTCACGGAGGAAAGCATCACACTGACAACGACAGAGAGCGGCCTACTGCTGAAAAAAGGCAAAGCTCTGTCATTTCACCACTGGAGCAGCGTATTAAGCAGCAAGAGAAAAGGCGACTGTCTCCTGCTCATGTTCCGACACAGCGAACCGCTTGCGCTGAATATCAGCCACCTTTCAGCGGTAGACAAGTACAAGCTCACCTCCGTACTGCAGAGCCATGCCGGAAAGGGCGCACATGCAAGCTCATTCCCACCACCGGAGGAGTTGGCAACGGCCACACCCATAGCAGGATGCCATAATGCCCGCGCGGCTATCTGCAACGCAGAGCGCAGTGCCATCCACCGCACGAATCGCCGCTACGCCCTGCTGGCTCTGGCCTTGCTTCTGGCAGACATCTGCCTGCATGTGTGGAACCCGGATGTACCGGAGCTCAACATTTGGGTTATGCTGAGCATGGCAGCACTGGTCAGCCTCTACCTGTTACTCCCCCATTCCGGCCGCGCCTATTCTCAGAAGCTCACACTGCGCAGCAATGGCCGCAACATACTGGTGCAATACCCGGACACCAGCTGGCAGAGCTTTCCGGTGGAAAGCCTGTTCAACGCCTGTTCGCACCGCTACGGCGTGCACTACGACACGCCGCACATCCCCCGCGGAGGCATCTCGGCGGAGCATGCACTACCCGATGCACCGAGACTCGCGTACTGCCACCCCTACCGCAACAGCATCATACTCATGCTGCTGTTGTACGCTCTGGCCTATACCGCCCTGCTGCGGATTCAACAGGAGAAAGGGTACCGCATCTACCTGGGCTGCACCGCCTACGCACTGAACGATTGCTCACAAGCGGGGGCTACGCAGGAGCAGATACGCGGAGCTCTGGCTCTCATCCTTCAACGCAGCTTCACGTTGAAAGATGAAATGAAAAATGCCCTGAAAAACAAAACGCCTCTCAGCGTACAGCAAACTCCCCACGGCAACTATATATTCACGCTTCACGAAGAGGAGGAAATACGGCTTCTTGTAGGTCCGGACGGACGCGTGCGAGGCGGCGAATGCACCGGCGAAAAATCTTACTGGATTCTCAATGGCGGGATTCGCGAAAATTGATTCCGCCTGCACCACTCACAAATCTTCCCACACCCCCTCGGCGCAGCAGCCATAGTGCGTGTGAGCCCAGAGGCGGCGAGCCATGCTGCCCGGGGAAGAAAGTCCCAGCAGGAAACGCCGACGCTGCGCCTCGCGGGCAAACTCCGGCAGCTCCGAAGCAGGCGGTGCCGGAGGACAGGCCGTAGCCTCCGGAACCGAGGCCGGCAACGAACAGAGGCAGGCGGCACAATGTCCGCAGGGCGGGCGTGTCTGCCCGGTAAAATATTGCTCCAGCGCGGCATTGATACAGCCCTGCCCGCCACGCAGCATATCCAGCAGCAGCTCCAGGCGCTCATGCTCCGCAGCCGTGCGAGTACTGTAGCCACGGCTCAGCTCTGCCGCCACAGCACGGGCATCTGCCAAGCCCCTGCTCTGCAGACACAGCGCCTGCTGGCGCAGGGTCAGCTTCCACTCCCCGGCGGCCTCACACTCGCGCAGCTGCTGCATCGCCTCCGCATAAGAGCAATCCCAGGCAGCAGCAGCCTCCTCCACCTCACCCTCGCGGTGCTTATCCAGCCACTGCAAGCGGGAGATTTCGGAGGCCTCTCGACCATCCGTTATCGTGGCAATCGGGAAAAGGGGCTTCACCTTGAAATACTTATATCCACGCTCTGTCACCTGTACAGCACCCGCATTCTGCAACAACTCCAGCGCCCGCATTGCCACATCATCCGGCACATCACAGGTAGTTCCCAATTCCCACAGCGAGACAGCACGAGTCCCCGGCGGCAACAGCATGCGAACAGCACGCAGCACCCCCTCGGCATCCGGCTCTGCAGCACAGATGCGGTTGCGGGCATCTCTTATATCCGCGCCATGCAAAAGCACCATAGCCGTGCAGGGCTGGCCATCCCGCCCGGCGCGCCCACTCTCCTGCAGGTACGATTCCGGTGAGCCAGGTACATTGAAATGCACAACAGAGCGCACATCCGGCTTATCCACCCCCATGCCGAAGGCGATTGTCGCGACCAGCACGTCCTGCGTATTGGCAAGGAAGGCATCCTGCAACTGCTCGCGCAGCTCAGCATTCAGCCCGGCATGGTATCCGGCGGCTTTCAGACCGGCTTGCTGCAGAGTGCCTGCGAGCTGCTCCGCAGCCTTGCGTGTCCGGGTGTAGACAATAGCCGGGCGATTCTGCGGCTGTTGCAGAAAGCTCAGCAAGGCCGCCTCGCGGTCCTCGGGGGCAGCCACGAAGCGGGTAATATTGGCTCTGTATGGCGAATGAGCAACGACACACTGAGGAGCAATATCAAAAGCACGGCACAAATCCTCCTGCACGCGCTGTGTGGCTGTAGCGGTAAGTGCCATGATACTGCGGAACCCACGCGCACGGCACCAAGTCGGCAGTTTGAGATAATCCGGCCGGAAACTATGCCCCCACTCAGATACGCAGTGTGCCTCATCCACCACAAAGAGAGAGAGTTGTGTGCGCTCCAAAGCCGACAGCAAGGCCGGACTTTCCAGTGATTCCGGTGCAACAAACAACAAGCATACCCTCCCGGATTCCACATCTGCCAGCAGCGCAGCACGCTCAGAATCCTCCAGCGTAGAGTCGAAACGCAGCGCTGCAATACCCAGTGCCTGCAGCCCCTGCACCTGGTCGCGCATCAACGCGATAAGCGGACTCACCACCACGGAAGTGCCCCCCAGCAGCAAAGCCGCAGCCTGGTAGCACAGGCTTTTTCCGTGTCCGGTGGGCAGCACGCCCAGGGTATTGCGACCGGCCAGAGCGTAGTCAATAAGGGAGCTCTGCCCGGCACGCAGCTGCGCCAGGCCGAAAGTTTGCAGGATTTCACGTTGCTGCGTATCGTTCATGTCCCCCTATCTTGCCGCAAAGCTGAGCCCGCGTCAATCCATTTGTCTTGCATTTTCCGGCATCTTGTGCTACAACACGTCGCGTTATGATTATTGACACACATTGCCACCTCATTTCCGAAAAGTACGGAGACCTCGACCAAGTGAGAGCTGAATCACTGGCTCTGGGGGTGGGGCATTGTGTAACCCAAGGCACCTCAGCATACGACTGGGAGCCCCAGCTTGCCCTGGCAGCCCGCATGCCGGATTTTGTTTCGTCCTGCCTGGCGGCCCATCCTTCCGAAGTGCATGCCGTGAGTGATGCTCAGCTGGAGCACATGGAAAACCTTTGCCGCCGGCACCCCCAGGCAGCCATCGGCGAGACGGGGCTGGACTACTTCTGGGATGCCCCCGAGGGCTGGAGCGAAGAAGCCTACCGCGCCCGCCAGCGCATGTTCCTGGAACGCCACTTCCAGCTGGCACAGGAGCTTGGGCTCAACATCTCCCTGCACACCCGCGACAAGGTGGGTCTGGCCAGCTTCGAGGACGCCTTTGCCATAGCCCGCAACTTCCCGAAGGTGCGCCCCGTGTTCCACTGCTTCATAGGCGACAGTGCTCAGGCCGAGCGCATTTTCAGCGAGCTGGATGGCCTCATCTCTTTCACCGGCATCCTCACCTTCAACAAGTCCGAGCAGGTGCAGGCTGTAGCAACCTGGTGCCCGGCAGAGCGTTTCATGGTGGAGACAGACTCCCCCTTCCTTTCCCCCGCACCTCACCGTGGCAAACTCAACATCCCCGGTCGCACCAAGTATGTGGTGGATAAAATCGCGGAGCTCCGCGGTGTTTCGCCGGAAGAAATAGCAGCCTCCACTACAGCTAACGCCAAGCGCTTCTTCCGCCTGCCGACCAATATATAAAGGAAAGCCTCAGCTCTCGCCGGGGGGAAGCATGAAAACGAGGCGCTCCATGCCGTAGCGCGTCACCTCATGCCAGAGTGCTTTCTCCAGGGAGGAAATGCGAGCGGCGCGTTCCTCATCGCTCATGAGGCTGGCAGCTTCATCCCCAAAGTTTTCCACCAGGCTCTGCTCTGCGCAGCGGTTCACCAAATCTGCCCAGAACGCAGCATCTCGAAACTCCTCCAGAACATCGGAGTAAAACGCATGGTCCACATAGGAACGTTTGAAAAACCAATATCCGCAGTCCGGGTTCAGCTCCATGTGCCGACCGATGGAGGGTACACCGCGGGCAGCCTTGAGCAAGGCCACGCAGAGACGCTGCCAGGCCTCGGCACGCGGGTCTTTCAGTTCCGGCATTGCCAGCCCCAGCACAGAAAGCACCATGGCGCACATCTCGGCCAGGTGGTGCATTTCCGTCTTGCTGAGCTCCACATCAATCTTGGACATAACGCAATCAGATAAGCCCCAGCTGCATACGAGCCTCTTCAGTCATCATATCCTGGTTCCACGGTGGATCCCAGACAAACTCAATATTCACCTCGCCGACACCCTCCAGAGCAGAGATACCGGCTTCGGCCTCAGCCATGAGGTGCGGCCCCATGCTGCAACCGGGAGCAGTAAGCGTCATGCGCACATGAACATAGGCACCGGTCTCTTTCTGCGGCACCACCTCCACCTCGTAAATAAGGCCGAGATTCACAATATCCACAGGAATCTCCGGGTCATACACGCCGCCGAGCACTTTCCAGACCTTCTCCTCCAGACTGAGGTTGGCCATATCCTCCTGCGGCACCTCCGCCTGCTCCGGGGCGATAACACCGGCACGCGCCGCCTCATGACGGGAGATACGCACCAAGCCGATATCCGTGGCAGCGGTAATGGAGTTACCCAGCATCTGGGTAATATAAATACGCGACCCTTCGGGCAAAATGACGGCATTGCCTGCCGGCACCTGAACCCCGGCGATTTCCGCCTCTGTGATGACTTCCTGATTGAACATTGTCGTGAGCGCTCATTATGGCAGATTTTTGCGCGCATGCAAGACTTATCTATGACATTGACTCACTCGCAGCGCTGTGTTACAATGCCGCCGTGGCAACCGCAAATTGCAAGGAGAAATGGCGCAGCACACCGCACCGCCCCGGAGTGTACCTCATGAAGGGCAGCGGTGGCGGCATCATCTATGTCGGCAAGGCCAAGGACCTCCACCGCCGACTCGCCAACTACTTCTCGCCCTCGCGTGCCACACTGGAAAACAGCAAAACCCGCGCGCTCATTGCTGCCATAGAAGATTTCGACTACTACGAAGTGCGAAACGACCAGGAAGCACTCATCCTGGAGCAAAAGCTCATCAAAGAATATCGCCCGCACTACAACGTGCAGCTGCGCGACGACAAGCGTTATCTGCTGCTGCGGGCCAGCCGACAGGAAGAGCTGCCACGCTTCTCCCTGGTGCGTCTGCGCAAAGATGACGGGGCGCGCTACATCGGCCCCTTTGTTCACTCTACAGCGCTGAAGGAAACCGTGGAATGGCTCAACCACCGCTTCCGCCTGCGCACCTGTACCTGCCGCCGCCCGGGCGAAGAGCAGTACCGCCACTGCCATGACGATGTGATACGCTGCTGCTCAGCCCCCTGCATCGGCCGCATATCCCCGGAGGAATATCGGGAGCAGTTCGACACCGCGCTGGGACTGCTGGAGGGGCGCGGGCGCAAGGAGCACCTGGACGCCCTGACGCAGGAGATGATGGAAGCCTCCGATGCGCTGGACTTCGAGCGGGCCGCCCGCCTGCGGGACATTCGGGAAAACATCCTCAAAACGCTGGAACCGGCTCGTCGCTTTGCCCGAGGCCTCAGCGACCTGCCCGGCACCGTGAATCCGGACGCCGACCTTGCCGAGCTGGCGGCAGCACTGGGCATGCCTACTCCTCCGGCTGTGATGGAGTGCTTCGACATCTCCAACCTGTCCGACAACCACATCGTGGCCTCCATGGTGCGTTTTACCAATGGCAGACCGGACAACAAAGCCTACCGCCGCTACCGCATACGCGGGGTGGATGGCCAGAACGACTTTGCCAGTATGCTGGAAGTTGTGCGCCGCCGCTACTCCCGCATCGTCAACGAAAGCAGTTCCCTTTTCAACAAGCCGGAGGGAGTGGACACCTATTCCTGGCTGCTGCAGCTCAGTGCAGAAGGAAAAGCCCCCATCACGGTGCCGAATCTCGTGGTAGTGGACGGCGGCAAGGGCCAGCTTTCCACCGCCATGCAGGTACTGGCCGAGGTAGGTTTGCAGAACATGCCGGTAGTCGGCCTGGCCAAGCGAGACGAAGAAATCTACTTCCCGCACCGCAGCGACCCGCTCGTTCTGAGCAGGGAGAGCGGCGCCCTGCGCCTGCTGCAGCGCCTGCGAGACGAAGCCCACCGCTTTGCCAACAACTACAATGAGTTGCTAGTGCGCCGCCGTGTCCGCGAAAGCCGCCTCGATGCCTACCCCGGCATGACCACCAAGCGCAAAGAACTGCTGCTCGCCCGCTTCCGCACCCTGCCCAACCTCCGCAGCCGTACCGCCGAAGAAGTGGCCGAGCTTCCCGGCATCTCCCGCGCCTGGGCAGAGAAATTCTGCGACTGGCTCAGAAACAGCTAACAAAATACAGCAGATAAAGGGATTAGTTCCGGCTTCGTCTGTTTTCTGAGCTCAGCGAAAGAATATACGCAAAAATCCTGCAAAAAACGGGAAAAATGCAAGTTTCCTGTTGATTTCTGCGCAGAATGTGGCATACTGAAAAGCAGACATGGCCTCCATCTCCATCACACTCGCAGATACCACCACCACCTATGAGCTGCCCGCAGAAGTCGGCAGCGTGTACAGCATCGGTCGCGCCGCAGATTGCAGCCTCTCCCTGCCTGACGCAGAGGGGCTCGCAGAGCACCACTGCAGCATCACCCGTATGGAGAATGGCTATGCCATAGCCGATACCGGTTCGGAAACCGGCACCTTCTCCAACGGCAACAAGCTGGAAAACGAATACATGGCAGACGGTGTGGAGTATCTTCTGGGCAGCATCCGCATGAGCTTTAACTCCGGAGTGGTGCGCAAGAAGGTCGTGAAAAAGGCCCCTGCCGGAGCAGATGCTGCCGCACGTGTTCGAGCAGCCGCCGCAGCCGCTGCTTACAACCAGAAACAGCAGCAGGTGAACTACTTCTACGTTGTGCTGGTGCTTCTGGGCGCCTTCTATGCCGGCATGGCCCTGTACAGCTGGCAGCACGCCGGCAATCCCCTGCCCATCTTCCTGCGCTGAGGCCTCAGCATCCGGCAATGCCATACCGCCGAACCAGCAGGTATGGGCAGGTGAAAGGCGAATGGCATTTACCCTGGCGGGGGCAGACTATGCCCTTGACACCCTCGGGGCAAACGGGTAATATGGTGGGGAAATATCGTCCGCATGAAAGCCCGCAGAATCATAAGTCAGTCGCCTGCTGCATACAACGCAGAAAACCAGCGGCAGAAGAATCGGGCCAAATACGCCACCGCACTTCAATCCGCCCATGCAACGCACTGATTACCACACCCACACCCCGCTCTGCCGGCATGCAAAGGGCGAGCCGGAAGCCTTTGTTCAGCGAGCGCTGGCTCTGGGGCTGCACACATACGGCATTGCAGACCACGCCCCGATGCCGCCGCAGCAGGAGCCCTTTGACGACTGGCGTATGCTTTGCGCCGAGCTTCCGGAATACCGGCAGTGGATACAGCGAGCAAAAGCAGCGGCAAGCGGAAGCGGGTTGAGCATCCTGGCCGGGCTGGAATGCGACTGGATACCCGGCATCGAGCCTTGGGTGCGCGAGTTGCGGGACAACGGGGAGTGGGACTACCTCATCGGCTCTGTGCACTACCTGCCCCACCTCGGCTCGGTGGATGATGCGCTGTATGCCAACAAAAGCATCACCGGCAACACAGAGGAGGACTGGCGCCTGTACTGGCAAAGTATCACCGAAATGGTGCGCAGCGGCTTGTTCGACATCGTAGGCCACATCGACCTGGTGAAAATCTGGGGACGCGTACCGGAGGGAGACTTGCTACACTACTACATCCCCGTGTTGGAGGCGCTGGAGGCAAGCAATATGGCCGTGGAAATCAACACTGCCGGCTGGCACAAGCATTGTGCGGAGCAATATCCCGCCATTCCCCTGCTGCGCGAATTGCTCGCGCGACGCATTCCCATCGTCATCAATTCCGACGCACATTATCCCGAGCACCTCTCACGCGGCTGGGAGCAAGCTGTGGCCCTGCTGCAGGAACTCACAGACAACCGCTTGCGTTCATTCGACCACCCGGCCGCCAATAACCCCGATACAATTTTCAAGGCTTATGGATCTCTTTGATTTTGCTGCACAAAACACAGCCGATGCCGACCGCGCTCGTTACACCGAGCTCTGCTCTGTCATCAATCGCAACAACGAGCTCTACTACGCCCAGGCGGCACCGGAAATAACGGATGCCGAATACGATGCTCTGTACCGAGAACTCGAGGCGCTGGAGGCCGCTCACCCGGAATTCATCACCCCGGAATCGCCCACGCAGCGCGTGGGTAATGACCTGACGGAAGGTTTCCGCAAAGTGCGCCACCCGCGCCCCATGCAGAGTATCGACGATATCTTCGAGCACAAACCCGGTGAGGGCGATACAGATGCCGAGCTGGTAGATTTCTACAAGCGCCTCTGCCGCAGCTTGGGGCAAGATACTCCGCAGGTCGTCATCGAGCCGAAAATCGACGGCTGCGCCGTCACCCTTATGTATCGTAACGGGCGACTGGCATACGCCGCCACACGAGGGGATGGCACCACGGGAGATGACATTACAGCCAACATTCTCACCATCAAGAGCATTCCGAGGCAACTACCGGAGGATGCTCCGAACGTGCTGGAAGTACGCGGCGAGGTTTACATGCCCTTTGCCGACTTCAACCGACTCAACGAGCAGCGCGATGCCGAAGGCCTGCCCGCTCTGGCCAACCCGCGCAACGCCACCGCCGGCACCATTAAGTTGCTGGATGTAGAAGAAGTAGCTGCTCGCCCGCTCGCCTTCCTGGCACACGGCATAGGCGAATACGAGGGCGAGCCCCTGCACTCTGCAGACGACTTTGAATCTCTGCTCCGGCGCATGGGCATCCCCTGCAATGCCCCCATCATCCGAGCGGAGGGGCTGGAAGCCGTTCGTAAAGCTGTACAAGACATCAACATCCTGCGACACAATCTCGGCTATGGCACAGATGGTGCCGTCATCAAACTCTCCGACTTCGCCCTGCGCGAATCCCTCGGTTCCACCGCACGCGCTCCGCGCTGGGCTGCGGCCTTCAAGTATCTGCCGGAGCAGAAGGAAACCATCCTGCGAGGCATCACCATCCAGGTAGGTCGCACCGGCGTGCTCACCCCGGTGGCGGAGCTGGAGCCAGTGCCTCTTTCCGGCACAACTGTCTCGCGCGCCACCCTGCACAATCAGGATGAAATCTCCCGCAAGGATATCCGTATCGGCGACACGGTACTGGTGGAAAAATCCGGCGAAATCATCCCGGCCATCGTTCATGTCAACAAAGACAAACGCCCAGCCGATGCTCAGCCCTACAGCCTCTATGATGCTGTGGGAGGCGTCTGCCCCTGCTGCGGCGAGCCTATCTCCCAGGAAGAAGGTCAGGTAGCCTGGCGTTGTACCAATTTTACATGCACAGCGCAGGCCGCCATGCGAACCTCGCATTTCTGCAAGCGTGAAGCTCTGGATGTGGAAAGTCTCGGCGGCACCGTGGCTGAAGCGCTCGTGCGCAATGGCTACATCTCCACTCCGCTCGACCTGTTCTCGCTCTCTGTAGAAAAACTCGGAGCTCTCAACCTCGGTACGGAAGAAGAACCGCGCCGCTTCGGTGAGAAAAACGCAGCTAAGGCTCTGGAAGCGCTGAACCGCGCCCGCAACCTCCCGCTGGACCGCTGGCTCACAGCCTTCGGCATTCCGGGCATCGGCGTTACCACGGCCAGAGAAGTGGCATCTTACCATAAAGATTTGCAGCAACTGGCGGCATCGGACTACCTGCTGGCTCTCACGGAGCTGGAAGAGGGCGTAGCAAGATACAACGCACTCAACCCCAAATCCCGTCAGAACAAGGACGCCGACCATGCAGCGCTGGAAAGCGAGCGTGCCGCGCTGCGTACCACCCTGCAGCAGAGAGCTGAAAATTACGAACAGAAAGGCTTCCTTGCACTGCTTCCGGATGGCAGCAACAAGCTGAAACTCAGCAACCCCATCGGTTCTGTTTCCACCCATAAACTGAGGGAGTGGTTCGCAGCGGAAGCCGGCCAACATGTCACAGAAACCCTGCGGGCGTTGGACATCAACCCGAGTTCTACCACATACAGCGAGCAGAGCACAGCAGCAAACGGACCGCTTGCCGGACTTACCTTTGTACTGACCGGGGCTCTCAGCCGCCCGCGCCCTGAATTCGAGCGCCTCATTGCTGAAGCCGGAGGAAAAGCGACCGGAAGTGTTACAAAGAAAACAAGTTATCTTGTCGCAGGCGAAGGCGGCGGCAGTAAGAGAGAAAAGGCCGTGAAACTCGGCATCAGCATCATCGATGAAGCCGCCCTTCTGGGTATGTTGAAAGGAGAACAGGCATGAGCGATAAAGCATTGATATACGGAACAATAGCCATCGACACGCTGATAACACCGGCGGGTCGCGCCAACTCTGTGCTGGGGGGTAGCGGCATTTATGCTGCACTGGCGGCACGACTGGTGACATCTGACATGGAGCTGGTGGGTGTTGTGGGTACGGATTTCGAAGAAAAATACCGCCTGGCCATGGAGGCTCGCGGTGTAAGTATGAAACATGTGGCACAGGAAGAGGGACAGACCTTTGCCTGGACCGGTCGGTACGAGGAGGACATGAACAACCGCACCACGGTGAGCACCATCGAGGGGGTGCAGGAGCACTGGGACATGCAGCTGCCGGAAGAATTGCGAGCCTGCACTCTGGCAGTGGCCACCAATGTCACACCGCCGCTGCAATGCCGCATGCTGGAGCAGTGCAGCGGTGCTGTGTTCCGCATGGCAGATTTCATGAAGAGCTGGATTATCCGCGAGCGGGAGTATACGCACAAACTGCTGGGTATGGTGGATCTGGCGCTCATGAACGACGAGGAAGCGCGCGAATACGCCGGAACTCAGGATAGCCTGGAGGCCGGGTACAAACTGCTGGAGGCAGGGCCGCGCTATGCCATTGTGAAACACGGCAGTGCCGGTTCCACGCTTTTTCACCGCACGGAATCGGGCGAAGTGCGCCTGTTCCGCTGCCCGGCCTGGCCACTGGTGAACGCAGTAGACCCTACCGGAGCGGGAGATTCCTACATGGGGGCACTGGCGGGATACCTGACGCATTGCCTCAACGGAGGTCGTCCCGGCTGGGAAGACATGAAACGCGGCGTAGCTATGGCAACGGTTGTCGCTGCAGCCGTGTGCGAGAAGTTCGGCACTGTCTCACTTTTCGGTCTGACTCGCAGTGAGTTAGCCGCGCGCATGGAACAATTCCGCGAAATGACAAGCTGGGATTAATGCGCCGGGGGTGCGGAGTTCTCCTGTTTCCTGCGTGCCAGCTGAGTCTGCACCAGCACACGGCGGCGGCGTGCATTCAAGCGGAACGCGGCGAAAAGGAACAAGCCGCCCAATAACAGGAGAATACAGGCACTGCCCAGGGGATTCACCCCCAGACGCAGCGGGATGCTCAGCGAGGACAGGAAAAAAGCCACACAACCGGCCAACACCAGCCAGGGACTCTTGTAGTCTGCGCCGTAGTAAATGATGCTCAGCGCATACAGGAACGCCAACGGCGCCGTGAGAAAAGGCATATTCACCAGCATCAGCAGAGGCACGGATACCAGAGAGAGCCCCCCGAATGCCAGCAGAGAATATGTGAACACAGCGCGCTTCTGCCGGCGGGCAAAGCGCGCATGCAGCGGCAATGCCACCACCACCGGCACCAGCCACACCGCGGAGAGAAGTCCCCACTCAGAGCCACTCAGCTCCACTTCCCCAAGCAAATACTGAGGAAAGACCACCAGCGCATAAAAAGCGCACAGAAACAGGGTGAACGCTACCGGAGCCAACTTACTGTAGGGCGCATAGCCGCGCCTGCGGGTCAGCATACACCAGGCACCTCCGACAGCCCAGAGCATGAGCGAAGCAAGCAGACATACCCACAGCCAGGCATGTCCCATATCGGCGTGTTCCTGAGATACAGCCCACCACAGCAGCACAACGGCTCCCAGCCACCCGGCACACAATGCCACCACAGCGGAGCGCCACGGATGCAGCAGCGGCAATATCAACAAACCGCCCACAAAGATAATTCCCATCTGCCACAGTGGCAGCGCATAGATACAACTCTGTATCAGAACCAGCAGCACCAGCCAGCTCAGGCCGGCAAATACGGCAGCAACTTCCGCAGAGCGTAAACCATACTTAGCAGCAACAAAATACCCACTCCAAAGCAGGACCGGCACCAGCAGCAGGCTCAGCGCCTTCACCCACACATCCAGAGAATCCCAGTAGCTGTACAGGCCCATACCAACAGCTACGAGGCACATGAGCACAGCCATCCCACCCAGAGACCACACCAGCACGGCGGGTATCCCCTGCACCTCAACATCCGCAGGCGGCTCCGGTTTCCTGAGCGGCAATGGTTTCGGAGTCGGTGTATCAACCGGAACAGCGGCAGGCTCAGCAGGAGTAGTGGGAGGAGGCGTTTCCATGGCTATAATCAGCGACGGCGGCGAGAGGAAGATTTCTTGCGAGAAGAAGACTTCTTAGGCTTGGCTGCCTTGCGCGAGGAGGATGAAGCCTTGCGACCACGTGTTGCCTTTCTGCGGGTCGTGACTTTCTTGCCACGCTTGGCCGTTTTTTTACCGCGGGAAGCAGTAGCGACCGGCTTATAGGCAGCCTCCGTCACAGGTGTACGAGCAGTTTCGTTGGCCTTGGTAAAGGCAGCGCGCTGGTCGCGCAGGGAGAAGCTGGAACCATGCTGAGCATCGAAATACGGACGGTAGGCAGGATCTACCTGGCTGATATGAACAACCGAATCCGGGTAGTCGCGCAGACCGAGTTTTTTACCGCTCACATACTGATACTGGCAGGAAGCCAGCACCAGACAGAGCAGGCACAACATCAGAGCGCTGATACTTTTGCCGTTCATAATCACAAAACACTGTTCAGCACGCGGAAAGGTATGGACAGGATGGAGGAAACCACGTTATATATTGTACTGCACGAGGTCAGGAAGAATGCACAGAAGCAGAACAGCGACATGTAACAGGCAAAACGCAACACCGTATGAGTGATTTTTCCGAGCATAATTCCTCCTATCTTGTAAGTAACGGCGCTTTTATACCACAGTCCGAAGTGTTTGCCAACACCAAATCGTGACAGAACTTATTTTCCCTTGCTGCCGGCCTTCATGGGTTTGGCCGGCCACACCATGCTGTCCGGGTCGTAGGGCGGATCTGTAGCCAGCTCCATGTCCTTGAAACGAATCCCCTCGTACACCTCAGCCGCCGTGGGGGCGATAAAACTGGTGCGGAACAACTGGAAGAGCGGCTTACCATCCTCAGAGGTAGCCCCGCCTTCCTCGTCCACATCATCTATCAGCAGACAGAAGCCGAAATTACCACCGCCGATTTCCGAAATCAGCACCTGCATTTCGTACCACTCCCCGGCCTTCACGTCGAATGTTTCGCCGGCCACGAAACCACCGTACTGCTCGTTCCAGAACTCGCAGGACTCGTACGCGATAACCTCTTTCCCTTTCAACGCACCCGGATTGGAGAGCAGATGCAGCCCGTTCCAGACGGCTGTCTTCACATCATGGAAACCGCAGGCAAGCACATTGCGCCCGTTGAAACGAACCGCCATAAGCGAGTCCGCAGCGCCCACAAAACGGAAACGGCCGCTCTTGGGAGCCTGAACCTGAGCACGATACAAGGCCACCCAACGGCTGGGTTTCAAGCCCATCTTGCCCTTGGGGTCGTAGGCATTGGAGGCCTCCTGGTCCATGCAGTTGGGCAGGTAGAAGCAGGAGGAATACAAGCGCGTCTTGGACTCGCAATAGGGAGCAAAGACCCCCGTATTCCAACCGCCATTGTAAAATTGGCTGATTGTCGAAAGCACCGCGCGATTCGCGCCTACATCCTTCATCTTGGACGGACCACCGTTCGGCGTCTTCTTCATATCCCAGAAGCGGCCCACAAAAGCATTCTCCGCCTTTTCCGAGCTACCCATGCCGGAGCCACCGCCCTGGCCGAAGCCCTCGCCCAGACCGTCCCCGTCTCCCAAGCCACTCCCCAGAGCATCACCATCCATGCTGAGCCCTTCGGAATCGATTTCCACATCTGTCATGAACGAGGTGTCAGATGCCGAATCGGCCACAATGATGGATACACGAGGAGCGGAAGGCCGCACATTACTGTGCAGCTCCTTGTATTGAGGCTGCTCAGGGCCGGCGACCTCCTTCTCCGGAGTATACAGCAAGAAAGCAGCCTCACCCTTGTCCTCGATAAAAATGTTCACACACCAGAACACAAGGCCGAGCAACAACACAAGACCCAGCGCGAGGGAAACAGCGAAAATACGCCTGATACGATTCTGCTTCTGCAGATAGAGATTGACATCCTGCTGTGTTCTGAACCTTACCGCCATAATGTGATGCTATCATTATAGGAAACAGGCAGAGCATGTCAAGCTCCGACTGAGGATGAATACACTTTTTTATACTCCGGACTTGCATTCGCAGCTTAAAACACTACAATATGCCGCATGCGCCTCCCGGATGACCATCGAAAAGCTCTCTGCATGCAGCTCTGTACGTACATAGCCACGCATCCGCAACGCCGCGAGACCGCACAGCAAATACTGGATTTTGTGCTCAGCACGCCGGACTGCTTTGAACGCAGCCACGCCGCCGGCCATATCACCGGGTCCGCGTGGCTGCTGAACCCCGGAGGAGACAAGGCGCTACTGACACTGCACCGCAAGCTCAGGCTCTGGGTACAACCCGGCGGACACGCGGACGGAGATGCGGATATCCTGCGGGTTGCTCTGCGCGAAGCACAGGAGGAAAGCGGCATCACCGGCATACAGGCATTGAGTCCGGAGATATACGATGTGGATATCCACACCATCCCGGCCCACGCCCCCACAAACACGCCGGAACACCTGCACTACGACATACGCTACCTGCTGCAGGCTCCGCACGAAAGCTACGCCATCTCCGATGAATCGGACGCGCTGGACTGGGTATGCCCCGGGGAACTCCGGCGCCTCACGCCGGCAGTAGACGCTGCGGTATTGCGCCTGGCCGCCCTGCAACAGGATGCGCCAAATCCTGAGCCGAGTGAATTGTGACGCAAAACATGCTTGACCTTTCGAGCGTTCTATCGCAAGATAGAGAGCGTGAAACTCTTTTCCTTATCAACTCTGATATTGAGCGCTGCCTTCCTGACACTGAGCACAGGATGCAAGCCCCAGGCTCCGGATCTGGAGCGCCAGCGCGCCGTGGACAGCAGCAACGAACAGCTGCGCAGCAAAATCAGCGACATGCAGAAGCGCATTCGCGAAGCCGGGGATGAAATACCCGATCTGCGCGAACAGATAGACGATAAGCGCCAGGCTATCAACGATACGCTCGCACGTAAAACGGAGCTCCGCCGCAAAGAAACCAACCTCCGCCTCCGCTACATCGAGCTCGAAAGCCGTCTCAAAACATTCCGCGCGGATTTCGCCGAAATGCAGAACTCCATTGCAAACAGCAGCACAGACGCACAGCCATGAGTATTTCCACACAAAAACCCAGCCCCGAAGAGGAGGAAGATTTCGCTGATATCGAGTTCTGCCCGCGCACGGTAAAACAGGAACCAGCCCCGGAAGCCCAGGAGACAGAGCCCAAACCGACAACAGAGGAAAAGCCCGCAGAAAAGCCCGATGACCAGCCGGAGCAGACAGAAAAAGCCAAAGAACCGGCAGAGACCGACACTGAGGCGGCTCCCAAAAAGGAGAAGAAAAAAGGCGGTTTCGGTGCCATTCTGTTCGACACCTTACTGGTACTCGTGCTGCTGGCAGTGCTCGGCGGCGGCGGTTACTACGTGAAGCAGCAGATGGATATCTACCGTGTGCCCACTCCCCTGGAGCTTTCCCTCATGGAGAATGCCCGCCTGCAGAAACAGCACGATGAACTGCTGAACGACTATTATCAGGCGGACGAGCAGGTTGCCATGTCCAAGAGCCTGGCACATCTGAACAGCGAACTGGCCCGCCTGCAGGCCGAGTGCAGCAAGCTGGAAGCCTCCATCAACAGCCATCGCAACAATGTGCTGGCTATGCAGCACGAAATCCGCACGGCCGACAAGGAATGCCGCGCCATTGCCAACAGCCTCTTGCCCGGTATGGCCATCGGCGATGCCGTCACCACGCGTGGCAAGGCTCTCAGCAACGCCTACATCTACCGCCTGGAGGGCAAACTCATCGTCCTGCGCTCTCACGAAGGGCAGATTCGTGTACCCCTGCGCGAGCTTATCAAGAAGAACATGCCCCGCCTGGCTCGCTACGCCTTTGGCGAGGAAGACCTTATTGACATGAGCGACTTCGATGCCAACGGAGACGTCCCCGCCAAAACCGACGCAGAAAAACCTGCGTCGGCAGCCCCCCGAGCTGCAGTGAATATAGAGCCGGACTACGAAAAAAGCTCCGGCTCTCCCACTGTAGATACCAGCGCCGGCAGCACCATCACCGCGCCCGTGGCTCCCGCAAGCTCCGGAGCATCCTGGGATGCCCCCTCCGGCGACCTGCCATTCTGATACAACAACGCCCCAACTACCCATGAAACGCATCCTTACAGCAGTCGCCTGCATGCTTCTCTCACTTGGACTTCATGCAGGCGAGGTTAAGAAGCTGACCCCCGATTACGAGAAATTTCTGAACACCCGCCCGCGCCCGAATATCACCATAGAGGCCAAGAAAAAGCTCAATGCCTACTATAAGGAGTTGGACAACGCCCGCAAGGAATTGGCCACCCGTGGTGAGTTCGGCGGAGATTATGCCTACATCGTCTCTGCGGCGGATTTAACGCCGTCTTACAACTACCGCTCCAAAAATGTGGAAAACTTCACCCGAGGGCGGTACTACTTTGTGAACAGCAATTACGCCATGAACCTGTACGATGAAGATTCGGAGCACCCGCTTCTCCTCGTATCGGAAGAGGATGTCGTAGAAATAGAGGACAATCGCCACCTGGTATTCACCCTCAAAAACGAGAAATCTTCTGCCAAAAGCACATTCCGCAGCTCCGTATTCCGCAAGACCGAGCAGTACGATAAAGAGCTGAAAGCCAGAAAGAAAGGCAAGCGCAAAAAATCGCGCCGATAAACTTCTGACGCCGCGAGATGCGGCCCCACGCGCAAATAAATAAGCCCTGCCACAGTGTCCCGCGGCAGGGCTTAACATTTTACGTTCGGTCGGAGCCCGGTTACTCCGGAGCCACCACACCATCTCGGATGATGAGAGTACGGTCGCCGCGGGCGGCAATCTGGGAGTCGTGCGTCACGATGACAAGAGTCTTGCCCCCTTCGTCTGCCAGCTCGAACAGAAGGTCGAGAATCTGGCGACCATTGCGGGAATCCAGGTTACCCGTCGGCTCATCTGCAAAGATAAGGGAAGGATTGTGTGCCAGAGCGCGAGCGATAGCCACACGCTGCTGCTCACCGCCGGAAAGTTCGTTGGGCAGGTGGTTCATGCGGTCTGCCAGACCGACACGCTCCAGCAAATGCATCACGTTTTCCGTGGCCTCGCGGCCTGCCACAGCCGGAGCCAGGGAGGCGTTTTCCAGCGCGGTAAGCTCCGGCATGAGCATGTAGTTCTGGAAGATGAAGCCCATCGTCTTGTTTCGGAAAAGTGCGCGTTTGCGCAGATTCAGCGCGTAGATATCCGTGCCATCCACCATCACCTTACCCTGCTGCGGCTGTTCCAGCCCGGCCAGAGTGTACATCAGCGTGGTTTTACCGGCTCCGCTGGGGCCGCAGAGAAACACTTTTTCTCCTCGCTTTATATTGAGGCTGAGGCCATGCAACACCTCTACCGTCTTGCGGCCTATGGTGTAACTCCGGTGCAGATTTTCCGCTACAATCATATATTGCGAGTCAGTTCGATGTTATCTATCAGGCGCACAGGGCCGAAGAAAGCGGCCACAGCCAGCAATGCCAGGCGGCTCTCGTCCTGCACCTCGTGCAGGTTTTCTGCATCCACCAGCTCCACATAGTCCACCACCACATCGGGTATGGACTCCAGCGTATTGCGCACAGCCGCACATACTGAAGCAGCCGGAGCCCCTGCTCCGTATGCATCGGCAGCGGCCAGAAGCGCGCGGCGAATCGCGGGTGCGGCAGCGCGGTGTTCCGGCGTCAGGCGCACATTGCGGCTGGAAAGGGCCAGACCATCCGCGCCGCGCACGATTTCGGCACCGTGCAGGGTGATGGGCATATCCAAATCACGTACCATGCGGCGCAGAATCGCCAGCTGCTGGTAATCCTTCTTACCGAAAATGGCATCTGTGGGCTGCACCAGGTTGAAAAGCTTATTGACCACCAGACACACACCGGCAAAGTGCCCCGGGCGCTTGGCCCCGCACAGAACACCGGAAAGGTGCGTCTCCTCCAGCGAGATGGAGCGGTCCGCGCAGTACATCACATCCGGCGTGGGCATGAACACCACATCCACACCGCAGCTCCGGCATGTCTCCAGGTCGGCCTCGGGGGTCTGCGGGTAAGTTGCCAAGTCACCGGCGTTGTCGAACTGCACAGGGTTCAGGAACACACTGGCCACCACACACCCCTCCGCTCCGGCCAGGGTACGAGCCTGCCGCAGCAGGGTGGCATGCCCCTCGTGCAGGGCTCCCATCGTGGGCACCAGCACTACACGTTTGCCACGCACAGGTGCCAGCTGTGTGCGCAGCTCTTCCTTGGTACATGCTATCTGCATGCACGGCACTATAGCACCATCCCCCCCCTATTTCAAGTACAACCTATGTCCTAAATCCTGACATTGCTGCAATTTTTTCCGACTATTTTTGAACGAAACTAAAAGAAAGTTCGACAAACCCTTATCTATGTGATATGGTATCACGCATAGGGAATTTTATGAACAGAAGCACCACTTCCGCATTATTGGGGCTGGCCGTGACGGCCACGCCGGTCTTTGCGCAGGATGCACCGCCGGCCACACCGCAGGAACAGCCTGCCGTGCTGCAGGCTCCGGCAGTCGACCAACAGGAGCTTGTACAGGACCCGCAGATTGTACAGGGTAAACTGGAGAACGGGCTCAGCTACATCATCCGTCCCACCAAAGAGCCGGCAGGGCGCGCCAGCGTGCGTCTCTTCGTTGCCACAGGTTCCCTGGACGAGCAGGCAGAAACCAGCGGTATCGCCCACTTCCTGGAGCACATGGTATTCAACGGCAGCCGCAATTTTGAGCGCGGCGAGCTTATACCCACCATGCAGAAGCTGGGTCTGGGCTTCGGCGGAGATGCCAACGCCTACACCTCCCTGCTGCACACGGTGTACATGCTCGACCTGCCGAACCTGAAGGAAGAAACGGTGGACTTTGCGCTCACCATCATGCGCGACTTTGCAGATGGCGCCAAACTGGAGGATTCCGCTATCGACCACGAGCGCGGCATCATCGTGAGCGAGCTCAAGAGCCGCGATTCGGAGAGCTACCGTGCCACCCTGGGCATGCTGGACCAGATGGCCGAGGGTACCCGCGTGGCAACCTTCATGCCCATCGGCCGCGAGGAAGTGATTCGCCACGCCCCCTACGAGGCCTTCCGTAAGTTCTACCGCGAGAACTACATCCCGGAGCGCATGACCGTCATCATCACCGGCGATATCGACCCTGCCACCGCCGAAAGCTGGGTGAAGAAGTATTTCGACAGCATGGTGGCCACCCCTGCCCCCACCCGCCCGGACAATGGCAGCCTGACCAACGATGGGGCCAGCGAGCGTCTGCTGCCCAACAAGGAACAGGCTACTGTGAGCATCATGGCTTCCACGGTGAATCCCTGGAAGTACAAGCCGGATACCTTCCGCCAACGCGTAGAGGATTTCCCGCTGCAGCTGGCCTGCCAGATGCTCAACATGCGCCTGAGCCGCATTTCTCAGCGTGCGGATGCCCCCTTCCACAGTGCCGGCATGTCCGAGAGCGATATGTTCAACCTGGTACATGCCGTAGGCTTCTCCACAACCGCCGCTCCCGAAAAGTGGCAGGCCGCCCTGGCCACCACGGAGCAGGAACTGCGCAAGGCCATTCAATACGGTTTCGAGCCCCACGAGTTCCAGGAGAGCCTCTCTGCCCTGGCCTCTGCCATAACCCACGCCGCTCAGACCTGGGAGTCCGTACCCGCTGCCGATATGGCCGGACGCCTGGTGGATAGCCTCAGCGAGCGCTCCATCCCCACCACACCGGAAGAGGATATGAAGGTGCTGCAGGCCGGTCTGGAGCTCATCTCTCAGAATCCGGACTGCTGCCGCGCCGCGCTGGAAGCCGCATTCAGCCACAAGCGCGCCAAGCTTACCATGTCCGGCTCCATCCCCGAGGGTGTCACGGAGGCCGACCTGCGCAAGGCCTTCGAGGACTCGGCTGCCACAGCCGTGGAAAAACCGGATCTGCGTCCCGCCAAGCCGTTCGCCTACAATGAAATCGGCGAGCCCGGCAGCATCGTGAAGAAGGACTACATTGCAGACCAGGATGTCCACACGCTGACTCTTTCCAACGGCGTGCGCGTCAACCTGAAGCGCACGGATTTCCGCAAGGGTGCGCTCACCGTATCCGCCGCGGTGGATGGTGGCACCATGCTGCTGCCCACCACTCCCGGCCTCGCCATGGTGGCAGACAACGTCATGCGCCTCAGCGCACTGGCAGAGCATGACCTGGACGAGCTCAAGCGCGTGATGATGGGCCACAATGTCGACCTGAACTACGGCGTGTCCGACCGCCGCTTCGTGTTCTCCGGCGGCACCACGCAGAAGGACCTCGAGATGCAGTGCAAGCTGATCGTCGCCAACATTCTGCACCCCGGCTACAGACCGGAGGCCATCAGCATGCTGCACCGCAAGCTGCCCGGCGTATACCGCAAGCTTACCACCACCCCGGAGGGTGCCTACACCATGCAGTCCGCCAAGGCGCTGTATGGCAATGACCCGCGCTTCAACGTGCCCACCATGGAGCAGGTGAAAGCCATCAGCATCGATGATGTCAAGGCCGCCATGGAGCCCTTCCTGCAGAAAGGAGCTATCGAGGTGACCCTCGTGGGCGACTTCGACCTGGAGGCTGCCCTGCCCATCATCGAGCGCACCTTCGGCGCCATGCCCGCCCGTAACCCCGAGTTCACCGAGCCCACCGAAGAGCAGCGCAGCGTCAATTTCCAACCCTGGGGACAGCGTGAGTTCTTCGCCTACCCCACTTCGCTGGACAAAACGCTGGTAACACATGTCCGCCCCGCCGGCGATGGCATGGACCGCCACCGCAACCGCCGCCTCACCGTACTGTGCGCCATTGCACGCGAGAAGCTCTTCGACGGCATCCGTGCCCGAATGGGTGAGTCCTACTCTCCCTCCGTTCGTCTCTCCGTCAACCAGGAGCTGAAGAACGCCGCCACCATCACCGCCGTCAGCGCCGGTGTGAAAGGCAACCGGGAGAAGGTAAGCGCCGCTATAGACAGCATCCTGACCGACCTGGGCAGCGGCAACAGCATCACGCAGGAGGATTTCGACTGCGCCATCCGTCCCATTATCTCCTCTGCCGAAAAGAGCCTGCGCCAGAACTCCTTCTGGTGCTCCAGCCTGGCAGGCCTGCAGAGTGACACCGAGCAGCTCGGCCTCATCCGCGACCTGCTCAGCGACCTGCGCTCCATCACCCTGGCTGAGATTCAGGAGCTGGCCCGCGAGGTATTCGGCAAGGACAACGCCAACTTCTTCTTCACCGTACCGGCGGACGGTGTTCCCGCCCCGGCAGTGGAAGAGGAAGAAGAGCCGGAAGCTGCTGCCCCCGCGGCAGCTCCGGAGCCGCAGGCAAGCGGTCGCGGTGCCGAGATGGGGTACACCATCCTCACCACCACCGCCACGGTACAGCTGCCCGAGTGGCAGAAGGTCATCGCCGCTCTGGTGAAGAAATACCCCGGCGCCCAGGTTTTTGCTGCGGATAAGCTCACCGAGCAGGCTATTGCCGATGCGCTGCGTGCCGCAGGTGCCCACTACGCCGCCATCGTTCTCCAGCCGCAGGAAGTCGGCCGCGAGGTTGTGAGCAACCTGCACCGCGCTGCCCGCAAGGTGGACGATGACATGTGGGGCGACTGCATGTGGGGCATTGTGACCGGCTACAGCGCGGAGGATGCTCTGCGCATTGCCGCAGACGACAAGCCGCTTGTCATCAAGCGCGTGCTCGGCACCACCAATGTGGGCTGGCACCCCTTTGAGTACAGCTACTGCATCACCGACTGGACAGATGCTCCCGTCCTGGAGCAGGATGGCGGCAAGGAACCGACCTATACCACCTACGGCAAAGATACGCCGGAAGGTCAGAACGGCCTGCAGAGCCTCTTTGCGGACCGCCTGAGCAATGCCCGCAGCCAGCTGGTTGTCACCTCCAGCCACGCCACGCAGTTCAACCTTGAAATGCCTTTCTCCCGCGGCCTCATCTTCCCCTCCGGCAACCGCTTCTACCAGCTCAGCTCGAACGAGATGCACGACTTCGGCCGCCCGCTCAGCCATGCCATGCGCGGCAACCCTGCCCACATAGCTGAGCTGGCAAAGAAAAAGGCAGCTACCGAGATTAAGCCGGACGGCGAGACTCGCGTGTGGCTGGCAGCCGGCAACTGCCTGTTCGGCGATGCCCACAACACGAACCAGAGCATGGCCATCACCGCCCTTTCCGCCTATACCTGCAACCAGGTTGTAGGCTACACCGTGCCCTCCTGGTACGGCGCCGGCGGCTGGGGTACGCTGGGTTCCTTTGTGGACATGGCAGACAACACCACCCTGGCTGAGGCCTGGTTCCTGAACAACCAGTTCATTCTCCACAACACGCAGAAGCTCTTCCCCGGCCTGCTGCAAGTGCAGTTCAACAGCGAGGGGCTCGACTACGCCTTCCACCGAGAAGTCATGAAGAGCGGCATTGACCTGAACAAGGTAAGCGCCCGCGAGGCCTATGGTCTCGTGCACGACCGCGACGTGGTGGCCTTCTACGGCGACCCCGCCTGGAGTGCCACGGTGGATACCACCCAGTCCGCCCGCTCTCTGGCACTGGACTGGAAGGATGCCAAGACCGTGACCATCACCGCAGCCCGCGACTACAAGGGCCGCCTCGGTATCTGGTTCCCCACCACGGCCACGGGTAAGGGAGCCACCGGTTGCGATGCTCCGGACGCCGTATTCACGAATGACTTCATCCTCTTCCCCGAGCTGGAAATGAAGAAGGGTGAAACCCGCACCGTGACGGTGAAGTAAAACCGCTTCCCATCATCTTTCCACGCGCCGCATCTCAGCATGCGGCGCGTTTTTTCATCCCCCGCCGCAAGCATCCCGGAGGCAAGGCTCTAAAATAAGCCTTGCATTTTCCACGGGCGGGTTTTATACTAACGGGGAGATGTCAAACTATGCACTGATACTGGCAGGAGGAAGCGGCACCAGATTCTGGCCGCTGTCGCGCAATGCAAAACCCAAGCAACTGCTGGACCTGTTCGGTCGTGGCACCATGCTGCGCCAGGCTGTGGAGCGCCTCTCCGACCTGGTGCCCGCAGAGAACATCTTTATCCTGACCAACCACCTGCAGGAAGCAGAAGTACGCCGACAGGCCGCTGAGCTGCCGGCAGAAAACATCGTGGCCGAGCCCGCACGCCGCGATACGGCACCGGCTGTGGCACTGGGTATCGGCCTCATCGCTGCCCGCGACCCGCAGGCCAACATGATTATCATCCCCAGCGACTCGCTCATACTGGATGACGCAGCCTTCCGCAGCCTGGCTGCAGATGCCCTGAACCTGGCAGAGCGCGAAGCCGCCCTCATGACCATCGGCATTCGCCCCACCTGGGCATGCCCGAGCTACGGCTATATCGAACGAGCCGGCAAACTGGAGGCCCCGGGGCTGACACACGATTGCTACGAGGTGGTGCGCTTCCGCGAGAAGCCGGATGCCGCCACCGCCGCGGAGTATCTGGCACAGGGCAACTTTACCTGGAATGCCGGCATGTTTATCTGGAACGTTGCCCACGTGCGCAGCCAGCTGGCGACCCACGCACCGGAACTGGCGGATTTCATACACCGCCTCACACAGGCAGAGGACACGGCTAGCTTCATCAGCACCGAGTTCCCGTCACTCACCCCCATCTCCATTGACTTTGCGCTTATGGAGAAAGCCGACCGCGTGCTGAACTTCGAGGCCTCATTCGACTGGGACGACGTGGGTTCCTGGATTTCCGTGGGCAAGTATCTCCCCACGGATGAGCAGCAGAACGCCGCCAACTCTCCGCTCTGCGCCCTGGATTCCGCCCGCAATATCGTCTTTACAGACAGCGGCAAACGCGTGGCTCTCGTCGGGGTGGAAGACCTCATCGTGGTGGATACCGGGGATGCCCTGCTGGTGACCCGCAGAGACCGCGCAGACGACATCAAGAAAGTCGTGAATCAGCTTCCTGACAACCTGCTCTGATACCATGCACCCCGCACTCGGCATAGACTACGGACAAGCCCGCATCGGCATCGCGGCCACAGATCCCTGCGGCATCCTGGCTCACCCGGTGGAGAGTATCCACCTCGCCAAAACCGAGCCGCTTGCCCGTATCACCGAGCTGGTACAGCAGAAAGGCATCCGCACCCTCGTTCTCGGGCTTCCCCTCCGGCTGGACGGCACGGAGGGTACCGCCTGCGAAAAGGTGCGCGCCTTCGGGCAAAAACTGGCGGCACGCTTCCCGGAGCTTCCGCTGGTATATGTGGATGAGTTTCTGACCACCACTGTGGCGCAGGAAAAGCTCCACCAGGCAGGCAAAAAGGCTAAGAATTTCAAGCCAATCATCGACCAGGCCGCTGCGGTGGAAATCCTCAACACCTGGCTGGAACAAATCTGAGCCGCGCTGCTCTGTGCAGCTTATTTGCTCTTGTTTTCGACGCCGGGCTTGCGCAGAATCATGCACAGGGCGGCGCTCAGAATGCCGATGTCATCCAGCCAACCGATGATGGGGAACCAGTCCGGGATGATATCGATGGGCGAAACAATGTAGAGCACCGCCAGGATAGCCAGAATGGTATTGCGGGGCGTCCAGGTATCGCCCTTGCGAAGTTTTTCGAAGAGCTGGCGGGCAAAGGTTACTTTGTTGGGGTCTGCTTTCATTTGCGTGTAGTTGTGGATTTGGAAGTTTTGCGTTTGCGGCGGGCGGGAGTGCGGCGGGAGCGGGGTGCCTCATATTTGTTGAGATGCACCTGTACCAGAAGCAGGGCAAACATGGAAGCAGCGCTCACCTCCACAGCGGCACTGGCCGCCACAGCCTCTGCCAGCTGCACCATCTTCTGCACCAGTGCGGTGTACTCGTCTGCATCCAAATCCGGCAGCGCATCCTCCAGCAGGCCGTGCATATCCACCAGCATGCGGTAGAGCTGCAGCCAGTTGTCCTCCGGACCGGCCGGAAGCGTTTTCATGATGGAATCCGGCAGCGCATCCAGCAGGCGCTCCGCTTTGTGCAGAAGGCGCTGCTGCTCACGGGAAAGGGTGCGGTTGTGCCGCGCGGAATCCAGAAAGAAACGCACATGCGTGGCCAACTCTCCATGAGCCTCCAACACCGCCACAGGCACATGGTTCGCCACGGCCCAGTCCCCGCCGCGGCTCGCAGCCGCACCGAAGAGGCGCATCAGCACTTCCTTGCGCCCCTGGGGCGTGAGTGGTTCCCGTTCAAACAGCATTGCCCGATTATCCTACCAAGCTCTCTCTGATTTTTCAAGTACAAATCGCGACTTGACTTGCAATTTGCACAAAAATATGTTACTCTGCTCTTAGCATGAAATTCACCGATAAACTCCAGGCTCGCATCAAGGCAACCCGCTCCGCTCTCTGCGTGGGTCTCGACCCCCGTCCGCAGACGGAAAACATGAACGAACTGGCCGATTGGCTGCGCAGGGTTGTGTACGAAACTGCGCCTTTCACAGCAGCTTACAAGCCCAACATCGCTTATTTCGAGGCGATGGGCCTCCCCGGCCTCAAGGTGCTGGAAGAGCTGCTGCCCGACATGCCAAAAGATATCCCGGTGATTCTGGATGCCAAGCGCGGTGATATCGGCGAGACACAGAAGTACTATGCTCAGGCATACTTTGAGCGCATGCAGGTGGACGCTGTGACACTTAACCCCTTCATGGGCTACGACATTCTGGAGCCCTTCCTGAGCCACCCCGGCAAGGCCGTGTACCTGCTGGCAGTGACCTCCAATGCCGGCTCGGCCGACATCGAGCGCCGCGTTCTGGCAGATGGCCGCAAGGTATACCAGCTGGTAGGCGACATGGTGGAGCGCGCCCGTGCAGAGGGAGCCGCCACCGAGGTCGGCATGGTGATGGGTCTTACCAACGCCAGCACGGAGCTCATGGCTGAGCTGCCGGATGCTCCCCTGCTCATCCCCGGTCTGGGAGCCCAGGGCGGCGACCTGAGCGCGCTGACCGGAGGCACCCGTGTGGCACCGCCTGTCATCAATGTATCCCGCGGCATCCTGTACCGCGACCCCGAGCTGAGCTTTGCCGAACGCGCCGAGAAATACGCGCTGCAGATTCGCGAAGCGCTCGGTCTGTAATCTCCCAGCCCGCAAGCTGCCATGCAACAATACCTTGAGCTGCTGGATGATGTGCTCACCAACGGTGTGGGGCGCGACGACCGCACCGGCACAGGCACCATCGGCGTGTTTGGCCGCCAGGCTCGCTTCGACCTGCGCCGGGGCTTCCCCTGCCTCACAACCAAGAAACTGCACCTGCGCTCCATCATCCACGAGCTGCTCTGGTTCCTGAAAGGCAGCACCAACGTGCGCTACCTGCAGGAGAACGGTGTGAGCATCTGGGACGAGTGGGCAGACGAAAACGGCGACCTCGGTCCCGTGTACGGCAGCCAGTGGCGCAAGTGGCCGGACGGCGCAGGCGGCAGCATCGACCAGATAGCCAAGCTTATCGATGGCCTTAAAAACAATCCCTGGAGCCGCCGCCACATTGTCACCGCCTGGAATGTGGCGGAGGTGGACAACATGGCGCTGCCCCCCTGCCACTGCCTCTACCAGTTCTGCGTGATTCCCTCGCAGAAGGAGGGGGAGAAGCACGGCCTGAGCCTGCAGCTCTACCAGCGCAGCTGCGACCTCTTCCTGGGCGTCCCCTTCAACATAGCCAGCTACGCCCTGCTGCTGCTCATGGTGGCACAGGTATGCGGCTACGAGGCGCGTGAGTTCGTGCACACCTTCGGCGACCTGCACCTCTACAAAAACCACCTGGAGCAGGCACGCCTGCAGCTCACCCGCGAGCCTCGTCCCCTGCCCACCATGCGACTCAACCCGGATATACGGGAGATAGACGGCTTCCGCTACGAGGATTTCACGCTGGAGAACTACGACCCGCACCCGCACATCAAAGCCCCCATCTCTGTATGAGCCTCACTTTCACCGGCGTTGTTGCCATGGCGGCGGACCGCGCCATCGGGCTGGACAACACCATGCCCTGGCGCCTGAGCGAAGACCTCAAACTCTTCAAGCGCCTCACCATGGGACACCCCATCCTCATGGGGCGCAAAACCTGGCAAAGTCTGGGGCGTCCCCTGCCCGGGCGCCAGAATATCGTGCTGACGCGCGATACTTCCTTCACGGCAGAAGGCGCCACCGTCATCCACGACATTGCTGAGCTGGAGCAACTGGAGCTCATGGACAGCGAGGTGATGGTCATCGGCGGGGCGCAGATATATGCGCTCATGCTGCCGCACATGCGCGGCATCTACGTGTCCGAGGTGCACGGCGAATGGCCGGCTGACACCTACTTCCCGCCCTACCGGGAGCAGTTTCCGCAGCGCGAACTGCTGGAGCACTTCGAGGGCTTCGACTCTGTACTTTACACCCGCTAAACATTTACCATGAACGTTCCGGCTATCCTTTTCGCAGCGGCCACCGCAGCTCTCACCCTCCCCGCTTTCGCCGCAGACACCTGGCTCACGGATTTTGCTGCAGCACAGGCTCAGGCGCAGGCAGAGAACAAGCCCATCGTGCTGGATTTCACCGGCTCGGACTGGTGCGGCTGGTGCATCACCATGCGCCGCAGGGTGCTGGATACCCCGGAGTTTTACGACTACGCGCGGGATAAGTTTGTGCTTGTGGAAGTAGACCTGCCGCGCAACACCGCAGGCATGTCGGCAGCACAGCTCCGGCAGAACACCGAGCTGAAGCAGTATTACAAGGTGGACACCTTCCCCACGGTACTGGTCATCAACGCACAGGGGCGCATCATCGGCGGTTTTGCAGGCGGACGCACCGAGCTGGCAGACGTCACACAGCCGCTGGAGCTGGCCCGAGCCAATGCCCGCCTGCTGCAACAGGCAGAAACGCAGAGCGGCGTAGAGCGAGCCCATACCCTGCTGGCCTTCTACCGCAATATGCCCGGCAAATTCCGCAAGGAAATGCCGGAGCTGCGCCGCGAAATCATTGCCCTCGACCCGCAGAACACCACCGGCATGCACACGGAACAGCGGGATCTGGAAATCGTGCAGGACATTGCGGCACAGACCCGAGGCATGGGAGACGACAGCGCCATCATCGTCCTCATCGACACACTGCCCAAGGTAGCGTCGGAAGCGCACCGCAGCGAGCTGCTGCAGATGCTCTCCGAGCGCCTGAACAGCCGAATCCGCCACCGCAGTGCAACAGCCGACAGCCTGGAGGACATCGAGGCCATACGCCACGATAATCTGCTGCTCATCCGCTACTGCGTACCGAAAGAAAGCCAACGCTTCGCCACAGACCGCGTGAACGCCACCTTCCACAACCCCGAGCAAATGCTGGAGGAGCTGCGGCGCGAACGCGAAGAAAGCCGACATTACAAAAAATAACACCCCCATACCAACTCTATGAAATCGCCCCTTTTGCTGCCGCTTCTGGCACTCTCCGCTCTCGGCGCCGAAACCGCGCCGCCTACCTTCGTACTCACCTCCGCATCCCTGCACCCCACTGTACCGGAGTGGGCCGAGCCGGAGGAAGACGAGGACGATGAGAGGGCTTTCGACGCCCGGATGATTCTGTATCTCTGCGCCCGATGCAGCTTTTTCGACACACCGAAGCAGGCACCGCCATACGGGGAAGATGCTTACACCGTAAGCGAAAGCGACGAATGGCAGCACTGGCAGGAGGACGATGAGGAAGACGAGGACGATGTGCCTATTCTCAGCGACGCCCGCTTCCACGGCACGCTCACAGATGCCAACGGAAAAATCCTGCATACGGGAGAATGGGAAAACATGCATCTCACAGCAGAGTGGAGCACCCTGCGCTGGAACTTGTACTGCAACACCTTGCCGGACACCATGCAGCTGCAGCTCAAAGGCACCCTGAGCTTTAGCATCTACAGCCTCGGTTCCATGAAACCCACCGAGACATTCTCCCTCAAAACGACGGCGCCGAACTACGCCTGGGCCACTGTTCAGGGGCTGAATATCATTCTCAATGCCGCGGAGGAGTACGAAGAAGATGACGCAGAGGAAGACGAAGAACAAGGCGAGGATGAAGAAGCCCCTTTCGATACCATCGAAGGCGACCTGCCGGAGCCGGTGGAAAAGCCCATCCCGACGACAGTTCTCACCTCCACCCTGAGCATCGAAGGCCCGGCCGATATCCTGCGCCGTGTGATAGGCATCACCGCCATATCCCCGGATGGCAAAGAGGAGTACATACCGATTTCCGAGGAAGACAAGTCAGATAGCGGTATCGAAACCACCCAAAGCTTCAGCTCGCAGCACCGCTTCCGCCTGCATATCCTGAGCGGCCACGTCAAAGAGCACCGCTACGAGCTCAACCAGCCTCTCTACCTCAACGGCACCCCATAAAACAAACCACCCGCACCTTCCGGCACGGGTGGCTCATTTGTTGTACGGCAGAAATCAGAAGTCGAGGCGATAGCCCAGCACGCCGTTCACCGAGCTTTGCTGCCCGTAGAACTCGGCTGTGACATCCATGAAGACGCCGCCGTAGTTTCTCCCGAGCGGGATACTGAAGCCCATACCCAGCTCCACGCCCATGGCGCTGCTCTCCGAGCCACGCACCGTGGCGCTGCCGCCCGGCCCGGCCAGAGCCACATCCGCCTTGCCGCGGCGCCCGCCGGCGATAGCCTTACCCAGGATACGCGCCTCCATCACAGCGGGAGTGTTGAAGATACCCTCACCCACAACGCCCTGCATACGGGCACCGAGGCCGAAGATGACATTGTTGCTATCCTGCTTGCCGACACGCAGGGCGGCATCCGAACCGCTCTCCGTGTAGGCGTCCACCTTGCTGTGGATATAGGCCACGTTGAACACCGGCTGCCACCAGGCGCGGCGCATCACATCCTCCGATATCATGTAGGAGCGTGCCATTTCATACATGATACCCATCCCCAGGCCATCCGTCGTGCCACGTGTCTCATACCCGCCGGCGGGCATACCGACACGGCGATTGAAGCTGATATCCGCCCAGCCCACGGAGCCTATGAGCGTGTGCTGCACGCAGCCCATATCCTTGCGCAGGAAAACACTCGCATAGTACGCATCCAGGTCACCGGAGGCATCCGAGCCGTAGCCCTTGGAGCTGAGGCGCCCGGCCATACCGCTGAAGGCGGCGCCAAGTGTCATATCATGCCCGGCCTGCATGGCAAAACCGGCTGTACCACCGATACTGTGCAGCTTGTAGCCGGGCAGCGAACTCTTGTCGCGCAGGTTCTGGTAATCCATTTCGGCATTGGCCCAGAGGGTGTAAGGCATCGGCTCAGCCATAGGCGCCTTGGGCTCGCGGGAGTAGCAGGGCAAACCTCCCTGCATCGAAATCGTGCGGTTGCGGATAGCGCGCAGCTGACGCTCCATCTGCCCGCGCCAGGCCACATTCAGGTTAGCCACACCGGCCCCGGCCACCCGGGCGGCAAGCTCATCTGCCGCACCGGTATCCCCGCCGGCCAGGTAAGTCTGCATCGTATCGAACACGCGGGAGAGGTCCGGATACACATCCCCCTCGCCGGGCAGCACGGGAGCGTCCGACGCCACATCCAGCAGGGACGCCCCGGCTCGGGCGTTGTCCGTTGTCACATGGCGTGTATAATAATCGGTATCAATGGGATACTGAAGCAAATCAATAGCCTGAGCCATCGAGCCGCAGGCCACAATACCTGCCGAGAAACGCAGCAGGGAGCGTAGGTGTCGAGGTTTCATACATCACCATAGACACAGGGAGCAGCTCCGGCGGCGAAAAACAATCAGATTCCCGAGGCAAATATTTGACAATCTATGCCAGAACATACCTTTGACATTCCGCGCGGCTTCTGCTACAATGCGGGCTCAAGATGAATACAGCGTTCGTACCGGAAGATTACTTCAGGCGCTACACGGTGGCCGAGATATTCGGGCCGGGTGGCGAGCAGACCTGTGAGGTGGACCTGGGTTGCGGGGATGGCGGCTTCCTGCTGGCCATGGCAGAGCACTACCCGCAGACCAAATTCCTGGGCGTGGAGCGCCTGCTGGGACGCATACGCAAGGTGTGCAGGGAAAGCGAGCGCCAGGGCCTGGACAACGTGCGAGGCCTGCGCATCGAGAGCCGCTACTTCCTGGAGTGGCTGGTAGCCCCGGGCAGCATCCACCGCCTGCACTACCTCTTCCCGGATCCCTGGCCCAAGGAGAAGCACCACAAGAACCGCCTGGTGCAGGACAGCTTTATCCCGATTCTGCATCGCGCGCTGGCAGAGGGCGGCGAGATGCTGTTCAAGACAGATCACGAGGAGTATTTCCAGTGGGTCTGCGAGAAGATGGACGCCAGCCCGCTCTTCTCCCGTGCCGAGTGGAACGCCCCGTTTTACCCCAAGACAGATTTCCAACAGCAGTGGGAGGCCATGGGTAAGCCCATCTTCGCTGCCAGATTCGTTCGCAACTCATGAGCTTTACCCTGCACAAAACGGACCCCAGCGGTGCACGCCTCGGCACCCTGCACCTTCCGCACGGCGACGTGCCCACCCCCATTTTCATGCCCGTGGGGACTCAGGGCACCGTCAAAACCCTTCACCCGGAAGACCTGGAAGCCCTGGGCGCACAGATTATTCTGGGCAATACCTACCACCTCTGCCTCCGCCCGGGAGATGAAGCCATACGCAACCTCGGCGGCCTGCATACCTTCGCCGGGTGGAACCGCCCCATGCTCACGGACAGCGGCGGCTTCCAGGTGTGGAGCCTCGCCCGCCTGCGCAAAATTACGGAGGAAGGCGTGCGCTTCTGCAACCACATCGACGGCGCCTACATGATGCTCACCCCCGAGCGCAGCATGGAAATCCAGGCCAACCTGGGCAGCGACATCGCCATGCTTTTCGATGAATGCCCGCCCTACCCCTGCGACCGCAAATACGCCGAGAAATCCCTGGGCTACACCCTGCGCTGGGCCAAGCGCTGCAAGCAGTGGGTGGACGAGCACCAACCCACCAGCGGCACAGGCCTGCAGCAGCATTTCGGCATCGTGCAGGGCTCTGTGTACGCCGACCTGCGCAAACTCTGCGCGGAGGAGCTGGCTGCCATGGATTTCGACGGCTACGCCATCGGCGGTGTTTCCGTAGGCGAACCGGAGGAAGAAATGCTGCGCGCCATCGAGAACACAGCCCCCTGGCTACCGCAGAACAAGGCACGCTACGCCATGGGCCTCGGCACCCCCACCCAGCTGCTGGAGATGATTGAGCGCGGCGTGGACATGTTCGACTGCGTGATGCCCACGCGCCTGGCACGCCACGGCGTTGCTCTCACCCCGGATGGCCCCATCCACATCAAAAACAAGCGCTGGGAGAACGACTCCCGCCCGCTCGACCCGGAGGGACACCCGCACGTCACCCGCTTCTCCCGCGCGGCCATACGCCATTTCTTCCGCGCCGGGGAGATGCTGGCGCTGCGCTTGCTCTCCTTCCAGAACCTCCACTTTTACCTGCGGCTCATGGCGCAAGCGAGAAGCGCCATTGCAGCCGGTGAATTCGCTGCCTTCAAACGCAGCTTCATCTCGCGATATCAAGCAAACGACATACCATGAGCTACATCAACGTATTAGCACAGGCTGCCCCCGCAGCCGCCCCCGCCGAAGCCGCAGCCGTGACCACCCAGCCCGCAGGCGCTCCTGCCGATGCCGCCGCACAGGCAGCCCAGGAACAGCCGAGCATGTTCAGCAGCTTCCTGCCCTTCATCCTGCTCATCGTCATCTTCTACTTCCTGCTCATCCGCCCGCAGCAGAAGAAGGCCAAGGAGGATAAAGCCCGCCAGGACGCCCTGAAGGTGGACGACGAAGTGGTGACCATCGGCGGTATCCACGGCATCGTGCGCGATGTTCAGGAGCACACTGTGCTCATCGAGACCTCCCCCAGCGTCACCATCAAGCTGGAGAAGACCGCCATCGCCCGCGTCAAGTCCAAGTAATTCCGATTCCAAATTCGTAATTCGTAATTCCCCTCATGTTTCACACCGCGGCAGAGCTTCCCGGTCTTGGTGCAGACGTGCGGCTGGGTGTTATCGGCAACCCGATAGCGCACAGCAAATCGCCGCAGATGCAACAGGCCGCGCTGGATGAAGCCGCACTGCCGTACCGCTATGTCCGCCTGCTGGCGGACACGGCAGAGGGCGCCTTCGAGCAGCTTCTGGCTGCACTGGCAGAGCGAGGCTTTGCGGGTGTGAACGTGACGGTTCCTTTCAAAAAAAGAGCATTTGCCGCCGCCGTGCAGGCAGATGCTCTCTCCACCCTCTGCGGAGCAGCCAATACACTGGTACGCAAAGCAGAAGGCTGGCACTGCCACAATACGGACGGCCCCGGCTTTGCCCGCGCCATACAGGAACTCTGCGGCCGCCCGCTCAGCGAGCTGCGCATTGTCCTGCTGGGGGCCTGCGGAGGCGCCGGCTCTGCCCTGGCGGCACAGTGCGCCCTGAGCCACTGCCGCAACCTGGTGCTGGTGAACCGCCCGCGCCCCGAGCTGGCGCAGCTGGCAGATAAACTCAGCCCGCACTACGGCCGCAGCATCGCCACCAGCCACTTCGGCACCCCGGAGCTGCAGGCAGCCGTGGCTGAGGCGGATTTGGTGGTAAACGCCACCAGCCTCGGGCTGAAGGAGGGCGATGCCCTGCCCCTGCCTGCCGAATGGCTGCAACCCGGGCAGATTGTATACGACATTGTGACCCACACCACCCCGCTGCAGCAGGCTGCGGCAGCACGCGGCTGCACCGCGAGCGATGGTCTGGGCATGCTGCTGTGGCAGGGAGCCATCGCCTTCGAGCACTGGTTCGGGCGCCTGCCCTCCGTGGAGCTCATGCGCCGCGCTCTGCAGCAAAGCTGAGATACAGCATCAGGCCTCCTCACGCGAAGGCAGCCAGAGCAGCACCACCACCGCCGGCAGGAACACACTGAGCACCAGACAAAGAGCCGCCAGCGGCACAACCCCGCCGGAAGCATCGGAAAAATAAGTATCCGCTACCCACAGGTTGAGACTCTGCAGCAGCAGCCCCGGCGCACCGCCAAGCGCCAGCACGGAATACAACACCCGAATCGCCGAACGCCGCGGAAACAGAGTCCCACGCCGCCGACGCAGGACACAGAGCGCGCCAATGCACAAAAGCTCCCACAGCAGGAGCCAGAACGCAGCATCCCACTCCCCGTCTCCCGCCAGAAGCATGCTCTGCAGGAACAAGGCACAAAGCAGCAGAGCCCACAGCACCACCCTCCACGCAGAGGGGCGCTTATCCTGCGGTGCCTGTACAGAGTTATTCTCCATCATTGTTATGATGTCACACAGAAAGCTTTTGTTCAAATATTTCGGCAGAAAAGCAACAAAACTCAGCACAGAGAATTCCCACGCGGCGCCGATAGTACGCACTTTAGGCTTGCCCCGCGCTCAGGAGTCGGGTAAAATATCCTCTCCGACAAATGGATTTTGACACCGACAGCTACGCTGCCCCCGAACCGGCGGTGAAAACCTGGCCCACCCGAGCAATCGGAGCGGGCATTGTGCTGGTTTGTGTGCTTCTCATCCTCAGCCTGCTCACCTACAATATAGGAGAGATGGGCTGGTCTGCCCTGAACCCCACCGGCCACGAGGCAGCCGAGGCCGTGCCCTGCACCAACCTGCTGGGCGTTGTGGGCCTGTACCTGGCCGGCATGCTCTATGCCCTGCTGGGTGCGGCAGCTGTTTATATTCTGTTACTTCTGGCCACGCTGGGTGTCAGCATGATTCTGAGCCCGACTCAGAAACGCCTGGGACAGTGGGTTGCTTTTCTGGTGATGATGATATGCGCCTGTGCTCTGCTCGGCATACAGGATGCCGTATGGGTGGAATGGGCGCGCGAACTCTGCCTCAAGAGCCCCGGCGGCCTGCTGGGATATTTTGACGGCGTGTGCATTGCCGAGCCGCTGCTCACCGCTCGCTGGGCCATGGTGCTCATGGTTCTGGGCCATGGTATCGCCCTCATCTACTTTGCCCGCGAAACACCTCGCAGCATCGGCTGCGGCCTCCGGGAGGACATCTCCCGCCTGCACGCCATCATTCAGGAGAAGCGCCGCCTCCGCCGTGGCGAACTCCGGCCGGACGATACTGACTGGAAAAACGGAGACCCTGCCGATTCGTCCACACTCCGCCCCACACCGCTGCCGGCTCAGTTCACTGATGAAGTACCGCCCGCTCCCGCGCCGCTTCCCCAGCCCGGCCCGCAGGCTGTTCCGCAGGGCCAGCTGCCTCCGCGCGTACGCCCCAACATCCAGACCACTCCTCCCCCGCTGCCCAGGCACGAGCAGCCGCAGCGCCCCACACCGGCTCCCCCCCGTTTCCCGCAGAATTCCCATCCTGCACCCGACCCGCTCGATGCGCCGCATGAGGAGGAATCCCGCATCCCCGAGTTCCCGAGACCGCAGGACCAGCGTCCTGCACCGACCCCGCGTCCGACACCAGCCCCCCGCCCCGCACCGGCACCGCGTCCGGCCCGCCCTGTCACGCAGGAACCGCGCCATATCAGCAGCGGCGACAACCTGCTGGACCTCATGCCCGAGGTGGAGGAAGAAGTCATACGCAGCACTCGCTCCGACATGGAGGAGCAGATGACGCCGCAGCCCTCTCCCCGCCACCGCAACCGCTTGCCCCTGAGCCCCGCCGCTCAGGCCGCGCTCGACCGCTACAACAACGGCAGCAGCCTCGGAGACGAGGAAGACGACATCGATACCCCGCCGCAGCCGCAGGAAAACCTTTTCCCGAAGCGCCCGGCTCCCGTACCGGCCCCGACACCTGCTCCGGCCCCCCGCCCGCTTCCACAGCGTCCCGAGCCGGAGCCGGCCCCCCGCCCTGCACCTGCGCCCCGCCCCGTGCAACCCGAGCGTCCGGCAGCCGACCCGCTGGGTATCGTGGAGCGCCTGCGCCGTGCCAAGGAAGCTGCGCAGGAATTGCCGGAAGACACGCGCGACATGCTGGAGGACTACCCCCTGCCGCCCTACGACATGCTTACTTACAAGCCGCCGGCAGAGGAGGACACAGCCGCCGCTCGCGAGGAGATGTACAGCACCCAGCAGAGCATCATCGAGACGCTCGCTTCCTTCCGCATCGATGTCGAGGCCGGGGATATCACCCGCGGTCCCTCCATCACCCGCTACGAGTTCTACCCGCCCAAGGGGCTTAAGCTCAACCGCATCACCAACCTGGCGGACAACCTCAAGATGGCCACGCAGAGCAAGTCCATCAACATTCTTGCCCCTATTCCCGGCAAGAACACCGTGGGCATTGAGCTGGAGAACGACATCAAATCCCCCGTTTACCTGCGCGAGCTTCTGCAGAGCGAGGCTTTCCACTCCCCCAAGCTGCGCATCCCCGTGGCACTGGGCAAGGATGTGTATGGCGCCCCCGTCATCGGCGATCTGGCCGCCATGCCCCACACCCTGGTAGCCGGTACCACCGGTTCGGGTAAGTCCGTGTGCGTGAACAGCATGATTCTCTCCATGCTCTACAAGTTCCGCCCGGACCAGCTGCGCCTCATCCTCGTGGACCCCAAGGTGGTGGAAATGCAGCCCTACAAGAAACTTCCCCACCTCGCCTGCCCCGTGGTCACCAACGCCGCACGCGTCATCGGCGCGCTGCGCTGGGCCGTGAACGAGATGGAGCACCGCTACAAGCTTTTCAGCAAGATCGGCGTCCGCAACTTCGAGGACTTCAACAACCGCCCGGAGGACTTTGTACCCGAGCCCGAGGAGGAAGAAACACACGAGCAGTATAACCCGCTGCCCGAGGGCTTCGACGCGGCAGACGCCATCGTGCGCGATATCGAGGATTCCCAGGGCTCCGAATACCTGCCGGAGGAGGAGGAACAGGGCGAATTCGATTTCGACGCAGATGAACCCATCCCCGCCAAGCTGCCCTACATCGTCATCATCATCGATGAGTTGGCGGACCTCATGATGCAGGTCAAGGAGGACCTGGAGAACTACATCGCACGCCTCACCCAGAAAGCCCGTGCCGCCGGTATTCACCTCGTGGCCGCCACGCAGACCCCGCGTGCCAACGTCATCACCGGTATCATCAAGGCCAACATCCCCAGCCGCCTCGCCTTCAAGGTGGCCAGCCCGCTGGACAGCCGCGTGATTCTCGACACCAACGGCGCGGAAAACCTCCTCGGCAAAGGCGACTTCCTCTTCCTGCCCCCCGGCGGCATCACCAAGATGACCCGCGCCCAGGGTGCCTTCGTCAGCGACCCGGAAATTGCCAAGATTGTCAAATTCTGTGCGGCCCATGCCAAGCAGAACTTCGTGCAGGGCGTCACCGCCGAAATGAATAATGCCGAAGGCGGCTGCAGCGATGCCGGAGACGGCGGTGGCCGCCTGGGTGGCAACGGTATGAACGACGAGGACGCCGAGCTCTACACCCGCTGCGTGAACATCGTCATCACCGAGCGCAAAGCCAGCACCTCCATGCTGCAGCGCCGCCTCTCCATCGGTTATGGCCGCGCCGCCAAGATGATGGATATGATGGAGGCACGCGGCGTCATCGGCCCCGCCTCCGGCAACACCGCACGCCCGCGCGAGGTGCTCATCGAAGCCCCCGAATAGTGTCCCGGCCGTAACACCGGCTTATTCCCGGCTTGCAGGCAGGCTTCCCTTATGCTAAAATGCTCGACATGAGCAAGCAGAGATTGACAGATTGCCTGGACAAAAGCCGCGAGCTTCTTGCAGCCTGTGTGGATAGCCTCACAACCCAAGGCCCGGTAGATACAGAAGGGCTGGCAGAAGCCCTGGAAATGGTGCGAACCCTGCTGCAGGCCGCAGAAACAGAGCTCAGCACCCCCGATACCGTGGAATACTCCCAGGAGGATGAAGAGCTCTATACCCGCTGCCTCAGCCTCGTTCTGCAGGAACAAAAAGCAAGCACCTCCCTGCTGCAGCGCCGCCTCTCCATCGGCTACGCCCGCGCCGCACGTCTGATGCACATGCTCACAGAGCGAGAAATTATCTCCCCTGCTGTCGGCAGCTCCTCAGCCCGCCGTAAGGTCCTTCTCCCTCCCCTACCCTGACCCTCTCAGCCTGCCGCAGGTCAAATGTCCGCACTATGTAATATCGGCTGGCGAGCCAGCCGGTGGGATTGATATGTGTTTTTTAACGAGATTCACGCTGCGCGTGAGTGAGATTGCGGCTTTGCCGCAGCGAGATTCGTGCTGCGCACGAGCGAGATTGCGCTGCATACAGCGCAGTGAAGTGAGCCCGCAACCCTGCGGGGTTCTATTTTCTTTTCGTTTTCCTTCCCCGGGGTTGCGCCTGCGGCTCCACCACCGGGCTAGGATTCTGTCGCTTTTATATGCTCGCCAACCAGAATTGTTCTCCGGCGAATATGTTGAACGAAATGAGAAAAAGGTGTCGGAGCGATATCGTATTGTTCGGTATTAAGTTCCATTGCATCCAAGGCTTTCAGGATACTTTGAGTGGTTGTAGTAACCATGTTCATCACAGCCTTATGCGGCAGGCCCACAGCATCTGCAAACAGACACCACCTTTTATGAGAAATGTAGAAAGATTGACTTTTCCCGCCCAGACGCATGGCCATTCTGCGGAGCAATCTGTTACCATAGTAGGTAGTCGTAAGCAAATCGTAGAAAGGAGCCAGCCTCAAGCCTTTTCCGGCACGAAGCATGGAGATATTTTTCGCATGAGCATCATTATTGCCGATGCAAAGATTGAATACAGCCCATTTTACCAGCAGAGATAAGTCCACAGCCGGCTGCATGGAATGATGCCTGATAATCCTGGCACAATCGGCATATGATGGACCGCCATCGCGTTCGTATTTGATTTCCGAAAGTAATGCCGACATCTGACAGAAGTCCTCCTGCGGTATACGCTGCGGATGAAAATGACTACCGCGGCGGTCATAGCGCTCAATATGCAGCACGGAGTATCCATCCAACCGAAGAATGGAACTCTTTACTACCGGCAGGTCGATTTGTCCTGCCAGCTCCAAACAAAAATGTTCGTTTTCAACCGTATGAGCAAAGCCAGGTATAGGTAGCTTCAAAATGCAATTACTAGCCGCTCCCTGAATAGGGAGATAATAAACTCCGTTTTTGTGAAAAAGCGGCAACTTATTTTGCGCACCGGCCAGAGAAAGACTGGTTCTCCGCTCGCTCAAGCCCATGGGATATGCAGGCAGTTCATCTAGCAGTTGGCGCAGCCTCTCCGGTGGCAGTTCCTCGTATGCCCCTTTGTTTCCGGGCCCACCTATACTGAAAGCTCCGGCACAATCACGCCCGATTTGCCGCAACAAACCAAACACATTGCCTTCATCTGTACCAATCTGGCGCGCCAAGGTGCGACGAATGAGCCCTTCGGGTAAGATATTTTCAAAAAATGTTCTCACCTCCGGCCCGCTGTGTTTGCGCAGAATGCGAGGTAAAGTTACTGATATATCGAACCCGGTGCGCTGCCAGACTTCATTGTACTCCATTTCCGGGAATCCATGTGAATCGAAGCTCACATTTGCAACCGGCTTATCTTCATAATATATAGGAAGCGTATTCATGAATCCATTTCCTCTCTGCCTCGGATATTCACACTTAATCCCAGCAAAGCCAGCAATTGCAGAATAATACCAACACTTACGCCGCGTTTTCCTCGCTCCAGTTCACTCAACAGTCGAGGACTGCAAGGCACCAGCATCGACAGCTCTGCGATGGTTAGGCCTTGCTTCTTGCGGCGTTCGCGAATGATGACGCCCAATTCTGCTTCGCTTGTTACATTCATATTCCCTTTTGGGATTATTATAGCGTTTTCTTATATAATTGCAAGATTTTATTCCCAATCGGGATATTTTTTCTTCAAAAGTCCGGAAGAAGCGCAAAATAATCCTAAAAGGGAATAAAAAAACACTCATACCCATGCATGAGCCAGAAGGAACACTTAAAAGAGATGCGGACATCAAGAGCAACATTGCTTCTTTTTCCGGCCAGAATTTCGATACTCAAGCCTCTTACGTGCCGAAAACGTGGTGAAAACGGCCGAAGTTCGTGCCGAAAACGTGGTAAAATTACTCAAAGTTCGTGCCGAAAACGTGGTGAAGCCTCTCAAAATCGACCTGAACACATCGTGCGGGGACTCTTCCGTCACCCCGCAAGCCTGCGGGGTTCTATTTTCTTGTTGTTCCTCTTCCCCGGGGTTCCGCCTACGGCTCCACCACCGGGCTAGGATACTATCGCCCCTCTTAAAGAGGGGCTTTTCAAGCGAGGCTCGCCGAGTGGCTCGCATTTAAGGCGATTTCTCTGCCTGATATCGACCGCTTGGAGCGCATTCGTGCCGAAAACGTGGTAAAAACAGTAAAAGTTCATGCCGAAAACGTGGAAACTTTAGCCGAAGTTCGTGCCGAAAACGTGATAAAAACACTCGAAGTTCGTGCCGAAAACGTGAAATTCGCTTGCTTTTCGATTAAAAATCAGTAATATAGAATCAAGGAGAGCAAGATGAACAGAAGAGCGGAAAAATCACTGTTGAGCTGGAAAGATTCAAACCACCGAAAACCACTCTTATTATTGGGCGCACGCCAGGTGGGAAAGACGTGGCTCATGAATGAATTCGGCCGCAAATATTTCGAAAAGGTCCTCTACATACGTTTTGATCGAAACGAACAAATGCGGCAGTTATTCGAGCGGAGCAGCTACGATATGAAAGAACTGCTCTTGTTGCTGCAGGCCGCAGCTCGTTTTAAAATAGAGCCGGGGAAGACACTGATTATTCTGGATGAAATTCAGGAATGCCCTGCAGCCTTAACTTCGTTGAAATATTTTTGTGAGGATTTGCCGGAGTATCACGTGATGGCCGCCGGCTCGCTTCTGGGAGTACACCAACACCGGGGCACAGGTTTCCCGGTGGGTAAGGTTCACACACTCCACCTGTATCCCATGAGCTTCCCGGAGTTTTTGGATGCACTGGGCTATGGGTATGATGTGGAAATCATTGAGTCCGGAAATTGGCAAAATATTAAATTGTTTGCGGAGCGTTACACGCATCTCCTGAAATTATACTATTATATCGGTGGCATGCCGGAAGTGGTAAGCACCTACATCGAAACGCAGGATTTTGCAGAGGTGCGTCGTGTGCAAAATGAAATTTTATCTAACTACGCCAACGACTTCAGCAAACATGTGCCGGCCTCTTTGGCGGCCAAACTTTCTTTGTTATGGGATTCCGTGCCGGAGCAGTTGGCAAAAGAAAACCGCAAGTTCATTTTTGCAGAAGTACAGAAGAATATGCGCGCCCGGGATTTGGAAGATGCCATGGATTGGTTGATTCGCGCCGGGCTGGTATACAGAACTCCGCGCATCAATGAAGCTGCGCTTCCCATCAGCGCGTACAGAGATGGCGCATTTAAGCTCTATTTTTCCGATGTAGGACTGCTGAGCGCAAAGGTGGGGCTGGACATCAGCGTGCTGGTCGAAAAGACCTCCGTGTTTCGAGAGTTCAAGGGGGCGTTGACGGAGCAATATGTGCAGCAGCAAATGCGGGCAGAGTGCGCTCTGGAGCCTCATTATTGGCAATCTGACACGGCTCGTGCAGAAATTGATTTCATCATTCAGCAAGGTATGCATGTGGTTCCGGTTGAGGTCAAAGCGGAAACCAATACCCGAGCCAAGAGCTTGATGAGCTACTGCCGCAAATATCAGCCTCGGCTGGCAGTGCGCTGTTCCATGAACGATTATCATAAGCAGGAAATTGTACACTCTGAAGAATCTGTGACTCAGCTTATCGATATTCCGCTGTACGCTGTTTCACAAATGACAAAAGAATGCAAAGCAGCCCTCGGGTTGAACGATATTCCCACGCCTGCTCTTCCTCCGCCCAACGGGAAAATATAGGTATCGGCTGCTACGGCAGCCGGTTATATCCGCTCCTTGCTGGAGCGGGTGATATTGCGCCTGCAGCGCAGTGATATCCGTGCTGAAGCACGGGTTATATCGACCGCGTACCGCGGTCGGTGGAGTTTTGACAACCGCCCGAAGGGCGATATAAGCTGCCGCCAGGCAGATATCACCCGAGCAACGCGAGGATTTAACCCGCCGTAAGGCGGATATCACCGCCCGCGCGAGGTGCTCATCGAAGCCCCCTGAGCCTCTCTCATCCCGCCGCAGGCGGGATGTCTTCACTCTGCGCGCAGCGCAGTCTTCACTCCGGCGCAGCCGGTCTTCTCGGCGGGCATAAGCCCGCTCTTCACTTTGCAATATCGGCCGGCACGCCGGCCGGTTATATCCGCTTCTGCGAAGCGGGTGATATTGCACCTGCGGCGCAGTGATATCCGTGCTGAACCACGGGTTATATCGACCGCGTACCGCGGTCGGTGGATTTTAGCCGCCCGTAGGGCGATATAAGCTGCCGCCAGGCAGATATCACCCGAGCAACGCGAGGATTTAACCCGCCGCATGGCGGATATCACCGCCCGCCACTAGCGGGCGATTTTTCCTCTGCGGTATCGGCTGGCAAGCCAGCCGGTGAGATTGATATGTTTTTTTAACGAGATTCACGCTGCGCGTGAGTGAGATTGCGGCTTTGCCGCAGCGAGATTCGTGCTGCGCACGAGCGAGATTGCGCTGCAAGCAGCGCAGTGATATGAGAAAGAGAGCCCCCTGCATAGGGGGCGACAGTACACTAGCCCAGGGGAAGCGAGCGGTATCGCGAGCGCACCCCTGGGTTCCCCGAAAAAAAAGAAAGAAAGCCCCGCCGCATGGCGGGGCGACGGAGAAGGCAGACTAAAAAAGACCGTCCCCCCCTCTCAGGAGCAACGGTCTTTGATAAAATCGAATGAGCGATTCGCTTTACTTGCGGCGACGGCGAGCAGCCAGACCGGCAAGAGCCAGCAGGCTCAGCGCAGCTGTGGTGGGCTCGGGGATAACGCTCAGAGCCTTTACTTCATCGGCCGTAAAAGTGCGCTCCCAAAGTGCAATATTATCGTATGTTACAGAACCGCCATTATTTTGTCCAGCGGCCGTAGCAAAAGTAATCTTTTCCAACGCACCACTACCGGAAGCGAACGACGCAACACTCTCGCCATCGACATAAAATGTAGCAGTCTTGCTTGCTGCATCCCATGTCAGAGTAAAGACAGACCCAACAGCATCCGCCTGCGACAACTGATTATCATATGCCCAATTCCATGCTGCGTTGTCATCACCCCAAGCCATATCACCCAAGCCAAAATTGCTGCGATTATTGCCGTTAATGTAGAAGCAATCATCGCGCCCGCTTTTAGATGCATCAGAATAGAGAGCTACATATGCGGCACCGCCTGAAGGGTTCATCCCGGTAGCACCCACTAACTGGAAAGAGAAAGTAAAACCGGAATCAAGATTCAGGCCAGTTATTGTAACAGGTGCAGAACCTGTGCAAGTACCGGCCAGATCAGAAACGGTGAAATTCCCGTCTACAGTCAAACCAGTATTGATATAATCAGCAGAGCCTGCGGTATCAAAACTATAAGCAAGCACCAAATCCTCCTTGAGCTGTCCTGTGTATGCGGAGTATGGCCGACTTTCAGCAGCCACCGTAACCCCGGCCAGAGCCATAAGGGCAATGATTGTCTTCTTCATATGTATTTTTAATGTGATTGTGATGTATTTTCAGCAGCTCGAGCAGGGATACGCTTTCCCACGCGCGTCGGGAGGTAGAGATACCTGTTCCGAAACTGCCTAAGTGTAATGTACAGTATTAGGAGAGCTGAATCAAGCCGAAAATCCCAATCTACCTAATTTTCTTCTGTTATTACACATTTCGTGGAGTATATGTTACCATAGTTTTGGAGATTCTCGAAGAGCCGGCTCCTTTTGTTCTCGTGAATTAGCTGAGCTACAGCTCTCCTAATGCTGTATGCCCACAAAAAAGGCCGCTGCTCCTTTCGAAGCAACGGTCTTTGAATGAATTTTGTATCGCGATATGCTTTACTTGCGACGGCGGCGAACAGCCAAACCGGCCAGAGCCAGCAGGCTCAGCGTAGCCGTGGTGGGTTCGGGGACAAGCAGCTGCTTATTAAGCAGTTCGGCCTGTTCAGCAGTGGCGTAACCTGAGTAAATGGTCAGAGAATCCAAATACGTCGGCTCATAGCCGATAGTATGCGTATTAAGATTAGAACCATTCGTCCAACGAATATTAGTCGAAGCGGCATTAAGTGTGTAAGCTTCACCGTCTACTATGGTTGTAAAATAAATCTGCACACCGAGAGGTCCAACTTTATCACTATCTCCATTATAAGTCAGAGTAAGAGCTGCGGAGCTTACTTTTGTCCAATCAACAGAGCTCAATGCAGCGGCTGCCGCATCACCATTGGTTCCAAACTTATTTCCCGCAGCACCCGTATCCCCGGGAAGAGCACAATTTGTATGATTGTTATCCTGTTCGTACTCAACATAGAACCCAGCCTGTGTAATTTTACCTCCGCTGCTATTATTATTGACGCTGATATTGACACTGTGACCTTTTTCACCTGCTACAATCCAAGAGATAATAGGAGTCTTTTTTGCAGCACTCGTGTCATTTCCGGGAGTAAAAACAGAAAGAGCATTTACATCAAGAGTCATCACGGCCGTAAACGAACGGCAGCTATCATCCTGAGGCAGAATATCCTTCATGTCCAAAGACGTTGCTGTACTATTCAAAGTCGGCTGATACGGATTAGCCAGCTGCGTCTCAGACAATGCAGCCGAGGCAACAGAGCACACACCCCCTGTAGCTAAAAGAGCTATAATGGTCTTCTTCATATATCTTAATGTGATTGTTAAGTATTTACAGCAGCTCGAGCAGGGATACGCTTTCCCACGCGCGTCGGGAGGTAGAATACCTGTTCCGAAACTGCCTGAGTGTAATATACAGCATTGCGAGTGCTGTAGCAAGCGAAAAAGTTGGAATTTGTTGATTTTTTTTTCACTTTGGTAAAACTTTTTCTGCCATCCAGGCATTGTTTTAGAAAACAAATTCTTCTAACATGCAGACATACAACGCCCAAACCGACCTACAGCACTCGCAATGCTGTATACTGTGCGTAACGGTTCGAGACGTGTACCCCGGCATTCCGACGCGCGAGGAAACGGGCAAGCGATTCTAACTGACTTAAACTCTTAACAAACGATAATATAAACATGAAAAAAACACTTATAGCCCTTATGGCTCTGGCTAGTGTGGCGGTGGCAGCTGATACAGACGTCACCTATACTATACAAAATTCTATTACAAAGAGGAACAGTAAGTTCAATGCAAAAGGCTTTATCTGGGATTTGGATGCTGTAGGAAACACTGCCTTAACCCTTACATCTTCTCCTGCCGGGGAATCCCTGAGCCCTTATATCGAATTAGAGTCTGTTACTCTCACCACCGGCGGCACCCAGGGTGATGCTGTTGGCGCGTTTTCCATTGTGATTACAGACACTGCTTTTAACATCGTAGGTTGGTCCACAACTGTATCTACTGCCGATAAGACCAATACATGGAATTTTGTTGCTGGGGAGAATAAACCTGTCGTTTTGGATTCCAGCAAAGAGTACCTGTTCCTTGCTGATACTGCAACTTCCTTTACGCTGGGTGCTAAACTCAATGCCGTCATAACTGAAATGCGGCTTGGCACAGATGGTGTAACGGAATATGGCGATAATAAGCTTGATTTCGATAGCTCTGATTCCGGATTATATAATGGCTTCCAGTTCATTAAAGTGACGTCTGCGGACGGCCAATATACTGGTTATGAAACGAGCAACGTACTTAACGGAACAGATGTATTCGCCAAATTTGCTCCGACAATTACCATCGTAGCAAAATCCATCCCCGAGCCGACCACGGCCACGCTGAGCCTGCTGGCTCTGGCGGGTCTGGCTGCTCGCCGCCGTCGCAAGTAATATATAGCAAACACATTTTGATACAAGCCGCTGTTCCCCACCACGGGGCAGCGGCTTTTTCGTGCGGAGGAGGGAGAGCCCCCTGCCCTGTGCGGGCGGAGGGTGGCGGGAGCGTAAGGGAGCGCGAAGAGTGGGAGCGCGGAGGATTAGGCTATACTAACTCCACAAAAAAGAAGGAAATAATAAGGAGAGCTTACACTTTAGGCTTGAAATTCGGGGTGAAAAGGTGTTTAATGTCTAGGCACCAATGTGGCCAGAGGTGGCCATGCATCTCGAGATTATGAACACGACCAAAATTTTACAAGTGCCTGATGCTATGAGCGCAGCATCGGAATATCTGAAGAATGATGCCGATGACCACGGCGAGCTGATGACGCTGAACGTAGGGCCGTCGCACCCGGCGACGCACGGCGTACTGCGCCTGAAGTTGGTGATTGATGGTGAGGTGATTGTGTCCTGCGATCCTGTGATTGGCTACCTGCACCGCGGCATGGAAAAGATAGCGGAGAACTGCCACTACAACCAGTATGTGGCCTACACGGACCGTTTCGACTACCTTGCGCCAATGAGCAACAACATCGCCTACGCCTGCGCGGTGGAGAAGCTGCTGGGCTGGGAGCTGCCGGAGCGTGGGCAGGCCATCCGCGTGCTGTGCAGCGAGCTGTCGCGCATCTCCTCCTGCTTCCTGGGCACGGGCGTGTATGCCATGGACACCGGCGCCATGACGGCGTTCCTGTACGCCTTCGAGGAGAAGGAAAAGGTGCACAACATCTACGAGCAGATCTGCGGCGCGCGCTTTACCTCCAGCTACACGCGTATCGGCGGCATGACCCGCGACCTGCCGAAGGGCATTGAGAAGCCGATACTCGAGTTCTGCGACAGTGCTCTGCGCACGGTGGACGAGATGGAGAAGCTGCTTCTGCACAACAAGATTTTCATTGACCGCCTGGTAGGAGTGGGCGTGATAAGCCGCGAGATGGCGCTCAGCAGCGGCATGACGGGTAACAACCTGCGCGCCAGCGGTGTGCAGCGCGACCTGCGCAAGACGAACCCCTACCTGGGCTACGAGAAGTACGAGTTCGACGTACCGGTGGCCTACGAGGGCGACTGCTACGCCCGCTTCCAGGTACGCATGGAGGAAATCCGCCAGTCCGTACGCATCATCCGCCAGGTGCTGGCCACGATGCCGGGCGGCCCCATCTGCGTGCAGCTGGACAAGGGTATCCTGCCCCGCAAGCAGGACGCCATGCAGGGCATCGAGGAGCTGATTCGCCAGTTCATGGTGAGCACGGAGTGCGTGAACGCCCCCGCCGGCCAGGTATACTTTGCCGCCGAGAACCCGAAGGGCGAGCTCGGCTTCTTCCTGGACTCCAAGGGCGGCGGTATTGCGAACCGCCTGAAGATGCGCAGCCCCTCTTACTGCACGCTTTCCATCCTGCCGGATCTGCTGCCGGGCCACCTGGTGAGCGACGTCGGCGCCATCCTGGGTTCCTTCGACTTCGTACAGGGCGAATGCGACCGCTAAACATTTAACAGAGAAAACTGATACCATGTCCGAAACAACGAACGCGATAGACGCCATTGCGGCTCCCGTTTCCTCCCCCGGCGAGAAATTCTTCCCCAAATTCGAGGTAACGCCCGAGCTTGTAGCCAAAGCCCAGGAGCTGGTGGCTCTCTACCCCGAGGGTAAGGAGCAGTCCGCCGTGCTGCCCATCATCCACCACGTCCAGGAGGAGTTCGGCTATGTGAGCCCGGAGGCCATGCCCTGGATTGCCGAGATGTGCAAGAGCACGCCCATCCACGTGGCCGGTATTGTGACCTTCTACCCCGGTATACACCGCAAGTGCCCGGGCAAGTTCCACTTCCGCGTATGCCGCACGATTGCCTGCGCGCTGGCCGGCGGCGAGGAGCTGCTGCCCTACATCTGCAGCAAGATGGGTGTGGACCCGGCAGAGATGACGGATGAGGAGCCCATGGTGGTGAGCCCGGACGGTCTCTGGAGCCTGGAGGCTGTGGAATGCCTGGCCAACTGCGGCTTCGGCCCGAATGTGATGGTGAACGACACCCTGCACTCCCAGGTGACCCGCGGTAAGATAGACGATATCATGGCTGCCTGCAAAAAGGAGCTGGCCGCCGAGCGCAAGGAAGCCGCCGCCGCCAAGAAGGAGGCCGCCGCTGCCCGCCGCGAGGCCAAGGCCGCTGCCGCTGCCGAAGCTACCGAGGCCCCTGCCGAGCCGGCAGAGGAGGCACAGCCCGCCAAGAAGGCCCCGGCCAAGAAGGCGCCGGCTAAGAAAGCCACCCCCAAGAAGAAGTAACCCCTTTCATAGCGAATCATGAGCGACATCACTTACAAACCCGGCAAGGAACCGCACCCGCGGGAGACACGCCGAATCTTCCGGAACATTGATCGCGAGGGGTACGACCCGTCCATCAAATGCTTCATGAAGGATGGCGGCTACCAGACTCTGAAGAAGTGCCTCAAGATGGAGCCCGCCGATATCACCAACGAGGTGAAGAAGAGCGGCCTGCGCGGCCGCGGCGGTGCAGGTTTCCCCACCGGCGTGAAGTGGACCTTCATCCCCAAGGGCAACACCAAGCCCGTATACCTGGTCTGCAACTGCGACGAATCCGAGCCCGGCACCTTCAAGGACCGCTTCATCGTGCACCAGGACCCGCACCAGCTCATCGAGGGTATGGTGATAGCCTGCTACGCTGTGCAGGCACACTACGCTGTCATCTACATGCGCGAGGAGTTCCCGGAGGGCGCCCGCATCATGCAGCAGGCTCTCAAGGAGGCCGAGGAGAAGAATTTCCTGGGCAAGAACATCCAGGGCAGCGGTTTCGACCTGCAGATTGTGCTGCACCGCGGTGCCGGCGCCTACATCTGCGGTGAGGAAACCGGCCTCATCAACTCCATCGAGGGTGTACGCCCCTACCCCCGCATTAAGCCGCCCTTCTTCCCGGCCGCCATCGGTCTGTACGGCTGCCCCACCATCGTGAACAACGTGGAGTCCCTCTGCCAGGTGCGCCAGGTGATGCTGATGGGTGGCGAGGCCTACGCTGCCGAGGGCGCCCAGCGCAGCCCGGGTACCCGCATCATCGGCGTTTCCGGCGACGTGAAGCGCCCGGGTGTGTACGAGATTGTGTCCGGCTCCATCACCTACGGTGAGCTGCTGTACGACATCTGCGGCGGCCCGCGTATCGGCCGCAAGTTCAAGGCCATCATCCCCGGCGGTGCTTCTGCCAAGGTGATGCGCTGCGACGAAATCCTGAAGGACCGCAACCCGGACGGCACCGTGCGCGAGATGACGATTTTCGACGTACCGATGGATCTGGACAGCATCGCGAAGTTCGGCTCCATGAGCGGCTCCGGCGGTGTGATTGTGATGGACGACACCCGCAGCATGCCCAAGGTGCTCAACAACCTCAACCGCTTCTTTGCCTGGGAATCCTGCGGCCAGTGCTCCCCCTGCCGCGAGGGTAACCCGTGGATGTACAAGCTCTCCACCCGTATCTGCGAGGGCAAGGGCTCTCCCGAGGACGTGGATCTGCTCAAATCCGTGGCAGACAACATCTGCGGCCGCACCGTGTGTGCCTTCGGCGAGGCCTGCTCCTGGCCCACACAGGCATTCACCACCAAGTTCCGCGAGGAGTTCCTGGCGCTTACCAAGCCCATCAACGCCCTCAAGCCGCACTCTGCCGAGGCCGCCGAGGCCCGCAAGTTCCTGACACGTGAAGACTAATCCCTTTTAACAAGAATGAGCAATAATCCTACAATACTGCCGAAGGATGCCGCCGCTGCCGAGGGCAAGGTGAACGTCCAGATCAACGGTAAGTGGTACCGCTTCCCCAAGGGAACCCGCATTGCAGATGCCTGTAACTCCGTGGGCGTACACGTACCCTGCTTCTGCTACCACCCCAAGCTTTCCGTAGCCGGCTCCTGCCGCATGTGCCTGGTGGAACAGGGCATGCCCCCGCGCCTGGCCCCCGGTGCCACCCCCACCTATGGTGAGGACGGCTACCTGCCCATCCAGTGGATGCCGCGCGCCGTCATCGCCTGCGCCAACACGGTGGCAGAGAACATGGGTATCCGCACGGACGGCAAGCTGTGCAACGAGGCTCGCCGCGGCGTGCTCGAATTCCTGCTCACCAACCACCCGCTGGACTGCCCCATCTGCGACCAGGCCGGCGAGTGCAAGCTCCAGGAGTATACCTCGGACTACGGCAGCGGTACACACCGCTTCACCGAGGACAAGACCAAGAAGGGCAAGAACCTCTCCATCGGCCCCCGCGTGAACCTCGACCAGGAGCGCTGCGTGCTCTGCCGCCGCTGCATCCGCTTCATGAAGGAAATCGTGGGTGAGGAAGTGCTCGGCGTTGTGGGCCGTGGCACGCACAATGCCGTGGCCTGCTACCCCGGCACCAGCCTGGACAGCAATTACTCCATGAACGTCGTGGACATCTGCCCCGTGGGTGCCATGACCAGCAAGGACTTCCGCTTCAAGATGCGTGTGTGGTTCCTGAAGAGCACCCCCACCATCGACGTGAACTGCGGCACCGGCACCAACATCAACATCTGGACGCGCGAGAACCAGGTGTACCGCATCACCCCGCGCCAGAACGACGAGGTGAACAGCTGCTGGATGCCCGACAGCCACCGCCTGAATTACAAGTACATCAACGCGCCGGAGCGTATCCTCACCCCCATGGTGAAGACCGACCACGGTGCCCCGCAGCGCCCCAGCACCTGGGATGCCACCCTCAACATGGTGGTAGAGCAGCTGCACTCCTGCGCGCCCACGGAGACGGCCATCATCTGCTCCGCCCGCATGACCAACGAGGAGCTCTACATGGTGCGCGCCCTGGCCCGCCAGCTCGGCGTGACCAAGCTGGATATCGTACCCCGCAAGGGCGAGAACGACGGCCTGCTGGTGAGCGATGACCGCAACCCGAACACGAACGGCGCCAAGCTCATCCTCGGCAAGAACGGCAGCACGCTGTCCGCCATCCGCCGCGGTATCAAGAACAACAGCATCCGCTTCCTCATCGCCCTGGGTGAAGACGTGACCGAAGAGGCCGGCATCGAAGCCGAGGACCTCGAGGGTCTCGACTACATCCTGGCTCTGAGCCACAGCGAGAACGCCACCACCAAGGTGGCAGACGTGGTGCTGCCCGGCGTGACCTTCGCGGAGAAGTACGGCACCATGATCAACGTGGCCGGCCGTATCCAGCGCCTGAACAAGGCGATTGAGCCGCAGGGCGAGGCCCGCCCGGACTGGGACATCCTGCGCCAGCTCACCGAGCTGCTGGGCTGCGACTGCCCGCGCGTGATTGCCTGCCCCAGCCCCATGATTATACTGGAAGAAATGGCCCAGGAGTTCGAGCCGCTCAAGGGGCTCACCTGGGGAAGCATCGGCAACGGTGGTGTCGTCATCATGGACACCGGTGTCAGCATCCCGCTCATCGAGCGCGAGAAAGGCAAGAAATAATTTAACACCTGCACAATAACACATCATGTCCTTATTCGATACCATCTGGAACTGGTGCGTGGACCTGCTGAGCAACGAAATCTGGTTCTACCTGATTACGACGGTTGTGAAGCTGGTGCTCATGTTTGCCGTGATTCTGGCTTTCGTGGTGCTCTCCGTCTGGATTGAGCGCCGCGTGGCCGGCTGGATTCAGGACCGCCCGGGCCCCAACCGCGCCGGCATCCCGCTGCAGCTCTTCCGACAGTTCGGCAGCAAGGAGAAGCAGCCTCTCAAGGAGTTGCTCCACTTCTTCGGCATCCCCGAGACCTGCTGGATTGCCAAGCTCTGCACCTGGCTGCGCCTGGACCGCGAAATCCCGACCTTCGGTCTCATGCAGCCCTGCCTGGACGGCGGTAAGCTCTTCCTGAAGCAGGAACTTACCCCCAGCTATGTGCGCAAGGTGTACTTCACCATCGCTCCCATGCTGGTGCTGGGTCCGCCCATGGTGGCCGCTGCGGTGATTCCCTTTGCCTCCTCCGTGAGCACGGAGTTCGGCGTCATCGACATGGTGGTGGCCAACATCGGCATCGGCCCGCTGTGGATTTTCGCCATCTCCGGCCTCTCCGTGTACGGCCTGACTCTGGCCGGCTGGTCCTCCAACTCCAAGTACCCCTTCCTGGGCGGTCTGCGCGCCACGGCTCAGCTGATTTCCTACGAAGTGGCCATGGGTCTTTCCATCATCCCGCTGCTCATGGTGTTCAGCACGCTCAACATGCAGGACATCGTGCAGTACCAGGCAGACAACGGCTGGACGCTGCTCCCCCTGTGGGGCGAGGGTCTCAGCTGGCAGCGCTGGGCGCTCATGGCTCCGCTGGCTCTGAGCTTCATCATCTTCGTAACCTGCGTCTTTGCAGAGGCTAACCGTACGCCCTTCGATATGGCCGAGTGTGAAACCGACCTGGTGGGCGGCTACCACTCCGAGTACTCCTCGATGAAGTTCGCCTCCTTCTTCATGGGCGAATACGCCGCCATGGTCATCGGCTCTGCGCTGGTGGTGACGCTGTTCCTGGGTGGCTGGTCCATCGGCTTCGGGGCAGATGCCGCTCTGCACTCCGTGTGCAGCTGGCTGGCTGTGTGCTGCCAGTTCATCATGTTCCTGATTAAGCTGGTGGCCTTCATCTTCTTCTTCGTGTGGGTGCGCTGGACACTTCCGCGCTTCCGCTGGGACCAGGTGATGAAGCTGGGCTGGCTCGTATTCCTGGAGCTTGCCGTGGCCAACATCTTCCTGACGGCCGCCATTCTCTATTTCGTCAAGTAACCCCCTTCCCGAGAATTTCACGCTATGTCATATAAAACCATAAAGCGCCCCACATTCTCCGCGCTGGACAAGATTTACATTGTCGAGCTGGTCAAGGGGCTTGCCATCACGCTGAAGCACCTGGTGCTCTCTCTGCTTGGCAAATCGACCGCCAAAAAAGACTTCAACGGCAAAGGCGTAGGTGCCTGTATGCCCTTCCCCGAGCAGCGGTGGGATGCCCACCTGCCCTCCTACTACCGCGGCGCCCCCACGCTGGTGCGCGGTGAGGACGGCCGCGAGCGCTGCGTGAGCTGCCAGCTCTGCGAGTTCATCTGCCCGGCACGTGCCATCAAAATCACCCCCGGAGCCGTGAGCCCCGAGGCCGCCTGCCAGAAGCAGGAGAAGGCACCCGCCGAGTTCGAAATCGACATGCTGCGCTGCATCTACTGCGGTATGTGCCAGGAGGTTTGCCCGGAGCAGGCTATCTTCCTCTCCAAGGAATACCTCATCACCGTGACCGACCGCAAGAACGCCGTGCGCGACAAAGCCACGCTCTACAAGCTCGGTGGTACCCGCAAGGGCCTCGTCAACAAGTGGAATCAATACAAATAACCTCACAATTATGGATTTCGCCATTTCCTCTATACTCTTCTACGCATTCGCGGCCATGGCGCTCATCTGCGCCTGCGCTGTGATCTTTGCGACCAACCCCGTGACCTCTGCCATGAACATGGCACTGTGCTTCGCGGCGACGGCAGCCATCCTCTTCGGGCTGGGTGCACAGTTCCTGGGTATCGTGCAGATTATCGTGTACGCCGGCGCCATTCTGGTGCTCTTCCTCTTCGTGGTGATGATGCTTGACATCAAAACCGAGGAAGAGGACAACAGCTTCACCGTGTTCCGCAACCTGGTGCGCATGGCACCCGGTGCTCTGGTATCCGGTGTGTTTGCTGCCATGGTGTTTATCGCCGCTATCAAGCTCCCCGGTGCCACCGACTGGCAGAACCCGCTCTGCAAGGCCTGGGACTCCATGGGTGAGCTCTGCGTCGGCAAGCAGGAGAGCGCTGCAAAGCCCGAGGCCGCCGGCTTCGGCGGTGCCCTGCCCGCTCTGAGCCCCGCAGCTGCAGCCAAGGCGCTCAACCCCGACATCTCCGCCGAGGAGGCTGCCAAGGCCACATCCGTGCCGGATGTGAAGCTGCTGGGTCAGAACCTCTTCTCGCAGTACAACATCGCTTTCGTCATCCTCAGCTTTGCGCTGCTGGCCGGCACAGTGGGTGCCGTAGCCCTGAGCCGCAAGATTCGCAAAGACTAACCCCCGGTACACCACAATGGATATTCCTTTAGCACATTATCTCATACTGTCCGGCCTGATGTTCTCCATCGGTCTCGCCGGCGTACTGATTCGCAAAAACATCATCGTGGTCTTCATGTGCCTGGAGATGATGCTCAGCGCGGCCAACCTCTCGCTGGTGGCGTTCTCCCGCGCCAATGGCGTGAATGGTCTGCCTGTGTATGATGCACAGGTGCTGGCCCTGTTTGTCGTAGCCATCGCGGCGGCTGAAGTCGCCATCGGTCTGGCACTTATCGTAGCCATGTTCCGCGCACGCCGTACGGTGTCGAGCGCGGCACTGAACACCCTCAAAGAAGACTAACCCCACGGCTCACCGATTATGATACAGAATCTTCCCTGGTTATTCCTGCTGCTGCCGCTGGTCGTTGCCGCCCTCAACTGGCTGTGCTTCAAGAAGTGCGCCTGCATGGCCGCAACGCTCTCCATCCTCTCTGCGCTGGCCACCTTCGGCATGTGCGTAGCGTACCTCATGGGCTGGCAGACAGGCACCCCCGACACATACACCTGGATGCCCATCGAGCAGGCAGGCATGCCGTCCCTCTCCCTGGGGCTGCTGCTGGATCCGCTTGCCATGCGCATGATGCTTGTGGTAACGGGCATCGGCCTGCTGGTACACATCTTCTCGCTGGGTTACATGAAAGGTGACACCTCCAACCACAGCCGCTACTTTGCGGGTCTGAGCATCTTCATGTTCAGCATGACCATGATTGTGCTGGCCGACAACCTGGCCATGACCTTCATCGGCTGGGAAATGGTGGGCTTCTCCTCCTACCTGCTCATCGGCCACTGGTTCAACAAGGCCAGCGCTGCCGACGCCGCCAAGAAAGCCTTCATCACCAACCGCGTGGGCGACTTCGGCTTCCTCATCGGTATCCTGCTCACTCTGGTTGTCTTCGGTACCATCTCCTTCGGCGAGATGGGCGGCAAGGCTGACGGCATCGCCCCGGCTGTGCTGACCGCCACGGTCATCTGCCTCTTCTGCGGCGCTGTGGGTAAATCCGCCCAGTTCCCGCTGCATGTGTGGCTGCCAGACGCCATGGAGGGCCCCACGCCTGTGTCCGCCCTCATCCACGCTGCCACGATGGTGGCCGCCGGTGTCTACATGCTGGTACGCCTGCAGGTGAGCATGGGTGGCGCTGCCTTCACCGACACGGCTTGCTGCGTGATTGCCACCGTAGGTGCCATCACCGCTGTGCTGGCTGCCCTCATGGCTCTGCAGCAGGACGACATCAAGCGCATTCTGGCCTACTCCACGCTCTCCCAGCTGGGTTACATGGTGATGGCTGTGGGTCTGCGCGCCGGCGAGGCTGCCATGTTCCACCTCTACACACACGCCTGGTTCAAGGCTCTGCTCTTCCTGGGTGCCGGTGCCATCATCGCCCGCTGCCACCACGAGCAGGACATCTGGAAGATGGGCGGCCTGGGCAAGCGCATGCCGCTTACCGTGATTTGCTTCCTCATGGGCACCTGCGCCCTGATTGCCATCCCCGGCTTCTCCGGCTTCTTCTCCAAGGAGGCGATTCTGGATGCCGCTCTGGCCACGAACCCGACCTTCTTCTGGGTAGGTGCCGGCGTTGCTGCGCTGACCACCTTCTACATGGCACGTCTGTGCCTGGTAGCCTTCTGCGGTGAGGCTCGCGCCCACGGTGCCGCCGAGGCGAAAGAGGCCGGCCCCAGCATGCTGATGCCGCTCATGATTCTGGCTGTCATGGCCATCATCTCCGGCTACGGCTTTGTGGCTGACGCCCTGGTGCCCTACACCGGCTTCCACGCTCACGGCTTCGCTCTGGGCATGCCCTTCTATGTGAGCATGGCTGCCCTGGTGGGTGGTCTGCTGCTGGCCTACCTCGTGTACGGCCTGGGCAAGCGCAAGCAGGACCCGCTGGCCGGCAATGCCCTCTCCACGGCTCTGCGCAAGCGCCTCTACATCGATGACGTTTACGACAAGGGTCTCATCGGCTTCGTACAGGGCAACCTGGCCCGTGCCATTGAGCTGTTCGACAACGCCATCCTGCACGGCATCTGCACGCAGGGTACGGGCTGGCTCACCGGCCACCTCGGCAAGCTGCTCACCTGGTTCCAGGGTGGTGTGCTGCGCCGCTACTCCGTGGTAGCTGCGCTGGGCGCTCTGCTCTTCCTCTTCCTCATCGTTTCCTTCTCATTCACCCACTAAAACGAAAATACCATTATGCTTATCTGGCTTATTATCGTACCTGTGATAGCAGCTGCCCTCATCGGGCTGCTCAAGGCGCCGGGCCGTGCCACGGCACTGGTGAGCGCCACCTTCACGCTGATTCTGGGTGTTCTGGCTTTCCTCCATGTCACCTTCTGCCCGGATGCGTGCATTGACTGCTGGTCCACCATCGGCGACAAGGAGCTGTGGTTTGCGCTCACTTCCCCGATGAGCCCCATCATGCTTCTGCTCTGCTCCCTGGTGACCTTCGCCGCCATTCTCGGCATGAAGGCTCCGAGCAAGGACGCTGAGCGCAGCTGGGCTATCTCCGCCCTCCTGCTGTCCACCGGTGCCACCGGCGCCTTCATCTCGGACAACATCATCTCCTTCTACGCCTTCCACGAGCTGGCTCTCATCCCGACTTTCGTGATGATCGGCTTCTACGGGCGCGGCAACCGCCGCACGGTGGCCTGGACTGCCACGGTGTACCTGGGGCTCGCCTCCATGGTGCTGCTGGCCGGCCTGCTGATGCTCTGCATCGAGATGCGCACCTTCACCTTCACGGGCATCCGTGAAGCTGTCGCCGCGGGCGTGGTACCCACCTCTGCGCTGATTCCGGGCCTGCTTCTGGCCGGCTTCGGCACGCTGGTGTCTCTGTTCCCGTTCCACTCCTGGGCAGCTCCTGCCTATGCGAGCGCACCGACTCCCATCGCCATGCTGCATGCGGGCGTGCTCAAGAAGTTCGGTCTGTACGGTCTTTTCACTCTGGCCTGGGCAATGGGTCCCGTATGCAAGGACTTCTTCGGCTGCTGGAACAACCTGCTGCTGGTGCTCCTGCTGGGCAACGTGCTGTGGGTAGGCTATGTCACCGTGGCTCAGACGCGCCTGGACGACATGCTGGGTAACTCCTCCGTCATGCACATGGGCTACATCTTCCTGGCTTTTGCCGCCTTTGTAGCCTCCGGTGCCGGCAATGAGCTGGCCCACAAGGGTGCTGCCATGCTGATGCTGGCACACGGTCTCACCATCGCCCTGCTCTTCCTGCTCACCGGGCAGATTGAGAGCCAGACCCGCACGCTGGAGCTGGATTCCATGGGCGGTCTGGCCCGCAAGCTTCCCGTGCTTGGTTTCCTGTTCGGCCTGGCCGGTCTGGCCAGCATCGGCCTGCCGCTTCTGGCCAACTTCGCCGGTGAGTTCACCGTATTCGTATCCTGCTTCGCCGGCTGGCAGCCGGGTGCAGCCGCCGCTACCACCGGTTGCGACATGCTCAGCTGCATGTACAACGGCGTAGCCGGTGCCCTGAGCAGCATCTGGCTCATCGGGCCCGTGTTCGGCTGGATTTTCTCCGGTATCACCGGTTGCCTGGAGGCCATCTCCGGCTGGTTCGGCGGTCTCGGTCCGGTGCAGCTTGCCACGGTGTTTGCGCTGTGGGGTCTGGTCATCAGCGCCGTTTACATGCTGCGTGCTTTCCGCCGCGTGTTCGAGGGCGACATCGGCCTCGCTTCCGAGCGTGCCACGGGTCTCAGCTGCGCCGACAAGTGGGCAGCCGGCTTCCTGGCCTTCTTCATCGTTCTCTTCGGCGTTGTGCCCTTCATCCTCTTCTGAACCCATCCCCACCACTGAAATACCATGAATAACGAAATTGTTTCAGCCATTTATTCCTGGGGACAGTTCGCACCCGAGTTCGCTCTGGTGGGTCTGGCCGTCATCATCCTGCTGGCAGACACCTTCCTGCCGCAGATTCCCAAGCGAGCCTACGCGATTGTGGCTGCAGTGGGCGCTGTTCTCGCCGCATACTTCCTGTATGCACCGGAGTACGGCTACAACAGCACCTTCGGCATGATTGCCTGCATCTCCACCGCGCTGGTGCTGCTGCTTGCCTATGATTACCAGAAGGTCACCTGCGAATCCGTGGGTGGCGCCGGTGTGACAGAGGGCACAAGCGAGCTCTACAGCCTGCTGCTGATTGCCTGCGCCGGCATCTGCTGCCTGGCCGAGGCCCGCGACATCATCATGCTCTTCGTGAGCCTGGAGGTGGTTACCCTGTCCTCTTATGTGATGGCCGGTTACTTCCGCCGCAACCAGGGTTCCATCGAGGCCGGTGTCAAGTACCTGGTGCTCGGTGCTCTGAGCACGGGTCTGATGGTGTTCGGTGCTGCCTGGTACTACGGCATGACCGGCTCCTTCATGCTGACTCCCGAGCTGGTGCACAGCCTGTTCTCCTGCCCCATGGTTGAGCTGCAGACGGGCTTCTACCTGGCTGTGGGTCTGCTGCTGCTCGGTGCCTTCTTCAAGGCAGGTGCCGCTCCCATGCAGATCTGGATTCCGGACGTCTACCAGGGTTCTCCCACCCCGGTGAGCGCCTTCCTGGCTGTGGCCTCCAAAGCCGCCGGCTTTGCGGTGCTGGCCGCCATTCTGGTACCCTTCGGCCGCCTGGCTTCGCTGCACCCGGACAAGGTGAGCGTGCTGGTGACGGGTGTAGCCACGGTGGCTGCCGTGACGCTGCTTATCGGTAACCTGGGTGCCATCTGCCAGAGCAACGCCAAGCGTCTGCTGGGTTACTCCTCCATCGGCCAGGCCGGTTTCATCCTCGTATTCTTCACCCACATTGCCGCCGGCAACCTTGTGGGCTATGTGACGGACTACCTCGTGGCTTACATGCTGGCCACCGTGGCTGCCTTCTACGCCATTGCCATGGTGCGTACGCAGCGCGGCAGCGAGGAGATTTCCGCCTTCCGCGGTCTGGGCAAGACCAACCCGCGCACGGCCTTCCTCATCACGGTTGCCTTTGCCTCTCTGGCCGGTGTACCGCTGACCTACGGCTTCCTGGCCAAGTACAACTCCTTCGCCATGCTGGTGGAGGCCTCGCAGTACCAGAGCGGCCTTATCTGGCTGCTGCCGGTCATGATTGTGACCGCTGCTGCCGGCTTCTACTACTACTTCAAGGTGCTGCGTGAGATGTACTGGGAGAAGCCCCAGGAGGGTGACACGCCCCTGCAGGTACCTGCTGTGACAGCCGGTGTGCTGACGGGTTGCGCCATCGTCATCATCTGGCTGGGCACCTACCCGCTCATCGTGATGCCGAGCTGACGTTAAGCCGACTTTTTCCAGGCCCGACCCGCCACAGGGTCGGGCCTTTTTTCCCACCACATTCCACCCCATTCTCCCTGCATGAATAAAGAACCCTCCCGCCCCTGCCGCCGGAAATTCCTGAAATACCTTGCCGGCGGCATTGCTGCCACGGCCACTGCCGGCCTGGGCTTAGACCGCCTGCTGGCGCACACCCTCTGCCGCCCGGGTGAGTGGCACGGACCGGTGACAGACCACTTCGACGGCACACAGTTTTTCAACCCTACAGTGAGCCTGGACTACAGCACCTCTGCCGCCGTGCGCTGGCTGAGCGAACGCGGCGAGAAAGGCCACTACCCCACCGTGGCAGAAAACCGCTGCAAGCCGGAACTCGCGCCGGAGGTAAACGGCAGGAACTGGGAAATCACCATGGTAAACCACTCCACCATGCTCATACGCTGTGCGGGGCTCAATATCCTGACCGACCCGGTGTGGAGCGACCACACCAGCCCCGTGCCTCTGGGGCCGGAGCGCAAACGCCCGGTGGGTATCCCCTGGGAGCAGCTGCCGCCCATCGACATTTGCCTGCTCTCGCACGACCACTACGACCACTTTGATGTCCCCACCCTGCAGCGACTCTACCGGCGGGATAATCCTCTCTTCATCGTACCCCTGGGGCTGCGCAGCCTGCTGAGCTACCACCTGGATGCCACGCCCCGCTGCGAGGAAAAGGACTGGTGGGAGAGCGTGCAGGTGAGCCCGCAGCTGCGTGTGGTGCTTACCCCTGCCCTGCACTGGAGCAAGCGCTACCGGGACGCCGCCAGTGCCAATCGCTCGCTCTGGTGCGGATTCTCCCTGCTGGTGGAAAACGGCCCGCACATCTACTTTGCCGGCGACACGGCCCGCTGCAACTGGTTTGCCGAAATCCGCCGACGTCTCGGTGCGCCGCAGGTGGCGCTGCTGCCCATCGGCATGTACAAGCCGGCCTGGATTCGCAAGAACCATACCAACCCGGCCGATGCCGTGGAAGCCTTCCAACAGCTGCAGGCAGAGCTGGCCATCGCCTGCCACTTCGGTACCTGGCAGCTCGCCAACGAGGGCTACGATGAAACGCTGGCCGACCTGGCCGCCGCCCTCACCGCAGCAGGCATTCCCGCCGAGCGCTTCCCTGCCCCGGAAAACGGACAGACGCTGCGCGGGTGAACGGGCTTCAGCCCTGCTTCACCTCCACGCCGTGCCCCTGAATACGGCGCAGGACTTTTTCCGCATGTTGGCGCACGACTTCCGAAGCGGACTTGCTCAATGTCACCAGTTTTTTGATACCGGTGGTACAACTCTGCAAATCCTGAGTGCGGTCGATGAGGCGAATCAGCATATTGGTGAATTTCCCGGACTCCAGCAAAGCCTCAGCTGTAAGCCCTTCTTTGTTCTTGCCTCGTGATGCCCAATCGTTGAACAGATAGGGCGGCATGGATGAAAAACACTTCAGCATTTCCTCCATGATTTTGCACTTCTTCTGGCGACTGGCCAGGCGGAAGCACAGCAGGCGGAGGTAGGGCAGTTCCTTCTCGCTGATTTTGGCGAGTTCCTTTTCCACCTCTCCTGCGGTGGCGTTTTTCACAATACTGCTCACGGCATTAGTGTGTTTGGCGCAGCAGTCCTTAAAGCGCTTTTCTACAAGACAAGGAGGCGTCGGCTGCGGCTTTTCGGGAGAAGCCGGAACGGCCGGAGTCGGTTCCGGGGGAGTAGGAGCCACTTCCTTATCTTTGAGCAGGTGCCAGGCTTTCAGCAGGGGGTAAGGCTCGCCATACACATTCAGCACGCAGAAGGAAACAGCCGCAGCCCCCTGCTCTGCACCGCGGCTGCGGGCGCAGTATCGGCTCACAAGCTCATCCTCGCCGGCGACCAGCACACAAACATCCTGCTCCGCAGAACCGGAAAAATACACATCGTCCAGCAGCGCCGCTTCACTGCGGTAGATGCGCTCCCCCTGGTACGTGCGCCGCTTGCGCCGCCGGACGCTCTGCTTCAGCAGGAGGCGCACGGGTTGCTCCAGGTGAGCATGGAGCGTAAGCTCATCCACCGACTCCTCATGCAGAATCGGCAGTGAATCGTCCGGCAGGTCGATAGCCGCGATATTCTCCAGAAACTGCCGGCACCCGGCAGACGTCAACGCAGAGGAAGTCAGCACATACTTCCGGCTCTTCATCATGCGGGTCAACTTTTTCTGCACGGCTTTCACCTCGTTTTCCTTGCAGGCAGTCCATTCTGCCGGAGTGGCTTTTCCGGATTCATCGTTGCTGTTGAACCAATAAACAATAGTGCCCTGATACACGCTCAGAGCTTCGGCCAGAGCCGTATCGGTGGTAAACACGCACAGCTTGCGGCCAAAATCTGCGCTACGGATAGCCATGCTGCGGAACACTCTGTCGGCTGTGGGCTTTTTATCTCCCCGGCAGGCTAATTCATGCTCTTCGGGATTAGGCTCCGCCAGAATATCAAACAGGTCGCTCCGGCGGCCAAGCGTTTCCAGCGCCGTCTTCGCCATGGGATTGTTCTGCTCCGCGTGGTGGCGCAGCTCGCGCAGCACCGACGATATAACCTTGACGCGAATGTTTTTCTGCTCCGGGTAGCGCAGCCCCGGCTCATTCATCAGAAAACAGGTGTCAACATACACATCGGCAGCGGCCTCCATATCCATGGGCAAATTGTAGCAGATTTACACCGCCTAAGCAAACCAAAATCCGCATAACACCATAAAAGAAAGCCTGAAACGCACCGAATGCGACTATTTTACTCCTCCTTCACTCTGAATCAGGATTGGGAATTAAGGTGTTTCAATACCATGCGAGTGGCAGGTTCGTCTCTGTTGAGGATGCGTCGGAATTCCTCTATCCGCGCCCGCAGTGCGTCCTCTATACCACGGCAGCCGCCGGCCTTGAGCAGCATACGCAGCAATCTCGTATCCTCGTTGAAGTAGGCAGAGGTCATCGCTCCGTATACCGGCTGGCGCTCGACATCCGTGCGTTCCGGCGGCAGCACCGGGTTTGCCCCGGCCTCCAGCAGGAGTTTGACGATTTCCACATGCTGCGCTTTAGCGGCCCCGCTTCCCGAGTCGCATGCGGCCGACAAGGCGGACTGCAGAGGGTCGCCCCTGTAATGGGTGGCGGGATGCAGCAGATTGACATCCGCACCGCCTTCCAGCAGAGCCTTCACCGCCTCCAACTTACCTTGGTGAGCCGCGACGACAAGCGGGGTGGAATTCTGCCAGGTACAGGCGTGGTGGAAGTCCGCCCCGGCCTGCAAAAGTTCTCGAATCACATCCGGGCGATTATTGAGCGCCGCGAGCCAGAGGGGCGTCTGCCCTTCGCGTTCCAGCTCGGCTTCCTTATCCGCCCCGGCTGCCAGCAGGAGGCGAACCACCTCTGCCCTGCCCGACATAGCTGCATACAGCAGCGGGGTAAAACCATCCGGCGCGTCATCGGCATCCACCTCAGCACCCGCTGCCAGCAACAGGCGCACCACCTCTGCATGCCCACGACGCGCAGCCATATGCAGAGCTGTGTCGCCCCTGGAACTCTCAGCATTCACCTCTGCCCCACGAGCCAGCAGAAGGCGGACCATCTCCCCATAGCCCCCGGCGGCAGCATACATGAGAGGAGTGTACTCCATTTTCCCCACAGAGGCATTCACGGACTCCACCCGAGCCAACAATTCCTGCATCATTTCCGGATTTTCTTCGCGGCTGGCCAGCCCCAGCAACTTGTTGCAGTCAGCAGGCCAGTCGGCAGATGCACCGGCCTTTCGCAGAAGCTTCTCCATCTCCCTGTCGCCGAGAATACGCGCATGGTGCAACGCATTGCCGCCGAAACCGGGGTCCACGGCATTGGCATCTGCCCCTGCAGCCAGAAGCAGGCGCACGATTTCCGCAGATGGAAGATGCACGGCCACATGCAGCGGCGGCCACTCACCCGCCACAGCATTCGGCGATGCCCCGGAAGCCAGCAGGAGACGCACCATCTCCGTATTCCCTATTGCCACAGCTCGCTGCAGCGGGGAAAACTCTGCCGTTGCCACATTGGGATTCGCACCGGCTTCCAACAAAGCTTTGACACATTTCATGCTCCCTGCGCCGACAGCCAGCCCCAGTGGCGAAATTCTGATACTTTGCTTCTCCGGCATTGTATCGAGCGGAGCCCCGGCCTTGCAAAGCAGGCGCACAATATCCGCATGCCCTCGCCCGGCGGCAAAATGCAGAGCACTCATCCCTTCTGTGGACTCATCCTCCAGTGGCCACTCATCCTCCTTCAGCACATAGGGAGTAGGCGGGCGGGAGCCACCCTTTTCCCCCACCACGGCATCGGGTCGCGCCCCGGCCTCCAGCAGCAGACGCACCACCTCTGTGTGCCCCTGCCATGCGGCAAACATCAGCGGAGTGTAGCGACCTTCCTGCCGCAAGTCGGGCTGAGCTCCGGCCTCCAGGAGAGCTTTTACCTTCTGAGCCTGCCCCGCAAAGGCTGCGACCTGCAACGGTGTTTCAACGTAATACCCATCGGCGACCTGATTCACCTTATCCAGGTGTTGCTTCACCAGGTTACGGAAAAAATCTTCGTTGCCTTCGTAGCGCCCGTGCTGAAGCAAGCTCTCAACGGCGGGGTCAGTCCGTTCAGTTGTGATGCAGGCACTGAGCAGCAAGACCGGCAGGAACAACAGGCCGGGCAGACTCATGCGACACTTTTTCGATAGGAAATGGCTCATTCTATACTATAGACGTTTCTCGGGCAGACTTTGACGCATCTTTTCCGTGTTTTTTTCATTTTTTTGCGAGAAAGGCTCAACATTTTGCGAATTAACAAAAAAATGCAGAAATTACAGATATTTTTCTTGCCAAATGGGAAAAAAGGAGTATTATCTCTGCACCATGACCCGCAAAGGTGGTATCAACAAGACACGTAAGGCTGTCGCCAAGCGTTTCAAGGTGACCGGCACGGGCAAGGTTCTGCGTCGCAAGCAGGGTAAGCGTCACATTCTCCAGAAGAAGTCCTCCAAGCGCAAGCGCGCTCTCGGCAGACCCGCTCTGGTTGACGAGACCCAGGTTTGGGCC
>JAZTYL010000023.1:0-49610 GCA_045636905.1 Akkermansia sp.
TTCTCCCTACAGGAGCGTGGAAGACTACCACGTTGATAGGGTGCAGGTGTAAGCGTAGTAATACGCTCAGCCGAGCACTACTAACATCCAATAGACCTCATACACAACAACAGCGTCACCCCCGGTGACAAGCTTTGAAAATGCATGATTCAAAACTCTAAGCAACACAAAAAAGCCACGCGGATGTCAGCCTGCCTGAGCAACAAACAACACCGCGCAGCACGGCCAACCTGGCAAACAGAAAGAAAAACACTTCCTGATGCCTGGTGGTCATAGCCTGATGGCCCCACCCGGTCCCATTCCGAACCCGGAAGTGAAACATCAGCACGTCGATGGTAGTCGGACGATAGGTCCCGCGAGAGTAGATAGCTGCCAGGATTCACGAAGCCCGCTGAGCTAACGCTCGGCGGGCTTCTCCGTTTTTCAAGCGGTGAGGCTTACCCACTACTGCGCCGCAGGCGCAATCTCGCTCGTGCAGAGCACGAATCTCGCTGCGGCGCCAGCCGCAATCTCACTCACGCGAAGCGTGAATCTCGCTAAAACTCCCTCTCCGTCGCCCCGCAAGTCTGCGGGGCTTTGCGTTTCGTCACAAGCGTCCTCCGAGGTCTCCGTTTTTAGGAGGGTAAGGGGAATTGGCTTGCCATTGGTTATGGATGTGATATACTTATGACAGAAATACGCCATGAACAGTATACCCGCAGCGCAGACTATTATCAATTCCACTGAACTTCCGAAGGGGTATGAGTTGTTGAACTATGTTATAGAACGCAAGCTGGGGCATGGTGGCTTTGGGGTAACCTATTTGGCGCATGAAGTTGTGACGGATAGGGCTGTGGTGATAAAGGAAAATTTTCCTCGGGAATGTTCTCAGCGCCACACAACGAATTTGACGGTAGGCCCGTCTTCTGCGGAGGATAAAGAGCTCTATGAGTGGGCGCTGACGCGCTTTTTGGATGAGGCGAAGGTGCTTGTTCGCCTGAGTCACCCCGGTATTGTGCCTGTGCTGACGGCGTTCAAGGCTTTGGGAACAGCGTATTATGCGATGCCGCAGGTGGAGGGCAAGGAGATTCATAGGGCCGCGCCTTCACCGCAGACAATAAATGAAGCATGGCTGCGCCCCGTGCTGCAGAGGCTTCTGGAGGCTCTTGCATACTTGCATGGTGAGGGGCTGCTGCATCGGGACATTAAACCTTCGAATATTTTGATGCGTGCAGGCGGCTCTCCGCTGTTGATTGATTTTGGTACCGCTCGTTCATCAGATGCAACGCATACTCTCACCCTCGTGGGGACGCCGGGCTTCAGCCCTGCTGAGCAGTTCACGGCCCGAGGTAAGAATGGTGCGTGGACGGATTTGTACTCGTTGGGAGCCACTTGTTATTACCTGATTACCGGCAAGGTGCCGCAGGACTCCGTGAGCCGCTTGGTGGAGGATGAGTTGCTTCCGCTGGTTGGGCGTCAGGAGTTGAAAGGGCGCTTTTCAACAGAATTTCTGTCTGCCATTGATAAGGCTCTGAGTGCTTCTTATAAAGAGCGTTGGCAGAGTGCGCAGGAATGGATGGAAAAACTCGCTCCTGCCAAGTCCCAAGAACAACCGAAAGCCATAGAGATACAAGCCCCTGTTGTTGAGTACTTGCCCGCGCAACAAGCGAATGATGTCAGGGGCCGGCAAATAGGAAAGCTAATCGGCATAGTAATCGGCGGGCAAATCGGTTGGCGCGTCGGCGGGACAATCGGTTGGGGCGTCGGTGGGTTAATCGGTTCGTTCATCGGTATGGCAATGGGCTGTTTAATCGGTAGGAAAATCTATGTGCCGCTAGACAGGGCAATGGGCTGGTTAATCGGCATATTAATTGGCTGGTATATCGGCTCGTACTTTGGCTGGTACTTTAGCTGGTACTTTAGCTGGTTTTATATCGGAGTTGCCGGAGTAGTAATCAGCGTGGTAATGGGCTGGTTAATCAGTAGGAAAATCTATGTGCCGCTGGACAGGGCAATGGGCGGGTTAATCGCCGCATTAATCGGCGGGGCAATTGGCGGGGCAATTGGCTGGTTCTTCGGCGGGGTTGACGAAGGAGTTGTCGGAGTAGGAATCGGCATGGTAATTGGCTGGTTAATCAGTAGAAAAATCCGTGTGTCGTACAACAGGGGAATAGGTGGGTTAGTCGGCTGGTATATCGGCTGGTATATCGGCTGGTATACCCTCTGTATCGGGTATATCGGCTTCTTTACCGAGGCGCAAACCATCACGGTAATCTGCGGGTTAATCAGTATGGTAATCGGTGCGGTGGTCGGCGGGCTAGTCGCCAAAAAATCAAACTAGGCACGCTCTGAAGGCTGCAGCCTTACTCTGAAGATTCCATCATAGTGCAAAAAAATCACGCGAAGCGTGAATCTCGCTAAAACCGCTCTCCGTCGCCCCGCAAGTCTGCGGGGCTTTCCTTTATTTTTACTTATCGTCCCCAGGGGTGCGCTCGCGATACCGCTCGCTTCCCCCGGGCTATAGCACTGTCGCCCCCTGTGCAGGGGGCTTTCTTTTTCCAACGCTTGCAATCCTCGGTCTATATCGCCCTGTCGGGCGGTTGGGTACAATCTCACTTGACAAATCCTCCGCCTCCGTGTAGCATAACGTCATGCCCGGAAAGAAATACAAACGTATCAGAAAAAAGATGCAGGCTCGACCGCTACAGCGGAAGTTGTATGAGGTAGAGCTTCCGGACTTACCTCGACTTCCGTTTATTCTCCGCTACTCCATGGAGATTTTGTGTGTGCTGATTCTGCTTTCGTTTGGCTTATGGATTTTCAGCAACTGGTTTGCGCTGGTGGGTTTATTTTTTATCGTGCTGATGTGGTGGAATCGTAACTTCAATCCGGCGGTGCGGCGGTATATTGACACAATTGAGTCGCGAGATCCGTTACCCGGCCCGGAGGATTCGGGGGTTGTTGGATATAAGATTGCGCATGGTATGATGCTCCGAGATCATTATAAAAATGTGCCCGAGCATCTGCGCCGGAAGAGTTATTTCGGTAAATGCGATTGACGGGTGCTTTTATCCTGTGAATTGTTCCTATGATGCGTTTTATCGTTATTTCAGTGGGTTTCATGGCCTTGTTCGCGGGGCTTCTGATGTTCATGCTCACAAATGGACAAAATCCCGGGACAATACAGCTGTACAATTGGCTACCTGCCGATAGGCTTGCTGAATATAAGGTGGATGATTTGAAGACATACATATCGGAGTGCAGCATTATTGCCGAAATCGATGCGGTGGAGCTGACGTATGACCGCTCACCGGATACGGAAACGAAACTCACGCGCGTGTTTCATGTGAAAAAGGTTCACAAAGGCAATGTCTTGCCGGGTACGTGTTTTTACGATGAACTGTATTTGGAAGAAGATGTGTCGCCTGCCGGCATCTCAACAACTCGGTACGAGGGGACCTATTGGCTTCTGCTGAAGGCGGATTGTGTTTCTCCGTGTTCGGAGGAGAAGTGCTATATCGACAGGTCCGAGGCATACGCATACAGCTACTTTGTCTTCGGTGATGATTTGCAGGGATTGATTGAGAATGCTTCATAAAATCTACCTTGCCAGCAGAGGGGAGCTGTGCTATAATTCAGCTTGTAGACAGGGCGAAGGCTCCGTCTCGTAGGTAGATATAACCCTTTTGCATGCGTATGGCAAAGGATGCAAAGTTGCTGGAATTGGAGCAACGGCCTGTGTGGCCGCTGCTGGTGAGTTATTCTCTGCCGGCTATCACAGGCATGGCCGCGATGTCGATATATAATATCGTGGGTGCGATGTATGTGGGACAGTGGTGCGACGCGTATGCGGTGACGGCTATGGCTCTGGTGTTCCCGGTCATGAACCTCATGGTGGCTGTCGGTACGCTGGTGGGGTTGGGTAGTGCGGCTAGTGCAAGTATTGCGCTGGGGCAGGGGAAATACCGGCGTGCGGAGCGCATCCTGGGGCATTGCCTGCTGCTGAGCTTTCTGAGCAGCGTGGTGGTGGGATGGCTGCCGCTGCCGTGGTTGGATGAGATTATGCGTGCGTTCGGCGCGGATGAGAATACGCTGAAGCCCTCTGTGGATTACCTGGTGGTGCTGATGCTGTGGTTCCCGTTCAACTCTGTATTCCTGGGCCTGAACCACCTGATGCGTGCGAGCGGGTATCCGAAAAAGGCCATGATAAGTCTGCTGATATCCATGGTGGTGAATGTGGCGATAGCTCCGCTGTTCATCTACGTATTCGGCTGGGGCATTGCAGGTGCCGGTCTGGCTACGGCTGCGGCGCAGACAGTGGGTCTGGTGTGGGTGCTGGCGCATTTCTGCAAACGCAGCAGTGTGCTGCGTTTCTGCAAGGGGATTTATGCGCTCAACTGGCCGCTGACACGGCGTATCTGCACCATTGGTATGCCGCCCTGCCTGCTCAATATTGTGGGCTGCGTGGTGGTGCTGGTGTTCAACAAGCTGTTCCTGCATTACGATGGGCAGATGGGTGTGGGTGCCTACGGTGTGGTAAACCGCGTGATTTTCTTCTTTGTGATGATTGTGGCGGGTATCACGCAGGGTATGCAGCCGATAGCCGGGTACAACCTGGGCTTGGGCATGTTCTGCCGCGTGCGGCGCGTGCTGATATATGCGATGCTGTTTGCAAGCGCGGTGACCTTGTTCGGCACGCTCTGTGTGCAGATATTCCCGCGCGAGATTGTGAGCCTGTTCGTGAAGGAGAAGGATGCCAACGCCACGCAGATTATCGAGATTGCGGCCTATGGTATCACCGTTATCAGCCTGATGTTCCCCTTTGTGGGCTCGCAGATGGTTATCAGTAACTTCTTCCAATCTATCGGCAAGCCGGTCATGAGTATCTTCCTGACCCTGACGCGCCAGCTTATCTTCCTGCTGCCCTGCCTGGCTGTGCTGCCGCGTTATATGGGCGAGCCGGGTATCTGGTATTCGCAGGTTGTGAGCGATGCGCTGGCCATTATTCTGGGCTTTGTGGTGATTTATTTCTTCATGAAGCGCTATTTCAAGAAAGATGTTTGTTTGCCGACGGAGTGATCATTTTATGAAAAAGACATTGATTGTAGCAACACGCAACGCACACAAAGTGCAGGAGATAGCGGCTATGCTGCCGCCGGAGTACAAGGTACACAGCCTGGCGGACTATCCGCAGGCACCGGATGTGGAGGAAACAGCGGATACCTTTGCCGGGAATGCGGCATTGAAGGCCTGCGGCATATCTGCCATGCTGCCGGGCATGGTGCTGGCGGATGATTCCGGACTGTGTGTGGATGCTCTGGGTGGCGCGCCCGGGGTGATGTCTGCCCGCTATGCCGGAGAACACGGCAACGACGCGGCGAACAATGCCCGCCTGCTGCACGAGCTGGCTGAGCTGCCGCAGCCGCATACAGCGCGTTTCATGTGCGCTATGTGTGTGGCACAGGGCGGGAGCATCCTTGCAGAGTTTGTGGGCAAGGTAGAGGGCTGTATTACCCGGACGCCTGCGGGAGAGCATGGCTTCGGCTACGACCCGCTTTTCGTGCCTGCAGGGTTCGACTGCACCATGGCAGAGCTGCCGGCTGAGAGCAAGAATGCCATTTCCCACAGGGCAGATGCTCTGCAGCAGTTCCTGACCTGGGCTGCCGGGGTTTGAGCATTTCCCACCCGCCTGATGACAGAGGCGGTACAGATATAAAAAATCGGCTCCCGCTGCTGTGTGCAACGGGAGCCTGAATGTTGGTGTAGGAAATGATGCTTTTACTTGTCTGATTTCGGGGCTTCCTCCTCTTCATCATCGTCCTCGTCATCGTATACCTCGATGGCTCGGCGCATGCGGCGGGTGAGGAAGGGGCGGACAACAAGGCCGTATCCCAGGTAGCAGAGGAAGATGATGGCCGGTGCAATCCAGGGGAAGCATACGAAGGCGGCGATGGCTGCCACAGCCAGGAGAATGGCGGTGATGGTGCCGCGCTTCTCGAAATTCACATGCTTGAAGCTGGGGTAAATGACACGGCTCATCATGAGCAGAGATACCACAGCCATGGTACCGCCCATGACGTACTGCCACACAGGCTGGATAAGCAGATTGCGGTTGCTGGTCAGGTCGATAACCAGGTACATGGTGCTTACCACGGCACCGGCTGCCATGGGAACGGGCAGGCCCACGAAGTCCATGCTCTGGTTGGGCTTCTTGGGAGCAGCTGCCATGCAGTTGAAGCGAGCCAGGCGCAGGGAGGCGCACAGCAGGTAGAGCACGGCGATGCCCATGCCGAAGGCATCCGGCAGGTCAAAGAGCACGGCACGACCCAGAAGCATGGCCGGTGCCACACCGAAGGAGATGACATCCGCTATCGAGTCGAACTCGCGGCCGAAGGGGCCGTCTGCCTTGCACATGCGTGCGACGCGGCCGTCCAGCAGGTCGAATATGCAGGCAGCGAAGATGAGATAGGTTGCCTGTTGATAGTAATCGAAGGCTTCTGCTGAGCCGTCCGGGAAAGCCATACCTTTGAATATGGTAAGGATGGCGAAGAAGCCGCACAGCAGGTTGCCGGCTGTGAGCATGTTGGGCAGAATGGGAATCTGCGGTTCATCCGGATAAACCGGGGGCTGTTTCTGTGCCATGGTCGTGAGTGTAGTATGTTGTTTATTTGGTTAAGAGAGGGTTTCTGCTGCCTTGGTAAGCAGCTCTGCCTTGGCGGCAAGCTCCTTGCCGGAGCCGCGAGCCATGTCTGCCTTGCCGCCGCCCTTGCCGCCTACTATCGGAGCCAGGGTGCGGATGAGGTCGCCAGCCTTGAGACCGGCTGCCTGTGCTGCTTCGCCGCAGTATGCGCCGAGGGAAAGGTTGCTGCCATCATCTGCCACCAGGAAGGCAGCAGCTGCGTAGTGGCGCTTGCGCAGGCCGTTGAAGAGTTCGGTGAGCAAATCGTTGCCACCCTCGGCGCAGATGACGACGTTGCCGCCTGTGAGCTTCTCTGCCAGCAGGGCATCTGCCTGGCCGGCAGCAGCGGCGGAGAGAGCCTTCTTCACGCTCTTGTCTGCCTCCAGAGCAGCCTCCTTCAGCTTGTCGCAATAGGCGTTGTATTCATCCAGCAGGGCGTTCACCTCGCGGATATCGCGGGATTCAAGAGCCTTCTTACCGGGCTGAGAATCGTTGGTGGGCACGGGGATGGTGGGGCGGCCCAGTTCCTGCAGTCTGGAGTTGGCCAGGGCGAGTTTATCGAGACTCTCCTTGCACTCGGGCAGGCGGGATTTGATGAGCTCGCTGACGATGTTGAGACCGGCCTCGCCGGCTGCAGCCTCGATACGGCGCACGCCGCTGGCAATGGCGCCCTCGCTCTTAATCTTGAAGAAGCCGATCTTGCCCGTGGCAGCTGCATGAGTACCGCCGCAGAGTTCCATGGAAACGCCGTTGAAGCCACCGGCCTCGCCGCCCATCTGCACCAGGCGTACAACGTCGCCGTACTTGTCGCCGAAGAACTGGCAGACCTCGGGGTGTTTGCGGATTTCGGTCATGGCGTACTCGTGGCAGAAGATGGGCAGGTCCTGCTGCACCCATTCGTTCACAAGCTCTTCCACGCGGCGAAGGTCCTCCTTGGAAATGGCAGCGCTGTTCACGTCGAAACGCAGGCGGTCCACATCCACCAGAGAGCCCTGCTGGGCGATATCCTCGCTCACGAGAGAGCGCAGAGCCTTGTGCAGGAGGTGGGTGGCACTGTGGTGCCCCTCGATGGCGCGGCGGCGGTCCGGGTCGATGCTCAGCACCACGCTGTCGCCTGCGGCGGGGCGGATGCCATCTGCCACGGAGATGAGGTGGGCACGGGCCTGGCCGATCTGCTGCACGCCGAGCACGGGAGCACTGTCGCCGCCGAGCTGCAGGGTACCGCCATCGCTGACCTGGCCACCCATCTCAGCATAGAAGGGGGTCTTGTCCGTGATGACGAAGAGCATACCCTCTGCCTCGTGCACTTCGGTGACAGTGGCAGTGGTGGTATCCTCCGCATAGCCGGTGAACTCGGTCACGGCGTCTGTTTTGAGGTCGAGAGCGCGAACCACCTGCTTCTTCTGGGCAGCCTTGGCGCGCTGGCGCTGCTCCTCCATGAGGGCCTCGAAACGCTCGGTATCCACCGTGAGGCCACGCTCGCGGGCCATGAGGGCGGTGAGGTCGATGGGGAAGCCGTAGGTATCGTAAAGTTTGAAGGCGAAGTCACCGCTCACGGTGCCGGTAGCGGCCACTTCCTTGTCGAAGAGCTCGAGGCCGCGGTCCAGCGTCTCGTTGAAGCTGGTTTCCTCGCGCAGCAGCACCTCTTTGATGGTGGCGGCACGGTTCACAATCTCCGGGAATACGCTGCCCATCTCTGCTGCGAGGGTGTCCACCAGCTCGCTGAGGAAGGGTTTTTCCAGACCCAGGGTGCGGCCGTAGCGCACGGCGCGGCGCAGGATGCGGCGCAGCACATAGTTGCGGCCGTTGTTGCCGGGCAGAATGCCGTCCGCAATAGAGAAGCTGAGCGTGCGGATGTGGTCCGCAATGACGCGGAAGGCAACGCTCTGCTTGAGCGTATCAGCGTTCTCGGCAGTGGCATCCTGCGGGTAGATATCCGTGTAGGTGCAGCCGGAGATTTCTTCGATACGGCGGAAGATGGGGCGGAAGACGTCCGTGCTGTAGTTGGAGACGCGGCGGGAGAAGTCCGTGAAACCGTTGGTGCACTGAATCATGGCGCAGGCGCGCTCAAAGCCCATGCCCGTGTCCACGTGGCAGGCGGGCAGGTTGCGGAAGCTGCCGTCGCTCTCGGCATTGTACTGGATGAACACGAGATTCCAGATTTCGATGCAGAGGGGGCTGTCCTGGTTCACGAGGCTGCCCTGTGTATTGCCCTCGGGGGTGAGGTCTACGTGCAGCTCGGAGCAGGGGCCGCAGGGGCCGGTCTCGCCCATCATCCAGAAGTTGTCTTTCACGCCGCCGTTGACGATGTGCACCTTGGGGTCGAGGCCTTTGCTCTCGAAGAGGGGTGCCCAGGTGTCGTATGCCTCCTGGTCGAACTCGCCGGGGTTACCCTTGCTCTTGTCCGGGCAGTACACTGTGGCGTAGAGACGCTCTGCGGGGAAACCCCAGCGCTCCACCACCAGCTCCCAGGCCCAGGCGATGGCCTCTTTCTTGAAGTAGTCGCCGAAGGACCAGTTGCCCAGCATCTCGAACATGGTGTGGTGGTAGCTGTCCTGACCCACATCCTCCAGGTCGTTGTGCTTACCGCCGGCGCGGATGCACTTCTGCGTGTCGGTGGCACGTGCCGGCTTCCACGGCGGCGTCCATACGCCCAGGAAGTAGGGCACGAACTGGTTCATACCGGCATTGGTAAAGAGAAGGCCGGGGCTCTGGGGCATGAGCGAGGCGGAGGGCACTACGGCATGTTGCTTCTCCTGGAAGAAGTCCAGGAAGCTCCTGCGAATCTGGGCTGCGGTCATCATATCGCTTTGTCAGATGGTATTTTTGTAAAAAAACTGTCTGAGCATAGTATACACCTGATTTGCGCGCGTGTAAAGCAGAATAAAAGGAGAAAATGTTGAGTGAGAGTATGCGGTTGTGACACACTTCCTGCTTGCTTTACAGCGGGAATCAGATACCATTAGAGCAACATCTCTTCATGTCTGCACTCTCCACATACACAAAACTGGCACTTGGCGGTCTTTTGCTGCTGAGCAGCAATACCATATGGGCTCAGGCAGCCGGTTACGGAAGAGCTGGCGTCGTGGAGTCCGGTCCGCGTTCGCAAGCGCCGCGGGACCCGGCAGAAGACCTGCTGGTAGCGTACGGGCTTCGCAACGATGCAGAGAAGGCAGCTGCCCGCGGCAACTACAACCAGGCACTGAAGAAAGCGCGGCAGGCAGAGAAGATGATGGCTATCATCGTGCGCGACCACCCGCAGTGGAAGGCGAACATGATGAGCTACCTGCGTGAGCAGCTTGCCAAAAATATAGAAAAATATCAGCAGGAAGCCGCTAAGGCTCCCATCCCCACAGGGCGCCAGCCCGGCAAGACTGTACCGCAGGAGGTGGCATTGGATTTACCCGGTATCCGCGAGCATATCGAACGCGAGGACGGAGTTTCCCGCGATGGCTTGCCGGACTACGCCGCCACAGACAAGGAACTGCGCGAGGAACTGGCCAACCTGCGTGCTGAGTGCAAGAACATGGCACAGCGTATTCTGGAGCTTTCCGAGCAATACAAGAAGAGCCAGCGAGAACTTGTAACGGCCCGCACGGAGCAGAAGGAGTACAAGGAGCGCTACGACGCCCTTCTGAAGCAGGTTACGGAAGAACGCAAGCTCAACAACGAAGTGGTGGACTCTTTTGCCCGCCGTCTTGCCGAGGCAGAGGATAAGCTGCGCGAATCCGAGCGAGCCCGCAAGGAAGCAGAGGAAAGGGCAAACCAGCTCTCCGGCCAGTTGGCTCAGACGCAGGCCGAACTGGAGCGCGTAACCCGCGAGCGTGATGCCCTGAAGGCAGAAAACGAGCAGCTGCGCGCTATAGTGGAGCTCAACAGCCCGGAGAAAACCAAGGCCCTGCTGGACCAGAACCTGACCCTGGCAGAGCAGCTCAAGGCTGCCCGTGCCCGAGTGGAAGCGCTGGAGGCACAGATGGCCGGCTCTGCGGACGAGAAGGATGTGCTGGCACAACAGCTCAACGAAGCCCGCTCCGAGGTGGACCAACTGCGCGAGCAGATGGGGTTGGTGTACGATGAGAACCGCGGCTACCGCCGCCGCATTTCGGAGCTGACTGAGCGTCTTAACAACCTGGAAGCGGAGATTGCCGCGCAGGAAAACCGCCCGGACATCGACCCTGCGCTGGTGGAAGAGAACAAGGTCCTGAAGGATGTCATAGCCAAGCAGCGCCGCACTCTGGAGTTGCAGGAGCAGGGGCGTAAGCTCCTGATGGAGACTTACAAGCATCTCAAGAAAGACAACAGCGAGATGGCTGCCGAACTGCAGCGCCTGGATGAGGAAAGCCGCCTGGAGCTGACCGATGCGGAGAAACGCCTCATCGAATCCCTGCGCAGTGGGGAATCCGGCGAGATGAAGGATGCAGACGGCAGCAACGCCGTGCGCCGCAGCCTGGAGATTCAGACCCTCGCCAGCCTGGCAGACAAGGCCTTCTCCAAAGCCCGCTATACATCGGCAGAGCAGCTCTACCGCACACTTTACGATTACCAGCCGGACCATGTGCCCGGGCTGGTGAATCTGGGTACTATCCTCCTCTACCGCAACAAGTGCGAGGAATCCATCGAGTATCTTACCCGCGCCACGCGTCTGGCTCCCGAGTTGCCCATCACCTACTACCTGGCCGGTATCTCTTACTACCGTATGGACAGGATGGAAGAGGCCGAGCGTATGTTCATACGCACCATTGAGCTGGACCCTGCCAATGCGGAAGCTTTCTTCTACCTGGCCAACATAGAGGGTATCAGCGGCAGGCACGAGGAGGCGCTCAAGCATTTTGCCGCTGCGGTAAAGCTCAAGGACGGGCTGAATGATGCGCATTACAACATGGCCCGCCTCTACGCAGAACTCGGCCGCATACCGGATGCCGCACGTGCATACGACCGTGCTATTCGCAGCGGTGCCGAGCCGGACCCGGAGTTCGAGAACTACCTGCGCAACCACCCGGACAACGTGAAGAACCCCGGTGCAGACCTCGTGGCAGAGGTGGAACCGGAGGCAGAGGCTGCCCGCCTGCGGGCGGATGATGCCGAGGTGCAGAAAATTCTGGAGGATAACGCCGGGGAGGTCGGCGATGTACCTCCTGCGGAGGAGGGTGGAGCAGATGCTCCCGCAGAAGAGCCTGCCTCCGATGCACCGCAGCTCAACCCGAATTACTCGCCTGAGCAGCAGGCTTTGGCAGACGCAATATCCCGCCTGGAGGCACTGGAGATTCGCGAGGCTTCCACTCCGTCCTCTGCCGGTAAAGGGCACAAGACGGCCCGCAGTCGCTTCTCGAGCGTGCGTGTGCGCACCAATGCCGGCGGCTATCGTCACCGAGTGAAACTGCGCCTCAAACGCCCTGAGCCGCAGATGCTGCGCAAGCGCGGAGGTGATATCAAGGAACTGAAAACCAAGAAAAAGAACAGCCGCAACCGGCGTTGATACACTGCCATGTACATACAGGACCAGCTACAGGAGATTCGTGCGGCCATAGCCGCGGCAGAGCAGCGCGCAGGTCGCCCCGCGGGCAGCACCACGCTGCTGGCGGTGAGCAAGACTTTCCCCGTGAGCGATATCATGCAGGCATATGCAGACGGCCAGCGCCTTTTCGGCGAGAACCGCCTGCAGGAAGCTCTGGAGAAGATACCGGCCATGCCCGCAGATTGTGAATGGCATATCATCGGCCCGCTGCAGCGTAACAAGGTGCGCAAGGCATTGGAAGCCGGGGTGAGTCTGCTGCAGGCGGTGGACAGCCGCAAGCTGGCCGAGGCCGTGTCGCGCATTGCCGGCGAGTTGGGTATTACAGCCCGAATTCTGCTGGAGGTGAATGTGGATGGCGAGGAAAGCAAGCATGGCTTTACACCTGCCGGTCTGGCAGAGGAGTGGGAAGCGCTGGTGGCATTGCCGCATCTGGAGATTCGCGGCCTTATGTGCATACCGGCACCCACGGAAACGGCGGAGGAAGCTCGCCCGGCATTTGCTGCTCTGCGGAGTCTGGCAGAAAGTCTGCGTGCCCGCGGGCCGCTGCCTCTGCCGGAACTTTCCATGGGTATGAGCCACGACTACGCTGTGGCTGTGGAGGAGGGGGCCACCATTGTGCGTGTGGGTTCTGCAATCTTCGGCAAGAGAGATTACGCCTGATGCCGGGAGGTATTTTGTGCCTCTTTGCAGCTCAGGAATAGACAGTGCAAATTTTTGCTTGATTTGCCGCTTGCATAGTGGTAAATTTGCTGAGTAGAAATCTGCACTTAAATCTCATGAAATATCAGACACTTTCTCTCGCGTTGGCCGCTCTGGTGGCTTTCACCCCCGCGTATGCCCAGTCCTCCCGCCGTGCTACCCGTGGTGGTGGTGCAGCACCTGCCGCTGCGGCCGAGGTGAACGAGCCCAAGACCGGTGTGCGTTTTGTTATCTGCGCACCGGCCGGCGGCAAGCTGCCCAGCCCCCTGTACTACAAGGCCGGTACCACCAAGGGTGTGACCACTTACAAGAAGGCTACCATTTCCGGCCGAATCCCCACGCAGCGCATTAAGCCGGAGGCAGGTGTTATCCGATTCTACGACCAGGACCCGACACCTCCTGCAGATGCAACCACCGGCAACCGCCGTGCACCCAAGGCAGCACCCGCTGAACTTCCCAAACCGGTGATGGAGGTGAGCGTGCCCGCCAGCGCCGGCAGCAAGAGCCTCTGCATTGTGATTCCCGGCGAGACTCCCTCCAAGGCCAAGACATTCTTCCTGAACGAGGATGATTTCCCCACCAAGGGTGTGCATCTTATCAATCTGTCTCCCCGTCCGGTATCCATCTATACCTCTACGACCAACGACCTGTCCAAAGCCAAGGAAAACAAGATCGGGCCTTACAAGGAGAAGGAGGGTATCAGCTCGAGCAACTCCTGGCACTTTACCTCCGGCAAGCATGGTGAGCAGGTTTCTTTCCGCATTACCACCCGCCAGGCTGCCAAGGGTACTGATGGGAAAAACAAGTCCACTGAGGTAAACGTGCGCATGGGCAAGTTCCCCTACTCGGAGAACCAGGGTCAGGTGAATATCATCGTGAAGGATGGCAAGGGTGACCGCCTCAAGCTCATGAGCATCCAGATGTCCAAGGATTGATCGTTCTCTCAGGTCAGCCATCTCAGCTTACTACCACAGAAACCGGGGATAATACGACAATGCCTAAGAAACACACAGACGGTCCCATAGCAGCCCGCATCGCCCGCATCGGGGATCAGTTCGCCATCAGCGGTGAGTTCCAGTATGGAGAGGAACTCTGCAACGGCCACATCAACACCACTTATCGCGCCTGCTACCTGACAGAAGACGGTATCCAGGAGCGCTACATCCTGCAGCGTATCAACGACTACGTGTTCAAGGATCCGGTGATGGTGATGAAAAATGTGGAGAAGGTGACACGCCACATCCGCTGGAAGACCATGCGCCGCCGTAACAGCGTCGGCCAGCCGCTGACTCTCTACCCTGCCCGTGGCGGCAGAAGCTACATCATCCTTCCCGAGGAAGGCGGCATGTGGCGCTGCTACAATAACATCGAGGGTACGCATACCTACGATGTGGTGGAGAATACCCGCCAGGCCTACCAGGCCGGCAATGCATTCGGTGCCTTCCAGGAGCTTATCTCGGATATGAACCCGGAGGATATTCGCGAGTCCATCCCGGACTTCCACAATACGCCCAAGCGATATGAAGCACTGCTGCGCAGTGTGGAAGCGGATGTTGTGGGGCGTGCTGCCAACTGCGAGGCAGAGCTGGCGATGCTCAAAACCTGGTCTCCCATGTTCAGCCGATTGGTAGATATGCAGGTAGCCGGTGAGCTGCCGACGCGTATCACGCACAATGACACCAAGATTAACAACGTCATGCTCGATGAGGAGACGGACGAGGCGGTGTGCGTGATTGACCTGGACACCGTGATGCCGGGTCTGGCTCTCTACGACTTCGGCGATATGGTACGCACGGCCACCTGCACAGCCAGTGAAGACGAGGAAGACCTGACGCAGGTTGTGATGCAGCTGCCTTTCTTTGAATCTCTGACGGAGGGGTATCTGGATGCAGCGCATGAGTTCCTTACCCAGGCGGAAATCGAACAGTTACCCTTTGCCGGCTGGCTTATCACGACAGAAATCGGCATGCGATTCCTGACCGACTATCTGGACGGAGATAAATATTTCCGCACCGAGAAGCCGGAGCACAACCTCATCCGCGCTCGCAACCAGCTGGCTCTGGCTCGCAGCATACAGAGCAGCCTGCCGCGTATGGAGAAGTTCGTGCGTCGCCTCATCAAGTCTTACCGTAAGGGTAAGTAAAGGAAGAATCCGACATGGGGTGGAGCTTGCACAGAGTATGGGCGGCAGCGCTTGCTGTAGGCATGTTGCTGCAGGCCGAGCTTTATGCGCGCACCCCGCTGGAAAAGCTGCGGTCGAATGTTTCGAGCTTTTCGCTGAGTGAGGATGATGCGTTGCTGTTTCACACGGGGAACAAGCGCGTCGTGGTGCTGGCCGATAATGCCGGGAAAATCGGTGCCATCCTGGTGCATTGCAAAAGCCGGGACGAAAAGGTTTTTGTGGATGAAAGAGCCATACTGGATCTCGTCGAGTCGTACGAGGAGCCTAAGATTGTCTACTCCAAGGATGGCTATTCGGCTTTGTATCTCTACGAGGATACGGCTTCTGAGGCGGCGGACGATACCAAAAGTATCGTGAACGAGAGCCGACTCGTAGCTGTATACAACATAACCCGCGCCGGCAACAACAACTGGCTGCCCTCCCGCTGGCACGATGGCGGTGTCTCTTTCCGCTGTTACCGTGGTAAGCTGGCAGCAGAAATCACTGTGGATTTAACAAAGGAATATGTAGAATATGCGGAGGTCCGCATATCTACCCGATTCCGGAACATAAGTCCGCAGGACTTACTCTCGTTCGATTCTGCCCCGGCCACTCGCAGCAAAAACAAGCAGAGGCGTACTCGGGCAGCATCGCTGGGTGGGCAGGTTCTGGCCTCCGACCCGGATGATGATTTCCACCTTATCCTCTTCAGAGAGGTGTATCTTATAGGCAGCACAGACAGACTTAAGGATGCAGGCCGGAATGGTGTTGACCTGGAGCATTACATTTTCCCCGGCTTTGATTTTCCGGTACGGGAGGCAACCCTCAAAACTATCTTAGTTCCTGTTTCCAACCCGCTGGCAGGTAGGTTGAATCGCGAGCCTTTGAAACCGAGGCTTACAGCAAATCAACTCGACCGATTGATGGGTGGTGGCATGAATCGTGACGAACTGCATTGGTGGAAAATGGGAAATACCCGAGTCTGCGCCATAGCGAATGAGGTGGGGGAAGTGGAGGGGTTCATCGTACTTGGTGACAGCTCGTCGGTAGCTGCGGTGGAGCGTGTTTTTTCTTCTCCGAATGCGCTGATACGTGTTAACATGAAGGATAATCAGGGTGCTTTGCTGCTCTATCCTGCAAGATTGAAAGAGGAGCCCTTGCCCGGGAAGCGCCTGGAGACTGTGTTGCGTGGCTTGCTGACGAGAGGCGGTGTTTGCAAAAGCCTCTGGATGGAAAACGATTTGCTGCACATGGAGCTGGAAACTCGTGCCAAGAACATGACACTTCATGTTGCGCTGGATGCGGGGCGTTCCATCGTGAGTCGCATCTATGCCGATGCCAACATGCCCAGCCAGTCGGCCGGTGAAAAAGAGATTTGCCGTATGTTCGGCCTTACAGGCAGAGAACTTCGGGGGGAGGGTGAGCGAAAATCAATGGAAAATGCCGTGCGCGGACGCCTGGTTTATGTGAGTGAGGATGCCCATGAGCTCGTGCTTACCTACGGCGAGAAATCCCGGTACTACACGGCAGGAAATGTAAGCCAGGTGCGTGATGCAAACCTGCGCAGCCCGAGAAGTTACCCGGCCGGTACGCCCTGGGGGGCAGGGACGAATGCGACAATGCCCACAGAAATTTTTAATCCGGCATCTCCGAACTACAATAAGAAACCTGCAAAGGATGTGGCGAAAAAGCCCACCCCTCTCTCGCCGGAGGAAGCCCGAAAGGCGTATATAGACTACCTGCGCAAGCTCTGAGTGGAGCTGTCTGTTTTCTCAACCCGAATCCTGCCGTGTATCAGAGCGGGCTGTAAATGGTATCTGTGCGGCGGGTGATGGTGTGTTCCTGCATGCAGTGCTGAAGCTCCAGGCGCCCGTTTGCCAGAACCGATGCGCGGCAGAGACGCAGGCCGCATGCCTCTGCGACGGAGGCCGCTGCATCGTCCGCAGCCGGGTCACGCACGGTGATGCCATCCGCTGCCAGAGCCGGGAAGCGGCGCTCGTAGTTCCGGCGGTCTTCCGCCACCATAGGCACACCGAGTTCCTGGAGGGTGCGTACCAGCCAGGGGCGGGCGGCGGCGATGCTGAGCTGCACGCGGCATCCTGCGCGCAGGGCCGCCATGAGGGCTATGGCCAGGTCCGTATCGGAGGTTTCCTTTTCGGCGCGCAGGCAGAGCTGCAAGGGGGTGTAGAAGAGTTCTGTAGGCTCACCGGGGTGGGAGCAGATGAGGCGCGAGGTGCCGAACTCGTTCTCCCACCAGTAGGAGATGGAGTCTGCGGCGGTTGTGAGGCGCATGGTGTCGTCCGGCGAGGGTTTGGGGACGATGGTTTCCCAGGGGGAGAAGGGGATGTTGCGCTGGCGGCCGCGGCGCTGCGGGCGGGCAGTTTCCTGCCAGTTTGCCAGGGCGGTGATATAGTTCGGCCCGCCGGGTAACAGAGCGTTGCCGCAAAGGGCAGGGCGCTGTGTACCGAAGGGTCGCAGGCCGGGGCGTGCTGCCGGGCAGCAGTTGATGCAGAGATGTGCTGTGCCGCCCATGCCGCGCTGCCATTGGGAGACATCTCCGGCATCCAGCGAGTAGATGGCCGCGGCGCGTCCGGCAGTGAGTCTGCGCTGCAGCGTGGCTGCCTGGGTAGTATCTTCCACAGGCAGCAGGGCGAGGACAGGCAGGCCCTCCAGCAGGGAGAGTTGCGGGCTGTCTGCGCTCAGGCCGGTGATGATGCCGGGAGACCAGGTGATGGAGCCCATCTCAGCTGCCACGGGACGCACAAGCCAGGATTCCTGCGGAGTGCGGGTCAGGAACTCCTGCTGCTCGGGGGTGAGCGGTGCGCTCAGCGGGCCGAGGCGGGTGCTCTCCCGGTTACCGGGGCCTGCAGCAAGGCTGCGTACGGCATCTGCCAGGGCGGCAGTGAAGTGGCGGTTGTTGTAGAGCTCTGTGTGCACCAGCACGATATGGGGAGCCGTGGGGCACTGGCCGGAACGCCGGAAGGCGGCTGCGGCGAGATCCCGCACGGCCTGCTGCCAGTCTCCGCGGGCAGAGAGGTACACAGTAGTGGCACCGGCGGGGCTGCTGCAGAGTGTGGCTGTGGGGCGAGCCGCAGCAAGGTGCTGGGCTGTGGTCTGCCCCAGAGAGGTGATGATGCCATCCACCTGCGGTGCGCTCATGAGTTTCAGTGCAATCTCATTGTCCAGGCAGGGCACGAACTGAAGGTACGGGTCTGCGATGCCGGCATCTTCCAGAATTTCGGTAAGGCGCAGGCCCAGCAGGGTGGTGTAGGCGGCAGGCTTGTAGAGGATGCTGTTCCCCATGACCCAGGCTGCGGCTATGCCTGCCACGGCGTCTGCCAGGGGGTGAACACGGCCGGGTGCCACCACGACCACTCCCAGCGGGGTGGGGGTGGTGCCGTCTCGCAGGCCGTCTGCCACGGAGCTTTGCTCGTAGTAGCGCACGGCGTCGATAGCGTTGCGAAGTTCCTCCTCTGCATCGGCGCAGGTGAAGCCGGCATCGCGCACAAGCAGGGCAGCCAGCTCCGTGCGGCGTTTCTCCAGGCGGCGGGCCAGGCGCAGCAAGTGGGTTCTGCGCTCATCTTCCGTGGCTGTGTTGCTTGCAGCGGCGGCGGCTGCTCGCTTGGCATACTGCGGAGTGGAGGCAAAGTCCACGCTCACAAAGCGGTAATCCTCCAGCCCCGGGGTGGTGAGGGAGCGGTGGATGCACATCAGCGGGCTTGCCAGCTCCTCACCGGCCAGTTTGGCGGGGATGGGGGCCTGTTTGCGCTCCAGCTCGGCTGTGGCTGCTGCGTAGAAGGCTTCTGTAGCGGCGCGGTCTGTGCTCTGCAGGTGGCTGCCGGTAAAATCTGTAGCGGGGGCTGTGGCGCCGTCCGTCGGGCTTTCTTCGCGGCCACTCAGGGCAGCCAGGAAGTTTTGCCGCATGCGCGACCAACCCATCTCTGAGCTTTCCACGGCATAGCCATAGGTCAGGTAACCCTCCGGGCGGGAAAGCTCGTTGACCAGGCGCAGAAGGTAGGCCTCGAAGGGGCTTATCTCTGCATCTTCTCCGGTGAGACCGGCGGTGAGAGTGACCTGTGCTCCGGCGGTCACGAGCAGGCGGGCGAGATGGTTACCCAGACCGGCGCAGAAGGTGAAGGCGGGCATGCCTTCGCGGCCGCAGCGCCCCCAATCCAGCAGGGCGTAGGCGATGTCGAAGGGGTTGTGGGTGCCGATGATGGGGCAGAGCGCTTTTGCTTTTGCAGAAATCGCCTGGTGCACCAGTTGCTTGTAGCGAGCTTCCGTGGCGGATTTGGTGGGGGCTGCAGCACTCTCCTTGCCGTAGAGGAAGGCACACTCGCGTTCCTCGCTCAGTCGGGAACCCTTGACCAGTAGAACGCGCAGCGGAGCAGAGCCCTTGGAGGCTCTTGCAGCGGCCCATTCCGTAAGCTCGCGCAGTATGGAGGGGGCGGCGTTCAGGTATGCGGGCAGCTCGGGTATGATATCGGCATTGCTGTAGTCCTTGCTGCTGAGCACACGCTTGCAGGCTTCAACCACGAGAGGCAGCAGGGCGGAGTTCCCCGCTTCCACGATAATCGGGCATTTGCGGTTGTTGCGGTACAGGCGGTTGAGCAGGGTCTTGAGGCTCTCTGCCAGGGTTTTGGCTCCATCGTTGGGGGCACAGGGACTCAGTGTGGGACACAGCCGCAGCGGCTGAACCACCAGGCCGGTACCCGCCAGGCTGTCGGCTATGGCGCAGAGGTTTTCGATGTAGCGCTCTGCTCCCTCCTTGCCGAATACGGCCGGGGAGAGGGGGTGCAGAGCGGTGGCAATGCCGTCTTTGCTGAGTTCCTGGAGCTTGCGCGTGGCTTTTTCACGGTTGGTCGGCAGGATAAGCTCGCCGAAGGTGGAGCGGAAGACTCGCCTTACCTCTGCCATGGCAGTGCCTTGCATGCTGCGAGCTGCTACAGAGGCTGCCTTGAGGCGCAGGCGCCCCATGGAGTTGAAAAAGGTGGGCACACCACCGAAATGAGCAATGAGGCTGCGCAGGTTGTCTGCCTGCCGGGTTGCCGGGGCATGGAGAACGAGGGCACAGAAGTTGCGCAGGAACTCGCGGTTCTTCTCATCTCCGGCCAGCCGGCTGAGGGTGGCCAGCAGATTGCGTTCTTCAGAGTGCAGGCTGCGAATGCTGCTGCTCTGGATATCCTGTGCCAGGTCAGCGGCGCGTTGTGCCAGGGTGCGGTCGTCCCATTTTCTGTTTTTTGCTTCCTGAACTGCTGCGCTGATATCTGACTCACCCATAACGTGCGGATATTTTATCCCGACACGCCTTGGCTTGCAAGTTCAAAATATGGCTTTGGGGGCGGGAATGCGTCAGTTTTCAATCTTCTCCCACTCCACCTGTCTGTAGATGATTTCTGCGGTGAGGTGTTTCAACAATGCTTCGGCCTTTTGTTTTGAAATGCCGACTTCATCTCCCCAGTAAGTGCCGATTTGTATGTATGCCCACTTCTGCACTTTTCCCTTGAAGATGCGGTCGCATATATCCTGCCAGGTGCGTTGCAGATGTGAGTTGGTGATGGTGCTGTTGCCGACAAAGACGTAGTAGTGTATGTGGTGGAGATTCCGATTTTGCTGATTATCGATAGGCGTGCGGGAGTCCAGTCTTCTCAGAGCGATGCTTCGACCGTTCGGCAGCGTTATCATTTCATCTTTGCCGATAACCTCCAGATGTCCCTGAGACGGAAGGCAACGCTCCGGGCGGTGAATCGAGTTGTTCAAATCGTTGCCGGAGTAGACGATGGAAACGCTCACGGAGGGTTGTTCCTTGGCAAATGTGAAGGGGTTGATATGGTAGAAAATGCCCTTGCTGAATTTTGTGTCAGAAGCGAGGAGCTCGCGCTCTTTTTTACTTTCCTGCGTTTTGACACCATACCAACCATCCAGTTCCGTATCGAGCGGTAAATCAGGTGAAACTGCTGCCGGCATGAGTTCCGGGTATGAGGGAATGATAAACAGCAGGCTCAGAACAAGAACCAATACCGCCGGGGGTAATATGCTGATGACAATTTTTTTCATAACTGTATTCTGCGTATCAGGGGGTGTCACTGCTGTGGCGGCGTGTGATGATTCTGCGTTTTTTCAGAAAGAAAATTTCACCTGCAAGCAGACCATGCAGAATTGTCATGCAGACAAGGCTGGCGGGGAAAAAAAGCAGCAGGCCGGACCAGTCGTGCCAAGTTTTACCGGCAAAATCTGAACTGATGTATTCTGCAAATATAAAAATGCTGGTAACTCGGAAGCTGTTTGCCAGAATAGAAATAGGGAATGCACTCAGCCCCAGTATGATGCGTTTCCACAGGGAAAGTTTGTTGGCCATGTAAGCCCAGCAGAGCGAAAGCATGAGAAGCACAGAGAGAGAGCGCATGCCGGAGCATCCACCGGCTATGCTGAATGTATCCCAACTACCATCTGCAGAGATGACATTGGTGCCTTCCAGTATTGTTTTCACTCCGCATAATTCGGCTCCCCAGTGTGCCAATTGGGCAGAGAGATGCTGCATTCCTGTTGTATATTGCTCCAGGAAGGCAGCAGGTACTGCCAACCAGAAGTAAAAGAATGGGAAAATGGTTTTACGTGTCGCGTAAAAACCCAGATAGCACCAGCACATACCTCCGTACAGAAAGGGAAATGCCAGCCATGCCAGGCGAGCTTGTTGTGTCCGGACCGAAGCAACACAGAGTATCGCTCCGAATACAACAGAAAGCAAGCCCGCAAGGGAAGGCTCCGGAGTATGATTCCTAATGCTGCGGAGAGAATAAACAAACATTACCGCGCCTATGATAGGTATCAACCAGCCATGGGTTAAACCGGTTCTCGGTCTGCTCCAGGGGTTTGATACCCATTGAAACGCCGATTGAGTTCCCTCGACGAAAAAGGGGTAGCAAAACAGAAATCCAACCATTATGGTTAAATATAGAAAAATACCAACCCAATTCATTGCAGGTAAATTGGTTAATTTCCATTTTTCTTTTGTGGTCATATCGAGGTGTTAAAAAAAAACTGATATTTCGTGCTTTTAGTATTGCATTTTTTGAAAAAATGTCAAGAATAGTTGCGCGCACATCCCCATAGCATACATGAAAATCATAAGCGGAACAGCACATCCTCAGTTAGCTCGTGACATCGCCGCACAGTTGGGCCTGCCCCTTTGCGATGCTACCGTCAACACCTTCCCCGATGGTGAGAGCTTTGTTCAGATAAACGAGTCCATCCGCGGTGAGGACGTATTCATTGTCCAGCCGACCTGCCCGCCGACCAACCACAATCTCATGGAGCTGCTGGTTATGGTCGATGCCGTACGTCGTGCCAGCGCCAGCCGCATCACGGCAGTGATGCCTTTCTATGGCTATGCCCGCCAGGACCGCAAGGATAAGCCCAGAGTTCCCATCACCTCCAAGCTGGTGGCCAATCTGCTTACCGCTGCCGGTGTGAACCGTGTGCTGACCATGGATCTGCACGCAGCTCAGATTCAGGGCTTCTTCGAGATTCCGGTGGACCACCTCTACTCTCTGCCTGTGCTTATTAAGCACCTCAAGGAGAAGTATGTGAAGGATATCAACAACCTCGTTGTGGTTTCCCCGGACATCGGCGGTGTGAAGACTGCCAAGAGCTATGCCAATATCCTCGGCACGGAACTTGCCATCGTGGCCAAGCAGCGCATCTCCGCCACGGAGGTGAATGCCCACGCCCTCATTGGTAATGTGGCCGGCAAGGATGTTCTGCTGGTTGACGACATGACGGAGTCCGGCGGTACGCTCTGCGCCGCTGCCAAGATTCTGAAGGAGCACGGAGCTGCCCGTATCTTTGCAGGTGTGTCTCACGCTGTGCTCAACGACAAGGCCCGTACCCGTATTTCCGAGAGTCCGCTGGAGTGTCTGCTGACCTCCGACTCTGTGCCCATGGCCAGTGGCTGCTCGCACGTGGATACCGTGAGCATCGCTCCGCTCTTTGCACAGGCGATTCTCAACATCCACAACAACGCATCGGTGACCCACCTGTTCGATATCTGATTTCGAACGCTTGTCGCCAAACCCTGTTTTTACAGAGCCCTGTTTCCTTCCCCGGAAGCAGGGCTCTGCTGCAATATAACAATAAGAATGTTTTGATTGCAGCGTTGGTAACAGTCCACCGAAATCTCCTTTTGCGGATTTATCACAATAATTGCGAGGGCTCCGGATATTTTTTACGTTGACATGCATGAGCAGATGAAGTATGATAAGCGCATGGCTAGAGTATACTTTAAAGGTAAGGAAAACCTGACAACAGCCTCCTCGCTGTATCTGCCCAACCGGGTGAATGTGGCCGTGCTGCGTGAACTGGAGCACGCGCTGGAAGGCAGAGACAGTGTGGCCTATATGGTAGAGGAGAAGCTGGCTCCCGAGCCGGAGGTGGCGCGTTTCCTGAAACGTCGCAAGGTACTTACGTTCAATTTCAGAAAGGCACAGGTAAAAGCACTGCGCGAGCAGTTGCTCGATCTCATGCAGGAGGGGCGGGATGTCATTTTCGTACCCGGTAAGCCGAACAGCTGCATGGGCTGTATCTCGGATGTCCCCATGCCCTTCATGATGCAGCTTGCTGCGTTGCATATCTCCCCGGTGCCCGTGTTCGTGGGCAGCTATCGCAATGACCTGTGGCGTACGTTCTGTACAGACAAAACGGCAGAGGATACTGTGGTGCGTATCCTTCCCAAGCTGAGCCCGGGCCCGCTGACGGGTGAGCGCGTGCTGGAATCTTGGCTGGAGGCTTCGGCAGAGGAGTACAACGAGCTGCCCATCGTGAACAAGTCTGTAGCACGCCTTCTGGTGGAGGGGTTGCGCAAAAACAGTAAGTCCGAGCTTATCGATGGCATGGACGGTTCTCGACTCGCCTTCGGCAAGATGCTGGGTGTGGCCATGGCTCTGGCAAAGGAGCTCAAGAGCAAGTATGACGACCGCCGCCTGGGTATTCTGCTGCCGCCCGGTAAGGGTGGGGTGATTGCGAACTATGCCTGTATTCTGGCCGGTATCGTACCGGTGAATATCAACTACACCTCTTCTGAGCCTGCTTTCCGCAGCATCGTGCGCCAGAGCGGTATCAAGCACTTTATTTCTGCTCGCACTTTCATGAGCAAGCTGCCGCAGTTCCCCTGGCCCAAGGGGGAGGCCATCATCCACCTGGATAAGACGCTCAAGGGTATCGGCATGGCAAAGATTGCCGGTTGGGTGGCATTTGCCCGCCTGGCTCCCATGGCGCTCATTGCCTCCAAGTTTGAGCTGGATGCTCACAGTGGGGACGAGGAAGCGGCGCTGCTCTTCACCTCCGGCTCCAGTGGTGAGCCCAAGGGTGTGGCGCTGAGTCACCGTATGATTGTGGCAAACGTGACCCAGCTGCTCAGCAAGGTATACCTGGAGCCCGGCAGCAAGTTCCTCTGCAGTCTGCCTATTTTCCACAGCTTCGGCCTTACCATCAGCACCATGCTGCCTGCTCTCTATGGCTTCGGTATGGTGACCTATCCTTCCCCGCTGGAGGCCAAGAAGCTCAACGAGCTCATCGAGGAGCACAAGATTGCCCTGGTCGTTTCCACACCCACCTTTGCGCGCAGCATGCTGCGCCGAGCCGCGGCAGACACCTACAAGAGCGTGCGCTACTTTGTGGTGGGTGCGGAGAAGCTCCAGAAGGTGGTGGCGGACGAGTTCCGCGAGAAATGCGGTATCACCGTGCTGGAGGGCTACGGCCTTACCGAGACTGCTCCCGTGTGCTCCGTGAATCTGGATGACGCCTGCTCTACTGAGCAGCAGCCCTATTTCGTGCCCGGGCGCCGCTTCGGCTCCGTGGGTCCGCTGCTGCCGGGGCTTGCCGTGCGGCTGACTGACCCGGACGACGACAGCGTGAGTCTCCCGCTCAGCGAGCAGGGCATGATATGGTTCAAAGGTGCCAACGTGTTCAAAGGCTACATTGGCCGCGAGGATTTGAATGCAGAGATTTTCCGCGATGGCTGGTTCAAGACCGGCGACCTCGGTAAGGTGGACCTCAACGGCTTCCTGACACTGGGTGGCCGCCGCTCCCGCTTCTCCAAGGTTGCGGGTGAAATGGTGCCGCACGAAGTGGTGGAGGACGCCATCGAGGGCTTCGTGGAGAAGCCGGAGGGCTTTGCCGGACGCGCCGTAGCGGTGATGGGCGTACCGGATTCCCAGAAGGGTGAGGCACTGGTACTTCTTTCCTGCCTGCACACGGCCAATCTGCCGCATGCGTTGGATGAGATACGAACCAAACTGGTAGAGTCAGGTCTGCCTCGCCTGTGGTGTCCGCGAGAGATTATTCCCGTCGAAACGATACCGGTGCTTCCCACCGGCAAGATGGACCTGCGCGGCTGCCAGATGCTGGCCAACGAGGCTCTGGGGCTTCAGTAACAGATTGCCCGGCCTATGATGCCCCCCTTGCTCAGGAAGGTACTGGCCATCGCTGCCGTTACGGTGCTGCCTGCGAAGTATACCCGCAGCTCTCCGCCTGAGACCGGAGCCGAGACTCCGGATAAAGCCACTCGCTGTGAGCTCCCGGGTGTGCAGAATCTCTTCCGCGTGAATGAGATTCTGTATCGCTCCGGGCAGCCCACACCCCAAGGGTTCACCAATCTCCGGGATTTGGGTGTGCGGACAATTCTCAACATGCGCGAGTACCACAAGGATACCCGCAAGGCACGGCATACGGAGCTGAACCTGCTGCAGTATCCCATCGCCGCCGGTGAAGTGGAGGCACGGGATGTGGAGGCTTGCCTGCGCATGATACTGGATGCCCCCAAGCCGGTACTCGTGCATTGCTGGCATGGCAGCGACCGCACGGGCATCATCGTGGCGGCCTGGCGCATTCTTTTCGAGAACTGGAGCGTGGAGGAAGCCGAAGCTGAGTTCCGGGATGAACCCTACGGGCACCACGACTTCTGGTACGGGAATCTGGTGCGTCTCCTGCGGGAGACGGATTGGGGCGCCATGCGCGAACGCCTGGTGTGAAACAATAAAAATACTTGAATAATGAAACGTCTTTTTCTACATCTTTCTCTTTTCTGTACGGCACTTCTGGCAGTGCCGGGCTGTGTGCAAACGGTAGCGCCTGTTGTGCCCGGGCTTGTGCTGGCTGAGCAGCTGAGCCTGGAAGGCGTGGACAACCTGCACCGGGTGAGCCCCGAGCTTTATCGCTCGGCTCAGCCTACCCCGCTCGGTTTCTCCTCTCTGCAGAAGCAAGGTGTGCGCAGTGTGCTCAACCTGCGCGAGTACCATAACGACGACTGGCGCGCCGCTCACACAAATCTGAAGCTCATGGAATACCCCATGGCCGCCAGCCGGGTTACGGAGCAGGATGTGGAAAACTGCCTGAGAATGATTGCTGAGGCCCCCAAGCCGGTACTTGTGCACTGCTGGCATGGCAGCGACCGCACAGGCATCATTGTGGCCGCCTGGCGTGTCGTATTCGGCAACCGCACAGTGGAGGAAGCGGAGGCGGAATTCCGCACGGAGCGTTATGGCTACCATGATTTCTGGTACTCCAACCTTACCGACCTGCTACGGAATACGGACTGGGACGCGATGCGTGCCCGCCTGCAGGCAAAGAAATGATAACGAAAACAGCCCGGATGTGAATCCGGGCTGTTTCGCACCATAAAACACATGTACGACTACCGTATTTTTATTCTCTGCTTCCCGGCAGGACGAGTTCTGAGCGCCGCAGGGCATTGCGCAAGCTGCGCAGGCGGGTGACATCTGAGCGTAGGTAAAAGTTCTGCACGCGTGTCCCTCGTGTGGTAGGTCGGCGCAGCGGGAACTCTTGTAAGTGTCCTATCCGCACATAGCGACGCAGGGTTGTGCGGGATACCGCCAGTATCTGCAGGGACTCCGGCAGGGAAACCAACTTCTCCGGTATGCTCAGCGTCATCGGGCTGCGTTTTCCGGCTATTTCGCGTACGCGAGCACGTTCCCAGCACACGATTACCGGCCCGTTTCCCACCATTACGTGGCAGTGCCGCACCCCTTTGCGGTGCAGGAGTTTTCTGGCAGAGGAGGGGTTGCAGCTCAGTAGTTGTGCCGCTTGGCTTGAGGTTATGGCCCAGTCCGGTATCTCAGTATGAACTCGGCGCTTGCAGCGAAGACTCCTACCGGGCCCTACCAGCATATGGGCAGGATACACAACGCCCGGCATGTTGTACAGCCGTGCTCCTCCGGCACCTATCAGCGTGCGGGGTATGTGGTTCGCTCGTCGTATCCGCATGTTCTCTTTTTGCTGTTTCGTATCGGCAGATTATCTCTCATTCCTTATCTCGCGTTAGTATCGCATACGCTACTATATGCTTTTTCCCGGCAGCAACACGCCCCATGCATCTCTCCGGCAGATGCATGTGCTAACGCGTATCCGCAGCGTTGGCACCCATACTCTTCACAGACGCGCAGGTATAACGCGCCCGAAAACGGGAGACGTAAAAATGCTGTCATTCGCACTATTTTCTTGCCTTGGTCGGGGTATATGCTAGTATGTGGGCAGGATTTTGCACGTTTCGTGAGTCGGGACGTGCCCATATCAGATAACCGAGAATTGTATGCGTATGAAAAAAGTTTTATGGATGATGTTAACCGCGTGCGGACTGGCGGCGGCAGATGCTGTGCATCAGTCGCCGGGCGGGCGCGAGGTGGTGATAAAGTTCGATGAGCCGGTAGTGCCGCTGAGTGTCCTGCAGAATGCGCACAACGCGAATGCAAGCGTTGCGGAGCGCGGGCTGGATTTGTTCGATGTGTCGGGCGGCGAGGCCAAATATCTGCCCGAGGCACAGTGGCTGGACCAGGACCGCCTGCGTCTCGTGTACCGGAAAGGCTTCAGCGGCGATACAGTGTTTCGCGTGTCCTTCCGTCCCGGAGCGGACAAGTATCTGAGCGGTGCACAGATGCCGGAGCCGACCTTCTCGTTCAGCTACTCCGGGCAGGAGACGCAGGTGCTGGAGCCGAATTCCGGCATGCTCCGCGCGGCGACCTGTGTGTATGTGCCGCAGCCGCTTACCAGAGCGCAGCTGGATTTCTCGCATGCGTCGCAGGTGCAATATGAGTTCCGCGAAGTGGTGAATCATAAACTGCATCAGCATGACAACAAGCGCTATGGCCGCACGGTGCCCGGTGTGGCGAGTCCGGCTCTGGTGCGCCACCTGCCGGCACAGCGCGTGTTGCAGATACTGTGCGGGGCGGATAAAGCGCGGGCGGAGCAGCTGCTGCACATGACTCCGGATACTGTGGTGCCCGGCTATGTGCTGGTGCAGGCTGAGGCTGAGTTGCCGGGCGGCAATGATTGGGAGCTGGTGGTAATACCGGAAGAGGGGACAGACCTGAAGGGGAGTACCTACCGAGTGCAGAATGCCGAGCCTTTGAGCATGGCTGTAACCTGTGCTGCGGATGGTGCGGCGGGCAGGGAAAACCTGCAGCTGAGCGCAGCTTTCAGCGCACCGGTTCTGAAGAGTGAACTGCCGGCTATCTTCCGCAGCCTGGAGCTGAAGGTAGGGAGCAGCATCGCGCAGACCTCCGAGGATGGTAAAAGCAAAACCCTCACTCTGCCGGGAGGGAAGACCCTGGTATTCACCCTGCGGGCTCCGGAGCGGGAGCGCCTTTCCACATTGTATTACCCGATTCGCAACAGCCGCGGAGAGGAGGAAGCAGAGAAGCGTTACAGTTATAATCCCCCCTACACGGATGTGCTGGTGATGGAGGTGAGCGGCACGGCAGCCCTGCCGCAGCTGCTCGATATCTGCCTGCCTGCCGGTACCAAATCCATGCTGGGCGCTCAGAACAGGCAGCCTGAGCGTATGCGCCTGAGCCTTACTCCTGCCTGGCCGACTCTGAGTGAGGCAGTCTCTATGGAGAATCCTGCCCTGCTGCCCCTGGCAGGGGCGCATAAGCTGCGCCTGGCCGCCTGCAACATGGAAGAACTGCAGGTCAGCGTGGCTCGACTCACACCGGAGCAGTTCCTGGAGTATGCTGAGCTTCTGGCCCAGCCGCAGTACCATGCCGCTGCCTCGTATACCCAGGCTTTGTACGACCTGGCTTTACTCCGCACGAAGTTCAGGATTCCCGGTATGGGGGTGAATAAGGATGACATGAAGCGTTTGGAGCGAGTCGTGAATAACTACCGCCGCCAGGTGCCGAATTATGTTGCGCTGCGAGCCGGTCTGCAGGGGGTGAATTTCTCTGCCTCGCAGAAGTTGCCGGTGTCGGCAGCAGCTGCTCCCGGTCTGAGCCTTGGGGAAGCATTGCTGGATATGGATGCTCTGGCCGGCGGTAAGGCTATGCCGGGCTTCTACATCGTATCGATTGTCAGCACACCCACAGCCGAGGTGCAGGAGCAGCTGCGACGCGTGGGTGCAAACCCGGAAGACTTTGTTTCTGAGCGCTGGTATCCTGTGCTGCTCAGCGACCTGAACCTGGTGAGCGGCAACGGCGCTGTGGTTGCAACTCGCCTGAGCGATGGCGTCCCCCTGCCGCAGGGGCAGCTGCTGCAGCGCGATGCTGAGCCGGTGCAGCTGCAGCACTCTGTAGCTCTGGTGCCCGGTGTGCAGAAGTCCCGCAGCAACCGCACTTCGCGTTGGATTGTGCTGCGCAGCGGCGAGGATTTCCGCCCCCTGCGCTGGAGGGATGAATCCGTGCGCCTGGAGAGTGACTCCCGCCTGGAGCTTGTGCGCGACCGCGGCACCTACCGCCCGGGCGAGACGGTGCACATGCGCGGCGTTCTGCGCAAGGTGAGCCCGCGCGGCGTGGCCTCCCTGCCGCAGGAACGAACCGTGAATTTCAGTGTGAACCGCCCGAACGGCACGCGCCTGCTGGAAAAAACGCTGCCCGTCAATGCCTATGGTGCGTTTGAGGTGGATTTTGCCCTGCCGCAGGGGGAAGAGGATGTCACGGGGGACTACCGTATATTGGCACGCAGCGGGGACTACCGCGCTTATGCCTACATCTCCTGCGAGGTGTTCCGCCGCGATTCCTTCAAGCTGGAAAGCGAGCTGCAGATGCAGCCCATACGCCCCGCGGAATACAGCGTGAAGGTGAAGGCAACCGACCTGAACGGTACACCGCTGAGCAATGCAAAGCTTAAATTGCAGACCCGCGTGGAGCAGGCCGGCAAGCAGAACTCCGGCACTGTGCAGACGCACAACATCACGCTGGGAGAGGATGGCACGGCTACCTACACCGCCAAGCTGCCGGAGCTGAAGCCGGAAGATGTGAACAATTCCGTCTACATCAGTGGCGAGGTGCGCAACGACCGCGAGGAGGTGTTGCGCCTGCCGGGCAAGGGCCAGGCTTTCTACCCGGCGGATTTCACGGCTGAACTGCGGAATGACGATATCCTGTACCTCAACAAAGTCGTGGCTCCCGGGGAGAAAGGGGGTGTGCTGGACCGCGCTCAGACGGTGCACCTGCGTCTCCTCTCCCGCCTGCCGCGCGAGAAGGAATGGCCGAACGGTATTATCGTGTCGGATTCCGTGCGCCTGCCGCTCTGGGAGGGGGATATCACCGTGCCGGCAAATGCCGTGAATGGTGTTTCTACCGGTATGCTGGAGCATTGGCAGCGCTTCGCGGATAGTCAGAAAGAGGCAATAGGTCGTTTCGGTGCCCCGCCCATGGAGGTGGAGCTCACCGCCACGGATGCCGAAGGCCGGAAGCTTGCACAGAAGCTGGTCTCTTACCGTCCGCTTCCTCGCAATGCAGAGCGTCGCCCGTCTGCAGCCCGTCTCGAGGACGGCTGCATCAAAGTCTCCACCGCTTTTGCCCACGCCGGTTCGGCACCGGTTGTGCTGCGCTCGGTGCAGGGGGTGCGCGCTCTGCCCGCTGTGCAGCTGCAGGAGGGGTTGAATGAGCTGAGCTTCCCGCTGGCTGCCGGGGAGGTAGGCAACGTGCAGGTTAGCATTATGCTGCCGACTCGCCGCGGCGAGCTCTACACCGGGCTCGAAACCGCCGGTATGCAGGTGTCGGTGCCGGATACGGCTGCCGGTCTGAAGGTGGCTCTGCAACTGCCGCAGAACTCCGTGCGCCCCGGGGAAAAGGTGACACTGGCCGGTAGTGTTGCGGGGCCGGATGGCAAGCCCGCAGAAGCTCAGGTGACACTCTTTGCGGTGGATGCCGGCATGCTTTCTGTGGATAGGTACCGCGTGCCGAATCTGCTGGAGGAGTTTACCCGCGTGTGGGTGGATGGTTACAACCCGCGTGTGCAGATGCTACCCCTTGCCGGGAGTTTTGCAGAGCCTTCTGCCGTGCAGCTCATGCCCGGTATCTGGTCCGGGCAGTGGCTGGATGCACAGGGGCGTATTATTCCCGGCCGCGTGTTCCCCCGCAGGAACTACAGCTATAACACGATGGCTCGCAAAAGGGCACTGGGAGCTGTCCGCAAGTCCAAGGGCGTGAACAGTATGGAAGTGGACGCAGCAGGGATGGCAGAGGCTGATTTTGCTGTGGCCGAAGAATGCGCCGAGCCCATGAGCCTGGAGAGAGTTTCCGCTCCGATGGCTCCCACCGTTGCTCTCGGGGGCGGATTGGGCGCGCCGGAAAGCGGCGCTACAGCACCGCGGGTGCGTACCAACTTTATTCCCGTGGCTGTGTGGTGCTCCTCGCTTCAGACAGATGGTAATGGTTGCTTTACTACTGAGGTAACATTGCCGGACACCCTCACCACCTATAAAGTGTTTGCTCTGGCACTGGGCAGGGATGGCAGGAGCTTCGGCAACGGAGAAGGGGAGTTCACTGTGAACCAGCCTGTGATGCTCACCCCCGGAACACCGCTGTTCATGAGCACGGGGGATACGCTGCGCCTCCCCCTCACCATCACCAACGCTTCGGATACCGCCGCCACCTGGGTGGTGATGCTGGAGGGTGCCGCCTCTCTGCAGAAAGTGACACTCGACCCCAAGTCCACCGCTACGCTGTATTTCGACTACACCGCTGCGGCAGAAGGTGAGCGCACCCTGCGTTGGAAAGCCGTGTCTCCCGCCGGTGGCGATGCTGTGGAGGGCAGCTTCCCGGTACGCTTCCCCGCACCTATCCTGAAGGAAGCACACCACCTGGTGCTGCAGGAGGGCGGCGAGCCCCTGCAGGTATCCACCCTGCCGGCACCGGAGCTGGCAGGCTCCACACGCGGGGAGATGGAGATTCTGCTTTCTGCCAACCCGCTGCTGCACCTCTATGGCTGCATGGAGCTGGTGCAGAACCGTGCATACCCCTGCACGCAGTACAATGCCACGGCCATGCTGGTGTGGATGCTCTACGACCGCCTGGCCCCCTTCAGCCCCATCATGGCGCAGACCGAGCCGGCAGAGGCCCGCCGCTATGTCACAAAGGGTATTGCCGAGCTGCTCAAATGTCAGCAGCAGGACGGCGGTATCTCCTTCTGGAGCGGGGCGCGGCAGAGCAGCCCCTGGAGCTCAGCCTACACGGGGCTTATCCTCACGCTGGCAAAGGAGCAGGGCTTCGATGTGCCTGCAGATGCCATGCGCCGCCTGCAGGACTACCTGCGCGGGCAGCTGGAGCTCTCCCGCCTCCCGGAGCCCAAAGTCAGCTTCTCGCCCTTCGACCTCTACGCCATAGGTCGCACCATTGGTGATCGCAGGACGGCGGATGACGCTCTGGCTGTGGCCCTGAAGAGCGCAGAGAAGAACAGCGCTGAGGCCGCCATCTTTGCCCCGGTGCAGACCGGTTGCTGGTGGCGTACCGGCTACGCGGTGGCCAGTCTGCGCTTCCTCGCGGAGATGAGCCGGGACAAGGCCGATATCCACGCCGATTTCCTGAAGTGGATGCGAGCCGTCGGCCACGACTACCGCCATGCGACCCATTGGGACGGTGGCTGGATGCTCATTGCCCTGCATGAGTACCTGCGCCGCACTCCCGGCAGCAACGCCACATCCACCCTTACCCTCCGCGGCGGGCAGCAGCTCACGCTCGGGCAGGGGATGACCACCATTCGCTCCGCCGGCGCCCCCACCCTCGGCGACATCGACCTCTCCCTCACTCCCACCGCCGGTACCAGCTATGTCACCGTCAAGGCGAAAGCCCTGCCGGAGAAGACGGACTACCCCGGCGTGACCGAGAAAGGCCTGCAGATTACCCGTATCTATGAGAAGCGCGGGGAGGATGGCGTGTGGCGCGAAGCCCGCGAGTTCAACGTGGGGGATGTGGTGCGTGTCACCCTCACCTGCGCCAAGACAGACCGCGAGCTGGAGTATTTCGTGCTGGAGGACTACCTGCCCGCCTGCATGGAAGCCATCAACCCCAATGTGCCTTCCCAGGCTGCCGGTCTGGAGTGGAGCCCCTGGAGCCACTGGTTCGACCACAAGGAGTACCTGGCCTACCGCGTGCGTGGCTTCTGCACCCGCTGGGGTGGGCGCGATTTGCTCAACATGAGCTACTACGCCCGCGTGAAGCGCGCCGGTACCTCCACTGCGCCGCCTGCTCAGGGGCAGCTCATGTATGAGCCGCAGACCTACGGGCTCTCTCCCAATGCGGTCATCCTTTCCAGATAACGTGACTTTATGAGCGTTCGCTGACGCTCCGAAACAGAAGCGGATACCGACACATGCTTGTCGGTATCCGCTTTTTACTGCCGGAAAAAGTGTTCACTTTACGAACCTCTTACCGAATAGCCGGTAACAAATAGGGCGCCTGCGTGAAATTTGGGTTGCAAATTGGCAGGAAGTCTGCTAAACTCCCCGCGCGCAACGGCATGAGCCGCTGTGCTCAAGACTCGTCCATCCATCGCCACACACCATGAGCTTACCGTTTTTCAGCAAAATCCGCAACAAAAAGGCACATCTGAAGCTTGTCCGCCAGGAGCTGCAGAAGGTGCGGGATGAGATTGCGCGCCAGACGGAGGAATTTGAGCCCTATGTACGGGACTACATGCGGCAGGTGTGCAAGGGGCAGGGCAAGATGCTGCGCCCCGGACTGGTGCTGCTCACGGCAGCGGCCACAGGCGGTATCCGCAAGGAGCACATCACCTTTGCCGCCCTGCTGGAGATGATTCACATGGCCTCGCTCATACACGACGATGTGCTGGATAAGGCGGACACGCGCCGCGACCAGCCCACACCCAATGCCCTGTGGGGCAATGAGCTGGCAGTGCTGCTGGGCGATACGATGCTGGCTCAGGCTATTGTGATGGGCACGGAAATCGGCGGCAGCAAGTTCTGCCGCAAGATGGCTCTGGCCATGCGCGACCTCTGCCAGGGCGAGGTAGAGCAGTCCACACGTCTCTGGGATATGGAGATGAGCCGCGCAGACTACTACGAGCTGATCCGCAAGAAGACAGCCACTCTCTTTGCCGTGGCCATGAGCGGAGCTGCCTGGCTGCAGGAGCTGGACGAGGAGATGGTGGAGCACCTCAACCGCATGGGTACCCTGCTGGGTATCTCTTACCAGATTTACGATGACTGCCTGGACCTGACCGGCACGGACGAGAGCGCCGGCAAGACCCTGGGCACCGATGCCGAGAAAGGCAAGCTCACGCTGCCGGTGTTCTTCCTGATGGAGAGCTCCAGCGAGGACGTGGCGGATTTTGTGCGCGGTGCCGTGGAGCGTCACGAGGAGATAGATTACAGCGCCCTGCGCCATACGGAAGCATTCCGGGAGGCGATTCGTCTCTCCGTGGAGGAAGGGCTGATGCGCAACGAGGAAGCGCGCGAGGTGCTGTGGCTGCTGCCGGATACACCCGCCCGCAAGGCTCTGGCGGAGATGACCTACCGCTTGGACGACATGCTGCGCGACTGCTGCAACTGATACGCATTTCCGGCTATGATAAGGCAGGACAAGATGGTACCCGCCGAGAGCGGACTGGCCGAGTCGGTGTGGCGGGAAGTTTGCGCTGCTGCCGAGAAAGCCTCCGAGACCGAGCCCAAGCTGCTGGGTATGCTGGACGATGTGGTGCTGAGCCGCACCTCGCTGGCCAACGCCGTGGCTGTGCGTCTGGCGCGCAAGCTTTCCCGGCGGGATATGAACCGCGACGAGCTGGAGCCGTTGATTCGCACCCTGCTGAAGGCGAACCCCATGGTGGTGGATTGCATGGCTGCGGATTTGCGCGCGGTGGTGGAGCGCGATGCTGCCTGCCACAGCGTGCTGGAGCCGCTTCTGTTCTTCAAGGGATTCCATGCACTGGCTACCTACCGTGTGGCGCATGTGTTGTGGCAGGAGGGGAGGCACCTGCTGGCGCTGCTGTTCCAGAGTGTGAGCAGTGAGGTGTTCGGAGTGGATATCCACCCCGCCGCGCGGATTGGCTGCGGCATCCTGCTGGACCACGGTACAGGTTTTGTGGTGGGTGAGACCGCCATCATCGAGAACAACGTCTCCATGCTTCACGAGGTGACCTTGGGCGGTACCGGCAAGGAGAAGGGCGGCGCGCGCCACCCCATCGTACGCAGTGGCGTGCTTATCGGCGCCGGTGCCAAGGTGCTGGGTCGCGTGGAGATTGGTGAGTGCGCCAAGATAGCCGCTTCCTCTGTGGTGCTGGCAGATGTGGCACCGCACACCACGGTGGCCGGTGTGCCGGCAGTGCAGGTGGCGGTGAACGCCGACCTCTGCGAGCCTGCTCTCGGTATGAAACAGTGCATCGACGGCGAAGTATGATTACGGAAATCGACATCCACCTCCCCCTGCGTAAAGCCCTGCGCGAGGACGCCCGCCGCAAGGCTGTGGCGCAGCAGCTGGGTATCTCCCCGCACCGCGTGCTTTCCATGCGCCTGCTCAAGGATAGCATTGACGCTCGCCGCCGCCCCATCTGCAAGCAGCTCCGCCTCCTGGTGGGTGTGGATGAGCAGCTGCCGCCTGTGGAGTTGCCTCGGCGGGATTATGCGCCTCTGGCAGCAGGCGCGCGGCGCATTATCATTGTGGGCAGCGGCCCCGGTGGTCTTTTTGCGGCGCTGCGCTGTCTGGAGCTGGGCTTATGCCCCATCGTGCTGGAGCGCGGCCGGGATGTCTTTGCTCGCAGTCTGGACCTGGCACCGCTGCATGTGGGCGAGCCGGGAGTGGAAGATTCGAACTATTGTTTCGGGGAAGGCGGGGCCGGCACCTTCTCGGACGGCAAACTTTTTACCCGTGCCACCAAGCGCGGGCCGGTCATGGAGGTGTACGAGACCTTTGTGGCGCATGGTGCCTCGCCGGATATCCTTACCGATGCACAGCCCCACCTCGGCTCAGACAAGTTGCCGGATATCATACAGGCCATGCGTCGCAGCATTATTGCCGCCGGTGGCGAGGTGCACTTCCAAACCCGTGTGAACGGCCTGCTGCGCTCGGCAGATGGGCGCCGCCTGCGCGGTGTCACCACTGCAGACGGTCGCGAGTGGCTGGGGGATGCCGTCATCCTGGCCACCGGTCACAGCGCGCGAGATGTCTACCGCATGCTGCATGCGGAGGGGCTTACCCTGGAGCAGAAAACCTTTGCCGTGGGTGTGCGAATCGAGCACCCGCAGAGCCTCATCGATACCGCTCAGTACCACCTGCGCCCGGGGCAGCCTCGCCCGGAGGGGCTTCCCGCTGCGCGCTACACCCTGGCCACAAATATCCAGGACCGCGGTGTGCACTCCTTCTGCATGTGCCCCGGCGGCCATATCGTGCCTGCTGCTACGGAGGATGACGAAGTGGTGGTAAACGGCATGTCCCTCTCTGCCCGTGATTCCTACTGGGCTAACTCCGGCTTTGTGGTGACGGTGAAACCGGAGGACACAGCCGCCTGTGCTGCAGAGCACGGCGTGCTTGCCGGCCTGACCTGGCAGAAACAGCTGGAGCAGGCCACAGCCCTGGCCGGCGGAGGCCGCAGAAAGGCCCCCGCCCAGCGTGTGCCGGATTTCCTGGCCGGACGCGTCTCGGCAGCTCTGCCGCCCACCAGCTATGAGCCTGGTCTCACGGCCTGCGACCTCAATGCTCTGCTTCCGGATTTCGTGAGCCGCCGCATGCGCGAAGGTCTGCAATTCTTCAACCGCAAGCTGCGCGGCTTTGCCGGGGAGGATGCCTTGCTCATAGGCTGCGAAACCCGCACCAGCTCCCCGCTGCGCATCCCGCGCGACCCTGCCACCCTGCAGCATGTCGACCTGCCGGGGCTTTATCCCTGTGGAGAGGGCGCCGGCTACGCAGGCGGCATCGTTTCCGCCGCGCTGGATGGCCGCCGCTGTGCCGAGGCCTGTGCCGCTGCTCTGCGCAGCGAATAATTTGCGACCCCGTGTTTTCTGCTCGACCCGGGTAGAGAAATAGGTTAGAATGCAGGGCATGAGAAACGCATTGCTCACAGCTTTGGTGGCACTGGCTATGCCGGTGCTGGTAGCAGCTCCCAAGAAGGCTCCGCAGGAATTGCCCGGTGGCTGGGTGTATGCCTGGGGAGATGAGTTCAACGGCACTAAGCTCAACACCAAAAAGTGGGCATACGAGCTGGGTGTCGTGCGCAACCACGGCTCTGCTCACACGTATACGAAGGATTGTGTCAAGGTCAAGAACGGCAAACTGCAGCTGATTTCGCGTGCCAAGGAAACTCCCAACTCTGCCTACCGCGAGGGTTCCACGGCTTGGATGGAGCAGATTAAGACCCAGCCTTTCGCCAGTGGTTCGGTGACCACGCGCGGGGTGAAACATTTCGAGGCCCCGGGGCGTCTGGAGTTCCGCGCGCGTATTCCCAAGGGCAAGGGCGTATGGCCGGCTATCTGGACCATGCATGTGAACGATTATGGCTGGCCGGCAAACGGAGAAATCGACATCCTGGAGCACATCTCTCAGGAGCCCAATACCTGCTACTCCATCTTCCGCTGGGGTGCCAATGGCGGCGACCAGGAGCACAAGGTGATTCGCACCCGCCAGTTCAAGGATTACAGCAAGAAGTTCCACACTTATGTACTGGAGTGGGATGATGAGGTGATGCGTATCCTCATCGACGATGAGGAGGTGGGACGCGTGAATATTGCAGATGCCAATTACCCGAACGGCGATAACCCGCTGCGTACGCCTTGCTACATCATCATGAACACGGCTATCGGCGGGCAGGGTACCTGGCCGGAAACGGCAGACCCCAAGGATTATCCCGTGAAATTCGAAATCGACTACGTGCGCTACTACACCAAATCCAAATAAGCGGCGCGCTTAAAAAAGCTCATCAGAAAACCCGGCAGGTATGTTCTGCCGGGTTTTGCTTTGTGGGATTGTCAGGCTGTTTTGTGCATGTGGCGGCGCAGGAGTTCCAGGATTTTCTCCGGGGGGATTCTGCGCCCTTCCAGCACATCCGGCAGCAATTCTTCTGCCAGGGAGGCCAGCGCATCTGCACCGGCTCGGATGCTTACCTGCATATCTGCCTGCGGCTCGCCGACGGTGATGTACCAGATGGCTTCCTCCTCCCGGTACTCGGCTGCGATGGGGAGTCCCGTGCGTTGCCGGGCAATATCCAGAGCTTTGTGCACCGCCAGGCGTCCCACTGCAGAGGAAAAGAGCAGTGGGAGCGCGGCGTGTAACGCTTTGTCTCGGATGTTGCGGAGCATAGCGTCGGCGGTTTACTTGCTGAGTCCCTGAGCCTGCAGCAGGGCGTCCGGGTTGGGGTCGCGGCCCATGAAGTCGCGGTACACCTCGGCGGCGTCCTTACTGTCGCCCTTGCTGAGCACGGCTTCGCGGAAGGCGGCACCGGTGGCGGGGTTCAGGAGACCTTCTTTCAGGAAGCGGGTAAAGGCATCCGCAGAGAGCACCTCGGCCCACTTGTAGGAGTAGTAGCCTGCGGAGTAACCACCGCTGATGCAGTGCGTCAGATGGCGCATGAAGGAGGGCGCGCTCTGCGATGTGGGCATGCGCCAGGGATCCAGCAGCCGGGCTGTGACCTGGTCCAGCGGCTTACCACGGAACTTCTCGTTGTAGTTCATGTGCATCTCCAGGTCGAGCTTGCCGTAGCAGAGCTGCCCCATGGTGTCCGTGGCGGGCATGAAGTAGCGGCTCTTCTGCAGCTTGCGGATGAGCTCGGCGGGCATGGGCTCACCGGTTTCGTAGTGGAAGCCGAAGTGGGCGATACCCTCCGGGTGCCAGGTCCAGTTCTCGAAAAGCTGGCTGGGCAGCTCCACGAAGTCCCAGGTCACGCTGGTGCCGGCGTGTGCCTGCAGCTCGGTGTCGCCCAGCATGCAGTGCATCATGTGGCCGAACTCGTGGAAGATGGTCTCGACATCGTAGTGCGAGTAGAGGGCTGGTTTATCCTCGGTGGCGGAGGTCAGGTTGGCTGCCAGTGTTGCCAGGTGCGGGGCATGGGGAGCGCCGTCCTTGCCGGCAGCTCCGTAGCGCATCGGCATGACCCAGGCGCCGGCTCGCTTGCCGTTGCGCGGGTAGAGGTCCGTGTAGAAATCGCCGAGGTGGGCGCCGGTTTTCGTGTCTGTCACGCGGTAGAGTTTTACCTCCGGGTGCCACACTTCCACGTAGCCCTCCGGGCAGGTCTCACCGGGTTTCAGGCAGATGGTGGGCTGCTCGCTGTAGCTGACTCCCAGCAGATTTCCATAGAGGGAGAACATGCCTTTGAGCACATTGTCTGCCAGGTGGTAGGGGCGCAGCTCCTCGGAGTCGAAGTTGTAGAGCTCCTTGGACATTTTGGTGAGGTAGTAGCGAGTCTCCCACGGGTCCAGGAACATGACTTTGCGTCCCTTGCAGCGTGAGACGTACTCCAGCACCTGTTCGCATTCCTGCCGGAACGCGGGCAGGACTTTCTCCGCCATGTTGTCGATAAAGGCCATTGCCTTATCCCCGCCGCCTACCATGCGGCGGTGCGTGGTCAGATCTGCGTAGGTCTTGAAGCCCAGCAGCTCTGCCAGCTCACAGCGCAGCTCCATAACACGTGCCACCACCGGCGCGTTGTCCCACTCGCCGGTAGCACCCACACCGGAAAGTCCCTCCCAGCACTTCTTGCGGGTGGCGTCCACGTCGCAATCTTTCATCACCTGGCCCACGCTCGTGTAATCCAGCGTGATAAGCCAGGCGGGGTTCTCCTCGCTGCCGAAGCCCAGAGCCAGCGCCTCTTCCTGTGCTTTTTTCATCCAGTCTTCGTTCATGCCGGCCAACTCTGCCTTATCTGTGACCAGGTAGCGCCAGGCGTTGGTGCTGTCCAGCACATTGGCGGAGAATTTCAGCGTGAGCTGCGAGAGCTCCTGCTCAATTTCTGCCTTGCGAGCCTTGGCTTCAGGCGAGAGGTCGGCGCCGCCGTCCACAAAACTGTCCACCGTCTGCTGCACGAAGCGCTGCTTGGCGGGGCTGAGCTGTTTTACCCAGGGCTGAGCTGCGGCGCTCTTGATAACCTGCCAGAGCTGTGAGTTGCCCAGAAGCTCCGCGTCAAAAGCCGTCAGCTCCGGTATGAGCGATTCCATCGCATCGCGCAGTTCCTCGCTGTCCATCAGCGAGGAGAGGTGGTGCATGTAGCCCTGCACCTGCCCCAGCTCATCGCTGGCGAGGTTAAGCGCCAGGAAGGTGTTCTCGAAGGTGGCTTCCTCCGGGCGTATGCTGCAGATGGCGGCGATACGCTCGCGTGCCAGGTCCAGAGCGGCGCGGGTGTCGGTGATACCCTGTTGCGGGGTCAGGCGAGACCAGGCGGGGTAGGGGGTATCCCTGTAGAAGGGGTGCGGCTCGTGCTGCTGCACGACCTGCTGCTGAGCGGCTGTAACGGCCTTTGCGGTTTCCTCTGCCTGCAGTATGCCCAGCCCGGTGAGCGCGCATACAGCGGTGATGAGTATGGTTCTTGTCGTCATAGCTGTTATGTAATGATGAAAAAATATCCTGTTAGTAAGTCAGACACACAAACCTGCCATTTGTCCAAAAAAAAATCACACATGACAAATTTTACCCACCCCGTCCCCCGGCAGGAGATGCAGGGGGACGGGGTGGTGCAGAGCCTTACGGCTGCAGCTCGATGCTGTAGACCTCCCCGTGGAAGGAGCTGCCCAGCTGCTCCAGCGGGAGCACGAAGGTGCTCATGCGGCCATCCTGACGCAGGGGAAAGCGCAGGTTTTCCGGCTCGCCGGCGGAGACGCCATCCAGCAGCAGCTCGGTGTTACCCATGCTGCCTATGAGCTCCAGGCGCACGCGCTTGCCCACCGGCAGCTTGGCATTGAAGGCGAACTCTATCGAGTCGCTGCGGCGCAGGGTGATGCGGCCATCCTTGCCCGCGGCAAGCAACTGCCCCTGGTCGGATTCCAGCAGCACCTGCTCCTTACCGTCTTCGGGGGCCTGCGTCAGCTTCAGCTCCAGGGTCAGGTGGTAGCTCGGCCCGCGGGAGCCTTTGCCCAGCTTGCAGGGAAGCTTGTCCGGGCTCAGGCGGAAAGCCTCAGTGCTGCGGTGCAGGGGGTCGCAGAGGGGGATTCTGCTCAGCTGCTCCGCCAGGGCGCAGTGTGCGTCGAAATTGCGCGGTGCGGTGGCCTGGCCCCACATCTTCTGAGCCAGCACGTTCACCATACCATCGATGACCGGCCACAGGTCGTAGGAGCCGTAGCCGCGGTGCAGGCGGTCAATCTCATCGTTCCACACAGCAAAACAGGCACCCAGCAGCTGAGGATGACCTGCCGGCAGGGTTTCTGCGCCGAAGCGGTTCGGTATCCATTTCTCGTAAAGGCCGCGGCGGTTGTTGTCTGCCCGGTAGTAGCCGGCAAAAGGTACCACATAGAGCTCGCGGTCGAAGGTGGTGATGACGTCGTATCCCTGGTTTACGCTGGGCCAGGCCTCCGCCCAGTCCCGGCTCCAGAGGTTCATCTGCACACCTTTGACCTGCACCGGCGTCTTGCCGGGTTTGGCTTTCAGGCTGCCCCAGATACGCGGCGTGTGGCGGCGTGCCAGTATATGTTTCAGCAGGCCGTCTGCAAAGCGTCTGTAGTCCTCCGCCTCGCCGAAGAATTCATCCGCACCCACATGCACGACGCGGCAGTTCTCGAAGGTGGCGTCCTTGCCCGTCAGGTATTCATCCCACACGCCGGTGACAAAGCGCAGGGTTTCGGGATTGGCGGCATCCAGCATCTCGCAGCGGCGGTCCTTGTGCTTCATGGGGCCCTGGTAGATGAGGTCCGGGCGCACGCGTGTGAAGGAGAGCGCATGGCCGGGAGCATCGAACTCCGGCACGATATTCACCCCGCGCTGGGTGGCGAACTTCACCAGCTCGCGGAATTCCTTCTTGCTGTAGTGCAGATCCTGCGCGGTGAGCGGGGTGCCGTCCTTCCCCTTTACCTTGCTCTGCAGGCGGAAGGCAGAGTAGGATTGGCGGAACGGGTCCTGCCCGGCTTTCACATAGTGCTCGTGGAAGATGTAGTTGTCGTTGAGGTGGAGCTGCAGGTCATTCATCTTGTACCAGGACATGAGCCGCACCACCTCGTGCAGATAATCCAGCGGTATGGGCAGGCGGCCTACATCCAGCATGAAGCTGCGCACCTTGTAGCGCGGCGCATCCCAGGCAACACCTTTCGGCAGCTCCGTGGGCGTCTGCACCAGCATCTGCAGCAGGCTGCGTGTGCCCCAGTAGCGGCCACGACGGTCTGCGGAAGAAATCCGGATGTTGCTGTCGATGCTCAGCTGGTAGGCCTCGTTGCGGGGGCCCTTGCTCTCTACCAGCAGGATGGTGGCCTCTTCCGGTACGTTCGTCTGCTCTGCTCTGTGCCCCTGCGGGAGGATGGCGTTGAGCTCCTGTACCAGCTCGGGTACAAAGGCATCACTACCCCACACCAGCACTTTGGCCGGCAGCTGCAGCATGCCGTTGCCGCCGTTCCAGCTCAGCAGCTCCGGTATCACCTGCGGCTTCGGGTTGCTTCCCGCGGCTGCCTTGCCTTTGCCTTTCACTGTTACCTCGTAGTCACGGCTCGTTACCTTCTTGCCGTTGCGGGAAAGCTCGAAGCTCACGCGCACGGGCGTGTCGCTCTGCGGCCTGTTGACGATGGCTCCCTTGCTGTTGATAATCTGCTCGTAATCTGCACCCAGCAGGCGTATCTGAGCCCCGCGTACTTTCGGCAGCTCCAGCCGCTTCGCCTCCGCTCCCGGGGATTTCACCTCCAGGTTGTTGGCCAGTTGTTGCAAATCGGACGCATACAGACCGCATGCGGACATCGTGGTAAGCAGAAGCAGGGAACTCAGTCTCATATCTTCTATATTAGCAGATGCTCCGGCCTGTGGCGAGCTTTTTTTCAGAGAATTCTCAGAGAGAGTGGTATACCACTTTCGGCTATGAATAAAAAAAGCTGCCACCTGTGGGTGGCAGCTTGTGCAGGCTTGCAATTTTTACACGCTGTGAGAATTGTAGCGGGTAAAATGATTTCCGGAAATTCGGAAATAGATGACCGTGGTCGTTGTTGTAACGATGAGTTTGTCGCCGTTGACAACAGCGCTTACTACCTTGTCCCAAAGCCCGTATTGACTGTTGACTCTGTTACCACGCTCGTCATAACATACAAATCCGTTGTTGTGACCGGACCCATTATCCGGCTTGGCTGATACTATCATATTCCTTGAGTTTGCTGAGGTTATTATGAAGGCTCTCCTTGTATTCCCGGAACGACTTAACACATGTTAATACCCGGAGATATTCAGAGTCCTACCATCTGTTCTCTCTACCACATGTTATCTGCAATGTCAAGAAAGAAGAAAAGCCTGCAATGGAGCAACAGCAAATCAGGCGACCCGCTCTGTGGCAGGTCGCCTGATAGGTGCTGAGATAAGGTGCTGTTTTAAGCTTGCAGCAGGGAGATGAGTTTCTCCGCGTGTGCTGTGGCGCTCTGCGTGATAAGCTCGAGCTGCTGAGGGTCCTGGCGCAGGTTGTATGATACAGAGCCCGTGTGCACCGTGCCGCCGTAGTTCATACCGGTGAATTGGCAGGCGCCGCGCAGGAAGTGGAAGAAATCATCCCAGTTCATGCAGTCTGCCGGTGCCCCTGTGGTGTAGGAAAGCACCAGGGTTTTGCCTTTCAGCTTGTCGCCGGTGGAGCCGTGCGAGAAGCCATGCAGGAATACCTCCTCCATCCAGCGGTGCATGAGGGAGGGCATGGAGAACCAGAACACGGGGAACTGCAGCACGATGACGTCTGCCCACATCAGGTTCTGCTGCTCGGCCGCGACATCTATGGGCTTATGCGTGTACAGGCGGTCCAGATATACCGTGCGGCATTCCGGTAGTTTATCTTCCAGAACGCTCATGATTGTCTTGTTGGCCACGGAGTCCGTCATGTCCGTGTGCCCGGAGATAATGAGTATGTTTTTCATAAAAGAGATGTGTTACATGCTTTCTGCAAGGATTTCGCGAACCTCTGCGGTGGTGAGCTCCGGCTTGTAGCCGCCGCGCAGCAGGAAGGTGCCTTCCGCGATGCCATCCAGCATATCTTCGGTGGTGCCCAGTTCGCGCAGGGACAGCACCAGGCCAATCTCCTGCATCCACTCCTTCATGGCTTCCAGCCCGGCCAGAGCCGTTTCTTCAGCCGTCCTGCCTTCCTCGGAGATGCCCCATACATTCACGGCAAAACGCTTGAATTTGGGCAGCCCGCAGGGGAGGATGTGGCGGAAGTATGGAAGCGTGACGGCGGCCAGGGTCATGCCATGCGTGGCATCTGTGTAGGCGCCGACGGACTGGCCCATCATGTGGACCATCCAGTCCGTTGTTTTACCTTTGGCGATGAGAGTGTTGAGAGCCCAGGTAGCTGTCCACATGATATTGCTGCGGGCTTCGTAATTCTGCGGGTCGGTGGCAGCGACTCGGGAAGCGGTGATGAGGGAGCGCATAAGCCCCTCGGCGAGGTAGTCGCTCGTGTTGTCATCGGTGCCGGAGAGGTACTGCTCTAGGATGTGAGACATGATATCGAAACAGCCGGCCACCATCTGGTAGCGGGGGAGCGTGAGGGTGAGCTCCGGATTCAGAATGGAGAAGCGGGGGTACACTCGGTCGTCAAACACACGGCCGATTTTGCGCTTTGTGGCATGATTGGTGATGACGGAACCCCCATTCATTTCGCTGCCGGTGCCGGCCATGGTGAGTACGCAGCCCACGGGGATGACCGGATTGCTCAGCGGCTCCATGCGCACGTAATACTTTTCCCACGCATCTTCCGGGCAGTGCGTGGCCACGGCCACGCCTTTGGCGTAGTCGCACACTGAGCCGCCGCCCACGGCCAGAATGAGATCCGCCTTGCAGGCTCGGGCGCGGGCCACACCTTCCGCCAGTTTTTCTACTGTGGGATTGGGCATGACGCCGGGGTCCTCGGTGATAGTTTTACCGGCGGCATGAAGAATGGAGATGATTTTGTCGTAAAGTCCGCTCTTTTTGATGGATTGCTTGCCATAGGTCAGCAGTACGGAGGGGCCGTAGTTCTGCAGTTCGGTGGCCAGATAATCCAGCGAATTCGGGCCGAAATGCAGCCTTGTCGGGTTGGAGTAGGTGAATGTGCCGTTCATGGTGGTGGGAAGACGTTTTTCTGTTCTGTATTTTACCTCCGGGGGTGTGTATCAGTCAATGTTTTTCACAGCCATTCCATAAAAATCGAATCAGGGCTGTTCAAAGAAGAAGCCCGCCTGAGATGTTCTCAGGCGGGGCTTGTTATGGTAAAATCTGTAAGGAGTCGTCTTTCCTCACTCATGCCATTTCCACCAGAAGCTGGGCGAGGATGGACATGAGGATGAGGGCAATGGGGTAGGCTGTGGAGTAGGCAATGACGGGGTCCTGGCTGTCGGTCTGGGCGGTGATGGCGCCGAGAGCGGGGGTGGAGGTCTGAGAACCGCAGATACAGCCGAGGGTTTCGGCCACGTCCATCTTCAGGAACCTGCGAGCCACAAAATAGCCGATGAAGAGGGGCAGGGTAGTGATGGCGGTGCCGACCAGGAACATGGAGAGACCATTCTCCAGGAGGGTAGCTACGAGCTGCTCGCCGCCGCGGATACCGGCACCGGCCAGGAAGAGTATGAGCCCGAAGTCCATGAGCAGGAGACGCGAGGGGCGCGGGATGTAACCCACGATGGGGCCAACGCGCCCGAAGTGGCCCAGGATGAGCGCCACGATAAGCGGGCCGCCGGCCATGCCGAGGGAGAAGCCATCGCCCCCGCCAAAGCTGAAGTTGAGCTTGCCGAGCAGGATACCGAGCATGAGACCGCCCATGATGGAAATCATATCCGCCATGTTGAAGGCGGCGCTGCGGTGGCCGCATTCCTTCTTGAAGCTCTCGATGGCCTGGGGGGAACCCACGACGCGGAGCACGTCGTTGCGGAGAATTTCGGTGTTGGCCGTGGGGACAAAGGTATTGCCCAGGCGGGTGATGCGGGAGATGATGACGCCGTGGTGGAGGAGCGGGTTGAGCTCGCTGAGCAGTTTGTTGTTCATGGCCGGGGAGAGCACGATGAGCTCGGCGGTCTCGCCCTGCGGGAGTCGCAGGTTTTCCTTGCCGCCGATGACATGGCCGAACAGACCGACGCAGCGCTCCATTTCGCCGCGCGCTCCTACCATGAGCACTACATCATTTTCTGCCAGCACATCTTCCGGCTGCAGGGGAGAGAAGTCGTCCCCGCGGCGGATGCGGGTGATGCGGCAGCCGGCATGGCTGAGGCTGAGCAGGGACTCCGGGTGGTGGCCAATGGCTTCGGGGTTGGTGACGCAGACCTGCTGGGCGATGATGGCGAGCGGGTCGAGTACCGTGCCGTTTTTGCCGGCATCCAGGTTCTGGCGCAGCACGCGGGGGAGCAGCTGCACGAAGAGAACGATGCCGATGACGCCGACGGGGTAAGCCACACCATAGCCGATGTTGATGACGGATTCGCTCAGGCCGGCGGCTTTGGCTGCGTCGAGCGCGGAAGCCAGAGCGGGGGTGCTGGTGCAGGCTCCTGCGAAGATGCCGGCGCCGATGCTCAGGTCGATGCCGCACAGAGTGCAGAGCCCCCAGGCGGTGAGCCACCCGGCCAGCACGATGATGAGGGCCAGGAGTACGAGATTTTTGCCCTTGCTTCGCAGCGAGGAGAAGAAGCGGTTGCCCACGCCAAGGCCTACGCAGTATACAAAGAGCGCGGTGCCGAGTTCTGACACACCGGCAGGGATGGTGAGTTTGAAATGTCCCGCGGCCAGAGCGACGAAGAGCACACCTGAGCTGCCCAGGGCAATGCCTTTGATGGAGATGTTGCCCAGCGCCAGCCCGAAGAACAGAATGGCAAAGAGCACAAAAACAGGGTTTTCCAGAATGCTTTGCATGGCGCGGCAAGTATACACATTTTCTGCCGGAATGCAAACGCTTTCCGACATGTGGCGGAAAAAGAAGGAAAATCGTTTTGCCGCGGAATGACTCTCGTTCAAAAAGCCGATTAGCATTTATCGGCTAATGTCGGCTAATTTGCGGCTAATTTAGCCGATAAATGATGGCGGTGGCGATGAAAGGAAACTGTTCAATTTTGTTGTTGATTGTTTCAGAGCGTTGTAAATAAGCTCACAATGTTGTGTGTGTTTGATTTTTGAAAAAGAATGTGAGAGTTTGGAAAAAGCTTTTATCGGCTAATTCTGAGTAAAATTAGCCGATAAATATTGACCTTCTGTCCGAATGTGCTACAATGGGGGCATGAAGAGGAGAAAAGCAGTGCCATTATTTTCAGAACTCATCAAGGATGAGACAAATAATATTCTGGAAATAATGAATGCCTCTGAACAGGAGGCGCTCAACATGGAGCGCTACCTGAGCTGGCAGGAACTGCAGTATAGAAAAGCACCGCAGGGCTTAAGCTCTGCGCAGTGGTGGATTGGGATTAAATTGCATCGAGCACAGGCCAGACAACCCATCCCGTTGTACTCTGCGAAAGGCAAAGCGTTTACTTTTGCGGCAACGCAAAGTATACAGCAATATCTGCACCGGATTGACCGCAGGGGAGGCAATATGGTGATGACTGATGCCAGTGAGATATTCTGTGACAGGGAGCGCGATAAATATCTGCTGACTTCGCTGGAGGAAGAAGCCATCATGTCCAGTATGTTGGAGGGCGCTGTTGTGACAAGGTCTGAGGCACAGCAGATTATTCGGGATAACAGGCAACCCAGAGATGAGCATGAGCGCATGGTGATGAATAATTACCTCACCATGAAAATGATATTGGAGCATAAGGATAAGCCGTTGACGCCGGATTTTATTCTGGCGCTGCATCGCAGTATGGTCGAGGGCACATTGAAGCATCCTGAAAAAGCGGGTACCATAAGAGAGGCGGGAGATAATGTGTGCATTGAGGATGTGCGCACAGGGGATATTGTACACATGCCACCTCCGGCGAGCGAGATACCCCGGCGTTTGGAAGCGCTTTGTCGCTTTGCCAATGAGGGAGATGAATCGGGGTACTACATTAATCCTGTTATACGTGCCATTATTCTTCACTTCCAGTTAGCATACGACCATCCTTTTGTGGATGGTAACGGCAGAACGGCACGCGCCCTCTTTTATTGGTGCATGCTGAAACATGGCTATTGGTTATTTGAGTTCATTTCCATCTCTCGGGAGATATTTCACCATGCGCGCCATTATTATGAGGCGTTTCTCAATACAGAGGAGGATGAGAATGATTTGAACTATTTTATCATTAATCAATTGCAAACTATTCTGGCTTCTATCAATAACCTGGTGCAGCATGTGCGTCAGAAGAAGACGGAAAAAGACCAATTCCGGCAGATGGTTGAACAGGGGCTGCCCTCTCTCAATCAACGCCAGCGCCAGGTTTTGCTGAACTTTATCCATCATCCGGATACTCACACTTCTGTCAGCGCGCACTGTCGCATATACAGTGTTGTTCGTCAGACGGCGCGCACGGATTTGAGCAAGTTGGAAAAAATGGGTTTCCTGTACTCCGAGAATATTTCGCGGGAGTTTATATACAGGCCTAAACCGGATTTGGAAAATCTTATCCGGAAAGCAGTACATGATTAGCCTTCATCGGCTAATGGCAGCGGCGCATCAGGGCTCCCGAACTGGCTGAGCCGGCAGGAGCATTTTCTCGATGTACAAAATGCTCTTGTCTGAATAGTCGAATTGCAATTCGCATACGAGGCGCGAATCTATCCATGCATCGTCGCAGAGTGTCAGAAGAATGCCGGAATGGCCGATATAGCCGGTGCTGCCGATGTCGATGCTTCCTGTATCCTGATGATTTGCGGCGATATGCAAGGTGTTCGGGGTGATTTTTTCTATCTCGAAAGAGATGGAGGTGCATTCTCCTTGCCAGGTTCCGTTTACCCAGTCCGGAAAGGTGTCGCCGATGGAAACGAATTGGTGGAAGTCGTGTTGTTTTTCCTCGGGTAGCGGGCTCTTGGTCAATCTTTCTGCGCTGCGTATTTCGATGCCTATACAACCACTTCTCGAAATGGGGTATAAGGTGAGACACATGTTCTCCTCTTCCCCCTCTGCGAAAAGTTCGATATAAAATTCGCAATACTTTATGAGCGTCAGCTCAAGCTCTTCCTCTTCTAAGGTATCGTACAACCTGATGCCTGCCTCCGCATCAATATCCAGGAGGTAGTCGCTCCGGTACGAAAAACGCCATTTGCCCCGGTAATCGCGTTGGATGTTTTCCTTGTTAATATCGGTGGGAA
>JAZTYL010000024.1:0-26401 GCA_045636905.1 Akkermansia sp.
ACTCAATTATTGCTTGCTTACTCATTTTGAGTGACATGTGTATATGTTAGTGCCTGATTTATGAGGCATCCAGCTTTTCACGTGTCAGCCAAACTCATGAGAAGTGTCAGTTCGGTGACTGGATTTTTGAGGCAATGCGCGGTGAACTCAGTGGCCGGTTTTGGCAGTTTCTTTCTTGACTCGCATGGGCCGGGATGATAACATGTCAGGGTATGAGAGTTGTAGAAGCCAGAATCGAAATCCCCATGGGGAGCCGCAATAAATACGAGGTGGATGCCAGAACAGGCCGCATCAAGTTAGACCGCGTATTGTACTCCTCCGTATATTATCCGGCAGAGTATGGGTTTGTGGAGCGTACGCTGTATCTGGACGGCGACCCGCTGGATATTCTTGTATTCACCTCCTCTCCCACTTTCCCCGGCTGTTATGTGGATTGCCGTATTATCGGCGGCATGGACATGATAGACTGCGGTGAGCCGGATGTGAAGATTCTGGCCGTGAATGTCGGCGACCCCCGCTACGACCACATTTTCACCCTCGATGATTTGCCTCCTCACTACCTGCAGGAGATTCAGAACTTCTTCCGCACATACAAAACGCTTCAGAATAAGGTGACAGAAGTGGGAGAATTCTTCGGCGTGGACCGCGCCGTGGATATCCTGGATGAGTCCTTTGCCCGCTACGTGGAAAGCCTCCGGCCGTAAAGGGTGCACCTGTTTTTTTGCAGGTTGTCTCAATATAGGCTTGAGTGGTGGTGGGAAGTGTTGTATAATCAGCCGCGCGCATGATAGGTGAAACGCTTCAGTTGGGCCTGGCCGGCCTTGGTACAGTGGGATCGGGTGTGTATGAGACCCTGATTCGTAACCGTGAGTTGCTCGAGGCTCGTGCTCAGATTTCCTATGCCATCCGCAAGGTCGCTGTGGGGAATCTGGCTCGCAAGCGCGATGTGGAGATTGACCCGGCGTTGCTGACGAATGATTGGCGCGAGCTGGTGAATGACCCCGACATCGACATAATCATTGAGCTTATCGGCGGTACGGATGAGGCATACCGGCTGGTGAAGGCTTCGCTCATGGCCGGTAAGCCGGTGGTGACAGGCAATAAAGCCGTGCTTGCCGTGTATGGCAGCGAGCTCTTTAAGCTCTCCTCAGAGAAGAATGTGCCGCTCTATTTCGAAGCTTCCTGCGGCGGAGGTATTCCCATTGTGCAGAGTTTGCAGAACTCGCTTATCTGTAATAAGGTGCAGAGTATTGCCGGTATCATCAACGGCACGAGTAACTACATCCTTACCAGCATGAAGGAGCAGGGGATTGCGCTCAGTGAGGCGCTCGCCAATGCTCAGAAACTCGGTTTTGCCGAGGCTGACCCCTCCTTTGATATCAACGGCTGGGACGCCGCGCACAAAGCGCTCATCCTTGCCATGCTGGCTTACGGCACTCCGCTTTCTCCGGACAAGATTCATGTGCACGGTATCGAGAAGGTGGAAAGCGTGGATATGTCCATGGCAGAAAAGCTTGGCTACTCCATCAAACTGCTGGTTGTCATTAAGCACCATGAGGCGATGAATGCGCTGGAACTGCGCGTTCAGCCCAGCTTTGTACCGCAGCAGCATCTGCTTTCCTCGGTCAATGGTGTGTTCAATGCCATCGCCGTGAAGGGCGATATCGTGGGTGAGACTATTTTCTACGGTCGCGGTGCCGGCAAGAACCCCACCTCCAGTGCTGTGATTGGCGATGTGGTGCTGGCCATGCGCGAGTGCCGCCTGAATGGTTACCACACCGGGTTTCAGCCCTACACCAAGGAACTCTCCGTCCTGCCGATGAACGAGACGGTGACGCCGTACTACGTTCGCTTTGTCATCTATGACCGCCCCGGCATGATTGCGGCGATTGCCTCCATGTTTGCCAAGTACGACGTGAGCATCTCTGCCACCAGCTCCAACTTCGGCTTTATCGACGAGAACGGTGTGCAGCACAACCACCTTATTTTCATGGTGCATGCCTGCAAGTGGGTGCGCCTCAAGTACGTGCTGCGTGAACTGCGCGAGAAACACATCATCGACCGCATGCCGGTGGTGTTCCGTATCGAAAACTTTAGCGATTAATTTACTATATGGCACTGATCGTACAAAAATACGGTGGCTCTTCCGTGGGCACCATCGACCGCATCCGCAACGTGGCCCGCAGGCTGATTGAGACTCAGCAGGCAGGCAACAAAGTGATGGCCGTTATCTCGGCCATGAGCGGTATTACAGACAAACTGATCGGCCTTGCTCACGAGGTGATGGACAATCCCCCGGAGCGTGAGCTGGACGTGTTGCTTGCCACGGGTGAGCAGCAGTCTATTGCTCTGCTCTGCATGGCTATCACCGATATGGGCTACAAGGCTCGCAGCTTCACAGGTGCTCAGGCCGGCATCTGCACGTATGGCAGCCACACGCGTGGCCGAATCGAGAGCATTGACCCCAAGCTTGTGCTGGAGGCTCTGGATGAAGGCTGCATCGTGGTCTGCGCCGGTTTCCAGGGCGTGGCTCAGAATGGCTCCATTTATACGCTGGGGCGTGGTGGTTCGGATCTCTCCGCCATTGCTATGGCTGCAGCCGTGAAAGCCGACCTCTGCCAGATTTTCACAGATGTGGACGGTGTTTACACCTGTGACCCCCGCGTGGTGAAAGATGCCCGCAAGATTCCTGTCCTTTCTTACGAGGAGATGCTGGAGATGGCCTCCAGTGGCTCCAAAGTGATGCAGGCCCGCTCCGTCGAGTTCGCCAAGAAGTTCGGCGTAGTGTTTGAAGTCCGCAATTCCATGAACAATAACCCCGGTACCATTGTGCAAGAAGAAAATTCCGCTATGGAGAGCCTTGTCGTACGAGGCGTCTCAATCGAACGTAACCAGGCCCGCGTGACGGTGTCCGGTATCACCGCCCCCGTGGCTTACACAGCCCTGATTCTCACCGCTCTCTCTGAGGCGGAGATTAACGTCGACATGATTGTGGCCAACACGGCTCACGACGGTCAGGCTCGTCAGTCCTTCACCATGAACATGAGCGACCTCGGCGCTGCCCAGGCTGCGCTGAAACCTGTGCTGCCCAAGCTCGGCGAGAAGGCCCGTCTGGAGACAGAGGCCGGTCTTGCCAAGCTGTCCGTGGTGGGTGTGGGCATGCGCTCCCACTCCGGTGTTGCTGCCACAGTGTTCCGCTCTCTGGCTGATGCCGGCATTCAGACCGGTATGATTGCCACCTCCGAAATCCGCATCACCACTACGGTGGAGGCCGGGGACATCGAGCAGGCAGCCCGTGTGGTGCATTCCGCCTTCAATCTGGACCGCGTCAACGCCTGACACGCACCTTCTCTAAGCGACGAACCGAACATATATGGAGCCACCTCGTGAGAATCAGCCCCTCCATACAGAGGAGCTGAACGAAGAAGACCTTGAGTTTAAGCCGGTAGTGAAATATGCTGCTATCGGTCTGGCACTTGTGGCACTTTTCGGGGTGGAATACGCCACTTACCGGCTGGGGTACAGCAATGGCTACACCAGCGGGGTGACCTCCGAGGTGGTGAGTGAGGCTGTGAACAACGCTGCCGTGAAAAATCTCACGCACTTCATGCAGGCTGCGACGGCAGATGAGGCGACTCTGCTCCGCATGGTGCAGAATCCTCAGCAGTCGCTGGCCTGGATTAAGGATGACGTGGTGCGCCGCGAAGCAGAGTGGACTCTGGCCTCCGCCCTGATGAGTCGAGGCAAGGTCGCTGCTGCCGGGGAGCTGCTCAAAGACTTATTCCCCCGCGAGGCCGTGCAGGCCATCTGGGGGCGTCGCGCTCAGCTGACCGGCCGCGCCTTTGCTGAGTCCGGAGACCGCAAGACAGCGGCGGCATACTATCGCTATGCTGCCAAGGTATACGGTACGCACAAAATGGAACGCCAGCAGCTTTCTGCGTATTCCGAGCTGGCAGAGCTCATTGCTTCTGCGGCGGATAATCCGGCAGAGCAGCTGGTGCAGCTGGAGAAGCTGCAGAAGGAAGTAGCCGATCTCGGGGAGCAGGGCAAGCAGCTGCAGGCTCACCTGCTCGCATACATGGGTCGCATCCATCGCTCCCACGGAAACAGCACCGAAGCTCTGCGCTGTTTTGAGCAGGCTCTGGCCTCCGTTGCGCTGGATGAAGTTCCCGCGCTGGCCGGCGCTGCTGTCTGCATGGGCTCTGCGCTGCTGGAGAAAGGTGACACGAAGAAGGCAGAGCAACTTCTGCGCGATGGCGTGAGCCGCCTGGGCGAGCATCCGGGGGATGCAGATTACCTTGCTTCCGCTCTGCGTGACCTCGCTCGCATTGAGCAGGAAAACGGAAACGCGGATAACGCGCTCGCTCTGCTTTACCGCGCAGAGGGTGCCGCCATGGGGCGTATTGATGCCGCCAGCCCCTACTGGCCTTGCCTCTACGACCAGCGTGGCTGGGTCAATTTCTCCAAGGAGGCGCGCGAGGCCGCTTTGGCAGATTTCACCCGTGCTCTGGCGGACAATGGTGCGCCCGAGGAACTGCGCGCTCAGCCCTTGGAGGGTGCCGGGCGCTGCTGCATAGCCCTGGGGCGTGCAGAGGAGGCCGTCGCGCATCTTCAGGAAGCAGTGCTGGTGCGCACTCGCCATTTTGCCGGAGACAAGCCAGCGCTGGGACGCGTGTATCTCTCGCTTGCTCAGGCATACGACATGGCCGGTAAGACCCGCGAGGCTGCGGATACCTACGGTTTGGCCGCTTCGAATCTGCCGGCGCAGCCCGGGGAGGAAAGCGATGCCGCCAATGCGATGCTGGGGCGTGCTTATGCGCTCTCTCAGCTGGAGGACTGGAACGCGGCTATCCAGGTGTGGACGGCTCTGCGTGGGGTGTTACCCAAAGATTCTGCCCGTATTCGAGAGGTGGAGGAGCAGATTGCGCACTGCCGCCGCTATGGTGCCACCATGCCGGAGGAGGTGGATGATGACGAGGGGGAGAATGCCGACAACGCTTCTCACTGAATTGAATGCCAAAACATTTTTGTTGAATCATGTATCGACGCTATAAACCCCGCCGCAAGAATGGCAGCGCTGTATTGCCGCTCGCAGCTATCGGGCTCACTGCGGCTGCTATTCTGATTTGGGTGCTTTTTGCCAAGGGGGACGACATTATACGCTTTTTTAAGGGTGAAACTATCGTTGTGCACGATAATTCGGAGGCAAATGATAACCTGGAGCGCCTCCTGTCCGACCTCTCCGGCGACAAAGCTCGCCTGCTGGAGCTGGCAGAGGATTCCAAAGCCCGCCTGGGTTGGATTAAAAAGGCCGAAACTCGCCGCCAGTTCCGCTGGTTCCTCATGAATCGCCTCATCGATAAAGGCCAGTGGGAGGAGGCTGTGCGTATTCTGCCCGAGGTGGAGTCTCTGGCTCCCGTGGAAGGTCTCGACCGCCTGGCTGCGGCGGCCCTGGAGCACGGCGACCACGAGCTGCAGCTGCGCCTGGATCGCCAGTTACAGGAGAAGGCTATCAACATGCCTTCCGCCACAGCCATGCTGCTGCGTTCCATTCGCCGCTCTGCTGAGACCCACATCCGCATGCATCATAACGATGAGGCGGTCAAGGTGATTTCCCGCCTGGAGATGGCCAGTGTGCTTGCCCGTTTGACCGACCCGGCTCTTGCTGCCGAGGCTGCAGACCTGCAGATGCTGCGTGCAGAGGTGAGCGGTGTGCGTGAGCATGCGCTGCAGATGGTGCGCAATATCCTGGAGCGTGCCAAGTGGCCGGCTTGTCCTGCCACGGCCAAGCTCATGCTGGAGGAGGTTTCCAACACGCTGCGCGATAATCCTAATCTTTCCCAACAGTCGCTTAAGGATGTGGAGGCCAAGCTGCTGCGCTGCCGCGATTCCATGCTGGAGTATCCGGACCGCGAGCACAAGCTTCCGCAGTGTTACACCATGCTGGGTGAGCTGCGCTACCGCATGGAGGACTACGTGGGCTGCGCCCAGGCGCTGACGCTGGCCGGTGCCTTTGCCGAGGGCTATGGTGAGATGACTCCGGAGCTGCAGCTGCGCCATTGCCGTCTGCGCTCGCGTGCCAACGAGGCTCGCGGGGCTGTGGCCGATGCCGTGAGCGACTACCGCTACCTGCTGGAGCACGAGAAGGAGCCTGCCGAGATTTTCCGCTGCCTGAACTTCCTGGCGGCACATGCCGAGGGTGCCGAGCGCACGGAGCTGCTCACCCGCTGCTGGGATATGATGCTTGCCGATTCTGCGCTGGTGAAGGGCAGCCCGGTATCTCAGGCAGATATCGCAGCGCAGCTGGCTGCCTATTACAGCGAGCAGAAGGACTATGCCAACGTCATCAAGTGGGTCTCCGAGCGCGTGAAGCTCGTGGAGCAGAGCAACCCGGATCTCACGGATGGCAAGTTGCTGCGTGTACGCATGGAGCTCGCTCTGGCAGAACGCAAGACCGGCAAGAACGATTGGGGCGCCGTGATTCGCCTGCGCGACGTGGTGCGAGCCATCGAGGGCCTGGACGAGGAAGCGCGGGCCAAGCTGAACGAGGCGGATTCCTCGCTGTACCGTACCGCCGTGCGTGAATTCTCCCGTACCTACCTGTTCACCGGCGACAAAGACCTGGCAAAGCAGGTTATCCGCAAAATCCGCGAATCGCTGCCTGAGAAGGTGCGCTGATGTCGCATAATATCCTTTTCCCTCCATGTCTTCTCTCCACAAAAAAAGCCTTATTGCCACGGCTGCCATTTTCTGCTGCCGTTTCACCGGTCTGCTGCGTGAGGTGGTGTACACCGGCCTGTTCGGTGCCACTGGGGCGCTGGATGCCTTCCTGACCGCCTTCCGCGTGCCGAACATGCTGCGAGATATGTTTGCCGAGGGCGCGCTTTCCCAAAGTTTCACCAGCGTCATGAGCAAGGTGGAAAAGCAGGACGGGCCGGATGCTGCCTGGAAGCTTGCCAACCAGGTGGTGGCTCAGCTCGTGTCCCTCATGGTCTGTATCGTGGCAGCCGGTGTACTGCTTTCCGGTATGTTCATGCAGTGGCTGTATCCTGAGCGTGCCGCGCTGGTGCTGGAGTGCCCCGCAGCTGCTACTGCTCCCGCAGCTGTAGTGGACGCTACGTATAACGGCCTCACGACGCAGGAGGACGGCCGTTCCGTGGCCACATTCACGCTCTCCGCGCCGCTTGCAGATGCTCCGCAGGCGGGTGTCATGCGCGTCAGTGTGCTGGAGAAGCTCAATAGCGGCAGCTCGGTGAAGCTCAGCACTGAGGCTGTGGAAGGTGCCTTGCGTGTGGAGCAACGCGATTTTCTGGATCTTGCAGCAGGGCTCTGCCGTATCATGTGGCCCTTCATTCTGCTGGCCTCTCTTTCTGCTCTGAGCATGGGCGCGCTCAACGTGTTCGGCATCTTCGGCCTGCCGAATCTCGCCAGTGCAGCCTTTAACCTCACTACGGTGATTCTGGGCTGTGTGATAGGCTGGTGCATCGATTCCTCCTTCGGCCCGGAGGCCCTGTATGGTTTTGCCGTGGCGGTGGTGCTGGGTGGCCTGGCTCAGCTTCTTGTGCAGGTGCCGGCCCTGCGTCGCAAGGGGTATCGAGTTGCCTGGACGCTCGGGCTGAGCCTTTGTGCGGGGAAACTCCTGTTTACAAACCCAGTGGCCCGGCGCGTCTGGCTGCTCATGATTCCCGGTGTTATCGCCGCCGGTATCACCCAGACCAACATCTTTATCAACACCGCCTTCGCGCTGTACCTGCCGGGCGGCGCGGTAACTGCCATGAGCGGAGCCTTCCACCTGTGGCAGCTGCCAGTGGCTCTTTTCGGGGTTGCCGTGGGCATGGTGGTGTTGCCGAATGTCTCCCGTATGACCTTGGAGAGCGGTGGCAGCGGCTGCCGGGATATTGCTCAGCATCTCGCTCAGGCCATGCGCTTCGTGGCCTTCTTTGCCGTTCCCTCCGCTGTGCTTCTGGGGCTGTGGGGCCAGGAGATTGTGAGCATTTTCTTCCAGCGTGGGCGTTTCGATGCCGCAGCCTCGACCCTCACAGGGCAGGTGCTGGCCGCATACTGCTTCGGCCTCCTGGGCTATGCCGGCATGAAAGTGCTGCAGCCCGTTTTCCTGGCTCTGGAGAAACCTTGGGCCCCCGCTTGTCTCGCCCTCGTCTGTGCTACGATTTCCATAAGCCTCAACTATTGCTTCGTGCACGTCTTCCATTTCACTGAGGCCTATTGGCTGGCCCTCACGACCTCTGTTGTCACGACGCTCAATTTCCTTTTCTATTTCTTCTTCCTGCGATATTTGCTGGGTACCATGGCCACGCGTCATCTGCTGCCCGGTCTGTTGCGCATTGTTGCCTCCGGTGCTGTGCTGGGTATCATCTGCTGGCAGATTCGCGGGCTCTTCTTCACCGGTTTCCTGGAGTGGGGATTCCTCGCCCGTATTGCCGCGCTGGCGGTAGCCGGTGCTGTGGCCGGCGGTATTTACCTGGCGGCCTGCTTCATCTTCCGCGTGCCGGAGTTGGAAGCCTTTGCCAACAAGTTCCTCAAGAAAAAACGCCGCTGATATCTGCTAAGACGCATCCTAGCTCCGTTTCTGCTTGCAATAGCCCGCTGTTTGTGTTAGAATGTGGGTATGAAAAAGGCTGCTTTGTTATCTCTCTGCGCACTGGCGTTTTCTCTGTCTGCGGCGGAGTTTGACGTTCCGCATCAGGATTTTCGCTACTTCGGCCGCCTGCCGGAGTTCACTCCCGGAGCCGGTGCCGCGCAGCAGCACCGCATGCCTATGGCCATCGATATGGGCGGCCGCCTACCGGATTTGCTGATACAGGCGGATTCGCGCCTGTGGTTCTACATCAACGAGTCGCGCCGGGGTAAGGTTCTTTTCTCTGAACCCATCGTTCTCATGTCCACCGAAAATCAGGTCGTAGAGGCCACAGGGGCGGCCGTGGTGCAGGGGAATCAGCTCATTATTCGACGGCCGGATGGCTCTCTGCAATTCGCCGCCGTGGTGGGGCAGGATGTGCCGGTGCTGCAGCTCGGGGCAGACGTAAGAGACACGAACGGAAATCCCCTCGTCTTGAAAGAGGCTCGTTTTCTGTTAGTGCCGGGGGTGGATGGAACGCTTGAACTTGTGACGGAGAGTGCCACCCGCCGCGCTGTGATGGTGGAGGGTGAGCTGCGCTTCGAAGCACCGGTATCCGACGGCGCGGAGGGGATGCTGCTGTGGCTGCGTTGTTTTTATTCCCCGGCAGACGGACATTGGAAAGCGGCGAACTTGTTGCCTGAGTCCGAGTCTGTTATGAATAATGCTGCGGTGGCGGATTTCGATGGAGATGGTACGCCGGACATGGTGCTGGCTGGGGACGGTGAAACTCACCCTATCAGCGCGATAGGAATAAAATCCGATTCGGACTGACTCACTCTCAGCACTCAGCGAAAGTTGCCAAAGAAATAGCTTGACTCCGCGGCCTCGAACAACTAGAATAGGCAGAGCCGAAAGTGAAGCGTGTCCGTCTGCAGAACGGCGCGCGATAACACCTTCTTAACATATACAAACAATATGAAACTGAACAAGATAATGGCTATGGCCTTTGCGGTGCTTTTCGCCGCTGGTGGCCTGCATGCTCAGTCGCTGTCGCCCGATACCAAGACGCATTGGGACAAGGGTACGCTTGTTGTGGAGACTCCCGCCCGTCCGGAGGGTCAGCAGCATGTCATCGGTCTTAAGACTCCTGCTCTCAAGACTGTTCGTGTGGCTTTCGTTGGTCTTGGCATGCGTGGTTCCGGTGCCATTCCCCGTTTTACCCACATTCCCGGTGTGGAGGTGGTAGCTCTGTGCGACTACGAGAAGGAGCGCGCTGAGAAGTGCCAGAAGAGCCTGCGCCAGGCTGGTCTGGCTCCCGCTGCTATTTACTACGGTCCCAAGGGCTATGAGGAGCTCTGCAAGCGCCCCGACATCGACCTTGTGTACGTGGCTACAGACTGGGATCACCACTTCCCCGTGGCTAAGGCTGCTCTGGAGAACGGCAAGCACACCGCCATCGAGGTGCCCAGCGCCATGAACCTTCAGCAGTGCTGGGAGCTTGTGAACCTTTCCGAGAAGAATCGCAAGCACTGCATGATTCTGGAGAACTGCTGCTACGACTGGTTCGAGCTGGACTCCCTCAACATGGCCCAGCAGGGCGTGCTGGGTGAGGTGCTCTATGCCAAGGGTGCATACATCCACAACCTGGACGATTTCTGGGACGAGTACTGGGTGAACGAGGCCAAGGACCCCGACAAGCTCGGCTGGCGTATGAAGTACAACATGGAGAACCGCGGCGATGTGTACGCTACACACGGCCTCGGCCCCGTGGCTCAGGTGATGAACATTCACCGCGGCGACCGCTTCAAGACCCTCGTGGCCATGGACACCAAGTCCGTGCACGGCCGTGAGTACGTGGAGAAGAAGACCGGCAAGCCCTGTCCGAACTTCCGCAACGGCGACCACACCACCACCCTCATGCGCACGGAGAACGGCAAGGTAGTGGAGATTCAGCACAATGTGATGAACCCGCAGCCCTACAACCGCCTCTTCCAGCTTGTGGGTACCCGTGGTTTTGCCAACAAGTACCCCATCGAGGGCTTCGCTATCGACGCTGCTCAGCTTGCTGCCAAGGGCGCTGCACCCAGCATCGATGACCTCAGCTCCCACAGCTTCATGCCCGAGGAGGAGATGAAGGCTCTGCGCGAGCGCTATCGCCACCCCATCATTAAGAAGTTCGGCGAGATGGCCGAGAAGGTAGGCGGCCACGGTGGTATGGACTTCTTCATGGATGTCCGCATGGTGTACTGCCTGCAGCACGGTCTGCCCCTGGATATGGACGTGTACGACCTGGCCGAGTGGTGCTGCCTGGCTGAGCTGGGTACCCTCTCCATGGACAACGGTAACTGCGCAGTGTCCTTCCCGGACTTCACCCGCGGCTACTGGAACCTCGTGGACGGCTACGGCCACGCCTGGGCCACTGCTGAGCAGGAGGCTGCTGTGAATGCCGCTTCCGAGGCTTACACCGCCGGCCAGAAGGCTGCTGTGCAGGCTTTCGACCTGTGGAACCTCTACGACGCCGCTCAGGCTGCTACCGGCGAGGCCAAGGAGGCCGCTGTGAAGGCCTACGAGGAGGCTGCCGCCAAGGCTCGCGCTATCTACAACAACTGATAGTTGCTTCCCCATTCTTTTACCTGCCGCGTGTCTTCGGGCGCGCGGCAGTTTTTTCATTGTACCCGCTCCCCTCTCCCTGCCTGCGTTGCACAGATTCGGCTTGACATTGTCTGCCTATGTCTGTATGCTTGGCGCTCCATGAAGAATGCTCGTCTGTTTATCGCCCTTTTCCTTTTTCTGCTGAGCTTTTCCGCTCAGGCCGTGGAGGTTATCCTTTCCGGCGGGGTGGCTCTCAAATCCTGGGAGCATCTGCGAGGCCCCTCCGCGCATGATAATTGGTGGGCAAACTTCATCCGTGCTGCCACGGTGCAGATGGATCTGACGCGCCGCAAGGATGCCTCGGCACGTATTGTCTGGATTGTGTACCGCCCCTCCTATGTGACCCGCGGGCGCGAGGATGGCAAGGATTATGTGAGCATGATCAATGGCCAGGCTGCCAAGCGCAATGTGCAGCTGGTGTGGGTGGATACCTCCGCACAGGCCTTCGCAGCCATCAACAAAGCCGCACGCGGCAAAGACCTCATCACCTCTTTCTACTATTTCGGCCACTCCAACGCCCATGCTTTCATGCTGGAGTACAGCAACGATATCATCGGCGCTTCCACGCAGTGGATGCACGAGGACGACCTCTCCACCAGCCTGCGCCGCTCCATTTTTGCGCCCGGTGCGAACTGCCGCAGCTTTGGCTGCTACACGGGAAACAGCATGAGCGCCAAGTGGAAAAAAGCCCTCGGTATCGACCTCTGGGGCAATACGGAAGCCACGCGCTACCACCCCGTGAGCAACGGCTGCCTGCCCATGGGAAATGGTAAATGGGTCAAGTAAGTATGCAGGCCTCCCGCATGGGAGGCCTTTTTGCTGCTTATTTTGTTGCGCCCGTCAGGGGAAGGTACAGGGCATTCGGCTCGGCGCTGTTGTAGTACACAGGGCAGGTGCCTTGCTTGGTGAGCACCTGTATGTCCATACTGCCCGGTTTGGGAAGCTGCACGCCCTTACCGAACTGCAGGCGCAGCATGCCGGCCGGTAGAGCGAGGCGGCTCAGGTCGAGCTCCAGCGTGCCTTCGCCGCTCAGCTTAGCCTCCACTCCCATCACCTGCAGGCTGCGGATGCTCGTACCTGTTGGTACACGTTTGGCGCTCAGTTTGCTCCACTCGTGGAGCCTGAGATTTTTCTTCGCCTTGCTTGTGGGCAGCTTGGCCGCTGCCGGCGTGCATTGTTTGCTGAGGTCGAGCACGAGGCTCGCACCTTTCGGTATATTGATGTCGCCTGCGGAAACCCACCCGCAGAGGATAAGGCGGCCGCTCTTCACGCAGATGCTGTTGAGCCCGCGCACGTCCTCATCGATGCGCCAGGCGGCTTTGGCCGAGGCGCATTCCACATACAGGTCGCCCCCGCCCGAGATACCGCCGGAGTAAGTGGAGGTCACATCTGTCTCCGGCGCCGTCACCAGGTGCATGCTCGAGCCTTTGCTCAGCAGAGTCTTGCCTTTGTGCCCGTAGAAATCCGAGATGGCTGAGGTGCTTTCCGGTCGCTCTCCACCCTCGATATGCTCGCTTTCGTGCGCCACACCTTCATGCATGGTGTAGCTGCCTCCGCTTTCCACGCTCACATCTCCGCGCAGGCGGGCATGGCTGCCCAGGCAGAAGCTGCCGCCTGCCTTCACCCTTACCGGCATCTGAGCATCTGCGTAGTGCCAGTCATTCGGGCGGGTGGAGAAATCTGCCGTGTCGCGGGTGTGGGTGGTGCCATAGCCATGCACCGTAAGCGTGCCGGTGAGGGTGACACTGCCATTCTGCACGGTGAGTCCACTCTTGGGATGCCGCAGGGCGGTGTGGCATCCGCTGAGCTTCCACTGCCCACCGGCGGCGTAGATGATACTGAGGCTCGCCTCGGGGGTATCCAGGAAGGCGCCGGGGTAGTGCTGAGCTCCGCCTTCGCGGTAGGTCAGCGTGGCATGCCCTGTGCTGTTGGAGATGCAGGCCTGCTCGGTAAGGGCGCGGATGCTGAAGCCGGCTCTTTTTTCGCCCCCGCCGGTGTACCAGTCCATGCTGTTACCGGCCAGGTCGAGGGTGCCGCCGCCGTTGCCGAAGGTGAAATCGCGCCCGATCTGCTCCGTGTCTTTGATGCGCACCGTGGCACCTGTGTTCACCAGCACATTCCAGGCGGCGTAGCCATCTCGCTGCTCCAGCAGGGTGAGGCCGCCGCCACCCACATTCAGCAGAACTTCGTTTTTCCCCTTGCCGCACAGGCTCAGCGTGCCCGGCCCCACCTTGCGCCATTCGCGCATGTAATCCCCGGCGCTGTTGCACAAATCCAGACGCAGCGTTGCACCTGCGTCCACCACGTAGCCGGCGGTGTCCGGCAGAAACCCGCGCGGGGAGCTGAGGGTACACACCACATTCTCGCATTTCTCGGTAGCCAGCCGCAGATAGCCGGCGCCAAGGTCCAGCGGGTCAGCCAGCTCGGCGTGGTAATGCTTGCCGCTCTCCGTGGCCTTCAGCACAAGATTCTGCGTATGGAACAACAGGGAGTAGGTGATTCCTTTCACTGCGGTAGGCTCCTTGTTCACCATCACAATACTGTTGCTCGCGTTCAGGAAATCTGTGCCGTAGGCGTACCAGTGGTCCGTGTTGCGCAGCGGTGTCAGGCTCTTCCACGTATGCTGCTCGGCGGGTACGCCGTTCACTGCCAGCACATCCCCATTCGGTGCGTACATGTTACCCCGCGCGTCGCGCAGGTAGGTGCGCACCGGCGTGTTTGAGACGCAGATGCCGTTGATGGTATCGCTCCATGCGCATTTGTCCTTTTCCGCCGGCGGTGTCGTGAGCTGCAGTGTCCCTTGTACGCGGCTCAGATCCACGTTCACATTGTCCCGCTCCATGATGCTGCGCGCCCAATCTGTTGCCTCGCAGCCTATCGTCCTGCGGTTGCCATCCGTGCTGCCGTGGTGGGTCATCAGAAACTTGAACTCCCCATCCTCCCACACAAAATACGGGCTCCCGCTGTCCCCCTGCGTGGAGCCGTAGGGCAGGGGCGTACCCTCGCCCACATCCTCCGGCGCCCAGCCTGTGGTGCCGATGACTGTCCCGTTGTGGATGCGCAAATCCCCATTGCCACTCTGCCAGTGCACGATACCCGCGATGCCTCCCACCAGGTAGACATCCTGAATACTCTCATCCGTGTTTTTCCCTTCTGCGTCGCGCAGCTGCTGCAGGCCTCCGCCTACCCTGTAGATAAGCTGCCCTTTGTAGTCCCGCCCCACCGCCATGGGGGCAGGGGTGGTATCCGTGGCTATCTTGCACAGGCGCGAAAGCTTGTAGTCATTGGTGCCGCTGAAAATGTGGTTCACGTATCGCTTGCTCAGCCCGGGCTCTTCGATGGTGAGGTACTGCTGGCAGCGGGTGCCTCCCACGCCGTAGTCATTGCGCCCGAACGTCGGGAAAAGCTGGGCGCTGTTGTGGGCCACCGTAGCCACGTAGTTGCAGGCCACCGCCGTCGTGTTTCCGGAGTCCGACACCGAGCTGAAATCCGGCACGCCATGCGGCAGGGTGTAGTCCTTCCGTCCCGTGGTGTAGGGGATGCGTATGCCGCCGTCCCGCCGGCGCAGGTACTGCAGCAACTCCCCGACGCGCCCGCTCGCATAGCGGCCCGAATTCGTGGCAAAGTCGACATAGGTGTGCAGCGACACTGCGCCATGCCTTACAGCAGCAGCGGCCGGCAGAACCGCCGCCGCAAACAGAATGAGTGTGGTGTAACAATAACGTGGGGACATACAGCGTCAATAGACGGCTTTTCTTTCCCCTATTCTATCACGACTCCCCCCTCTCTAGCAAGCGAGAAGTACAGGCTGGGGGGAAGAACTTTTCATCAGGGGTGGGATTATGCGGATAATATCATTCCTGATGCAGCCAAAACGCATCAGGCGTATTATCTGTCAACGATTAGATAAAAAGATATAGGAGGTCACATGCGAAACGTTGTCGCCTTCTTATGGTGTAACATGCTGAGTTATTACCGTATTTTCCTGAGCTTTCTGTAAAGGGAACGCAGTAATACGTATATGGATTCCGGCATGGTGAGACGGAATCCGAAAAGCTGACATCCTATTTTCCTGCCGCCTTGTGAGTACATATAGCGGCGGATAACCGGAGTAATAGGGGATTGTTTCAGTTGCTGGAGGATATGCTTTCTCTCTCTTGGAATTTGCTCGTTTTTAGAAACAAATCCGCCATTTTTTCTTATGCAATCATTTAAGGAGATGGGGGTACAGGTAAGTACGGGTTCTACAGCGCGGAGTGCTTCCCGTCCTTTGGGCGTGTGGCAGATAACACAACTGAGGCCTTTGTGAGAATTGTCTCCGGGTTTGTCTGCATGTCCCCAGTAGTCTGCGCACGTTATGTCGCTCAATCTTTGAGCTGGCTCCCGCATACACGAATAACATGGAAGGTTGAGACAAAGTCTCGAGTCGAATCCTTGCAGAAAAGGGTCGCCGGAGGAGGGCGATATGCGTTCCGCGCCGGATTCAAATGTTACTTTCAGAGAATTGTTGCGCCAACCTCTCGTTTTATTTTTAAATGAGATAGTGCGAACTTTGTCTCCACCTGCGTTTAGCTCGCGTATATATGAATACAGCAGGTTGTATGAAGGAATCCCATAGCAGGCGATATCTACAGCCGTTATTTGCTCTGTTTTGAAGCCGAATCTTGCACGCAGCGCTTTGAGGTGGCAAGCGGTCCCAATGAACAGAACGCGGCGCCCTTCTTTTAATCTCTTGGCTATTTGGCGGAAAATGTCATTCGGATTCGCTTGTATATATTTGCTGCCTCTCAGCTTTGCAAGTTCATCTTCCGAATTGACTTCGATATATTGAGCTTGGAGACTATCTGATAATTCTACCCCATACACATACCCGCCATGTTGTATGGTATGCTTAGCTAATGCCGAACAAAAGCCGCCGCTTGAAGCTTGTGAACGCATAGAATCATCGTTCACATACACCTCATAACAGGCTTTTTGTTGTTCCTGTGGGTGTATCGTCTCTTGTTTGGCACAGGCTTTTTCACAGGCACGGCAGCCTATGCAGGTTTTATCATCCACATAAGGGACAAAAAAGCCCTCATTGGACAGTTTCATGGATATGCTTCCATAGGGGCAGATGGCACTGCATAGCCCGCAGCCGCTACATGGGGTGCTGGTCGCTGGAAGGGATGGTAGCGACATGTTATGATGCTTGTGTGGGATGAAGATTTTCTGATAACCAATTAATCCCGGTCTGCCGGAGTTGGGATAGGCGTGAACTTACTTGCTCTACGGGATATTGGGGGGTGATTAAGTCCATCTCCTCAATTGATCCTACCAATCTGTTCTCTAGCCCGACATTGGCAAACAAGGTCGTCATTCTCTTTTGCGGAGCAGAGCTGGTTATAGTATGGAAAGGCGTTCCCATAATGAGGGAAAAGACGGTGCCGTGGAAGGAAGGCGTGATGACATGTGCAGCATGGGCAACGCACCACAAAAATTCCTGAGGTCCCATATTGCTGTAGAAAGAATGAGGGGGGACCAATTCGCAGGTTACTAGTGGCAGCTTGAGTTTTTTTGCAACTTGTGCAGCTGTTTTTGCTATGTGAGGCGTGAAGGATATGCGATAGGTAAACACAAACTCCCTTTCTTTGTATGGAAAGTTCTTCGGTTTGCGTGCAAGCTTCAGCCAGTATTCTTTTTCATGAAGCAAGGTAGGATCAGGCAAAACCGGGCAGGGAGAACCTGTGAGTTTACGGATGAGTTCTGCACCATCTGTTTCTCTGCATGAAATGCCGGAAAAGCCTTTGAGTGTTTCACTCAAAGTAGATAGTTGATTTGGCGACAGTTTCTCAATGTTGCCGAAACTGGGTGCGTAAGCAAGTCTTTTTGTTTCCGAGGATTGTGCGGATTTCAGAAGAAAATGAGGTGCCATACACCAATGTGCCCAAATCTGATCAGAACCACAAATCAGAATAGAATAAGGAGATTGTTCGTTGCTGAAATTCAGTTTGCCTTCCGAGTCCAAGGAGACATGCTCATCTAACCGAACATGAGTGTTAATGAAATTTTGTGTCGGCGTTTTGTTTGCAGATTTGATACGGTTGAAGTAGAAAATGACTGCATGGAATATACCTTTCATTATTCCGAGAATCCCTATGCCCTTTTTGTTTTTATATACAGTTTTGAGGGTGGGTGGTTTCAGGCGTTTCTCGTGTTCGTAATCCAGAACTTTACAGTCTGCCTCCGGAAACAGGTTCACTATGGCATCCGCCAGAGCTTTGCTTTGTAAAACAGCACCGAAATTATTCGAACTGTAATGTGTTACGATCCCGATTTTTGCATTCTTGCTCATCCGTTGGTATTCTAGCTTATTTCATATTTGATGGCATTTTAAGCTGCCGCCCTCCTTTTGACACGAACAAGCCATTTTTTCTTGTTTTTTTTGCCCGGATGAGCGCAACTGTTTTATAGCATAATACAGTGTGGGCGGTCAATCCATTTTTTGCGCGATTTTGTAGTGTAGATGTTGCGACCCGAGCATAGAGAGGGCACGGAGCGATGCGACGCAAGATTGTTTCGGTACAAGCCAACAGTCCCGCGACTGACGCGTTCCAACGCCCAGCGGATAAAATCGCGGCACGTTTGAGGGGTGAGGACGTCAAGCCGCATGTTTTTTGCATCCCCTAAAAACTCCATAAACACCTTGAAAGCGCGGCGGCTTGCCTTGCCAATAGTTCAGCCTGCCGCCCTGCCGCCCTGCCGCCCTGCCGCCCCTTTTTCAACGGCGATTTTTAGCGATTTCTGAACGGTGCGCCCGTTCACCTTATAAACGGCGTACCACATGCCGCCGCGTTTCATAATTCCAGCCATGATTTTAATCCTTTGATTATGAGCCGAAAAGGCGGCGCGGGTGGATTGCAACCCATGCAACCCATTTTGCAACCCTTTTGCAACCCGCTTGCAACCTTTTTGCAACCCTGACAGTTTGCAACAGTAGCCAACAGAAAAACGAAAAGCGGCTCTTCTGCAATAATTGTGGAATGAGCCCCGCAAGGAAGAAGAGGAGAGCGAGAAAAGTATTAGTAAAGAGCAGAAAAAGATTGAGCATGGAGGAGAAAACTCCTACCATGCCCAGTGTTGTGTTCTTGAAGTACTTAAAGATTACAGGAGAGGGCGTGGATAGTCAAGGCAAATTTGCATATGCCACGTGTGATGGGGTCTGTTTCAAATCTGCTGGTAGTAGGAATGCCCGAACCTCATCAACCGGGACAAGGGATCCCCTACGCATAATCTCCCCGCCGAAGCAATCGAGATGGCGGTGGCTTCCAATCTGGCATCCTTGGCCAGCAATCCTGCCATGATGCGCGTGTTGCAGGAGCGTCTGCCTCAGCTCGCCCACCGCGATATCTCCGAGGCCTTGGCCAACGAGGAGCAACTGGTGGAATACATCCTGGATGACGCGCTCGCAACCCTCTTCCAAGCCATCTACAAGGAGGTGAGCTACAATGCCGCCGCCCAAGAGCTGAACATCGTCAAATACTCTGCCTGAACACCATGCGAACCACCTCTACAGAAGTCATCAAGCTCGCGCTCCGCCGCAATTCCAAGAGCCGCCTCGTGCTCACCGAACCGGAACCGCCATCCCTGAAAAAGGGCAACCGCCCGACAAAACGAGCCATTCGCATGGCCAACGCCCTCGTGCTGGAGATAAGCTACACGCGGGGGAGTTCCGTAGCTTAACGGACGTTTGCGACACCTTCGGCATTACCCGCATGGTGCTCTCCAAAACACTCGATATGCTCGACCACACCCCGGAGGAAATCTCCGCCATCCTCCGGGAAACCTATTGAACCGCACTTGTTTGCTTGTCTCGGCGTAGGTTTACCGAAGACGGAAAATCACCGCCCGAGAAAAAGGGCTGATGTGAGCCCCTGCAGGCAGCAAACGGGCCAAAAAGCCACCTTCCGGGGTAGGAAGGAGCCCCGGCAGTCCAAGGGCCCCAGCGAAGGAGAATCCTAGGCTTGCGGATGTCGTTTTGTGGATTAAACGCTCCGAGGTAAATATCATTTACGGGTAAAAGCTCCATCCACCTACCAAAAAATCTTAGAATAAGCTTGTTTTCACTTTCAACATGGGCTCCTTCATGGTATAATCCTCGCGTTCCGTCATGCCTGAGCCCTTTAATGAAGATAACACAGTCGAGTCCATGCTCATTGATACTTTGATAGCCAACGGCTGGAAGTACATTCCTGCCGATGACTTACCGCGTATGCATTCTGATGTCATGGTCGAAAAGATGGTCAAAGATGCTCTTATCCGACTGAATCCGGAAATAGCAGTGGAACCATCTCGGGCAGACGAGGTTATTTACAAGCTCCGCAGTCTAATTCTTTCAGTCCAGCCTCATAATCTTGTGACGCAGAACGAGCTTTTCAAGAAGCTTGTATTTGAGGAGAACTCCTATCCGTTCGGCAAAGATGGTCGCATGACTCCCATCCGCTTCTTTGGCACAATGACTAAAGAAGCTTTGGCTCAAAATGAATATGTTGTGACCAATCAGTGGGTGTATCCGCAGGTTGAAGGCGGCAAGCGGTTTGATATTGTTCTTTTGGTCAATGGCTTCCCGGTGGCCATCGGTGAACTGAAAACACCGGTTCGGGCCGCAATCACGTGGGTGGATGGCGTTAACGATATTGCAGCATACGAGCAGAGCGTTCCGCAGATGTTCGTGACCAATATCTTCAACTTTGCCACAGAAGGAAAATGCTTCCGCTACGGTTCCATCAAAATGCCTGTGAATCTGTGGGGCCCTTGGCATACTCCAAAGCACAAAAAGGAAGGCCATCTGTCCGATGTGCGAATCAGCGTCGCAGACATGATTACACCGGAGCGAGTGATGGACATTTTCCAGTTCTTCACGCTGTTCGCTACGGATAAAAAACATCGCAAGTACAAAATCATCAGCCGATACCAGCAATATGAAGGAGCCAATCTGCTCATTCAGCGCGTGGTGGCTGGTTATCCTAAAAAGGGATTGATTTGGCACTTCCAAGGCTCCGGCAAATCCCTGTTGATGGTATTTGCCGCGCAAAAGCTCCGCATGATGCCGGAGCTGAAGAATCCGACTGTGGTGATTGTTGACGACCGTATCGACTTGGAAACTCAGATTACGGCCACATTTAATGCGTCCGACATCCCCAATCTGAGCAGCGCATCTACCAAGGAAGAATTATCCAGCTTTTTCACTGCAGACACTCGCAAAATTCTGATTACGACCATCTTTAAATTCGGAGAAGTCGAGACGGTGTTGAACACCCGAGACAACATCATTGTGATGGTGGACGAAGCCCACCGCACACAGGAGGGCAATCTGGGCGAGCGTATGCGTTTGGCTCTCCCCAATGCTTTCTTCTTCGGATTGACTGGTACGCCTATCAATCGTATTGATAAGAACACCTTTGCTACCTTCGGAGCCACCGAAGACCGCTCCGGCTACATGAGCAAATACTCATTCTCAGATTCTATCCGAGATGGTGCTACTTTGCCGCTCCACTTTGAGCCTGTTCCGGTAGAGCTCAGGGTAAACAGAGAACAGCTTGATGCCGCTTTTGATGAAATGACGGATGAAGCTGGACTTACTAAGGAAGAGAAAAATGAGCTTTCCCGCCGCGTGAATCTTAAGGCCATCATGTATGAGCCGAAGCGCATACGTAAGGTATGTGAGCACATTGTAAAACATTTCCGCGAGAAGATTGAGCCTAACGGCTACAAAGCTCAGATTGTTGTCTATGACCGTGAATGCTGCCTGATGTACAAGAAGGTCCTGGACGAACTGGTCGGAGAGGAAGCCTCCACCATTGTCATGCATACAAATAATGACAAGGAGGACCGATACAAGGAATACAGGCGAGATCGTGACGCGGAAGGCAAATTGCTCGATGTTTTCCGAGACCCGGCCAGCAAGCTCAAGTTCGTAATCGTTACGGCGAAACTACTCACCGGCTTCGATGCTCCGGTATTGCAGGCCATGTACTTGGACAAACCCATGCGCGATGTTAACCTGTTACAGGCAATTTGCCGTACCAATCGCACATTTGACCAAGGCAAGACTTTTGGGCTGATTGTTGACTACATTGGCATCTTCGATGACGTGGCTCGCGCCCTTGACTTCGATGAGAAAGGCATGCGCAGCATCATTACCAATATCGAGGAGGTGAAGAAGCTTCTCCCGGGATTGATGACCAAGTGCCTCGAATATTTCCCCGGAGTTGACCGCACGGTAGAAGGCTGGGAGGGGCTTATGGCTGCACAGGAATGTGTCCCCACTAACGAGAAGAAAGATGCCTTCGCAGCCGATTATCGCGTGTTGAATCGTGCGTGGAATGCGCTTTCCCCGGATTCTTGTCTTGCTCCTTACAAGGTGGACTACAGATGGCTTTCAAGAGTTTACGAGTCTATCAAACCTACTGACAATCGAGGTGCATTGATATGGGCTGCTTTGGGTAAAAAGACCATTGATTTGATACATCAGCATGTAGAGGTTGGACCGGCCATTGAAGATGTCGATATTATCTCTCTTACGCCAGATTTGATTGACGATTTCCTTTCCAATCAGGAAAAAATGCGCAAGAAGACCAAGGAAATTGAAATCAATCTTGTTTCTAAGATTCAAAAGCATAGCAAAGACCCCAAGTTCATTAAGTTGGGAGAAAAACTGCAAGCTCTGCGCGATAAACACGAACAGGGACTTCTTACCAGTATTGAGTTCCTGAAGCTCCTTCTGGAGCTTGCCAAGGAGGCCGCGCAAGCTGAAAAAGAAGTGGTACCCAAGGAAGAAATTGATAAAGGGAAAGCGGCTCTTACTGAGCTTTTCAACGGAGTCAAAAACCATGAAACTCCGGTTATCGTGGAGCGCGTGGTCGCTGATATTGATTCCATCGTCAAGATTGTACGTTTTGACGGCTGGCAGAACACCACCGCCGGTAGACAAGAAATCAAGAAGGCTCTTCGGAGCATTGTGTGGGTAAAGTACAAAATCAAAGACCAGTCCGTTTTTGATAAGGCTTACGGATATATTGAGCAGTATTACTAATTGAGGAAATGGATAAGGGTATGGAACAAATAGAATTGCCGTTGTTTTCTCAGCAAGCGGAGGAAACTACGAGCCAAAAACTGTTCAGCCATCTGTATGAGGCGTGTAACATTTTAAGGGGCCCCATCAATCAGGACGAATACAAGAGCTATGTAACGCCGCTGCTATTCTACAAGAGATTGTGCGATGTTTTCGAAGAAGAACGCATCGAGGCTCTTATCGCGGGCGATGGAGATGAAGAATACGCTTCTTTTGCCGAACATTATCGCTTTTATGTGCCAGAGGATTGTCGCTGGAACAAGCTGCGCGAAACCAGCGAGAATGTGGGCGTGGCCATCGTTAATGCCATGAACGGCATCGAACGAGCCAATCCGGACACATTGAGCGGGGTGTTCAGTAGCTTTGATGATGCCAACTGGACCGATAAAACAAAGCTTTCTGACGAACGGCTCAAGAACCTTATTGAGCACATGTCCAAAATCAAAGTAGGCAATGAGAATTACGGTGCCGATGTGATGGGTGACAGCTATGAGTTCCTTATCAAAAAGTTTGCCGACTTGGCTAAGAAAAACGCGGGCGAGTTCTATACCCCTCGCACCATCGTCAAGCTGCTGATTATGTTACTGAATCCGCAGGCCGGTGAAACTGTATACGACCCGGCTTGTGGTACAGGCGGCATGTTGATAGAGGCCATTCGCTATATGAAGGGCAGTCGCTTGTCCTATGGTCGTATTTACGGTCAGGAAAAGAATCTTGCGACCTCTGCTATTGCAAGAATGAACTTGTTCCTCCATGATGCCCGCGATTTCAGAGTGACCCAGGGCGATACTTTGCGGAGTCCCAATTATCTGGAAGGCGGAGCTCTCAAGACTTTCGATTGCGTGGTGGCAAATCCCCCGTTTTCGCTCAAAAACTGGGGCGCAGACCAGTTTAGCTCTGATATCTACGGGAGAAATCTTTGGGGCTGTCCTACGGACTCAAACGGCGATTTTGCGTGGCTCCAGCACATGGTTAAATCCATGAACCCGGAAAAGGGCCGTTGCGCCGTTGTTTTGCCCCAAGGCGTGCTGTTCCGCAGTGGCAAGGAAAAACAGATTCGCACGGAGTTGGTAAAATCTGACCTTTTGGAGGCCGTCATTACTCTGACCAGTGGCGTATTCTACTCCACCGGCGTTTCGGCTTGCATTCTGTTCCTGAATACTGCGAAGAAACATGAACATAAGGGCCGCGTATGCTTGATTGACGCGTCTCGTATCTACACGCCACAGCGTGCTCAGAATATCATGACCGAGGAGGATATTCAAAAGGTGTTCTCCCTCTATACCGACTACAAGGATGTACTGGAGTATTCTCAGATAGTGACTCTGAAAGAAATTGAGGATAAAGACTATACTCTTGCCATCAATAATTACATCGAGAAAAAACAACAGGAAACACTGCCCCCGGCAGAAATCCGGCGCCAATACTTTGAGGCTTATCAGGCCATGCTTGCCGCTGAAGAAAAAATGAAACAACTACTACAGGAAGGAGGCTATGTCCATGAGTAAACGTCTGTCTTTGGAAGAGCTTAAGTCCTACCTCTGGAACTCTGCAGTTCTTCTCCGCACCAACATTGATGCCGGGGCATACAAGCAGTATATTTTCCCCTTGCTTTTCTTCAAGCGTATCTGCGACGTATACGACGAAGAGACGGAAAAAGCCTTGGCTGAATATGGCGAAGACGCTGCAGATTTTGATGAAACGGAACTGCATACCTTTGTAGTCCCCAAGGGCTACCACTGGAATGATGTTCGCAATGTTTCGGAGAATGTAGGTGTGGCTATTGTCGAGGCCTTCCGCAAGGTCGAACAAGCCAATATAGATAAGCTGCAAGGCGTGTTTGGTGACGGTTCTTGGACAAATAAAAACCGCCTGCCGGACCGTCTGTTGAAAGATTTATTGGAGCATTTCAGTTCCAAGACTCTTTCTATTGCAAATTGCCCGGAAGACGAACTGGGCCAAGGCTATGAGTATCTCATCAAGAAATTTGCTGACGATAGTGGTCACACGGCCCAGGAGTTCTACACTAATCGTACCGTGGTGCATCTGATGACCGAGATGCTCAAACCGGAGTCCGGCGAATCCATCTATGACCCAACCTGCGGAAGTGCGGGCATGCTCATATCCGCTATCGCCTACCTCAAAACCCAGAAGAAGGAGTGGCGCAATGTGGCCGTATATGGACAGGAAATCAACGCGCTTACTTCCGCCATCGGAAAGATGAATCTTTTCCTGCATGGCGTGAAAGACTTCTCCATCATCAACGGGGACACTCTGGCAAACCCGGCTTTCATTGAGTATGGCAAGCTACAGCAGTTTGACCTCTGCTTAGCAAATCCGCCGTATTCTATTAGCCAATGGAACAGGTCAGCGTTCGAGCAAGACAAGTATGGTCGCAATTTCCTTGGGGTTCCCCCGCAAGGCCGCGCGGATTATGCCTTCATTCAGCATATCCTAGCCAGCCTGAAGCCCGGTTCCGGGCGTTGTGCCATCCTGCTGCCGCATGGAGTCTTATTCCGCAATGAGGAAAAGAACATGCGCGAACAGCTGGTGCGCCGCGACCTCGTGGAATGTGTGATTGGCCTCGGTGCCAATCTGTTCTACAATTCCCCTATGGAGGCGTGCATTCTCATTTGCCGCACGACAAAAGCACATGAACGCAAGGGCCAAATCCTGTTCATCAATGCAGTCAATGAGGTAGAGCGCAAGAATGCTCAAAGTTATCTTGATGAAGAGCATATCCTCAAGATTGCTCAGGCCTATGAAAAATATGAATCAGTGGATGGCTTTGCTCGTAAGGTCAACATTGATGATGTTGGTCACAATGACTATTCTCTGAATATTGCCCTTTATGTCAAGCCGGAGACGGAAGTAGTGCCTGATATGGCCGAGCCTGTTTCTGTTCTGTATCAACGATGGTTAACGGCCTCCGATAATATGAAGGCCAGCTATGCAAAATTGAATGAGTTACTCACTAACGAGGAAGGAGAAAAGCATGAGTAAAGTTCGACTTGGAGACGTTGCGAAGGAGCACAAAGAGACTTGCAAAGGGGATAAGAGTGACTATCCCATCGTGGGACTGGAACACTTGGAGCCGGAATGCATCACCTTGTCTCAATGGAGTGAGCCTACGGACAACACTTTTTCCAAAGTATTCCGTAAAGGACACGTTCTTTTTGGTAGACGTCGTGCATATCTAAAGAAAGCGGCTGTTGCTCCTTTTGATGGGATTTGTTCGGGAGATATTACAGTCATCGAAGCTATCCCCGGTCGTATTATTCCAGAACTTTTGCCGTTTGTAATTCAAAATGATGCCCTCTTTGATTTTGCTGTCGGTCGTTCTGCCGGTTCTTTATCTCCCCGTGTAAAATGGGAGCATCTGAAGAATTATGAGTTTGAGTTACCAGCAAGCGAGGAAGAACAGCGCAAATTAGCTGATGTTTTGTGGTCAATAGAGCAAACTCGAAAGAGCTACAACTCCTTACTTCGGGCAACTGATGAACTGGTCAAATCTCAATTTATCGAGCTCTTTGGGGAAGTGAAGTCTAATCCTAAAAATCTCCCAACTGTGTATATAGGAGAAGTTTCAACTTGCTACGCGGGAGCTACACCTAGCACCAAAGAGCCAAGTTTTTGGGAAGGCGGCACAATACCGTGGATGAGCTCAGGGGAAGTTCATGAAGGCCATATTTTTGATACAGAGAAAAAAATCACATTGGAGGGATTTAATAGCTGTAGTACAAAAATGGTTCCTGCAAAATCTGTTGTTATAGCTCTTGCTGGCCAAGGAAAAACCCGTGGTACGGTTGCCATCACTGAAATAGAGCTTTGTACGAACCAGTCATTATGTTGCATAATTCCTAAAAATCAGCTGCTTAGCGATTACCTTTACTACCATCTTAAGTTGCGTTATGAAGAGATGCGCACTCTCGCTGGAGTTGCTGAAGGACGAGGCGGTCTTAATTTGAAGCTGATTCAGGGAATTAAAATTCTGTTACCTAAAATCGAGCTACAATCGCAGTTTATTATGTTTGCGCAACAGCTCGACAAATCAAAAT
>JAZTYL010000025.1:0-166357 GCA_045636905.1 Akkermansia sp.
CGTAGTGCCTCGCTTCCGCGAGCAGATAGAGAAAGGCGGCCCTGTCACCGTCACGCACCCGGACATCATCCGCTTCTTCATGACCATACCGGAGGCCTGTCGCCTCGTGCTGCAGGCCGGCACCATGGGCAACGGCGGCGAAATCTTCGTGTTCGACATGGGCGAGCCCGTCAAAATCGCGCACCTGGCGCGCCGCATGATACGCCTCTCCGGGCTCAAGCCGGATGTTGACATCAAAATCGAATACACCGGCCTCCGCCCCGGCGAGAAGCTGTACGAAGAAGTGCTCTCCTCCGCCGAAGGCACCACCGAAACCACGCACCACAAGATTCGCCAGGCGCAGGCCATCGACCTCACACACGAGGCCGTAGCAGACCAGTGCGCAAGCCTCATCGCCGCAGCACGCAGCCTGGAGGCGGACACCACCGTGCGCGCCCTCAAAGCCCTCGTCCGCGAGTTCAAATCCAAAAACTCCCCCTGGGAGAAGTTCGATATCGCCTGATTTAATCATGAACCCAGAACACACTTCTATGTCCCTGGAACAGGAAATCAATGACGCTTCTATAACCGCTGCAAACATATCCCCTGCTCTGGTAACAGGCTACAAGGGAATATACAATCGTTTCTTTAAGCGTATTTTTGACCTGCTGCTTGCCCTCGCATTGGCTCTCCTTCTCTCCCCCGTGTTGCTCATTATTGCCCTCCTGATTGCGATAGAGGATGGTTTTCCCGTATTCTACCGTGCAGAACGAGGCGGGCTCAACGGGAAGAGATTTCGCATCTTCAAGTTCCGCAGCATGGTGAAAAATGCCGACCGCATTGGGGGTGGCACCACCGCGCTGAATGATTCCAGAATCACTCGTATCGGCGCGTTCCTCCGCAAAACCAAGATGGACGAATTTGCCAACCTCTTCAGTATCATTAAAGGCGATATGAGTTTCATCGGTCCCCGCCCGGAGCTGCCCCGATACACAGAGCAGTACACCGGCACAGAAAAGCTCATCGAGATGGTTCGCCCCGGCATTACAGATTTCAGCTCGCTCGAGTTCATCAATCTGGATGAAATTGTCGGTGCGGAAAATGCGGATGAAATCTTCGAGCAAAAGGTGCTCCCCCGTAAGAACAAGCTCCGCGTCAAATATGCTGCCAAAGTATCCTTCTGCACGGATTGCTATCTTTTCTTCCGCACTGTGTGGAAAGTCGTAGAGAAAACCATTAAGTTTATCACAAAATCCTGACTTAGCCATGGAATACGTCACTTTAGGTAAATCAGATTTACGCGTTTCCCGTATTTGCATGGGCGGCTGTCCCATGGGGCAATACGGCTGGGGCGATGTGCAGGAAAAAGAATTGCTCGATGCCATTTCCACCGCTATCGATCACGGTGTCAACTTTTTTGACACGGCAGATGTGTATGGCATGGGTACCTCCGAGCAGACCTTGGCCAAGGGACTTGGCTCTCGCCGTTCAGAAGTAGTCATCGCCACCAAGTTCGGTGTGCGTGTCGAGAACGGCCGCACCTTCTACGACAACTCCGCAGAGTGGATTCGCCAAGCTGTGGAGGGAAGCTTACGCCGTCTGAATACAGACTACATCGACCTGTACCAGATTCACTACCGCGATGGTGTTACACCGCTGGCAGATGTGGTCGAAACATTACTCCAACTGCAGCAGCAGGGGCTCATCCGGCATTTCGGCCTCTCCAATGTTTTCGAGAAGGATTTTCAGGAGATTGCCGCACTCAAGGACTATTTCGTGTCTTTCCAGGATGAATACAGCCTGGCCTGCCGCAAGAATGAGGCAGACATCCGGCACCTTGCTCAGGAGCTATCCCTTACCCCGCTCACATGGGGCAGCCTCGGCCAGGGGGTTCTTACCGGCAAATACGCTGCAGGTACCGAGTTCACAAGCAACGACCGCCGCAGCCGCGATATCTATGTGAACTTCCATGGCGAGAAGTTCCGGCAGAATCTGCGCATTGTCGAAGCTATGCGTCCTATCGCAGAGGCGCATGGCAGAAGCATCGCTGCTGTGGCTATCCGCTTCATTATGGATTACCTCCCCTCCTCCGTTGTACTGTGTGGAGCCAAGCGCCCCGACCAGATTCTGGGCAATATCCAGGGGGCTGACTGGCAGCTCACAGAATCCGAGCTCGCCGCCCTGGATACTATCTCTCAATAATCCGCCACATCTCTCCTTTCGCGTATGATTATCTACCTTTCCATGATTCTGTGGGTGATACTCATGCGCGTACTGTGCTCAGGAGAAATGAAATATACCACCCTGCCCACCGGTGCCAGGGCATACAAAGTCAGCTCCACGGTTGCCTATATTACTGTTGCCTATATCATTTTCTGGGCAGGCATGCGCAGCGGTGTGGCAGACACACGAGCCTATATCATAGGTTTTGAAACAAATCAGGCGGAACTTTCCGATATTTTCACAATACTGGAATCTAATTCCAAAGGCTATGGCTGGACAGCATTGCTCGTTCTGTTCAAAAATTGCATCTCTACAGATTATCATGCATGGTTCATGGCTCTGGCTCTTTTCATGGGGCTCTCTGTAGCGCATTGTTACCAGAAGTATTCTGAAGCATTCTTCTTTTGTATGCTTATCTTTATACTGAATGGTAATCAGTCGTGGATGATGAATGGCATGCGCCAATTTTTCTGCGTCTGTGCCCTGATGCTGACCCTGCCTTGGTTGATTAAGGGGAAAACATGGTACTATCTTACCCTGCTGATTATTCTCTCATCGATTCATTTCACAGTTCTGCTCATGGTTCCTCTTTATTTTATTCTTCGACGGGAACCGTGGAGTAAACTGATATGGCTGTCTGTGGCCGCAATCGTATGTGCATGCTACCTTGCAGATTCGGTAGCAGTATTCGCAGAGGACACCCTTCAATCCACTTCGTATGCAGGATCAACGGTTTTTAATCCGGATGAAGCAGACGATGGTGTTCACCCCCTCCGTGTTCTTGTAGCTGCTGTACCGGCCTGCCTGGCATGGGTTAAGCGTAAAGCCATTTCTGCAGAGCAGAATACGTTACTCAATATCTGCATCAACGCCAGTCTCCTTTCTGCCATGTTGTACCTTTTTGGTGTATTCACCAGTGGTATCCTCATGGGACGCTTGCCAGTATACTGCGAAGTCTTCGCGACTTTGGGGCTACCTGCTATTATTCACCGTTTTACTAAGCCCCAACATCGTAAACTACTCTATACTTGTTGCGTAGTATTTTACAGCCTGTTTTATTATGCCATCCTTGGTTCTTCCTATTATATCAGTGATATAACCGGGTATCTTCCTCCCTTTTAATCTTGTCTCCATATGAACAGCACTCAGCTCGCTTGGAAAATTCGCCGCCATGGCATCGAAATGACTCACCTTTCCGGAGGCAGTCATATCGGTGCTATTCTATCCGTTGCCGATATCATAGCGGTCCTCTACGCCGATATCCTGAACTTCCGTTCGGATGAGCCGGAATGGGAAGGACGTGACCGCATGATTCTCTGCAAGGGGCATGCAGGTGCAGCCATCTATGCAGCTCTGGCAGAGAGTGGATTCTTCCCAGTAGAGGAGCTCAAGACGCATTACCAGAATGCCAGCCGTTTGTCCGGGCATGTATCCCACCATCTACCCGGAGTAGACTTCTCCACGGGTGCATTGGGACATGGACTCTCGGCCGCTACAGGCATGGCCTATTCCTTCAAGAAATCCGGCAGAAAAGAACGAGTCTACGCCGTATTGGGAGACGGTGAATGCAATGAAGGTGAGGTGTGGGAAGCCGCCCTTTTCGCCAACCATTTCCGACTGGACAACATGGTAGCCATCATCGACCACAATCACATGCAGGCCATGGACTTCTGCGACAATACGCTGGAATGGGGAGATTTCGCCGCCAAATGGCGATCCTTTGGCTGGCATGCTATCGAAATCAATGGCAATGACCACGCCCAGCTACACGCAGCCTTTGCAGAAGCGGCAAACGTAAAACACAAGCCCACTGTCATCGTTGCCCATACTATCAAGGGCTGCGGCATTTCCTTCATGCAGAATGATTTGCTGTGGCATTATCGATTCCCGCACATCGGCTGGGAATACGACTGCGCCGTACATGAGCTGTACCTCAACAAACCGGATGGTGTTGTCGATCCTTACACGCCGGAAGGCATCCCCTCTCCTCAACAGCCCACGGCTGCTGACCTGAGCGGAGGAGACCACACCACCAGCCTGACCTGGCATCCGACCTACCCCGAACCCATGCGCCGCACAGACCACGGCTATATTCCCCAGTAACCCCCTTCCCTTATCATGAGAGATACTTTTGTACGCACCCTTGTTGACTTAGCCAAACAGGACTCTAATATCGAACTGATTACAGGAGACCTTGGTTTTGGCGTACTCAAACCCTTCTGGGAAACAGTCCCCGACCAATTCACCAACGCCGGTATCGCGGAGCAACACATGACCAGCATGGCCGCCGGCATGGCACTCACCGGTAAAACAGTCTTCACCTATTCCATCGGCAATTTCCCCACCCTGCGCTGCCTGGAACAAATTCGCAATGACTGCGCTTATCATCATGCCAATGTCAAGATTGTCTGCGTAGGCGGAGGTTTTGTTTATGGCTCTCTGGGCATGAGTCATCATGCCACGGAGGACCTCGCTATCATGCGAGCCCTCCCGGAAGTGGTTGTCATGGCTCCCGGCGATGCCATTGAGGCGGCAGCAGCCACCCGGGCCATTGCAGAGTATCCGGGCACGTGCTATCTTCGCCTCGGTCGAGGAGGCGAGAAGAATGTCCATACAGAATTAGCCGATTTCCGTATCGGACAGGCTCTGCCGGTGGGAGAAACTGAATCAGTCTCGGTAGATGTATCCATTCTCTCCTCCGGCGCCATCCTGGATGTTGCTACAGAAACCTCAGCAATTCTTCGGGAGCAAGGGATTCGAGTGAATCAATACAGTTTCCCCACAGTGAAGCCTCTGGATGTAAGTACCATTCAGCACTGCGCCCAAAGCTCTCGACTTGTCGTCACCCTGGAGGAACACAACATTGTAGGAGGCTTCGGCAGTGCCGTGGCTGAAGTTCTGGCGGATATGGGCAATGCTCCCGGCCTCCTTCGCTGCGGCATCAGTGATGAGTACTGCATCCGAGTAGGCAATCAGCAATATCTGCGCGATATTTACGGGCTGAATGCTACCTCCGTCAGTCAGAAAATATCAGAAATGCTCCGGTCATAATATTCTCGCATTTAAATCAATGGTAGAATTCATCACATGGCTCAAGGCTCTGGCCGCGATACTCATCACCAATTCTCATCTTGGTCATGTGTATCCGGTCGAGGTTCTCGCCACAGGAGGTCTTCTGGGAAACCTCCTGTTCTTTGCCGTATCTGGATTCTGCCTTTACAACATCAAACTTCCCTTTCATAAATGGTATATTAAACGCTTGTTCAGAATCTATCCGGCGGTCTGGCTTGCTACCATTGTCTGCCTCATATGGGGCACATACCATGTAGATTTTCCGGAGCAAGGTCTAAAGTTGTTTCTCTACCCCACCTATTATCATTTTATAGCCTCAATCCTGGTACTCTATATCCCATTCTATGTGGTAGCCCGGCATTTGAAGCGAGTACAGAATCCGCAAAGATTTCTGATTTTCATCGCTGTATTGGTAACAATCGCGTACACATTGGTTTATACAACAATATATGATTCCTCCTATTACCACATTGACACGGTGGAGGAACCCATGATTCTATTTGTGTATTTTGCCGCCATGCTCATGGGAGCATGGGTCAGAACTCAGCCTAAGCCACAGTCTTTCAATTGGTGGGTTCCTATTGTTCTGCTAATCAGCCTGTGCGTGTATGCCGACACGAAACTCTGTGTTGGCAATGGTCATATTCCCCCCCTGCATCAATATCTCAATCAGATCAGCATTCTGGCACTTGTATGGATGCTGCTGCAGACAGGACGGCACATTAACCCTATTCTCAAAAAGTTACCTCCCTTTCTACGTAAACCCGTTGCCTACATCTCCACCATCACGCTGGAGATATATCTGGTGCAATACCTCATTCTTCGTTCTTCTATCGTACAGAAAGCGGCATTCCCAGTCAGTCTCCTTATTTCTATTATAGGCATAGTCACTTGTGCGTCTCTATTGCATCTTATTATTAAGAGAATTCCGAATCTACCATAATTTAAGCTATTCAGATGCCTAAAAAAATCCTCATTCTTGCCAACCACTACAACACGCTGCGCATCTTCCGCCGCGAGTTGCTCGAGGAATTTCACCGACTCGGGCATGAAATCCTCGTGTCCATCCCCCCCTGCGACAAAGAAAACGAGGATATCCTGCGGGGATATGGCTGTCAAGTCATTCCTACTCCCGAAATGGAGCGCCGGGGAATGAATCCAGCGAAGGATCTGGTGCTGTTGAAACGTTACCTTCAGATTATATCCAAAGAATCTCCGGATTTGGTTATCTCCTATACCATCAAGCCGAATATCTACGGTGGCTTTGCCTGTCGTCTCAAAAAAGTTCCGTTCTATGCCAATGTCACGGGCTTAGGTTCCGCCTTCCAGCCCGGCCGTGAAAAGATACGAAGACTTGTCACCTTCCTGTATCGTCATTCTCTCAAAAAAGCGAAGCGCGTCTTTTTTGAAAACGAGGGAAACAAGAATGACCTCGTCCGCTTCGGAGCAGTTCAAGAATCACAATGTGTTGTTCTGCCTGGAGCCGGCGTTAATCTGGAAGCCTTTGCTCCCGCCCCCTACCCTGATGATAGCAATGAAGTACGCTTCCTCTTTGTAGGTCGCATAATGCAGGAAAAAGGTGTGGATGAGTTGTTTGCTGCCATCAGGCAGCTTAAGCCACTTTATCCACGGGCAACATTTGATTTCATCGGCTGGTATGAAGACGCCTACCAGCATGAAGTAGAGAGCATGCAGGCTGAAGGGCTGATTCGTTTCCACGGCTTCCAACCGGAAGTCCGCCCCTATATAGAACGTTGCCATTGCGTCATTCTTCCGTCCTGGCATGAAGGTATGTCCAACACGCTACTGGAAGCTGCCGCCATGGCGCGCCCCCTCATCACCAACCGCATCCATGGTTGTATGGAAGCAGTACAGGAAAATGTGAGTGGATTCCTTTGCGAAAAACAAAGCATTGAGGATTTAGCAAATAACATCAGACGGTTCATCCACTTGTCCACAGAAGAAAAGAAAAGAATGGGGGAAGCAGCACGTACTTACATATCTTCACACTTCGATAAAAATGTAGTAGTCCAGAGAACAGTTGATATTCTATTTAAGCTGTAAAAGCATAACTATTGAATCAATATTCCTCATATAACTAAATTTATATACCCCCCCATAAAGGCGATGCCTATAATTGAATACTAGCAAGAACCGAGCACATAGATGTATATGAAACATTATAAAGTAGGTATACTAACTTTTCATTGGGCACCCAACGCAGGTGCTGTATTACAAGCATATGCATTAAAAGCATATCTTACTCAAAAAGGATACAATGCTGACATAATAAACTATACTCCGCAATACAAGAGATGGGGAATTCGTGATTTTGTTGCAAAAAATCTCAAAAATCTATTATATAAGTTAAAAAACATTTACTACTATTTAAAATATTTGAACAATTACAATTCCATATTAAAGCTTTCTTGCAGTAAAATCACATCAAAAAAGAAACTACAAAAAGAGTTGTCCAAATACGATGTCGCCATCGTTGGTAGTGACCAAATATGGAATCCAGCTTTACCTTGGTACAACGATGTTTATTTTTTAAACTTCCCAAACACAAAAATAAAAAAAATATCCTATGCTGCTAGCATGGGACAAGGAATTGTAACTACTTTAGAAATTGAAAAAATACGCAGCTATTTAAGAGATTTTTCTGCAATTAGCGTAAGAGAACATTCTGCGCAAACGTTACTTAAGAAAGTAAGTCAACGAGAAGTATACGTTGTACCAGACCCCACGCTACTACTTTCCCCGAGCGACTATAAAAAATTATGCACGATGAGTAACACAATGGAAGATAAATACATTTGCTCATACATTCTTGATGCAATTAGTGATATACAAGGAAATGAAATCAACGATTTTGCTACAGTTGCTAATTTAAAATGGAAGAATATTAAGAACCCTGAATCAGGTTTGTTTCTATCTGACTATGGAGCCATAGATTTGGTAACTTCTCCATTAGAGTGGCTTCAATCCATAAATAACTCTAAGTTTGTTATTTGCGGCTCTTTTCATGTAACGGTATTTTCTCTCATATTTCACAAAAATTTTGTATACTTCGAACCAGAAGAAGCCAGACAACAAGGAGGAAATCAAAGAGTCCGATCGCTCCTATCTGATGTCAATCTTCTGGATCGCATCGTGCACAATCCCACGAGCTCGGATTATTTAAAAATGTTACGCAAAGACATCGACTGGGAAAAAGTTGATTATGAAATCAATAAATTGAAACTCGAGGGCTTTGCGTTCATATCTCAGGCTTTAGAAGCATAACAATGCCTACTTTCTCAGTTATCATACCTGCTTATAATGCAGGCGACTACATCAAAGATACCTTAGACAGTGTTTTTGCGCAAACATACAAGAACTTTGAAGTAATAATTATTGATGATGGTTCTACGGATTCAACTCTGGAAATACTGCAGCAGGTAAGCGATTCACGTTTGAAGCTAATTTCACAAAAAAATAGTGGAGTATCTGCGGCACGAAACAAAGGCATAGACGCAGCCAAAGGTAAATACATAGCCTTTCTTGATAGTGATGATATATGGAAATCATCTCATCTCGAAAACGCACTAGCATATTTCGAGATGAATAATGATGTTGTATGGTATGCTGCTTTATACACACATGAGAAAAAATCATTTGACGCTGTTCAATTCTCGTATAAAAGATTCGCTACTAAAAATTTCTTTAAAGGTGGTTTTTTATATGTTCATTCATCCACTGTTATCGTTTTGGCAAATGAGTTTCGAAAGTTATCAATTAAATTCAGAGAAGACGTATGTAACGCCGAAGATTGGATTGTATGGCATACATTTGCAAATGTCCATCCTAACATAGGTTATAATTTTGAAATAGAAACGTATTATAGGCTACGTAGTAATTCTCTTTCACATTCTAATGACAATTACGACAAACTTCTACCCTATCTACATTTTTTAAAAGGCTTACTTCACAATAAAAACAGTACATTCAAACAAAAATGTTATCTCAAATTTAAAATTCTTGAACGATGGCTAGTTCTATTGTCGTATAATAAATTCAATGATTATGGACGAAAACTGAAAATTGATTGTCTAGAAGAGCTAGTTATCTTTTTGCTTTTTCTTAAACTTAAAGCAAACATAAAACCTCTTGCCTACTTAGTTACAGTTATAGAAAACTTATATCGATATATCTTCATACGTACGTCTAAAAATGAAAAAAATTAAATTATTATTCACTATAGAAAGCCTCGCATTCGCGGGAGCCGAAAAAAGTTTATTGAGTTTGTTGAACAATATAGACTGTTCAAAATACCAAATAGATTTACAATTGTTTTCTCGTGGTGGAATTTTAGAACAACAGCTTCCTGAATATGTAAACTTATTGCCTGAGTTTGATTATGTGCACTTATGCAAAAAAAGCATATTATCACATTTATTTAGTATTAAAAGCTGGTTTTCCATAAGAACTTTATTTTCAAGAATTATATATTCATTGCTTATTAGAATTCTTCCAATTGCTCCAAGCAAACCAATACAAGAGGCAGTATTATTCTGGAAGAGCTATCAATGGCTCATTCCAGCCTCAACACAGCATTATGATGTTGCCATTGCATACGCTCAAGGTATCCCAACATTTTACACTACCGACAAAATATCGGCAGATAAGAAAATAGCCTGGGTAAACAGCATGTACATGCCCAAGCAATCATACAAAAAATACATATCAAGAAAATATAACATTGTAGATAAAATCGTTGCTGTTTCGCCAGCAAATGCAGCATGTTTCAAAAAAGAGTTTCCAAACTTAGACAAAGTTGTGGAACTGATGCCTGATATTACAGATGCAAATCTTGTGCGGAAACTCTCTCAACAATTCATCCCAAGTGAATACTCAGAATCAACAAAACACAAAATCAGAATTCTGACAGTTGGTAGACTTGGGCCTATGAAAGGCCATGATATAGCTATTGATGCAGCCAACTTCATGAAAAAGCAAGGAATTTCATTTCACTGGTACATGATTGGAATAGGCGCTTTAGAAAAGAAATTGAAGGATAAAGTCAAAGAACTCGAATTAAGTTCAGACGTAACTTTTCTAGGACTAAGAACAAATCCGTACCCATATTTTAAAGAGTGTGACATATATGTGCAACCCTCGCGTTTTGAAGGTTTTCCAATCACTCTCACAGAAGCGATGATCCTCGACAAGCCAATTGTGGCAACAAAATTCGATTCTGTACATACTCACATGAAAGACGGCATCAATTGCCTTCTTGCTGATATAGACGGTACAAGTGTTGCTGAGTGTATTATAAAACTTACAAAAAACGATTCATTAAAAAATTGTCTTATACAAAATCTCAAAGACGCACCTAAGGGAAACACTCACGAAATACAAACTTTCTACAACATTGTGGCAAAATAAAATGAAAATTACAGTTTTCACACCAACCTACAATAGAGCTCATTTGCTCTCAGACCTGTACACATCTCTGTGCGAGCAAACCTGCCAAGACTTTGAATGGATTGTCATTGACGATGGCTCATCTGATGGCACCAGTGATTTATTTAAACAATGGGAAGCATCTAAACATAATTTTTCAATTAAATACTTAAAATCAGAAAATAGAGGAAAATGTTTTCAAATTAATCAAGCTGTGAAATTAGCTAAAGGAGAATGGTTTTTCATAATTGACTCGGATGATTATATTTTACCAAATACTATAGACCATCTGCATGCTTGGATTAAAGAAGTTGAAAAAGATAAAAATATAGCAGGAGTTTCTGGAATTAAGGTTGATGAATCTGGTCTACCCCTTAATAATTCAAAAATTACTATACCAGAGAATCCAGGCTTTGTAACCGCGTCCAATCTTGAGCGATCTCAATATGGACTAAGCGCAGACATGGCGGAATGTTACAGAACTGCATTGCTTCGAGATAATCCTTTCAAGATTTGGCCTGGTGAAAAATTCGTATCAGAAGCTCAGATATGGAATAAGTTAGCAGATGAAGGCTTCTTATTAAGATGGCACAATATTCCTATAACTATCTGTCGATACCAACCTAACGGTATAACAAATTCGTATTGGACGTTATTAAAAGATAACCCTATGGGATTTGCTGATATGTTTTCAGATGGCTTTAAAAGACAGACTTCCATATACTCAAAAATCAGAATAGGATTGGAATGCCTCTCTTCTCTTATGCTTGCAGGAAACATGAAAATTGCAAATCAATTTCTACCTCTATTTTTCATTATATTGGCAATTTTACCAGCCAAAGCTTTATACGTGAGACGGAGATACCTAATCAATAAGTATAGCAAGTCATGATAAACCTCAAAGAATATAAATACGGAGCGATTCTATCATATATTAGCATATCTATCAGCACTATTAGCGGAATTCTAATAACTCCATACATAGTTAGCTGCTTGGGCATAACAGAATATGGTCTATATCAACTTATCGGTTCACTACTAGTCTATTTGGGATTATTCGATTTTGGATTGAATGGAACAACCGTTCGTTATCTTTCTCTGTATCGCGCAAAAAAAGACACGCAATCAGAAAATCGATATATATATACCATTATTCTAATATATACATGCATCGCAATCCTAATTCTTTTATGTGGATTGTATATAGATACTAATTTTTATATTTTCTTTGGAAAGGGACTTTCTGAAAGTGAGCTTTCTGAGGGTTCGACAATGTTTAAAATAGTATACATAACTGCTGCACTAACAATGCCTGGACGCATATCTGAAGGGATATTGCGAGCAAATGAAAAGTTCATTTTTATAAATTTTTGTAGTATAGGACGCTATCTTTTGAAAATTATTTTAATTATATGTATCCTTGCAAAATTCAACTCCGCGTTAACTATTGTTATCATAGACTCTGCTTTGACTGTTTTATTTACAATATTAACTAATATAGTTTGTTTTAGAAAACAACAATTCAATTTTCGCCTGAATGGGATATCAACTCATTACATTATCAGCATTCTTTCATATTCATTTTGGGTGTTTATCGCTTGCTTGATAACATCATTTCAATGGCAATTTGGGCAAATTTCTTTAGGTATTAATACTAACACATCTGCTATTGCTTTATTTTCTATTCTCGTAATGCTCTCATCATACTATGGAGTGTTTGCTGGGACAATAAACAGCATCCTCACTCCATACATTATAAGACAAGCAACAGAAGTTAGCAACAATGAGAAACTAAACTATACGATATGTAAAATAGGTAGGATTTCAGTTATCGGACAATTTATCGTTCTATCTAATTTCATCATTTTTGGCAAACCTTTTATTATCTTATGGTTAGGAGAGCAATTTTCTACTATTTGGCTCGATTGTTGTATTCTTATGAGTATTACAACAATTTCTCTATCATTTGGACCTGCAAATTCTATTTTAGAGACAAGAAATAAAGTAAAAGCAAAAGCTATAATATCTCTCTTGTGTACTGCCACAGGAGCATCTCTGGGATTCATATTCAGCAAATCATATGGATTATATGGAGTTATCTATCCATTATTTTGCACCTTTATTATAAATCTTATTATCATGGTTATTTTTTACAATAAAACATTTAGTTTCAACGCAAAAAAATTCTTCTTACTTGCGTATGCTAAATGTTGCTCAATATATTTTCCGATAACCATAGTCGCATATATTCTTAATAAAGATCATTCTCATTCTTGGGTTTCATTAATAACATCAATCGCAGTATACACGATTTTTATATCTTTCATAGCTTACTTATTCCTATTAAGAAAAGCAGAAAAAAAAGTATTATTCTCTCATTAATTACCAAATAACTCATTATAATTCCTCATCATGTCTGTGCAGCGAATCTTTATAGCAATACATTATATGGAAATAGGTGGAGCAGAAAGAGCTCTTCTTGGCTTATTAGAATTGTTTAGCAAGTTTAAGTATGATGTCGATTTATTTATATATAGTCATCAAGGCGAACTAATGAAACATATTCCAGCAGGAATTAATATACTTGCAGAAAATGAATCATATTCTGCAATTGAAAAGCCATTGCTTCACGTTTTATCACAGGGTAAGTGGAAAATAGCAATGGCTAGATTATTATCAAAACTCAACAATTGGTTTTATAACCGAAAATTAAAAGGCCATTCGGATAGCATATACGATGAGTTAGGTAGGACAACTACAAAAATATTACCAAACCTCTATCACTTAGGCACATACGACGTTGCCATATCTTTTTTGCGGCCACACCATTTCGTAAGAGATAAAGTTATTGCAAAAAGAAAACTTGCTTGGATTCATACAGATTATTCATGTATAGCAATAAACTCGAATCGAGAACTATCATCTTGGGAAACATATGATCACGTAGTATCCATTTCTGAAGATGTAACAAAATCATTTCTGGAAGTTTTTCCTACTCTAAAAGGTAAGGTTTTAGAAATCGACAATCCACTTCCCGTAAATCTTATCAAGGAACAAGCTGATCAGTTCGATGCAACCGATGAAATGCCGGGAAAAATTAAACTTCTTAGCATTGGCAGATACTGCACCCCCAAAAATTTCCCCGGTGCCGTGGCTATTATGGCAGAACTCTGTAAATTGAGAAATGATGTCGTGTGGTATGTAATCGGGTATGGAGGGGGCGAACAGGAAATACGTGAAGCCATCATTAAGCATAATATGCAAGATAAGTTCATCCTTCTGGGAAAGAAATCAAATCCCTATCCCTACATAAAAGCATGTGACATCTACGTTCAGCCATCCATATTTGAGGGCAAATCTATTACCGTAAAAGAAGCCCAACTTCTCGGCAAACCAGTAGCCATTACAAATTACCCTACGGCACACAGCCAGATACGTGATGGAGAGGATGGCGTTATTCTTCCACTTGGAGATTCTAACCAAACAGCAAAGGCACTGAACGATCTTCTAAATAATAAAACATTATTAAGAAAGATATCAACATTTGCTCATGTTAACACGGAAAACATTATAGAAAGACTATTTTCATGATTCCTAAAATTATACATTACTGCTGGTTCGGTGGGAAACCCTTGCCTAAATCGGCCATCAAGTGCATCAATAGTTGGAAAAAATTCTTTCCTGATTATGAAATCAGGGAATGGAATGAAAGCAATTTCGATGTCAACATGATTCCGTACACAAAGGAAGCATATGCAGCAAAAAAATATGCCTTCGTGAGCGATTTTGCTCGCTTCTGGGTACTGCATGAATACGGAGGCCTTTACTTCGATACAGATGTTGAAGTCATCAGGTCCATGAATGATATTATCATGGCTGGTGCATTTATGGGGGCAGAAACACCTCAGAACGTAGCTCCAGGCTTAGGTCTAGCCACCCCTCCTCATCATCCGTTCTACAAACGCTACATTATATATTACTCAGATAAACACTTTACCCCATCTCAACCCAGCATGTGTAGTGTGGTAACAGATTGGTGTCGTAAACAAGGATGGAAAACTAACGGAACCATCCAAACAATTAATGGAATCACTATCTATCCGACGGATTATTTCTGTCCGCAAGCGATGATGGGAGCACCCATCAAAGTCACACACAACACCCGATCTATTCATCACTTTGATGCAACATGGCTCCCATGGTGGAAAAAAGGATTAGTAAAAATGAAACAAAAGATTAAACAAATACTCTCAAAGAGTCATGATTCCTAATCAACAAATCAGGAATGATTTATTCCGTTATGAGGGAAGTTTTTCTTGGTTCCTGTTTCTCCGGTATTTCCTCTTTACCCCCGGTTTCCGCTATTCCTGCATATGGAGGTGGACACAATCCGCCTGTAGGCTAACCAAGCCTTTTTGGATTCTTCTGCTCAGACATTATCAGGTGAAATATGCAATTCAGATTCCTCACCAGACCAGAATAGGCCAAGGCCTGAAAATCGGGCATTGGGGACATATCGTCATTAATCCGGATGCAACCATCGGACACAACTTCAACATTGCTCAGGGCGCTCTTGTAGGCAACGCCCCACCGTCTGGTCGGAACAACTACTTGGGTGGAGCTCCCTCCATAGGCAACAATGTATGCGTCGGAGCAAATGCTATTGTTATTGGAAAAATAACAATAGGCGATAATTGCGTAATCGCGCCTGGTGCATTCGTCAACCAAAATATGCCCGACAACACCATAGCTATCGGAAATCCAGCCTCCTTTCACCATAAGGAAAACGCAAGCGATTCACTTATCGTTTACAAATTGACAGTCCAATGAACACTCCTATCAGAGTCCTGCAAGTTCTCACCATCATGAACCGCGGTGGAGCGGAAACCATGGTAATGAATTACTATCGCCATATTGACCGCTGTAAGGTTCAATTCGATTTTTTGGTGCATCGGCAAGAACGCGGTGCCTACGATGATGAAATTGAAGCTTTAGGAGGGCGTATTTTCAGAATTCCTCCTATCTTCAATTTCTTTGCTCATCAGAAGGCAGTCAAGCGTTTCTTCAACGAACATCCGGAATACCAAATCATTCATGGGCATGTGGGTGAACTTGGGTATTTCATATACAAAGAAGCAGCCAAGCGAGGAGTATCGACCATCATAGCACACGCGCATAATGCATCCTGCGACCGAAACTGGAAATGGGCAGTTCGCACTGTTCTTAAGCATCTGATTCGCCCCTATATAACCATACCCATGACATGCGGCTATGAAGCGGCAGTCTGGCTCTTCGGGAAAAAGATGGCTCAGAAAGCCATCATGCTCAATAATGCTATTGATGCACAGAAATATGCATTCAATGAAAAAATCCGCAACCAAGTACGCCGTGACATGGGCTGGGAAGGTCATTGGGTTATCGGTGACGTAGCCAGATTTTCCCCCCAAAAAAACCATATAGGGCTGCTTACGATTTTTAAAGAAGTTCTTGAAAAGGAACCTAAAGCACTTCTGGCATTAGTGGGAGAGAAAACAGGACTTTACGAAGAAGTGAAGCAAAAAGCTGAAGCTATAGGAATTGCCCATGCCGTACAGTTCTTGGGGACACGCACCGACATTCCCCAATTATTGCAAGGATTCGATGTATATTGTTCACCATCCCTGTATGAAGGGCTCTCTGTCAGCATGGTGGAAGCCCAAGCCTCAGGTCTACATGTCGTCACATCAAATAAGGTGCCTCAGCAAGTAGCCATTATCCCCGAACTTCTCTCTTTCATTCCTCTCACTGCAGAAAATAATACATGGACGAAAAGCCTTCTTAGTCCCTATAATCGCATGAACACCTTTGACAAAATTGTAACTGCCGGCTTTGATATCCACGCCAATGCAGCAAGGTTACAGGATTTCTATTTCACTAAACACCATTCGAATTAATCATGCCTACTCTTACCATATTCACTCCTGCCTATAACCGGGCTCATTTATTGACCAGACTATACGAAAGTCTGTGCAAGCAGACCTGCCAGGATTTTTGCTGGCTCGTCGTGGACGATGGTTCCAGCGATAACACCCGCGAATTAGTACAGTCATGGATCGAAGAAAATTTAATCCCAATCCGGTATGAATACAAAACGAATGGTGGTATGCACACAGCTCACAACCTAGCCTACAGGCTCATCGATACAGAGATAAACACCTGCATTGATTCAGATGACTACATGCCCATTAATGCCGTAGAAAAAATCGTTACTTTCTGGAAAAAACATGGGAGTGAGCAGGTTAATGGCATTATCGGTCTGGACGCAGATACCAATGGAAACATCATCGGCAGCAGATTTCCCGACGATAAGAAAACAATGACGCTTACCGATTTTTACCACTTCGGTGGTAAAGGCGACAAGAAATTGATTTACCGCACAGATGTGATGAAAAGCCTGCCTGAATATCCTGTATTCGAGGGAGAAAAATATGTAGGTCTCGTATACAAATATATGCTGGCAGATTTGCAGCGCTCCATGCTCCTTCTGAATGAGGTTCTGGTTCACGTAGACTACCAGCCTGATGGTTCAAGCGGCACCATGTGGAAACAATACGGAAGGCATCCGCAGGGCTTTGCCTTCTTACGCCGAGAAACGATGAAACATCATCCATACTTCAAAGAACGTTTGAAAGCTGCAATTCATCACATATCATCATGCATGTTTATAAAAACAAATCCTCTTACTGACAGCCCATGCAGATTACTAACTACTTTTTCCTTACCATTTGGTTTGATTCTCCACGCTATTACAATTAAAAAAGCCCAATCTACTTAAATAATATTATGATAAAATCAATTATTAGAAAATTATTTTTTTACGAAAATTACGTTGTAGGATACAGATTTCTGAAAAATTCTGAGGAACCAGTCGGTATTCGCAACCCATCCTATGACATAATTAATCCGTCAGGCACACAATGGTATGCAGATCCCTTTCCTTTCATTCACAATGAAAAACACTACATTTTTGTTGAAATGTACAGCATCTGGGAACAAAAGGCTAACTTAGGTGTATTTTGTATTGAGGAAGGAGGAAAACCAAGAAAAATCCTCTCAGAATCATTCCATTTAAGTTATCCTAATGTTTTTGAATGGGATGGTGATATCTATATGTTACCGGAAACTCATAATGCAAAACAATTGCGCTTATACAAGTGTATTGATTTTCCATATAAGTGGAAATTGGAAAAGGTTCTCCTTAATAATGTCGATTACGCTGACACTTCTTTCTTATTCGATGAAAAAGATATATGGGTAGAAACAATGGAGGATAAAGGAAATCGTAATTATGCAAACAAGCTATTCAAGCTTGATATGAAAGAAAAACGAATCATAAATATAAAACCAACCCATAATAATTGGATTGATAAGCGTCCTGCAGGTAATTTTTTTAAAGTAAATAACGAGTGGTTCCATGCGCTGCAGGAATGTTCCAAAGCTTACGGCGAATACATGCATGTCGCAAAAGTAAACGTTTTCAATGAACAAGAGTTTGACGAAAAAGTGGATAGAATCCTACAAGTCACGGATTATTCATTGAACTCGTCTATACCATTTATTTATACACATACTCTAAACAGATGTAGCAATTTTGAGGTTATTGATCTTTTATACAGAAAATTTAGCTTGATAAAACCTCTTGCCTGTTTCTGGCGCTATTGCTCCCGAATAGTTCATAAACTTAACCCAATTTACTAATTGAGGCATATAATACAATGTTACTACTAAAAACATTTTAATTGTTTCCCTCTATTTTTTCTAAGTTGTCAATTAAGCAAAATGGGCAGCAATAAACAGTTACTTGTTTTTCAGCGATAGCGCTACAGTTATATAGAATGGCTAAGAAAATACTTAGAAAACAAAGCAGTAAATTATTAAAAATTAAAAACTGGATATAAGGCCGTATACAAATCTTTAACTATGCCAACAAAAATTAGAATGCAATGGCTTGATATAAGCAGAGTACTTTGTATGCTGTTAATTGTTTTCATGCACTTTCCTCCACATGGCTGGGAAAACCTACCGACACAGCTCTTCATGGAATCAGGAGTGCCCTTTTATTTATTTTGGGCTGGGTATTTTTGTGCAGGAAATTATCGATGGAACAAAATCCTTAAGCGTTGTTTCATTTTCTCCTGCGTCTATTTCTTATGGGAAAGCCTAGCTTGGATATTTAACTGGCAGGGTAATCAAATGGCTAGTTTCTGCGGAATAGGTCAATTTATCGTTTCTCAAACTGGAGGAGGTAAAGCGGTTCCATATATAGGCCCCCTCTGGTTTGTCAGAGATCTTATCATTCTGACCTTGTTTACTCCTCTTTTTATGAGAATCAAAATTTTAATTATTCCATTTATTCTATGTTTCATGAGCTATCAGCCTCTTAGCATACCACATGAACCAGACACAATTATCAGCGTCGGCACGTGTCTAATATACCTTGCTGGATGCTATACGAGAAAATATGATATTGCACAATATTTAGAAGAAATAAAAACAGTGAATCTACTCATTTTCTTATTTATCACTGGAGGTTTTAGTACTCTTGTAGCTATCAAGAATAACATTCTGAGTGGCGAAGCGTGGTTTGTTCAAGTTTGGCATCCTACTCTCTTCGGTTATTTATGTGGAACAGCATTGATTTCATGCGCAGGTGTACTAATCGTGCGGTTCATACCCAAAACAGGGGCATTTTTGGCATCGCTTGCTCCAGCAATGCTATTTGTACTTATTCTGCACATTCCATTAGGAGAGCTCATTCAAATAAACTGCTGGTTAGCACAAGAGTTTTCAATTTTACAAGCTCCCATATTGATGATAGCATGCTATCTATTATTCATGACGTTACGTCGACTTACCCCTTGGATTACACAATATATCGCAGCTGCAAAATGAAAACATCGACATCTAGAGAATCCAATTATGACATACTACGCATTTTTTGCGCCTACCTTATTGTACTAATTCACAGTAGCATACAAGGTTCACCTAGTTGGGCTTTGAGTAGTGTCGCGATTCCTCTTTTCGTCATGCTTAGTGGTGCCTTTATTCTAAATCGTAAAATTGAACCTTACAAAACATTTTACTTTCGAGGAATAAAAAATCTGGGTATACCATTCATAGCATTTTCTATCTTTTATATCTTTTTCGATTGGTTTATCTATTATTTCAATGCTGATAAGTTCGAGACACCGCCCTCGTACTGGACACCTATTATAGGTTTGTTCACAGGTGGTACATTTTATCACATGTGGTATATGTACATGTTGGTAGGATTATACCTAGCCGCTCCTGTAATCATCCGAATCAAAGAGGAGATTTCGCCTAAGAGTTACATAATTTTAGCCATTTGCTTCCTCATATATGGGTGTATTATTGGTTGTACTAACCGTATAGAAATCTGGCCTATCAACGCAATCCAATACATGGGATACTTCATGGTGGGTGGAATTATGAAGCAAATCAAACCATCAACCATAAAGGAAAACTTGATGTTGATATTTGGGGCATGTGCCATAGCTGCGTTAGCTTGGTATATGTTTAATAATCTGCAAATCAAATGGGCTACTGGCTATTTGTCGCCAATCATGGCACTTCTTGCTGTAGTTTTATTTCGCATTACATCTGGAATAAAATTACAAGAAAATAGTATTATCACTGTACTGTCATCATCATCATTGTTCATTTATCTATTTCATCCATTCATTTTGGCAATAATTTTACGACTTAACAGGTTGCTATCCTTTAATAGTCACCTTGAATCGCAAACTCTATTTGGCTTATTAGTCTCTCTGTTTACATTCGTCATTTGCTTTATCTGCTATTCCCTAATGCAATACATTTCCTATATATTAACATCAAAAAAGCTTAAAACTAATACAAACTGACATGATGCTGTTTTCAGCATATTTTAATATACCATCCAAAATGAATAAAAACAACCGTTCCTCAAATATCGAGATACTTCGTATACTCTCTATGTTCTTTATTGTGGCTAGTCACTACGCTGTATGGGGACTAAAAGTAGAAAACAAAGAATTATACATACCTGTTAAATACAATTTTCTACCATTACTGGGAGGCGTTGCAATATGTTTATTTATATTAGCCAGTGGCTATTTTATGGCAAAAAGCAAAATAACGATATCAAAAATATCTAAAGTACTTTTTCATACAATTAGCTATGCCGCCATATTATCATCAATAGCATATTTTTTCGGACCTCCGCACTTTGATATCAATCTGAAAAATGTGATTAAATCAGCGTTAGGCATTACTGGTTCTTATTGGTTCATTAACACTTACATAGGACTCATGTTAATTGTCCCATTTTTAAACGTATTGGTTCACCATCTCTCCCATAAACAACACACTCTTTGTATTGCGTCTCTTTTTTTGCTAACCAGTTTCATCCCGACATATTTCCACATTCCAACATACTGTAGTCAGTTATGTTTTTTCATTTTACTCTATATGATTGCAGCTTTTATACGAACCTTAAACCTTCAACGTTTATCAAAATGGAAACTTATCGCACTATTATCTGCCATTTCGACTGCAACAATCGCATGGATATATTCAGCCAATATAGCGTTCAAACTATTTGAATCTGAATATTTGTACCAAACCCTTTTGTATTTTGCTGTAACTAAGGAATCATTGCCCGTGATTCTTATTTCCATCCTAATCTTTCTTATTTGTATAAAAAGTAACATAGGTAGCTCTCGAATTATTAATTTTCTGGCCTCATGCACGCTTGGTGTATACTTGTTCCATGAGCATCCACTTATGCGTGATTTTATCTGGCAAAAGGTGCTCCATACAGCGGAGGCCCCATTCTGCGAACATCCGATTATTCACTGCATCGGCTCAATTCTCGGAATTTATATTGCCGGAACGATCGTTGATATCATATGGCAACAAACAGTTGGACGCTTGTATGCACCAATAGAACATTATATCATTATGCCAATATACACCCGCGTTAAGAAATGGGGCAACAGATTAATCCAGTATATCACAGAATAAGAGAACAAAAGATTTACAGGCTCATCTCACAATACCTAGAGCAGCGCGAGACCCTTGGGCAAGCCGCCTGCAAACGCATGGAAGAGCGCTTCGACCGCCGCTATGTGTGGCAGAGTTGAAGCGCTTCTACGCCAGGTATATATAAAAAAAGGCGTTTTGCCCAACCTCCACACAGGCCGCTCCCCTACGGAGCGGCCTTTTTTTTGCCGTGATTCGGGGAAAGCTACCCCCCCCAGCACACAAAAAGCCCCTGCCCTGCAAGTTTGCATGGGCGGGGGCTTTGGTGTGTTAAGATGCTTTACGCGCGGGGGTGGTATCAGTATTTCTGAACCACGGCCTGCATGGCGTCCATCTGCTTCTCGATGGATTCCACGAGGGCCATCTGGGTGCGGGTGCGGTCCAGGTTGTGCTCCGGGCGCTTAATCTTGAAGTAGGTGTCGCCTTCCAGGTAGTCTGTGAGGAAGCGCATACCGCACTCCATGGTGAGCAGCTTGCCGGAGAACGGCAGGAGCTCCTTCTCGAGCGGGGTGAGGAAGGTGGCGGCCTCGCAGTAGCCCTTGGCCAGAGCCTCGAAGTACTCCATGCGCATGGTTACCAGGGAGGTGTCCTTCTCGTCCTCCGCAGCGGGGGAGGTGGAGGTGCGAATCATGTCGCCGAAGTCGTACAGGGCGGAGCCGGGCATGGTGGTGTCGAGGTCGATCACGCAGATGCCCTCGCCGGTGACGTCGTCGAGCATGACGTTGTTGAGCTTGGTGTCGTTGTGGGTGACACGCAGGGGGAGCTCGCCGCTGGCCAGGTAGTTCACCACCTTGTGGCAATCTGCCTCGCGGGAGAGGTACCAGTCGATTTCCTTCTGCACGCTCTTGGCGCGGCCCAGGGGGTCCGCAGCGATGGCGGCCTGGAAGGTCTTGAAGCGCTTGGTGGTGTTGTGGAAGTCCGGGATGGTCTCGAAGAGGGGCTCGCCGGGGAGGTTGGCACCGAGCTTCTGGAAGTTACCGAAGGCGCGGGCTACCTCGATGCACTGACCGGGGTTCTCGATCATGTCGTAGGTGCGGGCGCGGTCGATGAAGGGGTAGACACGCCACACGTTGCCCTCTGCATCCTGAGCGTAGGGCTTGCCATCGTGAGCGTTCACGATGGTGAGGGTGCGGCGGTAGGCCTCCTTGCAGCCTTCTGCCAGCAGCACGCGCAGGGCTTCGTCCGTAACGCGCTTCACGTTCTCCATGAGCGGGATGGGCTGCTTGAAGACGTTGCTGTTGATGCGCTGCAGGATGTAGCTGACGCGCAGGCCGGCCTGGTCCACCACGACGCGGTAGGTGTCGTTGATGTGGCCGGAGCCGTAGGACTCTCCGTACACGTAGTCACCGCGCAGCTCGAAGAGGCCGGAGATTTTCTGGATGTCGTACATAGGCGGGAGCGCTGTTTAGCCGAGTTTGGCGGGGTATACGCCGTCCTCCACCAGCTTGGCGATGCTCTCCACCACGGCGGGCTTGTCGCTCGGGTAGGTGACGCCCAGCCAGTTGGCGGTGGTCTTGATGACGCAGCAGTCTGCCTTGCCGTTGTGGATGAGTTCGTCCACGACGGTGGGGATGTAGCACTCGCTCTTGAGCTCGGAGCCGTGTGCGGCGAGGAAGCCGGTGAAGTGCTCCTTGATGCGCTCGATGAAGCTGGCGGGGAATACCCAGAAGTTCATGGATACGAGCTCCTCGGGGTCCACGGGCTTGCGCTCGCCGGCGAGGCTGTCGCCGCGGCATACGCCGTCCTCCTCCATCTTAATCTTGGTGAACTCCTCCACGCTGTCGAGGAAGCCCTCTTTGATGCCGCAGATGCCGCGGTTCACGTCGCCGTGGTCGCTGAGTGTGTTCTTGAGGGGGTAGCCAATCATGCCGTAGTGCTCCTTGCAGGGGCAGCCGGGCTCGGCGGTGAGGAATGCAGCGGCGCGCTCGAAGGCGTCGGAGCCGTAGAAGTCGTCTGCGTTCACCACACCGAAGGGCTCCTTCACGATATCGCGAGCGGCGAGCACAGCGTGGGCGGTCCCCCAGGGCTTCACGCGGCCCTCCGGTACGCTGTAGCCCTCGGGCAGGTCGTCCAGGCTCTGGAAGGCGTAGTCCACCTCAATCTTGCCGGCGAAACGGGCACCCACCTGGCTCTTGAAGGCCTCTTCGAAATCCTTGCGGATGATGAATACGACCTTGCCGAAACCGGCGCGGATGGCGTCGTACACGGAGTAATCGAGAATAACTTCGCCGTTGGGGCCCATGGGGTCCAGCTGCTTAAGGCCACCGTAGCGGCTGCCCATACCTGCTGCAAGAACAAGAAGTGTAGGTTTCATGATAATTTAGATTAATAAAGAGATGTGTACAGTAGTACGTGCGGTTATTTTAGCGTGCGAATCCCCGTTTTGCAAGCACAAATCTGCATCCGGCTCATTCTTTGCTTGTTTTTGTGTATGTTACGCGGTTATTTCCGGGCTTCATAATCCGCCAGCTGGTCCTCGCCCACGCTGCCGACGGCGAAGTATTGCGCGGCGGGGTGGTTGAAGATGAGGGCGCAGACGGCGGAGGCGGGCTGCATCATGTGCGTCTCCGTCAGCGTGGTACCGGTGCGGGTGGTGGCATCCAGCAGGGAGAAGACGGTGCGTTTCTCGGAGTGGTCCGGCTGGCTGGGGTAGCCGCAGGCGGGGCGTATCATCCTGGAGGCATCCACGGGCCAGACGCTTTCCACCACGTCCTGCGTGCACTCTGCCAAGGCCTCGGCCAGCATGTTGGCCACGGCGGCTACAAGCAAGGCGTTGTAAGGGTCGTTTGCGGCATCCAGCTCGGCGGACCATTCCTGCGCACCGCCTATCGCCACCTGCATGGCGCCGACATACCCGCCCTGCGCGGGCAGGAAATCCGCCAGGGCGAGGCGGGGCTTGTCGCTCACGGCCTGCTGGCGCATGGTGTGCAGCACGCTGCCCCCCTGCACCACGATGTCATCCCCGGCGCGCTCGGCCGGCCAAATGCCGAAGCAGGCGCGGGCCTGCAGGCGGTTCTCCGCAAACGCGCGGGCCAGCAGCGCCTCGGCGTCGGTGCGCAGAGCGTCGGCCTCGCGGCGCTTGTCCTCCGAGCCGCCGAGCATACCGAAGGTACGCAGGGTGATGCTCCAGTCCGCCTTTTCCATGAGCTGCGTCCAGCTGAGGGGGAAATCCGGCTGCGGTGTGTGGCAGGCGCAGCCGGTGGGCACGCCGACGCTGAACACGCCCGTGCGCTGCGGCTGCGGCTGGGGGGCTGTGCTCTGCAGGGCGCGGCTGCGGGCCTCTGCCAGGGTGTAGAGCGGCTGGTTTTTCTGCTGATGCTCAGCGCACAGGCGGGCCTGCTCGGCCTTCTGCTCGGCAATGAACTCCGCGCTCCCGCTGCCGCACAGGGCGGATGCCACGGGCACGATGCTGCCGGCATCCGCCGTCTGCAGCACCACGCCGGCCGGGTACAGCGGCGCCAGCTTCAGGGCGGTGTGCAGCGGGCTTGTAGTCGCACCGCCTACCAGCAGCGGCGTGCTCATGCCGGCCTCCTGCAGAGCAGTGGCCACGCGAGCCATTTCATCCAGAGAGGGGGTGATAAGCCCGCTGAGCGCCACCAGCGCTGCGCCCTCGCGGCGGGCGGCCTGCACGATATCCTCGCAGGGCACCATGACGCCCAGATCCACCACGCGGAAGCCATTGCAGGCCAGCACCACGCTCACGATATTCTTGCCGATGTCGTGCACATCGCCCTTCACCGTGGCAAGCACCACCGTGGCAGCAGCCTGCTGCCCGGCCTGCGCCGCCTCCAGCAGCGGGGTCAGCACGGCCACACTCTGCTTCATGACTCGGGCACTCTTCACCACCTGGGGCAGGAACATCTTGCCGGAGCCGAACAGCTCGCCCACCTGCCGCATGCCATCCATCAGCGGGCCCTCGATAACAGCCAGCGGCGAGCCGCACAGCTCCAGAGCCTCGCGTGTGTCGGCCCCTATATGCTCCGTCTGCCCGCTCACCAGAGCCTGGGCCAGACGCTCCTGCACGGGCATGCTGCTGCGGTCCACCGGCTTTTTCGGGGCGGGAGCGGGGCCACCGGCACCGGCGACTTTCAGCGCAGCCTTGGCCTCTGCCAGCTCCTGAGCGTAAGCGATGAGGCACTCCGTGGCGTCCTCGCAGCGGTTCAGCAGCACATCCTCCACCAGCTTGCGGCGGTGGGCGGGGATGCTCTCGTACGTGGTCATGAGCGCGGCGTTCACGATACAGAGGTCGCAGCCACTGTGGTGCAGGAAGGCGCTGTGCATGGCCTCGCGCACCGGGTTGTTGCCGCGGAAGGCGAAACTCACGTTCGAAATGCCGCCGGAAATGTGTGTGAGCGGGTGGCAGCGGCGAATCTCGGCGGAGGCGCGGAAGAAATCGCGGGCCAGGTTGGCGTGCTCCGGCAGCCCGGTGCCGACGGTCAGCACGTTCGGGTCGAAGATGATGTCGCCATCCTCAAATCCCACCACACGGGTAAGCAAATCGTAGGCGCGGTGGGCTATGGCCACGCGGTCCTCATAGCCGCCGGCCTGGCCGTTTTCGTCGAAGCCCATCACCACCACAGCGGCGCCGAAGCGGCGGATGATACGGGCGTGGTGCAGGAACTCCTCCTCGCCGTTCTTCAGGGAAATCGAGTTCACGATAGCCTTGCCCTGCACGCACTTCAGGCCGGCCTCGATAACCTCCCACTTGGAGGAATCAATCATGCAGGGCACACGGGCAATGTCCGGCTCTGCCGCCACCAGATTCAGGAAACGGCTCATGGCGGCGGGGCCGTCTATCATGCCGTCGTCGAAGCAGAAATCCAAGACCTTGGCTCCCTTCTGCACTTGGGCTCGGGCAATCTCCAGCGCCTCCTCGTACGCGCCCTCGCGGATCAGGCGGGCAAATTTGGGGGAGCCGGCCACATTGCAGCGCTCACCCACATAGAGCAAGCCATCGCTGCTGCGGTGGTTGTATGCCTCCAGGCCGCTGAGGCGCAGCACGCCGTCCTGCTCCCGCGCCGGGATGGCACGCGGCGCAAAACCGCTCACAGCCTCGCGAATGGCGGCTATGTACTCCGGCGTCGTACCGCAGCAGCCGCCCACAAAATTGAGCAGCCCCTGCTCTGCATAGCTGCGCAGTATCCCCGCCATGTGCGCCGCAGAGTGAGCATAGCCACCGGGGCTGAGCGGGTCCGGCAGACCGGCGTTCGGGTACATGCTCACCGCGCAGTCCGCCAGGCGGCTGAGCTCCTGCGCAAAGGGCAGCATGAGGTCTGCCCCCAGTGCGCAGTTGATACCCACGCTCAACGGGCGGGCATGGCGCACCGAGTTCCAGAACGCCTCCACCGTCTGCCCGCTCAGGGTTCGCCCGGCGCGGTCTGTGATGGTGAAGCTTATCATCACCGGCGGCAGCTCGCGCTCCTCGCGCAGCTCTGCAATGGCATACAGACAGGCCTTGGCATTGAGCGTATCGAAAATGGTTTCCAGCAGCAGCACATCCACGCCGCCATCTGCCAGGGCGATTACCTGCTCGCGGTACGCGCGGCGCAGCTGGTCGAAATCCACCGCGCGAAAGCCGGGGTCGTTCACATCCGGCGAGAGCGAGGCCGTGACCGCCATCGGGCCTATGGAGCCGGCCACCAGGCGCGGGCGGCCATCTGCAGCGGCGGCGGCATCGGCAGCGCTGCGGGCTATGCCGCAGGCAGCCAGGTTCATCTCCCGCACCAGCGCCGCCAGCTCCGTGTTGGCCAGCACAGCATCGTAGTAGGCGCGGTCATGCTTTGCGGCAGCTGCTCCGGGGTGGAAAAACTCATGCTGCCCGATACTCGTGGCAGAGAAGGTACAGGTGCTGATGATATCCGACCCGGCGGCGAGGTATTGCTCGCACATATCGCGTATGATATCCGGACGCGTCAGCACCAGCACATCGTTGTTGTTGCGCAAATCCTGCGGGTAGAGAGCGCGGTCTGCAAAACGCTCGCCGCGGTAGTCCGCCTCCTGCAGCGAGTGCTTCTGAATCATCGTCCCCTGCCCGCCATCGAGCAGGATAATGCGCTCCCCAAGTGTCTTCTGCAGCCAGGCGCCGCGGTTCTTTGCTTCCATCATTTTGTCTTGTTATAAAGGTTTAAAAAAGGGGCGACTTCGCAATGGAAGCCGCCCACGGGAAAAGCTGTCACACGTTCACCGGCCACTCAGCGGCGGGCAGACGGGTTGCGGTGCCATACGATAACACCCTTGCCCAGCGCGTAGAGATAGGCAATCATCAGCACGCCGATAAAGGCAGTCATGGAGGCAAAAGCAGCGCCATTGTCCAGCACAAAGTCTTTGAAGCCCAGTGCCCACGGATACAGGAACACAACCTCCAGGTCGAACACCAGGAACAGAATGGCCACAATGTAGTACTTAATGGAGAAGAAGGACGGGGCGCCATCGCCCTCCGGCACGTTACCGCACTCATACGGAACATCCTGCGCAGGCTGCAGCCTCGCACGACGCCCGAAAATCACGCTGAGCACAATAATCAGACCGGCAAATCCAAAACCGGCCACCAACTGGATAAACGCTGAAAAATATTCCTGAAGCATGGCTTGACATGGCTTTTATACCACTACGCAGGGGGGATGTCAAGCGGGAAGTCTAGTCTTTGCAGCAAAACTTTCGCCGCAGAGCCAAATCTGAGCAGGCAGGGTACCGTGACGTCTTCCATACGTATAGGGAACGCAGCAGCTCAAGAAAGACGGCAAATCGCCCAAACCAATCCCAATACCATTTATGCGGTGCAGTATGAAAGGCTATACGACATAGCACTAAAGCGGCACCGATAATAAGATACTTTGTTGCTTTTATTTTTCGAGTTCCTGATGGATGATTGGTTGAGATTCATGAGAGAGAGAACGCTTACGCCTCATAGTTTTGACGTCACCTCCTGTTTCTCAAGTCAGAAAAAGTATTGACAGGCCAACATATTCTCTATATAAATAAGCCATGGAGAGAAAAACGGCAAAGAAATTCCAAATCATCCGGGCCATCGTACAGGTATGTTTCCTGGTGGCTGTCATCCTGGGTGTTTCAACCAAGCAAGTAGGTAGCTGGATGCTCCCCGCAGCCCTGCTGGTGGGCGTATTCTTCTGCGGCTGGGTGTGCCCGCTGGGGTCAGCTCAGGACTGGATGTGGAAACTGGGACGCCTGCTGCACCTGCCGCAATTTCAGGTCCCCCGCGGTGCGCAACGCTACCTGCAGCTGAGCCGCTACATTTTCTACTTCATGCTGGCAACCTGGGGCATCAGTTTTGCCCTGCTGAAAGGCCCGCATAACTTCAACAGGATTCTGCACGGCAACTTCCTGACACTGGCCGCGGGCGTCACCTGCCTGTTCCTGCTGTGCAGCATGTTCATGAAGCGCCCCTTCTGCAACTACTTCTGCACCGGCGGCGCGCGTCGAGGCCTGTGGAGCGTGCTGCGCATCTTCAGCATCAAACGCGATACCACCACATGCGGCGGTTGCGGACAGTGCACGCGCGCCTGCCCCATGAATATCGACGTAGCCAACACCGAGTTTGTGCGCCACCCGAACTGCATCGGCTGCATGTCCTGCATCTGCGCCTGCCGCAAGGGCAGCCTTTCCTACGGTCTCATGCCCGGCCCCGCCGGCAAAAAGAAGCAGAAGCCCGAGGACGCGTAACACGAAGCGGCCTGCGCGCTCCGCCTCAGGGTCGCATCAGAACCCGAATCCCACAAGCAGGCCCAGCAGAGCAGGCAAGGCCATCAGCGACCACCCCAGAGACGACCAAGCCTCCTCTGCCACACGCGGACGCAGGCGGCAAAGCACATGCAGGGCAGCCACAGCCATGCTGAGCGAGACATAAAAGCCCCGCATGTAAGCGGGCTCGCGAACGGCCCAATACACGCAGCAGACAAACAGCGCCAGGTGACAGAGAACCTGCAGCACAATAGGTATACCTTCCGCGCGCCCCATGCTCCAGCGCTCCGCGAAAAACAGCCCGAACACCGCCGACATCAGCCACAGAGGGGTGCTGTCGAGCATGTGAAACGGAGTCAGGGAGAAGCTGTAGTAGTACGCCGGAGCCGCACAGACAAAAACAAACGCAGCCGCACAACACCAGGCCACATAGATACGCAGACGCCCCAGAATCGGAAACATCCCCAACGCCAGAAAACATACCGGCAGCATGCCGAAATACAGCAGCGACTGGCCTACGCGGAAAAACAGCATCCAGAGCGCCGCGCAGAGCACCGCCACCCACAGCGGCAGCAGCGGCACCACACGGCTGCGGTAATAAGCAGCCTCTCCGCTCACCTGCTCCCTGCGGGCAGAAGCGACCAAACGCCTCAGCATCACCACCAGCCACACAGCAGAAACCAGCACCAGCAGCGGACCAACTGTCAGCATCGTAATACGCAGATGTTCAACCACAAGCAGCCCCCAGCAGAGCGTTGCCACGGCAACATCCACCCCCCAGAGGGAAAGGAGCATCGAAAGATTGCGGGGGCTGCCATACTCTGCGCGATTCATGGCTCTATTCTGAGATTGAAGAATCATTTTGGCAAGCCCGGGGAATGTCATTTTTCCCATGCGGCAAACATAACACACAGAAGACATGTTTTGTACTTGCCAGTACCCGTCAAAATCACTTATAATGGTACCCATGGAATGGAATGATGCCTTCATGACACTGCTGCGGGATGCCGTTACCCGCTACCATGAGCGCCCGCAGACCTCGCCGAGCAATTTCTTTCTGCCGGCAGAGGCGGAGCTGCTGAGCGAAATCGGCTACACCCCGGAGGAAATGCACGCCTATGTGCAGGACTACGCCACTCTGGGGGACCCCTCCCCGAGCACAATCCTGCTGATAGCAGCGGCACGACGCACCTTTTTCCTGACGGCGCAGCGCGGCATCTCCGGCAATGCCAAACCAGTACGCGCCATAGACCTGCCCCCGGCAGACGATGATTTCCAGGGCATTCCCTACCTTCCCCGCATTATCCGCAAAGCGGAAGCCAAGCTGCACGGCATTCTGGACAGCAGCCTCATGTACTACGATGCACAGGATCGCACATTCCTGCGCGAGCATGGCAATATCCACCCGGCAGACTTCCTCTATCTGGCCTGGCAATCCGCCGGTGACAAGCAGAAGATGGTGAAGGCCGTGCTCAAAGCCATGAAAGTCGGCACGCCGGAGGAGACATCACCCCGCCAGCAGCCCACAACACCTCCGCAGCCCGCCCCTCGCACCGGAAGCCAGCATGTGCAGAGCGAACTGAATCTGGACTGATTTCTCCCCAATATCCCCCCCCGCTATGAAAGCTCCCGAAGTCGACATTCCGCATGGTAATGAGGTAACCACCGAGCCCCAGAAACAAGCACTGGAAGCCATGTCGAATGAACTGGTGCAAAAGCTCAACGCCATGGTGGCAGAGCAGGAGCGCCGCGCACACGATTTTGCAGCCCAGCAGCACTCCCTCTCCTCCCTGCCCACCTACACGATGCCGGAGGTAACAGCACCACAGCTCCCCGAAGTCCCCGTGCCGGCGGAGCCGCAACCCACCTCTTACCGCCCGGAAGCACCGACCCCGCAGCCGCAGCAGCCTACCTACCAAGCCCCGCTCCCCCCGGGTGCCGGTGCCCGCCGCAAGGCTGCGCCCCCCGCCCCCAATCTTCCGCAAGTGCCCCCTCCGGCCGACAGCAACAAACCGCCGCAAACCTATTTTAACACAAACTCGTGGGGCACACTCCCCACTCCGCCCCGCAAAGCACCCACCATCATACGCGATACGCAGAGCGAGCAGAAAGAGGGCAGCATCGGAGCCGGCACTATCGCCACGATTCTCATTATCATCTTCATCCTCATTCTGCAAGGCTGTTAAGCCCTCCCCCTTTACCACACCTACACATCGGACATGACCAGACAAACACTCATAGCACTGGCACTCGGCAGCTGTACTCTGGCTCTGCTACCCTCCTGCAACGACCGGCAGGACACAGCGGCAAAAGCAGAGGAAGTTGCTATCAAAACATTCAACATCAAAAAACAACAGGTAACAGACTACGGTGAGTGGTTTGGCTACCTGCGAGGCAAAAACGACACAGATATACGCCCGCGCGTGACCGGCTTCCTCGTCTCCCAAGTATACAAGGACGGACAGAAGGTGAAGAAGGGGGACGTTCTTTTCCGCATCGACTCGGATGTGGCAGAGGCAGAGCTTGCCCGCGCAGAAGCGAACCTTAAGGCCTCCGAAGCCAACCTGGCCTCAGTCACCGCCACACGCGACCAGTTCCGTATGGATGTCGCCCGCTTCGAGCAGCTTATTAAGACAAGTGCGGCCTCCGAGAAGCAGCTCAGCGATGCCCGCCACGGCCTCCGCGCCGCAGAGGCCACGGTGAAAGCGGCACAAGCCAGTATTGAGCAGAACAAAGCTGCCGTAAGCAACGCACGCATCAATCTGGAATACACCGTGGTGCGCGCACCCTACGATGGTATTGTGGGTACGGCTACAGCCTCCCGCGGTGACCTGGTAAGCCCCGCCACCAAGCTGGCCAACATCACCTCCACAGATCCCATCCGTGTGGATTTCTCCATCAACAGCGATGGTCTCGTCAACTCCTTCCGCCGTTTCGGCAACGTACAGTCTGACAAAAAGGATCCGAATCTCAGCTCCCCCGCCTTCGACCTGCTGCTGGAAGACGGCAGCGTGTACCCCTACAAGGGAACGCTGCTCTCCATGGAGAGCAAGATCAACAGCACCGGCCTTATCGACGTGGAAGGCGAGATTAAGAACCCGGAAAGCCTGCTGCGCGCCGGCATGCCGGTACGCGTCAAGATACCGCTGGGCGTCAAAGATGCCATGCTGGTGCCGCAGGCTGCCATCCGCTCCGTGCTGAGAAACAATTTCATCATCGTGGTGGATAAGCAGAACGTCCCCCACACCGTGCCTGTGGTGGTGGACGGCACATACGATATTACCATCACCGAGGAGGACGGCTACACCACCACGCAGAAACTCGTGGCCGTGAAGGACTACAACCGCCCGCTGGCAGACTACTTCCGCGAGTACGGCTACGAGAACGCCGAGCAAGTACCCGTCGTGGCAGACCCGGATAACGGCGTGCGAGCCATGAATATCTCCTCCGCCAACAGCCGACTGGCAAAGGATGATTCCACACCGCGCGGCACCATCAAGACCGCGCCGTACAGCTTCCGCCCCGCCCTGTCTGCAGCAGAGCAGAAAGTGATGGCCAAGGCCGCAGGCAAAGAGCCGCAGAAGCCTGCTGAGGAGGTGAAACCGACATTTCCGCCCTTCCCCGTGCAGGTTATGCCGCTGGTGCAGCAGGATGTAGCCGTACAGGATGAGTGGTTCGGCACCCTGCGAGGCGAGGAGGAAACAGACATCCGCCCCAAAGTGAGCGGCTTCCTGCTCACCCGCAACTTCCGCAACGGCACAATCGTGAAGAAAGGCGATGTGCTCTACACCATCGACCCCGCCCCCTACGAGGCCGCGCTGGCAGAAGCCCGCGCCAATCTGCTCTCGGCTGAGGCTGCTCTGGAGCAGGCTCAGGCTAAACTCGATATGAGCATGGCAGACCTGGAGCGAAACACCCTCCTGGTAAAGGAGAACCCCAACATTGTGGCAGAAAAAGTAGTGACAGACGCTCGCACGGCCGTGCAGACCAACGAGGCCGGCGTGCAGAAAGCCAAGGCCACCGTGGAGCAGATGCAGGCTGCTGTACGCCTCGCGGAAATCAACCTGGGTTACACCACCATCACCGCGCCCTTCGAGGGCCGAGCCGGTATCAGCAAGAGCTCCATCGGTGCGCTGGTAAGCCCCACGGATGCAGAGCCGCTCGTCACCCTTTCCTCCGTCAACTCCATGCGAGTTGATTTCAGCGTCAGCGGCAAGGGAGCCCTGGCCACCCTGGAAGCTCTGCAGAAGAACAAGGCAGGCGCAGCAGAGGAAGACAAGCGTCCCAGATTCGACATCGTGCTCAAGGATGGCTCCGTCTACCCCGAGAAGGGTGTCATCGTCTCCATGGACAACGCACTGAGCACCACCACCGGCACATTCGGTATCGTGGGCCGCGTGCAGAACGTGGACAAGGGCCTGCGCAGCGGCATGCCGGTGCGTGTGCGCGCCTCCATGAGCCCGCTTCAAAATGCCTTCCTGGTGCCGGCACGCGCTCCCATGAGCAGCGATGGCCGCGACCTCCTGCTGCTGCTGGGGCCGGACAACGCCCCCACGCCGCTGCCCATCACTAAGGGAAGCATGGTCGTCGTCCCCGTTGTGGAGGACGGCGGCAAGGAAGTAACCCAGCCCATGTACGTGGTGGATGTGGACCGCGCCTCTGTGGTGCCGCCCATGCTGGTAAAAGCCGGAGCCACGAGCCTGGATGCCATGCTACTGGGTAATGCCGGAGTTCAGAGCTGGGAGGAACTGGCTCTGAAGGAGAGCGGCACCGCGGATTTCCGCGCCCTGCTGGAGAAGGAACTCGGCAAGTCCCTGCCGGATGACTACCCGCAGCAGGAAGCTGCGCAGGATTGGAAGACTCTTACCATGCGCCACTTCGGCGTGAAAAACGACAAGGAGCTCTGCCTGCGCCTCTGCAAGGTCAAGGACGCACTGGAGCTCGTAGCTCGGAACGCCGGGTTCGCCTCCGCCATGGAGATGGTGCTCAGCAGCATGGGCTTCACCGACATCAAGAATGTGCCCGTCATTGTGGAAGGTTCCATCATGGCCGGGCAGTATACCTTGTCGGCCAACATGAAGAGCGGCGTACGCGTCAACAAACTCACCCCCATCCCCTTCCACTACGTCGCACCGCGCACCGTGGTGGATTCCGTCACCGCAGATGCGGACACCTCTATCGCACCCCAGTTCAAATAACCTCTCACCGCTAGCACATTATGTCTCCGTTTTTCATTAAACATCCCATCATTGCCGGCGTTATCTCCATCGTCACCACGATGCTGGGTGTCATCAGCATGCTGGCTCTGCCCATCTCCCAGTACCCGGATATCACGCCTGTCACCATCATGCTCAGCGCGAGCTATCCCGGTGCCAACGCCCAGGAAGTGGCAGACGCCGTGGCAACGCCCATCGAGCTGCAGCTCAGCGGCATCCAGAAGATGGACTACATGAGCTCCATCTCCTCCAACAACGGCTCCTGCTCTCTGAGCGTCATCTTTGAGCCCGGTACGGATGCCAACACCAACCAGCAGCTCACCTACCAGCGCTACAGCCAGGCAACCTCCCAGCTGCCGTCCACCGTGTCGCAGATGGGTGTCACCATCAAGCAGTCCGCCGGTCTGCCGCTCATGATTTACGCCATCGACTCGCCGGAGGACTTCTTCAACCCCATCGACCTGACGGGCTATGCCTACATCAACCTTGTAGACCCCGTCAAGCGAGTCAAGGGCGTGGGCGACGTGATGGTGTTCGGCGGTCGCTATGCTGTGCGTATCTGGCTGGACAGCGAGCGCATGGCGCAGAAAGGCCTCACCGTAGACCAGGTTTACAACGCCGTCTATCAGCAGAATAACATCAACCCGGGCGGCTCCGTCGGTGCCGAGCCCATGCCGGACGGCCAGGAGTTCACCTTCACCATCCGCAACAAGGGCCGCGTGGAGAGCATCGAGGAGTTCGGCGACATCATTATCCTGCAGGATCGCACGCAGGCTGTGCGCCTCAAGGATATCGCCAAAATTGAGCTCGGCTCGCAGATGTATTCCCTCGCCGGTCGAGTAAACGGTCGCCCGGCCACCTGTCTTGCCATCTACCAGGCTGCAGAGGCCAATGCGCTGGAAACAGTGGCCGCTCTGCGTCAGCTCTTTGCGGAGAAGGAGCAAGTGATGCCGGAAGGTATGCGCGGCTTCGTGGCTCTGGACACCACCACCACTGTAAGTGACTCCATCAACGAGATTATCCACACTCTCTTCGAAGCTCTGGTGCTGGTGGGTCTGGTGGTATTCCTCTTCCTGCAGGGCTGGCGTGCCACGCTCATTCCCCTCATCGCCGTACCGGTATCGCTGGTTACCACCTTCTGCTTCTTCCCCATTCTGGGCTTCTCGCTCAACACCATCTGCCTGCTCGGCATGGTGCTGGCCATCGGTCTCGTGGTGGACGACGCCATCGTGGTGGTGGAAGCCGTGGAAACCCACATGGAGAACGGCATGACCCCGCGCCAGGCCACCTTCGCAGCTATGAAGGAAGTGAGCGGCCCCGTGGTGGCCATCGCTCTGGTATTGGCGGCCGTCTTCCTGCCCTCCGTGCTGCTGCCGGGTATTACCGGTACGCTCTTCCAGCAGTTTGCCGTGACCATCGCCGTTTCCATGCTTATCTCGGCGTTCAACGCCCTGACCCTCTCACCGGCGCTCTCGGCAATCATGCTTAAGAACAAGAAGGAGCACAAATCCCTGCTCACGCCCTTCTACAACGGCTTCAACAAGGGATACGACTGGCTCGCCGGGAAGTTTGCCGCCATCTGCGGTTTCCTCTGCCGCCGCCTCTGGATTTCCATGCCCCTGCTGGCCGGTATCACCCTTCTTATCATCCCCACTGCCTCCCGCGTGCCCGGCGGCTTCCTGCCCACGGAGGACCAGGGCTTCCTCATTGCCGGTGTTATCATGAAACCCGGCAGCTCCCTGCAGCGCCTCACAGAGGAAACCGTGCCTGTGGAGAAAACCCTCCTCAGCGACAGCTCAGTAGATCAGGTCGTGTCCATCATCGGCATGAACCTCATGATTAACGTGCAGACCACCAATGCCATGACCTACTTCGTGAAGCTCAAGGACTTCGCGGAGCGCCCCGTCATGGAGAACGGGCATCACCCCACGGCACAGGATATCTACAACCGCCTCAGCGCCAAACTCGCCATGTGCGGTGCAGATGGCATGGTGTTCGCAGCCATGCCGCCGGCCATCCCGGGTGTCGGTACCGGCAGCGATATCGCCATGGTGCTGGAGGACCGCGAAGGCCAGGGTGTGGCAGAACTTCACCGCCAGGTAAAACGCCTGGAAGCCGCACTCAAAGAGCATGAGGCCATCGCCAACGCTACAGACATGATGCTGCCTGCCGTACCGCAGAAGAGCATCACCATCGACAAGGACAAGTGCCTTGCCCAGGGGGTGGACTACGCCGGCGCTAACTCACTGCTGCAGTGCTTCAACGGCTCCCGCTTCGTGAACTACTACACCCAGTTCGGCCAGCAGTGGCAGGTCTACATGCAGGCCGCAGGCGTGAACCGCACCAGCACGGACGCGATTGCCAACTTCTACGTGGCCAACAAACGCGGCGAATCCGTCCCCCTCAGCACGCTGGTCACCATCAAAGACATTGCTGATACGGAGTTCGTGCAGCACAACAACAACTACAACTCGGGCAAGATTACCGTCGTCCCCGAAAAAGGCTACTCCTCCGCTCAGGCTATGGCCGCCATCGATACCGTGTTCAACGAAGTCATGGATAAGACCAAGTTCGGCTACTCCTATGTGGACATGAGCTTCCAGGAGAAAAAAGTGCAGGATGGCCTCGGCCTCGGCGCCATCTTCACCCTCTCCGGCGTCTTCGCCTTCCTCATCATGGCCGCACTGTATGAGAAATGGACTCTTCCCCTCTCCATCTTCCTCTCCGTGCCCATCGCTGTGCTGGGTGCCTTCTTCGGCCTGTGGATCTACGACCTCACCCTCGACCTCTACGCCCAGATCGGCCTCGTTATGCTCGTGGGTCTTGCCGCCAAGAACGCCATCCTCATCGTGGAGTTCGCCGTGCTGCAGATGGAGCGTGGGCAAAGCCTGCTGGATGCCGCTGTCACCGCAGCCCGTATGCGTCTGCGTCCCATTCTCATGACCTCCTTCGCCTTCATCCTGGGTTGCGTTCCCCTTCTCACGGCAGAAGGCTCCGGTGCTCTGGCACGCAATGCCATCGGCGTTGTTGTGGTCATCGGCATGAGCGTCGCAACTCTCCTCGGCGTATTCTTCATCCCCTGCTCCTTCGTCTTCATCATGAAGCTCTTCCGCTCCAAGGTTGAGAAGGCGCACCACGGTGCTGACCCGGACGAGGAGTTCGCCTATGCCAAACTGGCTGAGTCGGAGGAATAATCCCCGCCCAGAGCAAAAATAATCACGAGCCCGGTGCCTTTCTCAGCAAAGCCACCGGGTTCACTTTACCCCGCAAGATGGAAATGGAGCTTGCCCTGAGGTGCGTATTGTGTTACTCTGTGAACATGTCGATGAAAGGTCAGAAACAAAAAATACGCCAATACTGTGCCGATGCAGAACCGGAGCACAGCCGGGAAGCCTTGGCGGAGGCTGCTGCCTTTCTGGCAAAAATAGAATCCAGACGCCGGGCGTATCAACCGGATTCTACCGCATTGACACCTTTGCAGCAACGACTGGCGAGGGAAATAGAGGCCGCCTTTGCAGATGTGCCAAGCCCCCGGGAAGAGAGGGTTCTGCTGGCTGCTGAAGCCGAGGATGATTATGTGAGCCGGGATGCACAGGCAGTCCTGGCACGATACGAAGAACGCGAAGATTGGCACGCCATTCCGGACGATTTGCTTTTTGCCTGTTCCTGTTCATTGGTATATGCCGGACCGGAGGCGTATCGTTTCCTTGTTCCCCGTTTCATGCTGGGAGCTTTGCATGGCGTGGTGGAGATGTACCCGGGATGCAAACCGAATGACGCCTTTATCCCCCACATGCGCGAGCAGATGAAGTTCTTGTCCCCCGCTCAGCAACAATGCCTGAGCGATTTCCTGAATTTCGACCGTGTGGATGAAGAGGAACAGACCTGCTTCGGGCGCAATACCTTTCTGCCCTGGGAGCTGGATGAGTACGAGGCCCACTATGCAGGCAAGTTGAGCTACCGAGAATACGGAGCCATGCTGGTAAAAGTCTACGGCGAGCGGGTGGGACTGGGCAAAATGTCCTAGGCGGAGTTATCGGCAGTTTACTTCTTCTGCATATATTCTTGCAACAGGCGGTAACACTCTGCGTAGGCATCCCCAAGGTTGACGTTGTCCCTGAAGAGTGTGAGCGCGTCCTCACCATTCTTGTTACGAAGGCTCAGGTCGGGATTGCGTGCAAGGAGCAGTTTCACTTTTTCTGGTTTACAGTATGCATACATGAGAGCCGTATAACCATCAGAATCCTGCGCATTGATGTCAGCCCCGGATTTTAATAGCAGCTCCACCGCTTCATCGCACCCACGAAAAACAGCCTCAATAAGCAATGAATGATTCCAATCCCCGCAAGTTTCATTAACATTCATCCCATGTTCTATCAGCATTTGCAAATGCTCGGTCTTTCCCGTTTTCACCACGCGGGTAATCTGCCAGCCGGCATCACGCGGAAAGTGTGTGACATCTACCCCGGTTTGTAACACATAACGCATAATATGCGAACCATGCAATGTAATGGCAAGGATGAGCACCTCCTTGTTATCTACTGTTTTGCATTCATCTGTTCGGAGCAATTCCTGCAGTTTTTGCTCATCTCCGTAACAGACGGCATCCACCCAGGCATTGCCTGTTGTCGCACCGACATCCATCAGCAAGCGAAGCACCTCAACATTCGGAGGCATCGGAGCAAACAGATCCTGCATCAAGGCTTTATCGCTGCGTATTTTTTCCACACTCAACAAATATCTGAATGCATCCAAAGCTTCAGAATCTATCGCCCAATGCAAGGCGGTATAATCCCAGACACCAGTCCGCTGAAAAACATCCGCTCCGGATTCAACCAATAGTCTTGCACATTCTGTATGGTTATTCCTTGCTGCGAGCATGAGCGGTGTAGAACCACCATGAGCAGGACTGAGCATATTTATATCTGCGCCGGCATCCAACAATAATTTGACGCCCTCTGCATACCCATAAGCAGCACAAAGATGCAATGCGTTTTGACTTTCACCATCCGGCGCGTTGGGAGACAGGCCCAAATCCAAAAGCACCTTCATGCATTCTATTAGATTATCACTTGCTGCCAAGATAAGCAAATCCGGCGTCAATTCAGCACCGCCCAGCAGGAATTCCCTCAGTTTTTCTGCATTACCTTTCCGGATAGCGTCCTGAGGTGTTTTCACTCTATCGAGCAGTTGCAACTGTTTTGAGCCAATCTCCGCCAGAAGTTTTTCCGGGTTAAGATTATCCGGTAACTTCAACACAGACTTTTTACCGCACGCGCTTTCCGAAGCAAGAGCCAGTGTGCCGGCAGCATAAAACATCAACAGTGGCAAGAGGGGAGTTTTCACGGCTTCATTCTATATAACGCGGATACGCTTGTCAACCATATTTTAGCATACCCTTACCCCTCGCCGCCATCTATCTTAAAGCGGGAGCCTGCCGGGAAGCAGCCCTGCCACGCAAGGCTGCTACCACCTGTATTGTCTGCCACTGTGACAAAATTATCTTGCATTACGAAAAAATGTCGATATACTCAGCATGTATGAGCTCCCTGTCGAAAAACATTTACCTACTGGCTGTTATCATTTTTATGCTTTCCGGATGCAAGACAGTCGTTTCCGAATATTGTTTTAACAGAGCAAAGGTATCCGATGACGCTATTCTCTGGAAAAATGATAACGCCCATAAAGAAATTTATAAGGTGGGAGATAAATATTATGTACGGGGGTACAGAGGCAGAGTAAGGCAAACAATGGACGGTCTGCCATTCGAATCGGCCATAGGATTGGGGAATGGATACACGATAGAGTGGGAAGCAGATGAAGAATGCATGGAAGAAGGCTTCGTATTACTCCAAAGAGAAACGCATACACGACACGTGTTTAAGCAGATGTCACGACCTTCAAATCATTATCTTTATTTTCCATTGATAGAAACGGAAACACCGGAGTTCATCACACACCTGCCGGAGCAGACAGAGAAAGTCGAATATCCCTTCGATATTATTCAGCGTTCGGATGTTGTTTGCCTCTGCAATCCCGTATATGTGGATAACTATGCGTATCTTATGTATCCCCTGGGAGTCTTATCGTACCTTATCGATATACCTTGTTCTCTGTTAGGACTTGGATATCCGATAGAATTCATTGACCTGGTGTATAGATATACGCATTAGGCTGCATTCATGCCCTTTTGTTTTGAGCGTGCGGGACCTGACGTAAGGGCTCACAGTATGCAGAAACAAAAAAGGCAGCCGAGGGGCTGCCTTTTCAGTACCCCCTCGCGGACTCGAACCGCGGACAAATTGATTAAGAGTCAACTGCTCTACCAACTGAGCTAAGGAGGCTTTATATGTATTGCACAGCTTCAGGCAGCTCACAGGCTGGTACCCCCTCGCGGACTCGAACCGCGGACAAATTGATTAAGAGTCAACTGCTCTACCAACTGAGCTAAGGAGGCATTATGTCTGTGAGCACCCTGCATCTGCTTTCCACAGAGGGGAAGCCGCTGGTCAGATTTGAACTGACGACCCACGCATTACGAATGCGTTGCTCTACCCCTGAGCTACAGCGGCAGATGCTGTGTGCGGCGGCAGTTTAGCACGAACGAGCCGACAATGCAAGCAAAATTTTCAAAAAAATTGATTTTTTTTATTTTTCCACATTTTAGGGTTGATTTTACGGGCGCGAGGTACTAGAATAAACGTGCTATGACATACGAAGTTTTCGATACTCCGCAGGCTGCCGCGAAGACGCTCGCAGCAGAAGTTGCCGAACTCATCCGCAGCCGCGCCGCCGAGGGCAAGGGTGTAGTGCTGGGTCTGGCCACGGGCGCCACGCCGCTGCCTTTCTATGCTGAGCTGATTCGCCTGCACAAGGAGGAGGGGCTTTCCTTCAAGAATGTGACGACCTTCAACCTGGACGAGTACACCGGTCTTCCCCACGAGCACGTGGAGTCCTACTGGTACTTCATGCACACCAATCTGTTCAACCACATCGACATCCCCGCCGAGAACATCAACCTGCCCTGTGGCACGCTGGCTCCGGAGGAGATTCCCGCCCACTGCCAGGCCTATGAGGACAAGATCAAGGCTTGCGGCGGTCTGGACCTGCAGATTCTCGGCATCGGCCGTACCGGCCACATCGGCTTCAACGAGCCGGGTTCCGATGACACCACCATCACCCGCCAGGTGCACCTGGACGACCTCACCAAGACCGACGCTGCTCCCGCTTTCGGTGGTTTCGAGAACGTTCCCTGCACCGCCATCACCATGGGTGTTGCCACCATCATGGGAGCCAAGAAGGTGCGCCTGATGGCTTGGGGCGAGAAGAAGGCTTCCATCGTGAACAAGGCCATCAACGGCCCCGTGACGGTGGACGTAGCCGCTTCCTACCTGCAGAAGCACCCGGATGCCAAGTACTTCCTCGACACTCCCGCTGCCGCTGAGCTGTAAAGCGGAGGGTTGAAGTAAACAACTTCCAGAACAGGGAGCCGGTGGCAGATACCCCGGCTCCCTTTTAAGCGCCTGCATTTCCCGTGCACCTCTACATCCACATACCGTTCTGCCTCCGCATCTGCCCCTACTGTGCCTTCTACAAGCACATGCTGGGACGAAGTGATTTGGAGGGTTTTGTGCGGGCGGTCGCTCAGGAGGCGCGGCTGCGCCTGCCGCAGGGCTACGCCCCGGAGACCATCTATTTCGGCGGCGGCACGCCAAGCCTCCTCTCCCCCAAGCATCTGGATATACTGGTGGAGGGTCTGCAAGAGGTAGTGGACTTTTCGCGGGTGAAAGAATGGAGCTTCGAGAGCAACCCGGCCACCTTCACCCCGGCCAAGGCAGAACAATGGGCAAGGCTGGGAATCACGCGCGTCTCACTCGGCGCCCAGAGTTTTGAGCCGGAGTTGCTGAAACTGCTGGGGCGCACCCACAGCCCGCAGCAGATAGAAAGCAGCGTTGCCATGCTGCGCGCAGCCGGTATACCGCAGGTGAACATAGACCTCATGTTCTCTCTGCCCGGCCAGACACTCGACCAGTGGCGCCATACGCTCGAATGCGCCATTGACCAACAACCGGACCACATCTCCACCTACAACCTCACCTACGAGGAGGATACTGCCTTCTTCGACACCTTCGGGGCACAGGGCAATGACGAGGAAACGGATGTGGCCATGTTCACCCTGGCGGATGAACTGCTCACCGGTGCCGGGTTCCGCCACTACGAAATCTCCAACTTTGCGCGCAACGGCTGCATCTCGCACCACAACCTCGCCTGCTGGCGCGGGGAGGACTACTACGGGCTGGGGCCGGGTGCCTACGGCACCATCTGCTCCACCCGCTACCGCAACACGGAGGACACAGCGGCCTACATTGCTGCGCTGAAGGAAGGCCACCTGCCCGAGTTCACGCAGGAAAGCATTTCCGCAGAAGACCGCCGCACCGAGCTGCTCGGCCTGCGCCTGCGCACGGATGAGGGGCTGCCGCCCGAACTGCTGCGCGAGCAGGATGCCGACTTGGTGCGCATGCTGCAGGAGGAAGGCCTTGCCACCCTGGCGCCGGACGGCCGCCTGCTGCTCACCCTGCAAGGGCGGCTGCTGGCAGACGAAATTGCCGTGCAGTTACTGGCCTAACCAGAGTGCTCCGCACACATCTGTGGGCATGCGCCAATCCCCGCGGGGAGAAAGCGCTATCGTCCCCACCTTGGGACCGTCCGGTACGCAGGTACGCTTGAACTGCTGGGTAAAGAAGCGGCGCAGGAAAGTGCGCAGCGTACTCTCCACCAGCGCGGCATCGTACTCCCCGGCAAAGGCATGCAGGGCCAACGCGCGGAGTTTGTCCGGCTCGGCGCCGTATTTGATAAAGTGGTAGAGGAAGAAATCGTGCAGGTCGTAGGGCCCGAGGATTTCCTCCGTCTTCTGGTCTATCTTACCGTCATCGGAGGGCGGCAGAAGCTCCGGACTCACGGGGGTGGCATTCACATCCCGCAGCACGGCAGCCAGCCCAGGCTCGGCCTTGGTGGCAGCGTACTCGATAAGGCAGCGAATCAGCGACTTGGGAATGGAGCAGTTCACGCCGTACATGCTCATGTGGTCCCCGTTGTAGGTGGCCCAACCCAGGGCAATCTCGGAGAGGTCGCCGGTGCCCACCACCATACCGCCGGTCTTGTTTGCCAGGTTCATGAGCAGCTTGGTGCGCTCGCGAGCCTGCACGTTCTCGTAGGTGTTGGTACGCAGGGCGGGGTCGAAATCCAAATCTTTGAAATGCAGCAGACAAGCCTCCTTAATATTGACCTCCTTGAAGGTGCAGCCCAGCAGCTGAATCATCTTCACTGCGTTATTGTATGTGCGTCCGGTTGTACCGAAGCCCGGCATAGTGAGCGCCAGGATACAGTCGTTGCTGCGACCGAGCAGCTTGCAGGCGCGGTCGCACACGAGCAACGCCAGAGTGCTGTCCAAACCACCGGAGACACCGATGACCAGAGTCTTGGCATAGGCACACTCGATACGCTTGGCAAGTGCTGCCGCCTGGATATTGAGAATCTCCTCGCAGCGGGCTTCGGCCACTGACGGCTCCGGCACAAAGGGACGAGGCGGCAGGTAGGCATAGCGGAAATCGTTGGGAGCCACCTCCAGATGGAAGCTTACGGTACGGGGAGCAGGCCACTCAGCCTGCAGCAGATTATCGCAGAACGTGCTCTCGCTCAGGCGGGCGGCATCCAGACGCTGCACATCCACATCGGCACAAATAAGGCTCAGCTCGCGGCTGAACGGCGTATTCTGAGCAGCAATGCGGCCATTCACCGCGATGAGGGCTGCACCGCCGCAAACGCCATCCTGCGTGCTTTCGCCCACGCCGGCACCGGCATGCACATACGCAGCCACACAGCTGCCGCTGCGGGCGGCAATGAGGTTGCGGGTATACTCGCCTCTGCCGGCCAGAGTGAGAGCCGCAGAGGGATTCAGAATGACAGAGGCGCCCTGCATCGCCAGGCGGGTAGAAGGCGGCAGCAGAGCCGTTGCATCATCCCCGATTTCCACACCGAAGCTGAACTCATTGTTGAGCTTAAAAATCAAATCCGTGCCGATGGGAACAGAGAAGAAATTGCCGAACATGCTCACCTCCGTACGGGTCAGCATCGCCGCCGGGCAGAACTGACGGCGCTCGTAGCTCTCGCGCTTGTTGGGGATAATGCTCTTGGGCACAAAACCACGCAGCATACCACTCTCCACCACGGCCGCCACATTGAACAACTTGTTGTCCAGCAGCAGAGGCAAGCCCACTACAGCCACCACAGGCAGCTCCGCAGTCTCCTCCGCAAAACGGGTAAGAGCCGCCTCGGCGGCTTTCAGCAAGGTGGGTTGGAAAAACAAATCCGCACAGCCGGCAGAGGTGATACACAGCTCCGGGAACACCACCACGGATGCCCCCTGCCGAGCAGCCTCCTTTGTGGCAGAAATGAGTTCCGTTGTGTTAAACTCTACATCCGCCACGCGCACGCGAGGCACTGCTGCAGCCAGTCTGTAATAGCCGAATGTGCTCATGAATACACTCATCCTGACGCTTATTCTGACACAATCGCGCGGAAAGTCAATCCGAAACACCCGGGTTATGGCACAATTTCTGCTTGCAATACAGGATAATAAGCGGCACAATGCAGGCATGTTCAAGAACTTGTTTATGGTCGGGCTGGCAGCCATCGTGGTGCCGGCATTCGCAGCTGAGTGGATGACAGACCTCGACGCTGCCAGAACCAAGGCAGCAGCAGAGAACAAAGCCGTGCTGGTGGATTTCACTGGCTCAGACTGGTGCGGATACTGTATCCAACTGAAGAAAAATGTGTTCGACAAGCCTGAGTTCGAGGCTTACGCCGCAGACAAGTTCGTGCTGGTGGAGATTGACGTGCCCAACGATGCCAAGCGTGTAGGCGGCCAGCAGAAACTGGCAGAAAACCGCAACCTGTGCGCTCAATACAACGTGAGCGGCTTCCCCACCATCCTGGTACTGAGCCCCGGCAATGACGTGCTGGGCGGCTTTGTGGGTGGCCAGCCGAGCGTGGCAGCCACCACGGCAGACCTGGATTCCGCCCTGGCCAACGCCGCCAAACTTCAGGCAGCAGAAAGCCTGGAGGGCGTACAGAAGGCTCAGGCACTCATGGAGGTATACAAAGCCCTTTCCCCGGACCTGCAGGCATCTGCCACGGCTATGGTGCAGAAGATTGCTGCGCTCGACCCCGAGAACACCACAGGCGTACATAACCTGGCCAAAGAAGGCGCCCTGATGAAGCAGATGGAGAAAGACATTCAGGCCTGCGGTCGCAATGAGGATAAGGCACTGGAGATTATCGACAAAGTAATGCCCCAGGTGACCGGAAAGAACAAAATGCAGCTGATGCAGCTCAAGTTCATGGTGCTGAGCAGCAAGATTCAGAAAGAGCTGCGCGCCGCCAAGACAGAAGCGGATGTTCTGGCAGTGAAGCCCATCGCCGAGCAGCTGCTGGACTGCATGCCGGAGGAGCATCGCGCCGCTGCAGCCGCCGAGCTGGAGCGTACCTTCGCCAACCCCGCCGCTCTTCTTGCCCCCACAGCCCCCTCCAAAACCAAAACAGCCCCCCGCCGCTAATGAAGATTCGCCATATACTTGCCGCCACATGTCTGGCCGCCTATGCACTGCCCGCTACCGCTCAGGAGCCGACCACCCTGCCCCCGGCAGATAATGCTCCCACCGTGGAGCAGACGGATGAGCCGGATGGCAGCACCGGATTCTCCCCGGAAGCCATGCAGGAGTGGCAGGCTATCGAGAAGGAACTCGCCCCCCTGGAAAGCGACCCGGAAGGTATGCTGGCCGTACTGAACGCCAACCTGGAGAAAGAGCTCCGCGAGGAGACCAAGCAGCTACTGCGCGCCATCAAGGTGCAAATTCTCACCAAGTGGCTGGAAGAGATTTTCATGACCGCCGATACCGTGGAGGATATCATGAAGGCTAAAACCGCCTCCCTGGATCTCGTGAGCATGATTCCCGATGAGACTGACCGAGCCGCCGCTATGGTCGAGGTAGAGAAACGCTTCGAGGACCCCGCGGCCTTGCTCCTGCAGGTACAGCAGGCCCGCGCCGAGCAGGAATCTGCAGATGATGAAGACGCAGCAGACGAGCAGCCCCCCCTCACAGAAGAGGACTACACCCGTATCGGCCTCATCCGCACCGAGCTGGAGAGCATCTCCGGCACGGATGCTCAGCTCGAGTATCTCAGCAAGCTGCTCAGCACTGAATCTGCCGGCGTGTGCAACTGGATTCAGCCGCAGATGGTTCAGATTCTCCTCGATGAGATGAAGAGCGTTCAGGATGCCGGCATCAAGACGGTGGAGGATCTCATGAAAATAAAGGCCATTTTTGCCAAGACCATCCACTACTGCTACCCGGAAGGGGAAAAAGAAGCCGCTCGGAAGCAGCTGGAGGAAGAGTTCGCGAATCCCGAAGCCATGCTCGAGATGATTAAGGCCGAGGAGGCCCTCATGAACGAGGTCCAGGACTCTGAGCCGCAGGACGATGAGGAAGAGGAGACCGAAGAGCCCGAAACGCTCGACGCCTGATTCCCACCCTCGATTTTTCCATACAACCGCAGCTGTAAAAAGCTGCGGTTTTTCATTTTCTTCTTGGCAGAATCGCGAAATACTGCTAGTATAGTGCTATGGTAAGAATACTCGCAGCAACTGATTTTTCCGAAGAAGGTAAGCCGGTGCTGGACTTCACCGCCGACATGGTGAAGAAATGCGGCGGCAAGATGTACCTGCTCCACGCCGTTGAACCCTGCATGATGGACGCCGCCGGCTGCATGGCCGCAGACGACATGCTGGGTGGATTCGCCGCGCTTCCGCCCATGGAGTGTGCGGACCAGACCACCACGGTGCTCGCCATGGCCGACAAACGCGCCCACTTGCTGGCAGAGCAGATTGGCCGCGAATGGGGTATCCCCATCTATGGCAAGGCTGAGGAGGCAGACGACATCGTGGAATGTGTGCACGACTTCTGCGCCCGCCACAAGATTAACATCCTCGTCATCGGCAACCGCCACCACTCCCTGCTCTCCTCCCTGCTGCTGGGTAACACGGCAGAGAAGCTTGTACGCGCAGCCAAAATTCCTGTGACTGTTGTGCCCTGCGGAGCGGGCGTGAAGGCATGAGGCTCATCTTTATCGGAGATGTTGTAGGCGAGCCGGGACGACTCGCCCTCTACCGGGCTGTACCCGAACTGCGAGCGGAGTACAGTCCCGAGCTTGTCGTCGTGAACGGCGAGAACGCGGCCGGTGGCCGCGGCATCACCCCGCGTCTCTGCGAGGAGTTTTTTGCTCACGGGGTGGATGTCATCACCCTGGGCGACCATGTGTGGGACCAGCAGGAGCTGGTGGAGTGGATAGACCGCGCACCCCGCGTGCTGCGTCCGCACAATCTGCAGGCCGGCACCCCCGGCAACGGCAGCATCCTGCTCGATACCCCGGCCGGCAAAGTAGCTGTGCTCTGCCTGCGAGGCCGCACCTTCATGGCACCCGGCCCGGAAAACCCCTTCACCACCGGCATGCAGGAGGCCGAAAGACTGCGCGCAGAGGGCGCCGCCGCTCTGCTGGTGGACATACACGCCGAAACCACAAGCGAGAAAATCGCGATGGCGCATCGGCTGGATGGCGTGGCAAGTGCCGTGCTGGGTACCCATACGCATGTGCAGACGGCAGATGCCCGCATCCTGCCCGGTGGTACAGCAGCCCTTACAGATGTGGGCATGTGCGGCTCGCGAGATGGTATCATAGGCCGAGAAGCGGCGGATGTGCTCTACGGCTGTGTGCATGCCATGCCCTGCAAGCTGCCCGTGGGCGGATGGCCTGCGAGAGTAAGCGGAGCAGTCGTCAGCATCGACCCCGCCACGGGGCGGGCACTCAGCATTGAACCCTTTAACAGAGATTATGATAGATGAGCAACGTTTCGGCGGCATAGCCCGCCTGTACGGGCTGCGCGGCGCCGAGCGACTGGCGGCAGCCCGTGTAGCAGTGGTCGGCATTGGCGGAGTAGGCTCCTGGGCAGCAGAGGCACTGGCCCGCAGTGGGGTAGGCACCATCATCCTGCAGGATATGGACGACCTCTGCATCACCAACACCAACCGCCAGATTCACGCACTGGACGGCAACTACGGCCGCATGAAAACCGAAGCCATGGCCGAGCGCCTGCGTCTCATCAACCCAGCGGTGGAGGTGGTAGAGCTCGTATCCTTCTATACCGTTTCCGCGCCGGAGCGGCTGTTCGACGCGGCACCGGATGTGGTCATCGACGCCATTGACTCCATGCGCCCCAAAACCCACCTTATCGCCGAATGCAGACGCCGCGGCATACGGCTCGTGACCTGCGGCGGTGCCGGCGGGCGCACGGATGCCTCCCGAATCTCCATGGCAGACCTCGCCCGCACCTGCGGCGACAACATGCTGGCCCAGCTACGTAAAAACCTGCGCAAGGACTACGATTTCCCCCTTTACGACCGCTGCCCGGACATAGGTATTCCCTGTGTATACTCCTCCGAGCGGCCCGTGTTCCCCCGCTGCGATGGCTCCGTGAGCTGCGAGCGAGAGGCCGGGCAGAAAGGCGGCATAGGCTGCGCCTCCGGCTTCGGCTCCGCCACACATATCACCGGCACATTCGGCTTCATGATGGCCGGCAAAGCCCTGGAACTCATCTGCGCAGAGAGTTAAGCAACCGGGCGGAATGCGCACCCACGGTCAGAGGCAGCTTCAGCCTAGAATGGGTTTAATGCTGAGATTATCGTTCCCGGATTTATCGCGCAGCAGTTCGGACATTTTCTCACAGAACTTCTTGCGTGCAAGGTCCAGCATCAAGGAATTGGCCGAAGCACCGGCGAGAGCCTCACGCAGAAGTCGGTTCACCATAACGGCCTTGTATTCATCCGTAACTCGTTTGCCGGGGAAGTCATTGATTTCCCACTGCAGGGAATCCGGCACGAGCTCGCAGGATATCACAGTTGCCTGCAAACCACCCAGAGCAATCTCATTGCCACTGAAATCTGTCTTCGTCCGCCAATCCTGCTCGATATTCACGCCGTATTTCACCACAAACTTACCCTTCACCGTAATTTTGCGAACCAGAAAATCGTCCAGAGAATCTTTGTAACTCACCTCGCAGGGAGACTCGACGGCAAGCACTGCCAGCTCTGCAATGTAACGGCCATCGGAGTGCATGGTCATCACCAGTAATTCTGTCGGAGACTTCGGCTCATCATCACCCAGGAACTTGTCTGCAGAAAACCACAGCAGGCCTGCGAAAACCAGGAAAGACAGGAAGCGAAAGGTGTATTTGACGATAAGAACGGAGTTTGCGGAGGAAGGAGAAGAATTCTTTGTATCCATAGGAGAGAAAAAATCGTTATTTGCGAAGAAGTCTGCGGCATACGTCTATCAGGGCCACCAGCGGCAGCGCGACATCATCCGTCAGCCCCAGGATGGGAACAATATCCGGGACAATATCGATGGGACTCAGAATACAGATTATTGCCACCAGGTAGAAAATCTTGCAGCCGATCGGAAAGCGACTGTTCTTCTGCAGTTCTGTAGATTCATTATTGTTCTGTTCGGCTGGCATATCAATGAGAACAAGTGGTTTACAGACACCAGTATACATAAAACAACATTTTAAGCAAGAGCAAATCGCTTTTTTTCAGCGATTAGGTGTCTATCGCCCCCATGTCGGGAAGATACTGCCTCACTTCAGGCTTGCACCTCCGGGCGAATTGTGTAGAATAAGACGCATGAAGACCTGCCTTGGCAGTTTACTGTTGTTACCCACGCTGGCAGCCATCGTGCTGACGGTGGTGTACCACGCTTCTGTCAACGCCGAGCTTCGTTTTGAACCGCGCGACTCCAACATGGAGTACATCAACACCGCGCGTTCCTACCGCCCGCCGGTCAAAAAGCAGAAGCCGCAGTCCATCGTGACGCCCGCGCCCCTGCCCAAAATGTTGGATGACGATCTACCGGAAGAAGTAGAACCATGAGCATTGAGCATCCCGTTATCGGTTACACACTGGGAGACCAGGCAGGCATCGGCCCCGAAGTGGTGCGCGCTGCGTTGGAACAGGCACCTGCCGGTGCACAATACCTGCAAATCGGGCAGACTATCCCCTGCACACCCGGTTGCCCCACGGAAGCGACAGCCCAAGCCGCGCTGGAACATCTGGAGCTGGCCGCAGAGGCTCTGCGCAGCGGAAGTATCGACGCCGTGGTGACAGCCCCCATCTGCAAGGAAGCCCTGCACAAACTCGGCTTTTCCTACCCGGGACAGACCGAGTTTTTTGCGGACCGCCTGGGAGTCAAGGATTTTGCCATGTGCCTCACAGGGCAGCGTCTCACCGTAGCTCTGTGTACAACGCACGTGGCGCTGGCAGATGTGCCGCGCCTGCTGCGTACGGAAGAAATCGTGCGTGTAGGCAGCCTGCTGGCGCGTTTCCTGCAGCGAACCGGAAAAAGCCGCCCGCGTATTGCCCTGGCCGGCCTCAACCCGCACAATGGAGAAGCCGGAGCCTTCGGCAACGAAGAGAACACGCTCATAGCCCCTGCTCTGACACAGCTGCAGCAGAGCATAACCGACGCGGAATTCCACGGTCCCTGTGTGCCGGATTGCGTGTACCGGGATGCAGCTCAGGGCATGTATGATGCCATCGTGGCACCCTACCACGACCAGGCGCTCATCCCGCTGAAACTCATAGACTTCGACACAGCCGTAAACGCTACCATCGGCCTGCCTCGCCTGCGAGTCAGCCCGGACCACGGCACCGCGTTCGGCATAGCCGGCAAGGGACTTGCCTCTGCGGCCAGTACCCTGCGGGCTTTTGAGGTGGCACTCAGCAGCGTTCGTTAGAAAAGAACAAATGTTCATTTGACGGCAATTCCCGTTTGACACAAGGCTTTTAGTGTGTTATAGTACAAAGAAGAACACGCACGGAGAGACTGTGAGCACGACAAAACGAGAGAAAATAACCGACCTGCGCAAGCTTGTGAGCGGCGGCGAAAAACTGCCGGATTGGCTGGTACTGTGGGCAGAAAAGAAGCTCGGCCTGCACGCGCTCAATGTGGCTCACGCTCACATAGAAGATGATTGGGAAGCCGGCAGCAAGGAGAACTTTTTCAAGCTGGCCTGCAAATATCTGAACCTGCTCTACGACCTCTCAGGCCTGGAGAACATACCGAAGGAAGGCCCCTGTGTCATCGTCTGCAACCACCCGCACGGCATGTCGGACGGCCTCATGTTCGGCGATATCGCCATGCGCGTGCGCAGCGATATCCGCATCGTGGTGAATGAGTTTCTGCAGTGCGTGCGCGGCATGGTCCCCTACGAAATCATGGTGGATGTGTACGGCGGAGAAGCCGCCAAACGCGCCAACATGGCCGGCATGCGCGAAATCCTGCGCTGGCTGAAAGCCGGGCACTGCATCCTCGTGTTCCCCAGCGGCTCGGCAGCCACCTATTCTCACCGGGATCGCCGCGTCATCGACGACCCCTGGCAGGCCAATATCTCCGCCCTTATCCGCAAGACCGGCGCCACCGTTGTGCCCATGCACATCTCCGGCCGCACCGGCATTTTCTTCCAGCTCATTTCCCTCATCAACAAAGGCATTCGCTCCAATTTCCTGGCCCGCGAGATTCTGCGGGACGGGCGCATGCGCCACACTATTCGCCTGGGCAGGGCTATATCTCCTGCCACTATAGCCATGACAGAAACCGACCCCGCTCTCTCCGATTTTCTGCGACTCAGCAGCATGATGCTGCGCTATCCCCACACCGTCACTTCCTCTGCCGAAAAGCCCCGCGATATGGAGCCCATAGCGGAATCCGCTCCGGCAGAAGTGTTGCGGGCCGAGATTGAATCCCTGCCCGCAGAATGTCTGTATGCCGAAACCACCGGCGGCCTGAAGGTCTACGCCGTGGAGGCCGAACAGATTCCGCACATGCTGCGCGAAATAGGTATCCGGCGCGAGCACACCTTCCGCGCTGTCGGCGAAGGCTCAGGCAAGGAAATCGACCTGGACGAATACGACAGGAGTTTTACCCACCTCGTCATGTGGGACAGCCGTGCCCAACGCCTGGCCGGTGCCTACCGCATGGGCAGGACAGACAAAATCCTGGCCACGCAGGGGCCGAAAGGCATCTACAATGCCGCATTCTTCCGCTTCGGCAGCAAACTGATGGAGGTCATGAAGCACGGGTTGGAGATGGGACGCGCCTTTATCTGCCGCGAATACCAGCGCCACCCCGCCTCGCTCGACACGCTCTGGATGGGTATCGGCCACTACCTGAAACGCCACCCGGAATATCGCTACCTCTACGGCACCGTGAGCGTTTCCGGGGAGTACACCCCTGCTTCGCGAGCTCTTATCCTCACCTGGCTGAAAACACATGCCATGCTACCGGAGCTCGCGGCAGAAGCCACGGCTCTGAACCCGCCGGTGAATGCAGAACTCCTGAGCGAAGACGCACGCCTGGTACCCACTGCCCTGCCCGAGCTCCGATTGCTCACCTCACTTGTGGCGGATATCGAGCCGGACGGCAAGAGCATCCCTGTGCTGCTGCGCCAATACCTGCGCCTGGGTGGCAAGATGCTTTCTTTCGGCATCGACGAGGATTTCGGCGGTACGCTGGATTGCCTGGTTCTGGTCGATATGGCCAAAGCTCCGCGCCGCATCCTGGACCGCTACTGCGGCAAAGATTACACTTGCTCGGAGGCAGAATAAGAACACTCTCTTTTCAAGAAATAAAACGGGCTGATGCGGAAAAGGCATCAGCCCGTTTTTCTGGAGTACAGTTCACCCGAACGATAGACAAAAGGCAGCAGAACCGAAGTTCTGCTGCCCTGAATGAAGCGTTATACGCGGCTCTTACACCTCCGGGAGAACTGCGGGAGTCTCAGCGGGAGCGGGGGCCGGCAGGTCGAGAGTCTCGGCAGCGGGAGCCGGGGGAAGCTCCGTGGTAGCGGGTGCATCGTCCATGGACATCTCCTCAGCAGGAGCCGCATCCAGCGCCGGGGTGGGCAGCTCGGGAGTATCCGGCTGGGCGGGAGCAGCATCCGGAGCGGGAGCCGTGGGCTGCAGCACCGTGCTCAGGTGAGCGGCAGTCTTGGTGAGGCCGAACTGCAGCGCAATATCCAGCGCATTGCGGCCCTCCTTGTCCTTAGCCTGCACACAGGAAACGGCCACGGGCTTACCATCCTTGGCAAGCTGTGCCTCCAGAGCAGCAATAGCCTTCAGCTGACCGCGCACGAAGTAGTGAATGGCGGCGTCGTACTCCTGCGTATTTTCGGCCTGAGCTGCGCCCTGCACGGTCTGCAGCAGCACGGTAAGGCCGCTCTCCTTGTCAGCTTCGAGAATGGCAGCGCCCATACGCTCCGCACGGGCTTCGCCGCTCATACGAGCCATATCGTCGGAGAGCTCAGCCAAGCTGCGAGCTGCAGGCTGCTCGGAGAACAGAGCCTGAGTTGCCTTATATGCCTTTTCGCGCTCCTTGGAGAAGATGAGAGAGAAGATGAAGGTATCGCGCTTGTTGTAAGCGCCCTCTGCATTGTTCACCATCTCCTGAGCGATACGGCCCTCCACATTCTTGATGTCAGCACGGGCACCGAGAGTGAGCAGCATCTTCACCACATCATAGTTGCCGCGCTGGGCAGCCAGCATGAGCGGAGTGTAGCCGTTGTTCTCCTGGGCATTGATATCCAGACCGGCCTCAGCCAGCAGCAGAGTGCAGTAGGGCATACCGCTCCAGGCAGCCCAGTGCATAGCTGTGAAGCCATCATTATCCTTGGCCTGCACATCGATGCCGGGCTGAGCCAGGAGATTCTGCACGTAGTAAAGGCGAGCAAGGTCTCGCTTGAGAGCGTCCTCGGGGTTGTTGTAGTTGGCATACACCGCCCACATGAGGGGAGTACGACCGGTGGCGTCCTTCGTGTTCACGAACTGAGCATCCTTTTTCACACCGGTAGCCAGTTCTCGCAGATACACGTTGTCAATTTCCTCACCGGTCTTCTTTTCCGTCTCCAGGGAGCCCTTGCGGATAAGGGACACGAGGGAGTCGGTAGCGGAGGTCTGCTCGAAGGGCTTCATGGCCAGGTTGCAGAGGAAACCGAGCGTACCCATGACAAGAAGAAGCTTGAGCATATCCTCGATAATACCGCCCCAGGAGGTACCGGTGAAGGGCACGCCGGGGAAAGCGGGGTTCTCGCCGTAATCATTCGTGCCGGCCTGTGAGGGCAGCAGGAAGAATACCAGCAGGAACACGTGCAGCACAATACCGAAACCGAACACCAGCACCTGGAATACGACGTCCAGCCAGTCCGGAGCTATGGAAGCACCGACCAGAGCATCGCGGGCAAACACGGAGTATACACCGGCTGCCAGGAACTCGGCCACGATAAGCACCCAGTAGAAGAAGGCGCTCACGCCGGCATCATGCAGACGACCGATAGCCACCTTGCGAATGACCACCAGATAGCCCGGCAGAATCAGCATGGAAACAATAATGGCAGGAATCGCTACTACCCCCAGCATGTTATACACGCCGGAAACTGTCAGCAGCAGCAACAGAAGGTACGGCAGGAACAAGGGCCAGAACTTAGCGCGAGTCTCACGCCCGGCGTTGATTGTTGTATCAGACATGGTATATGAGATTTTCTATGGGTTAGGCGTTCTGGGTGGCAGCTTTTTCATCCTCGGCAGCAGCCTCGGCCTCATCCTCTTTCTCAGCAGCGTCCTCCTCGGGGTGGTCGGACACGAAGCTGTCCTTAGTCAGGATAATAGCCAGCGGAGAAATAACGGCCATGATGAGGTAGAGCGTCCACATCAGCTCAGGAGAGTGCCAGAAGTCGATGTGGCCGGAATCCATCTTGGCAGCGATACCATCGTAGCAGAAGTAGGAGACCAGCAAACCGCCTACCACACCGTTGATGGGCTTGGCAATGAACATGGGCAGAGCGGACAGCGACATGTAGGATGCCACTTTGTCCTTGGGAGCCACGCGAGCCACGTACTCGGAGAAACGCGGGCTGAACAGCAGCTCACCGGCAGCGAAGATGATAATCTGAGCGGCCACGGCAAAGAAGTAGGCCTGACCAATAGTCTCAATACCGGGGAGGATGAAGTACCACTCCGGCGGGATAGCCAGCAGCACCATGGATGCAGCAGAGATGGACATACCGGAAATCATGAGCTTCACCGTGGAGAAACGGTTCAGGATGGGAATGATCATGATAAGACCGGTGATGATGATGAAGGGGTTGAAGGAGTTGATGATACCCAGATCGAAGTCATCGCCGATGGTACGCGTGTAATACTGCGGCATCACGAGGAACTGCAGGGTGAACACCAGACGCACGCCGAGAGTCAGCACCAGGAAGACGATAAGCTTCTGGAAGGCTTTCTCGCGGGCCACCTCACCGATGAGCTGCAGGGGGCGGCGCTGAGCGGCCTCCTTCTTGGCAATGCGCTCCTCGGGTACGGCGTAGTGGTTTTCATCGATGAAACGGGTGAAGATGAAGGCCACCACGTTGCAGGCGGTACCGAAGTTAATGACCCAGAACAGACCATCCACACCATCGCACGCACCGCGAATGGGGTCTACCACTGCGAAACCGGCAAGCAGAGCGCCGATGTTCATGAACAGGTAGTAGAAGTTGAAGCCCGTGGGGCGGGCGCGCAGCGTGGTGAAGCGGCGAATGGAAGTGGAAATACAGGGGCTCATGAACGCCGTACCGAAAGACAGGATACCGATACCGGCAATCACGAAGTAACGGGAGGCATCCTGGCTCATCTCCAGCACCTGTGTACCGAAGTCGGAGCCGAGCGCCATGATGATACGACCGCCGATCAACAGCATGAAGCCGATGAGGTAGGTGCGGCGCAAACCGATGATGTCGCAGATCGTGCCCACAGCGAACACGAACAGGGACAGGAACAGCGTGTACATACCCACCCAGAAAGGAGCGTCCGCATCACGGAAACCGCAGTAATCCTTCAGGAAGAGGGTGAACACGATGATAAGGGAGAAATACGACAGACCATCAAAGAATTGAATGAAGTTGGTCAGCCAGAAGTCCTTGCCGCACTCGCGCAGCACTTTGAACTCTGAGAAGTATTTCACAATCGGGTTGGCATTTGTAGCCAGCTGGTTGCTTTCTTCGCTCATTGTTTTTGTGTTGTGGGTGTGTTTTCTTTACTGCAGCACAGCGCCTCGGCTGGCATTGGTAGCCAGCTTGCGGTAGCGCTTGAGCCACTTACCGGAAATCTCCTGCATGGTGGGCTGCCACTCGGCGCGGCGCGCGGCAATCTCCTCGTCGCTCAGCTCAGCGGAGAGGGAGCGATTCGGAATGTCAATGGAGATGATATCGCCATCTTTCAGCAGGCCGATGAGACCGCCCTCCGCGGCCTCGGGGGATACGTGGCCGATGCAGGCGCCGTGCGTGGCACCGGAGAAACGGCCATCCGTGATGAGAGCCACGCAGTTGCCAAGGCCCTTACCCATGATATAACTGGTGGGAGCGAGCATTTCCTGCATACCGGGACCGCCCTTGGGACCTTCGTTGCGAATCACAACGACATCCCCCGGCTTCACCTTGTCGGCCAGAATACCGGCGCAGGCTTCCTCCTGGCTTTCGAAAATGACAGCAGGCCCGCGGTGCACCATCATCTCAGGCAGCACGCCGGCTTTCTTTACGATACCGCCCTGCTCTGCCAGATTGCCGAAAAGCACGGCCAGACCGCCATCCTTGGAATAGGCGTTGTCGATGGTGCGGATAACCACGGGGTCCTGGGTGGAGAGGCCCTCCATCTGCTCACCGAGCGTCTTGCCGCTCACGGTGGGCACGTTGGTGTTCAGCGCACCGGGAATCTTGTTAATCTCAGCCAGCACGGTCATGATACCACCGGCGCGCAGCACATCGTGCATGTGGAAGCGGCTGCTGGGAGCCACCTTGCAGATATTGGGGGTGCGGCGGGAAATCTCGTCGATGCGGCGCAGGTCGTAATCCAGACCGGCCTCTGCGGCGAAAGCGAGCGTGTGCAGCACGGTGTTGGAGGAGCCGCCCATGGCCATGTCGCAGGTGAAGGCGTTGTCGATGGCCGCCTCGGTGATGAGGTCGCGGGGCAGCGGACCACCCTGCAGCGCCATTTCCACCGCGCGGCGAGCAGCGGCGCGCCACATTTCCTTGCGCTCCTCAGAGAGAGCCAGCAGCGTACCATTGCCGGGCAGAGCCAGCCCCAGCACCTCGCAGAGGCAGTTCATGGAGTTGGCGGTGAACATGCCGGAGCAGGAACCTGCACCCGGACAGGCGTTGCACTCGATGTGGTGCAGCTCATCCTCGGAAATCTTGCCGGCCTTGCAGGCGGCCACGGCCTCGAACACGCTGTTGAGGTCCAGATCCTCGCCATTGCGGCCCTTGCCCACAGCCATGGGACCACCGGAGCAGAAAATGGTGGGTATGTTGCAACGAAGAGCACCCATCACCATGCCGGGCACAATCTTGTCGCAGTTCGGGATGCAGATGCAGGCGTCGAAGGCATGGGCGGAGAGCATCGTCTCCACACTGTCGGCAATCAGCTCGCGGCTGGCCAGAGAAAACTTCATACCGTGGTGAGCCATGGCAATACCATCGCACACACCAATCAGGTTGAACTCGATGGGTGTACCGCCGGCACGGCGCACTTCCTCCTTAATGAGAGCGGCCACCTTGTTCAGGTGCACATGGCCCGGAATCACCTCGTTGAAGGAGTTGCAGATGGCGATAAAGGGCTTTCTGATGTCCTCATCAGTCATACCCGTGGCACGCATCAGACTGCGATGCGGCGCACGTTCAATGCCGGCTTTTGTACGGTCAGATAACATAGCGCGCGCATTGTACCACATTTTTCTGCCCATTTCCAGCTCAAAAATTTTTACAGGGAGCGAAACGGGATTTTAGATTGACATGAACCCGCGCATCTGCTAGGATGAAGCGTATATGAGAATTGTAAACTTTTTTCTTGCCATGCTGACTTGCGCGACTCTGACCACGGCTCAGGAGGCTCAGACAACCCAGGTTGCTCAGGCTGCAAGCCCCATGGCTCAGGCCATCGAAAAAACATCCTTTCTGAGTGGCAACAAGCCCAGCACAGAGGCGAAATACTACATGTTCCTGGCCTCCGCCAGCTGGTGCGGTCCCTGCCGCATGGTGACACCCCGCCTCGTGCAGGAATATCCCAACATGATGGCCAATAAGGATGTGGAGGTGATTCTGCTTTCCTGCGACAGCACTCCGGAGAAGGCCCGCGAATACCTGGCACATTACAATGCTCCCTTTGCCGCTGTGATGTACGGCTCGCCGGAGGCTGCTGCCCTGCCCGGCTGCCCCACGGATATACACGGCATCCCGCACATTGTGGTGGTGGACGCAGAGGGTAAAATGCTCTACCGCGGACATGGTCTGCGCTTTGCCGACTGGAAAAAGCATGTGGACGAAGCCAAAAACCAGCAGAAGTAATGCAGGAGACACTCACTGATATCCGCAACCGCCGCAGCTGCCGCAAATACCTGACGCAGCAGATTAAGGAGGAGGAATTGAACGCCGTGCTGGAGGCCGCTACCTGGACTCCCACCGGCAAGGGACTGCAGACCCCTCAGCTCGTTGTGGTGCAGGATGCCGCCACGCTCAGACAGCTCTCCATCCTCAACGGTAGCATCATGGGCTGGGGCCCGGACAAAGACCCCATGTACGGTGCTCCCACTGCCGTGCTCGTGTTCACCGATACGACGGTCCCCACCGGCCGGGACGACAGCGCGCTGATGATGGGCACGCTCATGCTGGCGGCTCATGCTGTGGGGCTGGGCTCCTGCTGGATTAACCGCGGCAAGCAGATGTTCGATACGGAAGAAGGCCGCGAGCTCATGAAGAAATGGGGCGTGGCAGACAAGTACGAGGGGCTGGCCATCTGCATCCTCGGCTACCCGGCAGAGGGTGGTATCCACGAGCCCAAACCCAGACGGGAAGATTACATCATCCGCGCCTGATAACCAGCAGCTTAACAACTTACCGACAAAAGAGAGGATTCGGCACCATACCCCGAATCCTCTCTTTTTGTTCAGAGTTGTATCCGGCTATTCCCCGGGCTTGGTCTGCAGCTTCTCCACAGCCGCAAGCAATTTCACATAGCTGCGTTTGAGGTGTATCAGCCCGAACACCATGACCAGTGTCACCAGAGTCAAGTACACGACAATACCCCAGCAGAGTGCCTGAAGCGAGTAGATGGAGTTCTCAATCCGCGGGTCGCTGAGCACGCGGCCCACAATCATGTCCCCCACTTCTCTGGCATACTCCCGGCCCTCCTGTTTGTACTGTTCTTTATACTCGTGGATAAGGGTATCCGTGGCTTTTTTCACCGTTTCGGCCAGTAGTTGGGAGAATGTTTTATCCCCCGTGGCGCCCATGGTGCCATTGACAAGACTCTCCACCATGTCGCGCCCCTTATCCTTCCAGCTGCGCTTCTCCGATTCTGCTGCGGCAGCATCGTCCTGCGGGGCTGCCGGCGGCTCTGCGGCCTCGGCACGCCGCTCCTGCTCTGCCTGCAGGGCACGCACACCCAGCCCCAGCAGGCCATCGATAATTTTGTTTGTGTTCTCCCCCGCCGAGGTCATGGGCAGCAGCCCCAGCAACAGGGTTAAAACGAGTATGAGTCTTTTCATCATTGCAAGCTTAGCACCTCCGCCCACTGTTGGCAAGATAAAAAGAATCCCCATGCGAGGCGATTTCTGCAAATGCCTTTCGAGCTGACGCGAACGGCATTTGAAGCCTGCTCAAAAATATGTTAATGTGTTGGGGTATGGCAGAAATCAGCAGTACTCCATCCATCCGCGACCTGGTAAGCCTCATGCGTGCGCACGGCGTCACGCGCTGCGTGGCCTGCCCCGGCAGCCGCAACTCTCCCATCGTGGCTACACTGGCAGCTCTGGAGGATTTCGAGCTGCGCGGTGCGACGGATGAACGCAGCGCCGGCTTTGTGGCCTGCGGGTGGGCGGCACAGGCTCAGGCCCCCGTAGCCGTGTGTGTAACCTCCGGCTCCGCCCTGCTGAACCTCCATCCCGCCGTGGCCGAGGCATATTATCGCCACCTGCCCCTGCTTGTTATCTCTGCAGACCGCCCGGAATGCTGGATTGGGCAGCAGGACGGCCAGACACTGCCGCAACCGGGAGTTTTCGGCACACTGTGCCGCGCCAGTGTACAGATTCCCGAGGCAGACAGTGAGCACCTGCACCGCAACCGCCTGCTGAATGAGGCTCTGCTGGAGCTGCGCCACCGCGCCGGAGGCCCCGTGCACATCAACCTCCCGCTCAGCGAGCCGCTCTTCGGCACCACGGCGGAGCCCCTGCCGACAGTGCGAGTCATCCGCCGCACAGAGCTGGCCCGCATGGATGCGGACGAGGAAACCGAGCTGCTGGACACAGTGGCCGCCTGCCCGCGCCGCCTCATTCTGCTGGGGCAGCTGCCGCAGGATGCACAGATACCGGCAGAGCTTGCCGAGGAAAAAGCATTCGGCATCGTGGGGGAACACCTCTGCAACACAGCAAGCGCCATCACTCAGCCGGACAGTGTGCTCGGCCCGCAGCCGGAGGCAGACATGAGCCCCGACCTGCTGATTACCTACGGCGGCTGCATCATCTCCAAACGCCTGAAAACTCTGCTGCGCAACAACCCGCCGCGCGAGCACTGGCATCTCTGCCCGGATGGCTCTGTGGTGGACACCTTCTGCTGCCTGACCCGCGTGATAGAAGGCGACCCGGCCGAACTCTGGGACTTGCTGGCAGCCTTTGCCGAAGAGGGAGACGAGAGCTATGCCGAGCGCTGGCTGCAGCCTGTCCCCGTGCCGCAGTTCCCCTACAGCGCCATGCAGCTGGTGGGCGACCTGCTGGGCGCCATGCCGGAGGGGAGCGTGCTGCACGCGGCCAACAGCTCCGCTGTGCGCTTTGCCCAGCTCTATCCCCTGCCGGAAAACACACAGGTGGAGTGCAACCGCGGTGTAAACGGCATCGAGGGCTCACTCTCCACCGCTCTGGGCTACGCCATGGGAGATAAGCGCCCGCAGTACATCATCTGCGGGGATCTCTCTTTCTTCTACGACATGAACGCACTGTGGCTGCAGGGCATACCGGCCAACGTGCGTATTCTCCTGCTCAACAACGGCGGCGGCGGCATCTTCGATTTCATTCCCACACCGGACATCCCGCTGGTAAGCGGTCGTCACCACGCTACAGCCACAGCCTGGGCTCAGAGCTGCGGCTTCGAGTGTCTGAGCGTGCATAACGAACACGAATGGCCTGCCGCCCTGGCAGCGCTCACCTCGCCCTCCGGCCGCCCCGTGTTCGTGGAAGCTTTCACCGACAGTGCGGCAGATGCCGCCCTCTACACCCAATTTAACACACAATACTGAAGACCCATCATGAAACGCGAGTGGAAAACGATAAAGCAGTACGAGGAAATTCTCTTCGAGCAGTACGGCGGCATCGCCCGCATCACCATCAACCGCGAGCGCTATCGCAACGCCTTCACCCCGCTTACCACGGCTGAAATGAGCGATGCGCTGCACCTCTGCCGCGAGATGCAGGATGTGGCGGTTGTCGTGCTCACCGGCGCCGGCGATGTTGCCTTCTGTGCCGGCGGGGACATGAATGTGAAGGGCTACGGCGGCTATGTGGACCGCGGTGGCATACCGCGCCTCTCCGTGCTGGACGTGCAGAAGCAGATTCGCTCTCTGCCCAAGCCTGTTATCGCTGCGGTGAATGGCTTTGCCATAGGCGGCGGCCATGTGCTGCACGTTGTCTGCGACCTCTCCATCGCCGCAGAGAATGCCATCTTCGGCCAGACCGGCCCCCGCGTGGGCAGCTTCGATGCCGGCTTCGGTTCCTCCTACATGGCACGTTGCATCGGTCAGAAAAAGACGCGCGAAATCTGGTTCCTCTGCCGCAAGTACAATGCTCAGGAGGCCCTGGAAATGGGGTTGGTGAACAAGGTTGTACCCCTCGACCAGCTGGAGGATGAATATGTGCAGTGGGCGGAGGAGATGATGCAGCACTCCCCCATCGCTCTGCGTATGATTAAGGCCGGCCTCAATGCCGAGCTGGACGGCCAGGCCGGTATCCAGGAACTGGCGGGAGACGCCACTATGCTCTTCTACATGTGCGACGAAGCACACGAAGGCTCCCGCGCCTTCCTCGAAAAACGCAAGCCGGACTTCAGCAAGTACCCCAAGATGCCATAATAATGGCGTAACGATTTAACGAACACCGACCGCTCATGTGGTCGGTGTTTTTTTGCGGCAGAAAAGATTGATAAAGAGCCGCAGAACAAAATAAAGTACCAGTATAAAGGGCCGCAGAACAAAATAAAGTACCAGTATAAAGGGCGTGAGGCAAAGAGTGATGAAGCCCAGCCAGCCCCAGAGGAAGAAAATAACCACATGGGCCGGGTGCTGAGCCCACAAATCAGACAACTCCCAGAACTCCATTCGCGAGGAAGTCAACCCGCCCTTGTTGCGGCTGCGGTCGCGCAGCAGCAGCAAACCATTGCCACACTCCACATAATCCACAGAGCCATGCACATGCCAATGCCAGAAGCGATAAGGCCCCGGCAGCTCATACCGGAGCAACAGGGGTAGAAAAGATTGTTGCGCTTCTTGCACTTTTATCTCAAACGAGTCTGCTCCCAGTAGCTCCAGAGTCTCAGCCGAAGGGCGCACCACAAAAACACGGGTATACACTCCTTCATCCTCGTACAGGGGATTATCAAAATTGATACGGCTTTTCACGATCTGCTCCGGCGTCCCCCAGCGGGCATAGTACCAATCGCAATCCGGGCGCAGATAATACACCGGCAGGCCGAGCACGATAAGCAGCCAGAGGATGAATAGGCGCTTCTTCCAACTCATATTACACACAGCCATATATGTCTCCCCAATCATCCGTCACGTAACAGAACGAGCCATCCGCAGCAAGAATCACGCCGCAGAGATCCGACAACTCCGCAAAAGGAGCTACCAGCCACCGGCACACATCCCGTTTTTGCTCACAGAAAAAGTAGCAGAGAGCAGCCGCCGGCTGCGAGGACGAGCTCAGCGCAGAAAAGGCCGGCAATTCCTCCGAGGCGCCATGAATCAGGCGCATCAGGATAGATTCCTCCCCGGCTTCCATTTCCGCAGCCTGTTGCGCGGTGAACCAGCCTTTTCGCGCAGCTCTGCGCAGGAGCTTTGCCGGGGCGGCTACAGCAGGCCAGGACTTATACGGCACAGAATCCGGGCAGTCCCCGAAATGGCACCGCACCAGTTCCTGCTCCGCGAGCAGACGCCGTTGCGCACGCTGCTGTGCCGGGCCGGGCTCAGAATGCCGAGCGCGAATGAGCAACGTCTCCAGCATGCGACACTCCACATCGTAAAAAAGACGTTTCGCAGCATCCTGCAGGTTCCCTGAACCCAAGGCAGCGTAAAGGGCCGCCCGCATACGGCTGCCGTATCGAGCCATATCCCGCGGGCGCAGCCAATGAGCAGCCGACAGAACATCCAGCGCGTGCGACACGGCGGCAGGCTCACCAGCCGCCACTGCCGCGCAGAAGGCATCCGGCTCGCGTCCGGCTCCGTAATAAAAAGCAGCCTGTTGCTCCGGAGGCAAGTCACAGGAGGCAGCCGCGCGCTGAAGCATACGCGCCACCGCAGGTTTTGCAGAACGTGTTTTTTTCTTAGCCATCGTTTTCTAGTTTTCAGTATAGAGCGGGCCGCCGGGCAGGTGCATGGTCAGAGTATCCTCCGTACTCAGCAGATTATCCCACTGCATCAACTGCGACTCGGGGGCAGTTCCGCGCTCTGCAGCCTCCAGTACTTCTGCCTCCAGTCCGGCAAGATATGCGCGAATATCCGAGTAGCCCTGAGCACGCTTTATCTGAGCTGCTACCGACTCCGGAGTACGGAAGTAAAAGTCATGCTCGGCCATAATACCCATATTATCCGGCTTTTTCACGCGCTCATACCCGCATAAAGCCAGCATCAGCATACGCCCGGGCAAACTTTGCTGCAGGCGAGCCAGCAGAGCTTCATGCATGTCCTCCAGGAGAGTGCAATACAGATATGAAACCGCCCAGAGCTCCATATCCCCCAGGTGAACTTCCCCGCGCAGGTAAAGCTCCAGCTTCTCCTCAAAGATGGAGCAGATTTCCCCCAGAACCGCCTGCAGCGTGCCATCTGCCCGCAATTCTTTGATGTGCATGGGTACCCAGACTTCCACCAGATTTTCCCAAAGGTCGTGGTAGCTGTGCTCCGAATGCAGGAAATCGTACAGCGGCCGCAGGTAGCTGCAGCACTCCGCGTATGTACCGGCAGGCAGGTAGCCCTGAAATACCCAGTGCAAATCGCTCGACGTAATCCCCTTCCCCTGCTTGGCGGTGATAGCATCCAGCCAGGCACGCTCCTCCTTAGAATCGAAGTCATGGTATGGGTCGCTGAGCGTGTATGGGGGCATGTGGTCATTCTGTCATAATAGGTATGACATTGCAAGCGTAAAACGACATAATGCCTTGAAAAATGTTTGACATGGAAAATTCAACGTGCTAGTATTGCGCCGCGCATCGTCCGAATGCGTGTTAACACTATATACCGCTTATTATTATGTCCGTCGTCAAGTTTTACAAAGAAGAACACCAGGTTCCTTTGGAGATGCACAAGGTGCGCGTGGTGCAGAAACTGTTCCTGCCTCCCGTCGAGCAGCGCGTCGAGCTGCTGAAGCAGGCCGGCAACAACACCTTCCTGCTGCAGAACAAGGATGTGTTCATGGATATGCTCACCGACTCCGGTGTGAACGCCATGAGCGATAACCAGGTAGCCGCCTCCATGCAGGCTGACGACTCTTACGCAGGCTCCGAGACGTTCAATCGTCTGGCTCGCGTCATCGAACAGGTGTTCGGCACCAAGCACTTCCTGCCCGCTCACCAGGGCCGCGCCTGCGAGAACATTCTCGCTGAGACGTTCGTGAAGGAGGGTGACGTAGTTCCCATGAACTTCCACTTCACCACCACCAAGGCCCACATCACCCGCAAGGGCGGCCGCGTGGAGGAGCTTATCACCGCCGAGGGCCTGGATCCCAACCTCGACCTCCCCTTCAAGGGCAACTTCGACATTCCCCGCCTGCGCGCCCTCATCGAGGAGGTAGGCCCGGAGCACGTTCCTTTCGTACGTATCGAGGCCGGTACGAACCTCATCGGTGGCCAGCCGCTCTCCATGGAGAACATGCTGGAGGTAGCCGCCGTGTGTAAGGAGTACGGTGTCATGGCTGTGCTGGATGCCTCCCTGCTGCAGGACAACCTCTACTTCATTAAGACCCGCGAGGCCGCTGCCAAGGATATGAGCATCGCTCAGATTATCCGCAAGCTGGCCGACGCCATGGATCTCATCTACTTCTCCAGCCGCAAGCTGGGCTTCGCCCGCGGCGGTGCCATCATCTCCAACAACGAGAGCCTCATCCTCAAGATGAAGGCCTTCATCCCGCTCTACGAGGGCTTCCTGACCTACGGCGGTATGGAGGTGCGCGCCATGGAAGCCATGGCCGTGGGTCTCATGGAGACGCTTGACGAGGAAATCATCAACCAGGGTCCCATCTTCATCGAGTACCTCGTGAAGGAGCTCTCCGACTACGGCGTGCCCATGGTGAAGCCCGCCGGTGGCCTCGGTGCCCACATCAACGCTTCTGAGTTCCTGCCCAACATTCCGCACGAGCAGTACCCCGCCGGTGCCCTGGCCACGGCTCTGTACATCGCCGGCGGCATCCGCGGCATGGAGCGTGGCTCCCTCTCCGAGCAGCGTAACCCGGACGGCTCCGAGAACTACGCCGAGCTGGAGCTGGTGCGTCTCGCCTGCCCGCGCCGAGTGTTCACCCTCTCCCAGGTGAAATACTGCGCCGACCGCGTGAAGTGGTTGTACGACAACCGCCACCTCATCGGCGGCCTCAAGTGGGTGGAAGAGCCGGAAGTGCTGCGCTTCTTCTTCGGCCGCCTGCAGCCGCTGAGCGACTGGCAGGAGCAGCTCGCCGCCAAGTTCCGCGAGGACTTCGGCGACAGCCTGTAAAGCATACAGAGCACGCATTCGTTTGCATACAAATCCGGCTTGTTCGAGGCAGAACAAGCCGGATTTTTCTTTTGTATGGCGACAGGACAGAAGCACAGAGTGTATGCCCGAATCATCTTGTTGCCCCTCCACGGCAGCTGCTGACAAATTGGCGATGCAGCAACTGAGCAAGTCTGAATACGAGCCATATTCAGCTGTTTTTACTTGACAAACAAGTAAAACTTTTTACAATATAACAATTATGCCAGCCGATGAATTACTTAAGGCGCTAAAGAAGGGCCTCACAGATGAGCACCATGTGAAACCCAGAAAAGGTAACAACAAAACGACAGAGGAATTCATCCTCAACCAAAGCTCCAACTATATTGAATACCAACTGATGCCCGGCGAAACGACCCCGGTATCCATTGGTATATCTGCTATCATAAAAACTGATAACAAAATACACAGAACAAGAGGATACCCTGCTTTTTTGGAGGAACCGCCATTGAATAACAATGAGGCTTATTACATATTGACATACAGCCAACTACTACACGAACTATCTGACGAAGAAAAAGATATAGCAGAATATAAAATATCATTACATCGTTTTCTATTCCACACCCTCAAAAATGAGATTGATTTTATAACATCATGTGAAAAAATAAGCAAATCCCACTTCAATAGAAGAATTGTCTACAAACTAATCAAAATAAACGACGTAGCCACTCAAGATGACATCAAACAGGCAATAGAGAACTGTATCCAAATCATCGATGAGATGTTCAAGACCATGTCGGATGCCATCGATAGATACAAAAATATAAGAACTAATAAAGAAGACTCTGACGAAGGTATCGTGGACTCGCTTCAGAAATCTTTATCAGAGCTCAATGACAACAAAGAATTAATTAACTCTACGGCGCAGGAAACATTCGTCCAATTTTCGAATGATGGAGACCTCGATCATGATTCAGATTTTGAAAAACTGTTTCTGCGACTTCCGCCAGCTTTGAGAGAACAATACTATGAACAAGTATGGCGTACAATAGCAGCACACAACACACCGACAACTCGCAAAAAAGAAACATCCGCACAGACAGATATGAACGACTCCCGTAATCGCATCATTTTCGGGGCTCCCGGCACGGGTAAGAGTCATCTACTGAAAAATGAATCAAAACGTTTTAAGCAGATAGAGCGTGTAACATTTCATCCGGAATACAGCTACTTTGACTTCGTGGGCTCATATAAGCCCGTAATGGAAAAAGTGAAGGATAATGAGGGGAATGAAACCGGGGATGAACGTATTAAGTACAGATTCGTGCCCGGACCTTTTGCCAGGGTTTTGGCAAATGCGATGGCAAATCCGAATGAAGATAACTTGTTGATTATCGAGGAAATCAATCGTGCTCGCGTAGCTGCGGTATTCGGCGATATATTTCAGCTGTTAGACCGAGATAGTGAAGGCAAGAGCGAATATGATATTACCCCGTCCGAAGAATTGAAAGCCTACCTGCAAATAACGGTTGCCAACATCAGAGCCGCATTAAAAACTTCCGGAGAATATTCAGTAGAAACACAGAGCAATACCTTCGAACGAATTGCAATCCCCGAAAACATGTACATCTGGGCAACCATGAACAGCGCGGACCAAGGCGTCTACCCAATGGATACGGCATTCAAACGCCGTTGGAGTTTTGAATACATTGGGATAAATAAAGGCACTCCCGAGGGTGCTTTCGCGCAGGATTGGATGCTGCTGAGAAATCGCCTTAATACTCTTTTGCAACAAGAAGGCATCAACGAAGATAAGCAAATGGGGCCATTCTTCCTTAAAGGCTCAGAGCTTGGTAATAAAATAGATTTCCTTTCTGCTGTAAAAAACAAGGTGTTAATGTACATATTCGAAGACGCAGCAAAACACAAGCGTAAAAGCATTTTCAACTTAGACAACAAAGACATGCGATATTCTAAGATTTGCGATGTTTTTGATGAAACATACAACGCAACTTCTTCAATATCGGATGTTATTGATAAGCTGTTTCACTCGATTAAACAATGAAGTCGAAATTATCAACCCTCACTTGGGTGAGGGAACGTGCGGCATACACGCGCGAAGAGATTATCAACTGCTTCGGCAAACAAGCGGATAACAAAACGGACGCGGATGCACTCTTGGTAAGGTTGCTGCAACAAAACATTGTTAAGCAGCGTTCGAGTACGAATATAAACAGTGACGAAGAAAACGAAGCATCCCTGTTGGATACCTTTATCGGCAAAGGGGATTATGTCTTCAGCTATGTAGGGCTTTATTGTTATAAAGGCCATCTGGTCTATTCTCTGCCAAAGTATGAGCAACAATTTGATTTACACCGACCGGAACGGCAAAATGAAGAAGTAGTCGCGGATTCATCACGCATGCAGGTGTTCTCTCAACTCGTGCAGGTAATCCGCCATTACGAAACAAAAAGAACAGAAAATCTGGATAATCTTCTACAGGAAAAAGAAACCGACAATTATCTGGCCCAACTGGTGTCAATTGTTACCGATTATGCAGAGAACGGCGAATACCGGGATGATGAGCAACGTATCGCCACCAATGAACACGGCCGCATTCTTTGGGAGCGTACCATCAATCTCAACATTCCTCACATGCAGGATGACGAGCCCATTTACATGGATACTTACACGCGCCGTCTGGTAGATGCGGAAGACCATTTCATCACTCGGCTTCACCGCCTCATCGTAAAAGAATGTTGCCACCAATTACAAACATTCGGGCTGATTGACTTACTGGATTTACCGGTTGTAGAAGCTATAGAAGAGGACGTGGAAGAGCTGGGAGAAAACGCTTACCTGATTCACTGCCTGGAGAACGAACTGAGCAGCCAGTTCGATTCGCGCCGCCGCCATATTCTGAAAACGCTGAAAGCATATCTGGAAAAACGGCACTGCAGGGATGATGAAGCGCAAGAGGAGTATTTCTTCGGAAGCACGGCCTTCCACTGCATCTGGGAAGACGTATGCCGAGAGGTGATGGGAGATGACGCACGCAATGAATATTCCATAGAGTCTCCGGAATGGAAGTTCATGGAAAATAACGAGCTAAAAGCCTCTACTGATAACATGGAACAGGATATTATCATTGAGCGCAAAGACTCGTTCTGGCTCTTTGATGCCAAGTATTATCTGCCGACTTACAGCAAAATCAGCAAAAAAATATTCGGGCTACCGGGTAATCAAGACGTTACAAAACAGTTCCTTTACCAGCAGGATTTAAGCACCAAGAGTACAAAACATATTCACAACGCATTCCTGATGCCTCAGCCTACCGGTTACCGATATCCGGATATTCACCTGTACGCCAAAACCCGCATGGAGCTCTTTAATCAAATGGAACCCATCAAAACATTCCGTCTTAACGCGCAAAAAATGTTTACAGCGTACATTTCTCCCAACTTTAGAGCCTCCATTCAAGACCAAATGAATGACGCTTTAAACGCGCCTGCAACTTACAATTAAAGATTCAACAGAAACGCCGAAAAGTACTTTTTTTTTGACGCTGTGCCATTTTTTGCTGTACTTATTATTAAGCGGTGCTAAGATAGTGAAACGAGCAAGGAACTTAGACTAACTTTAATAGAAGCTTTGTTTGAAGCCAGTATGGAGTTACTATGAATGAGAGTAATGTTCTGACTGAGGCTATCAATTATCAAACGGAGAACACAAAAGAAAACAGATATGATTATTTTTCAGGAAGAAATTAATGAAACTTTGAGGAAAGCTGCTTTTAGTGGCGATATGGAGTCTCTCCGTGCGAGTCTTGCCGCAGGTGCGGATGTGAATGATACCGATATATTGGACAAGAGCAGTTTGATGTTCGCGGCTGAACAAGGAAACACTGACTGCGTTAAGGAACTACTTGCAGCCGGCGCAGATGTGAACGCTGTTGATAAAGAAGGATGGAGCAGTTTGATGTTCGCATCAAAATATGGAAAAACAGACTGCGTGAAGGAACTACTTGCCGCCGGCGCAGATGTGAATGCGGTCAATTCAGAAGGATGGAGCAGTTTGATGTTCGCATCAAAATATGGAAAAACAGACTGCGTGAAGGAACTGCTTGCAGCCGGCGCAGATGTAAATGCGGTTGATGAAGAAGGCCGAAGTAGTCTGATGATTTCTGCAATAAGTGGAAAAACGGACTGCGTGAAGGAATTGCTTGCAGCAGGCGCAGATGTGAATTACCTTGATAAAAATGGCATAAATGCCCTGATTGGGGCTACTTTTATAGTCAATCCCAAGAATAATGGCTATGCCTCAGTGCTTGGAGTGCTTATCAAGGCCGGGATAGCGGAGAAAGCGATTGAGATGTTTGGTGAGAGCCGGGTGCTGTATGCCCTGTCAAACAACCCGGAGGAATTCGAGCATCTGATGCTTGATTCCGGCACAGTGAATATTGAGGCGATGTCAGAATCAGAGAAGAACTTCTTACTGTTGCGGGAGGCAGAACATGGTCATGTTCACACTCTGAAGCGATTGCTTAATGCTGGTGCGGATGTGAATGCTTTTGATGAAGAAGGATGGTGTAGTCTGATGTTCGCAGCGGCAAGAGGAAATACAGACTGCGTAAAGGAGCTGCTTGCAGCAGGCGCAGATGTGAATGATTTTGATGAAAACGGTTTGTGTAGTTTGATGCTCGCTGCAGAAAGTGGAGAAACAGACTGCGTAAAGGAGCTGCTTGCTGCCGGCGCAGATGTGAATGCTGTTGATGAAGGAGACTGGAGTAGTCTGATGATTGCTGCAAAAAACGGAAAAACAGACTGCGTAAGGGAACTGCTTGCCGCCGGGGCTAATGTGAATGCTGTTGATTCCTTTGGCAGGAGCAGTTTGATGCACGCCGCAAAAAATGAAAAAACAGACTGCTTAAAAGAGCTACTTGCCGCCGGCGCAGATGTGAATACAGTTGCTAAAGACGGTATGAGTAGTCTGCTGTTCGCCACTAAACATGGAAAATCTACCTGCGTAAAGGAGCTACTTGCCGCCGGGGCTAATGTGAATGCTGTTGATGAAGACGGCAGGAGCAGTTTGATGTACGCCGCTAATAGTGGAAATACGAACTGCGTAAAGGAGCTGCTTGCCGCCGGCGCGGATGTGAATGCTATTAATCCGGATGGGAAAAAAGCTTTACAGTTAGCCGCCGAAAATGAAGCGACAGAGTGTGAGGCATTGCTGAAAGCGGCAGGTGCTACATCCGCAGACAGAACAGATAACTGAGGCACAAGCACACAAACGCCCGTCAGCACTTACTTTCGATTTCCAGGCGTCCGGAGTCGGTAATATGCTTGCCTTTGTTTCGGAGAAAAGCAGAGGTCTTTGTTCCTGTGTTTTTCACGATGAGATGGTGCGGTTTGTTCCGGCGAATTAACTATACCATGGTGAACACCTTTTTATGCTCCCTCATGGTGTCGCATTTAATTTTGCCGCTCCACAAATGACGGCATGAAACACTTTCATGCTTGTATTCATACAGAAAACTGGTAGAATACCAGCGTATACTTCTTCTGAGTGTTATGAACAAAAAAGCAACTCCGTACCTTCAGGGCATCTGCGCAGCAGCCGTTCTCATCGGTCTCTCCGGTGTGGCAGCGGCTATTCTGATGCCGGCAGGCAGCCATGAGCAGCTGCCTGTGCCTTCCACCCCCAAGCAGGCTAAAGCCGTGGCGGACAAGATTCTGCAGAGCAAATGTGCAGACTGCCACAGCGCCACTCCCGCCTTCAACGGCCTCTCCAACCTCCTGTCCCTGGGGCAGGTCAAGCGCGATATCGAGGGTGCTCAGCGAGCCTTCACCCTGGAGCCGGATGGCAGTGTCCGCTCCGCCAATGTTGATTTCCTGAAAATGGATCAGGTACTGCGTACCCGCAGCATGCCCCCCGCCCTCTACACGATGGTGCACCTGGGCAAGGGACTTACGCAGACGGATGTTACTCTGCTGCGCCACCACTACAGCTCCCGCGAGGCCATGAAACGCGCCTTTGCCCCCATCCGCCCCGAGGAGATGACCGCCAAGGAGCACACCGCTTATGTGTGGGGCCTGCCTGATCCCTCCACCAACCCGGACCGCGAAACACTGGCCAAGGCATGGGGTAAGGTATATCTGGGTCACCGCCTGTACTTCGACACCCGCCTCTCCACCACCAATGAAGTGTCCTGCGCCTCCTGCCACGACCTCACCAAGGGCGGCACGGACAATCTGGCCAAGTCCGAGGGTGTACCCGGCCCGGACGGCAAGCCGCAGCTTGGTGGCGTGAATGCTCCCACTGTTTACAATGCAGAGGGCAACATCCGCCAGTTCTGGGATGGCCGCGCCGCAGACCTGAAGGAGCAGGCCGGTGGCCCGCCCCTCAACCCCGTGGAAATGGGCTACAGCCACCCGGAGGACTGGAAGGCCATCGCCGACAAGCTCTCCAAGGACCAGGAGTATCGCATTCTCTTCCCGCTCGTGTATGGGGATAAGGGCATTACCGGCGAAACCATTACGGATGCCATCGCCGCTTTCGAACGTACGCTGGTAACGCCGGACAGCGCCTTCGACCTCTACCTGGCCGGAGATGATAACGCCATGACCCGGCAGCAGAAGGACGGCATGGAGGCATTCCTGACCTATGGCTGCGCCACCTGCCACGCCGGTCCCACCCTGGGCGGCCAGAGCTTCGAGTACATCAACACGCATTCCCCGCTGCGCGCCCATGCCAAGGGGTACACGGAGGGGGCCTTCGGTCTGCGCGACTTCACCAAGAAGGAGGAGCACAAGGACATGTTCCGCGTGCCGAACCTGCGCAACATCGCGCTCACAGCTCCCTACTTCCACACCGGTACCGTCAGCAAGCTGGAAGATGCGGTGCGCATCATGTTTGAGACACAGACCCGCAAAACGCCGAACGAGGCTCTGGTGGCGGATGTAACCGCCTTCCTGCAGGCACAGACCGGCAAGTACAAGGGTATCCCGCTCGATAAGCTGACCAAGAAGGACGTAGAGCCCGAATTTGTAAGCGAGACACTGCCGGGCTACACGGAGGAACCTGCCAAGGCCGAGTAATGATTCGCCTTTCCTCACTCGCCAGCAGCAGCAAGGGCAATGCCACCGTCATCTCCGGCGGTGGCACCCATCTGCTGGTAGACGCCGGTATCAGCGCCACACGCATACGCAAAGGTCTGGCAGAGTGCGGCCTGGCCGTACGCGACCTCTCCGGCGTTCTCTTCACTCACGAGCATACGGACCACACCTGCGGCCTGGGTATCCTCTCCAAAAAGGATGCCCTGCGGATATACTGCACACGCTACCTCGGGCAGGATCTGCGGGGCATGGCCTCCCCCTCCACAAGCTTCACCTACATCGAGCAGAACAGCCCGGTGCAGATAGGCGCCTTCACGGTGACTCCCTTTGCCGTGAGCCACGATGCCAGTGACCCTGTAGGCTATCTTTTTGAATGCGAAGGTGCAAAGCTGGGCTATATCACGGACACGGGGCGTATCCTGCGCGGCATGGACACCCTGCTTTCCGGCGTGCACGGGCTCTACATGGAGTCCAACTACGATAATGAGATGCTCTACAACTCCGGTCGCCCGATGGCTCTCATCGAGCGTATCGAAAGCAACTGGGGGCACCTCTCCAACGAACAGGCAGGCGAGTTTGTGCGCCAGATTGCCCACCCGGGTCTGCAGCACATCGTGCTCGCACACATCAGCCAGGACTGCAACACCCCCGAAAAAGCCTACGAATCCATGCAGCAAACGCTCCATGAGCTGGAGCTGCCCACACAGCTTGTCTGCGCCCCGGCGGCCTGCCGCCTGCCCTGGATTGAAATCGCAGCCCGATAACATTTACTTGACAATTCACCCCAAAACACTATTATAACATTATCATGACAACGAAAGCCATCCTCACGATGTTAGCGTCCATGACTGTTACATCCCTCTCCGCACAAGATGCCAAACAGATAGCGGACAGCCTCACGGTGCCCGCCACTCTCACTCCCGGCGACACGCTGAGCATCCCCACCGTACCCGGCGCCGATGTGCAGTTCCTGGGTGCAGACTACGAGCAGATTATCACAGCTGATGGCAAGGTGCGCCGCGTACTCAGCGACACACCAGTCAAAGTCAACTTCCGTGTCACCAAAGATGGCAAGGAGGCCTTCAGTAAGGACTACGAGGTTATCGTAAAGAGCAAATCTCAGGCCGCCGATGGCGTCAATGCCAAGCCGCAGGTTATCCCCTCCATCCTGCAGTGGAAGGGAGGTCAGGGCGAGTTCCGCGTGGGCGACAAGGTCAAGATTTACAGCAACGCCGCCCCCGAGCTGAACGAGATTATCAGCGCCGACCTGAAAGCCATCTGCAACTGCGAGGTCGAGTTCGTGAAGAACCCCGCCGAAGCTCAGATTTGCTTCATTCGCCACGCCCCCATGGCTGCAAAGGCGCCCTCCGGCGCCGCCGTGGATGAGAAAGCCGTGCGCGAGTCCTATCGCATGAAGGTCAGCGAGAAGGCGCTCTTCATTGCTGCTCCCTCTGACACCGGCCTGATGTGGGCCTCCCGTACTCTGTTGCAAATCCTTAAACAGACCGGCGGCAGCGTACCCTGCGGTGTAGCTTACGACGTACCCCGCTACCAGGTGCGTGGCGTTCTCTTCGATATCGCCCGTACCCCCTACACTCTGGACGACCTGCGCAAGGCCATCGATACCATGGCCTGGTACAAGATGAACGACCTGCACCTCGTCATCAACAACAACTACATCTTCCTCGAGGAGTATGTGAAGGACGGCCACGACCCGCTCAAGGAGGCCTACACCGCCTTCCGCCTGGAGAGCAAGATGGTGGGCAAAAACGGCGTACCGCTTACCGCGCAGGACCTCTTCTTCACCAAGAAGGAGTTCCGCGAGCTCATCGACTATGCCAAGCTGCGCGGCGTGAACATTGTGCCCGAGTTCGACACCCCCGGCCACGCCCTTTCCTTCACCAAGGTGCGCCCGGACCTCATTTACCAGGGCAAGATGGGCAACCCCGGCCGCCGCTCCGACCACATCGACGCCGGCAACCCCGAGACCCTCAAGTTCGTGTCCGAAGTGCTGGATGAATACCTGCTGCCCGATGCCGAGACCGGCAAGGCTCCGCTGGAGGGCTGCGTCATCCACGTCGGTGCAGATGAGTTCTACGGCGATTCCGAGGCCTACCGCAAATACTCCGACGGCCTGCTCAAGTATGTGAAGAGCCGCGGCTTTACCCCGCGTATCTGGGGCAGCCTTACCCACAAGCCCGGCAAGACCCCCGTGGAAGCCGATGGCGTGGAAATGAACCTGTGGAGCAGCCAGTGGCAGAACCCGGTAGAGGCCATGAACGCCGGCTACAAGCTCATCAACACCAACGATGGCCACCTCTACATCGTTCCCTTCGCCGGCTACTACTGGCCCACGCTCAATAACCCCTTCCAGTACAACAGCTGGCGCCCCAACTATGTGGGTAACTACCACATCCCCGCAGGTCACCCGAACCTCATCGGCTCCACCTTCGCCATCTGGAACGACATGTGCGACCTCCGCCACTCCGGCTACGGCATGTACGACATCTGGGAAATCTTCCGTACTTCCACAGATGTGCTCAGCCAGCGCATGTGGGGTACAGAGCAGAATCCCGGCACCTTCGAGCAGCACCGCGCCCTGGCAGACAAGATTGGTGAGGCTCCCGGGCTGAATCCCCTCAATGTCCGCGCCGGTGACGCCCCGGTGGTGGTAACGCCCGCCGCCCTGCCCCTGCAGCTGAACGAGAAGGCCGCAGGCCCGAACTACCACCTCACCGCTGAGGTAGAGCTCGCAGCTGCTCCGGAGGGTACCGAGCAGGTACTGCTCAGCGGCCCGGAGGGCAAGCTCATTGCTGTCATGAAAGACGGCACCGTCGGCTTCCGCCGCAACGACACCATGGAGTTCTCCTTCGGTGGCAAGCTGCCCGTGGGTAAGAAGGTCAAGCTCGAGCTCATCGGCAAGCCCCAGAACACCCAGCTGCTGGTGGACGGCAAGGAACTCGGCACCCTGACGCTCATGAACTACAAGGATCGCGAGAATGGCTGGAAAAACCGCACCAAGGGTCTGCGCTCCACCTTCATTCTGCCCCTGCAGACGGTAGGCGAAAGCTTCAACGGCAAGGTGCACAACCTCAAGGTTGAATTCTCTGCTCCCGCAAAATGATGGACCCCGAACAGGAATACCAGCAGGCAGCCCTCGCCTTCAAGGCCGGCCATGCACAGGAAGGCGCAGAGCACCTGCGACGCGCCGCCTTTGCCGGCCATGCCGAGGCTCAGAATCAGCTTGCACGCGTCTACTTCGCCCAGGTGAAGACGCGCGAGGATATCGCCAACCTCGAGTCCGCCGCCCAGAGCGGAGACCACGTGGCACTCTTCGTGCTGGCTATGTGCCTCATTCAGGGCACCATTCTGCCCAAAGACACTGAAAAAGCACTCACCGCTCTGCGCATCGCAGCCCGCAGCGGCAACAGCATGGCCGCCGCCATGCTGCAGAACCAAGAGGCTTAACATCCCTCCTCATCAACAACCGCCGGGTGGCAATCGTCATAGATTGCCACCCGGCTCCTTTTGTATAGGAAAAATACTTTTTTTGACATAATATCACATTTTCTCTTGACAACATCCTGCATAGCGCTAGAATGACGACACCTGCACGTTTGCAGCGTGTCTCTGTTCTTCTCCCCGGAGGCTTTACTTTCTGAATTAACAACCCTCAACTTACCGACCCGTTGCCGGTCAGAAAAAAGCACATACGCCGATGCTGCGCAGCTGTGCCTTTTTATCTGCCGACATTGAGCCGAAATCCCCATATCAAGCGGATACACCCATCGGGATGATGTACCTGTCTCCGCTGTATTATCAACTGTATAACAAACAACACAATTTACTATGACTCAATATATCAAGGACGACAATATCATCCGTGTATCCGGCTCGTCCACACTGGAGGTTTCCCGGAAACTTCCCTGCGGCACCTATCTTCTGGAGAAAGATGAGCGAACCGGGCAGTACTACCTGCGCCGTATAGAGGATTTCCGCCCGAGCGGAAAAATCTACGGCGAACATCAGCGCATCACAGACAGGGTTATCAACACCTTCATGAGCCGCGCCAACCACAATCTCGGCGTCTTGCTCTCCGGCGTGAAGGGAAGCGGCAAAACGCTGACCACAAAAATGATATCCACCACTCTGGCTGAGAAATTCGGCTATGCCACCATCATCATCAACCGTGGGTATGAGACAGCCGGCATGGCCGCGTTCCTGCACAGCATCGACGTTCCCTGCATGGTCATTTTCGATGAGTTCGACAAGGTATACTCCTACCGAGAGTCGGAGGCTGCCAGCCAGGCGGGACTGCTGGATATACTGGACGGCGTGTTCGAGTCGCGCAAGCTATTCGTGATGAGCTGCAACAATGCATACAATCTCAACCCATACTTCTTCAGCAGACCGGGGCGTATTTTTTACCACTTCCGCTATAGCGGCTTGAGCGAGAAGATTGTGGCACAATACTGCGATGACAATCTGCGCTATCCTCAATGGAAGGGAGAGGTGATGCAGCTGAGCACATTTGTGAAGGATATGACCTTCGACATACTGAAAGCCGTAGTCGAGGAAACAAACCGTTACAATGAGTCCCCTCGCAGCTTCATCGAGATGCTCAACATCAGCTATTCCATCGATGGTGTTTATGATGTTAAGCTCTGCCACAGCGATGGGCGCGTCATTTCCACCCTCCGGAAGCAGCAAATCAGCTTCGGCAGCCGTGGTTGGAATATCTCCCTGCCCCGTACAGAGGAAAACCTGGCGCTCACACGTATCAAGGGTACCTTCCTGCGCGATGATGAGGAGGACGACGAGGTATACGGCTACTACACTCCTGAGACGAGCGAACTGGTCGCAGCACACCGAGATGGCAGCCTGGAGCTCTCTCTGTGCGGAGGGAATCTGCGCGCCATACTGAGCCGCCCGCACTACGACGTGTTCAACTACGCCACGCTCACAGCAAAAATGTAATAAGCACAATATGGATAGTAATTTTCACACCAACAGGAACAGAGTCGCTCCACTCCCGGGGAGCGACTCTGAGCTCCCTACCCTCACCAGTGCCCTGTTGCTCTGCAGCAGTGAAGTTCACCGCTTACTGGAAGAGGCAGGATTCCGAGATATTCAGCCTACGGACCATCCCGATGCGGAGCACCCGCAAATTCTCGCCACCCGCGAGGAGCGGCAGGCCTGTATCTGCTTTGCACCGCTGTGTGACTTTGTGCTGGACATCTCGCACTTGTCGCAGGAGCAGTGCCGAATCTGCGACACGCAGTATCCGGAGCTGGATGTATACTACGCCTGCCTGTTCTGCAGCGGCAGCGGCGATGCGCGAGAACTGGAGCTGCTGGGTCCGGAGATTGTAAAACGACGGGGCGAATGGCTGAACAGCGACCTGCAACACAGCCAGTACCTGCCCATTGCGATGCGCGATGGCATAGACCGCTACAGCTCTATTTTCAACAGTGCAGTACTCTTCAAGCTCTTCCAGGGCATTTTTCCGGTTATCACACAGCGCTGGGATGCACCCAACTTCAACATTCGCAATCTGTTTGATTCTGCTCCACAGGGAGAATCCGAATACCTGGCGCTGAGACTGTTCGATGCGCCTACACTTCTGTGCATCATACAGGCGGATCATAAAAACAAGCGCTTCAATTACAAACGCTCCCTTTTCCTGAACTGCAATGGGGCTACCAGCGATCTGGAGCTGGTAGCTCTGCCGGAAGAGGCAGACGCGGAAGACGGACAGGTAGAGCTCATGGAGGAGAATGGCAACTACCTGCTGGCAGAGTGTCCCGAGGCCCTGCTGTACCCCACACGCATGCAGACAAGCAGCCGTTACCTATGGTTCCTCAGTCTGGTGGCAGAGAACATCAGCCCCATGCAAGAGGAGATCAGAATTACCTCCGGCCCCATGTTCGAAATGCACTGCGAGGACTACCGCAGGGAGCACGGCTGCGAGCCGCCGGAAGACTACGCCTTCTGCCTCTCCATGGCGAGGATGCGCTCCTTCATGCAGGATGAGGGGGATACCTACGCCACTGTCATCGGGCAGGTTGTCAGCATCTCTTCCGATATGGTGGATGGCCAGCCTATGAACATCTACACCATCCGCCCTATGGTGGACAACGACGCTGTGCAGCTCCAGGTATTTGTGAGCCCGGAAATTCAGGGAGATTTGCAGCCGAAAGAAGGAGACACCATTCAGGCAAGCGGGTATGTGTACGCATCCGCGCACGAACTGCTGGTAGACGCACCCTCCTGGCAGGACTCGCCGGAAGTGGGAGAACTCCAGCAGGAGCGCGACAACTCGCTGAACTCACACCGGCAGTACGAGCGGCTCAGCCGCTATTCCATGGGGCACGCCGTAGCGGCGGCGGCATTTGCCGGGGGCGGTTGGCAGGTGGCAGAGTGCAATCCGCACGACATCTTCTCCCGCAACGCTCCCTTACGGGTTATTGCGCAGGATGGCAGTGAGGCCATGGTATGTGTGGACACGGTAGTAAACGGCCGGCAGCCGGCGTTCTCCTATCGAGAGCTCAGTGACCTGCCGGAGCGAATCCGGGAGCGTTACGGCGAGGACTTCGCCTGCTACCTCTGCACGGTGAAGCTGGACTACAACACAGCCGCCGAGCGTTACGCCATTTCCATGGAGATGGAACCACCATGTCCCGGTGTGGAGAACACCCTCATCTACGCAGCCATTCCCTTCCGGGAAACAACGCTATGCCTGAACGATGGCGCGCCCCCGACCGAGAAGCGCTTACGCCCCGAGCAGCTGAACGAAAACATAGTCGCCGGCCTCTTCCGAGATGCCATGGCAGAAGGCAAATGGGCGGATTTCGCGGAGTGGATGCGCGAGGAAGCAGATTTTGAGTCCGCCACATTGCAGGCTCAGTATTCGGGCAAGCTCTCTGCGCTGCGATATCTGAGCGAACGCGTAGAAATGTGGCATCAAACCCCACACACGCAATGGAAAGATTTTTCCTTTGCCACCGGCAGTGTGATATACCGTGGGCGCCGCCGCGCCTGTACCGCCATGTACTATCTGGGGATTCCCTCCGCAATCACCGTGTTTGATGACGCTCAGGGGCTCATCGGCCACATGCAGAACTTACCCTGGAGTGATTTCTGCACCTATATCCAGGAGGAGACTCCATACAACAAGCTTCTGCAGGAAGAGGATATTCCCAAGACGGAGAAAAGTGTGGTAAGGCCACCGCATGCAAGCCTCACACGCTGTGCCGCACCTTCGGAGCCCCTGCAGCATGTATTAGACTACCTGAGCAGCAACGGTTGCACACCTGTGCACTGCAGCAAATCCACTGCGGCCAAACCGCACGTCTGGTTCCGGGATGCGGAGGAGAGGCTCTGCTGGGCTGTGCTGTACTCGCAGGACATGCGCGAAAGCGAGTTCGGAGATACACTGAGCCTGCGGGATGCTATGAGACTCAAAAAACTCAGTCATTATCCCGGATATATCATCTCCTGCTCTACAAGCGGGACACAGGAATGCACGGAACCGAGCATTCTGCCCGTCGATTGGCAGAAATGGGAGAATCTGTAAGCGAATACAGAAGTCGCCCCCTCCTCGCAGCCCGCAGTTATTCTGTGGGCTGCGTGCATTTTATTGTTCCGTTACCACTCGGCGGGTTCGTAACTGTGCGCACTGCGGCAAATAAGTATCCACCCCAGCGCGAGAACAGTGACGACAATAGCCGGGGCTAAAACGCCGCTGCCGGGTGTCGTGGCGTACAGCAGCCAGACCAGCAGAATAAGAAACACGGCCACAGGATTTCCCACAGCCAGAAACTCACCCACATAGCGGGGGCGGAACATCTCCGGCCGGATGCAGCAATGCAGCAGCGGGTTCTGCGAGGGCATAAAGGAAGGGACATCGGGACAGGAATTCCCGAAACGGGAACTGAACGCAATGCGCGATTTGCCCGGGAAATCCCCGCAGAGGTGGCGCACACTGAGAGCCAGCAGAAGCAACTGCTCCGCCTCGGGGCGAGATTGCCACACGGCGGCATCCGCCGCATTCATGAGCGGGTGCGGGCGGCGCCCCGGTACACGGCGAGTCGAGATATCAAACAGCGAGGCCAGACAATAATCCACCCCGATATGCAAATTGCCGCGACCGGCATATTGCCAGGCGGCGAACCAACTTGTCCCCTGCCGATACGCCCAGCAGAAGCGGCGTTTCCACGAGTCGAGACGCGTATAAAGCACACGCTGCGAACGGCGTGCTCCGGCAGTAAGCACCTCGATTTCATACGGTGTCTTCGCGGTGAAGGTGTAGAGCACCTTGCCGTTGAGCACGAACGTTCCTCCGCCACCCCAGGAACTCGCACAACCATGGAACGTTGCACTTGTTGCCACCATCTCGAAACAATCGTCTCCGCGCCGAATCCGCAGCACATCATGCCCGGAACGCACACCGAAATCCGCCTCGGCAATATGCTGCCCGTCCGCGTCCACGAACTCGCCTCGCCAGCTGCGGAAGGAAAAAGGCTGTGCCATGCGTATAAACATATCAGCGCGCCATTTCCAGCTGTTCGCAGCCGTAATATTTCTGCTGTTTCACTCGTTTGTGCTCTTCGAGGAGTCGGAGCACATACGGAGCCATAGCCGCGTTGGCCTCCTGCATTTGTTGGGGCGGCAGGGAGTGCAGTGCGTCTTCATGCAGCCGCATATCAAAATTGAGGACAGAGATTCGCCCTGCAGCGGCAGCAGCACTCGCAGCATCCACCACACCGGCATAAGCCTCTGCCAGTTCCGACATAGCACGGCAGCTTTCCTGCACAGCCGCCTGCTGCTCCTGCGGGCTGTACTGTCTGCAGGCCTGCGCCACATTCAGCCACTGAGTAAACTCATAGCGAACGCCGTCTCGCACCGTGGACAAGGTGGTACACACCAGGTTCTCGCCCATGTATTCGCAGTCATGCAGGGAGACGTCATCCGGGAAGATGGAGGCAGCCAGCATTCCCGTCTTCGCCCGCTCCAGGAAGTAACCATTGGACGTCTGAATATTCCACGCCGTATCGGTAGAAAATCCGGGACCACCGGAGTAGGTCACTGTCAGCCTGCCGAAGCGGAAACGCCCCTCAGCAGGAACTTCCTCCGCCAGAGCCGCCTGCACCTCCGGGGTAATGGGCTGCGGCATAAGGCCGAGAGAAGCATCTTCAGTCAGCAGCTCCGCCAGGCGGGTAGAGCCGTAGAAAAAGGCTTTCTCGAGGTTGTAGAGCAGTTTCCATTTTTCGTTTTCTTCCGGCATATCGTCTGTCCGGGCCACATCCTCTTCCGACATGGCCTCAAACAGCTCATTGCACTCTTTTTCGGCAGCAGCAAGAGCCGACACAGCCGCTTCCGCCGAGCTGTTGTCCGTGATGGTGCGCAATATTTCCACCTCCTTCTGCAATACGTCTCCGTACCGCTTCAAGGCGGATTCATCCTCCGCAAAGGCAGCACTCATAACACACAAGAGAAGAGCAATATAGCGTTTCATGGCATATCAGGGCATCTTTTTCTCAAAACCAAATCTCACTTCCACCGTATAAAATCCTTCTCCCTCGCCCGGGGTGGATGATATATGAGATTCCGAGGCCGGCAGCCCTTCATAGACCAGGATACTCGGGGTCAGAAAGGGCGGCAACAGTGCGCCGAACTCCCGTTGCATAGCCTCACGCCGACTCATCAGCTGCTGCCCTGCCTCGTCAGGCAGAGAATAGGAGCAATAAACGCCTCCCTCGTGCGTATTCCCCTGCACATATCGGGCGGGCTTGTACTCCGCGTACAGCTTATGCATATACTGCTGCACACTCATATCAGCAATATCCAGCACTTGTCGTCTGAGAGTGACGTTCTCCTGAGACAGCTCGCGAACCACATCCCGCTGCCGGACCACCTGCACGCTGAGACAGGCCACAGCGACCAGAGCCACCGGCAGCAGCCATGTGCTGAGCGACCAATCCATCGGGTTCCATTTACTGTTCTTCATCATCTACCTTATAAGGCGCATGCCGAGGATAAATTGTTTCATCTTTTCACAGAAAAAATTATTGCTATGAGTTCAATGCCCAGCCATGCTCGGCGTGGTAAATCATCTGGCGCGTCATGCCGCCATCGATGCAGATATTCTCGCCGGTGATGAATCCGGCCCTCTCCGAGCAGAGATACAGCACCATGTGGGCGATGTCCTCCGGACGCCCTACCCGACCGGACGGATGCTGGGAGGCATCCGCCCCACTGTATTCGACGCCTTGCGTTTCAATCCATCCCGGGGAAATGGAGTTCACCCGCACGCGCCCGGCAAGAGAAACGGCCAGCGCATGAGTGAGAGCCGCAATACCGCCCTTTGCCGCAGTATAGCTTTCCGAGCCGGGCATGCTCATACGATCCCTCGAGGAAGAAATGTTCACAATGGCCGCCCCCGGGGCAAAATGCTTCTGCAGCAGATGAGCCAGCATGTAAGGAGCGGCGACACCCACCTGCAGAGCGTAGTTGAACTCCTGCCAGCTGCAATCCGGCAAGCCCTTAAAAAGCGGCGCGGCATTGTTGATGATATAATCCACCCGCCCATAATCCGCCAGCACTTTGTCACAGAATGCCCGCAAATCCGCCTCCTGCGACAAATCGCCCACGAAGTAAGGATTCTCCTGCAAATCAAAAATACACACATGCGCCCCGGCAGCCGCAAACATTTCCGCAATGCATCGGCCAATCCCCTGCGCTCCTCCGGTCACAATAGCCACTTTTCCTTTGTACTCATTCATATCACTTATCCCCATGATTTTTTATTTTACATAAAAGGCCCCAGAACAACGACAAATGCCCAGGCAGCAGCTGTGGCACCGACAGACAGCGGAACGTCTACCGCAGCAAGAATCCAGGTCAAGGGGCGGCGCAACTGATTGCCGACAGTACGCTGATGTGGCAATTCACTGAGAAAATGGCATCGGCGCACGCGTTCTGTCAGGCGTTCACTGTCTGTTTTCTGCCTGCGGGCTCCGCGCATATCCACTTCACCCGCTCGGTACAAACGTATTTTATCCCGATGCAGGGCGGCGGCATCAAACTCACTTTCATCTGCAAGAAGCATGCCTGCCTGCGCTTTCGTGAGCCTGGCATAATATGTCTGCGGCGCGCTCTGGGCACTGTAGGCCTCAGCATCCGGCAAGCCGCAGCCACCCAGACTGCTGCCATGCCACAGATTCAGGGAAATCAGGGAGCAATCCATCGGCACATATACCACAGGCAACTCAAGGTAACACGCGTCACCCTTTTCCCACAGCGTCAGCGTTTTCGGTTTATACTCAGTGCCTGCACCGGCTTCATTCTTCTGCAGCTCGATCCCCGGAACCTGCTGCCCCACATTATCCAGAACGTCGGACGTCGACACAAACACGCACGAGCTGAGCAGCACGCAGCCCCAGCACAGCAGAAAGAGGAGAAGAGGCCTGTTCATCTCTGCCCGGCAGTGTAATATTCCGGCACCTCCGCAGGGATGTAGTCGAAGCCGGTGCGCACGTTAACCGCTTGCCCCTCACTATTCTCCTGCACGTCCCACTTCCTCAGACTCACCCGTGCATGGCTGTGCTTCACCACTCTCATAGCCGGAATCTCTGCGGCAGGTACCTCCAGTGTAATCTCCCGAGAGGCGGAGCTGTACGCCACTGCGCGCATGTTCGTAAACACATAGATGGTACGCTTCAGCACGAGATTCACCACAAAGGGCTTAAGCAAGAGTCCCACACCGAATAAGAGCAACAGCCAATGCCCGGATTGCATAAAGCCTGCCACCTCCGCAGGCAAAACCAGCGGCAAAGGAAGCCCTGCCACCAGATGCCCCCACAGATACAACAGCACCACGCCGGGCATGAAAGATGCGCCCACATCCCTCGGGGTTACAGCAGGCTTTTGCGATGTACCCATCCACAAAAGTTTTTCGTCGGTCAGCAAAGAAATCGGAGGTATCTGCATAGTGTGTGTTGGTGTTGCGGTCAGTGTAACACTTCCATAAACCTCATGCAAGTATTATTTGCTACACATTGATTTTTTTTCTGTTACACATATTTACCCATCTCCGCCTTCCTCTACCTCATCACACGTGGGAGGAGTAAGGCGGGAGCGCCACAGGGAGCTGCGCATCAGGTAACGGAAAAGCGGATAAACGGCGTCCGTCTTCGGCAGAAGCATAGCAGGATGAATACGCAAATAGACTTCACCTCCCAGAGCAGCAAGATGTGCTATCGTCTCCACGGGAAACATCCATATAACTGCAGAACCGCTGGAGAAGCAGTCGATACGCAGTTCCGGAACGCGGGTACCACGCTCCGCCAGATGCTGAATAAAAGCTTCCAGCGCATCCAAATCCGGCGTGAGCACAAAGCGCTGCCCCCGGTGCTCGCCGTCGAAAAGCCACGGCACATCCTGCGGAAGCTCAAACTCCGGTGCGCCCTGCGGAAAGGTCAGCAGCTGAAAAGTCATCACGTTCCGGAAACGGGTATCTCTCCACCGGGACACATACTGGCAGTAATCCATGCCGCAGCCACGTGCGGACATCTGCTGCAACAGCTCGAAACTCAGGCACACAGACACAGCATCTGCCTCGGCCAGACGTTCACAGCGATAAATGCTCAGTGCATGCAATCGCCCCTCCATCTGCGCCAGCCTCCCACCGGCAAGGGCCAGTTCTGCGTTCAACTCTGCCATATCCGCACAATTCGCCAGTAGGACACTGCCCTCACCCGGCTCCGGAAACCCATACGGCTCAGGCAGAATCAGAGGATAGTCCGAATTAAATAACAGAGTAAGATTGATAGAAGCGTCACTCACGAAGATATTGTAGCCAAAATGAGCACCGGGAACAAGAAAATTTGCCTTTAAGGCTCACTATCTGCTTGCCAAACGAATGAAATAGTCTATTATGCTGATATGCTTTTCGGCAGGATAGTGAAATTTTACGCAGAAGGTTTCCGCAACATGACGTTGGGACGCACGCTGTGGTGCATTATCCTCATTAAGCTTTTCATCATGTTTGCGGTGCTGAAGGCATTTTTCTTCCCCTCCTACCTGCAGGGGGAGGATGGGGAGAAACAGGAACAGGTTTCCTGCGAGCTGACAGGCCGCGCAGCCTCTGAATCTGACAATGGAACCGATTGATACAACACTGGTTGACTGGTCACGTGCGCAGTTCGCTCTCACTGCCATGTACCACTGGCTTTTCGTGCCGCTCACCCTGGGACTGGGTGTGGTGATGGCTATCATGGAAACGCTTTACGTGCGCACCGGGCGGGAGTTCTGGCGCGAAACGGCCAAGTTCTGGATGAAGCTTTTCGGCATCAACTTCGCGATGGGTGTGGCCACCGGCATCATCCTCGAATTCGAGTTCGGCACGAACTGGAGCAACTACAGCTGGTTCGTGGGGGATATTTTCGGAGCCCCGCTCGCCATCGAGGGCATCGTGGCCTTCTTTATGGAGAGCACCTTTATCGCGATCATGTACTTCGGGTGGAATAAGGTGAGCAAGCGCGCTCACCTGGCAGCCACCTGGCTGACTATCATCGGGGCCACACTCTCCGCCTGGTGGATTCTGGTAGCCAACGCCTGGATGCAATACCCGGTCGGCATGGAATTCAACCCCGACACCGTGCGCAACGAGATGGTGGATTTTGCCGCGGTAGCTTTCTCCCCCGCAGCCGTGGTGAAGTTCTGCCACACGGTGTCCTCTTCCTGGGTACTGGGTGCCGTGTTTGTGGTGGGCATCAGCTGCTGGTACCTGCTGCGCGGGCAGCACAAAGAGTTTGCCATGGCCAGCATGAAAGTGGCGGCGTGGTTCGGTCTGGTTGCAGCGCTCATCACTGCCGATACCGGGCATCGCAGCGGGCGAGTCATTGCGGAGCAGCAACCCATGAAACTGGCTGCAGCCGAAGGCCTGTATGAAGGCGGATTCTCGCAGGGGCTGGTACTGGGTGGCATCCTGCGCCCGGGGGCTGACTGGGCCAAACCGGAGGCCGACAGCAAGTTCCTTTGCCAGGTAGAATTGCCCTATGCCCTCTCCCTGCTGGCCACACACAAGGCGGACGGCTATGTACCCGGTATCCGCAATCTGCTGGAGGGTGGCTACACCCAGCCGGATGGCAGCACCGCCCTGCCCGCCGACGAAAAAATGGCTCGCGGCCGCAAAGCCATTGCCGCATTGGCAGCCTATCGCAAAGCCAAGGACGAGGCATCCAAAGCCACGGCACTGGCTGAGCTGCGGGAAAACTTCCCCTACTTCGGCTACGGCTACCTGAACAGCCCGTCCGAACTCGTCCCCAACGTGCCGCTCACCTTCTACAGCTTCCGTATCATGGTGATGCTGGGTGGCTACTTTATCGCCCTCTTTGTGGGGGTACTGGTTGCCTGTAAGTGGATTCCTCAGTGGACAGGGTGGAAATGGGCTCTCTGTGCGGTCGTGCTTACCATCCCTCTGGCCTGGGTGGCCAGCCAGGCAGGCTGGGTTGTGGCCGAGGTGGGGCGCCAACCCTGGGCGATACAGGGCTTGTTGCCGAATGTCGCTGCCATCTCTCGCCTGGAGGTCAGCTCCGTGCAGACGACCTTCTTCATCTTCCTCGGTCTCTTCACCCTGCTGCTGGTTGCAGAGCTGAGCATCATGGGCAAGGCCATTGCCGCTGGTCCCGAAACCGACACCCATACAGCCTGATATTATGAACGATATTTCCTTACTCCAACACTACTGGTGGTTCCTGGTCTCCCTGCTGGGAGCGCTGCTTGTATTTCTCATGTTTGTACAGGGCGGCCAATCGCTCATCTGGACACTGGGTCGCACCGAGGAACAGCGCCGCATGCTTCTGCTGGCCACCGGCCGCAAGTGGGAGCTTACCTTCACCACACTTGTGACCTTCGGCGGTGCCTTCTTTGCATCCTTCCCGCTCTTCTACAGCACGAGCTTCGGCGGTGCCTACTGGGTGTGGGTGCTCATCCTGCTCTGCTTTGTCGTGCAGGCAGTTTCCTATGAGTTCCAGCTTAAGCGAGGCAATGTATTAGGCACCAACACATACCGAATCTTCCTGCTACTCAATGGCATATTGGGGCCGCTGCTCATCGGCACCGCTGTCGGCACCTTCTTTACGGGCGCCGAATTTGTGGTGGATAAAGCCGCTGTGGCCAACCCGGCCATGCCTGTCATCTCCCACTGGGCCAACCCGCTGCACGGACTGGAGGCTGCCCTGGTGCCGCAGAACCTCATGCTGGGACTAAGCGTGTTGCTGCTCACCCGCGTGCTGGCCTGCCTCTACTTCCTGAGCTGTATCGGGGATGACGCTCTGCGCACCAACTGTCGCCGCAGGCTGAAAATGGAGAGTGGGTTCTTCCTGCTTTTCTTCCTGACCTGGCTGCTGCGCTGGCTGTGCGGCTATGGCTATGCCACCCAGGCATCAGATGGTTATGTGTACCTCGAGCAATACAAATACCTGCACAACCTGCTGGCCATGCCGGCTGTGTTGACCACGCTGCTAATCGGCGTTCTCCTGGTGCTCTGGGGCATGGTATCCGGGGTGCTCGGGTGGCGGCGGGCCATCTGGCCGGGCAGTATCGGCAGTGTGCTGGTTGTGCTTGCCCTGCTGCTCTGCGCGGGGTGGAACAACACCGCTTATTACCCCTCCTCCGTTTCCCTGCAAAGTTCGCTCACCATTGCCAACAGCAGCTCCAGCCTCTTCACGCTGCGTACCATGACCTACGTCTCCTTCATCATCCCCTTCGTCCTGGCATACATCGCATGGGCCTGGAGGGCTCTGGACCGTACGCCCATCTCCGCAGAAGAAACGCGCGAAGAGCACTGACGCCCCATCCATGCGGATGTTCAACGCACGCTAACGGCTCTCCCTCGAGCGGTGCACCGTGCCATGAGCACAGCGGTGTTCCCGGGGATTCACAGCGACATCGCTGCTCCACAGCCCCCTGCGGGCTTTGCGGGCAGCGATTTCTGCATCTGCCAGAGCAGAATCCTTTTCCGCATCCGCATAAAAAATATAGAACCTGGCAAGTCCGGCCTTCAGCATCTCCATGTTCACGTAGGTCTGCCCCACATATACCTTGGCAACATAGCGGCCATAACGGTCCTTATCCATCACTTCCAGCCGAATCTTTTTACCACGAGCGAGTTTTTCGAGCTTTTTGCGAGCTTGCGCAGCAAACTCCTGTTTTTTTTCGGGAGCATCAATACCATACAGGCGCACACGCACTTCCCGACTCCGGCCTTCCTGCACAAACTTGAGCGAATCGCCATCCTGCACATAGCTGCACCTGCCGTAGAGCGTCGGAGCGGCAGTCAGCTGTCCCCTGAAAAGCCGAAGCAAGAAAGTAAAAAGGCGTTTGAGCATGAGCGGAGAGATGGGCTGGTCGTCCTGTCAGGATAGCAAAGGGAGGCGAAATTACAAGACTTTTTTCTTGCAGCTCCGATTTTTGTGTGCTAATCTCAGGAGGTATGAAAGCACTCCTCATCAATGGCAGCCCGAACGCGGCAGGTAACACATTCCACGCCCTCAGCATGGTAGCAGAGGGGCTTCGCGCAGGCGGCGCGGAAGCAGAAATCATCCAGATTGGTACAAAAGCCGTGCAGGGTTGCATCGGTTGCCGCCGTTGCCTCAAGACCGGGCGCTGCGGCATGAATGATGAGCTCTACAACACTATTTACGACAAGCTCGACGAGGTGGACGCCATCGTCATAGGCAGCCCCACCTACTTCGCCGGCCCCAATGGCTCGCTGTGTGCCCTGCTGGACCGCCTGTACTACTCCGCCGGCAGCAAACTTGCCTACAAACCCGGTGCCGCCATTGCCGTGGCACGCCGCGGTGGCGCCTCCACCACGCTGGACAGACTCAACAAATACATCACCTACAACAACCAGCCGCTCGTCAGCTCCTTCTACTGGAACATGATTTACGGCATGCGCCCCGGCGAAGTGCAGATGGACCCGGAGGGTTGCCAGACGATGCGCAACCTCGGGCGCAACCTGGCCTGGATGATGCAGTGCATCGCCCAGGGGCCTGCGCATCCCACTCTCGACGAGCCCCGCGCCTGGACGCATTTTGTGCGATAAAGCAAACTAGGAAAAGTTTACATTACGCAAACAGCAGCTGCCACATACCGGCAGCTGCTGTTTTTTATGCACAAATCTTTCTTTCGCGGTCTTTACGCCGGGTTGCCACCCATCACCCAGCGGTAGAAATTACAGCCCACAAAATTACCGAGCACGATGGAGACGTAGAAAATGAGGATGTCAGCGGTGTTGGCCTGCCAGTATGCGAGGGGGGCGGCAAGGTAGTAGAACGCATCCGCCACGCAGTGCGGGAACCCGCACACGATGAAGAGCGGCACACCGAACAGCAGCGGGAAGTAACTCCCCTTGCGGGCGAAGGTCACAGCGGTGGTCATGATGAAGCCGCAACCGATAGCCAGAAGGCCTCCACGCAGAGGGCCCACATCGAGACGCGCCTGCAGCAGCTCCTGTGCAGCCTGTTGCAGAGGCATAGCCGATGCACGAGCCAGCAAGGCAACCGCCAGGCAGCCCAGAATATTGCCCGCCAGAACCTGCAACAGGTAAAGGCCTTCTCCTTTGTTGATAAATCCGGCAGTACCGGTATAGAGTTTCAGCTTGTAATGCACCACACCCAACAGTGCAAAGGCAAAGAGAACACTACCCACCATATCACGCGTAGCCAGATACCCGAAACCGGCGATTCCCACACATACGCCGGACATGAAAGCAGACCGCCATGTATTCACCACTTCATTTTTCATTGGCTCATACTAACACAAATTCCCCCTTAAAATAAAGAAAAAAAACTGTCAGGAACATTATTTTTCCGCTTGTCAAGCCTGTAGCACTGGGTATAATATGCCCATGAAGTGGTTTACGCTCATCTCTCTGCTGCTGGCCCACCTTGTCAGCACTGCAGAAGCGCTCACAGCAGAAGTCCGTTACACGCATGGTGTGTTCTACAGAGGAGTTGCACAACAGGCCATGCTGCAACTGAAGCTTACAGGCCAACCGGGAGAGAAAATATCCGGCCTCCATTTCAGTGCAGGAGACTCCTCCAATACCTCCTATATCAAAACCGTACGCGTAGGCACATCCAGAGGATGGAATGGTTTTACCCTCAACACCAACAAACTTGTGGAGGAACTCTCTTCCGGTAAATTCACCAAGGGTAAAGTGCACTTCGACACCACGCTCGAACTGGGTCATGAGCCCCTCTACCTCTGGCTCTACTACGACATAAGCACCAAGGCCAAGCGCAATGCAAAGATTGACGGCATCTGCACCGGCATCGAAACGGACAGCGGCACAGTGGAGCCGGAAATCGTGCTGGCAGAGGGCGTGGAAGAGCGAGTCATCCCGCGCATCTACCTCTTCCCCTACCGCATTGTACCGTACTACCGCCCCCGCTGGGTCAAAGGCTGGGGCAACGCTGAAAAAGCCGTGCACCTTACCCCGGAACACTTTAATCTCTTTACGGAAATCATCCACTTTGCCTACAGTGTCACGGCAGAGGGTGGTATCTCCTACCAATGGGTAGGCGGCGGCGACAACAAAACCGTGACGGATGAAGCCCTGGAGGAAATCAAACGCCTGCACACCGAAGCGAAGGCCCGCTCCGGGCTCATCGCCGGCTTTGCTCACATGGACGATCCCATGACCGCTGCCGTGGCCAATCCGGACACCCGCCGCACCCTGGCCCGCAACATGGCCCAGTGGGCCATCTCCCGCGGCTACGACGGCATCGACATCGACTGGGAATACCCGGACTCCTGGGAGCAGTGGCAGAATCTCGGCTACCTCATCGCCGACCTGCGCGAAGAGCTCTCGGGCTCCAGCCTCTCCATAAGCATCGCCTCCTCCGTGGGCTACAAAAAGCCCAACTACTGGACCACAGATCAGCTGGACTTCATCATGACCATGTCCTACGATGACCTGACGCCGGACAACCATGCATCCATGCGCCTCTTCCATCGCGATGCCAACATGTGCCTCAATGAGTTCCACATGCCCAAACCTAAGATTGTAGTCGGTCTCCCCTTCTACAGCAACCAGAAGGGAACCCTCACAACCCAGTACGGCTACAGCCAGATTCTCGGCTGGCACCCGCGCATCAAGCCGAATGTGAACGAGTTTGTCTCCAAGAATCAGGATGGTTCGGACGGCCCTGTGCACACCTTCAACGGCCCGGATCTCATCACCGAAAAATGCCGATGGATTAAGCAGGAGCAATTCGGAGGCGTCATGATTTGGGCTTACGACACGGATGTCCCCCTGAAGCACCGCGCCTCGCTGGGCCGTGCCATGTTCAAAGTTCTGCGCCAACCCAAAAAAGCTGCAAAATAAAACAATGAAGCCGGCATTATACAGCATCCTGGCATGCCTGAGCTCCGCCCTGTGGGCTGAACCGGTAACAGCCTGGGCGCAGGGAGTTACCGAGCAGAGCGGCTGGCAGGATTTCAATAAGAACTTCGACAGCAACGACAGTGAGCAGTGCTGGGCCATCACCGCCGCCAACCTCATCGACTGGTGGCAACGCCAACACCCAACACCCCTGCCCGAAACCACGCCGCAGGGGGAAGATATCCTGCAATGCTTCAAGCAGAGCTTCACCAATGCCGGCAGCGACCCGGACGAGGCATTGAACTGGTGGTTCTCCGGTGAGTACAAACCGGGACGCCCGGACTGCGCCGCCCGCAAAGAAAATGCCGTCGGCGGCTACCTCAAAACAAGCCTGCCCGCAGGCACTGCCTTGAAGGGGAGCCTGCTCACCGCCCTGCGTGGGCCGCAGGTCACGGCAGCTTCCGCGGCCTCCGCGCTTATCGACGGAGCTCAGGCCGGAGCCGCCTTCTGGATAGGTGTTTCCTATGTTTCCCCCAAAGGACGTCCTGCCATGCACTCCCTGAATGTATGGGGCGTACGCTTTGATACCGCAGACGATGGCACCCGACAGATACACGGCATCTGGATTGCAGATTCGGACGATTACCGCCGTAGCCTCGCCTATGTTCCCCTCAAGGAGGATAAAGGCATGCTCATCTTCCACGACCCGCAGCACCCCATCTATGGCAGGATTCCCCGTATCGAGCTCGATACGCTCAGTATTCTGCGCCCGGGATGCCCCTCAAATTGATGCCTTGGACGATTTTTTGTAAAAAATGTCTTGACTTAAAAGTTAGTTTCAACTAAACTGTCCAAGCGTTTTATTTCCTCTAACGACATGAACACATCTACAGGAGTCAGGACTCTGAAGCAGGCACAGGTCGGCGAACGGGTCACAGTGGAGCGGATAGCGGGCGACGGACCTCTGCGCCAGCGTATTTTGGATATGGGACTCACACGCGGAGCCGAGGTAGTGGTGAAAAAAGTTGCGCCGTTCGGCGACCCGATAGAAGTGACCGTGCGTGGATACGAACTCTCCCTGCGTCGACAGGAGGCAGCGTATATCGAGGTGCATTGATTTTTTGAACTGAAGTTAGTTCATCCGAACACATGAAAAAAAGAATAGCTCTGGCCGGCAATCCGAACTGCGGAAAGACGTCCCTCTTTAATGATCTGACAGGAGCCAACCAGTACGTGGGCAACTGGCCCGGTGTGACAGTGGACCGCAAAGGCGGCGCCCTGAAAGAACACGAGGAAGTAGAAATACAGGATTTACCCGGCACCTACTCGCTATCCCCCTTCTCGCCGGAAGAAATGGTGAGCCGCCGCTACCTGCTGGAGGAAAAACCGGACATGGTTGTGAACGTGGTCGATGCCACGAATCCGGAGCGCAACCTTTACCTGACAAGCCAGCTGCTGGAAACGGGCCTGCCCGTGGTCGTAGCGCTGAACATGATAGACCTGGTGGAGGCACGCGGCGAAAGCATCGATGCCACCGCACTGAGTGCACAGCTCGGCTGCCCTGTGGTGAAAGTGAGCGCCATCACTCACGAGGGCATGGGCGAACTCATGTCGCACATGCTGGGTGAGCCCCCTGCCCCCGGCAAGCCTCTGAGCTACTGTGCGGAGGTGGAAGACGCGATTGACTCCATACAGAAAGAGCACGCCGTCACCCGCTTTGAGGCAGTGAAACTGCTGGAGGGAGACGAGAATCTGCTTGCCTCCCTGAGCAAAAACGAGAAACACCATATCGAAGACCTGCGCATGGCGGTAGAAGCTGCGCGGAAGGATGACATTGCCTCCATCATCGCCGGTGGGCGTTACGATGCCATCTGTTCTTTTATACCGCAGATTTACACACGCCGCAGCACGCAGGAAAGCTTATCTCAGAGGGCGGATAAAGTGCTGACGCATCGCGTGTTCGGGCCGCTTATCTTCGTAGCGGTCATGTACGCCATCTATTACCTCTCCATCAACACTGTGGGAGACTGGGGCTCCGGCTGGGCGAACGATGTGCTCTTCGGCCCGGTGGTACGTGGCTGGCTGGCCGGCTTCATCGGCAACACCGCTGCCGGAGTGGAAGCGCTCACCATGTTCAGTGCCGTGCTGGCCATGATACTGGTATTCCCCACCATGCTTCGCCGCCTGCACGATATGGGTATGAACGGCGTGTGGCTGTATGCGGTGATTGCCCCCTTCCTGCTGGAGTACGTGTGCCCCCACCTGCCGGAAGGGATTCACATGGTGCTCATGTGGATACTGCTGGTCTTCAATGCGGTGCTGTTGCTGCTCTGCTTTGCGCGGAGAGGGCAGAAAAAAGCGAATAACTATGGTACCAAGACCAGAGAGTTCGCCCGTAACCCCATGAAAATGACAGGCCGCGGCAGCCGCACCGAATTCTGGTTCTGGTTTATTGTCATGAGCCTGGTAGCCTTCGGCATTGCCTGGCTGGGTCGAGCCACACTGAACTGCAGCCCGCAGCTCCAGAGCATCATCACAGATGGCATTGTGGCCGGTGTGGGCGCTGTGCTGGGATTCCTGCCGCAGATTGCTGTGCTCTTCTTCCTGATGTCGCTGCTGGAGGACTGCGGCTACATGGCACGCGTGGCCTTCATGCTGGATCGAATTTTCCGCAGCATCGGCCTTTCCGGCAAATCCGTTATCCCGCTCATGGTCAGCATGGGCTGCGGCGTGCCGGGGGTTATGGCCACCCGGACCATCGAAAATGAGAAGGATCGCCGCATGACGGTCATGCTCACCACCTTTGTGCCCTGCGGAGCCAAGCTGCCGATACTGGCGCTCATCGGTGCCATTGTCGGGCAGACGGCGACGATAGCCACCGTGGCTTATTTCATGGGCTTTGCTTCTGTGATATTGGGTGGTCTCATGCTGCGTAAGACTCACATGTTTGCGGGGAGCTATACGCCCTTTGTCATGGAGCTGCCGGCCTACCACATCCCGCATGGCTCCAACATCAACATGCGAGCTATGGAACGCTGCAAGGCTTTCGCGAAAAAAGCCGGTACCGTCATCTTCCTGGCTTCAGCGCTTATCTGGACACTCTCCAACTACAGCTGGAACTTCACTTATCTGCCTGAGCAGAAGGAGCTGGAGGGAGCCCCCATCAACCACAGCATGCTGGCAGATGCCGGTAATACCTTTGCCCCCCTCTTTGCCCCCCTCGGCTGGGGAGATTGGAAACCCGCCGTTGCCACCATCACCGGTCTTATCGCCAAGGAAAACATTGTGAGTACCTTCGGCGTGCTTTACCCCGCCGACCATGCGGAAGAGGAAGAAGCAGACACCCTGCCCCGAACGGCAGATCTGTACAAAGCCAACGCTCTTTCCGGCCTCACCCTCCTGGCCTGGCAGACAGATGCAACCGTGCGAGAAACTGAGCTTACCCCCAAGGAGAAGGAAGAAGAGCCCGCACCCGCAGCCGAGCCCGATACTGCAGCGGAGGAGTCGACGCTGCTGGGATACCTGAACCGCGCCGTAGCCTTCCTCTTCCCCGAGGTGGAGGAAACGGACGAAACAAGCGGCGTGTCTTCCAACATGAAACAGGCCGGAGCCTTCACAAGTGTCAGCGCCCTTTCCTTCATGCTCTTCAACATCCTCTGCGCTCCCTGCTTTGCCGCATGCGGTGCCATCCGCAGAGAGATGAACAGCTCCCGCTGGACCTGGTTCGCCATCGCTTACATGTGCCTGTGGGCCTATGCGATATCCTTCCTTGTGTACCAGTTCGGTATATGGATGACAGACGGAACATTCGCCACCGGCCAGCACGCAGCCTGTCTTCTGGCAGCAGGTATACTCTACATGCTGCTGCGCCCCAATCCCCATTCTCGCGCTGAAGAGGCAGCCTCGACAACCAGCTCTAAATCCTGATTTTATGGCAGACTACATCATCCTTATCGGCCTGGTGCTCCTCATCCTGCTGGCAATTCGCTCTGTGATGCGCCGCAAAAAAGGAGGCTGCAGCGGAAACTGCTCCTGCTGCGGTGGCTGCGCCAACCGCAAAAAAGATTCTGAATAATAAAACACAATAAACACCACACATGAAACACACACATATCCTCGCCCTCACTCTGGCCGGCCTGGCTTCAACCGCCGCCTTTGCTCAGGATACCCCCGCTCCCGGCGACCTGCTGGAAAGCATCAACATGTTTACCCCGGAAGAAGGGGATCCGGCTTACAAAGTGGCCGCCAACGAGAAATACGGTACCCAATGGTATGTTGACCTTGCATACGGTTACTGGCATGCCAAAAATACCCGCAGTGACTACAATAACAACGCCCACATGGCCCTCGTCCACGCCATGCTCAACCAGCGCATTGTAGAGGATAATGTGAACGGTGGCACCTGGATTCGCGCCGAATTCTCAGGTTCCTGGGGCTTGGACCACCGTTCCTCCCGCAGCGATACCCAGTTCGCAGACGCCTTCGGAACCGCCACTTACCCCCACTTCGACGTATACGGCCCGAACGACGGCGTAATTCCCGAGCTTTCCATCATGCATTATTTTGCCGGCAAGCGCGCCTGTATCATTGCCGGCATGGTGAATCTTACCAACTACATAGACTGTGTAGGCATCGCCAATGATACCTTCAGCTCCTTTGTGAACGGCGGATTTGTGAACTCCACGGTACTGACCCCGCCGGATGCCAACGCCGGTGCCGTGCTTCAGGCAGAACTCAGCCCGGAGAGTTACGCCATGGTTGCCTTCTCGCGCGAAACAACTTCCTACGGCCACAACCCCTTCAGCAGCAACGGCAGGTCTTACCTGCTGGTGGGTGAATACGGCCACCATATCCTGGATGGCGACGCCACCCTGCGCTTCAATCCCTTCTACCGCCACTTGGAGACAGAGGAGGGCTACCGCAGCAACTTCGGCCTGGCTGCCAGTGTGGAATACACCGTATGCGATGAGCTCACTGTTTTCGCACGCACCGGTTTAGCAGCGCACCAGCAGTTCGGCTGCGCCTTCGACTTCTCCTGCGGCGCCCATATCCGCCTTATTCCCTCCCGCGAGGATGACTTCCTGGGGCTGGCCGTGGGTGTGTTCAAGGGGCAGAACACCACAGAAGAACCCACCGCACACCGCCGCGAGTTTGTGGCAGAGGCCATGTACAGCTTCCAGGTAAACGATTACTTCAAGCTTGTACCCCACATCCAGTATATCGCGAATCCCGCCTATGATGCCGAGAGCAGCGACGAGCTTATCACCGGTATACAGGCTGTGCTCTCCTTCTAATCCCTTTGTGCTGTAAACGTGTATGTTCAGGGCGTCGTGGCGCAAGCCACGGCGCCTTTTTGACAAAAAAATCAACAGGCACGACTTTTACAGTCGCGCCTGTTGCCAATTGATATTGAAGCAGAAAAACTTTACTCAGCCTCGCCGCTCAGCACAGCCTTGAGAGCCTCGCTGCCGAAGCAGTCTGTCTCCTCCAGCTTCTTGGTCACAGCCTCCATGCGGGGGCCCATGGACATGGCAAGCGGGAAAATCTTCTGCAGAATGAGCATCTGCTGCTCCTCGGTGAGGGACTTGCTCAGCTCCTCGAACTTAGCCTGAGTAGCCTCCATGCGGCCGCGGTAGTCCTTCAGCTTGGCAGCAACAGCGTCAGCGGTCTCTTTGTCCTTGGCGGACTCCAGGATTTCCACGATACCGGTTGTCATCTCCACCAGCTCATTGATGGCGGCGTCGAGCTCGGCCTGAGAAACGGTAGCGGCGGGAGCGGGGGCGGGGGCAGGAGCGGCCTCCTGGGACATAGCCAGCGGGCTGCAGAAAACAGCCGCGGCAAGAATTGCGATTTTCTTCATTGTTCTATCTGAATGTTGAGGTTACCCCGGACGCACAACACAAGCGCGCCCCAAGGACTGAACGGATGCTAGCACAAAGAATTACCGGATGTCAACCGCGAAGATATGAAACGAACACAGAAAAAGCGGAAATCACCGCAAAATCACTCTTTTGGCTTGCCATTCATGGCGGAACAGCTATAATAACGCGGGCGCACCTGCAAGAGCGCGTGCGTAGCCCGCAGAATACAGAAACCAGAAATCGACAAGTATGATGACAAATCCCCGAGTCGCAATCGTCGGCGCCACCGGTGCCGTAGGCGTTGAGCTTCTTTCCTGCCTGGAGACACGCAATTTCCCCCTGGCCTCCCTCAAGCTTCTGGCTTCCAAACGTTCTGCCGGTAAACAGGTAGCCTTCCGCGGTGAGATGCTTACTGTGGAGGAGCTCACCAAGGATTCCTTTGCCGACGTGGATCTGGCCCTCTTTGCCGCCGGTGGCGACATCTCCCGCGAGTACGCCCCCATCGCCGGTGCAGCCGGTTGCGTGGTAGTGGACAACTCCAGCGCCTTCCGCCAGGATGCTGACGTGCCGCTCGTGGTGCCGGAGATTAACCCGGAGGCTGCTTTCAAACATCCGCGCAACATCATCGCCAACCCGAACTGCACCACCATCATCACCCTGATGGCTCTCTACCCCCTGCACTGCAAGTTCGGCCTCAAGACCATCATCGCCAGCAGCTACCAGGCTGTGAGCGGCAGCGGCCAGCACGGCATCACCGAGCTGGAGAACCAGGTGCGCGCCATTTCCAACGGCCACCCGGTCGAAATCTCCACTTATCCCCGCCAGATTGCCTTCAACGTGCTGCCGCAGATTGACAAGTTCACCGACACCGGCTACACCAAGGAAGAGCTCAAGATGCTCAACGAAGGCCGCAAGATTATGGGTCTGCCGGAGCTGAAGGTCACCTGCACCTGCGTGCGCGTTCCTGTGTATCGCAGCCACTCCATCTCCTGCGTGGCTCAGTTCGAGCAGCCCGTGGATGTGGAAGCAGCCCGCGCCTGCTTCGAGGGCAAGCCCGGTGTGGCTCTCATGGACGACCCCGCCGCCGGTGTATGGCCCACCCCGCTGGATTCCACCAACGGCGACACCTGCTTTGTAGGCCGTATCCGCAAGGACCTGGCCGTGGACAACGCCCTGAACCTCTGGGTTGTGGGTGACCAGGTGCGCAAGGGTGCGGCTCTCAATGCCGTGCAGATTGCTGAGCTTCTGGTGAAAGGCAACTAACCCCTTCAGATGTCCATGGACATTAAGACTCTCATCCGCAACGGTGTCGAGCTCACCGAAAACCGCCTCAACGAGCTGCTGCCCGGGGAGGATGTAGCGCCCACCACGCTGCACAAAGCCATGCGTTACAGCGTCTTTGCCGGTGGCAAGCGCATACGTCCGCTTCTGTGCCTGGAGGCAGCCAAAGCCGTATGCGGCGAGGCTGAGCCGGCGCTGAATGCCGCCTGCGCACTGGAGGTGCTGCACACCTACACGCTCATCCACGACGACCTGCCCAGCATGGACAACGACGACCTGCGTCGCGGACGCCCCACGAACCACAAGGTGTTCGGCGAGGGCATCGCCATCCTGGCCGGAGATGCGCTTCTCACCGAAGCCTTTGCCATGCTTACCAAGGTACCTGCCAATGAGCGCTATGGCGTGGGCGACTATGTGGCCGAGCTGGCATACCGCACCGGCAGTCTCACGCTGGTGGGCGGCCAGGTGCTCGACCTGGAGGGCGAAGGCCGCAGCCTGAGCATTGATGAGCTGCGCGCCATACACAACGGCAAGACCACCGCTCTCATCCTGGCCTCCGTACGCTTGGGCGCCATGGCAGCAGGCGCTACTCCCGAGCAGCTGGAGGCACTCTCCACCTACGGGCGCTGTCTGGGACTCGCCTTCCAGATTATCGATGATATTCTGGACATCACCTCCACCCCCGAGGTGCTGGGCAAGAGCATCGGCAAAGATGCCGCCGTGCAGAAGGCCACCTATCCCGCTCTGGTGGGTATGGAGGCAGCACGTGCAGAAGCTCGCGAGCTGACAGAGGCAGGACGCGCCGCGCTGGATATTTTCCCGCCGGAGCGCCGCGAGGCTCTGCTGTGCATCAGCGATTATCTGCTCAACCGCGATTATTGATACAAGGGTGCTTTGTCACCCCTGCCGCGCCATGTCCGACCACATTCTCGAAGTATCCAAGCTCAGCATGCACTTCCCCGTGCGTGGCAACATGCTGAGCCGCAAAAAGAGCGTGGTCAAGGCCGTGGACGACGTCTCCTTCACCATAGCCCCGGGCGAAACCCTGGGGCTGGTGGGTGAGAGCGGATGCGGCAAAAGCACCATCGGGCGTTGTATCGTACGCCTGCTGGAGCCGACAGATGGCTGCATACGTGTGATGGGAACGGACATCACGCACCGTGCCCAGTGGCGCCTGGGAGACTTGCGCCGCAGCGTACAGATGGTGTTCCAGGACCCTGCGGCCTCGCTCGACCCGCGTATGGACGTGCGCCATATCATTGCCGAGCCACTGCAGATACAAGGCACCGGCAACAGACTTTTCCGCCGCGCGCGAGTCGACACGCTGCTGGACCTTGTGGGTCTGCCGCAGACAGCGGCCAACAAGTTCCCGCACGAGTTCTCCGGCGGCCAAAAGCAGCGTATCGGCATCGCCCGAGCTCTGGCCCAGAATCCTAAGCTGCTGGTGCTGGATGAACCGGTGAGCGCTCTGGATGTCTCCGTGCAGTCCCAGGTGCTCAACCTCCTCCTGGATTTGCAGAAGGAACTGGGGCTCTCCTACCTCTTTATCTCGCACGACCTCTCGGTGGTGCGCCACATGGCAGACCGCGTGGCAGTGATGTATCTGGGAAAAATCGTGGAAATGGGCGAGAGTGACCTCATCTACCACGACCCGCGCCACTCCTACACGCGCGCGCTCATCTCCGCCATCCCCATGCCGGATCCGGAGCACCTTAACCACTCCGCCGTATTGCCCGGAGACGTCCCCTCCCCCATCGACCCGCCCCCCGGCAGCGCCTTCGGCCGCCGTATTAACCACCCTTACCTGGAAGCCACCTACGGCATGGATCTCACCCCGGTAGAAATAGAACCCGGACACTGGGTCGCCCCCGACCCCTGCGCTATCTCCCTGGCAGATCTGGCACGACTCGGCATCGACATCTACCAGTAAGCCCATGTTCTGGCTGAAGCAACTCTTCCGCATGCGCGAAAGCATGCCAGCCGCCGCAGACGCCTCAGCCTGCGAGATGAGTCTTATTGACCATCTGGAAGCGCTGCGCAGCACCATCATCCGCATGGCGCTCACCCTGCTGGTGGCCATGATACTCTGCTTCACCTTCTCCGAGGCCATGATGCAGGTACTGCGCCAACCGGTGGACAATGTGTGGCAGCAGCACGAATCCACCCATCTGCCGGCAGAAATCGAGGTAAACGACTGGATTGCGGCCAAGAGCCTGGCCGCAGTATGCCCCACCCTGCCGCAGGAAGCAAGAGAGCTTCTGCGAGCACAGTTCTCCCCGGAAGTGCAGCAACTGGCAGATATTGTGCCCCTGCTGCATGCTGCTGCCCTGCTGCCGCCGGAAGCCCGTATTCCCTACCTGCAAAGCTCAACCGAGGAAGGAAGTGAACAGGAAATCGCTCTGGCACTGCATGTCTGCGGTGCTGAGTTGAAGGAAGGACAGGGCCGCGCCGCGCTCAAGCTCATGGGAGCCTTTCGCCCGGGTGAAGCATTCATGCTCTCGCTGCAACTCTCGTTTTTCTGCGGCCTTATCGTCTCCTTCCCGCTGCTGATGTATTTTGCGCTTCAGTTCATCATGCCCGGCCTTCTGGAGCGGGAGAAGCGCTTACTCTGCAAGAGCGTGTGCTGGGGCTTCGGGCTTTTCCTGAGCGGCTGCGCGTTTGCGTACTTTGCCGTACTGCCGCGCGTGCTGAGCTTCTTTTACAACTACTCGCTGGAGCTGGGCATTGAGAATGACTGGCGCATCGGGTACTACCTCACCTTTGCCGCGAAACTGGTGTTTGTGTTCGGGGTGGTGTTCGAGCTGCCTGTCATCATCGTGCCGCTCATCAAACTGGGCATTCTGAATTATGCCCGCATGAAGGTGACGCGAGGCTACGCGCTCATCGCCTGTTTCGGCGCTGCGCTTTTCCTGGCCCCCGCGCCGGACCCCGCTACCATGTTTATCATGGCTCTGCCCATGTACGCGCTTTATGAGCTCTGCATCCTCTTCGCCCGCCTCGAACAACATAAAACCCACACACTATGAATACCCCTGCTCCCCGTAAACTCCATGTCCCCGGCAAACTGGTTATCACGCCCCCCGAGCCGAAGCCGGAGCCCCCGCCTCCGCCCGCCTGCGTGGAAGCACGCAGAAGATTCATTAAGTACTTTCTCGCCATCACAGGGGCACTTACTCTGCTGGGGAACCTGATAGCAATCATCCGCTGTGCATTGTATAGCAATGTACCTGATGTCACATTCTTTCAGAATGTTATTGGCTTTTTCATGAGTATCAGCACATTCGCCATGATTGAAGGACCGGCTTTCGCGATTCTGTTGATTCCCACGCGCAGCTCTCGTGGCAGCCTGTTCCAACTCGTCGGGCTGACGCTTCCGCTCTTAATTGCCATTTCCAGTTGCGCGCTTTGCGGGGTAGACCCCGATGTAGCCTGGGGATACGGAGCCTTTCTTACGCTGCTTACCTTGTCCGGCGGATTATTCTTCTACCTGCCGGGTTTTCTGCTGCATATCACTCTCACCCTCATCAGCAAATACCGCAATCGCGCATGAAAACGCATCGCCGCATCCTGCTGATTCTCGGCATCGCCACGCTGGTGGCACTCTCCGCCTGCACTGTACGCCACCCGGGCACATGGTTGGCGCTGCTGGTATTCTACGGGCCTACCTTCATCCCGCCCTTTATTCTGCTCTCCATACGCAAACGCAACCGAGTAGCAGATATCATGCAGCGGGTGCTGCTGATTGTACCTCTGGGCATTTCTCTGGGCTGTTGGCTTATGTGCATGGCACCCACCGGCAATCCGGATGGTGAGTTGATGGGCTGGGCCCTCCTCACGACCGCCTGGAGTGTCCTTCTCACCCCCATCTGCGTTATTCCTTTATTACTGAAAAACAAACCTCTGATACCTCCCATGAACCCGCTCAGTTTCCGCCGTGCCACCCCGCTCGACCTGCCTGCCCTGCGCCACCTGTACAATGAAGTGATAGATGGCATGGATGGCGCAGACTCCCACGCCCAGTGGCACCGCGGCGGTTACCCGACCGATGCTTTCCTGCAAACGAAAGCGGCTCTCGGTGAGCTGTGGGTTGCAGAACAAAACGGGACGATGGTAGCCGCTATGGTGCTGAACGATGAATGCAACCCCGGCTATGCCCAGGCAGATTGGCAGGTAGCTTGCGAACCGCACGAGGTCATGGCTATCCACACACTTGGCGTCAGCCCCCGTGTGCAAGGGCAAGGGGTCGGCAAAGCCATGGTGCAACAGGCACTTACCGTTGCCCGTGAGAAAGGCTGCAAGTGCATGCGACTCGATGTGATTGATACCAACCCCGCCGCCGGCAAGTTCTATGCCCGACTCGGTTTCCAATTCCTGGGCCGCTACCGCCTGGACTACCCCGGCGCCGTATGTACCGATTTTGACCTCTACGAGAAAAAGGTAGACTGAAAAAGGGCGAGGTCTCACGACCTCGCCCCGTAAAATATATGTAAGACTGCTTAGAAGCAAAGACCTACCTGAATACCGGTAGCGGATGCGAAATCCTTGTCGCGGTAGGCGGGGTCCATAATCATGTGGTAATACACAGAAGTGTAGAGATAGCTGTTAATCTCGAAACGATACATCACCTCCACAATCTTCTCGAACTCATTGACGAGCTTGTTCGTGGGGGATTCGGCACCCTTGAAGAAGCCGACACCCACACCCAGGTAATCGCCGGGACGGGAGGGAATGAGCTTAGCCGTGGCACCTACAGAAGCCTCAGCCGTGCAGCGCAGGTAGTCGCCGGAAGCCCAGCCGGCACGAGCGTATACCTTGAGCGGGTCACACACCTGGTACTCCACGCTGCCGAAAAGACCCACAGCATTGTGGTGGTTCATGCGGCCCTCGCGGTTCTGGGCATCCTGGCTGCAGAAGAAGGGGCTCACGCGGGTGCAGAGACGGCCATCGCCATAGATGTGGCCCCACTCACCCACAACGGCATAGCCATTTGCCTGACCGGAATCGAAGGGGTTGTGGCCCCAGCGGGTACCCATGCGAGTGACGGCACCGGTGACCCAGTTGCGGCTGTCCAGCTCATACTGACCCACGATGGCGAGGTTGTTGTACGGCAGGGGAAGCACGCCGGAGCTCTCGAAGTTATCGTTCGTGAAGCGGGCGTGGTTCACGCGGTCGAAGTAGTTGTTGAGCTTAATCATACCCACGGTGACGTTACCACGCTTGCGGGCGAAGAATTGCTTCACGGAAATCTCAAGGAGAGCTGCATCATGCCCCTCGAACACGTCCGTATGCAGACCGGAGCACATACCGACACCGTTGGCGTAGAAAGTAGCGGCTCGGGCCGTATCGCTGTCCAGTCCCCAGGAACCGGCGAAGTCTACTCGCAACCAGGTACCGCCATTCGTTTCATCCTGCACGAGGCGCTGGTTGAGAATGGTATAGAGGATGGCCATGTGGGCGGTGCTGTTGTACTCGGGCATGGAATTATCCACCGACCAGTAGCCATACACCAGGTCAAAGATGAACTGGGTGCCATACTTGTCATTGAGCGTTTTCTTGAACTCAGGGCCGCTTTCGCCGGGGCCGAACATGTTACCCTCGTACACAACGTGACCGGGAGCGGGTTCGTAGGCTTCTGAGACAGCGGGAGCTGCCAGCAACCCCGCCATGACAAGGAGAGAATATAGTGCGTTTTTCATGTGTTGGGGGGATTCTAGCATAACATGATGCGCTATTCAAGACAAATCGCACACCGCAATATCCCTGCAGCAAACGACGTACACAGTACACAAAACGGCGCTGCCGTTGTGGCGGCAGCGCCGAAAAGAACAACTTAGCAGAGCGGGCATCAATCGCCGGTTTTCAGCACATTGATGAAGGCCTCCTGCGGGATATTCACACGGCCGATGGACTTCATGCGCTTCTTACCTTCCTTCTGCTTCTCAAGCAGCTTGCGCTTACGCGTCACGTCACCGCCGTAGCACTTGGCAGTCACGTTCTTACGCATGGCGGAGATACTCTCACGGGCAATAATCTTGCCACCGATGCAGGCCTGAATGGCCACGGTGAAGAGCTGTCTTGGTATCACGTCCTTGAGTTTCAGCGCAATCTCGCGGCCCTGAGACTCCGCGCGCTCGCGGTGCACAATCATGGAGAAGGCATCCACGGGTTCGCCGGCAATCATCATATCCATCTTCACCAGCTTGGCAGCTTGGTAACCATCGTACTCGTAGTCCATGGAGCCGTAGCCTCGGGTGGTGGATTTAAGCTTGTCGTTGAAATCCACAAGGATTTCTGCCATGGGAATACGGCAGGTGAGCATCACACGCGTATCGTCGATTGTCTCGGTGTGCACCACCTCGCCGCGCTTCTCCATCACAATACGCATGATATCGCCGATGTAGTCCGCGGGAATCATCACGAATACCTTAACGATGGGCTCTCGAATCTCCTGAATCTCCTGCGGGTCGGGCAGAATGCTGGGATTGTCCACCTGGATTTCCGAGCCGTCCGTCTTGGTGACTTCGTAAATCACGGAAGGATAGGTGGAGATGACGTCCATGTTGAACTCACGGCGGAGACGCTCCTGGATAATCTCCATGTGCAGCAGGCCCAGGAAACCACAGCGGAAGCCAAAGCCCAGAGCCACGGAGCTCTCGCCCATGTAGGTGAACGCGGCATCGTTAATCTGCAGCTTGGCCATAGCGGCCTTCAAGGCCTCGTAGTCCGAAGAATCCACGGGGTAAATACCGGAGAACACCATGGGGCGAATCTCCTTAAAGCCGGGCAGCGGCTCGTCGCAGGGGTTAGCCAGGTTGGTGTAGGTATCACCGATTTTCACATCGGCTGCAGATTTCATGTTGGCGATGATATAGCCCACATCACCCGTTTCCAGCTGGTCTGTAGCCTGCATCTTGGGGGTGAAAATACCCACCTCCTTCACTTCGTAAGTCTCATCCGTAGCGAAAAGCTTCACCTTCATGCCGCGGGACACGGTACCGCTGACCATACGAACGTAGGAAACCACGCCGCGGTAGGAGTCGTACACAGAGTCGAACACCAGGGCGCGCAGCTTGTCGTCCTCCGCCGGCTGCGGGTGCGGCACACGCGTCACGATGGCTTCCAACACATCCTCGATACCGATACCGGCCTTGGCCGAGCAGAGAATAGCCTCCTCGCGGGGAATGCAAACCACATCTTCCAGCTGCTTGTACACTTTGGGCAGATTCGAGCTGGGAAGGTCAATTTTATTGACTACAGGCACGATTTCGAGCTGCTGGTCGAGAGCAAGGTGCATATTGGCCAGCGTCTGAGCCTCAACGCCCTGAGCGGCATCCACAATCAGCACAGCGCCATCGCAGGCAGCCAGCGAGCGGCTCACCTCGTAGGAGAAGTCCACGTGGCCGGGAGTATCCAGCAGATTCAGCTCATAGGTGTTGCCATCCTTGGCCTTGTAACGCATGGTCACAGGGTGAGATTTGATGGTAATCCCCTTCTCGCGCTCCAGATCCATGGCATCGAGCAGCTGGTCCTGCTTGTCGCGCTCGCCGATGGTGTTGGTAAACTCCAGCAGACGGTCCGAGAGGGTCGTCTTGCCGTGGTCGATGTGTGCAATAATCGAAAAGTTACGTTTGAAGCGGATATCCGTAGCCATGCGCGCGAGAATATACACGCTTGTTTTTCTTTTGTCAAGCCAAAAGAAATATCTATACCAGGCAAATAAGCGAGTCGGCTAAGCTAATTGGGAACTTTCCCATTCCTCGGAGAATTCGGGGGCAGCAAGTCCTCCATGGCAGAGGGAGAGAGCCAGCCTTCACCGGCCCCTTCCTCAGAGCTCGGCGACAGCATGAATTCCGGAATACCACTGAGAGGGTGAGAATAGAAAACCTGCTCATTATTTCTGAGGTAGGGAGCAAGGCTCGCTCTGGCCCGAGCGGATTCCGCTTCCGACTTGGATGGCAGTATCACCACACGCACACCGCTCCACAGGTGGGCCGGCACCTCAGACAGGCTGCCGAATTGCTTCCCTCCTATGGCACAGGGGTATGGAGCTTTCACCCCATTGATGACCAAGACCATATCTGCCCACGCCGCGGACACATCCGCACGCTGAGGGAAGTATGCGCTATATGCAAAAGATTGAGGCGGGCTGTACTGCTCCTCCGGTATTCGAAACCGAATATCCGATGCGGCCTCCCGCTTTTTCTCAAAATAATGATACCCCTCCGCCGCACCGAGGTAATCCAGCCCTCGGTACAAGGTATCAGCGACCTGCATGTGCCATGCAGCCGCAGGCAGAGAAAGCGTGCCTGCCTGCGGGCTGCAGCCCACCAGCACCATCCAGGGAATTGCGCAAAGCCATTTCATGTTTCGGGAATGGGGGTGCACTTTCCGGAACGGGCGGGCGATGGGAATCAATCCCACTGGTTATTGAGAGACTTGGTCTGCTTCTTCACCTCCATGTTACGCTCGGTCTTGCCGGAGATGGCAGGCGGCGTATCTGTCACCATGTGCATGTCGAGAATCTCGATGGTGTTGCTGCCGCTGCGCAGGAACTCACCGGGACAATAGAGACGCTCCTGGGGGCCGATGTGCCAGTAACGCCCCAACAGGTGCCCATTCACCCACACGTAGCCTTTGTTCCAACCGGACATATCGAGGAAGGTATCCTGAATCTCGCCGGCAATCTGCACTTCGGCGCGGTACAAAGCGCCGCGCTCGCGGTAGCGGGCATGGCCGGTTTTGCGAACAGGCTCCGGCACAGCCGTGAGCGGTATGCGCTGCACATGCCAGTCGCGCACCTCGCTACCACCCAGCATCACCTTCCCGATAAGCCCCTTGCGGTCTTTCTCCAGGTAAGAACCGAAGTTCACATGCCCGAAGGTATCCACCACAATCTTGAGAAGTTCCGGCTTCTCACGGGCCGGCAGGTCAATCGTGTTTTTGCCGGAGCGACGATCCATCGCGCCGATATAGCGGTCTCCCACATACACCAGGGCGTAGTCGTGCGCATTGCAGGTAAGTTTCTGAGCAGGCCCGGCAGGAATGGTGGCAGAGTATATGCCGATGCCCTGGTTCTGGCCGAGGCTCTCCAGCGTGGGAGGCGTGGCAAATGTCTTCTCCTCACGCAGGGCTCCCAGTGTGTGGAAATCCGCCACCTTGGCAGGGCGGAACGCGGGCAACTCCGTGGAAACAGGCTGTACCGGCTCCGGCAGCTGCACGGTATCGGGAAGCGCAGCTTTGATGATGTCGCGGTACTCAAAATACTCCTTGGTCAGGTTGCCGTTCTCGCCCACGGGGGAACCATAGTCATAGCTGGTGAGATCCGGTTCAAACTTGCCGCCCTGTTCGTTGCTGTTGGCACCGGCTGTCAGCCCGAAACTGGTACCGCCATGGTACACAAACAGGTTGAACGATACACCATCCTTCATATACCAACGCACAGAGTTGAGCGTGTTGCGGGTGGGAGTCCAGTTACCCTCCCCCCAGTGGCGCAGCCAGCCGGGATAAGTCTCACTGGAGAACACAGGCACCCCCTGGGCTATGCGCAGCGCATTCTGCATCTGCCACACATTGTCCGCCGGGTCGAGTCCGACTGCCACCCCCTTGGGCACAAAGCGCAGGTGGTGGTTCTGGGAACCCTCGGACAGGTAGAAGGGGCCGGCCCCCTTGCGGGTCCAGAAATCCTTGAGCCACTCGATGTAGGCCATCTCATCGTGGTTTGTCTTGTAGCTCCCGTATTCATTCTCAAGCTGCACCATGAGAATAGGGCCGCCATTTCTGCACAGGCGCGGTATGGCAAGCTCGGATATTTTCTCCAGGTAGCGAGTCTGAGCCTCCATGAACTGCGCGTTACCCGTGTAGCGCAGCGGTGTCACGTCATCCTTGATGAGGTAAGTCGGCAGGCCGCCGAGGTCCCACTCGCCGCAGACGAAAGGCCCGGGGCGGAAGAGCACCCACATGCCTTCCTCCGCGCACATATCGATAAAGGCGCCTATGTCATTGCGCCCGGAAAAATCCCAGCTGCCATCCTCTTTTTCCAGAGCATTCCAGAAAACGTAAAACGCTATCGTATTAAGGCCCATTGCCTTGGCCGCGCGAATGCGGTGGCGCCAATGCGAACGCGGCACGCGCTGCGGATGAATCTCACCGGAGCGAATCTGGAAGGGTGCGCCGTCCAGCATAAACTCGCGCCCGCCTTCCCCGCCGAAGGAAAAGATAGCGGCTTTACCCGCTTGCGGCTTCTGTACGTTTTTCATGGCCTCCGGACCGGCCCACACGGGAGCCAGGGCCAGTACCACCGTTGCTATAACAGATGTCAGCAGCTTCATGCTATACCCTATAGCAGATTCCGCTTCGCTTGTCGAGCAGAAAGTCCTGCCATAACAGTATTACTTCTTCTGAGGAGTGGACAGATACTCCTTCTCGCGGAGGAAACGCAGTGTGTCCTTTTTGTCATGCGCCTCGGCGTACTCGATAGCATGCTCCAGGTCTGCTGAATCACGAATAATGACATTCAGCATGCGGCGGAAGTCGTTGTCTACAGCATTCTCAATGGCGTAGTCGCGCTCCAGCATGGGATTTTCAGCAACGATACGACGAATTTTATCCGGGTTCTGCGCCTGTACGGCCTCCACCAGATCCGAGGAATGCATCTTCGGCGTGCGGTGGGTGTACAGGTAGCCGCCATACACGGCGCCGACGATACAAAGCACATTCAGAATACCAAGCAGATAACCGTTTGTGGAAGAAACAGTCTCCCTTGTCGTGGTGCGGATGGAGCCCCATATCAGGTTAAAAAGCCACATAAAGGCAAAGGCGCAACCGAGACGTCCCAGGAAAGAGACTTTCTCCCCATCCTGCTTTCGGCCTCCGAAAATAACCCACACACCACTGAGGACGATAAAGATGGAAAACAGTTGGCTGAGAGTATCCACAAACAAACGACCGAAAGCCGCAACTGCTATACCGAATATCCCGGAATCCGGGTTGCAGCGCCGCACCAACACAAAGGAAAGAAGCAGCGCCAGCAGCAACGAGCCACCGGAAAGCCACATCTTCTCGTGCATGTAGGGCAGCAAATCATCCCCTCGCCACCCCATAATAGCCAGAGAGCCCAGCCCCATCCAGGCTGCCAGCGCTATAGGCACGGACAGATATACATCCCCCATACCATAGTGCAAATCCACCTTCTGAGCACTGGCCGTCAACAGCCCGATAAAGCCCATCACCCCGAGAACTGCAGCAAATACAGCTACATACCCATAAAACTCACAGGACGGCAACGGCTCAGCAGCAGTTGCAGCAAAAGCCTGACTCCCCAGCACCAACAACACGGCGACCCACTTCATACGAAAGATATTGACATTTAATCCCGCTTAACGCTTACCGAACAGCTTGGCAATCTTTGAGAAGCTGAAAGTCTTGCCGATGCTGAATCCTCCGATACTCTTGCTGAGTCGCACACCACTCTTGTTCACCGATGCACGCCCCACAGAGCTTTTCCCGAAACTCAGGGAAAGGCCGGAACGGCTGATACAAAGGTAGAGAATACCCGGGATAATCGGTATTCTGTAATACAGCGGAGCGGTGCGAGTGTAAGTACGTCTTCTTGCGGCCATAGCGTTATATCAGCTAGTGTAGCACTCTCCTCCTGCGGAGTCAAGCATGTAACTCATCTTACAACAGATGGATGAGAATCTCTCCCTCAGAGCGGATTCTGCGATGTACCCGGTTGAACAGGTTGGGACGGGTCGGTCACGATGTGAGGAGCAGACGGCTTGCTTGTCGTTTTCCGCACAGCACTCTTGGTGGTTTTCTTTTTGACGACTGCAGGTGCCTTGCGGTTGGTGCACCCCTCGAAGGCCTGCGGGAAGAACTTGCGCGCAGGAACTTCTGCCGCCTGAATAGCCTCACGTGTAGCCGCCACAGCCTCTGCGCCACCGAAGGTGACAGCCCTGCGGAAAATCTCGTGCTGCGTGCCGAACACCATATAGCGGTGCACGGTAAAATCGCTTTCCTCGCAGCCTACCTTCGCTTCCAACACGGTAAAGGCAGCCTGATACCCGGCCTCCGCCAGTGTTTTATGCATGGGTGCAGTATTGTAGCCTCCGGGGTAACAATACGTAGAGCAGTTCCCGAACATGGATATGAGCTTCTCTCGTGAAGCCTGCAACTCCTTCTGAAGCTGTGCCGCATACTCCGGAGAATCCTGCTTGTAGCGCTTCCACTTGCTGGGGTAAAGATGATTGGTGGAATGGCTGCCGACGGTGGCGCCATTGGCCAGCATCTCCTTAATCTGAGCCGTGGTCATGGAATCCCCCTGTACGTTGATATAACGTGTATAGAGATAAAGCGTAAAGGGATAACCATAAGCCTTCAGCACCGGATAGGCATCCGTGTAGACGCTCTTCCATCCATCATCTATGGTAATGAGCACACAGCGCTCCGGCAGACAACGCGTACCGAAGCGCCACTCCAGGAAGTCCTGCATGGAGATAACACAAATATCCGAGTCCTTGATGAACTGCATCTGGCGACAGAAATCTGCCGTACTCATGCGCATCTCGGTACAGGACTTGGTCTTGCTGAAATTGTGGTAACCCAGCACAGAAACACGGGTCTGCTCTCTCGGGACAAGCGGCTGCTTGAATTGTGTAGACACCCAGTCGCCATCCGGTGTGCGTTTCCCGAGCACACCGCATGTAGCTTCCACGGAATCCGAGGCCTCGCCGGTAGCAGCGGGAGCTTCGTCCGCCGTTTCGCTCGGAGACGCCGGAGCGGGAGGTTCCGGAACTTCGGGGGCCATGGGAGCGGGCTCCACAGGTGTCGGTTCCGCAGGCACGATGGGCTCGACAGGTGCCGGCTCTGCAGGTGCGGGGTCAGTCGGAACAACGGGAGCCACTGGTGCCGGTTCCACCGGCGACGGTTCTGCAGGCACGATGGGTTCCGCAGGTGTCGGCTCCGCAGGTACGATGGGGGGCTCCGGAGCGACCTCGGCAGGTACAGTTTCTACCGAAACAACAGGAGCCACAGGTGAAGGCTCTGCCACTGCGGGCTCAACCGGAATTTCAGGGGTGGCGGGTGTGGGCTCCACAGGTGCAGCAGGCGCCACAGTCTGCACCTGCTCCAGCTCTTCGTCTTCCACTTCCTCCGCCACATCATCATCCGAGAACTCGGGAAGTGCCACATTCTGCGGCACGACCTCGACAGCGGGGGTACAGGCTTTTACATCCTCCAGCACAGCGGCATCAGCCGCAGGCTCACCGAAATTGACAGCATGAGCAAAGCTGGCATCATCTGTCACCCGGTAACTTTCGCCCCTTGCACCGGCAGCGGCATCCGTCATCACCATATACGGGAAACCACACCGCTGCAACACCGGCAGAGCGTAGGTGCGGAAATCCTCATGCTGCACATCGGCAAACGCCAGCAGCACAGGGCGCATCGAGGGCTGCGCGGTTCCCTTGCTTGCCTGCTTCCTGCGCCAGGTTTCATACTCCAGCGGAGAGAGCACGGCCGCACCGGATTCTTTGAGGTAGAGCATTTCTCTCTCAAAATCCGCCGGGCTTACAGCTCCGGGGGCATTACCCACAGAAGAGTAGGAAAGCACACGCGGCTGAGCTGCCACAGGAGACGCCGCCACAGGTGGCAACGTTGCCGCCACCTGCGCCGGACACAGGCTGAGGCTCAGAGCAACGAGGCAAAGATGCGCAGGCAATGACATAGGCAAAACAGATACTCAGAATCAACGCCCGGGCACCATCTCGAAAGTAAAGCCCTTCAGATACTCGGTCTCGGGGATATTGAGCAGCACGGGGTGGTCCGGGCTCTGGCCATGGTTTGCCACCAGGCGCAGGGTGCAGTGACCATCCACAGCAGCCTCACCAATCGTCTGCTTAAAGGCTCCGGCACTCGCATGGTGCGAACAGCAGAAGGTGGAAAGTACGCCGCCGACCGGCAGCATCTGCATCGCACGCAGGTGAATCTCCTTGTAGCCGCGCATGGCACCGCCGAGACTCTTCTTGTTGCGGGTGAAGCTGGGCGGGTCGAGGATGATGAGATCCCACTTGGGGTCTGCGCCCTTGCGCACGGCATCGCTCTCGCGCTTCAGGAAATCAAAGGCATTCTCGGCAATGGCTTCCACCTGTACGCCATTCAACTCTGCATTGCGACGCACGGAAGCAATGGCCTCCTCGGAAATATCCACCGCCGTCACACTGGCAGCACCGGCCTTGGCACAGGCCAGAGCAAAGCCACCCTGGTTGCAGAAGCAGTCCAGCACACGACGCCCACGGGCAAACTTCGCCACATCGGCATAGTTCTGCAGCTGGTCAAGGTACAGACCCGTTTTCTGGCCGGTGGAAAGGTCAATCATGAATTTGAGACCGCGCCCGGTTGCCTCAAAGGGCTCCGGCATCTCACCCGCAGCCACATAGGTCTCCGGCTCTATACCCTCTGCCACCAGCATGGGCGAGTCATTGCGCACGATGATGGCTCGCGGCTGCAGCAAATCCCCCAGAATATCCTTAATCAGCCCCAGACGCTGATACATGGCAATGGTGAGTGTCTGCACCACCAGAACATCGCGGTAGCGGTCGATGATGAGACCTGGCAGACCATCACTCTCGCTCCAGACCAGACGCATGAGTTCCTCACCGGGCAGCCAGCGCTCGCGCAGCATCATGGCCTGCGATATGCGGCGTGCAAAAAAATCTCTGTCCAAATCCTGCTTACGGCGCGAAAAACGTCGTGCCACAATCTGCGAATGCGGGTTATACATTGCAGAGCCCAGATAACGGTCCCGCTGGTCCTTCAGCAACACGACATCGCCGGGCGCCGGATTCCCGAATACCGCCCGTACCTCAGTGCCATACACCCAATCGTGTCCGTGGAATATGCGCGCCTTCGGCGCTATGATAAGACCTGCCATAACGCGCTCCTTATACTACAAAATAAAAAAATTGTCAATGCAGAATAATTTAACATTACTTTAGTGTTGACAATATAGAACTATTCTGCCACAATACAGACGTCATGAGTGCAAGAACCCTAATCACCGCGACAGCTGCTGCCCTCCTGGTGGCAGCAAGCAGCCTGAGCGCTGCAACCAAAGTAGTCTTGCAGGATGAACACTGTAAGACCAATGCCGTAACATACACCCTGCCGAAGGGTTGGGTAGGTGGCGGCGATGTCACGTGGGATGCTCAGAGTGAGCGACTTGGCAACTTCTGCGTACGCACCATGCAGTTGGTGAACAGAAAAGATGCCATCATAGCGAACTACATCTCCACATACGAAGTCCCTCTTAAAACCACTAACCCCGGAGCAATGGAACTGGCAGGTATGCTGCTGGGCGCCGCACGCCAGCTGCCGGGTAACGCCGATATAACCCCGACAAGTGCTACCATCTACCGCGCACCCCAGGATGTGCAGGATTTCCGCATGGCCCGCGATACGCTGCGCGAACAGTTGGGCGACAAGGTAGAAAGCCGAGTCTATGTCGTGAATGCCTCCTACTCGAACGGCACCCTGGTGGGCGCCGTCGTGCACGAGCGCAGCATCCGCAAAGGATTCCGCAGCGACAAAACCATCACCTTCCACGACATTTTTGTGCTGGGCAGCACAGACGGCAATGAGCCGGACGCAAAGGCTCTGCACCAGGCTCTCGTGGATGTCAGCTACGCCGCACGCAATGCGGATTTTAACAACAAGTGGATTGAGCAGAATATCCGCCAGACAGCCAGCACCTACTACGGCATGCGCAGGCTGGACGAAAAGGCCCTGCCCCACATCACCCGCAAAGCCAGAGAAGGCATGAAGCGCGGTCTCCCCACGGTGCTGGACTGCCTCTACACCGGCAAGTTCTGCAACATTCCGCAGAACGGCCGCCCCGTGGCAGCCAACTAAGCATCTCCACCTTACCCGAGCGAGGCAGCATCAAGTCTGCCTCGCTCTTTTCCCCCCCAACCTCCCTATCCCCGAGTGAACACGCTACCCCTATCTGAACCACCCACCGACAAAGAACTCGCGTCATACGAGACTTGCACTCACCGCAACCTCATCGACAAGCTCCACGACTGGAAGGACCGCAAAAGCTGGGATGAGTTCTACCGCAGCTACCGACGGCTCATCTTCAGTGTTGCCACCAAGGCCGGACTCAGCAACGATGAAGCCTGGGATGTAGTGCAGGAAACTGTGCTTACTGTTGCCAAACAAATGCGGGAAAACCGCTACGACCCATCCAAAGGTTCGTTTAAAATGTGGCTCTGGCACATCACACGCTGGCGCATCCTCGACCGCCTGCAGCAACGCAGCCCCCACCTCCCGGACTCAGCCACCACCTATGAGCCGGCAGATGAGGCATTCTCCGAACTCTGGGAGACCGAGTGGCAGCACAACATACTCAAAGCCGCTACGGAACGCGTTAAAACACGTGTATCCCCGCGCAGTTTCCAAGTGTTCGATTTCTATGTGCTCCGTGGCATGAGCACGGCGGAAGTGCGGCGCAAGCTCGGCGTCTCACTCGCACAGGTCTACCTGGCCAAACACCGTGTAGGAAAGCTCCTGCGCCAGGAGATAGAATACATCAAATCGCAAGGGTAATTCTCAACCGCAACGGAGTTGTGTTTAGACTTGCCAATTTATCTCTTTTCTATATACTCTGTACATATACCTGAATAAAGTCATGCCAAATACCTATGGACTCAAAGATATGCTGACCCACTGGCAGCGCGCAGAGCTGTGCTGGCTCGTGCTGGCCACACTCTCCGTGCTGTCCATATCCCTCCTGCTGGGCGATAGCACTCTGGGCATCTGTTCCTCACTCTCCGGCATCATCTGCGTGGTGATGACAGCCAAAGGCAAACTGGCAGCATACTATTTCGGTATCGTGAACTGTGTTCTCTACGCCATCGTGGCGTATGGCCAAACACTCTACGGCGAAACTCTGCTGAACCTCTGCTACTACCTGCCGTTGCAATTCATCGGGTTCCGCATCTGGCGCAGAAATATGGCAACAGACCAAGCCGTGGTACGCCCCGTGCATATGAGCAAAATGCAGCGGCTCTTGCTGCCGGTCACCATACTCGCCGGCACGGGGATTCTGGGCTGGCTGCTGGAGCGCGGCGGGGATGAAATCCCCTATGTGGACGCTTTCACCACCGTTACCTCCGTACTGGCCATGACACTTTCTGCCCGCCGCTGCTCGGAGCAGTGGTATCTGTGGATCAGCATCAATCTCTTCTCCATCTACATGTGGACAGAACGCTACCTTACCAATGGTGAGAATATCGCCACACTGCTCATGTGGGTAGTGTTTCTTCTCAATTCAATATACGGCCTTTACAAATGGACTCGCAGATAACAGGTTTTCTCTACAATACGGGCATGTTCGGCACCTGTGCCAATCCCCTGCACCGGGGACATGTCGCTACCATCCTGAAGGCTGCCGGAGAGTGCCGAGAGCTCTACATTGTGCTCAGCTACAGCTTACAGCGGGAGGAAACAGATTACCGCCTGCGCCACCAGTGGCTCGCACAGACGGTAAGCCACCTGCCGCATGTGCATATCATCGACCTGGAAGATGATGCACCCACCAAGGAAGCCTATACGGAAGAACACTGGCAGGCGGGTGCAGAGAAAATCAGGCAACTCATCGGCAAGCCCGTCGACGCGATATACTGCGGCTCGGATTACTGCGCAGACAGGCCATCTCCCTACGAACGCCATTACCCCGAGGCTCGCATCATTTATACGAATCGGGCAGAGATTCCGATTTCCTCTTCCGCCATACGACAAGCGCCCCTGCAACACTGGCAGTATCTGGCAAGGGCGGCTCGCCCGCACTTTGTGCGCAAAGTGCTCATCATCGGGCATGAATCTACGGGCAAATCCACCATGGTGCAAAATCTGGCGGCCTTGTACGACACCGAGTTTGTGCCGGAGCTGGGCCGCGATGTCTGCGCCCGCTGCGGTGGCACAGAATACATGCTGCGTGGGGATTTCGAGGAAATTGTCTCCGCGCATCGTGCAGCTATCGTGGAGGCCTGCAGACGAGCGAACCGCTACCTGTTCATCGACACCGACGCCATCACCACCTACTGGTATGCCAGCCTCAGCGGCATCGATATGCCTCGGCCGACACCGGATGAGTTCCACCTGATTCTCTTCCTGGAGGCAGATGTCCCCTTTGTGCAGGACGACCTACGCTCTGCCGCCAACAACGAAGGAGAATCCCGCAGCGAGTTCTCTGACGCGCTGAAACAACTTTACAGGGATTCAGGCTATTCTTTCCATACAATTCGAGGCGCGTCCTACAGCGAACGCCTCAGCCAAGCCATGCAATACATCGACAGTCTGAGCTAATTCAACTTCCCGCCTGAAACGCCTGCAGAAGCGACGTAAGGGAGGGCTGCTGATACGCGGCACGGGAGAGATTGCTGCTCTGCGTCATGCGGTTAGGTATAGCCACACAGGGTATACCGGCATTACAGGCAGAGATGGTACCGTTCTCCGAATCCTCGATGATAAGACAATCCTCCTTCGGCAGGCCCAGACACTGCTGCGCTGCGAGGAACAACGCGGGGTCCGGCTTCACTGCGTAACCATCCGTTCGGGTAAAGACTCCGGCAAAACGCCGGTAAATACCAAGTCGCTCCAGCCAGCCCTGCACCCAGCGGCGGGAAGATGAACTGGCTACAGTAAGTCCGATGCCCTGCGCCGCGCACCAATCCAGCAACTCAGCGGCTCCGGGCATCAGCCCGCTGCGTGCCAAATCCGCCTCCAGCACTGCCTGGCGAGCGGGAGTCTCCACCTCCCAATCATATTTCTTACCGGTAAGTTTCTCCAGGTGGTCAGCCGGATTCCAATGCGAATACCCGGCACCCAGACAGGGAGAATAAGTAGCAATAGAAATCTCCTGCCCTTCGCGAGCATACAGCTGCACCCAGGATTGGTAGATAGCCCACTCGGTATCTACCAGCACTCCGTCAAAATCGAAGATAATGCCCCGCGGCCGCTTCATGCCTTACCGCTCAGTTTGGCCTGCACCCACTCACGGAAGGAGCGGTGAGCCAGGTTCTTGCGGAATAACCAGACCGCAATGATGATGTAGAGCACGTTCGGTATCCAGGCACTTATCCAGGCCTGGATGACACGAGCCTCGCCCAGCGAGGGGAATACCTGGTAGAGGAAGAGCTGGAAGGCCGCCAGAACTACTGCGATACCAATCCCCTTCATCGTACCGCGACGCTGGAATGTCACAGAACTCGGTATAGCCAGCAGCACCAGCACCAGGCAGTTGAACACACGAGCTATACGCACATGCCACTCCGTGCGCTTCTTGGCGCGGTCCTCGCGGGAACCGGCTCCTGATTTGATGTACTCATACAGCACAGAGGTACCCACCGCATCCATGCGGCCACGCGTACCGGGGCTGATAATCTGGTAAGGCTTTTCCCCGAACTCACACACGAGTGTTTCCGAGAACTGGTCATCCTTGGGGCGCTCGTATGCCTCTGCGATGTCGCGCACATAGACATTGCGCAGTATCCAGTTGGCTTCCACTTTATTCCAGGTCGCACTTTCCGCCGTGTACTGACGTGTCAGCTTGTCATTTTCATCAAACTGTTCGATGACAAGGTCACGCATGGGAGCCCCGGGGTTCGTGATGGAGGCAGGTATACCTACGCGCCAGATTCGGTCGAAAGATTCACTCTTATAGATGATGCTGGCCGGCACATCTGTTGCACGGCGCTTCAGTATCAGTTCGCGATACATGGAGCCATTCGGCGCCCAGTGGAAACCGAAAATACCGTACGCCATCGCCACCAGCACGGAGAAGAAGAACACAGGCATGCAGAGGCGCAGCAGGGAACGCCCGGACTGCATCATACCCGTTATCTCGCATGTTCCGGACAGCTTGCTGAGACACCACATCGTGCCCATCATCAGCGTGAAGGGTAAAATCTGGTACAGGAACATGGGCAGCTGCGAGCCGTAGAAACGCAGTGCCTGCACCACCGGATCATCGAAACGGGAGCGGAAACGCTCCATATTGTCCGTAAAGTCTGCCAGTATGTAGATAAGCAGCAGAATAAGAGTGCACATCAGGAAGTAGCTGATGAAGTTGCGACTCATGTAGCGGGACATGGTGCCCATGCAGGCGTAGCCCAGAGCCCCCACAAAAGGCAGGTAGCAAAGCAGCCCCAGAAACACCGGGCGGCACATCTGCTCCACAGGATAGCTCTCCGGCATCCCCGGTACCTCCCACTGCATCTGCTCAAGCTCGGCCGGCACCAGCCACATGGCCAGCACGGTGCCGAGAATCAGCAATATGAAGGCGGGAACAGTTCTCTGCATCAGCTCTTTCACTCTTCTACAGTCTCCTTATTTAGGTAATTTTTTTCAGCAACCGCGCCCCAGACGCTCCGCCAGGTAGCTCGGCAAACCGGCATCCAGCACAGCATTCTGTGCGGCTTCCACATCGTATACAACTCGCTTTATGATAACGAGGTTCAAATCCGAGTCGTACACGGCATAACTGGCACGCGGGTCATTATCGCGGGGCTGGCCCACGGACCCGACGTTGATGCAATACTTATATCCCGGCACCGGCTGAATCTCGGTGTAGCCGTTCATGATAAGATTGTGCTGGGCATCATAATCCTCTGCCGAAGCGCGGCCATTCCACATGTATACCTTGGGCACATGCGTATGCCCGTTGAAGCAAAGCTGCGAGAACTGTCGGGTGAAGCTGCCGGAGGCATCATTGGCATTCACAATGTAGCTCCAGGCCTTGGGTTGGTCCAGCGTAGAGTGGACGATAGTGAAGGAACCGGAGGTACCACCTGCAGGACGGACAATGCGCTGATACTGCAGACGGGACAGCCACTGCAGCTGGTCTTCGCTCAGCTGGCGCTGGGTCCACTCCATCGCCTCACGAGCTATGGGATTCATCTTGGCCAGGGAGGGACTCACCACTTCCTCATCGTGGTTACCTTTCACCACAGGGCACTCAATCTGGCGAATGTAGTCCAGACACTCACGCGGGTAAGCATTGTAGCCTACAATATCCCCCAGACACACCACTTCTGTGCAGTGCTCCCTGTCAAACGCATCCTCCATCACCGCACAGAGCGCGTGGTAGTTTGCGTGAATATCGCTGATAACTGCCGTCCTTGACATCTCTTCTGGGGTGATTTATAGCACATATCATCCCGACTTGCAAGGTATTTTTGAGTCTCGCTCCCCTATATATGCAAAAAAAGCTCCGGAACCACCTGCCTTGGAGGTTCCGGAGCCATTTCAAAAAGTCGGATTACTTGGTCAGGCCGTCCTGCTTTGCCTGGTTCCAGTAGGCATATTCGGAGCGGTTGAAGTCCACATACTCCGGGGAAAGGTCGGTCGTGTAGACCACATACTCCTCGCTGCCGAGATTGAGGTTGATAAGCACCTCGAACTCGCGGGCCTGCACACGCTCGCGCAGGTCATCGCTGGGGGTATCGGTCTGCTCGCCGCCACGGCAGGCAGGCAAGCCGGCGATGTCGATATCCACCTTCTCCTCCTTCACGCGTGTACCGCTGTAGCCCACAGCGTGGATGATACGACCCCAGTTCGGGTCGCCGCCGTTCCAGGAGCTCTTCACAAGGGAGGACTTGGCCACACCTTCTGCCACGCGGCGAGCCTCCGCCTGAGAGGGAGCACCCACCACGCGCACGGTCACATACTTAGTCACGCGCTCGCCATCCTGCACGATGCGCTTGGCCTGCTCCATCATGACGTAGTTGAGAGCCTTCACAAAGGCATCCCAGCCCTCGCAACCGGGAGCCAGCTGCACACCGGAAGCACCGTTGGCCAGCACGAGGCAGGTATCGTTGGTGCTCATATCGCCGTCAATCGTGATGCGGTTGAAGGACTCGGACACGCCCTTGTGCACGATAGCGTCCAGATCCTCGCGACTCACGCCGGCATCCGTACAGACAAGGCAAATCATGGTTGCCATGCAGGGAGCAATCATACCCGCGCCCTTGCAGCAGGAACCGATGCGCACCACCTTGCCGCCGATTTCCAGCTCCACGGCCACTTCCTTCTCGCGGGTATCGCTGGTGATGATGGCGGAGGCTACATCGTGCCCCTTCTCTGCGGAAAGGTCATGGCAAAGCTCCGGCAGGCGAGGCTCAATGCGCACCATAGGCATGGGCAGACCGATAACACCGGTGGAACATACTGCCACCTCGGAAGCCTTAAGACCGAGTTCCTTTGCCACGATGGAACACTCCTTGCGGGCCACAGCCACACCGGCGGCACCGGTGCAGGCGTTGGCGTTGCCACTGTTTGCCACGATGGCGCGCACATTGCCGCGGCGCAGGTGGTTCTGGCTCACACGCACGCAGGCTGCACGCACGCGGTTGGTGGTAAAGGTACCTGCAGAGGTCGCAGGCAGGGTCGAATATACCAGCGCAAGATCCAGACGTGTAGCCGTGGGCTTCTTAATGCCGCAGCTGAGCGCGTTTGCCACATAACCCTTGGCGGCTGTCACGCCACCCGAAATCTCCTTGAATGTGCATTCGGACATATCGAAAAGTGAGAATTATTACTCTGTACCCCTTCAATTTGCCACACTCGGCCCTATTCTGCAAGCCTAAAATGCCGCAGTCTGTCAACATACGCGTTTCGGGACATGTTTTGCCTTGCCATGCAAGCTTAGAATCGCTATAATATGCGCGCGGTGGAGAACCCCACCACGACAAAGCATGCAAACAAACCCCACCGGCAAAGAAGTAACGAGACGCACCGCCACACCGGCGTTCATGGTGCGCAAGGCCGGCGTGCGGATGACGCGCCAGCGCCGAGCAGTCATTGAAGTACTGCTGCAGTCCTACGACCACCCCACAGCGGCCCAGATATACGAGCGGGCCAAGGAAAAGCTACCGGGCATATCACTGGCAACAGTTTACAACTGCATCGAATCCCTGGCGGCTCAGCGCCTTATCAACCAGCTGCATTTTGACAACGGCCCCTGCCGCTTCTGCCCGAATGTGGAGCCGCATGTGCATGTGATGGATGACGAAACGAACCGAGTTATCGACGTTCAGCTCAAGGATGGGCTGACGCCGGAGGATGTTTTTGAACTGCCGGAAGGCGTACACATCAAAAGTATGGAAGCTTACCTCCGTGGTGAAATTCCGGAACATTGTCTGACAGAAAGCGAAAAATGAGTCTGATTATCAGGAACCTGAGTGCGCGCGTGAAGGATGGCGCGCAGATATTGAATGGCATTAATCTTGAGATTCCCAAGGGCGAGGTGCACGCCATCATGGGCCCGAACGGCTCCGGCAAGAGCACGCTCTCCAAGGTGCTCTGCGGCCACCCGGACTACGAGGTTATCTCCGGCACAGCCGAGCTGGATGGTCAGGACCTCTTCGCCATGAGTGTGGACGAGCGCAGCCGCGCCGGCCTTTTCCTGGCATTCCAGTACCCAGTTGAGGTGCCGGGTGTCACCAATGCAAACTTCATGCGTGCGGCTCTGCAGGCCCGCCTGCCCAAGGGCGAGGAGCTGGATGCCGTGAGCTTCTACAAGACGATGCGCAGCAAGATGGCCGCTCTGGGCATGGATACCAAGTTCACCGCCCGCGCTGTGAACGAAGGCTTCTCCGGTGGTGAGAAGAAGCGCAACGATGTGCTGCAGATGATGATGCTGGAACCCAGCTATGCCATTCTGGACGAAACGGACAGCGGCCTGGATGTGGACGCGCTGCGCATCGTTTCCGAGGGCGTGAACGCCATGCGTGCCCCCTTCCGCAGCTTCCTGGTCATCACCCATTACAAGCGCCTGCTGGACTACATCAAGCCCGATGTGGTGCACGTGCTCTACAAAGGGCAGATTGTCCGCACCGCCGGCTACGAGATGGTGGAATACATTGAGCAGAACGGCTTTGACTTCCTGAAATCTGAGGAGTGATGGACGAGACACCCTTTCAGATAGACACACGCGGTGAGTTCTCCTTCCCCGAGAACCACAAGTATGATGCCGGCTTCGGCCTCACGGAAGCTACCATCGACTACATCTGCGATGCCAAGGGCGAGCCCGACTGGGTGCGTCAGTTCCGCAAGGATGCGCTCAAGAAGTTCAACGAAATGCCCATGCCCACCCACTGGGCTCCCGAAGGCATCAATGACCTGGACTTCGACAAAATCCGCTACTATCTTTCCCACGGCACCATGCCCTACAAGGATTGGGAAGAGGTTCCGGATGACGTGAAGCGCACCTTCGAGCGCCTGGGTGTACCGGAGCAGGAGCGAGCTTTCCTGGCCGGTGTGGATGCCCAGTACGACTCCGAGACTGCTTACAACAACATGCGCGAGGAGCTCAGCAAGCAGGGCGTCATTTTCGTGAACTCCACGGAAGGCCTGAAGGAGTACGAGCATATCTTCCGCCCGTGGTTCGGCAAGGTCATTCCGGTGACAGACAACAAATTCTCTGCGCTCAATCACGCAGCATTCTCCGGCGGCTCCTTCATCTATGTGCCCAAAGGCGTCAAGGTAGCTCAGCCGCTGCAGGCCTACTTCCGCATCAACTCTGAGAGTATGGGGCAGTTCGAGCGTACGCTCATCATTGCGGATGAAGGCGCGGAGCTCATGTACATGGAGGGCTGCACTGCCCCCAAATACGACAGTGCCACCCTGCACTCCGGCGTGGTGGAGCTGGTGGCTCTCAAGGGCGCCAAGATTCAATACGTCACCGTGCAGAACTGGGCCACCAATGTGTACAACCTGGTGATTCAGCGTGGTCTGGCCATGGAGGATGCCGAAATTCGCTGGATTGACTGCAACATCGGCTCCGGACTTACCATGAAATACCCCGCCGTCGTGCTGCAGGGTCGCCGCGCCCGCGGTGAGGTGGTGAGCATCTCGCTGGCACACAGCGGCCAGCTGCAGGACACCGGCGCACGCATGATTCATGCCGCCCCAGAGACCACCTCGAACATCGTGGCCAAGTCCATCTCCATCGGCGAGGGTCGCGCCAGCTACCGTGGCGAGGTGAACGTGCTGAAAGGCATGAAGGGCTGCAAGAACAACACCGAGTGCGATGCCCTGCTCATCAACCCCGTCAGCCGTACGGATACCTACCCCGCCGTTACCGTAAACGGCAACGCCAGTGCCGTGCAGCACGAGGCTTCCGTATCCCAGGTGGACGAGGAAATGCTCTTCTACATGCAGCAGCGAGGTCTCACCCGTGCTCAGGCCATGAGCTTAGCCGTCAATGGCTTTATTAACGACCTTGTCAAGGAGTTCCCCATGGAATACTCCGTGGAGCTGCGCCGCCTTATCGACCTCGAGATGGAGGATTCCATCGGCTAACCCCCTGCACTGCATCACATTATGGATTTCCCGCAAAATATGAGCATGGAAGAAGCCTTCGCCCTCGCAGAGGCCGAGGCCAAGCTGGAGCAGGCCCTCAACGCCAGCAAGGAGCGCTTCGATAACGCCGTGCTGCCCAACCGACTCAACGAGGACTGGCGATTCGGCCGCCCCCACAAGCACGCCACCGCCCTGGCCGAGCTGCTGCAGAGCGGCGCACCATCTCAGGGCGAAGCCGAGGTGAAAAATGGCGGTGAGGCCGTCGTCCGCGTCAGCGAAGATGAGGCAGATTTGCGCCAGACGCAGCAACTCATGCCCACCATCGGCTCGGATGCCTTGCTCGGCATGCACCTGGAGCGCTTCGGCGACGGTTACGCCCTCTATATCGAGGAGGACACGAAGGAGCCCATCACCATCAGCTACAAGACGGATTCGCTTTACACACCTGCCACCTTCATCATGGTAGCACCCGGGGTGAAAGCGCACGTCATCGAGCAATACTACGGCAGCGAAAAAGGCACCATTTTTGCCACCCGCAATATTCAGGTGGCAGAAGGCGCTGAGCTCAAGGTCGAGATGCAGCCCTACGGCTGCGCCCGCTGCATGGTCATCTCCAATATCCAGAACATGGGCGGCAAGGTTGCACACTACTCCCACTTCTTCGCCTGCGACTGGGCTCGCGAGGAAACAGTGGCGGAAATCTACGCTCCCGGTGCCGATGTGCAGTTGTACTCCGCCAACAATCTGCTGCTCAATCAGGTGCTGGACCAGCACACACGCCAGATTCACCATGCAGGCGGCGCCACCAGTAACCTGCTCTACAAGAACGTAGTGGATGATGATGCTACAGCCATCTTCGCCGGCAACATCTATGTAGCCCCTGGTGCTCACCGGACGGATGCCTACCAGACCAACCGCAACATGCTGCTGAGCGAGAAAGCCACCGTGCACTCCCTGCCCGGCCTCGAAATCCTGGCAGACAAAGTGCGCTGCTCACACGGCAGCGCCAGCGCCCCCATGGACGAGGAGCAACTCTTCTACCTGCTCAGCCGCGGTATTCCCAGAGATGAAGCGCTGAACCTCGTTGCCACCGGTTTCCTGCAGGATGTTGCAGACAAATTCGAACGCGCATGACTCGCTTCCGCCCCTGCATCGACCTGCACAACGGCTGTGTCAAACAAATCGTCGGTGGCACGCTGACCGATGATGGAGCCGGCCTGCACACCAACTTTGTGGCCGAGCACCCCGCAGAATGGTTTGCCGCCAGATACAAACAGGATGGTCTGCGCGGCGGCCATGTCATCAAGCTCGGGCCGGGAAACGACTCTGCCGCCCGCGCCGCTCTCGCCGCCTACCCCGGAGGCCTGCAGATAGGTGGAGGCATCACGCCCGATAACGCAGAGGAATGGCTCGCCTTCGGCGCCTCGCATGTCATTGTCACCAGCGTCCTCTTCGACAGCGAGGGGCGTTTCCGCCGCCGCGTGCTGCGCGAGCTGGTGGAGCGAGTCGGCCGCGAGCGCCTCGTGCTCGACCTCAGCTGCCGCCGCACGCGAGATGGCTGGGTCGTGGCCATGAACCGCTGGCAGACGCTCACCGAGCTGGCTGTCACCCCCGCAACCCTCTCCGCCCTGGCCGACACCTGCGATGAGTTCCTCATCCACGCCGCAGATGTGGAAGGCCGCTGCAGCGGCATCGACCGCGAGCTGGTCTCCATGCTCGGCTCCTGGCGCGGCTGCCCCATGACCTACGCAGGCGGTATCGCCTCCATGGCAGATTTCGACCTCATCGACTCCCTCTCCGGTGGCAGTATCGACGCTACCGTTGGCAGCGCCCTGGACCTCTTCGGCGGCTCCGGCGTGCGCTATGCCGAGCTTATCGCCGCCCGCGGACACTGATTTCGCACTCTTTTTCAAAAAAATTGCTCATTTTGAAATTTTAGGCTTGCAATACGCGCCATTTTAGCGTATAGTTGCGGCGCGCCCTTACAGGGAGCACACAGAACAGAAGTTCGACTGGGCAGGTGTCTGAGTGGTCGAAAGAGCACGATTGGAAATCGTGTGTACGTCAAAAGCGTACCGAGGGTTCGAATCCCTCCCTGTCCGCTGAAAATCCCGCAAGTTAAGCGACTTGCGGGATTTTTCCTTTCCCTCAATTTTGCAATCCGGCAAACAGATTACCATTGAAGAAATGGGGGAGCTGTGGTAGAATAGCCGCCGCATGCGCCATTCTATGCTCAAAGGTCACATCTCCACACTGGGGGCGGTCATTCTGTTCGGGTTGATGAGCCCCATGTGCAAACTTGCGATGCAGCAAGGCGCTGTAGATGGACTGCTGCTGGCCTTTTTCCGCGTGAGCGGCGCTGCCCTGCTGTTCTGGCTTATTTCTCCCCTCGTCGCACGAGAGAAAATATCCCGAGCCGACTGGTTGCCCTTGCTGGGTATGTCTCTCTGCGGCATGGTTATCAATCAATTCCTCTATGTCCTCGGGATTCAGTACACCTCCCCCACGAATGCCTGTGTTGTCGGCACGTCCACACCGGTAATGACCTTCATTCTCGCCTCTCTGTTTTTACACCATCGCGTAACACTGCTGCGCGTGTGCGGATTCCTGCTGGCAACCCTTGGGGCGTTGGTATTGATTCTGGGCTCCGGCGGAGGCCTCAGCGGCCACCCACTGGGAGACACTCTATGCTTTATTTCCCAGTTTTCAGCGGCGTGTTATTTTGTTTTCTTCGGTCGGGTGCTGAGGCGGTATCACCCCGTGACCACCATGAAATGGCTGTTCCTGATAGCCACCGTACTTACCATACTGCCGATGCTGGGACGCCTTACCGCTCTGCCGGCCACCGACTTCAGCACACAGGAGCTTTTTGCCATAGCCTATGTTGTCATCGGTGGGTCCTTTTTCAGTTACCTGCTGTTAATTGTGGGGCAGCGCCACCTGGAACCGCCTACAGTAGCTGCCTATAACTACGTACAGCCCATTATCGCCGCCATTGTGGGGATTCTGCTGGGGCTGGACATGCTCACCTGGCAGAAATGCCTCTCCCTCCTCCTCATCGCAGCAGGGGTGCTTCTTATCTCGAAACGAACGGTGTAGTTCCCCGATTTTCGGGCTGTACTGTCTACTCAATCAAAGCGACAGTTTCAGCCTCCCCTATTTCTTGTGCAAAGTTTGATGAGCGAGGATAATCAAACCAAGGCATAAACTAAGCGCCTCGAGTGAAGAGGGTGCAAAGTGTTATATGCAGCAAATCGCTATTGCTTTTCTTGCATATGGAAACCTACCACCTTACTATCCTTATCAAATTGAACCGTTGCAACATATGTAAGTTCGAGGCCGTAGGCATTTTTAGCAGAAAACTCGATTGTAATCTCATTGCAGTTAGGAGTTGTACAAGAGGAGAATACGCCTAGCTCGTGTCTGTCGTACGTTGAGGGGAAATTAAGCTGGCTCTTAATGACCTCTTCAGCCATGACTTCATGACGAACCAGTAGCGGTGCCAATTTTTCTTGCTCACTCAAAGCAGGTCCAGCGGCCATCAACTCAGCCTCGGAAAAATAGAATTTCGTGTAATTTTGTGCCCATACAAAGAATATTAGGTTATCCTTGGTACTACGTTCCAGGGACAAGTCTACAGTCATAACTGCATCACATTTCTTGTTTTGCGCCGCCTTCTTTGCCGCTACAGGCATGAGTTTATTGGCTTTTTTGATGTTATCCAATCCCAACTTCTTAAGTGTTTTAGAAAAGCCAGCCTCCTGTAAACCTTGCTTAGTTTCAGGATAAGTATAGATAGCTCCATCCATGATGGGTGCTTCATAAGGGCTCTCTGTCTTTTTGATTGAAGGAAGTGGGTTGGGGGTATTTTCAACAACTTTTTCTATCTGAGAAGGTGTTGTGGCAACATCCGTTGATGCAGCAGTTTCCGACTGCTTAGGCTCCTCTTTTGTGGACGAATTCACGATAGCAGAAATAAAGAAACCGTAAAGTGCTAGCCAGACAAAGAAAAGAACTGCAGCTTTTCTCTTGTTGTAACCTTTGAGTTTCATGCCGTTTTTATCTGTAAAAGAATTGGTGAGAATTCTAAGGACATCAATGGAACTCCAAATAAAATACAAACCAGAGGAAAAAAATAGAATCACCCCAGTCCAAATGCGCCCAGTATAGACACGATGAAGGCCACACGGAGCCGGAATGATACTAAGAATTGCTGCGACCATGAACGACTTTTCTCCTACAGAATCTGAGCTAGTGGGGGCCGCCATTGGAATATGCGGTATAGGCCTGCTAGGCGAATTGACTGTAGAAATGACAGAGGATGCAGCTCCTTTAGATTCCTGTTCCCCTGAAGCAGATGCCATAACTTTAGTGCCGCAGTTTACACAGAATCGGGCTTCATGAGGAAGTTCTTTCCCACAATTTGAGCAAAACATGGTGCAAATTGATTTATGGTTAATAATTAAACGAGAGGTTAGACGACTGTATACTGATATCTTTTTCGCCACTTAGAATGCTATATAAGCTCCCTTTCTTGTGAGCAAATGTCGTATATAACTCTTATATCATTCTATATCCTATGATGTCAATCCATTTTTGATGCGATTTTATAGCAAGGACGGTTGCGAAATCAAATGCGACACATAAGGCCCCCAAACTGCCCTAACAGGATGGGGAAATAGGGCGAAAGGACGACAATGAAACCTTCCCCCTTGTGGCAGTGATGAAATAAAAAAGGGTGCTTCTTATCTCGAAACGAACGGTGTAGCTCCCCGTTGCGGGCAGAGCGAAATTCGGGGCACTAACAAATCTCTCCGGAATCGAAAAAAAATGGAATGACAAATAGAACGAGTTGTTCACGACTGTGCTGCCTTTGTTCCTGGCGTTTATGGTTCAGCAGCCTGACAGAGTAAAGGAGGATTTCGAAGAAGCGTCTGAGGGATTCGGTTTCATTGCAGGTCTCGCAGGTGTCTTGTCCTTCATCACTTATTTCACATCAGATGCCGTTTCCGGGCTTATTGCCATAGCCATCCTTGCGGGGGGCCCCCTGGTGATGCGCATCTAATGCCAATCATCATCTTTAAACACTTCAGCAAAAGGTGCGTAGTTACCGGCACCACGGGAATTATGATCTTCTTTAATTGCGAAGCAAATATGTCTGAATACTCCGCAGAACTCCGGCTCTTGCATCACCTCTCGGAACAGCTCAGCCGTATGCTTAGGAGGATTACGGAATGCACCACACCCTAAAGCGCCCAGTACAAGTACCTTTTGCTTATTTTCCCTTGCTATGCGGAAAATCGTGCGCATCTTATTTTTCACAGCAGGAACCAAGTGATGCGCAACCCTGGGTTCTTCATTGAGGTATTCCAATTCAGGACGATTAATGGCAGCAACGGCAATCATATTCACCCGCCACGGCTGCTCCAGCAAAGGATATCCCTTTTCCTCCACATCTCGAAACACCGTTACACCAGGGGAAAACACGCCGCCATAATTGCGATTCATGGGGTAACTATGCACCGCAGACACAGGGAGACCATACGTCGAGGCATAATCCGCGAACTGATAGAGAGAGCGGAAGTAGTCCGAGCAGCGGAACAGATACTCCTCTTGCGCCCCACAGCCACCTAACACCCCACCGCCGGGATTTTGGCGATTTGCAAGGTTGAGAACACAAACATCTTCGCCGGCTTCAACCAGTGCTCGAGCTACAGCAAGACAATCCCCATTCACGACCTCCACCCGTGTGGCATATTGTCCGCACTCGCTGAAGTCTTGCGGTAACTCTCGCTCATAAAATCGCGTAGAAGAAAGAATAGAATCATCCTTCGGCAATTCCACAAGTATGCCGGAGTTTGTCACATACCCTTCACTCGCCACAATCTCAAGCGTACTATTGTACACACGGATACGCAGGTCATGCAATTGGAAATAGTCCCGATTTTCGATGGCTTGTTTGAAATCCCGCTTCCATGCATCAGCATCCCAAGTAGGTGCAGTATGAGAGGAAGCCTGCCTCGACATCAGAATAAGGTAGAAGCTTTCCGGCAATGATACATTGGAAAGCGTCAATGCCTCACGAAAAAGCGGCGCTATTTCGTCTGCCGAAAACCCGGCAATTCCACAGCCTATCGGCGTTACCCAGAAATGCAGCTCCTGATGCACTTTCGCAAATTCGATAAATCTGTCAACATACGGAGCTATGGTTTCTACACCTCCCTGCATTGTGGGTATCGCATAACTCTGCCCCTGCAAGCCCTCACCTTGCCCCCAAACAGCACCAAATCGCTTATGAGCAAAGCGCGCAGCACCTCCTGCATGGTGTCCTGCCAGATTGCTACCAAACACAAACACCTCATTATCGCATAATTCTGTTATCTTTTCCGGCGTGAATTCAGGAGTTTTCATATTGCTATAAAACGTAACAGATTTGCATGCTCGCATCAAGAAAAATATGTATTATGCATGTATATTTACCAAGCCCCCGCCCTTAGACGGAGTGGACGCGGGCCGAGCCAGAATCCGCCGGGGACGTAAGCAAAAAAAGATCACCGAAAGGGTCGTTTTTTTGTGCTGGCCTTTGAGAGTGATACAACAGCCCGCTGTTTTATATTTTCCACCCACACCCAGCATCCTAGTCCTTTGCTAAGCTTCGGGGCACGGGCGCTGAGCACTTACGTTGCGTCATTTTGTTCTTTGTGCTTTATTTTTCCATTCTGCGTGGTATTCTCATCTGGGTCAGCATCAATGCTTATGAAGAAATCAGGCAGCAAAATAATCAAGACAACATTGTTCATCCTGCTGGTGGGAGGTGGGGTCTATTGGTGAAATTCTCACCGGTTGAAGCCCGGAGCATGCCGGTCGCGCATGCAACGCTGCATCAAACTGTTTTCGGCACCGGCACGCTGGAAGCAAAAACGCGCGTGGCTATCAGTCCGTATGCCACCGGGTTGGTACAAACGCTGCATGCGGACCAGGGCGATACAGTTAAAAGCGGGGAGCTGCTGGTGGAAATGAATGCTGAGGATATTACGCAGCAATTGGCTGTGGCGGAAGCAGATTTAGCCATTGCCAAGGCTTCTATCCAGCGCAATGAGGCGGAAATCTCAGCAGCCAGAGCTATGCTGGACTACGCAAAGGTCACGTTTGAGCGTATTGATAATTTACGCCGGTCCAGTTCTGTATCTCAGACAGATGTTGACAAAAGCAGACAGGCGTACCAGGTTGCCGTGGCTAACCTGGAACAGGCAGAAAAACACAAGCTGGAGATTGAGGCTGAAACCGTGCGCCACGAAGCGCAAATTAAGTACTTTCGCTCCAAACTGGCAGAGACTCAGTTAAAAGCGCCCTTCGATGCTTTGGTCATTCGCCGCAACAGAGAGCTAGGCAGCATCGTCAATCCCGGCGTATCCATCATGGATGTGGTAGATACCGGGCAAATCTGGGCAAGTGTGTGGGTGGATGAAACCGCCATGGCCTCCATTCACCCGGGGTTGCCGGTTGATATCGTCTTCCGCTCCATGCCCGATAAGAAGTTTCCCGGCAAAGTAACCCGCACATCACGCGAGACTGACCGGGAAACACGAGAATACCGAGTCGATATAACGCCCGATGCCTTGCCTGACAATTGGGTACTGGGGCAGCGTCTGGAGGTGTACATCCATATCGCCCAAACAGATAATTGCCTGGCTGTGCCCAATGATATGATTTGCCGTGACAAGCAACGCACCTTTGTGCTGGTAGAGGAAGATGGGTGTATCGTGGAGCGAGATAGAGCGGCTACACCCCGAAACAGAAGTATGGGAGACCGGTACTCCGTATTTTGAAAAGCGCAACATCCACTTCTATGTCAACAAGTGCGGATTTCATATCGTCGAGTATTTCAACGAAAAACACCCTGACCCTCACCAGCCGGAAGATGACCGGCTCAGTACCGATGATACCCCCGGCTTTGAACAGGGCTTCTTCCGTTTCGAAAAACGCACAAATATATTGGCCGGCAAGAAAATGTAAATCGCCTTCGGATATAGCAAAGGAGCCCGGCCAATACCTGAGCGCCTTTAATATAGCCTTTGAGAAAGGCTATGCCCTTGCAACAGAGTTATGATTCCGCTCGCTGCGCTCGCATGCGCAGCCCGGCAACTCATGGCACAGTCCCCAATACACGAAAAAGCGGCAGGCGCTTTCGCAACCTGCCGCCCTTGGGAAAGCTCACGCTTCCCGCTTATGCATCGGACATCACTTTCGTCTGCGGCGAGCGGCCAGGCCGGCCAGCGCAAGCAGGCTCAGCGTAGCCGTGGTCGGCTCGGGAACCATATAGGCCAGGTAAACATTACCGGTTTCTCCATCTCCTATGGCGCGGTATTCGATGTACCAGCCTTTACCGTCGGCATCAGGCTCAGCCAGAGAAAGATGGTAATCATTCAGGGTTTCACCATCTGTCAGAGTCGTTGAGAAATATTCAGCAGCGGAGATGCCTGCGTCGTAGGTGAAATACTCATTATCGAACGTGTCGCGGCCGTCAAGCGTCAGCTGATTCACATTCGAGAAAAGCAGAATCTCGGAGGGGGCAGTAGGAGCTTCATCAAACCAGGCCATCAGAGCAATCCCCTGGCGCAGGGTGACATTGTTGCCATCCATTTTGAGTCCCATGCTGGAACTATCCTTGGCCATATACGCTGTTTCTTCCAGCGACCAGGAACCGAATACCACGGCCTCCTCTGTGTTACCGGCACCCAGAATAAGGTTGGCATCCAGTGTTGCACCTTCCTCAAAAATAAGCCCATAGCTACCAATACCAGATTCGATTTCAATTCTGGCGTTCAGATCTCTGTCGAAGGAATTCAACTCGATGGTGGATGCATTGCCTCCTCTCGCCCCCTCATAGGATGCCAGAGTTGTATCACCTCCAAGGTAGATGGAATCCATCTTCAGCACCTCTGTGCCACGATTCAGCATGGTCACATTACCGTGGTTTTTAGATTCACCGGTAGCTGTACCGGTACTGACTTGCGATACAGCAATGGAAGCGCCCTCGACTTTACCGCCGCTGACTACAACCTCGCCTCCCTGCGTACAATTGTTAATGGTTGCATTGCCCAGTTTAGCAACAATTTCCGTCTGCTTCTCTTGTCCTTGGACATCAATGCGAACATTGCTGTATTCTACATGTTTGGCAGACTCTGTGCCAAGTACAGCATCTGCTTCGGACTTATTGCTAATAATGCCGTCCTCTCCATTGGCACCGCTGACGACCACAGCGTTCCAGTCCAGACCATCTGAAGCACCCATACTCAGCACACCGCCCGGAGTTGTTACCTCTTTGCCGGAAATGGGGTCAGTTGATTTGGTGGCAGCAGATAATTTTATAACCGCGCCGCTGCCCAAAGCGGTGTATGGAAGACCGGTCACCGTGAGCTTGCGGTCTGTTATTGTCAGCTTCGAACCCGCTTCCAGCGCGAGAGTGCCCACAGAAGTATACTTTTTGTCGAGAGAGTTAGTCCCTGTATACTCGGAAAGACTTACGTTGCGCCCCGATTTAATGAGAAGCCCACCATAGGTATAGGCCCCATCCTCGGTAGGGCTGATTTGGGGATTATATTCAACATATGTTTTACCCTCATCATCTGTTATTGAATGGAGAACATTGTTCCACATACAGATTCCACTCAAATCGAGATCGTCATTAATAATTAACAACTTGTTCTTAGTAAACTCAAAATCCTTAGGTTGGGAGAGTTCGACCCACTCTGGCATTTTATCCCGGTCTCCCCCCCAAATGGTCGGGTTCCAGTTTTTACCAGCCCAGTTTACGGTCTTATCCTCATTCCATACCAACTCCCCACCCCATGCCGAAGGGGTCAGGGGAAGAAGTCCGATAATCGTTGCGAGAAAAAGTGACTTTTTCATGCTCGTGTGATGTGATGCGTAAGGTTGTCGAACCGGATATAACACTCCGTTTTCGATTAATTGCAGTATATCGATTTTTTTATGCGATGGCAAGCCGAAAAAAAGGCATTTTTTCAAAAAAAAATTATCCCCCTCTCACAGTTCACTGGATGTCAAACAATTAGAAAGCGAAACTTTTTTAGAATTTTTCTAAATCCCCTATTTTAATGTGTATTTAAATAACAGTTTTCTGACGGCACCGACGAGCAGCTACCCCGGCCAGCGCAAGCGGCTCGGGAACGCAGCCATGAGACAACTGATCTTCGATAGCAACTCTCCACACAGCCCCTACAATGGCACCAGTTTCGTTTTATACTCCAAACGGCGTTTTTCCACCCAAAATCCAAGTCCTTTTTCAAGTCCTGCGCCCCTTCCCCTTCGCATCTCATGTTGTTCACGCCCGACATAGCTCCATCCGCATCCGGTTATCGTCAGGAAACAAACTTGCAAAAATGAAATTTCATGGTATCATACAGTCAGTTAGTTATGGGCAACAAGGAAAAAGCTTATGCGAATATCCTCGCGAACCCGACTTTTCGAAAGAACCGGGTGAAAGGCGCAGGATAACACGGCGCCCCTTTGAAATCGTCTCTACCATACAACAGCCACTAAATCATTCATATTCTCCCCAATTACACACTTTATGAAAAAAATCCATTCTTTTGCCTCTAAATGGCTCAATAAGTTTCTGGACGCCAAAACCAACTATATCGAGTTGGTAGATCACTATCTGGCGGACGATTGTAAAGCTCTCGGCTTTACGATGGACATGGGTTCTTCATTTAAGAAAAAGTACAAGATTGCGGCAGGTGACACCAGCTCATTGTATAGTGTAATCGACCAAGTGACAGACATTTCAGTGCTTGGTAATGCTATATATTCTATATGGCGTTACTTCAACCATTGGGCGTACGAGGCGAAAGAAATTATGGAACCCGAAAATCGGGAATGGTTTATCATCGCCTTGCTTCGTTTGGGCGAGTTGTCTATCCGTCAGAATGATTGCCGACTGAAAGAACCGCAAATTGAGCCTAATATGGCCCAAGCGCATGCTCCGGAGGTCAATCATACAATCGGACACACATTCCGGGATATCAAGACAAGTCCTCAATGCAACGAAATAGGTGCCGGGCTTATCAACAAAGCAGCAGAACAAGGGCTTAGCGCGGCACTATATTTGCTGGGAGAAATACATGAATACGGCATTTTGGCGGAGAAAAATCCGAATATTGCATTCGGTTACTACTATCGGGCAACTCAACGGCAACACGAGGATGCATGCCTCAAAGTAGCAGAAGGCTACAGAACCGGCCAAGGCATTCCGGCAGATGAGAATGAGGCGGTGTATTGGTACAAACAAGCGGCCATGGCCGGGAATGCAGAAGCTCAATTCAGATATGGTATCGCTATGGAAAACGGCATCGGAATCCCGGCAGATGCGCAGGAGGCATTGAGCTGGTATCGCCTCGCAGCAGAGCAAAATCATACCGGAGCCCAGTATAATGCAGCCATCTGTTTCCACTATGGCAGAGGTGCAGAAGTTGATATGGATATAGCTCTGCACTATTATCGCCGCGCTGCAGAAGGTGGCCATAGTGCAGCACAATTTAACCTGGGCGTTTGCTGCGCAGATGGAATTGGCATGCCCCCCAACCCGGCAGAAGCTGTTCTTTGGTACACAAAGGCGGCAGAAGCCGGTTATTACAAAGCCCGGGTCAATTTAGCCTATTGCTACCAACATGGTCAGGGCGTTCCGGCAGATATCGATACAGCACTATATTGGTACAATAAAGCAGAAGAACAAGGAGAGTAATATACTCCGGGAGGGCTAAAACGCTGATATAATGGTGTCGAATTTATGGAGCAAAGCGATTATAGCATGCCCGGGGAAGATTCGGTTCGCCTCACGAGCCCTCACCCTTACAGGGCAAACAGCGTTGCTGTTTGTCTAATCGGAATAGGGCTTTGTTCTCGCCCCTCCGGGAATAAAGCACAAAAAAGCGCACCGAAATGGTGCGCTTTTTTGTGCTAGCCTTTGAGAAGGGACGGTACTTTGTAACATACTAAACACCCGTCAGTTGAAAACAATCTTTAATTTTACCCCTCAAAATGCAGGTCGAACAAATCCTTTCCCAAGCCCTGCGAACTATCCACCAAATAGAGCCAGCATCAACGTAGTACCTGGGTTGAAATGAGACTGATTTATTTTCACTTAATGCAAGAAACGAAAATAAGAGAACGTCTTATTTTCGTTTCATCGTGATGCGGGGTGGTCTAGTCATCTAGCATCCCCTGGTACGCCGAATAGATATAGACCCTGTTTCGTTCACCCTGCGTATGTTGCCGGATGATACCATGTACCTCCAATTTCTCCAGGATCCTGTAAATAGTCGATGGGGCAATGCCTACTTGCTGTGCCAAAATAAGGGGGCGCGTCACGATGTGTCGCTGCATCATGCTGAGCACTTTCTCTGCATTCTTGCGCATGCGGCCAAAAGTGGCAATGACAGTTTTATCGTGGTCTACCCTGCGCTGTAATTCTGAAAGTACCCTGACGGCATCGTTTGCAGTATATTGCACAGCCTCTATGAAAAAATCAATCCAGGCCTCCCAATTTCCATCCTGCCTGATACCGTTCAACAGACTGTAATATTCCTGGCGGTGTTGCTTAAAATACAAACTCAGATACAGCAAAGGCTTTCTGAGAAGCCCACAGTTGCAAAGCATCATTTGGATGAGCAGACGCCCCACTCGGCCATTTCCGTCAAGGAACGGGTGAATGCTCTCGAATTGCACATGAACTAGCGCGGCTTTCACTAAGGGTGAGAGTTCATCATCCTGGTTGATGAATAATTCCAATGCCCCCATGCAATCTCATGGTCACCGTGATGGCGAAAGAAAACGAACTTGTAAAAATAAAAAAATCTGCTATCATGCATTCAGTTAGTTATGCGCAAAGGTAGAAAAAAGAGGAAATTGATTATTTTTCTTAAGTGGCACAATTTTCTAGGATTAAGATACTACCCTGCTCTATTTTATATAAGTACGATTTTGCTAGGTATATGTATCATCTACCCAATTATTATTTATTTTCTTACAGCCAAACACGTAGCTGGGGAATTTGGTGACCAATATGGCTTCATCAATGCTCTTATTTCAGGACTAGCGTTTGCTGCATTTTGGAGTTCCTTGAAAATGCAACATAAAGAATTACAACTACAGCGCAAAGAACTTCGAAGAGCAAACAAAGAATCCCAGCAGCAGACAGAGCAATTTGAAAACCAAACAAATTTACTAAAAGCTCAGATTGAAGAAGAAAGGGAAAAAACAAAAAATCAATTAGCACTACAAGAAAGAACTGTGTGGATGCAAGAAACTATGGAGCTTATCTCGAGATTCTCAGATGAGCTACGCTCTATACAGTGTTCTTTTGGTTACAATCCGTCTACGCAACAATACATCACGGGAAGAGCTGTTACCACATTATTACTCAACGCAGTCATAGAAACATGTGTTCAAAATTTTGCAATAGAAATAATTTCTTCGAATAACCCCAATGCCATACCGGCTCTCCCAAACGCGATAAAAAATGATTATTTCAAAAATATTGAGGGACTATACGCAGCATGTGAGACACTTTACCCGCTTATGAACTTTAGGTTACTCATTAAAGAGCGTATCGTAAGATGTCCGCATATTTCAGAGGAAGAAAAAAGCAAACTCCTCATGACTATACCTCTTGACACTTCAGCGGAGCTCGCAATTATGAACTACTTCTTTGAAGCTCCATGGAAAAAGATGTGGCTTGTATCTACCTCAACTAATCAAATTACCTTAAATAAAGAATCAGAAGCCATCGAATATTTAGTGCAAAACGATGCTGAAAAACTTACTCTAAAATTATTTGCGATAGCTCGAAACTATGTTTCTAGATCTCTCAGTAGAGCTATAGATACTATACTCGTGGATAAAAATAAGAACTTCGCAGAGAATCTCGCTGCGACAAATAACCAAGAAACATTGGCTGCATATTACTTATTTCAAAAACTCAATGTTACTTTATCATGTAAAAATTGTAGCAAAAGACAAATTGAAATAATTAAGAATTTCGTTGTTAATCATGTAATGACTATTTTAAATAACATAGACAATGCTGCATGAAGAGCAACAACAATCATTTCTACATTAAAATATCAAAGCGATAAAATTACAAACTATGGACGCAGATAAAAGCAATGTTCTCCACGATATCTTAGGTATAAATAACGTTGTATACAAAATTCCTGTTTACCAAAGAAATTACGACTGGACAGCCAAAGATTGTAACCGGCTTCTTGATGATATCGAAGCTATCATGGAGAGAAAAAGAGTTCATTTTCTTGGATCAATAGTACTGCTTGAAGAAGCAAATGGGAGTTTTAAACACCGTAATTTTATTGTCATCGATGGACAGCAGCGAATTACAACCATGACAATTCTATTAAAAGCTCTTGCAGACACCTATCCAGAAGAAAGCGAAAGTATCATAGAAAGCTATATTAAGAATATTCGAGCTAAAAACGAAGAAGAACAAATTAAGCTTCGTCCATTAAACGAAGATGCGCATCGTTTAATGATGCTACTCAAAAATAAACATTCAACTTTAGAGAAAGAATGTAGTATCCTCATAAATTATACGACCTGCATTAAACGACTTGAAAAATGGCGAGATCGCGGGGTTACAAGTCAAGACATCTACACCGCCTTAACCAAGCTAGAAATGGTTACCATCACACTGTCTATAGGCGAAGACGACCCCCAAGCAATCTTTGAATGCATTAACTCAACGGGAAAACCCTTATCAAAAGCAGATTTAATACGAAATTATCTGATGATGAAGGCTGATAACCAAAAATCACTTTACAACGATTTTTGGTTACCATTTGAAAAAAGATTTTCGCTTAGTAAACGAGATGAAGAAATGGATCAATTTTTCTATCTCTTTATGGTGTACAAAACAGGTAGTCTATGTAATAAATCTCGCTTATATGAGGATTTTGCAGCGTTATACAGTAATAAGGAATCCGAAACGCTTAAACCAGAAGAAATATTGCAAGAACTAGATAAATGCGCAGAAATATACAAAATTATACTTGGAGAAACCTCCGGCGCGAGTAACAGGCTAAACGACGACCTGACCAGCCTTCGACAATTAGACCAAGCAACCTGTTACCCTTTTATATTCCGTGTATACTCAGATTATCAACAAAACAATATATCTCTCGACACACTTGAAAAAGTAATTAGATTACTTTTATCATATCTGGTACATCGAGCTGTTTGTGGCGTACCCTCAAACTCTCTTAGAGCTCTATTCTGCTCACTCTATGACAAGGTGTTCAAGATAGAAAAAAACAAAGATTTTTATTATGAAGCAATAAATAAGTACCTATACACTAGAACTAGCAGAGACAGATTTCCTTCTTCTTCTGACTTCAGAGAAGCTCTGCTATCATTGAACCTGTACTCTAATTTGAAGCTATGCCGTTACTTACTTAGTTTAATCGAAAATGGAGGCTCAAAAGAAAAGGTTCAACTAGATAAAATGTCAATCGAACATATCATGCCTCAGCATTTGAATAAAGATTGGCAACACATCGACGAAGCAGATCATGCCTCCCTATTGCATGTAATAGGCAACCTTACCTACACAGGGTATAATTCAGAGTTGTCAGACCGCTCTTTCGAAAATAAAAAAGAAATTCTCCAAAACTCAAAAGTAGTCGAGCTGAATCGAGATATCATCAATCAGCAACAATGGGGCAAAAATGAAATAAAGTCACGTAGTATTAGATTAACTGAAATCATACAAAAGCATTTAAACTTACCTGAAATCATAAATTCAGAGGTTCAATTCGAAAACGTGGTCGAAATTACAGTCGATACGCCTTGGCGCGCAACTTCTTCTAAAATGCTTTACTTTAAAATCAATAGATATAAGTTTGCCTGCTACTATTATAGCGATATGTTAGAAATAATGGCAAAGATATTACAAAAAAACTTTCCCGAAAAACTTCGTCATCAATTTCCATTAGCCAGAAAAGGTTCTGCATACGAGATTATGGTGAGAATTGGGGAATGGCTTGACTTATGCGGTCTAGACCATTCTATATTTCGCGTTGGAATTAAGGAAAAATAGTAGTACCATCAATAAGATGGTGAACATTGTATGCCAGCACCCTAGTCCTTTTGAGTCCCTGCGAAGTGCGAAAGGTCGTTTTTGGGCGTGCACAAGCTTTTTATGAGTGGTATTATTTGTTTATCAAGGACTTGCGGTTTCATAGTTAAGTCACTGATGTTTAAGGACAATTATCCCCCCTCTGACGCATTGCGCGTTAGCAAGTTGTGCATTTTGCTAGTCCCGGCGGAGTTGATTCGGACTCGCCTCACGAGCCCTCACCCCTGACGGGGCAAACAGCAGAGCTGTTTGTCCAAGCGGGCTTACCGCTCTCTGCGAGATTTCGGCGTAGCCCGCAGGGCGGAGACGAATTGGTCGCGGTCTTCCGGTCTGTACGAAATAGGGAGGCAGGATAATGCCACCGCAGCCCCGGCGGGGTTGATTCGGGCTCGCCTCACGAGCCCTCACCCCTGCGGGGCAAACTGCAAAGCTGTTTGTCCAATCGGGCTTACCGCTCGCTGCGCGAGCGCCCTATCGGGGCCGTCGCCCGCTTTCTACCCACCCCCTGCGCCCCTTTGGGGTTCCCACCAAGAGGTGTCTCGGTGGCGCAGGGGCAGGCTGCTGCGTCACTCGCAGCCTGCCCGCTCGGTCTCGGCGTAGCCCGTAGGGCGAAGACGGATCGGTCGCGGGTTCGAGCCTTAATCCGCCTGGGGCGTAAGCACAAAAAAAGCGCACCGAAATGGTGCGCTTTTTTGTGCTAGCCCCGGCGGGGCTCGAACCCGCGACCAAGCGATTATGAGTCGCCTGCTCTGACCGCTGAGCTACAGGGCCGTGGTGATTGTAGCAAGGGGCGTATATAAAGTCAAGCGGATTTTTGGTGAATGGAGAAGTGTTGACACATTTTTCTGCGAGGGCGTGAGAGGGCGCTAAAAAACGGGTATTTTTTCAAAAAAATAGGGGAAAGATGCAACAATTTTGGCCTGGCGTGCGCCCTATAGGGTATGCAAGCTATCAATTTGCACACGATTTTCCCCATCATCGCCTGCTGCGTGGCTGCGGCGGAGCAACCGGCAAGTATCGAGTCATTCTGCGCCGGGGCGCATGAGTTTGCCGCGACACTGAACACCGCTCTGGAGACGCTGCAACGCATCGACAGTCGCGAACAGGCCGATGCGGCGGTGCCTACCATCCTGGCGGTGCACGAGGGGCAGGAACGCATGCGCCGACTGGCCAAAGTGCATGAGTTGCCCACGCTCTGGAAAGAGAGCGATGTGCGCCTGGCGCTGCGCAGCATCCCTGCCCCGCAGTTCACGGAGGCCGTGCGAGCCGAACAGGCCGGCGGTTGCCACGGCTCGGTGCGCCTTTTTCTTGCGCTGCACAACCGACTGAGTGAGTTCACAGAGGAGCAGATGGATGCACCGCTCAGCGAGGCGGATGCCGCGACACTGCGCGAGGTGGAGGCTTGTTTCAACGGCGCGAAGGATGTGCTGGAAAACTACTGGTACATGGATAAATACTACACCATCTTCCTGCAGCACCTCAAAGCCGCGGCTCCGGGAGTCCCCGCCCTGCAGAAGAGTCCGGCTGCCGCCATGCGCTATGCCCAGCTGGTGGAGCAACACCGCCCCGTCGCAGAGGAGTTCCGCAGGAATCACTTCCGCAACCGAGGCGAGGTGGAGGAACAGCTCATAGTAGAGGGCAACAATTTTTACACCGACCTCTACACGGAGGAAAGCTGCCGCCGCTATTTCGAGCACGGCCAACTCACGGTCGATTACGACGTTTCCTCTGCCATGTACGCGGAACAACAGCTTCAAAACCGCGTATGGGCCCAATATGAGCCCGCCATCCTGGCAGCTGCAGCCAAACGTGGACTCACCGGAGGCAATGGCCGCAATGCGAAAACCGCCTTCGAGTTACCGCCGGAGCTGGAACGCAGCAAGGTGCAGGAGTATGTGAACGATTTTGCACGCGAGGTATTCGGCGAGCGCTTTGCCCACAGCGAGGCAAGACCCAAGCTCTCCCGCAAGACAGGGCGCTATGTGGTGCAGGCGGTTGGCATTGCGGGGCGCCCTAAAGACAAAAATGTGAACAACGACAAAGTACAGGTCATCGCCGTCATGTTCAATATGCCGAAGAACATCCCTGCCCCGAAAAACAACAGTGTGCAGGTCTACTCGAAATCCATTAACCCGCCACAACAGTCCGATAAATGAAACGCTTTCTTCCTCTGATTCTTGCTGCGCTGCCGCTGTGTACCACGGCAGACGATGGCGGCTTTGCCACGGCAGCTGAGTTCGGCGCCCCGCGCCCGGAGCTTACCACCCCGAAGCCGGAGTTGAGCACCCCGCTGCGGCAATGGAAGGTACGGGGCGAGCGCCCCTTCCGGGCTCAGCTCACCGGCATCTCCGGCAGGTGGGGCAAAAATGCCACCGTTTCCCTGCGTACCCCCACCGGTCGCATGCTGAACATACCTGCTTCCCGCCTGAGCGATGCCGACCTGCAGGCCATACGCGACTACATGCAGGCGGAGGGGTTTGTGCAGCTGCACACCTACCGCTACGGCACCCTGGATGCCAAACTGCTGAGTGTACGCCCCCACAGCAAGGAAGAGCTGCAACTGGTCCTGCAGGATCTGAGCGGCAGGATTCACTACATGCGCGCCAATACTGAGCCCTGGCAGGAGGAGTATGCCCGCAAGGTGCAGTTCAACAATACCATCGTGATGCAGGAAGAAACGCGCCGAATGCTGCTGGATTTCATGGCCAAGAATCCCCCGCAGCCCCCGGCCCAGAACGCGCCGCTGCCCATAGCCGAGAGCGCCATGGAAGCGCTCACCTACGCGGCGCTGCGGGATGTGAGCGTGGTCGTCCTCACCATGGGGCCGCGAGGTTGCCGGGCAGATGTGGATTTCCGCCGCTACCTGCGCGAACACCCGGAGGCAGCCGACATCTGGGCGCAGCGCCATGTGTTCCTTATCGCCTACACGGATGCCACGGGCACCCTGCCCGCAGATTGCTGCCGCGAGCTGGAAGAGCTGGGCTACCACCACGACAGACGGGTAAACGCCGGCGACGCAGCACCGGCAGGTTCCTCGCAGCTGCGTCAGCATTGCGAGAGTATCTGCGGTATCCAATACACCCTGCTGAGCAGTGACCTCACCGATAAGAAACAGCAAGCGGCGCCCAAACACAACCGTTTCAGTATTAAACTCGAGGATTTACACAAATCCCAACCGCAGCACATCAACTTCACCCGCTGATTTCCCCAGCCCTTTTCTCCTGACAATGAAGAGATTCTTACTTACCGCACTGGCCACCACCCTGCCCCTGCACGCCCAGAGCGCCATATGGGTGGGGCCATTCACCCGCCCCGGTGCCGCAGCCGAGGTCCACGTGCAGGACTGGTTCCCGCCGATGAAATCCCCCGACTACTACCTGAAGCGCCTGTCGGCGGACAGCGTTACCACCCAGAAGTTTGCCACCCGCCTGCTGCAGAACGCGCAGGATGAAGAGGCTTTTCTGCGCCTCTGCGACCCGAAACTGGAGTATGATTACAGCACCGTAGGAGTACCCGAAGGCGCCACGACAGAAGGCATGGAAGCCGCAGCCGTGGCCATCGCGCTGCGAGATGTACAGATAAGCGCCAAACTCGCCACGGAGCCAAGCAGAGACATGCTGCTGAGTCTGCGCGATATTCTGTGCAAAACCAAGGGGAATAGGAATCGTGCGGCGGCTCTGCTGAACTACCTCGGCACAGCCCCCGAGCTCAGCGAGGATGAGCTGCGTCTGCTGCAGGTGCTGCTGGCGAATCGTTTCGGCATCTCGCGCTGCCACCTGGTACTGGCACGCCAGGCTCAGCACCTGCTCAAGGAGTTCCGTGGCGGGCGGGAAGTCGCCTTCTCATATGCGAATGAAACTCGCATCGCCGACAAATACCCGGCTCTTGTACCCGTGCTGCAAACAGAACGCAGCCTGCGCGGCGAGGTGAGCAGTGCTGTCAAGCGCGGGCGCCACAGCCGCGAGCACCTGCTCATCTACCTGCTCTGGCAGAACACGGAGCATGCGGTTCAGCTGGCCCGCAAGCTCAGCAAACCGAGCTATGAACTGCTGCGCAAAGACACGGCGGCCCTGAGCGATTACCTGAGCTTCAAGGGCATTACCTACTACCGGAATCTCGGGCAGGAAGTGCCACAAAGCTGCCTCTCCGCCTTGGCCGTACATGATTTCGAGAGCCCGGAAGCAGCAGCCGAAACCATACGCCGTCAGAACACCGAGCTGGAGCCGGAGCTGCGCCCGCTCGCCCCGCGCTGCCTGCTGGCCCTGGGTGGTACAGAAAGCGGCTGGGAACCGGTGGTGCTCTCATCCACCGGTGTGAACCCTGCCTGGCCGGATGCCTCGGCGGTGTCCCTGCCCCTGTGGCAGCCTGCCCTGCTGGAGCTGGAGAACGAGGAGGCCGGCACGGTGCAGGCAGCCTTCGCCGCCGACCTGGACACACTGGCGCAGCAACTCACCGCCCTGCGAGAGGAACACGGAGCAGCCGGCGTGGTACTCGCCCGCATGCTGGAGGAATGCAACCGCGTACGCCCGGTGCAGAAAGATATCACCCTGCCGGTCTATGCGCGCATTGCCCTTCATTTCGATGCAGACGGCCTTACGGTGGATTACAACGACCGGGACGAGCAATTCGGCATCCTCTGCGAGCACAGCACCGGCGCCCCGATAGTGAATGAAGCCCTGTGCAAGGTGCCGCAGCTTCTGCACCGCCTTACCCTGCAACTGGCCCTGCTGGAGAAACACGGCCACAGCACCGAGCTGGAGCAAACCTGCTCCCAGCTCGCCCGAGTGCTCAACCGCCACAACCTGTGGCCTCTGGTCATCTGCCAGCGCGAGCTGCGAGGATTCTCGCGCAAAGCTCTGCTCACGCTCTTCGCGCACTACGAGGGAGAACGCGCCCCGCTGGCCAGCTACGGAGAAGCTATGGGGCTGAGCAAGGAAATGAGCATAGCCGCCCGAGCCGGAGAAGATGAGCTGCCGGAATGGCTGGCTCTGGCTGCAGACGTCAGCGCCCCGGGCACGCCGGAAGAAACACGCCGCCGGGCGGCAGACGCCCTGTTGGCCATTGCTGCGGAGCAACCGGAGGGAGAAGTCGCTGCCGATATCATTTCCCACTTGCTGGCGCATGGCCAGGCGGACAAAGTAGCAGGGCGCAGCGAATACCCCGCCTCCATGTTCCGGGGGCGCTACGCCGGCAGCGGCCTGCAACTCATACGCCACTACCTCCGACTGGGAGACAGGGATTCCGCACGCAGCATCCTCGACCTCATGCGGCAGGATGCCGAAACCGACACCACACCGGCCTGTCGCCTGGCATGTGCGCTGCTGAGCGACAATGCAGAAGAACGCGCACGCCTGCGCCGGGATGCCATGCTGCTCGCCATGCTCTACCGCCATTTCGACAGCAAGGTGTACCGCGATTATCTGGCGGACCTTACCGCCGCCGGCGAGGAACCGGACACCATCCTGAAATGCGAGTTGCTGCTCAGCAAAGGCAGACAGGCGGGTATCACCCAGCGCATGGCAGACAGCCTGGCAGCCGCCGGACAATGGGCAGAAGCCGCGTTCTGCTACGAATATCTGGTGGCAGAAGGTATCTCCACTGCCACGCCATACGGGTTGGTGCCCAGCCAGGCGGACATCTACCACTACCGTCTGCTGGCCAATGAATGCCGAAGCAAAGCCACGGCGCCGCAGAAGCAGGACACCACGAAAACGACAGCCCGCAACGGCAGCATCCGGCCCGCCGCGGCACCGCTGGCTGCCCTGCCGGCAAAGGAGTGGAAATTAAAGAATGGCAGCATCGTGCACGGGCAGCTGTGCAATGTCATCCACCGCCCCTACACCAAACAGGTGGAGCAGCTGCGGCTGAGATTGCCGGACGCCTCAGAGCAACATCTCCCGGTGGCCGAGCTGGCGGGAGATATCGCCCCCTATCTGGCAGAGTGGGAAAAGGCGAACGGATTCGTGAACTGGGAATGGGCACGCCGCAAGGGCACGGAACACCAGGTCCCCCTGTACGGCAGGCCCGTAGCCGCCACGCGGGATTTCAGCGTGGCCGGCGAGTACCACATCCGCATTCTGACACCGGAAGGCAATATCCTGGAGGGCCTTACCTGGAACCTGAAGCCCGAACACAAAGCACAGGCCCTGGCCTGGTGCGCGGCACATCACCGCTACCCGGAGATACGCATGGCCACCACGCCGCAGGAAGCACTGGCTCTGGCGCAGGAGCATGGGCTCAGTGTTGTTGTCCTGCTGGACCGCAAGGGGCGTTTCACCTACAACAACTGGCATGAAGAGATGGAGCGCTACCTCACCATCCGGCCGGAGGCCCCGAGCTACTGGGGGCAGCGTTACGTGTTGCTGCCGCTGGCACCGCCTCTGCTGAGCTACGAGGAATTACAACGTCTGGATGAAGCCGTGCGCCACAGCCCCGAAACCGTGCAGCAGTTGCAGGAAATCGAGAAAGCACTCAACCCGCAGGCTCAGAGTGCAACCTCCCCCATACCGGCCATATTGGAGCATTCCCGCAAGGAACCGCATGGCATCTACGCCTGTGTCATCTCCCCGCAGGGCACCACCACCGGCTCCCTCCCCCTAGGTGGTGCCCACCCGCCTGTCGACCTCTTCGGCAACCTCATCCCCATCAAAAAATAACTCTTCCCCCCCCGGAGAAAGAATCGCCCCCGAGTGAATGGCCTTCATTCGGGGGCCTGTCTGTATTTCATTTCTTTATCTTGCATGTCATTGGCTGACATGATAATATGATAAGGCACAAAGCTATGGGGCACTCTTTTATCAATGTCAATGTTCATGTCATTTTCCACACCAAACAACACTCATGTACCATAAAAGAAGAACACCTGCATAGAGTTTTTCAATACATTGCCGGAGCCGTCCGGGCAATATCCGGGCATGTGTATGCCGTGGGAGGCAGGCCGGACCATATACACATACTGAGCACATTGCCCACAACAACGTGCCTTTCCGATTTTGTGCGAAATATCAAGGCCAACAGCTCCAAGTGGATAAAGAGTGTTGATACCGAATACAAAGACTTTGCTTGGCAGGAAGGTTATGGTGCTTTTTCTGTCAGTGAATCCGGCAAAAAATCTGTTATCGGCTATATAACGAACCAGAAAATTCACCACAGGAAGTACACGGCACAAGAGGAATTTCAGCTGTTTCTGGAAAAACACCGGATGCGAACCGATGAAACCGACGCCAATTCGTAAAACTCGCCTCTCCGTCACCCCGCAGGTTTGAGGGGTTCTGACTCTTTTTGGGGCCTTTCCCGGGGTTCCGCCTGCGGCTTCACCCCTGGCTATAATACTGTCGCCCCCGACAGGGGGCTTTTTCGCGCCCGGACACAGATTCCGCTATACTTCACAGCCATAGGAGTCTCCCCCCATGCGAGCGCAAGCGAGCGGCTCATCAAAAGCCCCGCTGGCGGGACGATAGTTCAATAGCCCAAGGGAAGCGAGCATCGCGAGCGCACCCTTGGGGTACATAGGATAGAAAAAGAGAGCCCCGCACACCCGCGGGGCGACGGAGAGCGGTTGCCATATATCACCCCTGCGCAGGCAAGTGGGAAGGAGGCCTGCCAAAAGACTTGACGCGGGCAAATGCTTGTGCGACAATAGGCGCGCATGAAAAAAGCCATTGTCAGAAAAGTAGACCAGATATCCGTATCGCATTTCTACGAGCGATACAGGGGGGCGCTGGAGCTGGAGCTGCTCAACAGCCCGCAGGGAATGAGCCGCAAGATACTGCAGCCTACGCTCAACCGCCCGGGTCTGGCGCTGGCAGGCTTTTTCAGCTATTTCGCGCACGAACGTATCCAGATTTTCGGTGCGGCGGAGATGTCCTACCTCTGCACAACGCTCAAGGGCGATCTGCGTGCGGAGCGTCTGCGCTGGCTCATGAACGCGAATGTGCCCTGCCTCATCTTCTCGCGCGGTGTGGATGTGCCGGATGACGTGCTGCGCCATGCGGACGATTTTGCCGTGTGCGTGTTCCGCTCCACGCTGCCCACCATGAAGCTGGTGAACAAAACCACCATCATTCTGGAAAATGAGTTTGCGGAGAGCACCACCGTGCACGGCTGCATGGTGGACGTGCGCGGCGTGGGTGTGCTGATTACCGGCAACAGCGGCATCGGCAAGAGCGAAATCTCGCTGGGTCTTGTGGAGCGCGGTTCTTCCCTGGTGGCGGATGACATGGTGCGCATACGCAACATCAGCGGCGAGCTGGTGGCCACCTCTCCCTCGCTGAGCAGCGGCTTCATCGAGATTCGCGGCATCGGCATCATCAATGTTACCAACCTTTTCGGCCTGAAGGCTTACCGCCGACAAAAGGAGGTGGACCTCGTCATCAACCTCACCAGTGGGGAAATGACGGAGATGGAACGCCTGGGGCTCACCCGCCAGACCACCAATATTCTGGGTGTAGAGGTGGAGCGCCTGAACCTGCCCGTGGCTCCCGGCCGCGATATGACGCGACTGGTGGAAGTGGCAGCCCTGGGGCGCTACCTGCGCGAGAGCGGCTACGACATGGCCGGCGAGTTCAACAAACGCCTGCACAATGAAATCAAGATGCGCAGCAACCTGCGCGTCACACCGGAAAATGACTGATATGACAGCGCTGAACGACATTACCGCACTTCTCGATACCACCCTGCGCATTGCAGAGGTGAAAGACGCCTCCGTGGCAGTGAACGGCCTGCAGGTGGAAAACAACGGCTGCGTGACCCGCGTGGCTCTGGCTGTGGACGGCTCGCAGAAGACGATAGACGATGCCATAGCCGCCGGAGCCGATTTGCTGGTGCTGCACCACGGTATCTACTGGTGCGGACTGCGCCCGATGACGGGCTGGTTCCGGAAAAAGATTGTGAGCTGCCTGGAGCACAATCTCGCCATTTACAGTGCCCACCTGCCCCTGGATATGCACCCGGAGCTGGGCAACAACGCCGGTATCGCCAAAGCACTGGGTCTGAAAGACTGCCGCCCGGAAGTGGATTACCACGGCACACTTATCGGGCAGAGCGGCGAGTTCTGCGGCACAGTGGGCGAGCTGCGCACACGCTATGCAGAGGTGTGCGGCAGCAGCGTAACCGGCGTAGTGCACGATGCCAATGCCCCTGCCGGGCGCGTTGCCGTGTGCTCCGGTGGTGCGGGCGATGTGATTTACCAGATGAAGGATAAGGGCTACAGCACCTACCTGACGGGTGAAGAAAACCACTGGGTTGTGAATGCCGCTGCCGACATGGGCATGAATATCCTTTTTGCCGGGCATTACGCCACAGAGACATTCGGTGTCAAGGCTCTGGGCGAGTTGCTGGCAGAGCGTTTCGGCCTGCCCACCGTATTCATCGACAACCCCACCGGCATGTAAGTTCATGCGTATCATAGCAGAAGATTCCATCGGCTCACGACTCGACCAGTTTCTGGCGACCCAGTTACCGGAGCTTTCCCGCGCCCGCATTCAAGCGCTTATCAAAGCCGGGGAGGTTACGGTAAACGGCAAAACCACCAAGGCCAAGACCCCGGTGGAAGCCGGCATGTGCATCGAAATCAACATCCCCGAGCCGGAGCCTACCGAAGCGCAGCCGCAGGACATTCCCATCTCCGTTCTGTATGAGGATAAAGATGTTATCGTCATCGACAAAGAAAGCGGCATGGTGGTGCACCCCGCTGCCGGCAACCCGGACGGCACCCTGGTGAACGCCGTGCTGTACCACTGCGGCGACCTCTCCGGTATCGGCGGAGTGGAGCGCCCCGGTATCGTGCACCGACTGGACAAAGACACCAGCGGCTGCATCGTGGTGGCCAAAAACGACCGCGCCCACCTCTCCCTCACCACCCAGTTTGCCGAGCGCGACACTTCCAAAATTTACCTGGCCGTGGTACAGGGATGCCCGAAAGAGCCGGAGGGAACCGTGTTCACCAACATAGGCCGCCACCCCGTGAACCGCCTCAAGATGGCTGTAGTGAATCCCGGCTCCGGCAAAGCCGCCATCACGGACTACAAGGTGCTGCGGCACGACCCTGCCACCAACTCCAGCCTGGTGATGTGCACCCTGCATACAGGACGCACACACCAGATACGCGTCCACATGCTGCACCTGGGGCATCCGCTCATCGGGGACCCCATCTACGCACACCCACAGAAGCAGAAAGCCCGCCCCGGCCGCCTCATGCTGCATGCCTGGAGGCTTGCGTTCAATCACCCGGCAGATGGCCGGAGAGTGGCCCTGCAATCCCCCATCCCGCCGGAATATACCCCGTGGCTCATCGACCTGGAACTGCCGGAATGGGCAGAAACCGCCGGCACAGGCAAGGCTTAACAGACAAGACACAGAAAGAACCGCAAAGCACTTTTAGCCGAGTGTTATTCTGCCCGCAGGCGCGGACACACTTTGAGCTTGCGAAGCGCGTGTGTTGCGGCTAGAATGGGGGTGGACAATGGATTACGCACCGCTGATAGAGAAACGCCGCGCCCGCCTGGCAGAGCTGGAGGAAGCCATCGCCGCACCGGATTTGTTTGACGACCGCGCCCGCGCAGAGGAAACCATGCGCGAGCACCGCCGCACGCAGGAGCTTCTGCGCTGCTGGGAAGAGCTTTGCGCCGCGCTCCGCCACCGCGAGGAGGCTACCGAGCTGGCCGCCGGAGAAGATGCCGAACTGGCAGAAATGGCGGCTCTGGAGCTGGAGGAGCTCGCCCCCCGCATCGCTGCGCTGGAGGAAAGCGTGCAATACAGCCTGCTGCCGCGGGATGTAACGGAAGACCGCGACGCCATCGTCGAAATCCGAGCCGGTACAGGCGGAGACGAGGCGGCCCTCTTTGCCGGCAACCTGCTGGGCATGTACCAGCGCTATGCCGAAAGCCACGGCTGGCGCATGGAAATACTGGATGCCAGCCCGAACGACATCGGCGGATTCAAGGAAGTCACCGCCCGCATCAGCGGCGAGGAGGTGTTCCGCTTCCTGAAGTACGAGAGTGGTGTGCACCGCGTGCAGCGAGTGCCGGCCACGGAAACGCAGGGGCGCATCCATACCTCCACGGCTACGGTGGCCGTGCTGCCGGAAGCAGAAGAAGTGGACGTGGAAATCCGCCCCGAGGATCTGCGCATCGAAACCTGCCGCGCAGGCGGTGCCGGCGGCCAGCACGTGAACCGCACCGAATCTGCCGTGCAGATTTTCCACCTTCCCACGGGTATCATGGTGCGTTGCGAGGACGGCCGCTCGCAGCTCAAAAACAAGGAAACAGGCCTGCGAATCCTCCGCGCCCGACTCTTCGAAATGAAGCAGCGCGAGGCTCAGCAGAACTACTCCGCACAGCGACGTGCCCTCATCGGCTCCGGTGGTCGTGAGGAGAAAATCCGCACCTACAATTTCCCCCAGAACCGCCTCACCGACCACCGCATCGGCTACACCGCCTACAATCTCGACATCGTGGTGGGCAGCGGCGCGCTGGACGACATTATCTCCCACATGCAGCACGCGGAAATGCAGGAACGCATGGACGAACTGAAATAAGCCAACATGAAAACCATACAGGACATCCTGACAAGCGGAACCGCGTATCTGGAAGCGCGCGGTGTGGAGGGCGCTCGCCACTCCATGCAGAGCCTGCTGGTGCACGTGCTGGGAAAAAACAAAACCTGGCTCTACCTGCACTACGATGACCCGCTGAGCGAGGAACAGCTTGCCCCGCTGCGCGAGCTGCTGCGCGAGCGCGGCAAAGGCGTGCCGCTGCAGCACCTGCTGGGCAGCACAGAGTTCTACCGCCGCGAGTTCCGCACAGACGCCCGAGCCCTGATTCCCCGCCCCGAAACAGAGGAGCTGGTGGAGATGGCGCTTCACCTCGCCCCTGCCCAAGAAAACATGCGCGTGCTGGATATGGGCTGCGGCTCCGGAATCATCGGCATCACCCTCGCGCTGGAGCTGGCAAAATACCACCCGGAAGTCGTGCTGGCAGACATCTCTGAAGCCGCGCTCTCCCTGGCGCTGGAAAACGCCACTGCCCTGGGTGCCAGAGTCCGCACCTACCGCAGCGACCTTTTCCGCGCCTGGCAACCGGATGAAACCAACGCCGTGATACCGCCCACCGGCTACAACCTCGTGCTGGCCAACCTCCCCTACGTGCCGGATGGCGAACAAGTCGCCACAGAGGTGACCCACGACCCCGCCACCGCCCTGTACGGCGGCCCGGACGGTCTGGACATCGTGCGTCGTTTTCTGGAGGAAGCCCGCCCGCATCTGGCACCGGGTTGCCTCGTGATGCTGGAGGTGGGGCACGACCAGGGAGAAGCCACCCGAGCCATCATGCAGGAGCTGGGCTACACCGACACGCAGGTGCTCACGGATATGAGCGGTAAGCCCCGCTTCCCGATGGGCTGCGCCGCAGCGCATTTCATGCCGCAACCGGAACCCACAGCCGCTGAAAAGGAAGATGCCTGATGAGTGGCTCATCTACCCGCTGGTGCGCCGCATTGTGGGCGAGCTGGCGAAACTCTGCAACATTTTACTCATCTGCTCTGCAGCGGGCATAGCGGGTGTTCTGCTCTATGCTGCGGGGGCAAGCGACCTTGGCGGGAGCCTCTGGCTGCTTGCCGACTCACTTCTGCCGCTGCATCTGTTCCTGCTGGCAGTGCTCATGCTGTGGGGCCACGAGGTACTCCTGAGCGGACGCGGAACGCCCGTCTCGCGTTTCCTTCTTCTCCTCAGCGTCTTACTGGCCGGGCTGTATGTTGTCTGCACGGCCTACACAGTACTTGGCTCGGGGGCGCTGCTGCTGCCGCTCCAGGAACTGACTCCCTGTATGGTGTGGGTTCTTCTGTCTGCCGGTCTGCTGCTCAACACGGGCAATATGGCGGCCCTGCGGGGCAAGTGGAAGTGGCTGATGTTCTGCTACCTGCTCCTGCTGCTGGTGGTACTGCTCACCCGCAATACCGAGCTGCTCCTTATAGCCGAAGCAGGCAAGATTCTGTGCGCCCTCTGCGCCTTCCCCCTCCTGCGGGGCCTCTCTCGCCTGGCGCCGCAGGTTGTCTCCCTGCCCACGCCGCAAAAGTGAAGGGTTGCCAGCCGCTCCGCAATATGCTATAATCCCCCTGCACGCATGAACAAGACGCATGAACGCCAGTACCGGGCGCTGGAGCTGCCGGAGATTATCTCCGGTCTGCTGGCTATGCTTATCGTGTTCTGGGAGGCATGTGTTGCCGGGCTGGCCACGGGTGCGGCTGAGCTGCAGATGTTCCGGGAAGGACTGCACCTGATGCTCTGCGGGGTGGTATGGCTCAACACCCTCGCCGTGCTGCTGCACTTCATCACCAAGCTGCTGCACCGCGAAGCCCCGGGTCGTTTCCTGTGGTGGCAGCTGTGCACGGGGCTGCCGGCCTCTTATGTGTTTTACGGGGGCCTCTTTCTGCAGCTGCCGGCTTACGTCTTCCACCTCAGTATCGTACTGAGCTTCATCATCGGCATCTATTCCTGTATTACCATCGGCGGGCTGATTCGCGAACACCGCCAGCGAAACACTCCCCGCAGCAAAAGCCGCTGGAGCCCGGCCGTTATCTTCTTCACCTGGATGGTGTCCTTCGTGCTCATCAGCACCCTGCTCCTGCTCACACCGGGAGCCACGAGCAAGCCCATCAGCTTCACGGATGCCTTCTTTACCTGCGCGTCTGCCATTTCCATCACCGGCCTTACCTGTGTGGATGTCGCCGGCACCTTCACCCCGCTGGGTAAAATCGTGCTGCTCATCGACATCCAGATCGGTGCCATGGGCGTTATGACCTTCTCCTACTTCGTGCTGCTCATGGTGGGCAAGCGCCTCGCCGTGCGGGACCGCGTGGCTATCTCCTCCCTGCTGGACCAACAGGGCGTCAATATCATCCCCGCGCTCATCAAGGCCGTTATCTTTGTAACCTTCGGAGTGGAAGCCATCGGTGCGGTGCTGCTCTACTTCCTGTGGAACGGCGCCCCCGGGGTACCGCAGGACCACCTCTGGTTCCGAGCGATGTTCCACGCCATCTCAGCCTTCTGCAACGCCGGCATTTCCCTCTTCCCGCAGAATATGGCGGAGGCCTGTGTCGCGCACGACAAAGCCGTGCAAGGCGTCATGATGCTGCTTACCCTGGCCGGCACACTGGGCTTCAGCGTGTATCTGGAAGCCATGACCCGCCTGCACAACAAACTGCGCGGCAAGCGCAACCCCGTGCGCTGGAGCACCCACTCCTGGCTGGTGCTGCGAGTCACCCTTATCGTGATGCTGGTCGGCGCCGTGGGACTGGCTGTCATAGCGGCCATAGAGCCCTCCGCCCACCTCCACTCGGCGGACTACAACCTGTGGGAAAGCCTCTGGAACACCATCGGGCGCTCCGCCGGCTTCACCATCACGGACATCAGCACATACGGCCCCGTCTACCAGCTGTTCCTGTGTCTGCTCATGTTTGTGGGCGGCAACCCGGCCGGTACCGGCGGCGGTGTCTTTGCCCCGGTCTTTGCCCTGTGCATCCTGGAGGTGCTGCGAGTCCTGCGTGGCCAGCAGGATCTGGAGCTGCACGGCCGCCGCATCGCCCGCAACACGGTGGAGCGAGCGATGGCGACGCTCGTGCTCTCCACCCTGTGGATTGCAGGCAGCACCATGCTGCTGCTGCTGCTCGAACCGGGTATCTCCCAGTCCGCGAACGGCACGGTGAAACTCCTCTTCCTGGAAATCAGCGCCTACACCACCACCGGCTACTCCATCTGCAACCCCGGCGAGCTCTGCGACATCTCCAAACTCTTCATCTGCGCCAACATGCTTTTCGGCCGCGTCGGCATGTTCACCTTCATGCTCATCTTCATTAAGCAGAAAGACCCCTCCCCCCTGCGATATCCCGAAACACGCTTACCCCTTACCTGATTTATTGTTATGAAATTCGTTATCATTGGCTTAGGACAATTCGGCAAAGCCCTGGCGCTCTACCTGAGCGACAGCGGGTTCGAGGTAACGGTGCTCGACCAGAAAGAAAGCGTTGTCGAAGAAATTAAGAACCACGTGGCAGATGCCCACATCGGCGATGCTACCGACATGCGCGTCCTGCGCCGCCTCGACCTCGTGGGCGAGGAGACGTACGTTATCGTGGCCGTTGGCGAATGCTTCGAGCGCAATATCCTCATCACCGCCCAGCTCAAGGAACTGGGGGTCAAAAACCTCTACGCCCGCACAGTCAACGAACTGCATGGCAAAGTGCTGAAGCTCATCGGCATCAGCGAGCTTTTCCGCGTGGAGGACGTGGCCGCCAAACAGCTGGCCGCTCGCTTCATCAACGAAGGACTGATGCGCCAGCGCAAGATAGACGCCACCCACTCCCTGGCGGATGTGCAGCTGCCGGAAGAATGGATCGGCAAAACCCTGCAGGAGGTCAATATGCGCAAGATGTACCACCTCAACCTCCTCACCGTACGCCGCGGCAAACCGGGCGAAAGCAGCGCGGACGACGTGCTTGCGGAACCGGAGAGCCCCGTCATCGACACCCCCGAGCCCGCCATGCAATTCCAGAAGGGCGACGTGCTCGTCATCTTCGGCAAGAATGACCACCTGAACGCCTTTGTTAAAAAGTTCGACCTCTGATATTTCCCCTGACTATGAGCGCACGCGTCACCCTGCCCGAACATCGCTATGCCGGCTACATCTTCGACCTGGACGGCACCCTCGTCGACAGCATGCCGACGCACTACAAAGCCTGGAGATGGGCTCTGCAGCAGAACGGAGCCCCGCACGAGGTTTTCCTGTGGGATGAGTTCATCGGCCACGGCGGCATGGCTGCACCCGATATTGTGGCAAACCTGAACCGCCTCTACGGCCTGCACATGGAGCCTGCCACCGTTGCTGCCCAGAAGCGGGAGCGCTACGACTACCTGCTGGAGACCGAGCAGCTGCCTGTCATCCCGGAGACGATGGGGCTGGTGCGTCAGCTCCGGGAGGAAGGTATTCCCTACGCCATCGGCACCGGCAGCGTCATCGCCGGAGCCCGTGCCACCCTGCGCTCCGCCGGTGTGGAGGAGCTTTTCCCCATCATCGTCACCCCGGACGATGTTCCCCCGGGCCGCGGCAAGCCGGAGCCGGATATCTTCCTGCTGGCGGCCGAGCGCATGGGAGTCCCCCCGGCAGAATGCGTTGTTTTCGAGGACGCAGAGCCCGGTATCCGCGCGGCACAGGCCGCCGGCATGGCCTATGTGCGCGTCTATTAAAAAACGCGATACCCCTTCATACAACAACCGGCGAGCTCAGGCCCGCCGGTTTCTTTGTTTCTCGCATCTGCAAGCGCGAAAGTAAAAACTTACTTCGCAGGCTCCTCCCAGAGGTAGGACTGACTGGAATCCTGCAACTTGCCATCCACATACAGCTCCATGCGCCAGGAGAGCACATCCCCTCGCTTGCGGCGCTCATCGCCGGCAAAGAAAAACTTGGTCAACTGGCTGCCGGCAGACTCGCGAGGCTCCGTCAGCTCCACTGTGCGGCTCAACTCCTGAGAGGCCGTGAGCGCCTGCGTATAACGCATCACCAGACGCACCGGCTTGGTCGGCTCAGCATCGTACCAGCGCACATAGTAATAGTCGCCGATACGCCCTGCTTTCTCCTCCTCTGTGCGTGCGCCATACATCAGATACATGGAGTTCGCACGCAGCGGGGCCATCTTCCAGGACTCAGACGGCACTTTCACAGACTTCAGCGGCAAGTCCACCACTTCATCGATATAGGACTTCTCCACCGTGCTGCACGCAGACAGCACGACAGATACCAAAGTAGCCGTAACAATTTTCCCGGAAACTCGCATGACTCTATTCAACAACACAACGCCTCATTTGTCAATGAAAAAAGTCCCGCAGCCCGCATATTTACAATGAAAAGCACGGTAAAGGGGTTACCTCTACCGCGCTTGTTGTGCAATGAGTTTTGAAGGCGGGAGTGGGATTTGAACCCACGAATGTCGGTTTTGCAAACCGATGCCTTAGGCCACTTGGCTATCCCGCCATCGCTTAGTTGCGGGGAGATTATACATGTTCACGCAGCAAAAGTCAAGCATATTTTTGCAAGAAAGACAATTTTTCTGCAGAAAGAAGCAGAAAAAGAGTGAGGGAAAATACCCGAAGGTATTTTCCCCCACAAAGATCAGCTTTGCAACTGTGGCAAGAGAATCTTAGGCGATGGAGTCGCCCAGCTTCTTCATAGCCTCGGCAGCGCGGTTGGAGTAACCCCACTCGTTGTCGTACCAGCCGCAAACCTTCACCATGTTGCCGCCTACCACATAGGTGAAGCCGGCGTCGAAGATGCAGGAGTGGGGGTTGGACACGATGTCCTGGAGAACGAGATCCTCTTCGGAGTACTCAAGGATGCCCTTAAGGGGACCTTCAGCAGCTTCCTTCATGGCAGCGTTCACTTCTTCAACGGTCACATCGCTCTTCAGCACGGCCACGAAGTCGGTCAGAGAACCGGTGGGGGTGGGCAGGCGGAAGGAAGCACCGTTGAGGAGACCCTTGAGCTGGGGAATCACCTCACCGATAGCCTTGGCAGCGCCAGTGGTGGTGGGGATGATGTTGATAGCAGCGGCGCGCATACGACGGGGGTCGCTGTGCGGCAGGTCAAGGATGCGCTGGTCGTTGGTGTAGGAGTGGATGGTGCTCATCATGCCCTTTTCGATGCCCCACTTGTCGTTGAGGACCTTCACCATGGGGGAAAGGCAGTTGGTGGTGCAGGAAGCGTTGGACACGATGTTGTGCTTGGCAGCGTCGTACTCGCTGTCGTTGATACCGATGCAGAAAGTCAGGTCGGGGTTCTTAGCGGGAGCGGAGATGAGAACCTTCTTAGCGCCAGCCTTGATGTGGCCCTCAGCCTTCTCACGAGCGGTGAAGAGACCAGTGGATTCGAGCACAACGTCAACACCGAGCTCAGCCCAGGGGAGCTGATCCGGACCCAGCATACCGCCAACGATCTTGATGGGGTGGCCGTTCACAACAAGGTTGTCACCGTCAACTTCGATGGTGCCCTTGAACTTGCCCTGCGTGGAGTCGTACTTGAGCAGGTGAGCGGTGGTAGCGATGGGGGTAAGGTCGTGGATGGCAACAACCTTCTCGAGCTCGGTCTGGGACATGGCGCGAAGCACGTTGCGACCAATGCGACCGAAACCGTTAATAGCGTATTTAGCCATAATAGTAAGGATGTATTGTTTGATTAAGTTAGCCGCCAAGCCACCAGGCCCAGCCAGGCAAGCAAAAGTTTACGCCTGTTAGGCCTCAGAGTCAATACAAATTTGAGTTATCCCGCGAAAAAAGGGCGGTTTTGGGCGCAGCCACCATCAGCAGAAGACTGATGGCGGGAGCGGCGTCCGTTTATTTCCTTCTTCTGCGAGCGGCCAGCATGCCAAGAGCCAGCATTCCCAGCGCGCTTGTTGAGGGCTCCGGCACCTGCACCCAGAGCATATACCCAGATACAGCCTCTCCCACTTGAGCCGCAACATAGCCCGATGTGACCCAGCAGGAGCTGAGCTGGCGTCCGCTCGCATCCGTCAAGCGGAAAAGGGTATCATCCCCCACGATACCATCGGCAAAGGTTTGTTCGTCCTCAAACAGGAAGCGCCCACACTCCCCTCCCACCTGAATGGCCAAGAACTCAACCCCCATGTGGTAAGCGGTGCTCCAGATATCATCTGCCAGAACCAATGTGAGCCCACTGCCACTGATATCAACATTTTGGAGCTGCTCAGCATACACGTGCAAAATCTGCGACTGATTGGAACTGGTATACACAGTACGCTCAGCGGCGGCAGTCAACTCCAGCGTGGTGGTGGCGCTGACGCTCACCATTTCCGAGGCCGCCAGAATAGCGGCAGCAAGGCTATCCACCCCCTGCTCCACAGCCGCAGCCAAAGCTCTGGCTTTAACGCTGGAGGAGGAGCCGATGATGCGCGAATCTGCATCGATGGCCACAACATCGCTCACATCCAGAGAGCAGCCCTGCTGCAACTGCACCAAACTGCCCTGGAGCTTCATATCATGCAGCTCTACCGCCTCCGTCGTGTCAGTTGAAGCGATACTGGCGTTGGTTGCAACGGCCACGGTTTCATCCGTACCGCCGAGTCTCACTCGCGAGCCTGCATTTTCCAGCTTCAGATTCGAGATAGAGGCAGAATCATCCGTCCAATGAGTGACCACAGCATCTACCCCCGTCATATCCACTGAAGTGATACCGTTGGTTGTTTCTTTCAACTCACCCCCAATCAGGACACGCCCGCCGTCTGTCAGCGACACCTCATTCATGAACTGACTTGAGGCAGATTCAGTAAATTGAATAGCTGCGTTGGCCCCCTGCACCGTCACAGACACGTCGGCCGTAGACGCCTCGGAACCAGCATCGGCGTTCGCATCGCGCACCTGCAAAACTGTCATATCTTTCACGGTTATATCGCCAGTAAACTGGTGAATATCGCGAATAGACACATAACCCATCTGCTCACCGGCTTCACCAGTGTAGCCCAGGCCATCTTCACGTTTGGAAGCACTTTTATCAGCCAATGCGGCAGCGCTGATGTTTTCATTATTGAACACGAGGTGCACGTTCGTACCAGTCATCTTCCCCAATAACTGAATAGCGTGGCTGCAGTTGTAGCGGAAGAACACATCCTTACCTGCGTTGATGGAGGCATCGGGTGTGTAGTTGTGTGTATTGAACGTGACAGTCGCCCCCGTTGCAATGTCAATACCTACCTCTATCGGCGTTTCAACACCGTTGAGCGTCTCCCATCGTGTGCGTTCTGTCTTCCAATCACCAAACCCGGCTATTGTGGCCCCATCTGTCAGCAAAACAAAGTCAGAAGGCGCCACGTCCCTGATTTCGATGATATCATTTTCTACATCGGTCACCACTTCCTCCGTGTGCTTGGGAATACCGGCACCGATGCCGGCCAACGCATCCACCGAGGGGTCACTATCTATAGCTAGGATACCGCCCTTGCCCACAACGAGTGAATGTGAATATGATGTACCGGCAGCACCCACCACCAAGTGGGTACCGTCCGCCGTGTTCAGCGAACGCGCCACCAAGGCTTCATCCACCACAAAATAGCCACCCTGCACATCCACCACATTCAACCAGGCGCTGTTGACAGATTGTATGGCATTACCCTCTTTGAGTACGTTGAGCACGCCCTCCGCCCCATATCGGCCGTAATGGTGCTTGACCATACCGATATCCGTGGGAGTCCCGTAATCCACCGTTTTCTGGAAATCACCAAAGCCCAACACACCATCATAAGCACCACGCACTGTGCCCAGAATTTGCAGGGTAATCGCCTTTTCACGGCTCATGCTCAACACAGAAGAATTGATGCGTTCACCACCATTTCCAGTACCATGCAGGGCATTCACTTGGGCTATTTGGGTATCGTCCGCATCGGAAGTTCCCAGTGCATCCAGCGCCAACACGGTACGATTGGTGCCATTCTCGACGGTGAGGTCAATCGTCGTATTGAGCCAGTTACCGCCATCTTCATCCAGGGCCTTAGCCGTGGTCATGATTTCCATCTGCACATTCCCCCCGGGGGCATCCGCCTGTGTTGCTCCATGGATGTTGCCATCCATCCTCACTGTACCGCTGAAGGACGTCGGATTGAGCACCTTGAACACAGCATAGCTGTATTGACCGCTCTCATGCGAATAACCATAAAACGTCACCACGGTATCATCGGATCCGGACAGCGACGTGAGCACCAATTTCTTATCATGAGCATTCGACAAGCGAGCATCCACCAGCGATTCATAATCGGGGTTTCCCGGGTCGACATACACCGATGTACGGACGGCATTTTTCACCACCGTTGTTTCCATTTGTTCGCCGGTAAAAGCGTGCAAATGAGCAAAATCTGCCTTATTGCATTCAAAATCGGCCTGCAAGATAGCGCCATTGACTATATGAACAGCCCCGGTACCCAACGCGTTTTCATGTTGCATCACAATGCGGCCACCCTCGAGTTCCGTGCCGCCCATGAAGCTGTTGTTGGTAGCGATGACCGCCGTACCGGCACCCATTTTTCGAAGGCTGGTAGAGCCATCCTTGAACTGAGAGTACACCTCATCGCTACCGGGTTCGCGGATGGAGCCGCCATCTCCAAAGAAGTAATAGTTGGTGGCATCCGGTGTATCAACACCATTCAGCGTATAGTTTGCACCAATCACGATAGAAGCCGGTGCAACAGCCCCTTCAATCTTTACTTTCTGATAACCTGCTGCGGCATCCTTAACATCATCTATCGCAAACCCCTCTTCACCGAGCTGCACGACATTGCCCATATGTTGCGTGCCCGTCACCAACACGGTCTGCTCACTGCGCAGTTCATTCTCCGACCCATCAACCCATGCTTCCGGCTGGTACAAATTGCCAAAGAGCACCAACTGGCCGTTGTCGAACGTGCGGTTTTCTTTCCACATGGAATCCACCGTTTTGGGGTCGTCGGCATCCTTCCAGACATAGTTACCGGTAATCATGCCGGACCACGTGCGGCGAGGGTCACCCACCACCGACATGACCAGATAGTCTCTACCCGATTCATTGTAATTGTTCTCAATAAACACCGAGCCATAATAACCGCCACCCAGTGCAATCATTTGCTGGAACGCCTCAGTACTCCCTCCATTTGCCAACTCAATGGCATTCGCAGAGGCCAGGAAGAACCGTTCACCGGCGTAATACTGGGTAGAAAGGTTTACATTGCTGAAATTGAGGGTAATAACCGTTTGTTCCGCCAGCGTGAGCGTGTCTCGGACATGCAGCAAGGTGCTGGCCGCATTATTCTGATTTGCCGGCATCACGCCATTGATATGAAAAGCGATGGAAGAATCCGCGCCATTCAAATGAAGGCCACCTTCCACGATGGCTTGCGTCGGCAAGGTGCCGCGCCCGGGCTGTCTGGTCGAGCTGACCTCCAAACGCCCGGACTCAACAATCAACTCATCATTCGTGATATTACTGAGCGTCTCCCATTGTTGCCCCTCTGCGCCCACACCCGTTACACCCAGCTGCAGCACAGAAGCACCAGCCAGATTCAACGTACCTTTCACGGAAAGATTGTTAAACCCAAGCACACCCTCCACTACCGAAAGATTCACCAGGTTCGCAGAGTGAATGTATTGAGTGGACAAGCCGCGTTTTTCCAGGCTGAGCATTTCCACCCCCAATGAACCACCACCGGCCAGAGCGGGATTCCCAACCTCAATATAGCCTTGCGTAGGCTGGGTGTAAGAATGAGCATAGCCCATGGAACCGGAGAACACATGTGTATCGCTGGTGTTATCCTCCAGCACAAGATTGGTGATACCATCCGTCACCACACGCACAAGCCAGCGCTCATCCTCCTGAGCATAATCACTCACAAACGTCGTTTTGAGCTTGTAGTTATTCTGCTTGTGACCTTCCCAGGTGTATTCCCAGCCGGTACCACGGAAATCGGCATCCAACGATTTGATGGTGATACGGGGACTATCACTCAACAAGAGAATATTATCAGAAGTCTGGCCGTCTCCCCGCGCTCCACCATATTGGTTGTGACCAGCAGTTCGAATATCGGGGTCATGGCGCGTCAGATTCAGATTGGCCTGGGAGAACACATCATCCACCAATACCATCTGGATAGCACCGCCCAAAAACTTTCGCTCAGCAATAACGCCTTCGTGATTACCAGCAGGGCGTTCATTAAACTCATTTTTCAGATACACGGTGCCCGTAAAACGCTCCGGTGTGGTACCGGGCACTACCACCGCATTTCTCTCATTGATGGCAATGGAGGATACATAGTTGTAGATAATCTCGCGGTCCTCAAACTGCGTTGGCTTGGTCAGATACGTGTAGCCGTATAATGACAATTCCCCGGAGCCCGACACACCACCGGAAAGTGTCAATGTGCGCCAGTTCGCCGGGACGCGGTCTTCGCCATAGGTGCCGATGCCGGGAGAAATCTTTACATTGCCATTTACAGACAGGGCGTTGGTCAGAGAGGGCGAGCGGAAATCAACATCGGTAGATCTGTAATTCACCAACAAGGTGGTATCATTGTTCAGCGTAATCATCCCCGTGCCAGCGGCCTGGGCTCGGGCCAGATACAGGGATGAGCCCTCTGCCAGTGTTATGCCCCCGCTAAATGTATTAGCTGTATCCAGCACCAGCTGGGCCGTTCCCTCATTGGTGATAGACGTCTTGTGAACATTGCCGTTGCTGTCTGTATAGTCTGTAATACTGCCTGTGCCGGTGAAAGCATAGCCATACTCCAACTCGGCACTGCCCGTCCCGCTGACGCCTCCAGCATTATTGGCGTTCACCTGCATCGCCCCCGGCGCAACGGCTCCCTCCAGTATCACCTCGCCGGCCTGACCGCTGTCATCAAACAACACAGAGTTGCCATTTTCAAATACAGCATTATCCACCCACGGAGAAGCTCCGGCTTCTCCTCCATCCTGCCAAATGGTTGACCCACTGCCCTTCCAGATAAGCTGCGTTGCAGCCGCCGCTTCTGCATCCGTCTCCCGCGCTGCATATACCCTAGGCTCGGCGGCAAACTCTTCACTCAACGCTAGAGTTACGGCCTCTTCATGAATCGCATTGAACTGCGCACTGTACTCCGCATCTGCATCGCCAGATACGGTCAGCATATCTTCCTCCTGCGCAACCCCCACCCCTAAACCTGCCCCCACGGTCACCACAAAAGAACGCAGCACGCACGATAAAAACGCAGCGGGTCTTTCAAAACGAAAGCTCGCTTGCTCATGTCCTAAAACTGTTTGTACCCCACTCATCTCTATCATTTACAACGTATAACAAAAAAAATAAGGGGGGGGTATTATACTCCTAATAATCTGAATTGCAAGCCTTTTTTGACATTTTCTCTTATTTTATCTCAACAAATGACATGGCATATCTTACACACCTCACAGGCAATGGTGCTCAAGCGCGCGCAATGCGCGCCTGTGACGCGTTTTGAGGTTGACTTTGCACACCAAAAGCCTTAGACTAGATGGAGAGCAATTTTTCACCTCTACTCTACCATGAAGGCTCATACATATTCGGCTTTTTCACTGATGGCGCTTGGTCTTGGCATAGCGCTTTCCTCTTGCGTGTATTACCCGAATCCCGTACCGGAAATGCCCTACACACCGCACCGCACGCCGGTGAAGAAGCAAGTCGAGCCCGAAAAGGTGGTAGAAGCGCTTACCGCGCCCACCCCCGCCCCCGCCCCCCCCCCCCCCCCCCCCCCCGCCGCCCCCCCCCCCCCCCCGAGCGGCCGCCCCCACGA
>JAZTYL010000026.1:0-65245 GCA_045636905.1 Akkermansia sp.
CATGCCCAGTGTTGTGTTCTTGAAGTACTTGAAGATTACGGGAGTTGGCTCGGATAGTCAAGGAAAATTTGAGTATGCCGAGTGTGTTGAAGTCGAACAACCGGTATGCCCGCGATGCCGGTCGCAGGAGATATATGCCCACGGCTATTATCGACGCAATGTGTTCGCCATTGGCAGGAATGAGGCAAGGAAACGCCTGAGAATAAAAGTAAAACGCTATAAATGTCGATGTTGTGGTAAGAGCTTTTCTCAAACGTGTGAGCGCATTGGAATCGAAAAATGGCAGCGACGCAATGCCTGGCTCAACGACACGCTTTCGCGTGAATGCGCCAATGGAGTAAGTAACAAAAAGATAGGGGAGAAATATCAGATAAGTACCAGCACCGTAGAACGGCAGCTGCACAAAAATCACGAAAAGCTACTTTGTGAGCAGCTGCGCTATCCATGTCCTCAGGTGATGGGGATAGATGAGCACAGCATTCACAGAGGGCGTACAAAGGGGCACAAATTTGCCGTGACGCTGGCGGATTTGCGCCATCATCGTATTTACGAAGTCTTTGAAGGTAAGAATAGTAAGGTGCTGGAAGCAAATTTGCGGCGCCTGAAAGGAAGAGAGAAGGTGAAGGTTATCTGCATGGATTTAAGCTCGCCGTTTCGCAGTGTTGTACAGCGCCTTTTTCCCGGAGCGAAGATAGTGGCAGACCGATTTCACGTCATTCGTCTTGTTATTGATACATTTCATGAGTTCTGCAAGGCAGTTGATCCGGAGATAAAATGGCAAAGAGGCATCACCTGCGCTCTGCGTACCAAAGGAGTAAATCTGAGGCCGATGCAAAAGCAGCTGTTGGAGAAAGTGTTCCGCCGACATCCGGCTATTCAGAATGCATACGAGTTCAAGAAAGAGCTATGTACCTTATTGAGTATTAAGGAAAGAAAGAGAATAAACTGTATACCTCTGCTCAAAAGGCTCCAGGAAATGGTGGGGCAGATGATTTATGAAGCTCCGGAGATATTCAAAAAGTTGGGGCGCACCATACGACAATGGTTCAGCCCTATTATCCGCATGTGGCGCTTTAGTCGAAACAATGGTATCACCGAGGGCTTCCACAGAAAAATGAAATTAATTCAACGCCGAGCCTATGGATATCGTAACTTTCAAAACTATCGCTTAAGAGTGTTAATTGAATGTGGGCATGTAACGTTGTGAAAATTCAAATTCCACAAAGTTTGGGCTTGACCCACACTTTTTGGAGTTGACCCCAAAAAGCCACGGCGGGCGGATTGCAACCCATGCAACCCTTTTTGCAACCCATTTGCAACCCGCTTGCAACCATTTTGCAACCCTGTACGTTTGCAACAGTAGCCAACGGAAAAAGAAAAAGCTAGCAAAATCAACAAAAAAGCCGCCTAGTTGGCGGCTGTTTGCGTGTTAAAATATACGGGGGATAGGACTCGAACCTACGACCTCCACCATGTCAAGGTGTTGCTCTACCAACTGAGCTACCTCCGCATGGGAAAATGGGCAGGGATGGATTCGAACCATCGAAATCGTACGATAGCAGATTTACAGTCTGCCCCCTTTGACCGCTCGGGAACCTACCCATTTGCAGGCTGTGTGGTACAGCGTGCGCCGAGATAATACACAATTTTTCGGCGCATTGCAAGCCTTTTTTTTGTATTTTTTTAATTTTTTTGCAATTTTCGTGTTGCGTTGTAGCTGCGGATAGCCGGGATAAGGAACGCAACACCCAGAGCAATAATGATGAAGGAGAGAAGCTGGCCCTGTGTGATGCCGTACCAGACGTTGGCGTCCGGTTCCTTGAAACACTCGCAGGTGATGCGTGCAGCGGAGTAGAGGAAGCAGAAGAGGGCGGTGAAAACGCCTGCGGGAGCGTTTTTCCAGCAGAGGCGCACGGTGAGGAGGATGATGAAGAGCAGCAGACCTTCGCCCAGAGCTTCGAAGAGCTGGGAGGGGTAGCGGGGATTGAGGTATTGGCCCAGAGCCTCGCTTGCGGCGGGATACTCGCGGCAGATGCGCATGAGGCCGTCCCAGAAGTTTTCCGTAATGCGGCCCTGTGCGTCGTGCTGCATGAACTGCTCGATGGGGGCGCCGAGGGCGTGGTCTATGGCAACACGCGCCTGTACACGTGTGATGTCGGGCAGGGTGGCGAGCTCCTGGGGGAATTTCATGCCGAGGGGATTGGCGGCGGAGCAGATGCGGCCATAGAGTTCGCCGTTGATGAAGTTTGCCACGCGTCCGAAGAAGAGACCGATGGTGCAGACGATGGCGAGGCCATCCGTCACGGCGGGGAGGGAGAGTTTATTCTTGCGCGCGTACCAGATGGCGACGAGGAGCACGCCGATGATGCCGCCATGGGAGGCCATGCCGCCTTCCCACACGCGGAAAACCCAGCCGGGGTCTGCCAGCAGGCCGCTGAACCCCTGCTCGGGCAGCCAGTAGAAGAAGAATTCGCCGAGGCGTCCACCCATCAGCACACCGAAGAGGCATACCCAGGTGATGAAGTCGCTGAGCTTGGTGGCCTCCACGCAATAGAGGCGGCGCTTGGAGAGCTGCAGCAGCACGAGGTAGCCCAGCACGAAGCCGGCGATATAGGCGAGGCCGTACCAGCGCACGGCAAGGGGGGTGCCGGGGATAGCAAGCAGGACAGGATCCAGGTTGTGAATATAGGTGGCGAGTGCGTTCATATTGACAGGCTTGCTTATAGCATAAGCGGCGGGGGCTCTCAAGCTCAAATGCCTGTTTATGCCTCAGAAAATAGCGTGTGTTACGTGATAAAACGGGTATGCGCTCAAAAAAAACGTGTCAGATAGAAGTTTGTACTCGCCAAACGAAGAGATTTTGTGTATAAGTGTAACGTACATCTGAATTTTTATTATGAAAAACATTTTTTTGACTACTATTGCGGCTGTGTTCTGCGGTGCGCTCACCGTGTCGGCTCTCGATGCCAAGAGTGTGAAAGTGGCTCTTCCCAAGGGGCTTACGAAGCTGGATGTGGAGCCGGTTTCTGCTCCCGGTGGTGCAACGATTTCTCTGGCCGGTAAGAAGGACAAGGCCAAGACCACCAAGCTGCAGTGGCAGGTTATCAACGTGCCTGTGGAGGTGGAGCTGAAGACGGACTCCAAAAACAAGGACGAAGAGCCGGATTTTGTGCCGGCCATTACCTTCACCGTGCACCTGCTGATGGAGGCAAAGATGCCCGACATTAAGGGTAAGAAGGTTCTGCTGAGCAAGAAGCTCACATACAATGATATCCCCGTGGGCAGCATCCAGGGTGGTACGGGCACGGAAATGTTTGTGAGCCTGCTGCTCTCCCCCCGCAACGTGTCGAAGCTGACGGAGGATAAGAGCGGCCGCCTGGGCAAGGTGCTGGCTGTGGCTGTGGAGGCCGAGGATTCCAACGGCAGAAACTGCCTGAACAGCGGCAAGCCCCGCGACGTGGTGTTCGATGCTACGCTCAATGCCAACGGCAAGTGGTGGGAGACCAAGAAGTTCACCAGCGCCGGTGTGGAGCTCATGGCTGTGAATGAGACTCCCTTTGCCTACTGGATGAGCCCCACGGCTCCGCGCGTGACCACCACGCCTGCCGCCGCTACCGGCACCACCACTACACCCTCCACCTTCACCCCCACTCTGCCCGGCGAGGAAGGTGCTGAGACGACTCCCACCGGTGAGGCAACGACTCCTGCTGACGCTCCCGCTGTGGAGGAAGGCACGAGCGGTGCCGATACTCCTGCTGCTGCAGAAGAGGACACCAAGTCCGGCAATAAGCGCAAGACCCGCAGCAGCAGCCGCAAGACCCGCAAGTCTCGCAACTGATAGACGTTTTTCTAAACTTATTACTTATCTCTATGGCTGAATATAAGACAACAGTCGCCCTTGAGATTGGCGCTCAGAGCGTCACCATGGGCGTGTTTACTCCCGCCGGCAAGGGCTATGCGCTCTCTCGCTATGCCCGCAGGGAGATTGTGCTCGATCCGGTCGAGGAGGGCATGCGCATGGACTATGTGAGCAGTGCCATTGCCGAGCTGGTGACAGAGCTGAAGGTGAAGGGGAGCGAAGTACGCAATGTTGTTTCCGGGCAGCAGGTGTTCATGCGCTTCATTAAGCTTATCGCGCTGGAGGACTCCGATATCGCGGAGCAGGTGCGCTACGAGGCTCAGCAGCATATCCCGTTCCCGCTGGATGACATCATCTTCGACTACCAGGAGCTGCCGGATCGCGGCACGGGTGAGACTGAGGTGCTGCTGGTGGCCATCAAGAAAGATGTGCTGGATGAGCTCAACGGCCAGGTGGAAGGCAGCGGCCTGAAGACCCTGAGTGTGGACTGCTCCATCACCTCCCTGTACAACGCCTTCCGCGTGAGCTACCCCGAGGAGGAGGAATCTGTGATGATTCTGGATATCGGTGCCAAGACCACGGATATCATCTTTGCCGAGAACGGCCGCTTCTTCACCCGTTCCGTCACCGCAGCCGGTGCCTTCATCACCAACAGCATTTCCCGCGAATTCGGTATCAGCTTCCGCGATGCAGAGAAGCTGAAGCTCGAGTCCGGTATGGTGTCCCTGGGCAATGGTTTCACCGACAACCTGCCCGAGAACGAAGCCGCTCTGGCTACCACCATCCGCAACTCCATGGGCCGCCTGAGCTCTGAAGTGCAGCGTACCATCAACCACTACCGCGCCCAGTACAAGGGCAACGCTCCCACCAAGGCATACATCTGCGGTGGCGGTGCCCGTATGCCCTATGCTGTGGAGTTCCTGCAGAGCGCTCTGAACATTCCGGTGGAGTACCTCAACCCGCTCAACGCCTTCAGCATCGGCAGCAAGGTGGACGAGGAGGCTCTGGGCATGGATGCCCTGTGCCTGGGTCCTGTGGCCGGTGCAGCCGTGACCGGTGCCGGCGTCGGCGAGTTCAGCATCGACCTTGTGCCCACCAGCGTGGGTAAGGAGCGTGCCGAGCTGGAGATGCTTCCCAAGGTGATCACAGGTGGTGTCGTGGCTCTGGCCGGTGCAGCCCTGTTTGCCTGGGCTGCGAACAGCGCCGCCGGCGATGCAGAGAAGATGCTGGACAAGGCTCGCCCCGCAGTAGAGCAGATTGAGTCCGTGAACAGCAGCATCGAGTCCGCCAAGAATCGCTACGACTCGTCCGCTAAGGCTCTGAAGGGCCTCATGGAAGAGTACAAGATGCGCACGGCTTATGCGGAGGTGATTAAGCAGCTCTCCGAGCGCAGCGCCTCTGTGAAGTACTGGTTCACCGAGTTTGTGCCGCTCATCAACTACGATGTGGCCAGCACCGACCTCACCGGCTCCCTGGAGCCCAAGGGTACACGCCTCATCAACCCCGGCAGCAGCCGCAACCCGAACAGCAGCGCCATCAACCACGCTCCTGAGTCTGTGAACCCGAAGGACCGCAATAAGGCTCCCAAGGTTACCGCCATCTGCATGACCGGCTACACGACAAAGGACATCAAGGATGACCCCAGCATGCCGCAGCGTCAGGCTATCTATGACCTGGTGGCCAAGAATTTCGATGAGCGCAGTGCGGATTCTCTCTTCTCCTACAAGAATGCGGAGGTGATGCAGAACCTGAACCACTACTATCTGTTCATCAACTCCAAGAGCTCCCGCGACAAGGTTAAGGTGCCTGAGTATGCGGAGAAGTTCCTGCTGGTGATGCCGCTTAAGAACCCCATCGACATTCCCGAGCTCAGCGAGGGCAAGTAATGCGTCAAACTTACTAAAGAAACTCTGATATGAATATTCTCGAAAATAAGCGAGTTCTCGGTCTCTCGGTCGTATTTGCTCTGGCATTCGGTGGCCTGACCTACTATGGTTTTGACCGTCTGTCCGCTTACGATTCCGCTAAGAAGGAGCTGGAAGACATCAATAACCGCGTTATGGACTTCGAACAGGCTGAGTACCCGCCCACCGCTGCCACCCGCAAGGCAATGACGGCTGCAGCCAAGAAGATGGACGAAACGCTCAAAGCCCTCAAGGCAGATTTCGCCGGCTACGCAGCCAAGTGCACGGGCGATGGCAAGAACATCTCCTCTGTCGAGTTCCAGAACCAGGTGCGCGCCACTATCGATGAGCTGAGCCACTCTGCCGCAGACAAGGGTTGCAAGCTTTCCGGTGCTGCTGCAGACCTGGGCATGGCTCAGTTCAAGAATGCCGCAGCCACAGCAGAAGATGTGCCCTACCGCAGCTTCCAGCTGAAGGCAGCCAAGCGCGTGGCCGACATTGTGGTGAACTCCGGTGCACCCGAGCTGGAGAAGATGTACTGCGCATCTCTGCCCGACCCCAAGGTCCGCAAGAAGAAGACACACTTCCCGCTTTCCATGGAGGTGGTATTTAAGGCCAAGCGCAGCGAAGTGGCAGAGGCAGGCAAAGCTCCGGTAAGCGTGCTTCCCACCGTGCTCAACAGCCTGGCTGCGGATAAAGACTTCTTCTTTAAGGTGACCGGCCTGTGGGTTGCTTCCAGCGAGCCGAATCTTCCCGCTATCGACCCGTACCAGGGGCCTGCAGAAGATGCCTCGCAGGGGGATGATGTCACGGCCGAAGCTGAAGCGAAGCCTGAGACAGATGCCCGCATCATTGCCCAGCGCAAGACCGGTGCCCCGGAGGAGACTGTGAATGTGCACATGAACCTGCAGGTGCTCTACTTCAACCCCAACACGAGCAAGAAGTAATAAAACTTTAACCACCTATAAACTCTATTCCATATGGCTGAACAGACAAATTTCGGCAAGGGAGCTCTCATCACCGGTATTATTCTCGGTGTCGCCGCCGGTGCTTTCGGCGTTTACACCATGACCGGCAGCAAGCTGGACCGCCCCCAAACCGACCTGAATACGGAGGGCACCAAAGCTGCAGCAGCGCTGGAAGTGCTGGCCGATGAAGCCGTGGCCGCCCGCAAGAAATCACATGCGATTGTGGATGTAGCCCCTGAAGGCGCTACCATCAACGGCAAGCCCCGCTATACTCCCATATTCTTCTCTCCGGAGTTGTGGCAGGTTTCCGTGGACGCAGAGAAGAAAAACACCGTCATCGATGTTTACGACCCCTCTGCACAGAATATCCACGAAGGCGTGCCGAACCACTGGTTTATCTCCCATGGCATTGAGGACGCACTCGGCCGCGCGGATGGTCTTGCTCTCGACAGCGACTCGGACGGCTTCTCCAACCGCGAGGAGTTCGAGGCTGAGACTCACCCCGGGGATGCAAAGAGCCTCCCGCAGCTGGTGCAGCAGGGCAAGACGCCCAAGCTGGAGGTAGTGAGTGTGAGCGAAGCCCGTGCCGTCATCGGCGTGGATTCCACGCTCGCCTACGAGGCTTCCCCGACTTCTGCCAACATCCGCATCTATTCCCGCCCGGGCGAGACCCGCCCGCAGTACAAGATTGATGCCCGTACCGTGGGCAGCACCTTCGGTCTGAGCAAGGATGGGGACGATAAGCGCTTCACCATCGTTGGCTTCGAGAAGGCGGATTTCACCGACATGTCCGGCAACAAGTCCTCCGAGTCTGTGGTGCGTGTGCGTGACAACGTGACCGCTTCCGCTAAAAATCGCGAGTTCATCGTGCGCGCCGGTACTCCCACCAAGCCCGATGCCAAGGATTTCGATACCCCCAACGCCAAGGGTTACTCCCTCGTCGATACGACGGTGGAGCTGCGCGTGACCGCCGGTGCCAAGGCCGGCAGCACTGTCCGTGTACAGCTTCAGGGTAGCTTTACCGTGCCGGGTACCGATATCTCCTGTGAGCTCGAGTCCGTGAACGAGGACGGCAGCGTTAACGTGAAGCCGGAAGGCGCACAGAGCCCGATTCTCGTTCCTAAAGCCGCAAAATAACCCATAAAATCTCCCGAAAACAAAAAAAACGACAAAAAAAACGTAATTTTTGAATTGTAGACTTTACAAGTGAACAGATTTCTGTCATAGTTTAGACATTACCATGAACCACGCACCTCTCATTAACTCAAAGTCCACGATGCTGCTCGCCGCCATCGCTCTGTCCTGCCCCTTTGCGCAGGCAGGTACTGAAGGCTATCTGAGCACATCTTCCGCCGCCGGCACCAGCGAGGTAGGCCCCACCGCCGTATACGCAGGTCAGCAGAGCATCAACATGCGCGAGACTGCTCGCCGCCAGGCTATGCAGCAGGAGGCCAGCCAGCTTCTGCAGGAAGGCCGCGATGCTTACCACGCCGGCAAGTATTCCGTAGCTCTGGAGAAGTTTAAGGCCGCATGGAACCGCGTGCCCAAGGCTCCCGCCACTCAGGTGCTGCAGGAGCACATTGTGACCGTGATCGGCGATGCTTCCATTGCCGTGGCCGGTGAGTATGCCAAGGTAGGCCGCTACGACGACGCTGAGCAGCTTCTGCTCGAGGTCCTTTCCCGCGACCCGAACAACGAGCGCGCTCGCCGCGACCTGTCCATGCTCCGTGACCCCGTGCGCAACAATCCTGCTCTTACGCCCCAGCACGTTCGCGACGTGGAGGAGGTGAGCCGCCTGCTTGCTCTTGCTTACGGCTACTACGACCTTGGCAAGTTTGATGATGCGTATTCCACCTTTGCACAGGTTATCAAGATTGACCCGTACAACACTGCCGCCCGTGCCGGTCAGGAGGCTGTTTCCAAGCGCCGCATCAGCTACTATCGCAGCGCCCGCAATGCCTTCCGCGCCAAGGCTCTGGCTGAGGTGGACGCTCTGTGGGAGGAGCAGGAGCCCCAGGACCTGCCTGATATCGAGGTAGGCGGCGGTGACTCCGGTGTGACCGTTTCCGAGCGTCAGATTGCCAATGACCAGAATCTGACCAAGATGCAGATTTCCAACGTCAACTTCGAGGACACACCCATCGAGGACGCTCTGGACTTCCTGCGTGGTGAGGCTCGCAAGAACGGTATCCAGATTAACTTCAACTTTGAGCGCCCCCGCGCCACTGCTCCCGCTCCCGCTGCAACCGTGGGCGAGGAAGGCGAGGAGGTAGAGGCTGTGGCCGCTGCTCCCGCTCCGCAGGAAGCTGTGGTTCCCGGTCTGAAGGTTTCCAACGTGACCGCCAAGGAACTTCTGCAGATGATCTGCGCCCAGGCCGGTTGCCAGTACCGCGTGGAGGACACCGGTATCGTGGTGTACCAGACCGGTGCAGGCGTAGAGCGTATGTTCAAGCGCCAGTGGAAGGTAGCCCGCGACTTCTTCGACGGCGGCGATGGTGAGTCCGAGGACGAGGAGGAGAGCGAGGAGGATGGATTCTCCGATGATTCCGGCACCAAGAAGCGTGGCAGCGTTGATGCTGTGGCCGCTCTTCGTGCAGCCGGTGTAAGCTTCCCCAAGGGTGCTTCCGCTCAGTATTCCAATCGTACCGGTATGCTGACCGTGGAGAACACGGCTGACAACCTGGACGCTGTGGAAGAGGCAGTGAACGAGTATCGCCGCCAGATGCCGCAGATGATTAAGGTGAGCGCCAAGTTCGTGGAGGTGGCTCAGACCAACGAGGAGGAGCTCAGCTTCGACTGGGTGGTGAATCCCTTCTCCGTAGCCAGCAATGGTTCCACCTACCTGGGTGGCGTGAACGGCACCAGCTCCGACCCCCTTCGTACCGTGAAGGACTTCGTGAGCAGCGGCGGCTCCGCATACACCAACAATCACAAGAACAACGGCAGCTGGCCTGTATACAACAGCAGCTCCCTGAGCGATGGCACGGATCCTATCTCCAACGGCCTGATGACCGGTGGTCTGCGTTCCGGCACGGGCGCTCTGACCGGCAGCTCCATGGACTCCCTGGTGGCCTCCGGCTCCGCTGCAGCCAATACCTCCCGCTCTGCAGCTCCCGGCATCCTTTCCCTCTCCGGTATTTACAACGAGGGTTCCTTCCAGATGATCATGCGCGGTCTGTCCCAGAAGAAGGGCGTGGATATCATGTCTGCTCCCAGCCTGGTGGCACGTCCCGGCGAGCTTGAGTACACACCCGAGCCCGATCCTCTGGCAAGCGACCAGGGTGGCGACAACGGCTGCGCCAAGATTGAGGTGATTCGTCGCTTCATCTACCCCTCCGCATACGAAGCTCCCGAGCTTGGTGGTTCCAGCAACAATAACAATAACAACAACTGGAACAACAACAACACCTCCATGCCGATTGCCTCTCCGGCCAACCCCTCCGAGTGGGCAGTGGAAGAAGTCGGTATCGTGATGCGATTTAAGGTGGACGACCTCGAGGGTAATGACATCATCAAGTTCACTCACTTCGAGATTAAGGTTGTGAACTTCGAAGGTTTCGTGAACTACGGTTCTCCCATCACCGCCGGTATTGCCAACGACACGGAGATTCAGCATATCACTCTCACTGAGAACCGCATCGATATGCCCATCTTCAGCCGCCGTTACATCAACTCCAACCCCTGCATCTATGATGGTCACACCATCGCCATCGGTGGTATGATTGAGGATAACGTGCAGAAGGTGGAGGACAAGGTGCCCGTATTCGGTGATCTGCCCCTCGTCGGCCGCTTCTTCCGCAGCAATGCCGAGTCTCACGTTCGTAAGAACCTGATGATCTTCGTGACCGCTGAGAAGATTGACCCGACCGGTAAGCCGACCCGCCTGCGCGACGTAGGCACCGGCGACAACCCCACCGCAGGGACTTCCGCTCCGAGCCTCTTCCCGGATGACGGCCTGGCCAATCCCTGATTCGGAACCGGTTCACTGGTAATTCTGACCCGCCTCTGTGCTGACAGAGGCGGGTTTTTACGTAAAATATGAAAAAAATAGCAAAAAAATAAAAATAATGCTTGCCAAGAGGTGCAGAGTGTGCTAAATTGCCTCTGCACAGTGGCAAGTACGCTGTGAGCCTAGTGTCTGGATCGTCTAGTCGGCCTAGGACACCCGCCTTTCACGCGGGCAACACGGGTTCGAATCCCGTTCCAGATGCTCAACAAAAAGCTCCATCTCTCACGATGGAGCTTTTTTGTAATGCTGCGGATAAGAAAAATGAATGCCTGCCAATCCAGAAGCTGGATAGACCGCCACGAGCTGCGGCGCCTGATGGCGCTGATGCTCCCGCTCTATATAGCCAATTTGCTGCACATGGGGATGGGAGTTACGGATACGGTGGTGGCAGGCTGGAAAGGTGAGTTGGATTTAGCAGGTGTTGCTATGGGTTTTTCCATTGCGGGTACTGTCATGATATCCACCTCTGCTGTGCTGACGATACTCAGTGCGATGATTTCGCGTCTGCGCGGAGCAGGGGAGGAGGGAAAGGCCGGCCTTTTCCTGAACAATGGTAAGATTCTTGCGCTTCTTCTTACCATGTTTGAGCTGGTGGTTATCTATGGCGGTTCGTTTGTGTTCCGCCATATTACAGATAATGCGCAGCTGGCAGAAATGGCGCAGCGCTACACTCACTTCATGCTTCTTGGTGTGCCGGCTAGCCTGCTGATGCGCGTGGTGATGGCAAACTTCGAGGGATATGGCCAGACACGCCCGGCCATGGTGGTTTCCCTGTGTGGTTTGCTGTGTAACATACCGCTGAACTACGCTTTGGTATTCGGCTGCTGCGGGTTGCCTGAGCTGGGCGGCGCCGGCTGTGGTCTGGCTACTGCACTGGTGAATTGGTGCATGTTTCTGTGCATGCTCGGTATGATGTACGGTAGTCACCGCCACAGAACGCGTGCCGTGCAGATGCTGGTACATCGCCGCCCGGACTGGCGGCTTGTGGGGCGCATCCTGCGCCTGGGTGTTCCTGTGGGTGTTGCCTCGCTCTGCGAGATGAGTTTCTTCAGCATGGTGACTCTTATCATCGCTCCGCTGGGGGAGATGGCTGTGAGCTCGCAGCAGGTCGCCATCAATGTAAGCGGTATTATCTTCATGCTTCCCCTCAGCCTGGGTATTGCTGCCTCCATTCGCGCAGCATATCATGTGGGCGGGCAGCGGGCGGAGGCTTTCCATGCCATGGTGCGTACACTGCTCACGGTGACATATGTGTTGGTGTGTGTGCTGATGGTGGCCACTATTGTGTGGCGGCGGGATATTGTGGGCCTCTACACGGATTCTGAGCAGATTGCCGATTTGGCATCCGTGCTGCTGGTGTACTGTGCCGTGTATCAGATAGCTGATGCCACGCAGGCGCTGATGGGTGGCTTGCTGCGCGGTTGCCACGATACCGCCATTATCACCTGGAGTAATCTTTCCTGCTACTGGCTGGTCGGGCTGCCGCTCTCCTATATCCTGATTCGGACAGATTGGATTGTGCCCGCCATGGGGCCTGCCGGTGCGTGGGTCAGCTTCATTGTCTCCCTCTCTCTGGCGGCGCTCATCCTGACACTGCGTTTTCTTCGCACGCGCAGAAAAGTCTTTTCCGCTGTCTGAAATCGGGAAAAAGTATAAAAAAGCACAGAAATTTTGAGATTGTGCTTGACGTCTGTGTGCTAAAAGTGTAAACTCCGTGACCCCGCACTACAGGTGTAGTGTGGCGCGAACTCATAAACAACCAAACACACACACGATGAAGACCCACGTGAAGAAAGGTGACAACGTAGTCGTTATCGCCGGCAAGAACAAGGGCAAGCGTGGTGTCGTTCTGTCTGTCAATGCCAAGAAGCAGACGGTCACGGTGGAGGGTGCTCGCATCCTCAAGAAGGCTACCAAGCCCTCCGAGTCCGACCCTGAAGGCGGCATTAAGGACATTGACGGCCCCATCCACATCTCCAATGTGAAGAAAGAGAGCTGATGCCGCAAGGCTGACACTCCGCGCTTAAGCCATCAGAACCTAAATCATTAACAACAAGAGCTGACCCGCTAAAATTATGAGCACACCAACATTGCTTACATACTATAAGGAGAAGGTCGTACCGGCCCTCCAGGCGAAGCATCAGTACACCAACGTGCACCAGATTCCCCGTCTCGAGAAGATTGTGGTAACGACGTGCATGGGCAAGCACCCCGACCGCAAGCAGGCTGTTGAGGATGCTGTTGCTGAAATCGCCAAGATTACCGGCCAGAAGCCTTCCATGACCTACGCCCGCAAGAGCGTTGCTAACTTCAAACTCCGCGAGGGTGAAGTCCTCGGCGCCCGTGTGACGCTGCGTTCCACCCGTATGTGGGAGTTCCTCGATCGCTTCATCAACATTACCGCCCCCAACATCCGCGACTTCCGTGGCCTGCCCACCAAGTCCTTCGACGGCCGCGGTAACTATGCCATCGGTATCCCGGACCAGTCCATCTTCCCTGAGATCGAGCTGGACCAGATTAAGCGTAATATCGGTTTCGACATCATCTTCGTGACATCCGCCACGACCAACGATGAGGGTCGCGACCTGCTTGCCGAGCTGGGTATCCCCTTCCGCAAGCCCACCAAGAAGACTGAAGAGAACGCCTAACACATAAACGACCATGGCAGTATTAAGTGATCCTATCGCAGATTTTCTCACCCGCGTGAAGAACGCCGGCGTTGCCCGCAATGAGGGCTTCACCGTACCGTTCTCCGGCATCAAGGCCGAGATTGCCCGCATCCTTCAGGAGGAGGGCTACATCTGGTCCTTCGAGATCGTTGGTGAGGGTAAGGACAAGGCCATCAAGGTGAAGAGCAAGTACACCAAGGATGGTAAGTCCATCGTCACAGACGTGAAGCGCTGCTCCAAGCCGGGCCGCCGCCAGTACGTCTGCTCCGCCGAAATCCCCACCGTGATGAACGGCCTGGGTATCTCCATCGTGTCCACCTCCTCCGGTATGATGACGGGCGCCAAGGCCCGCAAGCTTCAGATCGGTGGTGAGCTCATCGCACTCATCTGGTAACACTAACCCCTAACCTTATTAGAACACTATGTCTCGAGTAGGTAAGAAAGTTATCACCATCCCCGCCGGCGTGACCGTGACCATCAATGGTCAGGATGTCAGCGTGAAGGGCGGCAAGGGCGAGCTGAGCTGGACGCTTCCCGTCGGCATCACCGCCGCTGTGGAGGGTACCGAGCTCACCGTGAGCCGTGCCGATGAGTCCCGCAAGCTTCGTGCTCTGCACGGCACGAACCGCTCCCTCCTCTCCAACATGGTAGAGGGCGTGAGCAAGGGCTTCGTGAAGCAGCTTGAAATCGTGGGCGTGGGCTTCAAGGCCGCTGTGAAGGGCCAGGCACTGGACCTTGCACTGGGCAAGTCTCACCCCATCCTCCACCCGATTCCCGCCGGTGTCACCGTTACTGTGACGGACAACACCAAGGTGAAGGTCGAGGGTATCGACAAGCAGATCGTTGGTCAGTTCGCGGCTGAGGTGCGCGGCTACTATCCGCCGGAGCCCTACAAGGGCAAGGGTATTCACTATGTGGGTGAGTACATCCGCCGCAAGGAAGGCAAGAGCGTTGGCAAGTAATCATCTCAAACACTTATTACAAAGTTTATACGAAAATGAGCACTATCAATCGCAAAGCCATCCGCGCCCGCGTTCATACGCGTATCCGCAAGAAGCTTGCCGGTACGCCTGAGCGTCCCCGTCTGGCAGTTAATTTCTCCAATCAGCACGTCTATGCACAGGTGATCGACGACACGAAGGGTGTGACCCTTTGCGCCGCCTGCACCAAGAACGTGGAGATGAAGAAGGCAAGCAAGGAGTCCGCCGCCAAGGTGGGCGAGCTGATTGCCAAGAAGGCCCTGGAAGCCGGTATCACTGAGGTTGTGTTCGACCGCGGTGGTTTCCTCTACCACGGGAAGGTGAAGTCCCTGGCCGACGCCGCTCGCGAGGCCGGTCTCAAATTCTAAACAGAAAGGTTTATTACAATGACTGAAGAAACAAAGGCTCCCGCAACTGAGCAGAGCGCCGCTCCCCAGCCCCAGCGTGGCCGTGGTCCCCGTCGTGAGGGTGGCCGTGGCGGTCGTGGCCCCCGTCGTGAGGGTGGTCGCCGCAACGAGGCTCCCGCTGAGGAAGGTCCCCAGCTCATGGAGAAAGTCGTGTACGTGAACCGCTGCGCCAAGGTGGTCAAGGGTGGCCGCCGCTTCTCTTTCTCCGCCCTCGTAGTAGTGGGTGACCAGAAGGGCAAGGTTGGCTACGGTTTCGGCAAGGCCAACGAGGTGTCCGACGCTATCCGCAAGGGTACGGACGCTGCCAAGCGCGCCATGAAGAACGTAGTTGTGGTGAACGAGACTATTCCGCACGAGATTTACACCGAGTTCGGTGGTGCCAAGATTGTGCTGAAGCCGGCCTCCGCCGGTACGGGTCTTGTGGCCGGTGCAAAGGTACGTTCCGTACTGGAAGCTGCCGGTGTGACCAACATCATCGCCAAGTCCCTGGGCTCCTCCAACGCTGCTAACGTGGTGAAGGCTACCATGAAGGCCATGCAGAGCATGCGCACTGCTGACCAGGTGCTTTCCGCCCGCGGCAAGAAGAAGAAGGAAGCCGCTATCTGAGATTAACATTCAACCATTGATTTTACCATCATGTTGACACTTCAAACACTTCAGCCCAATCCCGGCGCCAAGCATCGCAAGAAGCGCCTCGGTTGCGGCGAGAGCTCCGGCCTGGGCAAGACCTGCGGCAAGGGCAACAAGGGCCAGAAGGCTCGCAGCGGCGGTTCCATCCGCCCCGGCTTCGAAGGTGGTCAGATGCCCCTTCACCGCCGTCTGCCGAAGAAGGGCTTCAACAATGCCCGCTTCCAGTCCACCATCGCCATCGTGAACCTCTGCCAGCTCGAGGCCTTCTTCGAGGCCGGTGCTGAGGTGAACGAGAACAGCCTGCGCGAAGCCGGCCTGGTGAAGGGCTGCTGCGACGCTGTTAAGCTGCTCGGCAATGGCAACCTGTCCAAGGCTCTCAACGTGACGGTGGACTTCGCCAGCGCCTCTGTGGCCGAGAAGATCACCGCCGCCGGTGGCACCCTCACGGTGCTGAGCGCTCAGTGATGATTTCTGCGCGCTAGAGCGCTGAAAATCATCAACTAATCACTACATGGAGCCGGGTGGCGCAGCGCCACCCGGCACATGTGTGGGAAAGGGAAGGGCTCCGAAAAGCCCCACGGACCCACGAAAAACGGCCGTAAGCTGCACAGGAAGGTGCGCAGAGTGTGCCCCGAGCACCCGGCAGCAAGGCCCCTACGCTGCAACGACATATTTTAACATCTCAAAACAAGGAACAGGTAACATGATATCCGCATTTGCCAATACCATGAAGGTGCCGGAGCTCCGCAGCCGCATTCTCTTTACGCTGGCGATGATTGTCATCGTGCGTCTGGGTGTGCACCTGCCGCTGCCCGGCGTGGACGTGCAGGCTCTCAACGATTATATGGCCAAGACTGCTCAGGAAGGCGACAGCCCCTGGGGTGCTCTGGGTGCCATTCTCACCATTTTCTCCGGTGGTGGTCTGCAGCAGTGCGGTATTTTTGCACTGGGTATCATGCCCTACATTTCCGCTTCCATTATGACCCAGCTCATGGGGGCTGTCATCCCCAGCTGGCAGAAGATGCTGCAGGAAGAAGGCGGGCGCCAGAAGATGACTAAGTACACACGTATTCTGGCCATCATCATCGCCATTGTGCAGGGCTACCTGCTCACCACCTCTCTGCGTAACCCGGAGCGCATCGGCCTTTCCGGTCTGGGTGACCTGGTGATGAATCCCGGTTTCATCTTCACCATCACGACCATCTTCATTATCGTGACCGGCACCATGTTCCTGATGTGGATTGGTGACCAGATTACGGAGCGCGGCGTCGGCAACGGCGTTTCCCTCATCATTTCCGTGAACATCATTCACGCTCTGCCCGGTGCTTTCTCCATCGCCTGGAAAACATGCGTGATGGCCGGCGACGGTCTGGAGATTAACCCGCTTGGCTCGCTCAAGATGGTGGCTCTCATTCTCTTCATGGTGTTGGTGGTGGCTCTTGTGGTAACCATCACACAGGCTCAGCGCCGTATTCCTGTGCAGCAGGCCAAGCGCATGGTAGGCCGCGGTAAGGTGATGAACGGCGGCACCCAGTACCTGCCCCTCAAGTTGAACTACTCCGGCGTGATGCCCGTTATTTTCGCCACTGCCATTCTGGCACTGCCCACGCTGCTGGTGCAGCAGATTTTCTCTGCGGACAGCTCTGTGGTGACCGTGGTGAACGTGCTCATGTCCCCCTCCGACATCGGCTACTACATCATCTCCGCTATCATGATCTTCTTCTTCTCCTACTTCTGGGTGGCCACCATGTTCCGCCCCCAGCAGATTGCTGAAGATATGAAGCGCAGCGGCAGCTACATCCCCGGTGTGCGTCCCGGTCCTCCCACCGCCACCTTCCTGGATCAGACCATGAGCCGCCTGACCTTTGCCGGTTCTCTGTTCCTGACCCTCATCTACTTCCTGCCCAGCCTGCTTTCCGTATGGGGTCAGCTGCCCATGCTGGTGACGCAGTTCTTCGGTGGTACCTCCCTGCTGATTCTCGTAGGTGTGCTTCTGGACATGATGCGCCAGATTGAGGCCACGCTTCTGCAGAAGAACTACGATGGCTTCATGAAGAAGGGCCGCATCCGTGGCAAGTACAGCCACCTGCAGGGCACCGGCGCTGCAGCAGAGGGCAAGGGCCTTGTCATTCTCTGGGTTATCATCGCGCTCTTCGTACTGACCGGCGCAGTGGTGATGGCCGGCTGAAGCCCGCAAATCTCATTCTGAAAAAGCCCCCGGAGTTAACTCTCCGGGGGCTTTTTCATACAGTGTTTTTACTGCTCTTTCGGGCTCGTATCCAGCACCAGTATGGCAGATGCCCAGCGGGCGTCCTTAGCACCGATTTGCTTAATAGCTGTTTTCTCTGCCCGACCGGGGCGGGAGCGCTTCTTTGATAATTTTTTCCAGATGGCGGCGAAATCCGTCCGCTCGGTACATGCCACTGCAATGACCATTTCCTGCCCGAGCGGGGGCTCGACGATGAGCTCGTATTCATTATTGCAGGCTCGCGGGAATTGCATTTCGCAACCGGCAAAGCCACGGTTGTCTTCTCCGGCAACACCCGGCACCAGCAGGCAGGGCTTGCCCAGACAATCGTAGTGAAGCAGGTAGATATAACATTCTTCTGCGGGATTTACGCCGAACTTGAGCGGTGTCCCTATGGGCAGGTCGGCTGTGGTGTTGAGCAGCCTCAGCTCCAGCTCAAAATCCGTGGGGAGGGACAAAGCCTCCCCCGATACGCCCGGTTTGTAGTGCACATGGGGTTCTGTGCGCACAGAAGGGGTACGCAGTTGCTTGGCGGGCTGTGCCACGGGCGCACCACCGGCTGTGCCGGCAGCTGTGCGGAAACTGCGGGTCTTGAACTGCGGCTTTTCTTTCTCTACTTTGTGAATCCCCGGGAGTTTCCTGGGCTCCACTTTGCGGCAGCGCAGCCTGGGGGCCTCGGCAGGTGTACAGCTTGATACCTCTGCTGCCGGCGGGGAAGGAGGCTGCTCCGGCGTCTCTGACTCCGGAACTGCGGGAGATTCGGTGGGGGCATGGGGCTCTTCCGGTGCCGGTATTTCTACTGCGGGCGGAGGCTCAGCTGCGGGCTGTTCCGCATAGGTGGGGCTATCCTCTGCCGAAGTCTCGTCCGAGAATGCCGGCAGTTCTTCTTCCGTGGTAGTGTCCTCAAAGCTGGGGAGCCTTTCCCCGACAAGAAGAGGTTTTGCGTAGGTTGGAAACTCCTCGTATTCGGCGTGAGTTTCGGGAATTTCCTCGGCTGTTTCCTGCGCTTCCGGGGCAGGGGCTTCATCTGTGGAAGGGGAGGTATCCTCATCCACAAAAGTGAAGGGTTCGGCAGTGGCTGTATCCGAATCGTCCGCCTGCTGGGTGCGGATGAGTACCACGGTGCATTTGCCCATGGTATACTCGCGCTCTGTGGCCATATATTCTGCCGTTATTTTGCGAGAACCTGCGAAAACGCCATTGCTGGAGTTGTTGTCCTGCAGGTAAAGCTGTGTACCGTAAACGGTGAACAGGCAGTGTGTGCGGGAAAGGTGAATTTCCTCTGTGAGCGCAATATCACACTCCGGCGAGCGCCCGAGTGTGTAGCAGCGTCCCTCTTCTACCGCTATGGGGTGTATGTGGGTTTCGCCCGTACTGTCTGTGATGATGAGAGCTAACATGCGCGAGGGGGGAATCAGAGTTCAATGTTAATGCCTTTGTCCAGTGCCTGCTCCCGGAGCGTTTCGAGAATTTGTATGGCAAAATCGCTGCCGCCGGCGCTTCGTTTGTAGTTTTCCAGTAATTGTTGGCGCTGTTGAGCTGCCTGGCATATCGTATTCAGAGCCTGCTCATCACTCATGCCGCGGAGACTCAACGGCAGGTTGCCACGACCACCAATCCGATCGAGCTTGAAGTTCTCCGGACCGACGCGGCGGCATATTTCGGCGGCATCCCAGGCAAAACCGCTGATAACACGTTCGCGGTTACGCGTTAACCAGTTGGATAGCTGCTTTTTTCCTTTCGGCGGTGGTGGCAAATGGGCATATCGTTTCAGCAGGTCTTGCTGTACTGCCGGGGAGCCTACGGGATACAGAGGCAACTTGTGCAATTCCTGCAATATCCGGTGCATGTCTGCTTCGTCTTCGTCTGCGGTGTTGGCTCCGGATGCCAAGTCATACGAGATGCCGTGACCACTGCCGAGAATGGCCGCCTCTTCCCATTGCTCGTCTGTTGCCCCACAGTAAACTGTGTTGATGATGATATTCTTGCTGCGCGCGTGCGCGATGGCCTCTCTGTAGTCTACCGGTCCCTGGTCGAAAGGCTCGTTGCCGCAGATAAAAATGACTTTCAGCATGTCATCACGCTCGCGCATGTTCCAGGGGAATGCATCAGCGGCCAAACGAATGGCTGCGCCGCATTCCTCATTACCACCATCGCAGGCTGTTTCCTTTACCTTGTTGCGAAGCTGAGCGATTTTGGTGGTGAATTTAGAAAGCACGAAGGGGGCGCCGTTTGCACGGGCTTGCCCGTATACGACAATGCCGACATTCACCTTTGTCTTTGCTCCATTGAGCTTTGCCTTGCTGAGTGTGTCAAGAACATTCTCCAGAGACTCGGCAACCGCTGTGAAAAGCTGATCCATACTTCCGGATGCATCCAGAGCGAGGACAACCTGGATGTCATCGTTGTACCCATTGCGCTTTCCTTTGCCTTTTTCTCCATCCCCATGCCCCTTGCCGGTTCCGGTGCCGAAACCTTCCCCCAGCCCGTCTCCACCGAGTCCAAATCCCAGCCCTAAGCCGCCGAGAGCATCAGTGCTGAGTCCCTCGCCGAAATCCGTATCCAGGCTGGTCAGCATGTCAGTGGCGCTGGGTGTGGTGCTCACGATGACGCTGGGCATGACATCCATGGCAGTTGATGATGCGCCGCCGGAAAGCTCTTTGTTGGTAGTCGGTTCCGGTGGGGTGATGGGGGCATCCTCCTCAATGCGCACATAGGTGAAAGCTGTATCTCGCTCCTGCTCGATGAGAATGTAGTTCAGATACAGCACGATTGAACCCACAATCAGAGAGCCCAGGGAAATAAACGCCGCCAGCATCAGCATTTTGCGCAGACGCTGCAGCAGAATATTCCGCGTTCGGTTGATGGGTCTTACATGAATGGCCATGGTTTAATCTTGTGCGTGAGGGTTCAGGCCGGCAGCTTTGAGCGTTTGCTCCGCGGAAGCGTCTTTGGCCAGCCGCGCATAGTAGATGGCGGTGTGTCCGTTGCTGTCTGTGCCGCTGAGGGTTTCCGGGGAAATGCTTTGCAGTACCGTGGAGAGCATTTCGGCATTGCCGCTCAGCGCGGCATGCATCAGGCTCGTTTCTCCGCGCATATTGGTGGCATCGGCATCTGCGCCCAGTTTCAGCAGGGCATTGTATACTGCCGTATTCCCGCGGCGAGCGGCTTCGTGCAGCGGCATGTTGCCTTGTGAATCTTCTGTGTTGAGGGCATCTTTGCGACTGCCGAATATAAGCTCTGCTGCGCGGGGGGTACCGAGGCGTGCGATGAGGCAGAGATTGCTTGCGGAGTCCGGGGCTTCCTCTGCTTTGTTCAGCCAGACATTCAGGCATTCCTCCGCGCCGCTCTCCAGCAGATGCTCAAACATGGTGCGTCCGTCTGCAAAGACCGTGTTGGGCTCACAGCCTTTTTCCAGTAGCGCAATAAAGGCTTGTGAGTTACCCGAGGCTATGACCAGCTCTGCCAATTTCTGCCCACTTTCAGAACGGGCTTCTACACTGGCATTGTAGCTGAGCAGCAGGTTAAAAGCTTCCTGGTTATTCTGCTTGGCTGCCAGGATGATGGGGGCCTCTGTTACGGCCGGACCCAATAAGGACGTGGCGGTCATAACCGGCCAGTTCGGATCAGCTCCGCAGTCCAGCAGCTCGGCCATGCGCTCAGTCTGCAGGTCTGCTGCGGCTTCCTCCCACGCGGTCTTAAGATGGTTGGTGAGGGCGGTCCCTCCGCTGCGTCGCTCGTAATCATACGCCACGAGATTCTCCGCATCTGCCATGTTGAGCCTGGGATTCTCTTTCAATACCAGCTCCGTGGCAGCATCGATGCCTGTCGCCGCTACCAGCATGAGCAGCGTGCGTTTGTGCTCATCCGTGATATTGATGTTGCGTTTCTGCTCCACTTTGCTGAGCAGGCTGAGGCATGCGCTGCGTATTTTGGTAAGCTCGGACTTTCTGTGGGCTATGTTGCGGCGGAGGTCGTTGATGCCGGCTCGGTTTTCCTTGGCTACTTCTCTGTTGCTCTGGAGCTCTTTGAGCTCCTTTTCCATATCGCTGATAACCTGAGGCTCCTGCCGCAGATAGCTGCGCAGCGCGTCTGCGTTTATAGCGCCAAGAGCGGCCTGCGGCACGAGGGCGTACATCACAATTCCGAGTAATAACCGGCGCGAAAATCTCATGTTCTACAGCCTACCATATAGCCTTCCCTTCTGCAAGCTCATAGTGACAGGTACTGCATTTTTTTCGGACTTTGAAAAACGTTGATTTTTCAGGTCGGATTGGATGTTGACAACCACGGTCTTGCGCGCTAGAATACAATCGTGCACTACGATACCATATCTCAACTCAAAAACGCAGCGGCCGGGGGGCAGACCTACGGTTGTGTGCATGTGCAACTGGCGCAGAAGCTTCAGAAGACAACCAAAAACGGCAAGCCCTATCTGGAGCTTGTGTTCTCTGATGCGTCCGAAAGTATGAGTATCAAAGTGTGGGATAATGCTCCGTGGAATCCCGTCTGCCGAGCCATGCAGGAAGGTGCTTTTCTGGCCGTGACGGCAAACTGGCAGAGCTCGCAATTTGGTATGGAGGCCGCGGAGGTGGATTTTCGTCCGCTGACTCCGGAGGAGGAAGAGGCGCTTCTGTGCGGTGGTGCGGAGCTGGCTGAGCAACAGGCCGCATATTGGCAGTGCGTTCTCGATTTTGTGGCGGAGATAAAAGACCCCCGCCTGTCTGCTCTGTGCCGGGGGTTGACAGAAACACATGAGGCGCGTTTTCGGCGGGCTGCCGCCGCTCGTGGCATGCACCATGCCCGCAGAGGTGGGTTGGCAGAGCATACCGCTGGGGTGATGCGGGCCGCAGCTGCCATTTGCAGCGCTTATCCGCAGGTGAACCGTGACCTGGTGCTGGCCGGGGCCTTGTTTCACGATTGCGGTAAAATGTGGGAAACCGGCTGCGCGGAGCAGGGCTTCGGCGTGGAGTATACCGAAATGGGCGAGTTGATGGGCCACATATCCATCGGTATCGAAATCGTCAACAGCCTCTGGAAAAATATCTGTACCCCGGAGAAGCGAGCCGAGTGGAAAAGCCTGCAGCCGGCCACAGAGCAGGTGCGCATGCATCTGCTGCACCTCATCGCCTCGCACCATGGCGTGCTGGAGTTCGGCTCCCCCGTGGTGCCCAAGACGCCCGAGGCGCTCGTGTTGCACCATGCAGACAATATAGACGCCAAGATGGAAATGTTCCGCTGCGCATACGAGACCTCAGCGGAGTTGGCTCCCTGCATTCGCGAGCGTAAATTCGGGCTGGGAGGCAATGCTGTGCTCCCGCTGGCTCATTTCACCCCCGAGGATGAGGCATGATTGAGGCTGTCTGGAGTATTGCCGTGGTAAGCGGCTTGCTGGTAGTCTCGCAGCTCAGCCCGGGGCCGGATTTGTTTTTTGTGTTCCGTACGGCGCTGGCCCAGGGTTTCCGCCGCGGCGCGGCCGTAGGGGCCGGTATCAGCCTGGGCTTTTTTATACAAGCGCTCGTGGCCTGCACGGCAGGAGCCTGGGTTATGGCGCAGAGCTGGAGCAGCTACATGCTGTGGGCGGCAGCGGCCTGGTTGCTTTATCTGGCGTATAAAATCTTTCCCTTCAAGCCGCAGGGCGAGGAGGTGAATCTGGCGCAGGCAGAACCCGGTCTGCAGCGTTGTCGCGTGCTGTTCTGGCAGGGGTTCCTCTGCAATATATTGAATCCCAAATGCATGCTCTTTATCCTGACGCTCAGCGCGGGGCCTCTGGGTGCCCATGCCGGGCTGGCCTGGTATGCACCGGCGCTGATGCTGGCGCTCACCCTGGCGTGCCTGCTGGGCTGGTGGCTGTGGGCCGCTCTGCTGCAGTGGCGGCCTGTTCGTGCTTGCTATGCAAGGCATACGAGACACATAGATGCCGTTTTTTCTCTGCTTCTGGCCATCTTTGCGCTGCTGTTGTTATTGCCCGAGCACATTTTTTAACGCCTGAAAGCGGATTGGGGCTTGCCTTTTACTGCGGTTTATAGTAGAGTAAAGGGCGCAAAGACGTTATTGCACTTATGAACGATATTATCACGACAGCATGCAAATTCGTCACGTCCTCCATCGGCCGCAAAATCCTTGTGGCTCTCACGGGGGCGTGTCTCCTCCTCTTCCTGGTGGGGCACCTGGCCGGTAACATGACCATCTTCGGTGGTGATGTGGCTGCAGGCGACCGCTCTTGGATTGAATACTACGCAACGGGGCTGCACTCCATGCCCGCCTGGCTGCTCTGGTCCATTCGTCTGGGCTTGCTGGCCGTGGCTCTGGTGCACATTGTGCTGGCCATTGTGCTCAAAATCGAGAACAAGGGCGCTCGCATCCCCTACCGCAAGGAAGGTACGCTCAAGGCTACCCTTTCTTCCCGTTCGATGATTTACACCGGCATCCTCGTTCTGGTGTTCATCGTGATTCACCTGTGGCAGCTTACCATCAACGGTAGCCCCGAGCACTGCTACTCCCGCGTGCGGGATCTGTTCCAGCAGCCGGCTTGGGCTATCTTCTACATCGTGGCCATCCTCGGTCTGATGATGCACGTGCGTCACGGCCTGCAGTCCGTGCTGCAGACGGTAGGTCTTTCCACCCGCAAAGTGCGTCCGCTCTATAACCTTGTGTCCTGGGGCTTCGCCATCGTGGTGTGCGGTGCCTTCATCCTCATCCCCGTATGTGTGATGCTCGGCATCCTCAAATAACCTTTTACACGCTCCTCTTCAATTATGAAAGAAATTAAGTTTCCTGTAAGCGACTACATGCCGGATTCCTGCATTCCGGAGGGCCCCATTGCTGAGAAGTGGACCAAGTACAAGCGCGAAGCCAAGCTCATCAACCCCAACAACCGTCGTAAGTACACCGTGCTTATCGTGGGTACGGGTCTTGCCGGTGGCTCCGCTGCTGCCACTCTGGCTGAGCTGGGTTACAATGTGAAGTGCTTCTGCTACCAGGACAGCCCCCGCCGTGCACACTCCATCGCCGCTCAGGGTGGTGTGAACGCCGCTCACAACTACCAGAACGATGGTGACTCCGTATACCGTCTGTTCTACGATACTGTGAAGGGTGGTGACTTCCGTGCCCGTGAGGCAAACGTGTACCGCCTTGCTGAGGTGAGCTGCAACATCATCAACCAGTGCGTGGCTCAGGGCGTTCCCTTCGGTCGCGAATACGGTGGTCTGCTCGACAACCGCTCCTTCGGTGGTTCCCAGCTTAAGCGTACCTTCTACAGCCGTGGTCAGACCGGTCAGCAGCTGCTGCTGGGTTGCTACCAGGCCATGGAGAAGGAAATCGGCAAGGGCCACATTGAGATGTATCCCCGCACCGAAATGATGGACCTGGTGGTGGTAGACGGCCACGCCAAGGGTATCGTGGTGCGCGATATGGTGACCGGCGAGATTAAGAGCTATGCCGGTGACACCGTGCTGCTGGCTACCGGTGGCTACGGCCGCGTATTCTTCCTTTCCACCAACGCCATGGGCTGCAACGTGGGTGCTGCCTGCGCCTGCTGGAAGAAGGGTGCCTACTTCGCCAACCCCTGCTTCACACAGATTCACCCCACCTGTATCCCGGTGAAGGGCGACTACCAGAGCAAGCTGACCCTCATGTCCGAGTCTCTGCGTAACGACGGCCGTATCTGGGTGCCCAAGAGCCGCGAGGTGGCTGCCAAGATTCGCCGCGGCGAGATGAAGCCCTCCGATGTGGCTGAGAACGATCGCGACTACTACCTGGAGCGCAAGTATCCGTCCTTCGGTAACCTGGCTCCCCGTGATATTTCCTCCCGTGCTGCCAAGGAAGCCTGCGACGACGAGCGTGGCGTGGCCAACACCGGCCGCGGCGTGTTCCTCGACTTCAAGGACGCTATCGACCGCATGGGCAAGGAGTGGATTGACGGCCAGTACGGCAACCTCTTCGAGATGTACGAGGAGATTACCGACGTGGACCCCCACGAGCAGCCGATGATGATTTACCCCGCTTCTCACTACACCATGGGTGGTCTTTGGGTGGACTACAACCTCATGTCCTCCATCCCCGGTCTGCACGTGCTCGGTGAGGCCAACTTCTCCGACCACGGCGCCAACCGCCTCGGTGCTTCCGCCCTCATGCAGGGTCTGTCCGACGGTTACTTCGTGATTCCCGCCACTCTGCCGACCTATCTCACCACTCAGAAGCCCGGCAGCATTACCACCGCTGCTCCCGAGTTCATCGAGGCAGAGGAGGCTGTGAAGGCTCGCATCCAGAAGATGATGGATGTGAAGGGTACCAAGACCCCGGACGAAATCCACCGCGAGCTGGGCAAGCTGGTGTGGGAGGACGTCGGCATGGGCCGTACCAAGGAGAGCCTCATGGACGCCATCGAGAAGATTCCCGCCATTCGCGACGAGTTCTGGAACAACGTGAAGGTTGTGGGTAGCACCACGGGTATGAACCAGGAGCTTGAGAAGGCCTGGCGTGTAGCCGCCTTCCTCGACTTCGCTGAGGTGCTCTGCTACGACGCCCTCAACCGCGAGGAGTCCTGCGGCGCTCACTTCCGTTTGGAGCACCAGCTGGCAGACGGCGAAGCCAAGCGCGACGACGCCAACTTTGCCTACGTGGCCTGCTGGGAGTACAAGGGTACGGGCGAACTGCCGGTTCTGCACAAGGAGCCGCTTACCTTCGACACCGTGCACCTGGCTATCCGTTCCTACAAGTAAAGCACACTTAGTTCAACCTTCTGAATTTCATACACAATTATGGCTAATCTCAATCTTACGCTCAAAGTCTGGCGCCAGGAGAATGCTCAGGCTCAGGGCCGTATCGAAACCTACAAGGCCAAGAACATCCCGGATGAGGCTTCCTTCCTCGAGATGCTCGATATCGTGAACGAGGAACTCGTGCACGAAGGCAAGGAGCCCATTCACTTCGACCACGACTGCCGCGAGGGTATCTGCGGTATGTGCTCGCTCACCATCAACGGCGTGCCCCACGGCGGCAAGAAGGTAACGACCTGCCAGCTGCACATGCGCCAGTTCAAGGATGGCGACACCATCTGGATCGAGCCCTTCCGCGCCGCTGCCTTCCCGCTTCTGCGCGACCTCGTGGTAGACCGTACCGCTCTGGATAAGATTATCGCTGCCGGCGGCTTTGTGGACGTGCGCACCGGCGCCGCCCCGAACGCCAACAACATGCCCGTGCGCAAGAAGACGGCTGATGCCGCTTTCGACGCCGCCGCATGCATCGGCTGTGGTGCCTGCGTGGCCAGCTGCAAGAACAGCGCCGCCATGCTCTTCACCTCCGCCAAGGCTGCTCACCTTAATCTGCTGCCCCAGGGCCAGCCCGAGAAGAACAAGCGCGTGCTCGCCATGGTGCGCCAGATGGACGCTCTGGGCTTCGGCAACTGCACCAACCTCTACGAGTGCGAGGCCGCTTGCCCCAAGGGTATCAGCGTAGACAACATCGCCAAGCTGAACCGCGACTACATGATCGCTTGTGCAGCTGAGGCTGTGGGCGTGTTTGCCTGATATTGAATCAAATCACACCGAACACTGCCGGAGCGGATTCCTCGCTCCGGCAGTGCTTTTTTCTGCTTTGCCGTAAAGCTCATGCAGGCTGCCTTGCAGCCGATGTCTGAGGTTGCCGGGAACGCATGCCGGGCAGGGGGATGAAACGCCGCTCCTGCCCCTGCAGGGAGCCACAAAAAAGCCTCCGTTCGTGGGAACGGAGGCATTGTGTAAAGGCTGTGGTTGGTTTTACACCAGACCCTGGTCGATCATGGAGTCTGCCACCTTCACGAAGCCGGCAATGTTGGCACCGGCCACATAGTTGGTGAAGTCGCCCTTGGAGTCCTCGGAGTACTCGCGAGCGTGGTTGTAGGCATTCTCGTGGATGTTCTTCATGATGCCGAAGAGCTTCTCGTCCACCTCCTCGGCGGACCACTTGAGGCGCATGCTGTTCTGGCTCATCTCCAGACCGGAGGTGGCAACGCCGCCGGCGTTGGCAGCCTTGGCCGGACCGTAGAGAATCTTGGCCTGCAGGTAGGCGTTGATGCCGTCCAGGTCGGTGGGCATGTTGGCGCCTTCTGCCACGAGCTTACAGCCGTTCTTGATGAGTGTGGCGGCCTCTGCACCGTTGATTTCGTTCTGCGTGGCGCAGGGGAAGGCGCAGTCGCAGGGCACGCTCCAGGGGCGCTGACCCTCGAAGTACTGCACGCCCGGGAAGGCATCGGCATACTCCTTGATACGGCCGCGGCGCACATTCTTGAGCTCCTGAATCCAGGCCAGCTTCTCCAGGGTGATACCGGCGGGGTCGAACACGTAGCCGTTGGAGTCGCTCATGGTCACGGGCTTGGCGCCCAGCTGGTTGAGCTTCTGCACGAGGTACTGAGCCACGTTGCCGCTGCCGGACACGACGCAGACCTTACCCTCGAGGTCATCCCCCTTGGTGGCCAGCATGTTCTGGGCGAAATACACAGTGCCGTAGCCGGTAGCCTCCGGGCGAATCAGGGAACCGCCCCAGTTCAGGGACTTGCCGGTGAGCACGCCGGTGAACTCGTTGCGCAGGCGCTTGTACTGGCCGAACATGTAACCGATTTCGCGGGCACCCACGCCGATATCGCCGGCGGGTACGTCTGTATCCGGCCCGATGTGGCGCTGCAGCTCGGTCATGAAGCTCTGGCAGAAGCGCATCACCTCTGCATTGCTCTTACCCTTGGGGTCGAAGTCGGCACCGCCCTTGCCACCGCCCATGGGCAGGGTGGTGAGGGAGTTCTTGAAAATCTGCTCGAAACCGAGGAACTTCAGGATGCCCAGGTTTACGGAGGGGTGGAAGCGCAGACCGCCCTTGTAGGGCCCGATGGCGCTGTTGTATTCCACACGGTAGCCACGGTTCACGTGAATCTTACCGTTGTCATCTGCCCACGGCACACGGAAAATGATTGTGCGCTCGGGCTCTACGATACGCTCGAGGATGCAGTTGTCCTCGTATTTTTTATTCGCTGCAAGTACGGGGCTGATGGTGGAGAATACCTCCTGCACAGCCTGCAGGAACTCGGGCTCGGCGGCGTTCTTGGCGCGCACCTGCTCCAGCACTCGTGTTGTGTAATCAGACATATGTGAGGTCTGTCTGGGTTCCGCTTTTGCAGCTTTCTGCCTGCATCCTGCGGGTCAGACGCGCGGACTATATCAAAAAACTTTCCGTTTGAAAAGACTTTTTTTGTAAAAATTTTAACAATTAGCCCTTTTCAAGCAATTCCGGGGCTATTGCATTGCTTTTTTAATGATACGGAACCAGGTCTCAGCGTCTTCTGCACTGAGGCTGTATTGCTTCTGCAGGGCAACATTTTCCGGGCTTACCTGAGTCGGCGCTGCAACATGGCTGATGGGAAGTTCCACAGGCTCGCAGCCATCTTCTCCCGACAGTTTCAGGGTGCAAACGATGCCGGGATGCACCATGGCCAGCTTGGTGTGTACCGGTTGCATGCGTGAGATGATGCGGCAGAGTGTGGCGCAGTCTTCTTTGCTCAGTCGGCGTGTGTGTATTGTACAGTTGTAGAAGTTTTCTTTCCGGAGCTCCATGTCGGTGCAGTGGGCTGCTGCCTGTTGCAGTTCTCGCAGCTCTTCCCGGTTGCGGGAATAGGTGCGGTCAAACAAATCCGGGTTACTGCGCAGGGCTCCGGGTGCCGGGCAGTCATCGTTCAGGCGGGTTTCTATGCGCTGCGCTGTTTTGCCATCGGCAGTGAGTAGGTCGAGGCGCAGGCTGTAATCCCAGGGACCATCGCTGCGGCACAGCAGCTCAGCCGGGATGCGGATTCGCAAGGTTTGGGGAGACGGGGTCTCGATATAAGCTGCCAGAGATTCCGTGCGCGTTGTCCCCCACAAGCTGCCATAGGCTTTGCGTACCAGAAGCGGCGAGAGCTGATACCCCTTGCTCATGAAAAGCGGCCCATATTGTATTTCTGCGATGGCGGCCTGAGCTTCTCTGTATATCGTGTAGCTGAGCAGGGGCGTGTACTCCGGGCTCGGGTGGATGGTCGTGCTGCCGCTCTCTGCTTTTTCCGGCAGCAGGGCAAAGGAGTCCCGCTGCGGCAGGGAGGTGCAGGCCGCCAGCAGGCACAGGGCGGAAAAGATGAGGGCGATGCAGGGCTTCATGGGGAAATCACTTCAGGTTGATTTTTTAGCCGATAGGGCGCCTTATCTGCGCTTGTGGCGGCGCTTGCAGCGGTTTTCCTGAGCCTTTTTGACGGCGGCGTCGATAGCGGCTTTGACTTTCGGGCCGTGGACGATACGATTCCAGGTGGCCGCGTCCTGCCGGCTCAGGGCGTAGCCGGAAAGGTTGGCCAGGTCTTCGGGGCTCACGTATTGCTCGCCGGTAACATCGTGGGGATCCATGCGCTCCAGTTCACGGCCGTCCGCATCCAGAAAGATCAGCTCTGTATGATATAAGGGCATGATTTCGTGCAAGTACGTTTTGATGGGGCGCATGCGGCTGATGAGGCGGCGCAGCTCGTCCGTATCTTCCACGCTCAGGGGGAGCTCCACTTCTGTGTTGTAGATGCCTTGCTCATGGTATGTCAGCACCAGTCGCATCGCGGAGCAGTGCTCTGCTGTATTCTGCAACTTTTGCAGGCTTTCCCGGTTTTCCTTTTCGTGAGATGCCACCCATCCCGGGCCGGGGATGTGGTAGGACAGCCGGGCGTCCCTGCGGTCGAGTTCTTTGCCCTTGGCATCGCGCAGGGTGAAGCTCACGCAGTAATCGTAGGGGCCGCTTCCTGTGCGGAAGTCATTTGCGGCCAGCTTGTAGGTGTATTTACCCGGTTTGCGGAGGGTAGCGATGTGGTGCTGCCATTCCGTGCCGGAGGCGGTGCTGTAGGGCTTGCCGCAGAGGTGTAGTTCCAGCGTGTGGCCCTTGGGCAGGTCTTCGCGGTCCGGCTCCACTTCCAGGCAGCAGGTGTCGCCGCTGAGGTAATGGGTGTAACTGACCCAGGAACCGGACAGGGGCATGAGGCCGGCAACGTGTTCTATACTTGTGGGCAGGGCACCCGGAGATTCCGCCAGGCCATGGCTGCATCCATTGAGGGCGAACAATGCCAGTACAGAGAGGGTGTATGTGTTTATTTTCATGTTGTGGGTAATCGGGGGAAGGAGGGCGCGACTCAGGGGGCGTCTTGCTGTTCCGGCTCGGCATCTGAAGCCTTGGCCGGTGGCAGCAGGCCTATGCCGCGCAGGTCGGAGGCGAGTTCCTGCACATCGTCCAGAGCCAGCACATCGCTGCTGATGCGCAGGGGCTTGCCGTCTTTTGCATGCAGGGTAATATGGCAGCAGGCTACGCCATTGGCATCGCTCTCTTCCAGTTCCACCCGCTCTACCTCTGCCCAGGGCAGGTGGCGGGTGCAGCGCAGGAAGCAGTAGCAGCGGATGCCCTCAGCTGAGACGCGGTAGGAAAAGGTGACGTAGTACAGCCCCCATATCGTGGCGGCGATGCTCAGTGCCACGCCGCCCCAAAGCTGCCATGCAGGCATGTCTTTGTAGGCGGCGCAGTAAAGTATTGCCGCAATAACGAGCAGCACAGAGGTGCCGTAGAGCAGAGCGTTGGCGGCTCGGAGGGTGCGCGGTACCATGGGGCTCGTGGCGGTGGGGTCAGATAGTCTGCACTTCGCGTGCTGCGGGCTGTGCCGGAGCGGCGGGGGCCGGAGTGGCAGGAGCCGGGGCAGGGGAGGCACCGGGTACCACGCTCTGGCCGGGAGCCAGGTCTGTGTAGTCGCTGTTGGGGCGCCACTTCACATCGCTGGAGCGCAGGGCGCCGCCGCGGTTGTAGTCCTCCACAGCGCAGGAAATGTAGGCGGGCATGCCCAGCACGCTGTACTCGTAGAACTTCTTGATGGCATTGCGAGGAGAGCGGATGCAGCCGTGCGACAGGCGCTTGCCGGGCACCACTTTACCCACGTGCAGGCCTACGCCGTCCAGCGTCAGGCGGTGCCAGAAGGGCATGGGGGCCGCCACAAAGGTGGTTCCCTCGGGGATACCGTTGGCGGTATCGGCGTTGGAGTTTACGGTCTTGCCCTTGTTGTTCACAAAACGCCCATAACGGTTCGAAGCATGCTCCTCTTTCTTCTCGATGATACGGAAGGTGCCGGTGGGGGTCTCGTGGCCGGCGGTGCCGGTGGACACAGGCCAGTCCATGGCCACGCGTCCGTTCACATACACGCGGGCGCGCTGCTGGGGCAGGCAGACGATAATCTTGGAGTTATTGGCCGTCAGCTGTCCGAGCAGCTTCTCGTCGCAATAATCGTCCATGGTGGTGGGGTAAGCCGGCATGGCGGCAAAATGCTCGTAGGTGCCGGCGGGGAAGGGGTTGACATAGGTGGGCAGGTTCTTGCCCTCTATGGTGAGGGGATTGATGGCCGGTGCCGCAGGCACAAGCGCGGGCTGCGTGGGCAACTGGCCATTGTGCACGTTGGCGCCATCGTAGTACTGCACGCAGGCACTGAGGGCGGCGCACAGAGCAGAAATGGCAAGGATGCGGTGATTCTTCTTCATATCAGTTACGGGGCAGGAGGATGCGCTGGCCAATCTTCAGACGGTTTGCCTGAGCTTGCGTCATGTTGTTGGCCTGCATGAGTTTCTGGATGCTGGTGTTGTAGCGGCGGGCAATGCGGGCGAGTGTATCGCCGGAGCACACGGTGTAATAGCCGGCAGTGGGAGCTGCCTGCGGGGCCGGAGCCGCTGCGGGGGCTGCCGGTGCAGCTACGGGAGTTGCCGGTGCAGTGGCCGGTGCAGGCGCGGCCGGTGTGGGAGTGGGGGCAGCAGGTTTCGGCGCTGCCGGTTGCTGTACCCCTGCACGGGGGATGATGAGCACCTGGCCGATGCGCAGAGCATTCGGATTGGCCAGGTTGTTAGCCTTGGCCAGTGCAGCGGTGCTCACACGGTGGCGCTTGGCAATGGCAGAGAGCACGTCGCCCTTCTGCACGGTGTAGGTGGTTTGGGCAGCAGCCTCGGCTTGTGCGGGAGCCGGCTGGCGCTGGCTGAACCAGCTTGCCACGCGAGTCGGCTGTTTTGCCGTTGTGTCGGCTGCCGGTGCGGCTGCCGGTGCGGGAGCCGGCTGGGGGGCTGCCGCAGGGGCGGGGCTTGCCGCGGGCGGGGTGAAGCCTTCGGTGTCGGCAGCGGGAAGGGCTTCTGCAAGCCCTTCCCCTGCCTCTACGTTGACACTGTCTTCCTGCGCAGCGGTAAGCGTGTCTCGGAACCAGCTGTAGTCTATGCGCTGCTTGGAGCTGCTGCACGAACTCAGGACGCTCAGGGCAAGCCCGATGGCGGCCAATTGCGGGAGATTCGGTTTCATGCTGTCCGCGTTGCAGGTGAAATGCTGTGGTGATACGTCTTATCAGCGGCGGTTTTTCTTCGCCGGTGCCGGTATGGTGAGGCGCTTGCCGGGGCGAATGCGGGAAGCATCGCGCAGGCTCATGCCGTTGGCCTTCAGGATATCCGTGTAGGGAATACCGTACTTCTTGGCGATGCCGGAGATGGTCTCGCCCTTGGCTACAACGTGCGTGCGAACCTTGGCGGATTCTGCCTTAGCCTTGCTCGGGGTATAGCCCTTCGGTATGTAACGCACCTTGATGACCTGGCCGGGATAAATCGTGTCGCTCTTCAGGCCGGAGTCCTTCTTAATCTGGGCCACGGTGGTGCGGCTGCGCTTGGCGATATCGCTCAGGTTGTCACCCTTGCGTACCTTGTAGGTAAGCAGAGTCGGCTCGGTGTAGCGCTTGGCAGGCTTCTTGGTCTTCTGGCCTGTTTTGCTGGTGGTTTTGGGCTTGGCAGGCTGTTTGGGCTTAGCTGTCTGAGGCTTAACCGTCGGCTCCACAGCGGGGATGCCGATGTGCTGGCTTGTGCCGGGCGTGTTGGCGGCAATCGGAGTTACAGGAGCTTCCACATGCACATCTCCGGTGTGCACGGTGGCACCCTGCTGAGCCATGGTGGGCTGCTTCTGGCTGGCGCCACTGCCGTATACGTCCTCTACACTCTCGCCGGGCTCAGGTATGGGGTAGTGCTCGTGTGTGGTGGCGCCTGCGGCAATCTGGCCACCATCCCATCCATCGTACTCATCATCAATGAGCCACGGCGGCATTTCTCCGTCGGAGATGCTGTCGCTGGCAATCATGGCAGACTCATAGTCGCCTTCGTCAGTGTGGGTGCTTCTGCATGAGTTGAGCGCCAAGAGCACACAGGCACCCAAGCTGAGCATGGTAAGTGTTTTCTTCATACGCCACAAGCCTAGCAGAAATTCTCTTTCCTGGCAAGTCTTTATAGCGTCAGACTGCAAATCTCTGCCTCCCGATTCCCATGGGCGCCGTTGTGATTTCCTTATCTGTTTTAAACGACAGCTGTGATACCCGGTGTCGGATATCGCAGCTGTGTTTTTTCTGAGATTTCGGAGCTTCAGCGGTGCCCTCTGCCTCCGCGGTTACCCCCGCCTGTGGGGCGGTGGGATCTGGCGGCAGGGCGGGAGGAGCCGCTGACCCGGTTCATCTGCGGTCGGGGGGCGGGTCTGCTGCTGATATTGGGGCGATGGCTCACCGCCGGCCTGCCGCTGATGCTGGGGCGATTGTTCACTGCCGGCCTGCTGCTGATGCTGGGGCGATTGTTCACCGCGGGTCTGCTGCTGACGTTGGGACGGTTATTCACTGCGGGCCTGCTGCCGACGTTGGGACGATTGTTCACCACCGGCCTGTGGTTGTCGTTGGGGCGATGGTTCACCACCGGTCTGTGGTTGTCGTTGGGACGATGATTCGCCACCGGTCTGTGGTTGCCGTTGGGGCGATGATTCACCGCAGGCTTGTGGTTACCATGCGGTTTGCCGAGCACCTGGTGCGGATTTTTGTGAATCGGGGCGTGCAGGCCGCCGTGCGGGCGCACACCGGGGTGGTGCCCATGCGCATGGCGGGGCGGTGCCGAGCATCTGTGAATATGGGGCGGGTAATGCCAGTGGCCATGATACCACGGGGCAGGACCCCAATCCGGCACAAAGCACAGCGCCGTGAGCGCGGCTATGGTGAAGATGGCGGCACCCGTGGAGGTATAGCCATACACGGGGCGGCCGTAGTAGTAGCCGTAAATCGGGAAGCCGTTGGCATCGTAGCTTGCGTTTGTCCAGGCTACGGAAGAACTATAACCATTCGTGGAGTACGTGAACGTACCATACCCATCGGCTGGTACCACACAGGAGGCCAGCAGGAGCGCGGCTCCTGCCAATGCGGCGACGGATATATGCATGATTTTCATAATGCTTATGTTGCGGTTGTTTTAGTGGTGGATTGCGAGCGGAACACCGCTCTCGGTACTTCTGAGCCTGCGCATGTGCTGCGCTTAATTAAGAAATAGCAACTATTTCATAAAATGCAAGCATTTTTCGTGTCTTTTCTCGAAAAATCTTTCTTACCGCAGACTTCGCCCCATGAAATAGGCGTCATTTTTCATTTTAGACTTGCATAGCAAGCCTTATTGTGGTACAAACCACCCCGCACACTTATGTGTGCACCACAACCTGTGTGGTCTCGTGGTGTAAGGGTAGCACAAGAGATTTTGATTCTCTTTGTCTTGGTTCGAATCCAGGCGAGACTATAAAAAAGGTAGTCTGATTAAGTCCGTTTAAGGTTATAACCCCTTGAACGGACTTACTTTTTTGTTGAGGTGGTACGCTAAGGTATGATAAAGGTGCTGTACAGTTTGCTGGGGCGATGCTGTACAGGGTGTACAGCATTTTAGCTAAAATAACAGAATTGCTGTTCAGTTTTATAAGCTATAATGAGGCAAAAGTAAATGTGTTATGGTTGCTATTGCGAGAAAAGTGGCATTTTGTAGTAAATTCGCCCCGATTTCTTCGGCTGCCGTCCTTGACTTGATACGCTGAGTGTGTGCCTGATGACTGCAAATGTGAATGTCTGAAATAAATCAGGCTGGACAAAAAATCACTGATGAGATAGTCTGGGTGTATGATAACTCCCGAACAAGTGGCAGAAGCTAAAAAGAACGGGCAGGCGGTGCTGTACAGTGCGCCGGGAAAGCCAGTTCGCATTCTGAGCAAGGAGGAAACTCAGAAGCTGGACAACAGCATCGACGAAGAATATATGATACCGAAACGATTCGTGGAACAATACAAGAGATTGCGAACTCTTTCGGCATCGAAGACGAAGAAGAACCGTGAAAATCCCTAATAAAAACCGCCGGAGCAAATACAAGCAGGTAAAAAATTCGACGCTTTCGAGCCGCCCCGTCATACTCGCTCCAGCGGAATAGCCTTACTATAAAAAAGTTTCTGGGATTTGTCAATACTAAACTAAGAAAGAACGAGTTGCCTCAAAAGTTACACTTTTTTGCAAGATTGGACTTGACTTTATCGCAATAATGTAAGTAAATATCGCTACTCCTTACTTGGGGGGCTCTCCTGATATCAAGTAAGAAAGGGTCGGTAGAAGATGCCTCTACGTCCGGCCTCTAAAATGTGAGCCGTGGAGCCTTTGAGTTCCTCATACCAGCTGAAAGAACTGGGGGCTCACCCCTTTTTTTGTACAAAAAGCGGTAACTTGCTACAGCATCTGAAACGTAACCCGCTAGAATAAAGTGCATCAAGAAGACGCAAAAACCGCCCGCGCTGTGGAAATAGCGCGTGCGGTTGAGTGAATGAATATTTCCGGGAAATGGCTCACTTACGGCGTCGGCGGGCAGGCATATTTTTCAGCGGTTGATTTTTTCCCGAATGGCGGTGGAGTAGTTGTGTGGCGCGTCCGGGGAGATGTCGTAGTGCAGGTAGCAGCGCTTGCGCAGGGCGTCGTATGTTTCTCCGGGGCGGGAGAGGAGGGCGCCGTGCCGGTACAGGATGCGCGATATGGAGCCGTTGTGGATGGGCGCGAGGTCGTAGTAGCGGGGCATGCCGGGGGCGAGGTGGCGGAAGGTGGCCATGACGCCGCTCGAACAATTGTTGGTGGCGGTGTTGTAGGCCGTGTTTTCGGCTTCTGCATCCTGAGCCAGGCGGACAAAGTGCAGCAGCATGTCGCGGGCGCCCTGCGGTTTGATGCGCATGGGCATCAGCAGCAGATCCTCGTGGCGATGGTTGGTGCGCAGGGCGTAGATGTCCTCCTCTGTGCCGAATACGTAGAGAAGGCCGTAGTTCTTGTAGAGACCGGCCAGAGCGTTCTGCTCCACGCCTTCCGGCAGGCGTGTTTCGGCCGAGATGACCAGGTGTTTCCCATCCGCAAAGGAGAAGGAAATCATGGTGTGGCAGATGGCTTCCATGCCATCCCAGTGGCATTCGGCAAACTCGGCGCCGGTGATGCCGGAGAGGTCGTAGCTTTCCGTGCGCCAGCGGGCATCATAATCCTGCTCGGAGCGGTAGTGGAAGTCTCGCAGGTTGCGGATGGTGAGGGTGTCGCCCTCCAGGGTGAACTGCGGGGCATGTGCCCAGGGGGTCTGCCATTTTTCCGGCCGTGTGGTGGGGATAATATAGTAGCTCACGGCGGTGAGCAGGAACAGGCACCACAACAGCAGCTCGCGGGGCGAGCGGGTGCACCCCCGCAGGAAGCGGGCGGGTGCGGCCAGGGCCGGGATCCACCGGAGCGCGAGCAGGCAAAGCAGCAGTATGGCAGGGCTCAGCAGGGAGATGGGGCGGTAGATGTAGAACCCCAGGCACCAGAGCAGGCCGAGTGCCAGGATAAGGCGACGCAGCCACCGCCAGAGGGTGGTGGCTACGCGGCAAAAGACGGAGGGAGAGAGTTCGGACATGGACCTCAGCGGAAATGGATGGTGATGGGAAGACGAGAGCGGCTATCGCTTTCCGCCAGGGCGGCTACATCTTCTGTACGAACCCAGCCGCGCACGCCGGTGAAGGTTTCCACATAGCTGTGGCTGCCGCGCACGGCCAGCAGGTGTACCGGGGTGGAGGGGGTGAGCTCCAGCACGGAGGGGGCATCTGCCACAGGGGCGGTGCGCGCCGTGGTAGCCGTGGTCACCATAGCCAGATCGGCTGCGGGCAGAGCTCGCATGTCTGCCACATCGCGCGTGGTGTAGTAGAGCCAGTTTGCGGCACAGAGCAGGCAGAGCAGGGCGGAAGTGGCGGTGCAGGCCTGCAGCCAGGGTTTACGCTGTCCGCGGCGCAGTACCTGCAGAGCAATGCAGAGCAGCAGCAGGGCGCTGCATACCACGCCTGCCACCCACAGTTGGCGGGTGTTGAGCAGGGTGAACACTTTGTCCGGGGCGGAGGGGCGGGGAAGCACGGCACCCTCCTTGCGCTGGATGAAGGCGAGGTTGGCCTCTGCCTCAGCCAGACCGGGGTCTGCATACAGGGCGCGGGCGTAGTGCAGGGCGGCAAGCCCGGGTTTGCCGAGGCGGTAGCAGCAGTTGCCCAGGTTGTACTGCAGCTCGGCGCTGTTGCGGGTGAGCTTGCCGCTCTTCAGCTCACTTTGCAGCAGTTCCTGAGCTTTGCTGTATTGCCCGGCTTCGTAGGCGGCACGGGCGGCATCCTCATCTGCCAGAGTCCGGGGCAGCAGGCAGAGGAGAAGCACCAGAGCCGGGGCGAGTTTGGCCAGAGCCTTGCGCACGGCGCGCAGCATGCGGCTGCGTTCCTCCGGGGTGACCTGCGGGGCGGCTCCGGGGGCAAAGGCCTCGGCATCTCGCCGCTCCAGGATGGCGCGCACGGAGGTGCCGCGCTCGTTTTCCGGAATGCGGCTTTCGATGAAGGCGCCGATACCCTTCAGGAAGCTCAGCGAATCCTGCGTGGCGGCAATGGAGGACAGTTCTTTCTCGCGGGCGCGGTTGCCGGCTCCGGCAGCAATGCGGCGCAGGATGGCGCGTATGGCCAACCAGGCGAAGATACCCAGGCCGGGCAGGTAGAGCAGGTACCAGAGGCTGCGGGGCAGCTGAAGCTCCGGAACGTTGCCGCCGGCGGCAGCGTTGGGCAGGAAGTGGTAGATGTCCGTGAGCTCCTCCACCGGCACAGTGCCGGCAGGCGGGGGCTCTGCCGCGGGGGCACTTGTCAGGCCGCTGCCGCTCTCTTCCGTTTCTTTCCACTCCAGGGGAATGGGTTTGGTGGAGGCGGTTCTGTAGGCCATCTCCTCCGGGTCAAAGTAGCTGAAGCCGAAGGAGGGCAGGCCGCTTACCTCGGCTGTGGGACGCAGGAGCTGCGAGAAAATCATGCCGACGGTTTCGCCGTTGGGCCCGAGAATGGGTTTGCGGGTAGCGGGCACGAGACGCCAGTTCAGCTCGTCCTCCGGTTTGGGGCAGGCGAGCTGCTCCAGGTTGCCGGTGCCGCGCACGGTGATTTCCACCTCCACGGCTTCGTTCATGGCAAGATTTTTGGCTGTGGTGCTGGCAGAAATGGAGTATTGACCCACGGTGTCGGCAAAATCTGCCGGGGCACCCGGGGGCAGGGGCAGAGCGCTTACCTCCAGCGGGGGCAGGGGTAGTTCCTGCTGCGCCACTGAGAAGAAGCCACGCTGCCGCACCATCACAATCTTGCCTACGATGTCATTTTTGCCTTCGCGGAAGGGGGTGAAACTCCCCTTGAAATCGGCCGTGCGCCAGGTCTGCCCCTTGGCATAGGCCTGCGGCTCCGGGATGTAGTTGCCGTGCAGTTGGCCCACGATACCCTCCACCGCGGGGCGGAAGTTACCCACCTTGACACCCACAGAGCTGAGCTGAGGCGGGTAGGGGGTGTTGCAGTCCCCCGGCATGAAGATTTTGACACTGGTCTGCACAGGCTGGTAGACGTAGCCATCCGTCACGGTGGTGTACCACAGGGCACCGTAGGGCACCGGGTCGGAGAACCACTTGATATCGCTTGTGGGGCGCACAGGCAGCGGGGGGATGTTCACCGTGACCTTGCGGCCGGACTGGTACTCCACTTCTATGGGCTCCGGCGCAATCTGTCCGGCGCGGTCGGCTTTGAAGACAATAGGCTGCACCTCCACCATGCGGCGGTCGGGGTCCAGCGGGTTGGCGCCTGCTTTGGGCTGCTGCACGCTCAGCGTGGCGTCCTTAACCTTCGGCTGGGTTTTAACCATGAAAATGTCCTGCTGCTGTCCTTCCTCCTGTGTCTCGACGAGGTAGAGGATAACCTGCTCTCCGGGCACGGCCACTCCGGTGGACCACACCGGCTCAATATCGGCCCGGGCAAGCCCGCTCACTGCAGCGAGCGTGGCGCAGAATGCTGTGATGTACTGTCTCATAAAACTCTGGTATGTTAATAATCTTTTGCGGGGCGTACGGCAGGGTACTGCTGAGGAATGGGGGAGCCTTTTTCCTCGTCCAGGTGCATTTTCAGGATTCCTGCTGCGCGTTGTTTCGCTTTTTCTTTTTCGGAAAGCTCCTGTGGCTGGGCGGGGGCGGCTTCCTGCTTAGGTGCTTCCTGCTGTTTCCGGTCGCCCTGTTGCTGCTGCTCATCCTGCTTCTGCCGGTCGTCCTGTTTCTGCCGGTCGTCCTGTTTCTGCTGGTCGTCCTGCTTCTGTTGGTCGTCCTGCTTCTGTTGGTCGTCCTGCTTCTGCTGGTCGTTCTGCTTCTGCTGGTCGTTCTGCTTCTGTTGGTCGTCCTGTTTCTGTTGGTCGTCCTGTTTCTGTTGGTCGTCCTGTTTCTGTTGGTCGTCCTGCTTTTGTTGGTCGTCCTGCTTCTGTTGGTCGTCCTGTTTCTGCTGGTCGTCCTGTTTCTGCTGGTCGTCCTGTTTCTGTTGGTCGTCCTGTTTCTGTTGGTCGTCCTGTTTCTGTTGGTCGTCCTGCTGCTGCTGTTGCTGCTGCTGCTGTTGCTGCTGCTGCTGTTTGAGACGCTCTATTTCCTTTTCGAGTTTTTCGATAAGGGCATTGATGGCGTCGATGTTTTTCTGAGCCGGCGCAAAGGTCGGAGCTGCTTTCAGCGCATCGCGGTAGGGCATGAGGTCCAGCTTCAGCTCATCCACAATTTTCTGCAAATCTTCCGGGCCGGGCTGCTTGGGGCCTGCTGTGGGGGCACTCTCGTCCTCTTCTTCCGTGGCGCTTGCCGGAGCAGGGGATTCAGCCGGGGCATTGTAGAGGGCGCGCAGTTTATCGAAGGTGGCAGCGGTGGATATGTTGCCCAGGGCGTGGTAGGCTGCTGCCTGAAGGGCGGTATCCTCATCCAGCAGGGCGCGGGCGAGTTCTTCCTTCGCTTTATCTGCCTCGCCCTCGCCTTTGAGGCTCAGGCCGCGCGCATACGCCTGCGCTGCTTCTTCCGTGGCGGCATCTGCCTGCGGGCAGAGTCCCAACAGCATAAGAAGAGCAGCGGCGCCGCTGCGGGCGGCTTTTCGCCACTCGGTACTCAGAAGGATGGCTGCCAGTATCAGCAGCAGGGCCGGCAGAGCAAACCAGCGGTACAGGTCATTCGGTACCTTGGCGGCGGAGAACTTCTCCTCGTGGCGGTCCAGCTTCTCGGCTGCACGCCGGGCAAAGGCCGCGAGGTCTGTGCCGGAGCTCATGGTGAAGAAGTCGCCCCCGGTGGCTTTGGCAAATTGGCTGAGGCGGGTGGTGTCCAGCTTACTGATGACATGTTTGCCCTCCGCATCCTGCCAGAGCCCGTTTTCGCCGCGGGCATCCGGAATGGCGCCGCCGGCTGCCGTGCCGATACCTACAGTGATGACGAGCAGCTTTTTCTCCCGGGCTTCTTTGGCGAGCGCCTCGGAGGTATCCATTGTGTCCTCGCCATCGCTCAGGATGACCAGTGCGTTGGTTCCATCCGGGGCGGAGCGTTCAAAGTCCTGCATGGCACGCTGGAGCACGCGGCCGAAGTTGGTGCCGCCTGTGGCCACCCACTCTCGGTTGATGTTCTGCAGTGTTTCTTTCAGCGCTGTGTGGTCGTAGGTGAGGGGAACCACCAGATCCGCCTCGCCGGAGAAAACCATCAGGCCGATTTTGTCCGTAGGCAGGGCATCAATCAGCTCATAGGCGGCGGAACGGGCTTCCTCCAGGCGGGAGGGCGCTACATCCGTGGTTTCCATGGAGCGCGAAACGTCGATGGCGATGATGAGGTTGCGGCCGCTGGCCGTGGCTTCTGTCTCGGCATAGCCGTTGATGGGGCGAGCCGCTGCCAGAATAGCCACGGTGAGCCCCAGCAGGCCGAGCGTGGCGGGAAGCACGGTGCGCCACAGCGGGTGGCGGCGTACGAGTGTTGCCCGGTGGGCGGGAGCCACCAGAAGTTGCCAGTTCTCCCGTGCTTTGTAGTGTGCTACAGCACCGAACACGGCCAGCAGAACCGGCACGAGCAGGGCAATCAGGACGTAGGGATACAGAAAACTCATAATCTGGCTTGTGGGGTTAGGGGGCAGGACGCGGACGGGTGAAATGCAGCAGACATCCCAGCCCCAGCAGTGCGCAGGCTACGCCCAGCGGCCAGGTGAACAGCTCATCGTAGCTTTGCAGCGTGCGGCGCTTTACGTCCGTTTTCTCCAGTTTGTCGATGCTGGCAAAGGCTTTCAGCAGCCCCGCGCCGGAGCTGGCGCGGTAGTAGCGCCCGCCGGTGGTGTCGGCTATTTCCTGCAGTGTTTTTTCGTCGAAATTGTCCACATTGGCCGTGTATCGGGAGAGACGTTCATCTCGCCCGATGGCGATGGTGAAAATCTTGATACCCATATCCTTTGCCAGTTCGGCAGCGGCAACGGGGGTGATGCTGCCGCTGTTGCTTACACCATCCGTCACCAGAATAATTACCTTGGACTTGGTTTCCTTGCGTTCATCCAGGCGGGTGGCCGCGGAGGCGATGGCGGAACCGATGGCGGTGCCGTCCTGCTCGATGTAGCCCGGGCGTGCCGCCTGGCCGAAGCCGCCGGGGTGAGCCAGGTAGAACTGGTCTATGACATGGCGCACGATGCCGTGGTCCAGCGTGAGCGGACTGCAGAGCTTGGCGCGGCCGGCAAAGGCTACGAGGCCGATGCGGTCGTTCGGGCGCCCGGCGATGAATTCCTTGAGCACGTGGCGTGCGGCGGTGAGGCGGTCCACGGCGGTCTGGCGCACGCGGTTGCGGTTGTCGCGCACCTTGAACACCATGTCCTGCGCGGCCATGGAGCCGGAAAGGTCGCAGGCGAGCATGATGTCGATGCCGCTGACCTTCTGTTCTTCATAAGTGTTGCGCCACTGGGGGCGTGCCAGTGCCAGCACCAGAGCAGCCGCTCCCAGGCTCAGGCAGATGGGCCCCAGGCGCCCGGCAAGGGTGGCAGGGCGGCGCAGATGCTCTGCGGCAAAGCGCAGAGTGGGGTGCAGGATGCCTGTGGCCGTGCCGCTGCGGCGGCGCAGCAACAGAAGCAAAGGCAGCAGGAGCAGCAGCCACAGCCAGCCGGGCTCGCCGAAGATGAACTCCTGCGTGGCGTTGCCGGCAGCTGCCGAAGCCGGGTCTGTAGAGGTGGTATACATTTACGAAATGTTGCGTACTTTGTTCACGGCGGCGGCCTCGGCGGCTTCTCGCACGCGTTCTCTGTCTATATGGCTGATAATGCCGCGGGTTTCCTCGATGAGTACACGGGCTTTCTGCGGGTCTTGCGGCACATTGCCGGCGTACTTCATATCCGCGAGGCGCTCCAGCAGGAAGCGGGTGTCGTATCGGCAGGCTGTCGGTACGGAGGTGAGGGCATCCATGCGGCGACTGAACTCCTCGTGCGTCTCGAACAGTGCCGGGTCCTGCACCTGCCCGGTGAGGTAGCTGCGCAGCACCATGGAGAGGCGCAAGCTGCACTCCCGCAGCGGCGGAAGTTCCTCGGCCAGGCGCTCCAGCTCCGCAAAGGCCACTTGCAGCGGAGTGGGCGGCGGGGTCTGCTTCTTCCTGCGGCGGCGCACCAGCCAGAGGGCGATGCCGGCCAGCAGCAGCGCGATACCCAGCCCCCAGGCGACAGGAATCCAGAAGGTCTGCACCGCGAAATCTCCGGGCGGTATATCGTTCTCCAGCGTGGGGATGGCTTTGAGGATGTTCTCGTTCATAGCGGTGGAGCAGGGGGTATCAACGGGCAAAGAGGCGGCTGCGGCGTGCAAAGAGCTTGCGCAGGTCGGTCACAAAGTCGTGGTTGGTGAGCAGGTTCAGGCTGTCGATGCCCAGCTGGGTAAAGGTACGCTCCCACTCCAGGGTGTGCACGCGCATGGCCATGCTGTGCGCGGCGCGCAAGCCCTTATCGCTCGCATTGACGATGTACTGCTCGCCGCTTTCCGGGTCCTGCACATAGAGGCGGCCCGCCTCCGGCAGCTCCAGCTCGTAGGGGTCGTGTATGCGCACGGGTATCAGCTCGTGGCGGAAGTTGAGCTTGCCTATGGCTTTTTTATCTGCCGGGGCGAGGAAGTCGCTCATCAGGAAGCACATGGCACTTTTGCGCTGCGTGCGCAGGATTTCGGCGGCGATGTCCTCCATGCTGTCGTCCTGCCCGCCCTCGGGGGCGGAGAGGATTTCGCGCACGATGCGCAGGCATTGCTTCATACCCTTGGCCGGGGGCAGGTAGAAGTGCGGTTGGCAGCCAAAGAGCAGCAGGCCGATTTTGTCGCCATTCTGCACGGCACTGTAGGCCAGCACGGCGGCGATGCGCGCGGCATACTCCAGTTTGCTGTCTGCGGAGGCGCCGCCGGCGTAGCGCATGCTGGCGCTGGCATCCACCGCCAGCAGCAGTACCTGCTCGCGCTCCTCGTGAAACTTGCGTACGTAGGGCGTGCCTGTGCGCGCAGTTACTTTCCAGTCTATGAAGCGAGGCTCATCCCCCGGCAGGTACTCGCGGAAGTCATCGAAATCCAGCCCCTGGCCGCGAAAGCTGGAGCGGTATTGCCCCGCGAACGTGGCCGTGGCAACCTTGCGCGCCTGCATCTCGATGCGGCGCACCTGCTGCATGATTTCCTGCGTTTTGTCCATGGTGCCGTAGGGTGGGGGTTAGGGTACGGGAACCTTGGAGAGAATGTGGTCGATGACGTTGTCGCTGGTAACATTGGCCGCCTCTGCCTCGTAGGAGAGCAGGATGCGGTGGCGCAGAATATCGTGTGCGAGGTCTTTCACATCCTGCGGGGTCACATAGCCGCGCTGGCGGGTGAAGGCCAGGGCACGGGAGGCCAGGGCGATGTTGATGGTGGCACGGGGGGAGGCACCGGCGCGTACCATGCCTTCCAGACTGCGGTCCACTTTCTCCGGGTTACGGGTGGCACGCACCAGGTCCACGATGTAGCGCTCCACGGCGGGGTCGATGAAAATGCGGTCCATCACGGCACGGGCAGCGTCAATCTGCTCCACGGTCACCACCGGCTGAGTGGCCGGGGCAGAGGAGGTGCGGCTCATCATCTCCAGTACCTTGAGCTCCTCGTCGCGGCTCGGGTAGTCCACGAGTACTTTGAAGAGGAAGCGGTCCAGCTGAGCTTCCGGCAGTTGGTAGGTGCCCTCCTGCTCGATGGGGTTCTGCGTTGCCAGTACCAGGAAGGGGCTGGGCAGCGGGTAGCTGGTTTCGCCCAGTGTCACCTGGCGTTCCTGCATGGCTTCCAGCAGGGCGCTCTGCACCTTGGCCGGAGCGCGGTTGATTTCGTCCGCCAGAATCAGATTCGAGAATACCGGACCCTTCTTGGCCGTGAATCGGCGCTCATCCGGGTTGTAAATCATGGTGCCCAGCAGGTCGGCAGGCAGCAGATCCGGGGTGAACTGAATGCGTGAGAACGCTGCGTGCATGGTGCCGGCCAGAGCCTTCACGGAAAGCGTCTTGGCCAATCCGGGGACACCTTCCAACAGCACGTGCCCTTTGCAGAGCAGGCTCAGTATCAGGCGGTTTACCAGCTGTTGCTGGCCTACCACCACTTGGGACATCTCCATTTTCACTGCGCTTACCCAGCCGGAGTGCTGTGCAATCTCTTCGTTGAATTCCTGTGTGTTCATCGTTTTGTTGCCCTTTACTCTACCATGGCACCTGCCCCCTTTCAAGCAAGTTCCATGTCTTGCAGGGCTATGACACAGCTTACTTCACCCATGTTCAAATAATCTTTTCTACACTTTCCCTTATTCGTCAATTTTCAAGATTTTTCCCCAAATTTGCAAATTCGCCTTGACGTATGCCCGAAAATGTGTAAAATGTCGCTCCGCAAATCTTTTTAACCGTACAAAATCTTATGTCCAGAATCTGCAATATCACATTTGCCATGCCGCATAAGGGCCGTCGCATTCATCGTTCCGGTCTTGCCAAGAAGAAGGGCGGTATCGGTCGTCACGTCACCAAGACTGTCAACCGTACGGTCTACCCCAACCTTCAGGAGAAGCGTATCTGGGTGCCCGAGCTCAACGGTGGCCGCGGCGGTTACATCCGCATGAAGCTTTCCTGCAAGGCTCTCCGCACCATCTCCAAGAACGGCGCCTACAACGTGCTGAAGAAGGCCGGGATTCTCTACTAATCCCCTCCGCCGAATTTTCTGCACTTTTTTTTGAACAATGCGGCTTCCTGGTGCGTCTATCTGAGCGAAAGGGAGGCAACTCCGGGAACCGCAGGGCTGTTCTGAAACGAACGCGGATACTTCGCAAGGCTTCCTCCTGCATTCTGAATACAGACTAAGCATTTCGAACATCAAAATGACACCTCAACAGACCAAGATCGCGCTTCGTATAAACGATGACAACCTCAACCACCACCTGTGGAACAACCGCGGTGTCTGGTGGTGCCACGTTACAGTCCATAAGCCGGATGCCACTGCTGAGCGTCTTCGCTTCTCCCTGCGCACCAGGGACATCAAGAAGGCTCGCACCCTGCGCGACCGCATTTTTGCGGATATTCAGCGCCATTTCGGCATCGCCACCTGAATCTTTATACGGAAAAACGGAGCACTCTGCAAACGAGTGCTCCGTTTTTTTGTGCCCTTTATACTCAGCCCGCATTTCCGGTATCCCGCGAATACAGTCGCGGGATTTTTGCTGTAGCCCTTTCGCGGCAGGGCATAGATGAAGAAATTGATACCTCCGCCTGTCATATTGCAGCGGCATTTCAATAAAAGCTTGACTTGCGAGGCAAAGTGTGGCAAACTCTCCCTGCCGCCGGGGCCCCCGGAGGTGTGGCTGGAAAACCCCGTCAGGACCGAGAGGTAGCAGCGGTATTCAGACCCCACTTGCCGGGCCAGTCTCGGCGGCATTTTTTTGTTTAGCTTCTATCTGCGAGCAAAGCGAGCTGAAAACAAGAACTTTGCTGACGCGGAGCGAAGATGAGTGAAGACCGCTGACGCGGAGTGAAGACACTCCTGACGGACTGAGTGAAGACCGCTGATGCGGAGCGAAGACAGTCCTGCCGGACTGAGTGATATGTGAGGGTATAGCAAAAGACCGCTGCCCGGTGAGAGCAGCGGCCTGAAAAGATGCTGTAGAAGCTCTTACTGCAGGGTAGTGATGTAGTAACCTGCAATAACGGCGGTACCGATCACACCGGCCACGTTCGGGCCCATGGCGTGCATGAGCAGGAAGTTGGTGCGGTCTGCCTTCTGGCCCTCGTTGTGAGACACACGGGCAGCCATGGGAACGGCGGACACACCGGCGGAACCGATGAGCGGGTTGATGGGGTTCTTACGCCAGCCGGGGATGAGGTTCATGATGTGAGCGCAGATGAGACCGGCGCAGGTAGCCACAGCGAAGGCCACCACACCCAGCAGGATGATGAGCAGAGTCTCGCCCTTCAGGAAGCGCACACCCTGCATGGTAAGACCCACGGAGACACCCAGCAGGATGGTGGTGATATTCATGAGCTCGTTCTGAGCGCAGGTCACCAGACGCTCCGTCACCTTACACTCGCGCAGGAAGTTACCGAACATGAGCATGCCGAGCAGCGGGGCTGCATCCGGGCAGAGCAGGATGGTGAGGATGGTTACGGTGAAGCAGAAGAACAGCTTCTCGCCCTTGGACACCATGCGCAGACTCTTCATCTTGATCTTGCGCTGCTTCTCGGTGGTGAGAAGGCGCATGAACGGAGGCTGAATGAGCGGTACAAGAGCCATGTAGGTGTAGGCGGCTACGGCAATGGCACCCAGCAGCTCCGGAGCCAGCTTACTGGCCAGGAAGATGGAGGTGGGGCCGTCTGCACCGCCGATGATACCGATGGCGCTGGCCTGACCCTTGGTGAAGCCTACGCACACAGCGCAAAGGAAGGTGAATGCCACACCACCCTGAGCAGCGGCACCCAGAAGCAGTGCCTTGGGAGAGGCGAGCAGCGGGCCGAAGTCCGTCAGAGCGCCCACGCCCATGAAGATAAGGGCGGGGAAAATCTCGCACTTAATACCGAGGCCGAGCCAGTCGAAGAGGCCGCCGTGGGGTTTCACCAGCAGGTACTTCTGCGGGGTCTGGCCGGTAACTACGAGCTTGCCTTTCTGCACCTTGCCGTCGGCATCGGTAGCCTCGGTGGCGACCATGGGCTGAGCCATGGCGGTGTCGTATTCTTTAGCCACAGTGCCATCGAGCCCCTTAGTGCTCTGCTTGCTCACGCCGGGGTCGGCGAAGGGGGCGAGCTCGAGCTGGATGAAGCCTACATCGTTCATGGTAGAACGCTCCACCTTGCCCTCTTTGAGAGCCACCACCTCGCGCTGAGCCTGGGTGATAACCATGCCGTTGTCGGGGATGTTGGCGATAAGGGCACCGAAAGCAATCGGCACCATGAGCAGCGGTTCAAACTGCTTGGCCACACCCAGATACAGCATCACAAGCACAACACCCCACATGGTGTACATCTGCCAGGTCATCTGGAACAGGCCGATACCGGAGATGAAGTCCGCGAAGGAATTGATGAGTTCTTGCATAAATTGCAATGGGAATTTGACTATTTGTTACACCCCCTGCACACGTGCGGTGCAGGGCCTGTAAGCCGCAGCGGGCTTAACCGAGGTAAGCCAGGGGCTGGTTCTCAGCAACGGTGTCGCCGGGAGCTACGCAGAAGCTGGTCACGGTGCCGTTGGCGGGAGCGTAGATGACGGTGTTCATCTTCATGGCCTCCAGGGTCAGCACCTGGTCACCCTCCTTCACAGCAGTACCGGGCTTCACGTCCAGGGACACGACCTTACCGGCAAGCGGGCTCTGGATGGGGGTGCCGGCGCCGGCGGCGGGGGCGGGAGCAGGAGCGGGAGCGGCCACGGGAGCGGGGGCGGCTACGGGTACAACCACGGGAGCGGGAGCTGCCACGGGAGCAGGAGCGGGAGCGGCAGTGCTGCCACCAAGGGTCTCTACGGTTACATCAAAGGTCTGACCGGCAACGGTAATACGGAGCTGTTTCATTGTAGGAATATATTTTGGGTTTAGATTGTTAAGTTTTTGGTTGCAGCCGGAATCAGCTGCGGGAGATGTTGTGGGAGTTCATGATGGAGGTGCGGCCGCTCTGGCCGTAGGAGGTATTGACCGGCTGGATGTCGAGGATTTTGGCCTCGTCGCCGACGGTCACCTTCACTGCCGCAGCGATGGCGGCAACAACCTCGGGTGTAATGCTGCTGGCGGCGGCATCATAGATGCCGGCGGCGATGGCTGCCACCTGGGCGGGGGCAAGCTCGGGGCCGACAACCGGCTGGGCTGCCACCGGAGCGGGGGCAGCTGCGGCCAGCGCAGCCTTCGCGGCCTCTGCTGCTGCTTTCTTCTTCTCCTCCAGGCGCACAGCAACGGCACCGGAGATGGAGAGGATGATGCAGAGCAGGCCGAGACAGCAGAACACCACAAGCATGCCCGTGACCTGGTACGTGAGTGCGTCCATGAACTCGGGCCATGTAATGGCTAGTGTCTGGGTTATGTTCATAGTATTGATTATGTGAGAAGAGAGGAGTCAGCGAAATCAGAGCGGCATGTTGCCGTGCTTCTTGGCGGGACGCACCTCACGCTTGCTGAGCATGGTGCGCAGGGCCAGGGCTACCTTGGCGCGGCTTTCCTTGGGGTTGATAACCTCGGTCACCTGGTCGCTTGCGGCAGCCGCGTAGGGGTTGTAGAAGGCTTCGGTATACTCTGCCAGCAGTTCCTGGCGGCGAGCCTCGCGGGCGGCGGGGTCTTCGATGGCCTTCAGCTCGCGGCCGTAGAGAATCGGCACGGCACCCTGAGCGCCCATTACTGCGATTTCTGCAGTGGGCCAGGCAAAGACGGCATCTGCACCGAGGCCCTTGCAGCACATGGCGATGTAGGCACCGCCGTAGGCCTTGCGCAGGATGAGGGTCACCTTGGGCACAGTGGCGGAGGAGTAGGCGAAAATCATCTTGGCACCGTGGCGGATGATGCCGCCGCGCTCCTGCTGCTTGCCGGGCAGGAAGCCGGGAACGTCCACCAGGTTCACCAGCGGAATGTTGAAGGAATCGCAGCAGCGGATGAAGCGAGCTGCCTTGTCCGAAGCATCGATGTCCAGGCAGCCGGCTTTCACGGCAGGCTGGTTGGCGATGATGCCCACGACCACACCGCAGATGCGGCCGAAGCCCACCACCACGTTGCCGGCGAATCCGGCGTGCACCTCAAGGAAGCTGCCTTCGTCCACCAGGCGGGAGATGACTTTCTTGACATCCAGCGGGGTGTTGTTGCTGTCGGGGATGATGTCGTTCATGCCCTCATCGTCAGCGATGTTGAGCGGGCAGCTCAGGTCGTGAGGCGGATCCTGCGTGTTGTTGGAGGGCAGGTAGGTAAGCAGAGACTTGGCGATGGAGATGGCCTCCTCGTCCGTATTGGCCACAAAGTGGGCGTTGCCGCTCACGCTGGCGTGTACGTCTGCGCCGCCGATTTCTTCCATGGTGCATTTCTCGTAGGTAACCTGCTCGATAACCTTGGGGCCGGTGATGTACATGCCGGCTGCACCGCCGCGGCGGATGATGATGAAATCCGTAAGGGCGGGGGAGTATGCTGCACCGCCGGCGCAGGGACCGAGGATGAGCGAAATCTGCGGTACCACACCGCTGGCAGCCACGTTGTTGTAGAACACGTTGGCGAAACCGGTGAGGGACTCCACGCCCTCCTGCAGGCGAGCGCCGCCGGAGTCGTTGATCTGGATGATGGGCATGCCGCCCTTCATGGCGTACTGCTGGGCATCGCAAATCTTCTGGGCGTGCATGTAACCCAGGGAGCCGCCCTGTGCCAGGAAATCGGCCGCAGCGGCTGCCACCGGACGCCCGTTCACCAGGCCGAAGCCCGTCACAATGCCATCTCCGGGGATGTCCTTGTTCAGCATGCCGAAGTTGCTGCAATGATGCTTCGTATGCATGCCGATTTCCGTAAAGGAACCGGCGTCAAACAGGCAGGAAATTCGCTCGCGGGCCGTCCAGTCGCCCTTGGCATGGCGCGCTTCATACTTCTCGGGGGTAGCAGCGTATTTCACCTTGCGGCGGCGCTCCTCGAGCTCCTCCAGTAATTTGGGGTCTATTGCCATATTCTTGTGTTTTTGTGTGATTTGAGTTTTCTCACAGCTGCCCGCGGTATACAGTCCCGCATAAACAGCCATTCCACGCTGCCACATTCTACCACACCATCTACCCCATGGAAAGCAAATTCCGTGCCTTTTCTCCCTTTTTTTTATAAAAAATTAGAGTAGACTCTAATTTTGGGTGGAAAATGGCCTTGTTCGGGTCACGGATTTTCGGTTTGGACGATGATTCTGGGGGTGAGGATGGCTTTTCTGTATTGCCCCGGCTGGACGTGAGTGCGGGGCCAGACGATGCAGTCCGTCAGCTCGCAACCCGCGGGTATGTGCGCGTCCTGCCCCACCATGCAGTCCTCATCCACCTCTGCGAGGGCGGAGATGGTGGCGGTGGGGTGGATACGCTTGCTGTAAGGCATATCGAGCATGGCTTGCAGGTAGGCTTCCGGGGTGCCGATTTCGTACCAGTTTGCCCAGTCGAATTCGACGCCGCCGGCTTTGCCCCGGCGCACGAGCTCCAGCCAGATGGGAAAGATGGAGAATTTTTCCTCCGGCGGGAACATATCTGCGACTTCCTGCTCCATGATGTAGGTGCCGGCAAACTGGTGTGTGCCGGGGTTTACGCCCAGGGCGTGGCGGATGTCGGTGATGCGGCCGGTGGCGGGGTTGAAGCCGACGTTGCGCTTGCCGTCCACACTGCGCAGAGCCATGGTGAGGAGGTTGCCGCTGCGGCGGTGCTCCGCCAGCAGGTCCGCGAGCGGAATATCGGTGAGGATATCGCCATTGTGCACGATAAGCGGCCCTTCTTTCCAGAGGGGAAGGATTTTCTTCACGCCGCCGCCGGAATCCAGCGGTTCAGGTTCGTGGCTCAGAGTCACGGGGCAGCCTCGGTACTGCGGCTCCGGGCTGGGGAAGGCTTTGTCCCAGGTGAAGTCCAGGTATGAGGTGTTGACGATGAACTCTGTCACTCCCGCTGCCATGAAACGATCCATGGTGTGCTGAATGAGCGGTTTATCAAAAACCGGCATCAGCGGCTTGGGGAGAATGTGGGAGAGTGGGGCGAGGCGGGTGCCCAGACCTGCGCCGAGAATGAATGCTTGCATTGCGGAAGGAGGGGACGAAGTGTTATGCTACTGCTCGCCTGCGCGCCAGAAGCTCGCGGATTTTGCGCAGGGAGAAGAGGACGATGAAGATGATGAGAACGGAGCCTACCACGGCGAGAAGGGGCAGGAGAACGGCGAGCACGGAGCCGATGGTCGCAAAGATATTCTCCATGGTGCTGATGACGGGGTTGCCGACGCCTGCTGTCGTGGCGGTGCCTGCTGCGCGCAGGGCTGTGGTGCCCAGCTGTACGGTGCCGGCAGCACCTGCTCCGGCCACGATGCCGGTGCCCCACTGCAGCCAGTCCGGCAAATCACCCAGCATGCCACCGGTTACAACAGCGCCCGCTACCAGTGCCGCAGGCCCGGCGATGGTGTCCAGCAGGTTGTCCACCACGGGGATGTAGTAGGCCAATACCTCGGCCAGAGTGGCGGCACCCAGGCAGGCGATGGCGGTATCGCTTCCCAGCCAGGCCAGGTTTTCGTCTATTTCCAGGCCTCCCAGGCGTACGCCGAGGGCCATGACCAGCATGGGCACAAAGACACGGAAACCACACGCCGCAGCAAGCGAAACGCCTACGCAGAGAGCAAGTCCGGTCTGCAGATAATCGATGTTCATGGTTGTTGAGTTGTAAAGGTTAAATTGGCTTCACCACAGCTGGGGCATGTCGAAGCTTATGGCGCAGGCGCCCATGATGGCGTTTGCCACGGCGTGCATGACGATGGCCGGTGTGAGACGCCGTGTTTTGACGACCAACAGGTATGCCAGCGAGCCGTAGAGAAAGGCGCCCGCGTAGTCCACCGGATTGTGGATGAGCATGAAAGCGGCTGTCGAAACGCCGTATCCCAGCCAGCTGTGTGTGCCGATGCGTACATTCTGCGGGAAGTCGCGGTCAACACACCAGCGCATCAGGAAGCCTCGCCAGAAAAGCTCCTCCGCCAGTGCTACCACTACAGCGGCACGCAGGAAGCGCAGGGCGTACTCCGCGTAGGTGGCGGGTGTACCCGGGCCGAAAATCCGCTCGGGCCGGAAGCCGTTGCCCTCGTTGGGTATCCACCCGGCAAAGTACGGCACGAGCCACAGACCGATACCCACGACGCCGAAGAGGACGCCCCATCCGCAGGCGTGGGCATTCCAGTCCCACTCAATCTCGTGCCTTACATGCCACAGCCACCAGCCGCATACGAGAGTCTGCACGGGGTAGAGCAGCATCTCCGGGGCTCGCTGCCACCACGCAGCATCCGGGTGGTCCCACTCGATGCTGCTGCCGCCTACGCCCAGCAGAATGCTGAATGCCATGAAAATGGCAAGGGGATAAACGCAGGTGCGGTATAAGGTTTTATCTGTGAGCATGGTCATAATGAGAAGCAGGAAGGACGCCGGGCATCCTTCCTGCTTTGCTCTTTTTTAGCGAAGGGAGTCGCAGAATCGCTCCATCTTGTCGCAGGCTGCCTCCAGCAGCTCGAAGGCTGTGGCGTAGCAGCAGCGCAGGTAGCCCTCGCCGCAGGGGCCGAAGGCAGTGCCGGGTACGCCGGCAACTTTCTGCTCTTGCAGCAGGCGCATGGCAAACTCCTTGGAGGAGAGCCCGAAGCGCTTGATGCTGGGGAAGGTGTAGAAGGCGCCGCCGGGCAGGTGGCAATCCATGCCCATGTTGTTGAAGCGTCCCACGATGTAGTCTCGGCGGCGGTGGTAGCTGTCGCGCATTTCGTGCATGGCGGTGGTGCCGTTCTGCAGAGCCTCGATACCGGCCTCCTGGCTGGTAATGCTGGGGCAGATCATGGTGTAAGAGTGTATCTTCATCATCTGCTCAATCAGCTCGGACGGACCGCAGGCATAACCCAGGCGGAAGCCGGTCATGGCGAATGCCTTGGAGAAGCCGTGCAGCAGCAGGGTACGCTCTTTCATGCCGGGCAGGGAGGCGATGCTGGTGTGTTCCTCGTCGTCATAGCGCAGCTCGGAGTAGATTTCATCTGTCAGCACAAACAAATCGTGCTTGATACAAATCTGAGCGATGGCCTCCAGCGTTTCCCTCGGGGCAATGGACCCGGTGGGGTTGGTGGGGAAGTTGAGCATCAGCACCTTGGTGCGGGGTGTGATGGCGGCTTCCAGCTTGGCGGGGTTCAGGGCGAAGAGGTCGTCGATGCTGGTTTCCACGGCTTTCGGGGTGCCGTAGGCCAGCAGTACGGAGGGGGCATAGCTCACGTAGCAGGGCTCGTGGTAGAGCACTTCGTCTCCGGGGTTGATGAGGCAGCGCAGTGCCAGGTCGATGGCTTCGCTCACGCCTACTGTGGGCAGAATCTCGCAGAGCGGGTTGTAGGAAACGTGGAAAAAGTCCTCCACGTAGCGAGCGATGGCTCGGCGCAGGCTCTCCAGGCCGTAGTTGCTGGTGTAGGTGGTATGGCCTTTTTCCAGGGAGGAGATGGCGGCCTCGCGGATGTTCCAGGGGGTTACGAAGTCCGGCTCGCCGACGCCGAGGGAGATGATGTCTTTGCTGCCGGTCACCAGGTCGAAGAATTCGCGAATGCCGGAGCGGGGCAAATCCACGACCTGTTTTGCAAGTGTACGGTTCCAGTCCATGTGAATGAGAAAAGAGTGAGAAAATTGTGTTACGGAGCCACGCTGATACGCTGGTGGTCGTGTTCTTCGGTGAAGTGCAGGCCGTTGAGCTTGTACGTCTTAAGTCGGAAGTGGGTGGCGGTGGAGAGCACGCCGTGCAGGCTGGCAAGCTTCTCGCTCACAAAGCGTGCTACGGAGAGCAGGTCCTCGGCATCCACCTGTACCAGCAGGTCGAAGCCGCCGCTCATCAGGTAGCAGCTGCGTACTTCGTCGTAGCGGGAGATGCGCTCTGCAAGGCGGTCGAAGCCGCCGCCGCGCTCCGGGGTACAGCGCACCTCGATAAAGGCGCTCACGCCCTCGCGGTCGTCGTTCACGATGGTCTGGTAGCCAACGATACGCCCCTCTTTCTCCAGAGTAGCTCGCCGGGTTGCAACTTCAGAGACGCTCACCCCGAGGCGGTCGGCAATCTGCTGGTCGCTCAGGCGGGCGTCCGTTTCCAATATCTTGAGAAGGGCTTCCTGTGTCATAAGTATGCCCATACTACCACGCGTACGCGCGATGTCAAGCCGGAATCTCCCGACAGACGCATTTAAGACTTTCTCGACATGCGGGGTACAGTGCAAAAAAGCCTCGCAGCTGTGCTGCGAGGCCTTTTCTGAAAAAAGAGGGGTTTTTCTTGGCTGAAAGCCAGAGGGCGCATTAGCGCTTGCTGAACTGGAAGCGCTTGCGGGCACCGGGACGACCGGCCTTCTTGCGCTCCTTCATGCGGGAGTCGCGGGTCAGGAGGCCCTGTTCGCGGAGCTGGGCGCGGTACTCCTCGTTGATCATAACGAGGGAACGAGCGATAGCCAGGCTCATGGCGCCGGTCTGACCGTGGATACCACCACCCTTGGAAACGATGCGAACATCGTACTTCTTAATGGTGTTGGTGGCATAGAAGGGCTGCAGCACTACGTTCTGCAGGGTGTCGGTGGGGAGGTACTCCTCGAAACCGCGACGGTTGATGGTAATCTTGCCGGACTTGCCCTCCTCAACGGGGGTGAGCCAGGCGTGCGCGATAGCCTCCTTGCGGCGGCCGGTAGCGTTGAACGGAGTTGTAGAGCTCATGATTTAAGAAACTGGGTTAGGCGATTGTAACAACAGTGGGAGTCTGGGCGGCATGGGGGTGCTCAGCACCGGCATAAACCTTAAGACGCACAGCCTGTGCACGACCTTGGCGAGTGTGGGGAACCATGCCGAGAATGGCGTGCTCCACGATCTGCTCGGGGTGATTCTTGCGCAGCTTGGCGGGGGTGGTTACAACCTGGTTGCCAACGTAGCCGGTGTAGCGGGTGTAAATCTTGGCACGCTCTTTGTTGCCTGTCAGCACCACCTTGTCGGCGTTCACAACGATGACGTAGTCACCGCAGTCGACGTGGGGGGTGAAGATGGTCTTGTTCTTACCGCGCAGCAGATTTGCTGCCTCTACAGCGAGCTGACCGAGCACCTTGTCGGCGGCGTCGATCACATACCACTTACGCTCAATATCCTGGGCTTTGGCAGAGAAGGTTTTCATGATGATTTCTTATTTTCCTGTTTAGGCTTTCGCCAACGAACCTCTTAGTTCGGGGCGGCTACTCTACACTTTTTATGCCTTTTTGTCAATCGCTTTTTCTGATTTTAGGTGATTTTTTTCATTTTTTTGCTCATTTACAGCAAAAAACGCTTGCAAAGATGAGCGAGTCGCTATAAACTACCCGCGCGCAACATAACCCGTTATGCTGCGTCTGAAAACCTAATTAAATACATAATGGCAAATCCCCCCAGTAATCGCGGTTCCAAACCGCAGCAGAAAAATAATAATGCCTCCCGTGGTGCTAACAATGCCCGCGGTGGTGCCCGCCCCGCAAACTCGGCTCCCGTGAAGCCCAAGAAAACTGTTGTCGAGGACGATGGTGAGGGTGAAATCGAATTGGAGGGCGTGGTGTCTGCTGTGCTTGCCGGTACGATGTTCCGCGTGAAGGTGCCCAGCGGCCACGAGTTCCTGGCACACATTTCCGGTAAGATGCGCAAGCGCTTTATCCGTCTGGTGGTGGGCGATCGTGTCAAAATCGAGGTTTCTCCCTACGATACTTCCAAGGCCCGCATCACCTTCCGCCTGAACTGATCCGGGCGAGCAGGAGAGACAAGCGGGTGGTTTCCCGCCAAACGCAAGAGCCGCAGCTGTTACAGTCTGCGGCCTTTTTGTTGCCGACTTTTGTCTTTTTGGCCTTATAGGCTCAGGAGGCGATGATGGCGAAGGCCGTAAAAAAGAGGTGCCAGAGTATCAGGGCAACAGTGCAGCCTCCGGAACCCAAGTGGAAGCGGTAGGCCACGGCGGCATGGAAGTCGGTAAAACGCCATTGGCGGAGAACGCAACTGAGCAGGGCGTTGAGCAACCCTATTCCGACCGTGAGTGCCAGCATGGACAGGGCAAAATTCCGCAAGGCTGTTTCGATGGGGGTGATACCGAGGGTGGCTGCGGGTACAGTCAACACGACAATAGCTGCGCAGGCGAGGTAGAACAGCCATTGCGTTGCTGCGGCAGCTCGGGAGTAGGGCGCGATGCGCTTTTGTAATGCCTCGAGTTGTGTCGGGCGAAGATTGGCAGGGGCATCCGCATGGATTTCTCCGTGGAACAGTGAGCACAGCAACTCACCTATGAACTCCAGAATGACTCTGAACAGGCTTTCCATGGCGAGGCTGTGTGAAGGGTAGTTGGGAGGATGGCGACTCAACCTCGCGATTTAATGCCCATGAGCATCTGCGCGTTGTTGGGGAACTTGCGCATGAAGAAAAGCAATCGCTCCATGGCTTCCTCCGGCCGGTGGTTGGCCAGTGCACGGCGGATGAGCTGAATCTTGGCCAGCATCCACTCGGGCAGGATGAGTTCCTCGCGGCGGGTGCCGCTCTTGGCTATGTCCACCGCGGGGTAGACGTACATCTGCGCAATGCGGCGGCTGAGTACAATTTCCATGTTGCCTGTGCCCTTGAACTCCTGGAAGATGAGCTCATCCATGCGGCTGTTCGTCTCGATGAGGGCTGTGGCAAGAATGGTGAGGGAGCCGGCTGTGCGCGTGTTGCGGGCTGCGGCGAAGAGGCGGCGCGGGGTTTCCAGGGCGCGGGCATCGATACCACCGCTCATAGTACGGCCGCTGCCTCGCTCGGCATTGTTGTAGGCGCGAGCCAGGCGGGTGATGGAATCCATGAGGATGAGCACATGCTTGCCGTTTTCCACCAGGCGCTTGGCACGCTCGATGCACATTTCGGCCATGCGGCAGTGCTCCTTCACGCCGCTGTCGTTGCTGGAAGCAAAGATTTCTGCCTGCGGCAGGGCACGGCGGAACTCAGTGACTTCTTCCGGTCGCTCATCCACCAGCAGAATCATGAGGTGCAGGTCTTCGCCATAGTTCTGAATGGCACCCTCGGCGATGTGCATGAGCAGGGTGGTCTTGCCTGTGCGGGGCGGGGCGACGATGAGGCCGCGCTGTCCGCGGGCCACGGGCGCCACCATGTCCAGCGTGCGGGTGGTGAATCGCTTGGCCTCGGTCTCGAATGCCAGGCGGTGGCTGGGGTTCACGGCCTTGAGGTCGTCGAAGTGGGGGGCGTTGGCAGCTTCTTCCGGCGTGAGGCCGTTCACCGCGGTGACGGTGGTGAGCTGGTGGCCTCGCTCATAACGCTGAGCCATGCCGGTTACCTGCACATAGGGGCGCAGGTGGTGCTGGGAGATGAGGTCTGCCGGTACATAGACAGCCTGGTTGGAGGGTGCCCAGTTGTTTTCCGGCGTGCGGATGAACCCGAAGCCCTTGGGCGTGATTTCCAGCAGACCGGTGAGCTCTGTCGGCTCGCCTACGGGTACATAGGCGCGACCGGTCTTGGGGATGGGTTCGATTTTCTCTCGTGTGGGTTTGGGGCGGCGCTGGCGCGCTGCCTGGGCTTTGCTGCCGTTGTTGCGTACCATGCGTTCGCCATCGGCGTTGGTGTGCTCGCGGCGCACTCGCATGCCACCCTGGTGGCGGGAGGAGTCTGCCTGGCCGGAGCGGGCGTGGCGTTGGCGGATGGGGCGTTTGTTATCTTCCATAGCGCTCATGGTGCGTGTACAGTAGCAAAGCAAGTGGTTGTTCTGTAGCAGAAAAAATGGCGGGCGGTTCTTCGGAGCCGCCCGCCGTAGAAGGTATCGGGGCGAGCCGTCTGTGAATCGGGGATTTACAGCTGCTCGAGGAGGTCGTCTGCAATCTCGAAGTTCGAGAAGACGTTCATCGTGTCATCGTAGTCGTCCAGACGCTCAAAGAGGCGCATGACCTTGCGAGCAGTCTCCAGATCGGTGATGTCCGTGGGATTCTGGGCGATGGATACGAGCTTCATGCCGGTGACGTTGCGGCCGGCGGCGGTGAGAGCCTCGCTCACGGTCTGAACATCCGTCGGGCCGCAGATGAAGGCCCACTCGCCTTCGTTCTCACCTTCCTCGAACTCGTCTGCGCCGCACTCCATGGCAAGCTCCATGGCGCTGTCCTCGTCCAGCTCGGGGGCGTTGATGCTTACCTGACCCTTGCGGTCAAACTGGTAGGCCACGGAACCGGGGGTACCCATGTTGCCGCCGTTCTTGGAGAAAATGGTGCGGATTTCAGAGGAGCAGCGGTTGGTGTTGTCGGTCGCGACTTCGACGATGAAGGCGGTGCCGGCGGGGCCATAGCCCTCGTAGGTCATTTCTTGGATGGATGCGCCCTGCAGCTCGCCTGTGCCTTTCTTGACAGCACGGTCGATGTTTTCCTTGGGCATGGAGGCCGCCTTAGCGCCTTCGATAGCGGCGCGTAGACGCGGGTTGGTGTCGGTGTCGCCACCGCCGCTCTTAGCAGCCAGGGTGATTTCGTGGGAGAAACGGGCAAAAATCTTGCCCTTCTTAGCGTCGGCTGCGGCCTTCGTGAACTTAATCTTGGACCATTTATTATGACCGGACATAGTAGTTAATGAGTGTGGTTGAAAGGGAGAATGCGGCTGACCGGAAGCTCATGGGTACATACGCAAAGCGGGGTGTATACATGGGCAAGCAGCCGTCTGTTTCCGCTCGGGGCTCTTGCCCCCCTCTCCTCACGCCGCTTGCCGCGGCTTTCCGTTTAGCAAATAGTCGAGCTGACAGGATTCGAACCTGCGACCTCTTCGTCCCGAACGAAGCGCGCTACCAGCCTGCGCTACAGCTCGATGCATGTAGAACGCCAGAGATTTTACATGAAAATTGCGTTTTGACAAGCCCAAAGTTGCATTTCGGGCATTTGCATACACAATTTCATGTTGCTTGGGGCGTATTCTGGCGCAATAAAACACCCTGCCACGCTGTGCGCAGCAGGGTGTGTGTGAGATTTCTTGCTGGGAGCTTATTAGGCGCCGAGCTGGAAGCGCTCGAAGGAGACAACCTTGATGCTGTCGCCCAGAGTCTTGCTGGTGTCAGCCACAAGCTTCTCAACGGTGATGGAGCCGTCCTTGACGAACTCCTGGCTCATGAGGCAGCTCTGCTTGTAGAGAGCCTTGAGCTTGCCGGGGAGAATCTTGTCGAGGAGAGCCTCGGGCTTGCCTTCAGCCAAGAGCTGAGCCTTGGCGATTTCCTGTTCCTCGGCCACGAAAGCGGGATCCAAGGAGCTGGAGTCCACGCTCTTGGGAGCGCAGGCAGCGATGTGCAGGGTGATGTCCTTGCAGAGAGCCTGGAAATCAGCGTTGGCTACAGTTTCAGCCTTGTCGCAAGCCACCTGCAGGAGCACGCCCACCTTGCCACCCATGTGGATGTAGGAGGCGATGGTGGCCTCGCCAGCCAGCGTGTAGCGGCCAAACTTGCGCAGCTTCATGTTTTCGCCAATCACAGCGCACTGCTCAGCGATGTACTTCTCAACGGTGGTGCCGTTGATAGCCACGTTGAGGGCCTCCTCCAGCGTGGAAGCGCTGGCAGCCTTGAGAGCAGCACCAATCTCAGCCACGAGAGCCTTGAACTTGTCGCCCTTGGAGCAGAAGTCAGTCTCGCAGTTGATTTCGAAGATCACGCCGTCCTTGCCCTCGACGAGGGTAGCAACAACGCCCTCCTTGGCCTCGCGGTCAGCCTTCTTAGCGGCCTTGGCGATACCCTTTTCGCGGAGGTACTTCACGGCTTCTTCCATGTTGCCGTCGCACTCGATGAGTGCCTTCTTGCAGTCCATCATGCCGGCGTCAGTCTTGACGCGCAGCACCTTTACCATAGCGGCGGTAATTTCAGCCATTGTCTATAATGTAGGGTATGAGGGTTTACGGATTAGGCGGCGGGCTTGCTCTTGTTGATGGCGTCCACCAGCACAGAGAGAATCAGGCGGATAGAGCGAACGGCGTCGTCGTTGCCAGGGATGGGGAAGTCCACGCTGTCGGGGTCGGCGTTCGTGTCGGTGAGCACGATGACGGGGATGCCCAAGATGTGGGCCTCGCGGATGGCGATGTCTTCGTGGTCAGCGCCGATGGCGACGATAGCGTCGGGGGAACCACCCATGGTGCGGATACCCTGAAGGTTGCGCAGAAGCTTCTCGCGCTCACGGGAGAGAGCGGCAAGTTCCTTCTTGGACATGCTCTTGTATTCGTGCTGCTTGTCGAGGTTTTCGAGGTAGTCCAGACGAGCGATGCTCTTCTTGATGGTGGTCATGTTGGTGAGCATGCCGCCCAACCAACGGAAGTTCACGTAGTACTGACCGGTAGCTTCGGCAGCTTCCTTCACAGCTTCCTGAGCCTGGCGCTTGCAGCCCACGAAGAGAATCTTCTTGTTCTTGGCAGCAAGTTCAGTCAAGAAAGCGCTGGCCTTGTCCAAGCACTTCTCGGTCTCTTCCAGATTGATGATGTGGATACCATTCTTCTGGGTGAGGATGTACTTCTTCATGTTGGGGTGCCACTTGCGGGTCTGGTGACCAAAGTGAACACCGGCTTCCACCATCTTAGTAACGAGTTCGTTAATCATTGTATGTATGTGTGTTGTGTGCGACCTTGTATCAGGAAGCACGAGGTTGTGAAAGGTGCTGCGCTATAGCCCCCAGCCCTTCGTTGTTGATAATGCAGCATCAGCGGGGACGCACAGAATACTCTCGCTTTGCCTGATTGTCAATCAAATTCATGCGTCCGTGCACAAAAAAATCCCGGGCAGAGAGGCCCGGGATTGCCCATGAAAAAGCAGAGGGGAGAAAGGGATTATTTTTTACCAGCCATGCGGGCAGCCAGCACCAAGTAGGTGACCAGCTTGGGGGTGTTGGCCAGCAGTTGTTGGATTTCGGCGGGGAAGGGAAGCGAGGTCACGGCTTCAGCCTGGATTTTGCCGCCTGTTTTCATGGCGTTGGTCACAAATTGCTGGATGATGCTCACGGCTTCCTTGTTGGCGAGCAGGGTTTCGAGCTCATTTTTGACGGCCTCGGGGCAGTTGGCGCGCAGGTTGGAGATGACTTTGTTGCGGATGGCAATAGCGGCAAGATTTTGAAGAAGACCCATAGTGGTAAGTGGTTGTTGCGTGAGATGATAGCGGAGATTTTCGGCGGGGTCAAGCTCATTTGCCTTGCACGCGAGGAAGATGTGGTGTAAGGTGCGGGGCGTATGGATTTTTTGGTTATCGCTGCTGCCAAGCCCGCCATCGGGTATGCCCGCCAAGGGGTGGAGTTTTTTGTGGATAGGCTCAAGCCCTTGGGCAAGGTAGAGTTGCGCTATGTGAAGGCGGGGGATTCAGAAGCGGTTTCTCGGCGTTTGTTAGAGGCGAGCAAAGGGTGTTTGCGCATCGCCATGGATGAGCGCGGGCAAAACTGGAGCACGCGGGAGTTTGAGCGGCGGGTGCGCGAGTGGCAGATGCAGGCGGTCAAGCATGTGGCTTTCCTCATCGGCGCGGCAGATGGTCACACAGAAGAGCTGCGGCGCGAGTGCGATGCCGTGCTTTGCTTGGGGCGGCACACCATGCAGCATGAGTTGGCGCTCGTGGTGCTGCTGGAGCAAATTTACCGTGTGCACACCCTATTGGCGGGGTCTCCCTATCACCGGGATTGAGAGCTCACGGCCTCATACACCGCGTTGAGGTGGGTCATCTTTTCCTCCCACGAGAATAGGCCGCTGCGGCGCAAGGACCCGCAAGCCAAGTTGTAGCGGTGGGCTTCATCCGTAGCAAGGTGGTCGAAGGTGGTGGCAAAGTCTGCCACGATTTGCTGGCGGGATTGAATCGGGATACGCACGCCGCAGGTATCATCAATCACGCTGGCAAAGCCGCAGTGGTTCAAGGCCACCAGCGGTAGTCCGCAGCAGAGCGCTTCGAGGGTGACGGTGGCGGTCCCGCCTTCTTTGATGCTAGAGCTGCAGAAAACGTGGCATTGCTGCATGAAGGGTAGCACCTTGTCGTGGGGCATGAAACCGTGGAACGTGACCATGTGCTCCACCCCTAGCTTGCGTGCCAGCTCTTTCCACTCGTCTTCCATGTGTCCGCGGCCGATGATGTCTAGGTGAATCTTGGATTGGCAGCGTGCGAGGGCCTCCAGTATCATCTCCAAGCCTTTGAGCCGCATCAGGGAGCCTACCCAGCATATTTTGAGAGGTGTGCCGGGCTCGTGCGTGGCAGGTTGGGGGCAGGTGCTGCTTGCGTGGAGGCCGATTTCGCGCATGACCTCGGCTTTGCGCTGCCACAGGCGCTCAATATCGGGCAGGGCGGAGGGGTCGCACACCAGGATGGCTTGGGCGTGGCGGCTAAAGGTGCGCGCGGCATAGCTGAAGCGCATTTGGAAGCTGTTGAGCAGGTTGCGGCAGGTGAAATACACCTTGCTGTGCCAATCTAGCCCGCGGATGAGGCACCAAGCGGTGTTGTTGAGCCCGCCAATGGGCCCCCACACCAAGGGCTTGCCCAGTTTCCACAGGTAGCCGGGCTCGCGGTACCCTGCCAAGGTCAACTGGTGCACCAAGTCAAAGTTTTCTTGCTTGTCCAGTTCGGCGGCGAGCTTATACGCCTTGCGCAGCCATTTCCGGTAAAACCAGTAGTAGCTGGGTGGCCATATCTTGCGCAGCAAGTTGTGGTGGGTGCGGGGGATGTAGTGGAAAGTGATGTTGCGCACATCCTCTGGGTGCTCTGCGGCGTAGCGAGTCAGGTTTTCCCGGAACTCGTGCTCCTCTACAATGACGTGCACCTCGTGAAAACGCGCAATATTGAACACAAAGTTCCAGCCCATCCCCGGTTCTGAACCGAAGTTGGGGTCGCAGGCGTAGCTGCATATCAAGACTTTGAGTCGAGGCGGCATGGTAGAGGTGCGATGAACTGTGCAGATGTCGTTCATGCTACCACAATGCGGCCCAATTGCCAATGCTTTTTCCTGCTTCTCGCGGTAGATTTTTTATTTGCCGACGAAGTGTGTTTTTTTCGTGACAATGACAGGACAATACGGCATATTATAAGGTATGGTACACCCTGAAATTTTAGCAGCTCGCGATATCAATAGTCGCGCCGAGCGCCATGTCTCGGTGGAGATTCCCGTCAGCACAGGGAATCCCGTCTTGGATGCCAATTTGTATGATTTGGCACAGCGTTTTAGTGGTTCGCACAGCCCCGAGACGCTTTTGCAGATGCTGTCTACGACGATGAATGCGGCCCTCAGCCCCATTGAGGAGCATGATTTGGAAATCATGAACCGCACGATAGACGAGATGTTTGCGGCGGACAAAATGTTCATGCCCTACCGCAACGTGCGCAAGATTACCTGCTTTGGCTCGGCTCGCATCAAGCCAGATGACCCCTCCTACAAGATTGCCAAGGAGTTTTCTGCTCTTGCGGCCAGGTGTGGCTACATGATTATCACGGGCGGCGGCCCGGGGCTCATGCAGGCTTGCAACGAGGGCGCCACGGAGCATTGCTCATTTGGGCTTAATATCACGCTGCCCTACGAGCAACACGCTAATCCTGTGGTCGATGGTAGTGAGAAGATGATGAACTTCTACTACTTCTTCACCCGCAAACTCAATTTCCTGAAGCAGACGGATGCCTTGGTGGCTTTCCCCGGTGGATTTGGTACCATGGACGAGATTTTTGAGACCATTACCCTGATGCAGACGGGTAAGTCGACGATTTTCCCCATTGTGCTGTTGGACCCGCCGGGCGAGACCTTCTGGGCGCGCTGGGTAAACTTTATCGAAAAAGAGCTGCTGGATGCTGGGCTTATCTCGCGGTCGGACATGAAGTTGCTCTATGTGAGCAAGAGCGCAGAAGATGCGTATAAGCATATCGAGCGCTTCTACAGCCGCTACCATTCGTATTATTTTGATGGCGATACCATCACCATCCGCATGATGAATAAAGTGCCAGATCAGCGCTTGGGGTGGCTCATTCAAGATTTCGCAGACCTGATGCCCAAGAAGGATATTGTGCAGCTCGACTCTGATGCGGATGACCCCGAGCCGCTGCTGGCGAGGCTGCCACGCTTGCGCTTCACCTTCCAGCGTGGGGACTACGCACGCTTGCGCGAGATGATGGACTATATCAACGCTTAAACGCGCGGTCTCAGGCCCACCCTATGCAGCAACGCCGCCCTTTGATAGGGCGGCGTTCTGTGTTTGATG
>JAZTYL010000027.1:0-13490 GCA_045636905.1 Akkermansia sp.
GTCCGTAAATGAAAAACTGCCTCACCCGGCCGATGCTCAGCGTCTCGCACATTCGGCGTTCGCTCGCTCTTTCGGGCTGCCCCGTGACGGGGTGCCGCAGAGTATACATGAAACTCCGCCGCACGTCAAGCGTATTTTTCATTTTTTTTGCAACTTTTTTTGTAAAAAAATTACAAAACATTGAAAAATCAATGCTTCAGAAAAGTCATTTTTCTGTAACTCTGAGTTTAGCTCTCCCATTTACGGCCATGAGGGCCTGTTGAGTACCGCTCACGACGATGCGAGAATCCCCGGAAATGCCACCTTGCACAGCAATCATCCCACCCTGTTGTATCCCGGTTGTGACCGGCACCAGCGTAACGGCACCCGATTTTTCCACGGAGATAAGCATGGTCTTACCCTGTATGCTGACGACTGCTCCCACCGGCACCAGCAGCGCATCCTTCTGCTCTGCAACGCGGGCCTGCACCTGCACAAACATGCCGGGACGCAACAGAGAATGCGGATTCGGCGTCTGGGCGTCAAGCAGAAGTGTACCCGTTGTGGAGGATACAGTGTTATCCACCCCTTCGATAGTGGCAGGATATGCGTATGGCTTACCATTGGCCAGCAGGAGCTCCACCTCCGCCCCGGGGCGAAGCGTCCCATCAGCACCGCCCTGGTTCAGCCAATCCTGCTCACTGATGCTGAATTGCACGCGAATGGGATTCACCTGATTCACCAGCACCAGCGGCGCACCGCCGGGTGAAACATAGCTGCCGACATCTGCCTGAGCGAAGCCGACAATACCATCCACAGGGGACGTGAGCGTACAATACCCCAAATTGGTACGAGCCTGAGCCACAGACGCACGGGCAGATTCCAGGGAGGCACGCGCCGCGCGGAGTGCCTGCTGCGAATCCGTATAACTCTGGCGGGATATGGCTCCGCTCTGTGCGAGAGGTTCGTTGTATGCGAGATGCTGAGCCGCCTCTTTCTCCTCTGCTGCAGCGCGAGCCTCACTGGCCTGAGCTTCTGCCAGGGCTTGTGCGTAAAGAGTGGAATCTATTTTGTATAGCACCTGCCCCTTCCGTACAAAGGCACCATTCGTAAACAAACGCTCCGCAATATACCCGCTCACCTGCGGCAGCACCGCCGCACTTACCAGCCCCTCCAGCCTGCCAACCCACCGGCGGTACTGCGCCACGGAGCCCACACGGGGCTGAGATACAGCCACCGTGTAAACCGGCAACTGTGAGGCAGCGCGCTGCCCTGTATCCTCGCCACAAGCCCAAAGCAGCGACGCCGCCAACACAGAAATTGTTCTCATTCTCCACATCTTGCAGAATGCGACACCTCACGCGCCGGCTTTTCTCAAAAACAGGCAAGGTCTCAGATGGCTGAATCAATGTGTTTTTGCACAGCGCCGCCTCGGTGGGCATCTCACCTCACGACCATGAAAAAATCCACCCCCGATAACGATACGGTGAGCATCTTCGGTGCAGCAGACGTGGCACAGCCACTGCCCACGAATAAATTTCCCGAGCAGGCCATGCGCCCGGAAGATGCGTTTCAATTGATAAAGGATGAGCTGATGCTGGATGGCAACGCCAGGCAGAATCTGGCGACTTTCTGCCAGACCTGGGATGATTCCTGGGTGCACAGGCTGATGGACATCAGCATTTCCAAGAACATGATAGACAAGGACGAATACCCCCAGTGCGCGGAAATTGAGCAGCGTTGTGTACGCATCATCTCCGACCTCTGGAACGTACCGTCCAAAAACACGCCTATTGGTTGCTCCACCATAGGCTCCAGCGAGGCCTGCATGCTGGGCGGCCTGGCAGCTCTGTGGCGATGGCGAGCAAAACCCGGCAGAAAACCCACCGACAAACCCAACCTGGTGTGCGGCCCGGTACAGATATGCTGGCACAAGTTCTGCCGCTACTGGGATGTGGAAATGCGCGAAATCCCCATGACCCCCGATGCCTACTGCATGACCGAGGAAGAAATGCTCAAGCGAGTGGATGAAAACACCATCTGCGTGGTACCCACTTTCGGCGTGACTTATACCGGCCAATACGAGTTCCCTGAAACCATCTGCAAGGCTCTCGACAAACTGGCTCAAAACGGCGGCCCGGATGTAGATGTGCACGTAGATGCCGCCAGTGGCGGCTTCTTAGCCCCCTTCACCGCGCCGAAAATCCCCTTCGATTTCCGCCTGGAGCGCGTCAAATCCATATCCTCCAGCGGTCACAAGTACGGTCTGGCGCCGGTAGGCTGCGGCTGGATTGTCTGGAGAGACGTGAAGGAACTGCCCAAAGATCTCACCTTTGCCGTGAATTACCTGGGCGGCAGCGTACCGACCATCGCCCTGAACTTCTCACGCCCGGCAGGCCAGGTCATCTCGCAGTATTACACCTTCTGCCGCCTTGGTAAGGATGGCTACAAGCGCATCCACGATGCGGCCTACAAAGTGGCAGAGTACCTCCACCGGGAATTCGACAAACTGGGCAAGTTCGAATTCATCGCCACCGGCAACCCGGAGACGGATATTCCCGCGGTTTGCTTCTGCATGAAGAAAGATTACAACCCCGGCTACAACCTCTACGAGCTTTCCGAGCGCCTGCGCACCCGCGGCTGGCAGGTGCCGGCCTTCAGCCTGCCGGCCAACGTGGAGGATGTCGTCGTGATGCGCGTAATGGTGCGCCGCGGCTTTACCATGGACATGGCAGCATTGCTCATGGAGGACGTGAAACGTGCCATGACCTTTCTTAAAGCACACGCCCCAACCAAGCATCTGGCGGAGAAGGAGGGCATGACATTCAAACACACCTAAGAAAAAAATCGAAGGACGAAGCCCGCGAACTTCGTCCTTCGGTGCAGCGTTCAGGCCATGGCGGCTTTTCGCGGGCGGAGGCCGCGGGGGTAACAGGAAACCGGTTGCTCCCCGCGGCACTCTGCAAAAGCCAGCTCCGGGCAACCGGGATGCCGCCGCAGAGAAGCAAGAACATTGTTGCGCATAGCCACGGCTGCGGCCAGAGATTCCTCCGCACCGCCGTATTGCCTGTCCGAGAAATATCGGGTAAAGTGCATCTGGTTGCGGCAAAGGGTTAAACGCCAGCCCTGGAAGGTGGCAAACTCGTATGTGAAGCGTGTAATATTGCGTATCTGTTTCATACGCTGCGCATCATACCGCCTTGTTCTCCAAAGGTCAAATAAGATTAGGCGCAACACACGTAACGGTACTTCACAAGCAGAAAAAGCTCTGCTATGCTACAGCTGCATGAAGCAAAAATCCATCACATTCCGTTGTTCTGCCGCGCAGGGTGCCCGCCTGGAATCCGCTGTAAACACCCACCGCCGCGGGAGTCGCTCCGCCATTCTCTCCGAAGCACTGGAGGATTTTCTCGCCTTTGTCGAGCGGGAGGATATCGCCACGCTGAACCTCTTCCAACTGGTTGAACGCATCGACTCCGCAGGAAATGGCAAACGCTTTGCCGAACAGGCGTAATCCCGCCCCGCCGGCGGCTTTCTGCCGACCGGTGGGATTTTTTCACATGGCGCATTTTTTTCTTTCCTGAATCGCTGTGTTAGTGTATAAATATTTACTGTGGAACGCGCTTTTGCCATCGCGTGCGCGCCCACCCACACAACAAGCGAAAAAGATACATAACAAAAGATGAGCACATCCTCTTTTTTACCGGCTCAGTACGCACACCCGTACGAGATTGACCCCAAATACAGCAAATCTGTGGCCTACTTTTGCATGGAGTACGCCATCGACAACGTTTTCAAAATCTACTCCGGCGGCCTGGGCTACCTGGCCGGTTCTCACATGCGCTCCGCCGGTGCTCTGCGCCAGAATCTTGTAGGCGTGGGCATCCTCTGGTCCTACGGCTACTACAACCAGATTCGGGCCGAGGACGGCTCTATGGCTGTGCAGTACCGCCGCAAGGACTACAACTTTCTGGAGGACCACAACATCAAGTTCCTGATCAACATCTGCAATTCCCCCGTGTGGGTCAAGGCCTATTACCTGAGGCCGGAGGTGTTCGACACCGCCCCCATGTTCTTCCTGACCACGGATTTGCCGGAGAATGACGACATCAGCCGCTCCATCACCCAGCGACTGTACGACAGCAACCCCATGACCCGCATCTCCCAGTACATCGTGCTGGGTCAGGGTGGCGCTCGCCTCTTCGAGGAATTGGGCGTTGAGCCGGAGATTTACCACATGAACGAGGCGCACGCCATCGGAGCCGCCTTCAACATGCTCGCCCGCAACGGCGGCAATGTGGAGGAGGTGCGCAAGCGTTTCGTCTTCACCACCCACACGCCGGAAGAGGCAGGCAACGAGAAGATGGACATCAACCTCATGGCCAACTTCTCCTTCTTCGATGGCCTCTCACTGGACCAGGTGCGCAGCATGTTGAAACTCGACCCGCATGAGCAAACCTTCAACTACACGCTGGCCGCACTGCGCCTCTCCCACATAGCCAACGGCGTCAGCGAGCTGCACGGCGAAGTTTCACGCCAGATGTGGCAGGGCTACAGCGATATCTGCCCCATCACCCATGTGACCAACGCACAGAACGTCCGCTACTGGCAGGATGCTGAGCTGGCGGAAGCCTTTGCCGCCCGCGACAAACGCGCCTTCATGGAGCGTAAGCGCTCGCTCAAGAAAGACCTTTTCCGCATGGTAGGTGAGCAGACGGGACACCTCTTCGACCAAGACGCCCTCACCATCGTATGGGCACGCCGTTTTGCCGCCTACAAGCGCCCGGCGCTTATTACGGAAAATCCGGTCATGTTCGAGCGCATGCTCCAGCGCACCAACCGCCCCGTGCAGATGATCTGGGCAGGCAAGCCTTACCCCACGGATTTCACCGCGGTCGACATCTTCAACCAGCTCAACAGGCTCAGCCAGAAATACCCGCGCTGCGTGGTGCTTACCGGCTACGAGCTGGCACTCTCCCGCCTGCTTAAGAATGGCGCAGACATCTGGCTCAACAACCCCATCGTCACGCGCGAGGCGTCCGGCACCTCCGGCATGTCCGCCGCCATGAACGGCGCCATCACCATCTCCACCAACGATGGCTGGGTACGCGAGTTCGCCCGCGATGGCCAGAACTGCTTCATCATCCCCGAGGCCAAGCCGGGACTCTCTGCCGAAGCTCGCGACCGCTCCGACCGAGACCATTTCTACAACATCCTCGAATCCCGCGTGCTGCCGCTTTACTACGACAACCGCGACGCATGGAATGACATCGTATTCAACGCCATGGAGGATATAGACCCAGCCTTCAACTCCGACCGCATGGCCGACGAGTACTACACCAAAATGTACAACTGCTGAGCCCGCGGCTCCCCCTATTTACCCATCCCCTGCCGGTTCACGCCGACAGGGGATTTTGCATAGGCGAAGTCGATGCGTACGGAGGCCGCGGAAGCAACTCCAACAAATAAACATCCGCCCCCCAACAACACCCGCACGGCAGAATATTTAAGAAAAGCTAGATATGCATGACAGATGCAACCCACTGTAGCATAATATATGGCCCCGCTACCCACTTGACGCCCCCAGAAGTTGTGGTAAGATGGGGGCATGAGATGCGTTCAATGCGGCTACATGGAAGACAAGGTAATCGACTCCCGCACGTCGAAGGACGGCACCTGTATACGGCGCCGCCGCGAGTGCCTGCGCTGCCAGTACCGCTACACAACTTACGAGCAGATTGAGCGCACTGAGCTGCGCGTGGTGAAGCGTGACAATGTGCACGAAGCACTGAACCGCGAGAAGATTCTGCGCGGCATGATAAAGGCGTGCGAGAAGCGCCCCGTCAGCATGGACCAGCTGGATGTCGCTGCGGACGAAATTGTGGCCGAGCTGCACCGCGACCACCAGCGCGAGGTACCCTCCACCATCATCGGCATGAAAGTCATTGAAAAGCTGCAGAGCATCGACCCTGTAGCCTACATTCGCTATGTGTCCGTGTACCGGCAATTTGCGAACGTGGATGAGTTCATCGACCTCATTCGCCGCATGGAGCGCAAGAGCCAGAACGACCCGCTGCAACGCAAACTTTCTTTCTGATGATTTCCTTCAAAAACAATCGTCCGCTGCTGCAGAACGGCTACTGCGTGTTCTCGGACTACGACCTCTCCTGGCTTGTCAACGTGCTGCAGGAGGCGGCGGATTCTGCCGGCACGCGCCTGCCGTTCAAGCAGGAAATCGCCGCCGGTGTGCTCCAGTACCTGGAGACCAACTGCCCACTGCACGCCGTGCCGCTGGACTACCTTTTTGACCGCATGCGCAACCTGCTGAACCAGATTGGCTTGCCGCTCATTGCCACCCACCTGCGCAAGCAGCCCCCGCCCGTCGATATCGAGCTGGATTCTCTGGCGGCAGAGGCTCCCCTGCCCCTGTTCTTCTACACCGAACTGCGCCGTCGCATGGACAGCCTGCGCAGCAAAGGGCTCACCAGCTACCACTTCTCCGGCAAGGAACGCTGCAGTTTTGCCCTTGGCGACCGCCGCCGCGCATGCCCTACACAGCGCCAGGCCCTTGCCGAGCTCAACGCCTTCCTGCAGAGCTCCGCAGACAAATAAAAAAAGGCCTCCGCAAAAGGAGGCCATATAAACTTACTCAATCACGGTCCACAAACGCCCGTTGCGCGCGCGGATAAGTCGAATGTCCAGGTCAAAGGCGGCGCGGAGATTCTCCTCTGTGAGCACCTCGTCCCTCGAACCATAGGAAAGGATATTTCCCTGGCGCAGAATCATACCGCGGGAGAACACAGGCAGAATATCTTCGATACGCTGGGTAATGAAAATGATGGTGAGCTGCGGGTGTGAAGCCGCCAACTCATCGATGGTACGCAGCAGGAACTCGCGCCCGGCGATGTCGAGGTAGACGCTCGGCTCGTCCAGAATCATGAGTTCCGGATTAGTCATGAGCGCTCGGGCGATAAGCACTTTGACCTGCTCGCCACTGCTCATGGTAGCCACGGTACGCTCCATGAGATGCTCGGCACGCAGGCTCCGCATCAGCTCCGCAGCTTTAGCCTCCTCCTCCGGGGTGGGGTCGCGGTAAAGGCCAATGGTAGCATCCGGGCCGGAAAGCACCATCTCCCGCCCCGTCCACTCACGGTCCCCGAGCCACTGGTGCATGAGCGGGCTTACCCAGGCAATACGCTTGCGCAGCTCCTGGAGATTCACCGTACCGAAACGCTTACCCAGCACCTCCACCGTAGCGCCGAATACCGGCCAGGCATAGCCCATGAGCATGCGCACAAGGGTTGTTTTACCTGCTCCATTGGCGCCGAGGATAAAGCAGCGTTCCCCGCGCTCAACTTCCCAGTTGATGTTGTGCAGGATTTCGCGCCCGGAAAGGAACACGCGAGCGTCTTTTACAGTAACGGCCTTCATATTTTACTTGGAAAAGGAAAAAGGCACGGAGCGATTCTGCGCTCCGTGCCCGAATATTGGAAGTGAGGTGAATTAAGCACCGAGCTGGAAGCGCTCGAAGGACACCACGGTGATGGTGTCGCCGAGCTGCTTGGCCACGTTGGCCACCAGCTTCTCCACGGTGATGGAGCCGTCCTTCACGAACTCCTGGCTCATCAGGCAGCTCTGCTTGTAGAGAGCCTTGAGCTTGCCGGGAAGAATCTTCTCCAGCAGAGCCTCAGGCTTGCCCTCAGCGATGAGCTGAGCCTTGGCAATCTCCTGCTCCTCGGCCACGAAGGCGGGATCCAGAGAGGAGCTGTCCACGCTCTTGGGAGCGCAGGCGGCGATGTGCAGAGTGATGTCCTTGCACATGGCCTGGAAGTCAGCGGCCTCAGCAGTGGCGGCGTTGCCGCAGGCAACCTGCAGGAGCACACCTACCTTGCCACCCATGTGGATGTAGGAAACGATGCTGCCGTTGCCCTCCAGCGTGTAGCGGGCGAACTTGCGCAGCTTCATGTTCTCACCGATAGCGGCGCACTGCTCAGCGATGTACTTCTCAACGGTGGTGCCGTTGATAGCCACGTTCAGAGCCTCCTCCAGGTTCTTGGCAGCGGAGGCCTTGAGCGCAGCGGCAATCTCAGCCACGAGGGCCTTGAACTTGTCACCCTTGGAGCAGAAGTCTGTCTCGCAGTTAATCTCGAAGATGATGCCGTCGTTACCCTCCACAACGGTGGTAACAACACCCTCCTTGGCGTCGCGGTCGGCCTTCTTGGCAGCCTTGGCGATACCCTTCTCGCGGAGGTACTTCACGGCCTCGTCCATGTTGCCGTCGCACTCGATGAGAGCGTTCTTGCAGTCCATCATGCCGGCGTCAGTCTTGGCGCGCAGCTCTTTGACCATCTGGGCGGTAATATCTGCCATAATAGTATCTTGTAAAATCGGGGTTAAAGGGCAATTAAGCCTTGTTCTTGTTGATAGCCTCCGTCAGCACGGAAAGAACCAGGCGGATGGAGCGAACGGCGTCGTCGTTGCCGGGGATGGGGAAGTCCACGCTGTCCGGGTCGGCGTTGGTGTCGGTAAGCACGATGACGGGGATGCCCAGGATGTGAGCCTCGCGGATAGCGATGTCCTCGTGGTCGGCGCCGATGGCAACCATCACGTCGGGAGCGCCACCCATGTTGCGGATACCCTGCAGGTTGCGCAGAAGCTTCTCGCGCTCACGGGAGAGAGCGGCGATCTCCTTCTTGGACATGCTCTTGTACTCGGGCTGCTTGTCGAGGTTCTCGAGCCAGTCGAGGCGAGCGATGCTCTTCTTGATGGTGGCCATGTTGGTGAGCATACCGCCAAGCCAGCGGAAGTTCACATAGTACTGACCGGTAGCCTCAGCGGCCTCCTTCACAGCCTCCTGAGCCTGGCGCTTGCAGCCAACGAAGAGAATCTTCTTGTTCTTGGCGGCCTTCTCGGCGAGGAAAGCGCAAGCCTTATCGAGGCACTTTTCAGTCTCCTCCAGGTTGATGATGTGGATGCCATTCTTCTGAGTGAGAATGTACTTCTTCATGTTGGGGTGCCACTTACGGGTCTGGTGACCATAGTGCACGCCAGCTTCAACCATCTTGGATACGAGTTCGTTAATCATTGTATGTGTATATGTTGTGTGCAACCTTATATCAGGAGGCACGAGTGTGCGGAAGGTGCTGCGCTATAGCCCCCAGCCCTCCGTTGTTGGTATTGCAGCATCAGCGGGGACGCACAGGATACACCACATACCCCGCATTGTCAACCAAATTCACGCCACCTGCGCAAAAAAAATGTCGCATTAAAGGCTTGCAATTCAGATGAATGGTGGTAGATTATCGGGGAACCCCGTCCCGCGGGGTACAGACGTTTCAACTCTAACCACATCAAGAAAATGGAAATTCTTCACGACAAGGACGCCGATGTAAGCGTTCTGAATGGCAAGACCGTGGCCGTCATCGGCTATGGTGCTCAGGGCCGCGCCCAGGCACTCTGCATGCGCGACAGCGGCGTGCACGTTATCATCGGCATTCGCCCCGGCAAGAGCTGGGATGCCGCTGTGCAGGACGGTTTCGAGGTAATGCCCGTGGACGAGGCTGCCAAGAAGGCCGACGTTATCCACATCCTGCTGCCGGACGAGATGCACGGCTCCGTATATGCCAACCAGATTAAGCCGGGCCTGTGCGCCGGCAAGACCCTGTGCTGCTCCCACGGCTTTGCCTACGTGTTCAAGACCATCGAGCCCCCGGCAGATGTGGACGTTATCATGGTGGCTCCCAAGGGTCCGGGCACGGAGGTTCGCCGCGTGTTCGAGGAGGGCTTCGGCTGCCCCGGCCTCATCGCTGTGTTCCAGAACCCCAGCGGCAACGCCAAGAACGTGGCTCTTGCCATGGCCAAGGCCGAGGGTCTTACCCGTGGCGGCGTGCTGGAGTGCACCATGCAGCAGGAGACCTACGAGGACCTCTTCGGCGAGCAGAACGTGCTCTGCGGCGGTCTGGTGGACCTCATGAAGTATGGTTTCGAGACCCTCATCGAGGCCGGTTATCCCGCCGAGATGGCTTACTTCGAGTGCGTACACGAGGCCAAGCTCATCGTGGACATCATCTACAACAAGGGTATCCAGGCCATGAACGGCGTGATCTCCAACACCGCTGAGTTCGGCGAGTACTACAACGGCCCGCAGATTCTCGGCCCGGAGGTCAAGGAGAAGATGAAGGAAAGCCTCAAGCGCATCGAAACCGGCGAATTCGCCCGCGTATGGCTCGCAGAAGCCGCCGCCGGCGCTCCCAACCTGCTTGCCAAGCGCGCCGCCCTGGCAGAGCACCCCGTCGAAATCGTGGGCAGCAAGATCCGCTCCCTCTTCGAACGCAACTAATTCGACACAAGCTTATCGATTCGGCGGGTTGCTCCTCAACCCGCCGAATCTTTTATATACCACCCCCTCCCCACCCATGACTGCCATCAACGTTCAGAACGCCACCGTCTACCTCTCCGGCAGAGAAATCCTGCACGGCATCAACTGGCAGGTGCAGAAAGGCGAGCGCTGCTTCATTCTCGGCGCAAACGGTGCCGGCAAAACCACACTGGTGCGCATGCTCATGGGCTACGCCTGGCCCCTCTTCGGTGCCACGGTCGAGGTGCTCGGCCACCGCTTCGGCACGGTCAACCTCCAGGAGCTCCGCAAACGCATCGCCTGGGTCAGCCCGCTCATGCACCAGTGGCTCAGCGACCGCGACTGGACCGGCCGCGAAATGGTGCTCAGCGGGCCGGATGCCACCATCGGCCTTTTCCGCACCCCCACAGAGGAAGAAGAAACCCGCGCAGCCGCCCTCATGCACAGCCTGCGTGCAGAGCACCTCATGGACCGCACCGTGGCCACCATGAGCTCCGGCGAGCAGGTCAAGGTGCTCATCGCCCGCGCCCTCATGACCAACCCCGAGCTCATGATACTGGATGAACCCAGCGTCTACCTCGACATCGCCGGCCGCGAATTCCTCCTCAACACCATTGCTGAACTCGCCAACTCCCACCCGGAGCTCACCATCATCTTCATCACCCAGCGCATCGAGGACATCCTCCCCGAGTTCAACCGCGGCATGATTCTCCGCCAGGGCTCCATCCAGGCATACGGCTCTCGCGATGCCGTGCTCACCGAGCAGAACCTCCAGGCCGCCTTCGACCTCGATATCCGCCTCATCCGCGCCCGCAATGGCCGCCTCTGGTCCGTCATCAACGATTAAGCCCACCCCCTCAACATTAGACTTGCATCCTGCCCCGTTAGCAGGTAAGGTAATCCCCATGCAGATGAATCTCACCATATCCCTGGAGGAATTCCCCGAGACCGGCCGCATCCTCCGCGGCGAGCTCGACCCTGCCGTCTTCGGAATCGACAGCGACTCCCTCCGCAGCACAGGGCCGCTCAGCTATGAGCTCGAGGCCCAGCTCTTCGAAACCGAGCTCGTGCTCCGCGGCTGCATCTCCTCCCCCTTCGAACTGCGCTGCGACCGCTGCCTCGCACTCTTCCCCTACTCCGTAGAGCTCCCCGACCTCGCACTCTCGTACGATGTGAAAGGAAAACTCGCCATCGATATCACCGATGATCTGCGCGAAGAGGTCATTCTTGCCCTCCCAAGTTACCCAAAATGCGAGATTTCAGACCTCGAATGTGAAATAAATGACACTTTTGGTGATTTTAGACTGGACAAAGACCCCCATTCGGGTGTAGACTCTGCCACCCCGAGTAGCGATAGCGTCTGGGATGCACTCGATCAGTTTCCCGCTAAATAAGACGCAGAAGCCCCTCTCATGTATCACATCTCGAACACCTTAAACCAGATATAGAACTATGGCAGCTCCGAAACGCAGAACGTCCAAGATGAAGCAGCGCTCCCGCCTGGCCGCCCAGGCCTGGAAGGCTCCCAAGCTCGGCAAGTGCCCGAAGTGTGGCGCAGCCGTCCCCGGTCACACCGCTTGCCCCCAGTGCGGCACCTACAAGACCCAGAGCGGCGCTGAGGTGATCGTGAAGCTCGTGGACTAATAGCCCACTCAGCTTAAAAAGCTTTATCACAATCTTTTTTCCCAAGGCAATGCCCCATACTGAATAAGTATGGGGTATTTTTGTATTGACAACATAGCCGTATCTGCTAGAGTAGAGTCAAGTATTACGCATACAAACCTTTTCTTTTTCCCATGAAGCTCGCACTCGATGCCATGGGCGGCGATAACGCCCCCCAAATCAATGTAGACGGCGCCAAACTGGCTCTCGAACAAATCCCCGCACTCGAAAAAATCTACATGGTAGGCGATGAAGCCACCGTGCGCGCCTGCTGCGAGGCCGCCGGCATTGCCAGCCACCCCAAGATTGAGTTTGTCCATGCCCCGGAGGTTGTCACCATGGAAGAAAGCGGCATCATGGCCGTGCGCCAGAAGAAGAAGTCCTCCATGAGCATCGCGGTAGACCTCGTCAAGAGCGGCACCGCAGATGCCGTGCTCTCCGCCGGCAACACCGGCGCCGCCGTGGCCGCCAGCACCATCAAGCTGCGCCTCCTGCCCGGCGTTGAGCGCGCAGGCATCGTCTCCCCCCTGCCCGCTGCCCATGGCAACGTGCTCGTGAGCGACACCGGCGCCAACCCCGATGCCAAGCCCAGCCACATGGTCGGCTACGCCGTCATGGCCGCCCTCATGGCACGCTACGTCTACAACCGCCCCCAGCCGAAAGTGGGCGTCATGAGCAACGGCACAGAAGACTGCAAAGGCAGCGAAACCTCCCTGGAGACCTACCGCCTGCTCAACGAGCTCAACAAGAAAGGCCTGCTTCCCTTCGAATTCGTGGGCAACACCGAAGGCCACGACCTCTTTGAACACGGGCTCGATGTCGCCGTGACCGATGGCTTCACCGGCAACATCCTCCTCAAGTGCGTGGAAAGCACCGCCAAGTTCTTCTCCCACACCATGAAAGCCGCCATCAAGAGCAGCTTCATGGCCATGCTCGGCGCCCTCGGCATGAGCAGCGTCTTCAAGACCCTCCGCAAGCGCATGAGCGCAGATGCCGTGGGCGGCAGCCCCCTCATCGGCGTAAACGGCCTCTCCATCATTGCTCACGGCTCCGCCACCGGCATTGCCATTCTCAACGCCATCCGCATGGCCTGCGAAATGCACGGCAACGGCATCAACGAGCAAATCGTCCAGCACATGGCCAGCATCAACGAGGCTCTCAAGGAATTGACGAGTGACAATTGACGATTGACCATCGGAAAAATTTGAAACAACACTGCCCGGTTTGGCTTCCAGCCCGGGCAGTTTATTTAATCAATAGCCAGCCTCAGGCCGCGCGGGAATGTTACACTTCGTACTTCGCACCTCGCACTTCGTACTTTACGAAACGTTCTAATGGGCAATAGAAGGGGCGGCGGATTGTTTTAGTGCGCGCGGAATTCGAGCCCGAAGGGCGACAGCCATTAGCGCGGGGTGGAGCGACGAAGTCGCGAAACCCCGGGTTATGCAAAAAAAATGACCAGAACCCCGAACGCAGTGAGAGGGTGGCAGAA
>JAZTYL010000028.1:0-37271 GCA_045636905.1 Akkermansia sp.
CTTGATCGCAGTGTTCCAGAACCCCACCGGCAATGCTAAGAATGTAGCTCTGGCTATGGCCAAGGCCGAGGGCCTTACCCGTGGTGGTGTGCTTGAGTGCACCATGCAGCAGGAGACCTACGAAGACCTCTTCGGTGAGCAGAACGTTCTCTGCGGTGGTCTTGTCGACCTGATGAAGTATGGTTTCGAGACTCTGATTGAAGCTGGCTACCCCGCTGAGATGGCCTACTTCGAATGCGTGCACGAAGCCAAGCTCATCGTCGATATCATTTACAACAAGGGCATTCAGGCCATGAATGGCGTCATCTCCAACACCGCTGAGTTCGGTGAGTACTACAACGGCCCGCAGATTCTGGGACCGGAAGTGAAGGAGAAGATGAAGGAATCCCTCAAGCGCATCGAGAGCGGCGAGTTCGCTCGCGTATGGCTCGCCGAGGCCGCTGCCGGCGCCCCCAACCTGCTGGCCAAGCGTGCCGCTCTGGCTGAGCACCCCGTTGAGGTGGTGGGCAGCAAGATTCGCGCCCTCTTCGAGCGCAGCTAATCCCCTGCACCCGTCATTTTATAAGCCCGGCTCCCGCAAGAGCCGGGCTTTTTTTTTGTGCAAAATAACAGTTTTTACACAAAAATGCACTATTTTTATAGGAAAACATCTAATTTTTGTATGAAATTTGATTTTTTACTTGTAAGAGGGTAGGAGTATTGGTAGATTGAAAACGTAATCCACCGATGATAATATGAAACTGCATCTTCCTGTATCCCTCCGCAAATGTGTTATGCTTCTGCTTGCAGCAGCTTCCACCACCACCGTGTGGGGTGGAGCCATGCACGAAAACATTGCGCAGCGAGTCTATGCCGACTTCGGCCAGAACCGGGGTCGCTACAAAGTAACAGGCGTAAGCACCATGCTTCAGGCCATACGCGACAAGGATGGTGGCATTGTCATTCCGGACAGGAATCCCGACACAACAGATTACCGCATTTCGCAGGAACAGGGGATGATAGACTTCAGCGGAGTAGTGGATTACGGCCAGTATGCCCAGTGTTACGGGGCGGGCTCCGCCTTCGGCAACAATTATCTGGTCACAGTAGCCCACAACCCTCACTTCAATGCGGCATTCGGCGGCTACGTGGTCGGCACCGAAAACGTTATCCGCTACAGTACGGTGTCTGTCTCCGAAAAAGACATGGGCAGCGCGGCAGACTGGGCCTTGTACCGCCAGAACAAGATTTTCACCGACGTTGTGGGGGTGCAGAACTACAGCGGAGTAGCATCCGAGCAGGATGACCTCGATGGGAACGGCCAACCGGACATCAAAGACAAGTTGCTGGGGCAACTGATGTACCGCGCGGGTGCAGGCGATGTGGACTACTGGATGAAAGACGGCTCCCGAGTCGACGCGGGAGATGCGTACACCTTCCTTATCGGCGGTGTCACTACCATCAAACAGGTAGCCGTCACCGACGAGGGCATCATTTTCGCTGCCTGGAATATGGATAACAAGGACAGCGGCGTTTCCCCATCCACTCCCCTGCCCATCGCCTCAGCCGGCGGTGACTCCGGTACGGCAAACTACGTGTACAACCCGGACACCAAGCAATACGAGTACTTCTTCTCCCTCCGTGCCGGCAACTTCACCACATACAGCGTAGGCCACGGCTCGATTGATTTTGCCAATGAATCTCAGGCTCTGTACAACAAGCATGTGGACATGTCCACCTCCCACACCGCCTACCTGAACGCTGTGACCAATGGCAGTGGCAGCATCCGGGTGGGTGACACGGAAATTACCCATTTGGGGGTGGAAAGCGGCAAACACACCTGGAAAGACCTTTCCGCCGAAAAAGATAAGGAGAATTGGTTCGCCTACGCGAACAGTTACATGAACAACCACAGCGGACTGGGGAATACACACAATCTCCTTTTCGATGGCGGCGGCGAAGCTAACACCATTATCCTCAATGCGACGGTTGACACGGGTGTGGGCTACCTGGAGTTCAGCAACGGCACCTTCACCATCAGGAACGCAGAAAACGAAAATCATACCCTCAACTCTGCCGGATACGTTATCAATGACGGGGCAGAAGTGCACGTGCAACTCACCAATGATGCCAACTACATGCGGGAGTGGCGCAAGAATGGTGCCGGTGATTTATACATCGAGGGCAGCGGTGACAACAACATCCTGCTGGCTGTGGGTGGCAGCGGCACCACATACCTGAACCGCGAGGGCGGATACGCAGCCTACAATGTCATGGCCGCCAGCGGAGCCACCGTGGTCATCAAGGATATCAACCAGATTGAGCGCGACTTCACCTTCGGGCTCAATGGCGGTACGCTGGACATGAACGGCAACGACATGGACTGGCGCACCACCCATGCCGATAGCGCAGCCATTGCAGCAGATGGCTTCACCATCAATACGCTGACAGATGCCGCGGTCCTGACCAATACACAGGGTACTGCCGAACTGACCTATAAGCAGACCGGCTCCAGCACCTGGCTGGGCTCCATCAAGGATACCGCGACCGGCGCCATTAAGGTAGTGGCGGACATGGGTAAAGGCTCCACTTGGACCATGCACAGCATCGGTACCGATTTGACACAGCACGAGGACAGCAGCTTCACCGTAAAGAGCGGCACAGTCGTGCTGGCAGGCACCAACACCGAACACGGTCCGGGCTCTGTGCAGAACGGCAATGAGGTCTGGAGCTCCGAGCACGACTGGCACTACGCCGATGCCAAAATGGATGTAAGCGTGGAGGCGGATGGCACCTTCCGGCTGGGCACCCATGCCCGCCTGCTGGGCGATGTCACTGTAAACGGCGGCACCTACGAGATGGCAGAAGGCGTACGTCAGCGTATGGAATACATCGAGGGCGGCTCTGTCATGGAGGACACCTACGAGTGGTCTCAATACTACGGCCACCATGGAGACACCAAGCTGAACAACGGACATCTCGCCGTGAAATTCGATGCAGCCACCACAGCCAACACCACCTACAGCGGTAATATCACCGGTACGGGCACGGTAAGTGTCGATGCCGGCGCGGGCAGCCTCACCCTCACAGGCGACAACAGTTTCACCGGTGCGCGCAGCGTGGAGAACGGCACCCTCATTGTGGCAGATGCCGGGGCAGCAGGCTCTGAGAAGTGGCAGGTGAAAGACCGCGGTATCTTTATTGCACAAGGAGCCGATGGCAACACGGCTCTTAGCTACATTCACAGCAACTCCACCGGCGTGCTCGCCCTGATACAGGACCAGACCACACAGATTAACCTTACGGGGCACAACACTCTCATTCTCGGTGCGCAGGCAGGAGAGACCATCCACTACGGGACACAGGGCACCACAGAGCAGCTGAGGGCAAATGCCAACAACGAATGGCGCCTCGGAGGCGGCGGTGGTGAGCTGGTTGTGAACTACCGACTCACCGGCGACAACAAGCTTGTGCTGGGCAACGGCTATACTCAGGGCACGGTCACCCTCACCAATACGCGCAATGATTTCACCGGCGGTATCGACTTTATCAGCAGCGGTGTTACCCTCAAATACACAGACCCTGCCGCCATCAACAATGTCTCGCTGAACCTGAGCTACGGCAACCGCGCCACGATGGCACCGATGCTGAATAATGTCACCGGGACATCCGGCGGCATCCTCCTGCAGAACCAGGCAGATGCAGATATCAACCTGAGCGGCCACTCCCAGCTCTTCCTCGGAGCAGAGGGAGACCTGGATTACTCCGGCAATATCACCGTAGCAGACGGGCAGGATTATCGTTTCTCCGCGGCAAACGGCACCTTCAGCCTCAATTCTGAGCTGGATGGCGACCGCAATCTCATCGTCGATGCCCAGGGCTTTAGCGGCGGCACCGTCAAGCTCACCGACATCAGCCCCATCACCGGCAGTGTTACCGTCATGGGGGCCGCAGCGGGTTCCGGCGTGACAGCCGGCGACATCACCCTGCATATCGTTGAGGATGGCGTGCTGGACAACACCACCGGCGTCTACCTGAAAAACGGTGCCACACTGAACATCGGCGAGTCCACCCAGCATATCTCGAATCTGGAACTGAGCGAAGGCAGCGCCATCATCGGCGACCGCATGAGCAGCCCAACGGATACTAAGGTCAGTACGCTGCACATCACCATTGATTCCCTGGAGGATTTCAAGGGAACCATCGATGTCAACACTGTCTACAAATATGGCGAGGGCATCCTGGAGCTGACCAATTCTCTGACCTCCACCGCAACAGATAAGTTCAAATACTCCGAGCTTTACATTGAGGAAGGCAATGTAAAAATCATGAACGACCTGGCTTCCGTGGGAGGCCTGTATCTGGACGGCAGCACCCTGGATCTCAATGGGAAGTCACTTTATCTGGGTACTGTTTCGGCATCGAATGGAGCCATCATCGATGCCACCGATGCAACCATCTACGGCTATTCCAAGATTGTTGCCGCGGAAGGCACCTCGACATTGACAAATGGCGGCACAAATGTGCAGGTAAGCACGTCCATCGGCGCGGCAGAAGGTGCTACGCTAGTCCTCTCCGGCAGCGGCAACTGGTTGCTCGATGGCAATGGCTACAACAAAAACACTACTGTCAACGCCGGTACGCTCCGCGTGGAAGATGTATCCCACCTCACCTTCACCTACGGCACGAACGAGTACCGAACGACGAATCCCAATGTTTTACCCTGCGTCAAATCCCTCTCGATAGATGGCGTTCTGGATTTGGCTGCCAGTGTCACCGACCTCAAATCCGCTGCGTCCAGCGACGTACAGGTGCTGAACTTCAACATTCTTAAGCTGAATGGGCAGAATCTCACGCTCTCCGAAACCACCGGGCAGGCTGAGTGGCACATCAAGGGGCTTCAGTCCACCGGCAATGAGACACTCACCTGGGATGCCAGCAAAACGAAAGTTTCCCAGTACACCATCGACCCGGATGATGAGTTCGCCGGCATCAACTACACGGATGTTAACTCCTCTCGCCTCATCCTCGAAGGCGAAAGTTCCTTCACAGGCACCGTGCTTGCCAAACGCTCTGCAAATGGCAGAGCATACAACAGCTACGTGGAACTCGCACACGACAAAGCCCTGCAACACGGCACACTCGACCTGCAGGGTTACTCGGGAGCCAACATGGCTCTGGCCGTTAACACAGAAAACGCCCGGATAAAAGGCCTGAACGGCAATGAGCATACGGTGGCATACGGCGGCGCTTCCTACCGCCTCAACCAGGATACGGCTCCCACCTCCACGAGCGACAACACCCTGCACATTACAGGCAGTGGCACATACGAATACAACGGAAGCGTGAATGGGCTGAGCATCGCTATGGATGGCAGCGGCACCCAGAAGTTCACCGGCAGCAATGTTTCTGTGGCCAACATTTACGCCAATGCCGGCCTTCTGGAGTTCTCCGCCGACACGGTGGTGACTGACACCATCTATCTGGGCATGGGTGGCACCCTGAACATGGGCACTTCCTACAGCCTGAACGAGGGAACCACTCTGGCCATTATGGGCGATAAGGGAGCCTTCGCGAGCACGCTTATTCTCAATGGAGGCCTTCTGGCATTTGATTCTGAGGCCCTGAATAACGGTACGGCCAGCTTTGTGGGCACTATGCAATTTGCGGAGGGCAAGGATTCCCAGAGCATCGGCATAGTGAACCCGAACAGGCTGCTACTGGGGCAGACCTACAAGCTGCTTTCCAACAACTGGGAAGGTAAGACGGCAACATTCGACAGCGGCACAGCGGATTACCTGCAGGCCAACTTCACGGCGGATGCCTCCGGCTTGTCGCTGACGGTGACAATGGCCGCGGGATTTGCCGAATGGAAGGGTAGCAACTACGAGGTCTTTGCGGATGATACAACCGTGATTTTCCGTGACGAGGAGGCAAATAATGAGCTTCATTTCAATACGGCGAAATCGGCAGAGTCTCTCCGTTTCGTGAACAATGAGACATACAGCTTCAGCGGCAGCGATGTAACGTTGGATGGTGCGCTCCGCATAGAGAGCGGTAAGCTGGTACTCAACAATAAGCTGGCAGCTGCCAGCTACGAAACGGTGGACGGCACTCTGGAAATAGCGGATTCCGGCATCCTGCACCTGACAGATACACTGAACTCTGCCGAAAACCGCACCGCGACAGTAAGCGGCATCACCGGTAGTGGCACCCTGCAAGTGCATCTGGATACCACAAATCCCACCCAAAACGATTCTTATAATAACAAGCTTGCCATCGATGACGCCTTCACCGGAACCACACACGTGCTGGAGGGCAATCTTACCCTGAATGGCAGCAGCTTCGGCAGTACCCTGAAGTTGGCCGGCGGAGTCAATGCCCAGATTACGGCACATACCGCATTCAACGGCAATATCGTATTGGAAGGTACCAGTGGCATTCACCAGAACAGCGGCACCAACCTGAGCATCTCCGGCACGGTTACCGGGGCAAACGGCATCTGGAACCGCCACGGTGGCGGAACCCTGAGCTTCAACGATGAAGTCCGCCTGAAGGGATTTGATATCAATGCCAATAATACCACCAACAATTTCAATGGTAAAACGTCTATCGGTACGGTCACGATTGATGCTTCAAACTCCAAAGTGACATTCGCCGGAGAAACCACGCTCGGTACCCTCAGCATTGCAGAGCTCAACAACTCGGTCAACTTCGAGGGTAACACCAGCATCGGCACACTCAACATCGGTGGGACCTCGGAAGCCCCCACCGGCCTCACGGCCACCTTCAATTCCACCACAACGGCAGAAGTGGTCAACATCAACTATGCGGATGCTGTTCTGAGCGGCAGCGGCACCCTCTCCACCCAAAAGCTGGCCTATAATGTGGGCACCGGCATCAAACTGGACGGGCTGACGGTGGTTGAAACCGGCGCCGCAGCCAGATCCCGCGCCGGCGACTCCACCACCGTTATCGGCCTGCAGAATGGAGCCGTACTGGATACTCGATACACCTCTTACAGCGTGGATGGCGCTTTGACAGTAGGCGGAGAAAAGGCGAACGGCACCATGTATATAGCAGGTATTCAGTTATCTCCGATTTTTAACAATGCCGGTTACAAATCCGCTCTGAACGTTAATGCAAGTGCTCATCTGGTTATTGCGGGAGACTCATCCGATACAGCAAGCGGGGACTTTGTGCTGGCTCTGTATGGTGAAGGACATCACTGGAATCGAGTCCAAAATGAAATCAACGTAGATGGCATGCTGACCAGCAATGCCGCGATGACCCTGATGCATAACCATGCGACCCTAAAAGTAAACGATGGGGGTACGCTCAACCTGCTCAAAGGGCTTGAACTGACCGGTAGTTGCAAGACAAATTACATGGAAACGCCTGTCAATGCCACCGTCCAAGTAAACGAAGGAGGCAGCGTCTATGCAGCCGGAGGGACACAGCATGACAACCTGCTGGTCAGCTTTGCGGCAAACACGACTCTCGGTGCTATCGGCGAAGCGGGCGATACTGTCAGCTTCTCCAATAACATGAACTGGGGAACGGATGGTAAGGATGGTATAATTACCATCGATACCGCTGCCACTACAGCAGATGAAAACCTGCAGCTTGTTCGCAGCGAGGACGCTGGCGTCACCGTGGACTTTACCGGCAACATCACCATGAAGGACAATACCGCTCTGGAGGTGACAGGCAGCGGCTGCCTGAAGCACAAGGACGCCTTTAACAGTGCGACTTCCATCCGCGTGCAGGAAGGTGCCACCCTGGCAGTAGATGCAGCCTCTCCCCTCAGCACTTCGGCAGAGCTCCACAAAGGCACTCTGGCCCTGGATTCGGCCACTGTAAGCGACAAGGGCATCAGCGTGACGGATTCCGCCACCATACGCGCTACCGGCGGCACCAGCACCATCTCGGTAGACACCACGCTGACCAACGCGTCTACGCTAACCTACGATGTTGCCGATACCGCCACGCTGAAATCCACCGGCAATCTCAGCGGAGCAGCTCGCGCAGATATCAGCAAGACCGGCGGAGGAGCCCTGCAACTGCTCAATGAGAACAACGCCATCTCCGACCTCCATGTGAATGCCGGCACTATCGACCTCCTCGGTGCAGCCTCCTTCAACCTCAACGATCTGGAGATGAAAGCGAACACCTCGCTCAGCGTCTTCTCCGGCAAAGAGGCTGGCAACAGGGGGGCTATAGCCAGTATCACCGTGGACGGCACTGCCTCTTTCGCCGGCACCACCACGCTGCATGCCAACCTCACGATGAGCATCGGCTCCACGCTGGAAATAGCGGAGGGCTACCTCACCCTAGGAGGTGCTCTTACCCTGCAGGAGGGCATTACACTGGGAGACGCTACCCTGAGCCGCATTCAGTCGCTCACTCTGGGCGAGGAGCTGATTCTCTTCCAAGGTGTGGAGTCGCAACTCACTCTTGGAGAAACCACTTATTCCTCACTTACGGCAGAGGATGGCATGCTGGCCTCCGGCTTCTTCTCCAACCTCGGCAGCAATAACTATGTGCTGACCTACTCGGAGAACAACGCCGTAGCCATCTACGCTATCCCTGAACCCACCACCGCCACCCTGAGCCTGCTGGCACTGGCCGCCCTCGCAGCCCGCCGCCGCAGAAAGTAACAGCTCAAACGAAGCCCCATGAAGAAGGCCGCAGCTCCATCCCGGAGCTGCGGCCTTTGTGGTGTTTCCGAAAACAGGCTTGCGGAAGCAGCTCGGGTACAAAAATCCCCGCCGGAGACGCAGCTCGGGCGGGGATGGAAAACAGCTATGTGCAGATTTACACGGAAGCCTTGATGATGGCGGCGAAGGAATCAGCCTTCAGAGCAGCACCACCCACGAGGGCGCCGTCGATGTCGGGCTGGCTCATGAGCTCGGCAGCGTTGTCGGGCTTCACGGAACCACCGTACTGCAGGCGTACAGCCTCAGCAGCCTCAGCACCGAAGGTGTCGGCGATGACGCCACGGATGAAAGCGTGAGCGGACTGAGCGTCAGCAGCGCTGGCGGTCACACCGGTACCGATGGCCCATACGGGCTCGTAGGCGATTACAAGGCCGGCAACCTCGGCGGGGGTAAGGCCCTCGAGGCCCTCCACAACCTGGGACTTGAGCACGGACTCAAGCTCGCCACCCTGGCGCTGCTCGAGCGTCTCGCCGATGCAGTAGATGGGGCAGATACCGGCTGCAAGAGCCTTCTTAATCTTCTTGTTGATGTAGGCGTTGGTCTCGCCGTGGTACTGGCGGCGCTCGCTGTGGCCAAGCACCACGTAGGTGCAACCCAGCTCGTTGAGCATGGCGGTGGAAATCTCACCGGTGAAAGCGCCGTTGTCGCGGTCGCTCACGTCCTGAGCGCCCACGCCGATGCACTTGCACTCACCGAGGGTCTCCATCACGGCGGGAATGGTCACGAAGGGAGGAACGATCACCTTGTCAACAGCGATGTCGCAGGTCTTCTCATCCTTGAACGCGGCGAGGAAAGCCTTGGCTTCCTTCGGGCCCATGTTCATCTTCCAGTTAGCAGCAATAATGGGTTTGCGAGACATAATAATAAGATGTGTCTTGTTCTGACACGAAAAGCCTACCCTGAACAGGACGAAAAGTCAAGCAAATTTCCCCGGAAACAAAGCGAAAGATATTCTAAGGCAGAATGCCGCGCATATTCGGCAGAAGTTGCAGGAAGGGATGCACGGCAGCCCGCATGGCGGGAGACAGGCTGTATGCGGGAGGGCGCACCCGATATTCCGCGCGGCACACTGTCGCATAGGCTGCGGCGAGCGCCTGCATCCGCAGTACGTCAGCCTCACTTTGCAGGAGGTAATCCGTGTATCCCGTGAGTTCCTGCATGGCGGTAACATCCCCCTGCTCCAGAGCCGCACGGAACTCGCAGAAGAAAGAATAGGCCGTTTTATAGTCCTTCACAAGACGCTGCTCCAGCAACTGAGCCGGAAGCGCCAGCACACGCGTTCCACCCAGCGCATCCAGGAAGAAATGCAGCTCTGCCTTCAATTCCGCCTCCCCCGGGGCGGCAAGGCGTTTCCGCAGAGCCTGCGCCGTTTTCTGCAAGCGCTCCAGGCAGGTGGAAGTCTCAGCCTCGCGGGGAATCGCCACGCAGCTGTCGCCCTCTGCCATATCCAGCAGCCAGGCGCTCTGCCAGTCGATGGCATCCGCCAGCAGACACAGCTCGGCCAGGCGCTCCGGAGGCAACTGCTGCAGAGCTCGGCAACGCGGCAGCAACCACTTGCGCACCACCATTCGAGCAGTAGCAGCGGGGGCAACATACAGTCCCGGCTCCTCCGCCACGGGTTGCAGCATTTCCGCCAGTGCCATAGTTTCGCGCAGCAAGGCAAGCTGCCCGGCCATATCCGCCGGCAACACAACCTGCTCTGCGGGCAGACCATCCACATACTGTATGGGAGTTTCCACCACAGCAGCCATGCAGCTACACGCAGCAAGCACAGGTATTATCAGCAATTTCTCGAATATCATATACAGCAGAAAGGGCCAGAGAAGCATGTTCTCTGGCCCTTCAGCTCCGGCGGTTGGGATCGAACCAACGACCTAGTGATTAACAGTCACCCGCTCTCCCGCTGAGCTACGCCGGATTTGCGTTTCCCGATGTTTTCGGGGTGCGGGCAGATAATACTCCTTTTTGCGGAGTATTGCAAGCTTTTTTTTTACAGAAAATGCATTTTTTTTGCTTTTCGGTTGAATTTCGACTCAATTTAGGGTAAAAGAGAGGCATGAGTACGCAAAATGGCAACAAATGGACCCTGCACTTCACGCTGTGGGGCATTCCGGTAGAAATACAGCCCAGCAGCTGGGTGGTGCTGGCCCTGCTGGGAGGAGCTTTCGGCATCAGCGATGGCAACAGCCTGATACAGGTTCTTATCTTTGTGGCAGCCGGTATGCTGTGCATCCTGGCACATGAGTTCGGCCATGTTCTGGTAATGCGCAAGTTCACCGGCCTTACCCCGAGCATCACAGTGGCCATGCTTGGTGCTACTTCTTCTGTGCATGCCAGCGCGCGCACGCGCAAGGAATACTTTCTCTGGACACTGGCCGGTCCCGTCGGAGGCCTTATTCCCGGACTGGCAGCAGCCCTGCTTCTCGGCTTGCAGGCGATGGCTCCGCTGGCCGGGTTCAGCTTCCTGTGCTGCAGCCCCTTCGGAATCTCCATGCCGACGTCTGCTGAGGCAAGCATGGTAGAGGCTATCCGGCAAGGATACCTCAGCTTAACCGCCCTGCAGATATACGCCACGGTCATGAGCATCAGCGTGTGGTGGACCATCTTCAACCTGCTGCCCATCCTGCCGATGGACGGCGGCCACCTCCTCGAAACGGCCACCAACAATCGGAAGCTCACAACTCAGATTGGTATGATACTGGCCGGTGCACTGGCACTGCTGAGCATCAGCGCCGGCATGTGGTTCGGCATGCTGATAATGGGTTACTTCGCCTACATCAACTGGCAAATCTACCAGAGCGTGCGCTGAGGAAGGGCTACTTTCTCGCGGCTACGCGCGCTGTTGTCACGTTTACCGCTTGCACGCAACACATCTGTCGTTTATTATAAGGGGGCACAGTTATGTCGAGTTCGTTTGGTTCGGTTTTCAGAGTCAGCACCTGGGGTGAGTCCCACGGTGTAGGTGTAGGTGTGGTGATAGATGGTTGCCCGGCGGGCGTACCCCTCACCACGGAGCAGATACAGGCAGAGCTGAATCGCCGCCGCCCCGGGCAGAGTGATATTGTGACGCCGCGCAACGAGGAAGACCGCGTGGAAATCCTCAGCGGCGTGCTGGATGGTGTCACGCTCGGTACCCCCATTGCCCTGTCTGTACGCAACAAGGATCACCAGTCCTCGGCCTACAACGAAATGCAGCATACCTACCGCCCCTCCCACGCAGACTATTGCTATGATGCCAAATACGGCATTCGTGCCTGGGCCGGTGGCGGCAGAGCCAGCGCTCGCGAGACCATCGGCCGTGTAGCCGCCGGTGCTGTAGCCAAGGCCATGGCGCAGGCACTCTGCCCGCAGTTGCAGGTTATCGGCTGGGTGCAGCAGGTGCACACCGTATTCTGCCATGTGCTGCCGGCGGATGTTGACCCGGCAGTGGTAGAAAGCAATATCGTGCGCGCCGCCGACCCGGAGAGCGCAGAGGATATGAGCGTGGTCATCCGCGAGGCTCGTGCCAAAGGCGACTCCGTGGGCGGTGTTGTAGCCTGCACCGTGCGCAACTGCCCGGTAGGTCTGGGCGACCCGGTTTTCGACAAGCTGGAGGCCACACTGGCACACGCCATGCTGAGCATCCCGGCCTGCAAGGGCTTCGAGATTGGCAGCGGATTCGGCGCCCCGGCCCTGCGCGGCTCGGAGCACAACGACCCCTATTATATGGAGGGCGAGCGTGTACGCACGCGCACCAACAACTCCGGCGGCGTCCAGGGCGGCATCTCCAACGGCGAGGACATCAACATGCGTCTGGCCTTCAAGCCCACGGCCACCCTCATGATACCGCAGAACACCGTGAACGATGAGCACGCCGAGGTACAGCTGCGTGGCAAGGGCCGCCACGACCCCTGTGTATTGCCGCGTGCGGTCCCCGTGGTGGAGGCCATGGCCTGGCTGGTCATAGCAGACCATATTCTGCGCCAACGTTCAGCCCGTATCTGAAAAGGAAAGCCATGGAAATCAACAAAAACACGTCTCAGACCGATATGCAGCGGCTCTACGCCGCTGTGGTGAAGCGAGAGTTTCTGAAAGGCACCCCGCTGAACATCAAGGCATTTCTGCGCTACGCCATTCTCTTCCTGCTCTTTCCGGGTATGATATTCGGCTTCTACGTGGGGCTGGCTGTCACCGCCGCTTTCTGCGGTGTGCTTCTCACGCTGGTGCTCACGGACAACATGCACTGGGGCATGACTGCCACGCTCTCCTGGATTGCCGTGGGACTGGTGCCGACTGTCTTTATAAGCATCGACACCTGGCGACGTGCTGCCAAAACACGAGCCCAGCGCATGATGGAGCGTACGCCCCTGCCCGGCACCAATGCCGCCAAAGCTGCCACCGCCGACCGCATGCCCCTGAAATGGCGACCCAAACAAAGCAACGGCGCCACCATCCGCATCGCTACCGCCACAGTCAAGGCTGAGGCAGACGGCATCTACGCCTTCCTGCTCTGCATCGATAATTACTCCGGTACCCGCCTCGTCACGGATGGGCCGGCGGGCATGTGCCTGGTACAGAGTACGGGCAAAAAAGGTGAGCAACTCCAGGCGCTGCTACTTTACAGGCTCAAAGCCGGTGTACACGAGCTCTGCTGGAGCCTGCAGGAAAATGAGTCTCCGCAAACAACTCTCTGCCGATTGAACTGAACACAAATCCGCACATTTACTATCCCGGTTTCCGCCCCACGGAAACCGGGATTTTTTTTGCTTATCACCGAACAAAAAACTGCGGCAAAGCACCCATACAGAGCACTTTGCCGCAGATAAATCAAATCTTACGGTTACTGATTCCTATCAGTAGCGGATGGTGTAATCGGCGGGCTCACGCGGAGTCTCGGGCTCGCGGTCGCAGGGAGGCAGCATCGTGTTGAGAGCGCGGCGCTGGATAGTCTTCTTGAGACCGGCGTTGTTGAACTCGGTGAGCTCGGCAGCCTTCTTGGCATCCTTTTCGCGCTGCTTCTCAGCCTTGGCCTTGGCCTTGTGGTACTGAGCCATGCTGGCTTTCTGACGCTCGGAGGCGATATTCTCGAGCGCGCTCTCGGAGATGTCGGAGGGCTCGATGACGGGAGCAGCCTGGGCTACCATGGCAGCAGCTGCAAGAACGGAGAGGAAGGAAAGCGTTTTCATAAATCTAAGACACTCTCAGTATACGGAAACGTCGCGCCATGTCAAGCTCATTCTCCGTATTTTCGTTTTCTGTAAGAAAATTCTTGCATTTTATCCGTTGAAAGGATACTATCCGCTGCACCAACGAAAGCGTAACATGAGCGAGCAGAGCAAAGAGAAACCGGATTTCAAAAACAGCCAGCTGCAGGAGGTGGACCGTACCATCATGCCCCAGGCCACCGGAGTGGAGAAGAGCCTGCTCTCCATGATGACCATCGACCCCACCAACATCATCTCCCAATGCATTGCGGACGGCATGAACAGTGACTACTTCTATGTGCCGGCGCACCGCATTCTCTGGGAAATCTTCCGCGAGCGCTACGAAAAAGGTATTGCTCTGGACACCGTTTCCGTGGCCCAGGAGCTGACGGATAAAAAGCAACTGGAAGCCGTGGGCGGGCACGCAGGCCTGGCAGATATTTTCTCCTACGCCACCACCACCGCCCTCTACAACCTGCATTTCGAAACGCTTAAGGAAAAGTATATCCGCCGCAGCATCATCCTGACTGCCAACAAAGCTTCAGACTCAGCCTACACCTCTGAAGCGGAGATAGATGAACTGCTCGACCAGACGGAACAGGACGTTCTTAAAATTCGCATGAACTCCGCCAAAGGCGAGGAGTGGAGTCTGAAGGAGGATATCGACAAGGCTGTCACCAACCTGGAACGCATGATGTCCACCTCCGGCGGCATCCTGGGTCTCTCCTCGGGTTTCCCCAAGTTGGATACCATGATAAACGGCATGAAGCCCGGCGAACTTTTCATCATCGCCGCACGTCCGGCCATGGGTAAAACTTCCTTCATGCTCAATATTATCGAGCACGTTATCCTGGACCTCAAGAAGCCGATGATGGCCTTCTCCTGCGAAATGCCCAGCGAGCAGCTCGTGGAGCGACTGCTCTATGCACGCAGCGGCATCAGCAAGCAGGACCTCAAAGCACGCCAGGGCAAGCTCACCCAGGAGGAGATGAAGCGCTTCCGCTCCGCCATCACCGAGCTCAAAAACAGCAAACTTGTCATCGATGACACCGCCGCCATCTCCATCTCCGAGCTGCGCGCCAAAGCACGCCGCCAGATGCGCAAATACCCGGATATGGCCGCCATCGGCATCGACTACCTCCAGCTCATGCGCTCCCACACCAAGCAGGCGCAGAACAGCCGCGAACGTGAGATTGCAGAAATTTCCGGCGGCCTCAAGAGTCTGGCAAAGGAGCTCAAGCTCCCCATCATTGCACTGGCTCAGCTGAACCGTGGCCCTGAAAACCGAACAGGTAAAAACAAGGGTACCCCCCAGATGAGCGACCTGCGTGAATCCGGTGCTATCGAGCAGGATGCCGACATGATCGGCCTGCTCTGGCGTTCCCGTTACTATGCGGAAGATGACGAAGAACGTGAAACCGTGGGCAACGAAGCCAACCTTCTGCTGGCAAAAAACCGAAACGGTCCCACGGGTGATGTGCCGCTGAGCTTCCATGCCGAAATCATGCGCTTCGTGCCGCGCACCGTTGTCGACAACGACGAGGAGTGATGAACCAAAGCTCCTCAGCCCCCTTCAAACACAAAGCAATAAAAAGCCGCAGTCTGCAATAGGCTGCGGTTTCTTGTTACCCACCGGTATCCCCAATAACACTAAAAATCCTCCGTCAGCACACCAGATTCCAGCAGGGCCTCATCCCCGCCGTGGTAGTTCACCTCCTCCAGGGGGACATAGGCTACCACGGCTTCTGTTACACCATCCTGCGGATAAACGATGGTATTGCCTCCCATGCGGGCTGCCTTCTGTTTGATGGCGTCCAGATACTCCTCGTTGTCGTAGCGCAGCACGGCATTATTGAGAATGCGGAAACTCCCCACAATCATCGTGCCGGGGATGGACGGCACCACAGGCAGAAACTCCACCTCATACACCGGCACCACCGGGCGAGCCACTGTCAGCTCGCGCGGTACAGCCTGCCAATCCTGCGCCAAATGCACAGAGGAGCAGGCAGGCAGAAGAGCAGCACACATCGGCAGAAGCAGCTTTCTCATAACATTTTATACCACGTTCGAGGCTTGTGAGAATAATATACACGATTCTGATTTTTTGTCAAGTCCGCAAAATCCCGCGGGATTTTGAAGAAAGTGCCATTTTTTGCTTGCAGGCCGGCTGAGATAGAGTTAGAATGCAGCCATGGCGGAAATACATCCTACAGCAATAATTGATCCGACCGCAGAAATTGCGGACGATGTGAAGATTGGGCCTTACTGCGTTATAGGCGAGCATGTAAAGCTGGGTTCCGGTTGCGTGCTGCACAGCCATGTGGTGCTGGGCGGTCCCTCCACCTTCGGCAAGAACAACGAGTTTTTCCCGTTCGCGGCAATCGGCCTCAAAACGCAGGACCTCAAGTACAAGGGTGAACCCACTTACCTGGAAGTAGGGGATAACAACGTATTCCGCGAGAACTGCAACATCAACCGCGGTACCACAGCCGAAACAAAGACAATCATCGGCAACAACAACCTTTTCCTTATCAACAGCCACTGCGGTCATGAGGTGCACGTGGGCAACAACGTCATCATGTCCGGTTATGCAGCGGCAGCCGGCCACTGCACCATCGGCGACTGGGCCATCATCGGCGGTTGTGCCGCCCTGCACCAGTTCGTACGTATCGGCGAGCACGCCATGGTCGGCGGTGCCTGCCGCGTCGTGCAGGACGTCGCTCCGTACATGATTGCCGAGGGCGGTCTTCTGCGCTCCATCAACGCCATCGGTCTGCAGCGCCGCGGTTTCGCAGAGGATGACATCCGCGCCATCAAATACGCCTACCGCAAGCTTTTCCTGGACAAGAAGTCCAACATGTCGCTCAACATCGAAGCCCTGCTGCAGGAAGGCGACGAGAAATACGTGCAGAACCCCCATGTGCAGCGCATTCTGGAGTTCCTTAAGACCTCCGAGCGCGGCTTCCTGCACTGATGAAACGCCATATCGTCTTCGACCTGGACGGCACCTTGGTAGATTCTCTGCCGGGGATAGCCGAAGGCGTAAACCGCTCCCTGCGTGCACTGGGACTCAGGGAGCACACTCAGGACGCCATAAGCCGCATGATAGGCAGCGGGGCTGCCAACCTGTGCGGCATGGCTCTGGGGTACCGGGACGCCGCCGACACACCGCCGGCGGAGCTGGAGGCCATGCATGCGGAGTTTCGCCGTCATTACCCGCAGTGCTGGCAGTACCCCCTCACGCGTCCCTACCCCTGGGTCACTCACATGCTCACGCGCCTGGCCTCTGCCGGTGCTATGCTGGCCGTGCTCTCCAACAAGCCGCACGATGTCACGGAGCCTATGGTACGCGCCCTGTTTCCGCACACCCCCTTCTCCGCCATACTGGGGTACAGCGGCAGATTCCCGCGTAAGCCCGCCCCGGATTCCCTGCAATACATTGCGGACAGCTGGGGTGTACCCCTCAACAGCGTCACGCTGGTGGGCGACAGCCTCTTCGACGCCCGTACCGCGCAGAATGCCGGCTGCAACACAGCATTGGTAGCCTGGGGGTATGCCGATGTCTCCGAGTTAGCTGCCTGGCCGGCTCCCGTATTCGGCTCCGTGGATGAGCTGTGCCGCCACCTGCTGCAAGATTGATTTTCCCTCGCTCACCCCGCCATGGATTTCCTGATACTGGCCGCCGCCAAACCCGCCATCGATTACGCCCGCCGCGGCGTTCAATTCTTCGAGGAACGCCTGAAGCCGCTCGGCAAGGTGGAGATACGCTATGTGAAAGCCGGCAGCTCGGAGGAAGTATCTGCCCGCCTGCTGGAAGCAAGCAAAGGCTGCCTGCGCATTGCCATGGACGAACGGGGCGAGAACTGGACCTCCCGCGAGCTGGAAAAACGCGCCAAAACCTGGCAGATGCGCGCTGTGAAACACGTCGCCTTCCTCATCGGCGCGGCGGACGGCCACACGCAGGAACTGCGCGATGCCTGCGACCACGTTCTCTCGCTGGGGCGGCACACCATGCAGCATGAGCTGGCACTTGTCGTGCTGCTGGAGCAGATTTACCGCCTGCACACCATGCTGGCCGGCAGCCCCTACCACCGGGACTGAACCTCCCGCATATTTAACTAACGGCCTCCGGCGGGAAAAGTCTTGCCATAAAGCAGTGAATCTGCTAGACTTCACTCACAAAAACTATGGCGGACGACAACAAGATAAGCCCGATGATGGAGCAGTACCTGCGCATGAAGCAGGGTTTGCCGGATGACGTGTGGCTTTTCTTCCGTGTGGGGGACTTCTACGAAATGTTTTTTGAAGACGCGGTGGAATGCTCCGCCGCTCTGGGACTCACCCTCACCCGCCGACAGAGTATCCCCATGTGCGGCGTCCCGCACCATGCCGCAGAGGGCTACATCGGCCAGGTAGTCAAGGCCGGTCGACGCGTCGCCATAGCCGACCAGATGACCGACCCCATCCCCGGCAAGCTGGTGGAGCGCCAGATTACCCGCATCATCTCCGCGGGCACACTCTCCGACCTCTCCCTGCTCAACGAAAATGAGCACAACTACATCATCGCCTGCTACAAGGAGAAAAAACTCTGGGGACTTGCCTGCGCCGACCACTCCACCGGCGAATTCACCGTGGTGGACTACGACAGCCGCGAAGCCCTGGTGGAGGAAATCGCCCGCATTCACCCCCGGGAAATGCTGGTGAGCGACGAGCAGAAAGAGCATTTCGAGGGAATGCCCGTCACCCAGTATTACGACGGCTACACCTTCCTGCCCGGCCTCGCCAAATCATACCTGGAGAGCCACTTCCGCGTGCACTCCCTGCAGGGCTTCGGCTGCGCCCACCTGGTGGCCGCCACCGGCGCCGCTGCGGCCATACTGCACTACCTCAAGCACCAGATGCGCCGCAGCACAGACCACCTGCGCCGCCTGGCCCTGCGCCCCACGGACAACGCCGTGCTTATCGACACCGCCAGCCGTGCCAACCTGGACTTGGTGGAAGCGAGAGGCGGCCCCCGCAACACCCTGCTGGGCGCGCTGGATGGCACCTCCTCCCCCATGGGCGCCCGCAAGATGCGCGACTGGGTGCTGCACCCCATCTGCGACCTGCCGGAGCTGAAACGCCGCCAGGAGATTATCGCCACGTTCCTGGGTGAACCGTTCCTGATGAGCAAGCTGCGCGACTCCTTCAAAGGCGTGCGCGATACGGAGCGCCTCACCTCCCGCCTGGCACAGAATGCAGGCAACTCCCGCGACCTGCTGGCACTGGGCACCTCGCTGGCTCTGCTGCCGGACATCGCTGCCGATTTAGCCGTGCTGGCCGGCAAACAACCGTTCTTCGAGCCCCTGCTGCGCGACCTCGGAGACTTCTCCGAGCTCACCGCCCTGCTGGAGCGAGCCATCTGCGATGAGCCCCCCGTCACCATCAAGGAAGGCGGCATGATACGCGATGGCTACGATGCCCAGCTGGATGAACTCCGCACCGCCTCACGCGAGGGCAAAGGCTGGCTGGCCGAGCTGGAAACCCGCGAGCGCGCCGCCACAGGCATCGACTCGCTCAAAATTCGCTACAACAACGTTTTCGGCTACTACATCGAGGTCACCAAGGCGAACTACGCCAAGGTTCCCCCGCACTACGTCCGCAAGCAGACACTGGCCAACGCCGAGCGCTACGTCACAGACGAGCTCAAGCGCATGGAGGGCACCATTCTGGGCGCAGATGAGCGCTCCCGCCAGCTGGAGTACGAGCTCTTCTGCCGCCTGCGCGATGAAGTGGGCCAATACATAGACCGCATCCAGATAAGTGCCGAGGCACTGGCAGAGGTGGATGTGCTGCTGAGCCTGGCAGAAACAGCCCGCCGCCACAACTACTGCCGCCCCGTGCTGGACGACAGCCGCATTCTGCACATCCGCAACGGGCGTCACCCCGTCATTGAGCAGGTACTCACCGATACCGCCTTTGTACCCAATGACGCCGAAATGGATGAAACGCACGACCGCGTTCTCATCCTCACCGGCCCCAACATGGCCGGCAAATCCACCTACATACGCCAGGTGGCCCTTATCACCCTCATGGCTCAGATGGGCTCCTACGTGCCGGCGGAGGCCGCCCACATCGGCCTCGTGGACCGCATTTTCTGCCGTGTCGGCGCCAGCGATGACATCGCCCGCGGTCAATCCACCTTCATGGTGGAAATGAGCGAGACCGCCCTCATCCTCAACAATGCCACGCAGCGCTCCCTTGTCATCCTGGACGAAATAGGCCGCGGCACCGCCACCTTCGACGGCCTCTCCATCGCCTGGGCAGTCGCCGAGCACCTGCACGATGCCATAGGCTGCCGCACCATGTTTGCCACGCACTACCACGAAATGGTGGATCTGGAGCACACACACGCCGGCGTCAGCAACCGCCACGTGGAAGTGCGCGAGTGGAAAGATGAGATTGTCTTCCTGCGCAAGGTTCTGCCCGGCCCGGCAGATAAATCCTACGGTATCCAGGTGGCGCGTCTGGCCGGCCTGCCCGCCCCCATCATCGACCGCGCCAAGCAGATTCTCACCCACCTGGAGATGAGTGCCGGCACCCGCGAACCCAAAAATGTGCGCCGCCGCAAAGCACGCGAGCACGGGCTGCCCGCAGCCGAACCCACGGCAGATATTACCCAGCTGGACATGTTCGACATGCTGGACGACGGAATTTAACACCCCCACACACCACCATGAACTCACAATACACCCTGAACTACCGCGTCATGTACTACGACACCGATGCCGGCGGCGTGGTACACAACCTTGCCTACCTGCGCTGGGTGGAAGAGGCACGCACCAAAATGGCCATCACCCTGGGCATGGACTACGGCGCCATGGCCAAGGAAGGCCGCCACCTCGTCCTGGTAAGCCACGAGGTACACTACCACTCCCCTGCCTTCCTGGCCGATGAGATTCTGGTTAACACCTGTCTGGAAAAGGTAGAGAAATCCTCCATGTTTGTGCGCACGGAGATTCGCCGTGCCGAAAACGACAAGCTCTGCGTCTCTGTACGCCAGCGTCTCGCCCTGGTGCAGATGCCCCAGGGGCGCCCCTGCCGCATGCCTGCCGAATGGGTCGCCCTGGCAGCCCCGCAGGAAGAAGCATGATTCCTCACCCCTAACCCTATCCGCAATCCATGAAATATTCCCTACTGCATCTCACTCTGCTGCTCGGCCTCTGCACCTGGGCACTGCCCGTGGCTGAAGCTCAGTCCTCCACTACCTCATCCCGCACGGTAAAGAAAGAGAAGAAAGAGAAGAAGAAAAAGCTCACCGCGCAGGAACGCAAGGAAGCCGCCAAGGCCAAGAAGGCTGCAGCCAAAGCAGAAAAAGAAGCGGCCAAAACCCGCAAAGCCATGGCCAAAAAGACAGCTGCCGCCCAGAAGGCTTTCGAGGCTGCCGAGCCCACCACCCCCGTGGGACAATTCCTCAAGCAGCAGACCTATGCCACCTCCGCCCGCCCCAACCTGGAGGCAAAGTATTACATCATTTACCGCTCCTCCTCCACCTGCGGACACTGCCACAAGCTGCTGCCCCAGGTCAAGGAAGCCTACCAGGAAATGAAGGAAAGCGGTATCGTGGAACTCATCTTCGACAGCTACGATGGCGACCTCGCCGCCACCACAAGCTATCTGGAGAAAAATGAGGCCATCTTCCCCGCCGCCCACAACCCGGCGATGCAGAAACTGCCCGGAGCCGTGCACCAGTACCTCCTGCTGCCCCCGGCCATGTATATCGTGGATGCCCAGGGCAAACGCCTCGCCAGCGGCGATGCTCGCAATGTGCTGCCGGACTGGAAAAAACTCACGCTCGATAAAGAAGCACCCGCAGCGGAATAACAATCACACAGCCCAACTACCCTTCCCTTTACCCGAAAAAAGCCCTATTTGATAAAAAAATCAAAAAAAATGCAAAAAAGGGTAATTCGGGGCTTGAATTTGACAAGATGCGTGCTATACTGTATTCACGTATGCATGGTGATTTAGAAAAACTCGTACAAGCCGGCAAGATTCCGGCTGACTTCGCCGCCAGGCTGGACAAATTCTCTCCCTCCAACTACGTGATGCACCCGGAGTGGGGTGTAGGCAAGGTTGAGGCATGGTCGCTGGCCAAGCAGCGCGTTAAGATTCATTTCGAGAAAAATCCCAATTATGTGATGGGCCTGAAGCTGGCTTTCAATCAGCTTACCCCCGTGCCCGCAGGGCACTTCCTCGTCACATGTTTTGAAGACCCCGCCGGCTGCAAAGCCAGAGCTGAGGGGAAGGAAACGATTCTGGAGTTCATCGCTTTCGTGCTGGAGCACAACTACTCCCTGCGCGAAGGTGTGGAAGATGTACTGGAAATGCAGCCGGAGGATCTGGAGAAGTTCCTCAGTGGCCGCGTTATCGCCGAGGAGAACTGGAAGAGCTGGTGGGAGAAAGCCCGCGCTGCCATGCGCGACGATCCCCGCTTCCGCCTGCCCACTCGCCGCGGTGAGGCCATCATCACCCGCGAGGCCTCCTGCGCCGCCGAGGCTCTGCTGGCAGACTATACAGATGCCGTCACGCTGGAGAGCTGCGTCCGCATTCTGGATCAGACGCGTCTGGAAGTGCTCGATGGCAAGTACGAGATAGCTGCCAAGCTGGTGAAAGCCATGGAGGAGGACATCGAGAAGGGTCACGAGCCGCAGCACGCGCTGGAGCTCATCATCATCCGCGATGGCATCCTGGAAGGCACCCACGGCAAGGATGAAGCCAAGCAGGCAGAGTTCGACGCCGCTCTCAGCGCCGCCGGTGTGGACAAACTCACCACCCTGGCAGACAAGCTGCAGGCCATCCCCTCCGAGGAGCTCGTAACCTACATCGGCGAGCTTTCCCTCGCCCGCCAGAACGCTGTGTACGCAGCCCTGCCCGAGGCTTACCCGGACAGCTGGCTCGCCTACACCACCAACATCTTCCTCTTCGGTGGTTCCAAGGCCACCGCCGCTGCGGCAGACTTCATCATCGCCCGCGGCGCCAAGGAGCAGCTCTTCGCCGATGTCATGAACGGCATCTCCCGCCAGATTCTCAACCCGGACGTTCTCATCTGGGTGTGCAAGGAGCGCAACGGCCTCGCCAAGGAGCTGGTGGACAAGTCCAAGATGGCTCTGGGTGCTGCCATCATCGCCGCTATCGAGAAGGACAGCGCCGAGGGTGGCCCCAACCGCGCCCTGCGCCTCCGCAACCTGCTCATGGACGACAAGGAGCTCGCCCCCGCCCTGGTACGCGGCATTTCCGAGCTGGAGGCCCGCCCCTTCGCCAAGTCCCTGTACGACTCTTCCGTACTGCCGGATCTGGACCGCAACCTCCTGCTGGCCAACATGATGAAGGTACACCCCTCCCTGCAGGAGGTGGTACTCTCCCGCGTGCAGATTAAGGAGAAGCAGAACCTCTACGTCTCCCTGCGTTCCTTCGCCGCCCGTAAGGCCGAGTACGAGGACATCATCAACGTTCGTATCCCCAAGAACAAGCACGACCTCGAGATTACCCGTGCAGAAGGCGACCTTCGCGAGAACGGCGGCTACCAGGATGCCAAGGCTACCCGCCAGGTGCTCATGCGCCGCTCCGAGGAGCTCTCCCGCCTGCTTTCCCAGGCCGAGCCCACGGACTTCTCCGGCGTCACCTGCAAGGAGACCACCATGGGCACTCAGGTCACCTTCGAGACCGACAAGGGCCAGGAGGTCATCTACACCATCCTCGGTGCCTGGGACTCCATCCCGGAGGAAAACGTCGTCCCCTACAACTCCAAGCTGGGTGCCAAGCTCATCGGCAACAAGGTGGGCGACAGCCTGCGCCTGCCCGTGGAGTTCGGCGGCGAGCAGGTCAAGATGACCATCAAGTCCATCGTGCCCGCTCCCAAGGCTCTCATCTACCCGGACGAGGCCTGAGCAACTCGCTGAAACATTCTTTTTCACGCCGCTGCACCACCCGTGCAGCGGCGTTTGTTTTGTCTGCAGGCATTTTTGCTCTTGTTTTTGCACAATGATGGGGTAGAATGCAGAAAATACAGTTTTAATGATTTTTGCCATGTACAGGATTTTCCTAAAGCTCGCGCGTTCTGCCCGGCAGGGGGTGATACCTATTTTTGTAGCTGTAAATCTTTTCCTCTTTCATCATGCCCTTACGCATCTGAACTTTTCTTCGAATACACCGGATTCCATAACTTGCTATGATTTTCCTGAGACATCAGGTGAATCATATTTAGTACCGCATGCAGAATGGAAACAAGTCATACCACAGCATCTGAATATAGATGAGAATATTGGCAACGAGCATTTTGAGGCTATACTGAACCTGAATAAGATCAAGCAGGCTAACACTCCTTCATTACTATTACCAACCTGCATCACAGCCTCTGCAACTGTATATCAATTCTGGGACAGAGAGGCCAGCGGTAACATGGAGCATTCGGATGTGGCATGTTATAAAGTTTCCACAAGCCCGGATAGACAAATGATTTGCATGACAAGAGATATCATTCATTATGATGGTGCTCGCACTCAGTCAACTGAAGAGGCATATATTATCAGATTAAAAGAGGAAAAATCTGCTGATATTATTCATATGATAAAAAGCCCTTGTTTTTTTTATCCGTGCGATAAGTATTACATGTTCATACCTAGCCCGAAAAGGCGCGGAGAACCATTATCAAACAGGGATATCAAGATGAATATATATAGAAACGTTAAATTTCACTCTTCCGCTTTCCATCATGCCGTCAACTACAAAGTGCCGAAAGATACTGATAATACGTATATCAGATTTTGGATAAATCCCTTTATCGCAGGTAGTCTGGAATTACAGAAAGCAGAATTGAGAACCAATGCTTACTTTCATATCAATCATTTAGATGCTCGAGTATCCACAAAACGTCATCTCCTGGAGTTTTATAATAAGTACCCTCATTCGCAAAGTATTTCATTAGCTTGTCATTATTTTCTTGCTCAACCACAGGCATACAGCGCGCATTCTGCACTTCGCCGAAAATGGACATTTTTTACTTTTGACGCCGCGAGCTACATCATTCCGGAACTAACCAACATGCATTAAGCCTTAATTGCATAAATCGAGTGAGTGTGTATGGCGTTAATACAGTCTCTGTCCATCGGTATACCCAGATTTTAAGCGAGCTCTTTTCCTATACATATTGCGGTCTGGTAACAACCGACCGCCTCACTCGTTGCGGCACTTGTAGCCTCTTTTTTTTGCGCCAGCACAGCATGCCTCTAAAGATAACGTATATTCCCCAAAATATAATGGCGTCTGATTTTAAGACAACAGTTTAAGCCCCCTTTTTCTTGAGCAAAGTATCGTGCGCGTGTATAATCCAACCAACGCATAGACAGGCAAAACGAAAAAAATACACAAGAGAGGTCGCCACACCGCAGAGTTCAAGGAAAAGGCAGCATTGGAATCGCTCACCGGCGCAAAGACGCATGCTCAGATAGCATCTGAGTACGGTATCAGTCCTGATTTAGTAAAGGACTGGAAAAAACAGGCAAAGGATATGCTGGGCGAATGTTTCCGTCGAGGAGGACGTAAGAGCGAAATGGAGAAAAAAGAGGAGCGTATCGCATATCCGGAGCGTCTTCTTGGCAAGCGCGAGTTCGAACTGGATTGGCTGTCAAAAAAAGCCAAAGAGTTGGGACTGTAGCGCAACGTCGCCAACTCCTGGATATTGATAGGGAAGCCTCCTTCGCGCAAACGGCAATGTGAGCTGCTTGGGTTGGCTCACAGCAGCACTTACTATAAGAATCGAACCCCGAAAGATGAACCAGCGACCGAACGCGCCATAGAGCAGCTTTACGAAGAAGATGCGACCTTAGGTAGACGACGCCTGCCGGTCATGTTGCAACGAAGGTATGGCATAGAGATAAGTACGAAGAAATGCCAGCAAATCAAGAAAAAGCCGGGACTACGCACCCTCTATCCCCCGCATTGCCTACGCTACAAAATCGCGCAAAAAACGGATTGACATCAGCGAGTATAGAATGATATAAAGATTGCACACGCCAGATGTACACAAGTGAGGGGGCTTAAATTAGCTTCCTAAGTGTCGAAAGAATGGCGCCAGTTTACATAAATCGGGACTCAACTCTTAACTACTACATGAAATGACAAATACAACCGAAAAAACTTACAAATACTTTTATCTGTATTTTGTTTTATTATTTTTAATCTCTAATGGAATTACATTAGCAACAGAAACTTCACTTCCTGAGTATGCAGCGCAGAATCACCAGCAAGATAATTCATCATCCACATCAAAATACATAAAAGAGAAAATTCTGAATGTATATCAGGTAGGTGTAATTAAAGGAGAGAATATTCCCGATAAATGCATCTTCAGCAAATTTGCTGAAGCATGGGGATTAAAATATAAAAAAGACTCACTATATGCCATACTTTCTGTAACTAATATTCATAATAATTTAGTAACTGTTAGATTCAGTAATCCCCCATACAAACTCTATTGGCACGATTTCTGGGAAGTAATGGATTTAGCTCCCGGTGAAACTATTTATTTTTTCATTGAAATCGACAATAGTTCACCTATTGCAGAAGTGCTAACTTATCATGGTAATATGACAATATCTCTCGATGCAAATGCACCTTTGGTTGATTGGGATACTGTTTTATCTCCATCTTCAGAAAACGCCTCTTTAACAATCACTCAAAGATATACTTATGACTATCCCGGGGCTCAGCCTCCCCCTCCTGATGTTGTTTTATTACAAGTATCCCTTTTTTCACGTTGTAAATTTCCTTTATATTTTACACCACAGAGCACTAAAAAAGAGAGTTTTCATAACATATCATTAACAACAGGTGAAGAAGATGTAAATTCTTCTAATCTATTATGCGTGATGTTCTTTGAACGTGCAAGCATCAAGGATAACTTTCTGCTATTGCCGGGTGAACATATAATATTAAGCAACACGATGATTGACGAAAAAAGAAATGACGGACTTATTATTAATGCATCAAAAAAGAAAATATTGAACAAACAGATTAAAGCAACGTGGATACATGGAATATATTCTCAGCCCATATTTATAAATTAACGAAACTTTAATACCCCTTAATAAAATATACGGGAATGAATGATATTCATTCCCGTATATTTTAGACTATATCGTTATGGAACAGATATTTTCCTAAAACTCGCGCGTTCTTCCCGGCAGGGGGTGATACCTATTTTTGTTGCTGTAAATCTTTTCCTCTTTCATCATGCAGTCAACTACAAAGTGCCGGAGAAAGATACTGATAATACGTATATCAGATTTTAGATAAATCCCTTTATAGCAGATACTCTGGAATTACAGAAAGCCGAATTGAGAACCAATGCTTACTTTCATATCAATCATTTAGATGCTCGAGTATCCACAAAACGTCATCTTCTGGAGTTTTATAATAAGTACCCTCATTCGCAGAGTATTTCATTGGCTTGTCATTATTTTTTTTGCACAACCACGGACATACCGCGCGCATACAGCCCTTCGCCGAAAATGGACATTTTTTACTTTTGACGCCGCGAGCTACATCATTCCGGAGTGCTGAGCAACATGCTCACGCCGAAAAATGACTTGACAATCGAATATTAACATATTACTAAAAAGGCATGCTCCATGAGATGGTAGCTTAAAAGGGAAGTTCTACTTTCAATAAAATGGAGCCATCTAAGTTTCCTGATAACTGAAAGCAACATCGTTTCGTTCAAAAATGCGAGATTTTCTCAATCGAAAACACTGTAAGAAAAACTGCATATTATTTTTCTCTTTTTTTCTTGCCGTTACTTTTATTATCTTATTTTCGCAAGATCGATCTCATGATGATATTCCTTCGTTGTATGTAAAAAAAACTTTTTCAGAAGGCTGGTCTCTCACCGGTAAGATTAGTCACATATATGGAGTTGCAAATTCATACTTTGATTTCCTTGAATATGGTTGGAAAGAAGAAAATATAGAAAATGGCAGAGAACTGCAACTTTCCGAATTCGAGCCATTGTATGAAAATTATTGCTCGTTTTACGGAGGTGTTGATTTGATGAATCTTCATTTCCTTGAAAAGGAATCAGAACATTACACGATAAGGGCTATAATAAATCAGACTACCGGCGAAACATATATAAGTGTATTTGGACGTTAACCCCTGCTCATATATAAATCGGGGAGAAAAACTAAGCCGTCGCCCTCCTTTTGACATAAACAAGTCATTTCTCCTTGTTTTTGTCCGGACGAGCTCAAAGATTTTTATAGTGAGTATTTCCTGTGCAGGGATAACATATTTAGTGTCGCCGGCAAGCTCTATCTTTATTCTAACGCAAATATGGCATCTGCCGCATTCATACTTGCAATTCATACCGCCGTTCCCTCTCCAACAAAAGGCTTGCCAAGCGCCCCGTTGCTGATATAATACCCACAGACGCCCATGTTAACCGCTTCCCGCCCAGCCCCTACACAAACAGTTGCACCAACCCTGCAGGATGGTGAAGAAGTGCTGTGGACTGAGAAAAAGAGCCGGATTGTTGATTTTTACGTGGTGAGCTTTCTTCTCGTCAGCATACCCTTCCTGTTCATCTACGGCATGTATGTGTGGGACTGCCTGGCCCCGGGCGGCGCGAACCCGGAGGACTGGCACACCATGCTCTTCCTGCCGGGCATAGCACTGCTCTGCCTGCTGGCGGCGGGATATCAGGCACTCAGCAATCACCGCACGACCTATGTGCTCACCCGAAAAAGGGCTATCATTGTGACCACCTCCCCCCTGGGCAGATGCAAAGCCCGCGCGGTGGCAATAGCTCCCGGCATGGTGCAGGAACTGACACGGCATAAGGACGGCACGGCCAGCTATGTGCTCCTGGAACAGAAAGTCGGCCATGTACGCATTCCGGAGGGCTTTGAACATGTGCGCTGCGTCCGTGAGCTGGAGGCTCACCTGAGAAGCTGCGGCGTAACCTTGCCACCGCCCGGCAGCGGGAACAGGAAAGCAACTCCCCCCAAAACAAGCCACCTGCTCTACCCCCTGTTGCTGGCGGGGCTGGCTGTCTATGCGGGGGTGCACGAGTGGAACACAGACCCGCAGTTACCGCTCTCCTTTTTCGGCGAATCGACTACCGCCACCATCACCGCTCACGAACCGCAGGTTCGCATGACCGGACGCCGCCGCTTCAAAAAGCCTGCAACCTTCTACCACCCCGTGCTGCAATTCCGCACAGCAGATGGCCTCATGACCACAACCACGGACCAGATTGGCGACCTGCGCCCCATCGGAGTCCCCGGAGACAGGGTGAAAATCCTCTACGACCCACAGCAACCCACGCATGCCATGCGAGCGGCGAGCAATCGCTTCGAGCGCCCGGCAGTCATTCTGCTGTTGTTCCTTGCCTCCTTCGGAGCCCTGGTGTACAACCTGCATCGCCTCTGCCGCTACCTCCAGACACACCCGCGGCCATGACCGACCACCAGCCTTTCTTTGCAACCATGAATCCCCCTGCCACAGAATTACAAGAAGCCACAGCCCACGCCCTGCAAGAGGGCGAAGAACTGCTGTGGGCCCAGCGTCGCCACAAGCGAGTGGACAAGAACCTCTGCATCTGCGTCCTGGGCGGCCTGATTTTCCTGGCGCTCAGCATCGTGTACCTGCACTATATGATTAACAGCCCGGAAGAAGCAGGCAAAAGCAACTTCTACCTCTGCATCATGGTGTTCTTTGCCCTGTTCTGCCTGGGCACTGCGGTGCTGCTCTACCGGGTCAATGCACGCATCATCTACGCGGTCACCAATTGCAGGGCGCTGATATTCCTGCCGGGATTCCTGGGCAAACCCATGGTATACTCCCTGCCCCTCACTCAGAAACTGATATACCGCGTAGTACGTCGACGCAACGGCACAGCGGATTACCTGATGTACAACGAGGAAGTGGGCAACCACTCCACCCCCGGCGGCTTCCGATTCGTGCGCGAGCCCGATGAGCTGGAGATGGTTCTGGCGCATCTGGGCGTCACCCTGCCCAAAGCCGGCAAGAAACGCCACGTCGCCTACCGTGTGGAATACCGGCCACCGGCTCCTCTGTCGGTGCTCATCTGGTATATTGGAGCCATAATCACCCTGGCGCTGGTGCTGCCCACTACCATCACGTCAGATGGTGCAGACCTTTACCTGCGCGGTGAAAGTGCACAGGCACGCATCATCGGCCACCAGAAACACACGCGTGCGGTTCACACGCGCACGGGCAAGAGAACTCGCAAATCCAGAGAGAAAGTAAGCATCCTTTACCCTATATTCGTGTATGCCACGCCGGAGGGGAAACACTACCGCGCCACGGATATCAACGGCAGCGTCGAGCCGGACTGGAAACCGGGCGATACAGTGGAGGTGCTCTACGACCCGAAGCAGCCGAATCGCGCCATGCGGAAAGATTCCTCTGTTCTGATTCCCCCGGCACTCGTCCTTCTGCTCGGTCTCTGGTTGCTGTGGCGTGGGCACAAATCCACCCAACGCCTCCGCGCCACCCGCACAGACAGCTACCGACTTTTCACCGCAACGGAAATCTGACACCCAAAACCCAAACGAAAAAACATGAATATGATACGAACCCTGGCGGGCATTCTGGCCCTCGCCTTCACGGCCGCCGCAGAAACACAGACGCTGAACTTCCTCATCGAGCCGGGAGCCTTCCACCCCGGTAACTTCAGCCTGCCTGCCCCCGGAAAAGACCACGCAGCAGCCCTGCGTGCCAAAGCAACCAATATGCAGAATGCCGTCCGCATGGGGCTTGCCACCCAGGCAGAACGCATGGAGGCCGAGCAGGCCGCCCTGTATGCCGAAATGCGATGCAGCACAGAAAGCGCCCGCCCGGCAGAGCTCCGCAAACTGGTGAGCAAAAGCGAAGAACTGCAGCAACTCCGCGCTCAGCAGGCAAAAAACGGCATGATACCGGCAGCGATAAGCTGCGAAGCAGATATAAAAGCCGCTTACTACACCACAGCCCTGCAACAAGACAGCGCTTCTGCCGACACCCTGCTGCGAGCCGCTGAGGCTTACCAGCAAGAGATGAAGAAACGATACCGGAGCGGCCTGTGTTCCCGGGTGGAAGTTCTGCTGGCGGAAATCACGCTGCAGGAAGCCCACCTTCTGCGCAGCGGCGGACAGAACGCCGAAGCCACGCAGAAAAAATACGAGGAACTCGCCGAGTTGCTCTCTGCCCGCGTTCGCGAGGGGGCAGCACCCGCAGCTCCGGCAGAACAGGCCGCCGAGGCCTCCCGCATCTTCACGGAGCACCGGGCGAAACACCGCAGATAATAATCTGCGGCAAACACACCATTTTACCGCTTGTCACCCCCGCCTGCATCTGCTAGAATGTGGGGGCAATGAATACACAGACCGCACGGCTCAGCATCCCGACAAAAGGGCGTATCGCCACGGTGCTGCTGTGTATCGCGCTCGCAGCCTGGGGGCTGGGGTGGAGCGCCTGGCGTATTGCCGCCGAAGGCGTAGGTGTACTGGGGGTGAACAACGCCGTGCCCTGGGGCTGGGATATCGCCAACTTTGTCTTCTGGATTGGCCTGGGACATGCCGGCACGCTCATCTCTGCGGTGCTGCTCATCACCGGGCAGAAATGGCGCGGGGAAATTGCCCGACATGCAGAGCTCATGACACTGTGCGCCGTGTGTACCTCGGCCGTTTTTCCGCTGGTGCATGTGGGGCGAGCGTGGATGCTGTGGCAGATGGTACCGCTGCCGGTAGCCGGCGAAATGTGGCCGAATCCGGCCTCAGCACTGGTCTGGGATACCGCCGCCATCGGCAGTTATCTGCTGCTCTCCCTGTTATTCTGGATTCTGGGCATGCTGGGAGAAAAAGCGCCTGCCGCGCTGCAGCCCCTGTGGGCGCGCAGCTGCCTGCTCATGGCCGCGCTGCTCACCCCGCTTGTCGTCACGGTGCACAGTGTTGTCGGCTGCGATTTTGCCCTCACTCAACGCTGGTTCGAGGGCATTATGCCGCCCTACTTCGTATGCGGCGCCCTGCTCTCCGGCATGGCCGCAGTGCAGCTTATCGCCCTGTTCCGTAAGTGCAGCGAAGGAGTTGTGTCCAGACTCTCCCACCTTACCCTGGGTCTGAGCTGCGGCATGGGACTCTTCTACGGGCTGGAGATTTTGCGTAACCCCTCGCTGTGGAGCGGGGACTACGCGCTGCTCTTCGTGCTCAATGTTGCCTTACCGGCAGTGTACTGGTGGCCGCGCCTGCGCAGCTGCCGCCCTGTGGCAGCGCTGGTCAGCGTGGGCATTCTGTGCGGCATGTGGCTGGAGCGCATCGACATCGTTGTGGAGCGCTCCATCTCCTGCACCGGCGGCAGCTACAGCCCCACTGAGGTGGATATCGCCATGCTCGCCGGCAGCGTGGGACTCTTCTTTGCCCTCTACCTGAGTATTTCCGCCTTCATGCCCGCGGAGAAAACCGACCCGCTTTCCTGCAAAGACCTCCCCTGCACCGCCCGCCCCGGCTTGTGGGCCGCCGCCGGAGCTGCACTGGGTGCGGGTGTCTGCATCCTGTGGGCTGCGCTCACGCAGTGGGCAGATACCGTCGGCACCCTCGGCTCGCGCCCGCACGGCTGGGCATACTGGTGGCCTTCCATCCTGGTGTGTGGCCTGCTGGGTGGAGGTGCAGCCGTGTTTGTGCATTATCTCCTCCACTCACGCCGCGTATGAAATACCTTTTCTACATCATCACCGGCGTCCTGGCACTGGCAGCCATCTGGCGCATCGGATTCGACACCGGGGGCCAACCGGCCCGCCTGGTATTTGACACGCCCGACCGGAAACTCTCCACGCGTACCCCGCACCCCGCCGGGGCAGTCCCCTTCGGCCGCGAGTTACCGGCCACAGGCAGCGGCGCGGAGCTATTCGCCATCCACTGCGTCCACTGCCACGGCACCTCCGGCGACGGGCAGAGCTACATCGCCATCCATACCGGCATGCCTGCCGTGGGAAATCTGCAAACTACCGAACGAACGCCCGAGGAATTGCGTCAGATAACGGAGGAAGGACGCGGCGCCATGCCCGCCTTCCGGAACCGCCTGCATCGAGCGAATCTCGATGCCCTGCTTCAGCACATCAACACCCTTCAACCATGCGAAAACGAGTCTTCCTTGTAGCTCTTGTCCTCTTCCTGCTCCTGGCCACCATGGCCAACCAGCACGTCCAGAATGCCGCCGCTCTTCTGGGTGGGGCCAAGGTGCTGGGCAGCATCCCGCTCTGGCAGCTCTATAATGTGCTGCCCGCGGGCATTTTCGCCGCCGGCACATGCGCGGCGGCGCTGGGCATCGGCGCTGAGTTCTGGCGAGCCCTGCTTCCGCTCTGCGGTGCCCGCTGGACGCCTAAAATGCCCCTCAGCCGTCTGGCAGACGCCGGCTTGTGGTGCGGCTGGGTCACGCTGGCGGCATGTATCACCGCGCTGGTGTGTGTGTTTCCTGCCGCGGCGGGCGGTAACGCCACGGACTTCGATGATGTGGAGCACTACCGCCTTGTTCTGCAGATAGGCGGTGCGGCGATGATACTGAGCCGAGTCCTTGCCGTATGGCTGCGTGAGCGGGCCGCCCTGCCCATCGTCGTGCTGACCTCCGCCACGGCACTCGTCTGCGGGCAATTCTGGTGCCGGGCCCTCCCCATCACCTTTTTGGGCATTACCCTGCTGCTGCCCTGGGCCGTGCTGCTCCTCTGCCACAAAGGAAAGCTGAGCGTGCAGCAGTTCTACCTCACCCTTGCCGCCGCTGCCCTGGCCCTGTACGGGCAGGCATTCCCGCAAACCATCGGCAGCTACCTGCACAACACCACGGATGATGCCGAGCTCACCATCCTCAACGCCCTGTTGCTGCTCGGCACCCTGCTCCTGAGCCTGGTTCTGCGCCCGCTGGGGCTGCTGCACCGAATTCTGCTGCAACGTTTGCTGGGAGTTCTGCTGCTCCTCTGCTGCCTGAGCCCGCTGTGGTACCTGGTGGCCGCCGCAGCAGTGGGCGCCCAAATCGGGGATTTCCGCACTCTCTCCGTGGGGTGTTTTATTGTGCCTCTCGCATGTGTCAGCGGCCTTATTGCCCTGCGACTGTGGGCCACAGCCCCGCAGAATCAGAAAGAAAAGCAGGAAAATTAGCGTCAGGCTGCATTCCGTGGTTGCAATCGTGTTAAAAATAGAGTAGACTATCCGCAGTAGCTATACAATTTTCACTCCATTCACTTATTACTATGGCAGCTCCTAAACTCAAAGTCAATGCACCGGCTACCGGTGCACGCCCCAAGCTCACAGTGGCCGCTGCACCTGCCGCTCGCGTCAAACTTGCTACCGGCGCCGCCCCCACCAAGCGCCCCACCCTGCTGGGAGCCGGTGGCCAGGCCATTAAGCCCAAAGAACCCACACCGGCACCTGCCCCCGAGCCGGAAGTAGTCGTGGCCGCCGTGCCCGAGCCTGTTCCCGCCCCGGAGCCCGTACCTGCACCGGAGCCGACACCTGCTCCCGAACCGGTAGTTGAGGCTGCTCCTGAGGTAGTTGAGACCGCCCCGGAACCCGAAGCCGAACCGGTAGCTGACACCGCCGCAGAAGATGCCGCCCGCGCCGCAGCCGAAGCCGCCGAGGCCGCCGCTCAGGCCGAATACGAGCGCCAGATGGAAGAGTACAATCGCCAGATGGAAGAATATAACCGCCAGATGGCTGAATACCAGGCTCAGCAGGAAGCAGCTGCCGCCGAGGCAGAAGCCCCCGCTCCTGTACAGGAAGAAGCACCCGCTCCGGAACCCGAGCCGGCTCCCGCACCTGCACCGGCAGCTGCTGCTCCCAAACCCGCCGCACTCAAGCCCAAAGCAGCCGCTCCCAAACCCGCCGGCCTGAAACCCAAGGCAGCCGCCCCCAAGCCTGCCGGGCTGGCTCCCAAGGCAGCTGCACCCAAGCCCAAGGCAGCGGCCCCGGCACCCGCTCCGGAACCCGCACCGGAAGGTGAGGTTGCCTACGAAGCCCCGGAAGGCGAGGTAGAGACCGAAGCTCAGGAGGGCATGACCGAAGAGCAGCTCTCTGCCCGCGATGCCTACCTCCGCCAGCTGCAGACCATGGCCGAGAAAAAGCCCATCTACAAAACGCCTATTTTCTACATTGCACTGGGCGCTCTGGTTGCGCTGGGTATCGGTTGCACCATCTACGTGACCCAGAAAAACGCCGAGAGCAGAGCCCGCAAGGCAAAGATTGACGCCACCAACGCCATCCTCAAGCGTGCCTTTGAAATCAACAAGAACCAGATTGAGACCATGGCAGATGCCAAGGCCAAGGGTTACACGGTAGTATGCAGCAAGGAAGACGCCCAGAGCCTGCTGACCATGGTGGTGGATCCCTTCGCCAAGGATGAATATGGCCGCAACGCCTACGGCGGCGCCCCCAAACAGACAGCCCAGCTCGCCTGCCTTCTGCTCGCACTGGCCTCCGAGATGGATCCCACCATCGACAACCTCATCTTCAAGACGCTGGACACCAACGCCCCACGCATGGATGAATCCATATTCCGCACCCTCATCCAGCGCATGGCGGTCTCCGACAACAAGGGCATCAACAGCAAGTTCCGCAAACTGGCGGACTCCGTGGCAGCCAAGCCCAAGTGGCCCAAGAAAGCCACCATCCTCTCCCACATCTGGGAGGCCATGGGCCTGCGCGTCACCGAGAAAGATATCCCGGACATCATCTCCCTGCTCAAGGGTGACGACCTGGACGACAAGCTCGCCGCTTCCCTCTCCCTCTGCCTGCAGAACATCATCATGATGGAGGAGGATATGGACAAGAAGAAGCAGCTCGGCGACCAGATTTTCGAGAGTCTGCCGGAGAAATACCTCTTCAAGATGCAGGGTGCCCTCGGCCGCGCCTGCTCTCCCAAAGCCCTGGAGCACTTCCGCAAGCAGGCGGAAGACCCGGATAAGTGGCGCGATGTGGAGTTCTTCTTCGCCAACTACTACAACGACGACATCGTGCCCTTCCTCGTGGAGCTTCGCGACAAGGGTAAGGCCGCAGTGGAAGCCGCAGGCGACGACAAGAAGGCACTCCGCAAGGCTCAGAGCAACCTGAACTCCGCCGAGCACATGCTCAAATCCGTGGTGGGTCAGAACCGCGACCGCAGCACAGCAGAGGCAGAGGAGCTTCTGGGGCTCGTGTTCGACAAGCTCAATGTTGGCGCGGACGCCTCGGAGGAAGACCTCGATGCCAGCTACAAGCAGAAGATGCAGCTCATCGGCGCCCTCTCCGGCATGCACGAGCACGCCTGGGTCATGGAGCTGCTCAACAAGCTGTACGATGATGAGGACTCCGAAGTCTCCATGAAGGCCAAGAAGGCCATGGATCAGGTGAAGAAGAACACGGCAGACGATGCTCTGCTGCGTTCCAAGCACAAGAGCCGCGATAAGCAATAAAACACTTCTCTCACTCTCCGGTTACACCTACTACCGAGATTTCGACGCACCCCCCGGCTATGGAGGGTGCGTCGTTTTTGGTACATCTGCGCCTCATTTTTGCCGCCGGAATGGCACAGAAAACTGTCATTCTGCCGAAAAAATGCAACTTTAGTCTTGCAAAGCACGATTTTTTGTGTAAAATACCCCCGTCGCTTATCGACATCGAGCTGTAGCGCAGGCTGGTAGCGCGCTTCGTTCGGGACGAAGAGGTCGCAGGTTCAAATCCTGTTATCCCGACCATAAAAAAGACAGATTTCGCATCCGAAATCTGTCTTTTTTATAAAAAATCGTTTTACAGCACATCGGAGGTGAATTATGAAAATTGCAGTAGCAGGAACAGGCTATGTTGGTCTTTCGATTGCAACGCTTTTAGCACAGAATAATCAAGTAATTGCAGTTGATATTTTACCCGAGAAGGTAGATATGATCAACCAAAAAAAGTCTCCTATACATGACGAGTATATTGAAAAATATCTCGCAGAAAAAGAGCTTGATTTAGTTGCGACACTTGATGCCGATGAGGCATACCGAAGTGCAGAATTTGTCATAATTGCAACTCCGACCAATTATGATGTTAAGTTGAATTTTTTTGATACATCTTTAGTTGAAGCGGTAATCGAAAAAGTGATGATCAATAATCCTGAAGCCTATATAGTAATAAAGTCCACAGTGCCTGTTGGCTATACAGAAAACATAAGAAAAAAGTATAACCATGATAGAATTATGTTTTCTCCCGAATTTCTTCGTGAATCAAAGGCGTTGTATGATAATCTTTATCCGTCGCGAATCATTGTTGGATGTGATAAGGAGAACGAAAATCTTCTCATAGCGGCACAGAAGTTTGCAAAGCTTTTGTGCGAGGGCGCGATAAAA
>JAZTYL010000029.1:0-26022 GCA_045636905.1 Akkermansia sp.
GTCCGTAAATGAAAAACTGCCTCACCCGGCCGATGCTCAGCGTCTCGCACATTCGGCGTTCGCTCGCTCTTTCGGGCTGCCCCGTGACGGGGTGCCGCAGAGTATACATGAAACTCCGCCGCACGTCAAGCGTATTTTTCAAAAATTTTGCAACTTTTTTTGTAGAAAAACCGCAAAGCATTGAAAAATCAATGCTTCAAAAAAGTCATTTTTCTGCAAGCAAAAGAGCATTCGCAGATTTTCACCTGCGAATGCTCCGGAAAAGTTAAGCGACAGACCAGCCCGACTCAGAAAAGTTGTTTCAAGAAAACAGGTTAACAACGGTTCATTTTTTTCAGATACTCAGCACCTGCGGATGTAGGGATGATGATGAGACGCATACGTGCACGGGTACAGGCTACATACAACTCGTTGGAGGTAAAACCGGAACCTACTTCATCCCGCGGTGCGTTGATATCAGTGAGGATGACAGCGGCGCTCTCCAGCCCCTTGTAGGCTTTGATGGTTTCGCCCAGTACGCGTTCTGCCCCCGGTGCCAGACAGCGGCTGAGGCGGGCATCTGCATTGACGCGAGTTTCGCCATCTGCCGGGAAATCTACCAATTCGGCAAGTACCGGGTCTTTGAGCGAATTATTCCGCCGCCAGGGGGTAAGGGCAACGATATCGCAGAGAGCAAAGTTCTCCTGCTGCAGGCGCAGAATGGTTTCTTTCACCGCTTGTGCTCGTTCCTGAGTATCATCGCAGGCGGGAAGCACCTCCACCTCCGGCCCCTGCAAGGGAAGTGCTGCGCCATCCTCGCCGAGGATGGGGGCACAGAAGTCGGCAATCTGCGCCGTATTCCGCAGGTTATCACGCAAGCGCAAACGCACGGGCAGCTCCGGGATACCTCCGGCCTCGGAGTAGAGCCTCTGCCCGGCGTCCGAAAACAGGTAGAGCTTACCACCGGGTTTCAGCATGGCCTGCACCGGCTCCCACCATTCCTTAAGAAAATCCTGCGCTTCATCCACAAAGATGTGGTCGAACGCATAGCGTGTATCGGCTCGCAGTATCTTGCTCACTTCTGCCACGGCTCCGGGCACAAACAGGTTAGGCGGACAGGGGAGGCCGGAATCCGTACAAATACGCTCTATGGCGGTCTGGAAATTATCCAGCACCAGCGGGCTTACCGCATCGAAATGCTTCACTCCGGCCAGCCGCATGGCGGACTGCACGCGCAGATACTCGGCCAAATTGAAGTTGAAGCAGAGCACAAGCACCCGCACCGGGCGAGCCAGCTGACGCGCCTGCAATACCAAACGGGCCGCTTCGCAGCAGAGCATGGTGCTCTTGCCGGAGCCGGCACAGCCCTCCACCCACACACCGCCGGGGGATTCGGAGAGCATGGGCAATATGCGGATAAGAGGAGCTGCGGCAGCGTTGATAATGGAGGCCGCCGTCCGGGCATCAATACGCATCACCATATTCTGCAAGAGATAACGACGAACCACATCCAAATCTTCCGCCGTTGAGGGATTATTGAAGCAGAACAACTGCTCGAGTCGCTCCCGAAGACCGATTCCCAGCGACTCCGCCCCGCAGAGGTAGAGACGGTCGTATATTTCATTGCGAGGCACTTCTTCGCAACCGCAACTGTTGGCCTGTGCGTCCACGGCTTCAGCATCGTACTCTGTCTCGCTCAGGTTTTCGTAATTGCCGACACGCCCCAGCAACACAGCCATACAGCGAAACTCCAGACGCTTGTGACTTTCTGCGCCCCACCGGAAGCTCTTATCGAGTTCGCTGCGCAGATTTTTCATGGCGAGGAAGGCCTGATTGAGCGGGCTGTCGTGCGACACCGGCTCATACCCGCCATCCGCACAGCCGCGATACCAGCGGCCGTTTTCCACCTTGGCACGCTGCCAGTTTTTCACCTCCAGCACAACCACTCCACGCCCGGGAATCAGCACAATAAAATCCGCCTCGTACGAAATGTGCATGCGGTTCGACTTCTTGCGCTTCACCAGCAGATGCCGCCAGCAATTGTGGATGACAATCCAGTCCTCCGGCATCTGCCGCAGGGCATCATACACCATTCGTTCTCCCACCTGCCCCGAATCCCCGGGGTTGGTGAGCGTAAACTCAGCCGGAAACATTCTCGCCATAGCACCCGCATTCTACACCCACCGCCCCGGGAAAGCAAGCAGAAAGCGGAGCTGCAGGCATTTCCGCCTTTACAATCCCGCCTGCGTGTTCTATAGTATGGGCATGAGCAGCATGAAAGTCTCGGATAATATGGAAGCGCTCATTAAGCTGGCGCTCGATGAAGATTTTGGTGATGGGGATGTAACCTCCACGTATTTTGTACCGGAAGGCCTGCAGGCACGCGCACTGATGCGCCCCCGCACGCAGGGTGTTCTCTCCGGCGTGAAAGTAGCGGAGGCTGTCTTCCGCGCGGTGGACCCGAGCCTGAAGGTAGAGGTGTACCTGCACGATGGCGAGTCTGTATCTCCCGGTGCAATTGTGATGATGATTGAGGGCTCTGCCCGCTCCATACTGGGAGCCGAGCGCACGGCGCTGAACTTCATCCAGCGTCTTTCCGGTGTGGCCACCATGACCAACAAATACATGAAGGCCATAGCCCACACCAACTGCAAGCTTCTGGATACCCGCAAGACCACCCCCGGCTACCGCCTGCTGGAGAAGGCCGCCGTGGTGCACGGTGGCGGCAACAACCACCGCCTCGGCCTCTATGACCGCGCCATGGTGAAAGACAACCACCTCATGACAGACGGCGACACCGCCCACCTGCAGGCCTGTATCGACCGGCTTAATGCTGACAAGCCCGGTGTGGAAGTGGAGCTGGAGGCCGACAACCTGACTCAGGTGGAGGCATTCCTGAAGCTGCGCGGAGTGGACTACATCCTGCTGGACAACATGAGCCCGGAGGATATGGCCAAGGCCGTGGAAATGCGTGGCAAGAACAAGAAGCCCTACTTCGAGGCCAGCGGCGGTCTCACCCTGGAAACGGCACCCGCTGCAGCAGAAAGCGGAGTGGACTACATGAGCTTCGGCTGCCTGACCCACTCCGTGCCTTCCATGGATCTGGGGCTGGATTTCACCGTAGAGCGCTGAGTCACGTTTCATGACACTGAGCCCAAGGGAAGCCCTCATCACCCTCAACCTGATACCCGGGTTGGGCTCAGTGCGCATACAATCTCTGCTGGAGTTTTTCGGCTCGGCAGAACTGGCGCTCACAGCTCCGGCGCACATGCTGGAGCAGGTGCCACGCATCGGCTCCAAACTGGCACGCATCATTGCCGGCTGGCGTGATTGCACCAACGTGCACGCTGAGCTTGCCTGTGCGGCTGAGCACGGCGTGCGCGTAGTCACCATCACGGATGAGGATTACCCCACCGCTCTGCGACGCATGGGAGACCCGCCCATCGTGCTCTATGTGCGCGGAGAGTGGCAGCAGGCGGATGCAGAGCGCAGTGTCGCCATCGTCGGCACACGAGCTGCCACGCCATACGGCATGACGCTGGCCCGCCGCTTCGGGCGCGAGCTGGCAGATGCCGGTTGCACCATCATCTCCGGTCTGGCGCGGGGTATCGACACGGCAGGCCACTGGGGCGCGCTGGATGCCGGTGGGCGCACCATCGCCGTGCTGGGCTATGGCATGGCCGGCTTATTCCCGCCGGAGAATGCAGAGCTGGCAGACCACATCTGCCGCGGACACGGTGCGCTGGTGAGTGAGTTTCCCATGACCATGCGCCCGGGGCGCACCACATTCCCCCAGCGCAACCGCATCGTGGCGGCCTGGAGCCGCGCTGTACTGGTAGCCGAGGCGCCGCTCCGCAGCGGAGCGTTGCACACAGCCACCCTTGCGGCTGACTCATACGGAAACACGGTCTTTGCGCTGCCCGGCCAGGCGGATCGCCCCACTTCTGCGGGTTGCCACGCCATCATACGAGACGGCGCCATCCTCTGTACTACCCCGGCGGAACTCATGCACGACATGCACTGGACAAGCGCCCCGCGCCAGCTGGAGCTCTTCTCCCCTGCTGAAAAGACAAAGGACGAATCCACCATGCGGCGCCCTGTAGATTGTGAACAGCGAGAGGACATTCTTGCCGCCATCGCCGCCGGCAACGATACGCTGGATGCGCTCTGCTCCGCACTCGGGCGAAGCGCCATGGAGCTCACGCCGCAGCTGATGCGCCTGCAGATAGAGCGCGCCATTCTTCCCCTGCCCGGCAGCCGCTACAAGTGCTGCTGAAATACAGCATCTTTTATTGACAAACTTCCGGCTGACTGTTAGAATATAACAGCATGAAATTACCGCACGCCATTGCCATGTTTCTGTGCACCGTACCGCTCACCAGCTGTGCAGGACTGCTGGATGTGATGCTTCACAAGCGCATCGCACCGGAGGTGCAGCAGGCGGCTCAAAAAGAGGATTGCTGGTATACATATCTGCCGCATCGCACACCGGGGTTCTGCCTGCGCACGCGAAAAGCCATCGTGTGGAAAGACAGCAAGCTTAAGCTCGGTTACTGGCGTGGACTGCACCCGGAAGCTCCCCACAGAGTACTCATGGAAGCACGCGGGGACACGCTCATCCTGCACCGCCGCTACGTGTGGGATGGCAACAGCGTGGGTACCACCACCATGGCTGACCTGAAACCCAGCCTGCGCCACGACGCGCTCTACCATGCACTGAAAGAAGGCGCACCGATTTCCCGCGCCGATATCGACAAAGCCTACCAGGCAGATTGCCTGCGCGAGGGAGCCGATATCAGCCCGATGAAGTACACAACCCTGCGCCTCTTCGGCGGGGTATTCAACCGTCTGGGGCAGCACGGCACACTCATCATCCAACACACAACGCCTCAGACACCGCTGGCTCCGCTGGAGCCGGATCGTTTCGACGACCCATACGATGATCTGGGCTATACCCCGCCGGATGCCTGATTCCAACGCCACAGACATGATGGGAGGCGCCTTCGGGCCGGAACTCCCCGAGTACTGCAACTTTCCGCACCCGGAAAGCGCCTGCTGCGTGTGGGTAAACAGCGGACGAGGTGCGCTGGAATGCCTGCTGGCAAGTATGCCGCGCCCGCATCGCGTGCTGGTGCCGCGCTTTGTGTGCGACACTGTGCTGGAACCTCTCTCCCGTCTCGGGCCGGAAGTGGTGCGTTATGCCGTGAACGAACAATTGGCTCCCCTTCCCCCACAGGATGCAGCAGCGGGAGATTTGCTGATTCTGGTCAATTACTTCGGACTGACAACGGATGCGGTGCGTGCCGCGGCACTTCGCCACCCCGGCCCGGTGGTAGTGGATGCCACCACGGCCTTGTACACAGCCCCCCTGCCCGGCATCCCCTCCTTTTACAGCCCCCGCAAGTTCGGCGGACTTTGCGACGGAGGTATAGCCTGTGCCGACTTCCCCCTGAAACATCCGCAGCAGCAGGACAGCAGCGCAACGCGAGCCCTCGGTATGTTGCAGCGGGCAGAACATGGGGCAGAGTTCGCGGCAAAGGCAATGGATGCGGCGGAAGAATCTCTCCATGGCCCGGCCATGCGCATGTCTCCCCTGACACGCCGGCTTATAGACAGCATCGACTGGAACACCGCAGCCCGCCGCAGATTGGAGAATTACTCCGTGCTGCACGCGGCACTCGCCGCCATTAACCGTCTGCACCTACCGGCAGTTCCCACCGCAGCCCCCATGTGTTACCCATTGGTATGCGGTATTCCCGGGCTGAGGGATGAGCTGGTGGAAGCAGGCATCGCCCTGCCCCTCTACTGGCCGGAGGTCATAGCTGCCACCGAGCCTGAGCAGACAGAGAACCGCCTTGCCCGCACACTGCTGCCGCTCCCTCTGGACCAGCGCTACACCCCTGCCGATATGCAGAGGCTTCTGCGCCTTATCCTGGGCTGAACCCCAGTCCTCCGACTTACAGCTCGTAGTAAGTGTAGCCGTTCAGCCCCGTACGGTAAGCTTCCAGCGCATCACGGCGCTGGCGCGGGGTGATGAGTCCTTCCTCCACGGCGCGCTCAGCCAGGGTACGAAATTGAGCTACGAGGTCGCGGCTCTCGTATTTCATATAGGAAAGCACATCGGCTACGCTGTCGCCCTCCTCCTCCTGGGTATAAACAGGACGCCCGTTCTCCAGGTGCACGCTTACCACATTGGTATCGCCGAGCAGGTTGTGGATGTCGCCCAGTGTTTCCTGATAGGCACCCACCAGGAAAACGGCCACATAGTAATTCTCCGAGCCTTCGAACTCATGCAGCAGAAGGGAGTGAGCCACGTCCTCGCGGTCGATGAAATTGTCCACCTTGCCATCGCAGTCGCAGGTAATGTCCACCAGCACGGTTTTCCGTGTGGGGCGCTCGCAGAGGCGCTGGATGGGCATGACGGGGAAAAGCTGGTCGATAGCCCAGGAATCGGGCATACTCTGGAAGAGGGAGAAATTGCCGTAGTAGAAGTCCACCATGTTGTCCGACACCTCTTTGAGGTCTTCGGGAATCTCGCTCATTTCGGCAATGCGGCGGGAGATAAGCCCCATAATGTGCCAGTACACGGCCTCGCCTACACCACGCTCGCGCAGGTTGGCGTTTCCGTAGAAGAACTGCATGCGGAGCTGGTCTCGGTAGTAGTTCGCATCGTTATAGCACTCCTGGATATTCTTGCGGGTAAGCATGCGGCGAGTTTCGTCCAGAGCCTTAAGAATCTCGCTGGAGTTTTCCGGCAATTCGGGAGGAAGCGCATCCTGACCGGGGGAAGTAGCAACATCCAGAATATTGAACACCAATACAGAATGAAAGGCCGCGATAGCACGCCCACTCTCTGTCACCAGCGTGGGGTGTGGCACGTCGCACTTGCTGCACAGCTCACCCACCACCTCGACGATATCGCGGGCGTACTCTTCCATGGTGTAGTTGCAGGAAGAGTGGAAATTGGTCTGCGAGCCATCGTAGTCCACAGCCAGGCCACCGCCCATATCGAGGGTACCCATGGGAGCGCCTTCGCGCACCAGGTCTATGTACATACGGCAGGCTTCAGTAAGCCCCTCACGCACCACAGAGATGTTGGGAATCTGAGAACCCTGGTGGTAGTGCAGCAACTTGAGGCAATGCAGCTTGTCGGCGGCTTTGAGGGCATCCACCACTTCGATGACCTGCGCTGTGTTGAGACCGAACACGGAGCGGTCCCCGGCAGATTCGCTCCAATGCCCCGAGCCTTTGGCTGCCAGTTTCACTCGCACGCCGAGGTTGGGGTCTATGCCCAGCTTGCGGGCACGCTCCAGAATAGCCGGCAACTCGTTGGGCATTTCGAGAATAAGACAGATATTGATACCCATGCGCTGAGCCATGAGTGCGAGGTCGATAAACTCGTCGTCCTTGTACCCGTTGCACATCAGGAAAGCCTGGGGGTCCTTCATGTGCGCCATAGCGGCGATAAGCTCCGGCTTGCTGCCGGCCTCCAGTCCATAGTGGTATCGAGAGCCGTAGGAGACGATTTCCTCCACAATCTCGCGCTGCTGGTTCACCTTCACGGGGTAAACGCCGCGGTAGGCTCCCTTGTAATCTGCCTCGGCAATAGCCTTGTTGAAGCTCTGGTTCAGCTCATCAATACGAGCACGCAGCAAATCCCGGAAGCGCAGCAGCACAGGAGCAGCGGTACCACGCTCTGCCAGCCCTCTCATAATGGTGTGGAGGCTTACAGCACGCTTCTCGCCATCCGTATCCACCAGATTCACCGTTACATCACCATTGCGGGAAACGCCGAAAAAGCCATTGCTCCACGCGTCTATGCAATACAACTCCGCAGAGTCCGCCGCCGTCCAATTCTTAACCTTACGTTTGATGGTGGTGTGTTTGCGAGATACCATAGTGCTGCTTGTGGTTGAAGTGTGCGCGCGTTATATACTATAAACGCGCGATTGTCAACCAGGAAAGTAGAATTTTATGCACTACTGTCTCACTCTGCCTTGCGCCCGCAGCGACGCAGATGTTCTGCAAGCACGCGAGCGAGGTCGGAAGAGGTCTCCGGCACATCCTGTACAGAGTGGTCTGAAGGCACAATCGTTTCCGTTCCCCAGGGAATGTGGCTGGACCAGTAAGGCACCACGCCATCCGAACTGTCCGGGGTATCACCGCGCCCGCCATCGCCGATAATGGAGTGGGTAGGCACAGGCCGCACCTGCAGCCCCTGCAGGCCGCGTATGGAGTAGCTATCCGGCGAGAGCTGATTGACGCTGGTGAAGGCTTCCGCCAGCTTCCCGGGATTGAGCAAGACCGTATCCTGCTGCAGAGTAGCGATATTTACCACCTCGTTCACCAGATTCTGCGGCAGTTCCACCAACTTCATGAAGGCGGTTACAATACCATAGCGAGCCATCGGAGCCCCCTGGTGCGGGGTGGCCATGTACACCACAAGACCGGCCTTCACCGGGCGGAAAAAGAAGGCCTTGCGCAAATCTTCCCCTCCGGGTATCGGGAGTTTATGGTCGATATAGCGCTTGTCGAGATAGGCTTTGGCATTTTTGCGCCCACGCAGCATTTGCCAGGGCTCCAGACACTGGCAGTAGTGGGTGATAAGTCCGCCCATGGAATGCCCAACCACGACCATATTGTCCCAGTTTTTGTTTTTTTCCTGAGGGTCGAGCCGCTGCCGCACCTCTTGCAGAGCTTCGCGGTAGCGTGTTGCCGTGAGCGTCCAGGTCACACCGGTGGGGTAGTTGTAATACCAGAATTGATAATTGCGGCGGATAACCGGGTCGCACATCAAGCGATTGACCAGATTATCGAACGTACCGGCACTGGAGAGCAAACCGTGCGTCAGGATGACCGGAATCTTTGTCGGGTCGTAAGCCTCGATACAGGAAAGCCCATTGACATCTCGCAATTTCTGGGGACGAAGGAGCCCGAGTATACGGTCTTCCTTCACGCGGGTAAGGTTCCAATATATCTCTATGGGAGCAGAAAAATCTGCGGCCAGACTGTGGCGCCGGCCACCCAGCGGGAGAAAATCCTGAGCATCGCGAGCGAGGAGTCGCAAGCGCGGTTTTGCCTTGGGATTGCGGGAAAACTCCATGATGGCTGTAAGCGTACTCACGGTACCACGCGTGCGGATATGGAACTTCTGCCGGGTTTTATCCACATTCTCCGCGGGGATAATTCCCACCATGGGGACACCGATACCCGGCACGGTAAAATGTTCCTGCAGCGCATGGGTGGTAACATCCCAGGCAGGAACTATGTCCTCATACACCTCTCGCAAGGGGCGGTCTACGCCACTGCCCGCCGGCTCGAATACCACCCCGGGTATCTCATAGTCCATATCTCCCTGCTTGAACGCCTGAAGCATGTCCGCCCTGTATCGCCGCAGCAGGAGCAACAGGGAACGGTTATAGCGGTTCACCAGGCGGCTGTACTCAGCGTTGTCCAGCCCCGGTTTCTGCAGGGCAAACCAATCCGCCCGCATTTGCTGCAGCAGCTGAGCATCCGGCTCAGCCAGCCGCTCATGGCGACTCACCCGAGCTTCCGGCACAAGCGGCGCAGAACACCCGGCTGCCAGCACAGCCAGCAGCACGCAGCTCCATATTCTCCACACGGCGTGTTTCATACTGCACCATTCTACTCCAACAACATACACCGGTCAATGTTATATTGTGACAGGCCCCACAACTGATAATGGCAAAATTAAATGCGACACGATGAGAGCACAAAAAAAAGGTGCTATCCAGAAGAAGAGATGGTATAATCAATTCGCCAAAACCAAAAATACGGCACTGCGTCAAAAAAGTCGAGGAATGACGGACTGAGGTGCGCCAACCACCAAGAGTTGTGGTAATATGTGATTGGAATGAATATCATACCGGCTCTTGTGATGAAGGGCTGGCGCACCTCTGCGTCAGATTGTACAGGGAATCAGATAGTTGCCAAGTACGAGTTTGTCTCATCTGAGACATTCAGGTGCAGGTTATGCAATCGACGAATGCAAAGGCGAGGATGTCGCCAACTTACCGTGGTAGATACCCCCTACATGCAGTATGACATTGAGTTGCAGATTGAGACGCCCTGTTTATACTGTCCTCATTGCTCGAAATATGCAGTAGTCAGGCCCCAATGCATACACCCCAAGCGTTGCATGACTCTTCGCCTTATGGGGTACATTGCAAGGTTAATGCAGGAGACATCAGCAAGACTGCTTTCCAGTCTTTTGCGCTTGTCTCAGAGCAGTATTCTACCAGCAGATAAGGACATCCTCACCCTCTTGGATGAAGTACGCCCGATTTTCATGGACGGCAGGCGCGTATTGATTATAGATGAGAAATATCTAGGGCATGATAAGAAGTTCGTGACATGCGTAATAGATGGCAGTACCGGAGAAATACTCTGCCTTAAGATAAACGGGAAGAATTAGATAATATATTGCAAATCAATCAACCATTGCTGGAAGCATATCTGCTCAAAGAGAAACTCAGGCTCGTATTTCAGTTTTCGAGTTTCAAGAAGTGTGCTACCGCTTTTGGGGAATGGATAGCGTTGGCCGAAGCGTCAACTCTAAAGCCATTCAACAGTTTAGCAAAAACGCTTTCAAGGCATGCACAGCAGGTGCTTAACTTTTTCCGATATCAGCTGACCTCGGGACGAATTGAAGGGATGAACTCAATGATTGCCCGCATCCAACTCAAAACCCGAGCTCTACCTTCCGTTGATTACCTCCGGCTCAAACTCAGGCAGCTAACCACCCCGTCATTCACGCGACTTTTTTTTGACGCAGTGCCCCATTTTAACAGAATCTCCGTTTAACTGCCATTTTTATTCTGCTGTGTCGCATTTAATTTTGCCATTCTCAGCCGCACCAATTTTTCTGGACTTTTTATTAAGTGATGGTAGAATGGAAAATAAATCAGATGCGGTTGGTAGCACTGCCGGAGGATGTCATCGCACACCATACCTCTAAGCAGTATACGGAGAGGTTTGATTATCAGGTAAACAACATGCGCGAAGAATAAATATGACTAAGGAACAAGCTGTTGAACAATTATGGGAAGCTGCTTTTATCGGCGATACAGATACTCTCCGTGCTGCTCTTGCTGCTGGTGCGGATGTGAATGTTGTCGACCAGGAGGGTAGAAATGCCTTGCAGTTGGCCATAGAAGCCAATGAAACGGATTGTGTGGCTCTGCTGAAAGCTGCTGGTGCCGTATCCTCAGACTGAACGTAATAATATGAGGAGCCATCAGCCATTCGGCAGGTGCAGTGTTCCACCGTCTGTGCCTGTCCATATCATGGCTTGACACTGCGGCGGTACCGGCAGGGTGAAAACCTGGTTTATACTCCTATGATAAGAGGCTTCTGCTAGCCATATAAGGTAGCAATGAAGAACCAGCCGCAATACAATTAGAAGAGACAGATAGTGATGGAACAGCATAAATTGGATAGTGTATTATTGAAAGCTGCAAAGCGTGGTGACGCGGATACAATGGAGCTTGCCATACATGCCGGTGCTAACCCGCGAGCAGTGGATGATTTGACCGGAGGTTCGGTATTGCAGCTGGCTGCGACGAGAGGCTGTGCTGAGGGGGTGGCTCTGCTGCTCTCTGCCGGGGTAGATGCGAACGCGGCCGAGTCTGCCGACTGCCCGGCATTGGTGTGTGCTGCTTACAAAGGCCGTTTACCTGTGATGAAGCTATTGCTTGAGGCCGGCGCAGATATCAATGCTACGGATGAAGGTGGCGCGACAGCCTTGGGAGCTGCCGCTGCATGTGCACATCCCCGCTGCGTGGAGCAGCTGATTGCTGCCGGTGCAGATGTGAATAAGGCTGATGAATGGGGTAGAACTCCGCTCCTGACTGCGGCAGAATCCGGAAATGGGAGCAGTATTGCGCAGATCGTGGAGCTGCTGATTGCTGCCGGTGCAGATGTGAATAAGGCTGATAAATGGGATAGAACTCCGCTCCTGACTGCGGCGGAATCCGGAAATGGGAGCAGCATTACGCAGATTCTTGAGGCGGGGGTGGATGATATAGACCGGTGTGACTCTGGTGAGTCGACGGCTCTGATGATAGCGGCACGAGAGGGGCATGCTGATTGTGTGCGCATTCTTCTCGAACATGGGGCTGATCCCCGTCTGGTGAATGATGACTTTGACTCTGCTCTGACCCTCGCCCGTGCGAATGGGCATGAGGATTGCGTGGACCTTCTCGCAGAGGCTCTTTCTTGTCTGTCAAGGGAATGAATTCGCGCCGCAGCGAATTCTGCCTGCCTGTTTTAGCAAAAAATCTGGGGCTGTTTCAAATCTGCTGGTAAAAATAGGTAAAATAGAGCATTCTTGAGGGTATACAGTTAGGAGGATTATGAAGCAGACGTTTTCTATAACGATAAGAAAATGAATAAATTAACAAGTGCTTACATCTACCCCGAAACAGGCTTCACAAACGCTAATTCAATGACTTAACTTCATGGAACCGGATCGAACCGAGAATAATCACCAGCAAATCTGAAACAGCCCCGTTTAACTGCCATTTTTATTCTGCTGTGTCGCATTTAATCTTGCAATTCACAGACAGGCCCCACAACTGTTACAAGTTGCGGGGCCTGCGACATTTGCTCAGAAAGCAGTCTTACTTGGCAGCTTCCACAGTAATCGGCACTGTAATGGCCGGCAGTTCGTTAGCCTTCACGGTGACGGTTGCGGTACCGCTCTCACCGCGCTTACCGCGCACAACAGCAAGCAGACGGCCGTTGAAGAAGCGCTGGTTGAGGTCCTGCATGCAGGTCCAGTCCGTGGGGTCGCCATTGCAGAAGCCAACCAGCTCGGCAGGGCCCTCTATGGAGAAGCTCACGCGTCGGCTGTCCGTGGGGACGATATTGCCCTCGGCATCGGTAAGAGCCAGCTCCACGAAGGAGAGGTCACGGCCATCGCCGGCGATGGTGGAGCGATCCACATCTGCCTTCACAGCAGCGGAATCACCGGTCGTGACACGCTTGGCTGTAGCCCAGGGCTTGCCATCCTTCTTCACCACCACCTCCACGGTGCCGGGTTCGTACACGACATTCTCCCAGGTAAAGCGGAACTGGTTCTTGCTCACTCGGAGGCTGTTGTCCTTCTGCACGAAGGTGGGAGCATCACCACGGCGACGCACGCCCTGGCTCTTGCCATTCACGAAAAGCTCTGCTTCATCGCCGCTGGTAAAGACCATCACGGGAGTGGTGCGGCCTTCGTGGCCCTTCCAATTCCAGTGCGGCAGGATGTGAGCCTGAGCCTTCTCCGGATTCCACTGGCTCTGGTAGAGGTAGTAGATATCCTTGGGGAAACCGGCGAGGTCGATGATACCGAAGTAAGAGCTGCGGCTTATGGCGCGGGCACCCATGGCAGCATACTCGCGCATGATAGCTTCTCGCTCTGCCTGAGAAAGGTGCTTGATATTATTCTCGATGGAGGCATCCTGGTTGTAGGGGGTGGGCTCACCGATGTAGTCGAACCCGGTCCACACGTATTCACCCGCAAGATCGGGGCTCATGGTGTGGGCCTTCATCTCGATATCCGGGCAGCTGCCCCAGTGCGTACTGGCCAGACCATAGGCACTCACCTGGTGCGGCACAGCACCGGGTTTGAAGTAGCCATCGCCCACGCCCCAACCCAGCGGGAAGCTGTAGGTGTCTCGCGTTCCCACGCAGGAACAGGTCTCGGAACCATAGTAGGGCTTATCCGGGAACTTCTTGCGGAAATCATCGTAAAGATGCGGCTTGTAGTTGAAGCCGTACACATCCATGGTATCGATAAAGCCATTCTTCCAGGCATTCTGGTCGTTGCACCCCACAGTGTAGGGGCGCGTGGTATCGTACTTACGAATCTCGTCACGCAGGCCGAAACCGATTCGGAAGTTCAACTCGTTCCAGGCCTTATCAGTCTTGCTCATGGTTTGCTCCATGATTTCGTTGCCGCCGCTCCAGGCAATGATGGAGGGGTGATTACGATCGCGGAGCATGAAGTTGCGCACATCTTTCTGCCACCACTTGTCCCAGTAAATATGGTAGCCGTTCACCTTCTCGTACTTCTGGCGCTTCCAGATATCGAAGAGCTCATCCACCACCAGAATGCCGTGCTTATCGCAGAGGTCGAGCACCTCCGGAGCGGGCGGGTTGTGGGTCATGCGGATGGAGTTGCAGCCCATCTCCTTGAGCTTCTCAATCTTGCGCTCATAGGCGCGAGCGTAGAATGCAGCACCCAGAGCACCCAGATCGTGGTGTTCGCACACGCCCTTGATACGCACTTTCTCGCCGTTGAGGTAGAAACCATCCTTGCGCCACTCCACCGTGCGAACACCGAAGGATGTTTCGTGCTCATCTATCTGGCGGCCATTCATGACCACGCGAGTTTCCAACTTGTAGAGATTGGGGGATTCGCAGCTCCACAGGCGGGGAGTTGCCAGGCGCAGCTCCTGCTCTACGACACCCTCCGTACCCGGAGCAAGGGTGATAGTGGAAGGCTCTGCGGCTGCCCCCTCCACATTCTGATACACGGTCACCTCCGCGGGAGTATCACCGGTGTTGGCTACGGTAGTCTGTACTTTCACCAATGCGGAGTGGGCCGAAATCTCGGGAGTGGTGACATAGGTAGGCCACTGAGTCAGATGCACAGGACCGGTCTTCTCCAGCCATACATGGCGATAAATACCGGCACCGGGATACCAACGGGTGGAGAGCGGCAGGTTGCTGGCCATCACCGCAACCAGGTTCTGCTGACCGGCCTTCAGGAAGGGGGTGATATCCACACGGAAGGAGTTGTAGCCATAGGCCCATTCCCCTGCCTTCTGCCCGTTCACATAAATCTGCGGGCGAGACATCACACCATCAAACTCCAGGAACCAGCGATCCTTCGATGCATCAAAATCGGCAGGCACATCAAAATTCTTGCGGTACCAGCCCCAGCCATTCCAAGGAAGCTTACCGGTCTCGTTCGGTTCCTGTACCAGGAAGGGGCTCTCGATAGCCCAGTCGTGCGGAAGCTGCACGCTCTTATAGCCGATTTCGCTGGCATCCACCGCAGCATGAGCCTCAGCAGACTTACCACGCTGGACTTTGAGCGGCTTGTTATCCACACCGGTAAAGAGCACTTCGCGCACACTCATCCACTGCTTGCTATGTGTCCCCTTGGGCACAGATACAACAACGTAGCGTACAGCGGCCGGTTCCGGCAATTGCACAAAACTGGCAGCCTGCCCGCCCTGGTTGAAAGAAATGTCAAAGTTCTTGCTCTCGTCGTGGCAGACCACCTTGACATCTACGTCGAAGGTACTGGGGTTCTCCCAATAAATGAAGAAGAGTTTTACAGGTTCCTCTACGCCGGGAGCTACTACCAGCTTATGCCCTGCATCAGAGTTGGGGGCACACCAACGTGTGTCCAAATTACCATCCACAGAGTGGGAGGCGGGGTGTCCACCCTGGTACCCGGTGCACCAAGTCGGAGAACCGGCATCTGCCGGGTCGAAACCACCAAAGTATTTGAATTTCCAGCCGAAATCAAACGTCTCACGTTCGCCGGCATGAGCAGCAGCTATGCCCAGCGCTATCAGTGGGAGTATATATTTTGCATTCATGGCTATCTGTATCAGTTCGCCGCATAGCAAGCGGGTTCTGTACTATTTAGCATATTCCACGCGGCATGGCAAGCCAAAAATGCGCTTTCCAACTCGGCCTGACTCAAATAACCGAAGAGGCGCAGTGTTATCCACTGCGCCCCTTCTTTGTTCAAATGAATGGAACTTTCACCCCGAGACTTACGGCACAGCCGTCCAGATGGGGGAGTCCTCGTTGTAAGGAACGGAAATCTTGTTGCTGGGGTCGTTCGAGTTCTCGGCCTTCAGCATCTCGTTCACCTCGTCAGCAGAGGGGTTGGAGAAGTTTGTGCGGAAGATATCATATTTCTTGGCCTTGGAGTTCTTGCCATTGGTGATATCCTCGATAAAGAGCATGAAACCGAACTTACCACCTTCTTCCACTACCAGAATCTCGATGGGATAGGTCTTACCCTCCTGCACATCAAACTCGGCACCGGCCATCAGACCGCCCAGTTCGCGGCCCCACACACCGATACCCTCGATGGTGTTGATAAGCTCGTAACCCTTGTGATCGTGGTCACGCCCGGCCTTCACATCCCTCAAGAAGGCTTCACGCCCCCCCTGAGAAGAAAGCATGAACTTGGGAGAAGAAGGGCCGGCAGACGGAAGACGGTAGCCACCCTCCAGCACAAGCTTACGATTGAAACGCACGGCGATGCAGTCGTCTCCCATACCGATGAAGCGGTACTTACCGGTCTTGGGAGCACGAACCTTACCGCGGTATACCACACACCAACCGGAAGGCTGGCACATCCACTGAGACTCAGGCTTCTTGTTATCGCCCACCTGGTAAGCAATGGGAGCGTAGCGAGCCAGAGCCACAGGCATGTAGAAGTTGGAAGCGTACAGCTTACGGTCGGACTCGTAGTACTTGGAGAGCTGAGAAGCGCTCCAGCCCTTGTTCAGGAAATTGGAGATTACCTCGTAGTACTTGTTGCGGTTAATCTTCAGCACGCCGTCGCCGCCCTTGGTTGCAAGGTCAGACACCTTGCGGCTGCGGCCCTTACCGGTCTGCTTGAGGTCGTAGAAAGTACCCCCCAGAGCAGACCCACCGGCGCTGCCGGAACCCAGGCCGCTACCACCGCTGCCCAGGCCATCGCCCAAACCATCGCCCATGCCCATACCCAGGTCCAGGGAGCTATCCAGGGAAAGGCCATCGGACATATCGATTTCCACCGGAGCCATCGCAACGCTGGCTGCGCTGGTGGCCACGATAACGGAAGGAGCCACAGCAGAGGACGCGGGAGAAGACTTGGAGGTCAGCTCGCGGGGAGTGGGCTCATTGGTGGGAGGGCCATCCTCCGAGGGCGGGGTGTATGCCAGGAAGGACACGGGAGTATCACCCACAATAAACACGGCGGTAAAGTACAGAATACCAAACCCCAACAACATGAAGAGGAGACATGCCAGCACCGAAGAGATCTTGTTTTTCAACGCACTCTTGCGAAGCTCGGCCTCAGCCTCTTCACTCATTTGAATATGTAATGCCATAAGCGTGCAACTTGGTTAAAGCTTTCTTTACAGAGCTAATCTACCACATCAATCGAGCAAATGCGAGGAGAAAATGCGGCTCATGTGTTACAAAATTGTTACATGAAAACGCGCCTCAATCTTTTTCGGATACAACTCAAAAGGCCGCAGCGATTAACGCTGCGGCCCAAATCTGATGAGAGTACAGAATTCAACCGGGCATGCTTACGGCACAGCCGTCCAGATGGGGGAGTCCTCGTTGTAAGGAATCTCGGCACCACCCTTACCGTCCGTAGCACTGGCCTCCTCCAGCATCTTGGTAATCTCAGCTACGTTGGGAGAAGAGAAGTTTGTACGGAACAGGTCGTACTTGGTTGCCTTGGAGTTCTTACCATCGGTAACATCTTCAATGAACAGCACGAAACCGAAATAACCACCTTCTTCAGCCACCAGAATCTCGATGGGATACGTCTCGCCCTCCTTCACGGAGAACTCAGCACCAGCCATCAGACCGCCCAATTCACCATTCCAACGACCACAACCGGAAATCGTGTTAATCAGCTCATAGCCCTTGTGCTCGTGGTCACGCCCGGCCTTCACATCTTTCAAGAAGGCATCGCGTCCTTCCTTAGAGGAAAGCGGGAACTTAGGCCCCCCTTTCACCTTGGGGTCATAGTGAGTGAAGAGACGATAACCTGCGGAAAGAACCACCTTGCGGTTGAAACGTACGCCAAGGTAGTCATCGCCCGTACCGATGAAACGGAACTTGCCGGTCTTGGGGGCACGCACCTTACCGCGGTATACCACACACCATCCGGAGGGCTGGCACATCCACTGATTTTCCGGCTTCTTCAGGTCACCTACCTGATATGCGATGGGAGCGTAACGAGCACGAGCGGAGGGCAGGAAGAAGTTGGAAGCATACAGCTTATTGGGAGACTCGTAGTACTTAGCCAACTGACCGGTGCTCCAGCCCTTGTTAATAAAGTTGGCCAGTGCAGCGTAATAGCCGTTTTTATCGTAGGTAAGAGTACCATCCCCACCTTTCTTAGCAAGATCCGACAGCTTACGAGCACGCCCCTTACCGGTCTGCTTGAGGTCGTAGAAGGTACCCTCCAGAGCCGAACCACCGGCGCTGCCGGAACCCAGACCGCTACCACCGCTGCCCAGGCCATCGCCCAAGCCATCGCCCATGCCCATACCCAGGTCCAGGGAGCTATCCAGGGAAAGACCATCGGACATATCGATTTCCACAGGAGCCATCGCAACGCTGGCTGCGCTGGTGGCCACGATAACGGAGGGTGCCACAGCAGAAGAGGCGGGAGAAGACTTGGAGGTCAGCTCGCGGGGAGTGGGCTCATTGGTGGGAGGGCCATCCTCCGAGGGCGGGGTGTATGCCAGGAAAGACACGGGGGTATCACCCACAATAAACACGGCGGTAAAGTACAGAATACCAAACCCCAGCAGCATGAAGAGAATACATGCCAGCACCGAAGAGATTTTGTTTTTCAACGCACTCTTGCGAAGCTCGGCCTCAGCCTCTTCACTCATTTGAATATGTAATGCCATATACGTACAACTTAGTTAAAGTTTTCCTTACACGAGGAATCTACCACATCCACCGGGCAAAAGCGAGAATAAAATGCCGGGCAAGTGTTACAAGATTGTTACAGAGAACCATGTCGAACAAATGCTGAGACAACTTACGGCACGGCTGTCCAGATGGGGGAGTCCTCGTTGTAAGGAACGGAAATCTTGTTGCCGGGGTCGTTCGAGTTCTCAGCCTTCAGCATCTCGTTTACCTCATCTGCAGAGGGGTTGGAGAAGTTTGTACGGAAAATATCGTACTTCTTGGCCTTGGAGTTCTTGCCATGGGTGATATCCTCGATAAAGAGCATGAAACCGAACTTGCCACCTTCTTCCGCCACCAGAATCTCAATGGGGTAAGTCTTCCCCTCCTCTACCTTAAACTCGGCACCGGCCATCAGGCCGCCCAGTTCTCGCCCCCACACACCGATACCCTCGATGGTGTTGATGAGCTCATAGCCCTTGTGGTTGTGATCCCTCCCGGTCTTCACATCGTTGAAGAAGGCCTCGCGTCCTTCTTTAGAAGAAAGCAGGAATTTAGGAGAGGCCGGCCCTGCAGACGGGAGACGATAACCACCCTCCAGCACAAGCCTACGGTTGAAACGCACAGCGATGCAGTCGTCTCCCATACCGATGAAGCGATAAGTACCGGTCTTAGGTGCACGCACCTTACCGCGGTATACCACACACCAACCGGAGGGCTGGCACATCCACTGAGACTCGGGTTTCTTGTTATCGCCCACCTGGTAAGCAATGGGAGCATAGCGAGCCAGCGCCACAGGCATGTAAAAGTTGGAGGCATACAGCTTGCGGTCGGACTCGTAGTACCCGGAGAGCAGAGAGGCTCTCCATCCCCTGTTCAGGAAATGGGAGATTACCTCGTAGTACTTGTTGCGGTTAATGGTCAGCACACCGGTGTCCCCTCCGGAGGCCAGGTCAGACACCTTGCGTTTGCGGCCCTTACCGGTCTGCTTGAGGTCGTAGAATGTCCCCACCAGAGCGGAGCCTCCGGCTCTTCCGGTCCCCAGACCGCTTCCATCGCTTCCATGGCCCTCACCTAAATCGCCGACCGGCCCGAGATTCAGCAAACTATCGGCAAAAAGGCCATCTGACATATCGATTTCCACGGGAGTCAGCGAGACATGGGTTGCGCCGGTGGCCACGAAAACGTGGGGAATCACGTCAGAGGACACCGGACGTGCCATAGATGGAGGATTGCAGACAACAGCTTCATGGGAGGGAAACTCATCTTCCTGTGGAGGTGTGTAAGTAAGGAAGGAAGAGGGATTCTCCCCCACAATAAATATAGCGGTAAAGTACAGAATACTACCCCCCATCAACATAAAGAGAATACATGCCAGCACCGAAGAGATTTTGTTTTTCAACGCACTCTTGCGAAGCGAAGCCTCTACCTCATCACTCATTTGAACATGAAATGCCATAAACGTACAACTTGGTTAAAGTTTTCCTTTCTCGGAGAACTCTATCACCTCTGCCGGACAAAAACGAGGATAAAACGCCGGACGCGTGTTACACTTTTACTACACCGTTGTTACACTATTGTAACAGCCGAACAGCATAGCACTTGCTTTTTGCGGAGGATGTGCTATACTCTCCGAAAACGGCACATTACCATGGCAGAACGCATACCGGTACGCAACCCGAACGAAATCAGCAAAATGCGCAAGGCAGGAGAAGTCTCCGCCCGCATTCTGATGGATCTTATGCCCATTATCCGCCCGGGCATCACCACCAAAGAAATAGACGACTACGCCGCCGAGCTCTTCCGACGCGAAAAATGCGGCAACGCCTTCCTGGGATACGGCGGATACCCCGGGCAGCTCTGTATCTCCGTCAATGAAGAAATCGTACACGGCATTGGCGGCAAGCGTGTGATACAGGATGGTGACATCGTATCACTGGATGCCGGAGCCATCGTCGATGGTTGGTATGGCGACAATGCCATGACCGTAGCTGTGGGCAATGTAAGCGAAGAAGCCCGCCGCCTGCTGGCTGTGACAGAAGAAGCGCTTTTCCGCGGCATTGCCGAGGCAAAACAGGGCAACTCCCTGGCAGAGGTCTGCGGCGCCATAGAGGATTTTGTGAAACCCTTCGGCTTCGGTATCGTGCGCGACTATGTGGGGCATGGTGTGGGACGCAAGCTGCACGAGGAACCCCAGATTCCGAATTACCGCCCCAAATACCCGCTGCCTCGCCTCAAGCGCGGCATGATTCTGGCCATTGAGCCGATGATTACGCTGGGCTCCTTCCGCGTAAAGGTGCTGGAGGACGATTGGACAGCTGTCACCTCCGATGGCTCCTGGGCAGCCCATTTCGAGCACACCGTGGCAGTGGGTGCTCACGGCGGCGAGATTCTGACCGAGCGTCCGCGTATTGCCCTGCCGGAGCAACTGGGCATCACACTTTAACTCATCATTAAAATTCAGCAAGCGACAGGGAGCGGAATGTCCGTCTCACTGTCGCTTGTCTGTTTTGCGAATCTAAGCTCCGGCTTCTGCCGGAATGTCGTACTTAACTTCTTTTGCGCACAGAGCGGCGGGCGAGCTTCCTGCCGGTGCTACGCTGTTTCAGCTTACTGCTGCCGGCCAGGGTACGGCGGGAAGAGCGCACTCCGGACTTGGAACCACGGCGCACTACCCTGCGGCGCAGCTCGTCATTCGGCAGAGAAGACACCACACTCTTGGGAATCTGGATACGAGGAGTAGAGTTGTTGCGCTCAGAACGCAGGTACATATCCTGCGAGCAACGTTCAATCACTACAGGGGTACCACGGCTCACCAGCGGGTACAAATCCACCACATCTTCACTGCGCATGCGGATGCAGCCGTAAGACGAGGGGCGCCCGATGTTGCGTTCCTCGGGAGTGCCATGTATATAAATGCGGCGGTTGTGAGAATTGCTGTTCATCTTCTCCAAGCCTGCCAGCTGGATAACACGCGTCACGATAGGATCTCGCCCGGGAGCATCCACGCCCACCACCTCACCTGTGGGGCGGCACCCTTTGAACACCATCCCCTTGGGCTGGCCGTCCCCTATTTTTTTGGAAACGGCATGCACACCGGTGGGAGTGCGGTGGCTGCCCTTGGTCTCACCGATACCGAACTTGGAGGTGCTGATGTCGTAATCCTTCACCTTCTTACCATCACGGATAACAGTAAGTTTCTGGTCACGAAGGGTGATTGCCACGCCATCCCGAATAACCGCACGAGGCGGCGTGTCCGGACCGGCTGTATACTCGCTGATACCGGAGGCTCGGTGCTTGCAGGACACCTGCAGCGATGCCGCAGCAAGTATAAGCGCAAGAAGCAGTCTGGTAGATTTAAACATTAATGAGCAGGTATATACTTTACAACAGATTGCGAAAGAATCGTTCTTATGCTGCATTCCGTGCAGCTGCGCGACGCTGGCGCATGCCATCTATCAGGCGACCGAAAGAGCAGAAGCTCGTGTAGAAGAAGCCCAGGAAGGGGCTCATGAGCAGCACATTGAGAATCATACCCGGATACCCGGTGAAAACACCAATCAGGTACACAACCTCAATGGAACCGAAGAACAGGCCGAAGAGCAGTTCAATGCTGGGAACCAGTACAGATTTGAGAGCTTTGTAATCCTTGGAACGTTTCTCGATGGAAAGAGCACCCTCCTGAGATTCACCGAACTTGGGCGTACGTACGAACTCACTGGGCTTGCCGAATACGGCCTCAAGCACAGCCTTAGCATTGTTTACAGCCATACCGACACCCAGCGCCAGAAGCGGAATAAGCAGGAAAAACACCATCCACCAGCGCTTCGGGCGCACTATCACCTCAGCAGCGATATAGAACAGACACACCGTCACAGTGGCAAAGAAGAACAGCGTCATCGTGACCAGCATCATACGCGGAGACTGCCAGTGCCACTCACCGGTGGGGTGAATCAGATTCGTACAAATGGGCATCACCAGCAGGCAGAGCAGAATCAGCGCCAGGTACGAATAGTTGCAGGTCAAATGCGTTGTAGCCTCCATCTTGGCTTTGAACGGAGACTGAGAGCGCCAAATCGTCCAGAGCATCTTCTGGCACACCTGGATACAGCCCTTGGTCCAGCGGTGTTGCTGGGCTTTGAAGCCATCCATATCCTCCGGCAACTCTGCGGGAGTGACGTAGTCATTCAGGTACACAAAGCGCCAGCCCTTCATCTGAGCGCGGTAAGAAAGGTCCATATCCTCGGTGATGGTGTCGTGCTCCCAGCCACCGGCATCCACAATAGCCTGTTTACGCCAGACACCGGCTGTACCGTTGAAGGTGAAGAAACGACCGGAACGGTTGCGAACTGTCTGTTCGAGCGCGAAGTGTCCATCCAGGAAAATGCTCTGCAGGCGGGTGAGCATGTTCTTGTTGCGGTTGATATGCCCCCAGCGGGTCTGCACAAGAGCCACTCCGGGGTCGGTAAAGTAGGGCATTGTCACCTTCAGGATATCCGGTTCCGGACGGAAGTCGGCATCCAGAATAAGCAGATACTCACCCTTTGCCACCTCATCGGCAGCCTCCAGAGCACCGGCTTTGAATCCGGTGCGATCCACACGGTGCAGGCACTTAATGTCGAAGCCCTGAGCGGTGTAATACTCCACCTGTTGTTTGCAAAGCTCCCAGGTATCATCCGTGGAGTCGTCGAGAATCTGAATTTCGAGCTTATCTTTGGGGTAATCGATAGCTGTTACCTTCTTGAGAAGGCCCTCCACCACAAACTTCTCGTTGAACATGGGCAGCTGCACCGTCACCAGCGGCCATTCCTCCCACTGCCCCTTGGGCTGCGGCACATCCTTGCGATGGATAAGGTAGAGAATAACCATCATCAGGCGGTGAAAACCATACCCCGACATGCCGATTAGCACGAGGAAATAGGCAATCAGCCATGCGAAGTTAAACCAGTATTGAGCCGACTCAGTTGTTTCCGGAGTGATAGGCATAGCAATTTATTTGATAATGTGGAGATTGCGTCTCATTTCACCTTATTTCCGCCATGTATTTTTTACGTCAGCGGCAAAGATAGACTTGACGCGCGAAGATAGTAATGTATATTTGAGCAAGAGTCAAGTCCAAAACATCAACGGAGCTTTCCGAATATCATGAAACCGCGTTTTTTCAACCTCGTTGTATCGGCCACCATTCTTTGTGCACCTGTTATGAATGCTCAGGAAGTCTTAGTTCCTGCAGGCGATGCCGGTGAATACGTGGAGGACGGCACGCCGGAGTTTGTGGATATCACGACGCCCGAACGCAAACCGGGAGAAGTACCTGCCATGTTCCGGGATGACGCTCTGCTGGACGAGAGCCACGAGAACGTGGAACTGGGCATCAATGTGTACACGGCTCCTTCTATCACCCGGATTTTTGACCAGCTGGACACCCTGCCCGCCATACCGGAGGAGTACGTGCTGCGCAACCGTCCGGAGAAGCTTCCCACCCACGCCGGTGCTCTGGCTCTGGAAATGGGGTACCTGCTGGCAGATGGCTTCCTGGCCGTGCGCAGCGGACACATGAACGACATAAAGCCCATCGCCATGGATCTCTCCCGCTACGGCAATGCACTGGGCGTGGGTGACAAGATGAACACCCACTCAGCCAGCCTGTTGGAGCATGCAGAGAAAGGCCAACTGGAGGAGTTTAAGCGAGTACTGGCCTCCACGCAGTGCGATGTAAACTCCGAGCTCACCGCGCTGCGCGACCCCGACCTTTCCCACCTCATTGCCCTCGGTGGATGGATTCGAGCGCTGGAGGCCTCTGCCGCGGCTCTCTGTGAGCAGTTCGATGCCACAAAAGCAAGCGTTATCTTCTACCCGGATGCACCGGAGTATTTTGCTGAAATTCTGCAGGGAATAAATCCCCGCACAGCTCGCCGCATGCAGATTGAGGAGATGCGGGCTCTACTCGGAGAAATGGTATCTCTGATGACCCTTCAGGAAGGGGAACAGCCCACCCCCGAAAAAGTAGAGACTCTGCTCAACACTGTAGGCAAACTCTCCACGCTGGCCGTGGGCAAAGGACATGAGCACTGAGGCCTCCAGCCTGCCGGTACTGGATACACTCCACATGCGGGTTGCTTTTGCCGGACTGCGCATCAGCCGTGGTCCGGAACCGGTGTATCGGGTATTTTTCCGCATCTGCATGCATAATGCCGGGGATACAAGCATCCGGCTGCGGGGGCGCAAGTGGTTATTGCAAAACGCAGAGGGAGAGACTCGCATCGTAGAAGCCGCTCAGGTATTCAACCAGTACCCGGTACTGGCCCCCGGCGCAGTTTTCACCAGCAGCGGCTACCAGGAATTCACCCGGCGCCCGGTTAACATGGAAGTGCGCTTTTTCGGGCTGGATCAATGGGGGGCTCCCTTTATCTCCCCTGCTCTTATCTTTCCTCGGCACGCTCTCAGAGCCCCACGCGCCTGAGTAAACGCTGCCACCAGCTCCCACCGGAGGTAGTCTGCTCAGCCGCACGTAAGCGAGCACGCTGAATACGCACACGAGCGTCATATTCTTCTTCTGCGCGTTCGCGGGCTTCTTCTGCGGCTTCTTCCTCCGCCTTGCGGCGCGCACGTTCAGCCTTGGCGGCGGCTATGGCGGCGCGGCGCTCAGCTTTGGCTTTGGCCTCAGCTTCTTCTTCGGCTCGCTCTCGGGCTTCTTCGGCGGCCTTCTGCTCGGCCTTCAGGCGGGCGCGTTCCGCCTTGGCGGCGGCTATGGCGGCGCGGCGCTCGGCTTTGGCTATTGCCTCTGCTTCTTCTTCAGCACGCTCACGGGCCTCTTCCGCAGCCTTCTGCTCGGCTTTCAGGCGAGCACGTTCAGCTTTTGCGGCGGCTATGGCGGCGCGGCGCTCGGCCTTGGCTTTTGCCTCCGCTTCTTCCTCTGCACGCTCACGGGCCTCTTCCGCAGCCTTCTGCTCGGCTTTCAGGCGTGCGCGTTCGGCCTTGGCGCGGGCTTCCGCTTCTTCCTCCGCACGTTCACGAGCTTCCTCGGCAGCTTTTTCCTCTGCCTTGCGGCGGGCTCGTTCAGCTTTTGCCGCGGCTATGGCGGCGCGGAGCTCGGCCTTGGCTTTGGCCTCCGCTTCTTCCTCTGCACGCTCACGAGCTTCTTCCGCAGCCTTTTCCTCTGCCTTGCGGCGGGCGCGTTCGGCTTTTGCAGCGGCTATGGCGGCGCGGCGCTCAGCTTTAGCTTTTGCCTCCGCTTCTTCTTCAGCACGCTCACGGGCCTCTTCGGCAGCCTTCTGCTCGGCTTTCAGGCGGGCGCGTTCAGCCTTAGCACGGGCTTCCGCTTCTTCCTCCGCGCGTTCGCGAGCTTCCTCGGCAGCTTTT
>JAZTYL010000030.1:0-38884 GCA_045636905.1 Akkermansia sp.
GATGGCGACGCTCTTGCTTGCACCCTGCCGCTCCATTGCGACCTTACGCGTTCCTCACCTATTCAACAGTTTGCCCATATATACACGGGCGGCTCCTCACCTCGCCACCCTGCGCGCTATCCTGCCCGCAATCCTTATAAAACAAGGCTTTTCACCCGTTCCCCACCCCTCCTCACCCCTCACGCCTTGAATCACCGAGTAAATGGCTGAGCCCCGAGGGGGATTTACGATTGACGATTTACGATTGACGATTTGGAAAGTTCGGCAGGCTGCGCCTGCAAGCAGATTTTCTCCAGAGACTCGGTAACATCCGCCTAATCAAAAATCCCCGCTCCCGCTACGGCTCCACTTCATTCGTAAATCGTAAATTGTAAATCGTAAATGAACTTTGACCCTCAGCTCCGCATTGACGACTTGCCGCTGGATGACGCTGCCCGCGTGCGCATGCTCATGACCGCATGCGAGTGGCTCGCCCGGCAGCAATACCCCACTCACCACTTCGCGCAGGCGGCCGTGGATGTGAGCGCCAAGCTCGCGGGGCTGGAGGGTGCCGCCAGCCGCCCGCTCTCCATGCAGACTATGCGCCGCCTCTTCTATGACTGGAAGAACGGCAAGCAGGACAAGAAGACGGGCGAGGTGCTGGCCGCCCCTCGCACCTGGCTGTGCCTGGTAGACCGCCGCACCGTAGCCGCCAACAGGGCAGGCGCACGCACGGCTCAGCGCTGCTTCATTGCTCACCTTGCCAAGCTGGTGGCTCGCCACAACCGCTCCATGCGCTCCGCTATCCAGGAGCTGTACAACGAATGGTACACCTGCAAGACCATCCCCGGCTACGAGGGTATGAACTACGCCCCCAACATGCCGCTGCCCGAGGGCTGGAGCTATGACAACCTGACCCGCCGCATGCCTGATGCCGCCGCTCTCCGTGTGCTGCATGAGGGCGTGCGTGCCGGGTATGCCGAGCTGGCGCAGGTATTCTCCACCCGCGCTGGCATGTGGCCTGCGGCGGTGGTGAGCTTCGATGACGTGTGGCTGGATTGCCACGTGCAGGGCTATGACGGCAACGGCAAGCTCCAGATAGGCCGCCCGCTGCAGCTGGGCTGCATTGACCGCTACACCGGCATGCGCCTCTCCTGGTTCACCAAGCTGCGCACCAAGGGAGAGGACGGCCACAGCCTGCAGCTCAACTCTGACGAGATGCTCTACCTCCTTTGCAATTACCTCTACAACGTGGGCTACTCCAAACGCGGCACGGTGCTGGTATGTGAGCATGGCACCGCTGCTATCAGTCAGGCGGTGGAGGAGCAGCTCTCCATCATATCCGGCGGCAAGATAACTGTGGAGCGCTCCGGCATGACAGGCCGCCGCCAAGCCGGTGCATTCGGTGGCAGGGGCGTGGGCAACCCCCGATTCAAGGCTGAGCTGGAATCCTGGCACAACCTGCTGCACAACCGCATGGACGGTGTGCTCACTCAGGCCGGGCGAAACAGAACCGAACCCGAAAAGCTCCACGGCCTGCTGGAGCATGAAAAAGCCCTTATCAAAGCGGGCGAAACGCTCCCTGCTGAGCGTGCCCTCGCCCTCGCTCCTTTCTCCATGACCCTGGCACAACTTGGCGACTACCTCACCCAGGTGGTGGGCGGCATCAACAACCGCACCAACCACCAGCTGGAGGGCTGGGAGGAATGCGGATTCTGTGCCCCTGAATTCTCCTTTAACGCGCAGGACAGCTGGCAGCTCATGACCACCATGAACGCCGAAGATCTCGCCGAAGCGCAAGCCCTCATTGAGCGCCGCCCGGAGCGCATGCGCCTGCGTAAACTTTCACCGGCGGAAGCATGGAGCGCCAGCCAGATGCTCCCTGGCAATGAGCTGGTGCGCTTCACCCCCGCCGAATGCGTGGCCCTCATGGGTGCCCACCGTAAATTCAAACTCTCCGCGCGTGGAGGGTGCTTCCACATAGAATCCCGCCAGCGCCACCACCGCACGCTCCTCTTCAAGACCGAGGTGGTGGATGCACGCGGCCACACATGGCAGCTGCCCACCGGCCAGGACTTCTTCGGCGTGCTCAACCCTTTCTCCGAGGAGCTCTTTGTGCTGGATGACAAGAACCGCGTGCTGGGTGCCGCCCCCATCTACCACCGCGCCATGCATGTGGATGAAGCGGCCAAGCTCCGCGTGTTCGGTGATGTGATGCACCGCCGCGCCGAGGAGCTGGCCCGCATTGAGAACATGGTGGCACCTGATACCGCTGAACACCTCGCCCAGCTGGAGTACAACCGCGCCGTGACACGCGGAGAAGCCTTTGACCCCCTCGGCCTGGCTGATGCCCGCACCACCCGCAAACTGGCCTCCCGCGCCAAACATGAAGACCTTGAACCCGGCCCCTGGGTGGGCGTAGCAAGCGAGCATGGCGAGACGCGAAGCCCCCTCGGCCTGCCGGATGCCTACGAATCCTCTTCTTTTAACTATTAACCCGAACTCAACAACATGACCGAAACACAACTGAACCACCCCGCACGCACCTGGCTGCGTGATACCTACATGACCCAGCCCGGCATGACCAAAACCAAGGCAGCCGAGGAGCTGGGCATCTCTCACAAGGTGCTCAACGCCCTCATTGAGGGCAACTACACAGGCAACGCTGACAACCAGCTGGCCAAGCTGGAGGAACAGCGCCAGCGCCTCTCCGCCCTGGTGCGCGTGGAGGGTGTAGACCTCGACCACATCCCCACCGCCATGGCACGCCGTATCTGGGCTGCGGCTGATGCAGCCAAGACTGCCCACCTGTGCGTGACCGTATGCGGCAAGAGCCAGATTGGCAAGACCACCGCCGTGGAAAAATACAAGCTCATGTACCCGGAGACAACTATATTCTTCCGCATGCCCACGCGCCCGACTATCACCACGCTGGTGCGCGAACTCACCGAGGCCGCAGGCCTGCCGAAAGCCCGCAACGCATGGGAGGGTATGACCCGCCTCCGCGCTCACCTCAGCCCCCGCCACCTCATTGTGGCCGATGAGGTTCACCTCGCGCTCACCCGCCGACAGGGGGTGGACGCGCTGGATGTGCTCCGTGAACTCTTTGACCGCTGCAAGTGCGGGCTGCTGCTTATCGTGACCGACATCGGCGCACGCGAAATGACCAAAGGCCCCTTTGCCGAACGCCTCGCCCAGCTCGAACGCCGGGGCGAGTGGGAAATCCTGCCGGAAACGCCCACCAATAAGGATGTGCGTGCCGTGTGGGAAGCCTACGGCCTGCCCGAACCTGATGCCGAAACCCAGCAGCAAATCGGTGCCATGGCCCGCTCCTCATGCTTCGGCCAGTACGTTCACCGCCTCAAACTCGCCGCCAGCTTCGCCCAGCAGGAGGGCCGCACACTCACTTGGCCGGACTTCATCCGCGCCGCCACCCGCATGGCTCGCCGCCCCGCCTGATACCATGATTGACGGACGCTCCAACCTCCTTGCCTCCGAGCTGGGCGATATCTTCGCCCGCCTCGGGTGGCACCGCGCAGGCTTCACCGCCATGGCCACGGAATCCGCCACCGCTGTGGCTGTACAATACCGCAGCCCCAAATTCGGTGCCGTGCGCGTGGTGAGCTGTGATGCCCTCGGCGTAGCCCGCTGGCTCAAGACTCACGCCGTGAAACCCGGCGGCAAGGCTAAATTCGAGGAACTCCTCGACCGCAAAGAAAGCGTAGCTGCAGCCCCGGTGCAGCAGCTCCTGAACCTCACCGAACCCGTTGCACGCCGTGCCATGCGCCCGAGCGGCGGAGTTTCGTAGCCGCGAGCCACGGCGTAGCCGGAACGGGACTCCGTTCCGTCGAAGCCGGGCCGCAGACGATAAAATCCCTTCCTTAACCCAAAAAACAAAACAATGAATACTACAACCATCAATGATGCCGAAACCGCCCGCAAGGTGGCCGATAAAATCGTGACCCTGATGACCTCCATCACCGAGCAGGAATCCGCTCAGGAGCGCGAGATGAACGCCGTGGCTGCACGCTATGCAACCGTGATTGATACCCTGAAAGCCGAGCTCAAGGAACTGCAAGCCGCATTCCAGAAATACCTCAAAAAGACCGCCAACCAGAAAGCGCTCTTCGATGAGGGCAACCGCTCCGGCCACTCCACGCTCGCCACATTCGGCTACCGTGACTCCGCACCGGCTCTCAAAGCCATGCAGGGCAAGCTCACCGATGTGGCCGCCACGCTCCACGCTCAGGGCAAGAAAGAATACCTCACCATCGAGGAGCCCAAGGTCTCAATCAACATCCCCGCCATCAAGGCCGCCAACCTCGGCGCGGGTGCCCTCGCTGACCTCGGCCTCCGCTGGGAGGTGAAAACCAACTTCTTCATTGAACCTACCAACGGCACCGTGACAAGTGCCCGCACCGCCAAGGCATGAAGAACCTCTCCAAAACCCAGCTGTCCGTCCTCGGCCAGCTCTCCACAAAAGCCTACCGCCACCTCGTGGCGGTGGGCTACCCCTCCAACGGATATGACGAGTGGAGACACGAATTCACCGCCGACCATTGCGGCGGCATTGACTCATGGCGCAAGCTCAGCCAGAAACACTATGTGCCGCTCTGCAACGCCCTCCGCGCTATCATTGGCCTCAAACCCATGGCCGACAACACCCCCCAGACCGATGCCGCCGCCCTGATATGGACGATACGCGACCGCGCCCGCCATTGGGAACTCTCCACCGCCTACATTGCCGCCATCGTCCGCGACCGCTTCGGCGTGGATGCCCGCGCTGATATGACCCTCGACACCATGCTCTCCGGCCTCGACTGCTGGCAGCTCACGCAGCTCCTCTACACCGTGCAGGCGCGTGGCCGCCGCAACACCGCCAAGGTCGCCGAACGCTTCGAGGTAGACGCTCCCGCCGAGGTTCATACCTCCCGCTCCACCGTGCCGCCCTCACGCCTCAAAGACTGGCGCGGCGATATCGATGCCAGCCCTCGGCCAACCCGCCGCAAACGCTCGGCAGCCCCTCAGCAGACCGCCCCATGATGGGCGGTTTTTTTTGCCCTGCCGTTTCTCACTTACTTGCAAATTCAGCCTCCCGCCGCTGCCCGCTTTCTCAAATACACCTCACACGGCATCGGGCTGCATAAAAGGCTGATGTTCAGGCTCTCCGCCCCTTTCTCACCCTTTCTCACCCCTCCTGCCTCAGCTCAGCATGAACTCCCACACGAAAGTTGTACTCCTCTGCCTTGCTAATGTAGTGCCGGCCTTTGTTGCCATACCGCCGGTCATTGCCTCCCTGATACTCTGGCTGATATGGAAGGATGACGCAGACGCAGCCGTGGCGGATTATGCCCGCCGACGCCTGAACACCGGCATCTCCTGGGCTATTTACTTCTTCGTAGCCGGCTTGCTTGTCTACGTTTTCGTCGGCTTCATACTTCTGCCGATACTGACAATCTGCTGGATTATCTTCGCGGTACTGGATATCATACGAGCTCTGAATGGTGACACGAGCTACAGGTTCCCTGCCACCATCGAGATTATCAAGTAACAGCGTATTCATACGAGGCTGGTGAGAGCGAGGGCAAAGCCCCCCTGCTCCACAGCCTCGGCGCTTAACGCTTGGAGCCGGTACGAGCCCGGCGCAGAATAGTCCGTATTTTCCCGGCATTCGGGCCGCAAACACAATCATCCACCGCAGCGCCGGAGCTTGTGCGGGCGTTCACATCTGCCCCGTGTTCCACCAGCCACTGCACCAACTCGGCGTGGCTGAGCTCGCAGGCACAATGCAGAGCCGTGCTGCCCTTCCCCTCCGAATCGGTGATACCGGCCGATTCACCGGCAGCAATACGCCGCAATAGCCCCAGCAGGCGCTGCTGATAGAGGCGCTCCTGGGCCGTGGGGAAATGGCGTTTTTCCAGCTCGCGCATCATGCGGGTAAGCTCGGCGTCCGGAGCCGGAGCTGCAGTGATCCCGGAGCGAACAATCACACGGATATTGCGAATGGAACCAATGTAGTTTCCATGGTACACCCCCTCGGTGGCAGTAGCCGTGGTTGGGGTATCAAAATGAAGCGTCAGAACACGCACGGCGTCCGCCTTGTACGCTTTCCACATATCCACATCGACCTCCACGGTATCTGCGGACGTGGCACGGTAGGTATAGATGCCGCCCTTCCCGGGCTCAGAAAGCGGCATCAGACGGCGAGTCTCTTTGATACCCAGAACGGTGGTGGTAAAAGCCTCCGCGGCACCCTTGTGATTTCGACGCACCTCGGCAAAGCTCACCCAGCCGCTCTGCTTTGAATCCAGTACCTCCGTGCTGAACTCCGCCTGCCTATAATCCAGCTCCAATGTCGCGCCGCTCAGCGACTCCGGAGCCGGAGCCGCCATACAGCACGCCGCAGCGGCGAACCACAGCCCCGAATGAATGGGAAGCCGGTTCATAGTGAAAATGCGAGGGAGATTACTTGGAGACGTTGAAGCGGAACTCCACCACATCGCCGTCCTGCATCACATAGTCCTTGCCCTCAATGCGCAGCTTAGCCTGTTCCTTGGCCTTTGCCATGGAGCCGCAGGCCACCAAATCCTCGTAAGCCACAACCTGAGCAGCGATGAAACCACGCTCAAAATCCGTGTGGATGACACCGGCTGCAGCGGGAGCCTTGTCACCGGCATGGATGGTCCAGGCGCGGGTTTCCTTCACACCGGTGGTGAGGTAGGTGCGCAGCCCCAGCAGGTGGTACACGGCACGGATGAGGTCGCTCACACCGGAATCCTCCACACCCAGGTCGTTCAGGAACAGAGCAGCTTCCTCTGCGGGCAGCTCGGAAAGCTCCTCCTCGATGCGGGCGGAAATCACCACAGCCTCTGCATTGTGATGCTCTGCAACATACTTACGCACAGCAGACACATAGGGGTGAGCGTCCGGGTTCTTCACTGCCTCGGCCAGTTCATCCTCGCTCACATTGCAGGCGAAAATGCTCTTTTTGTTGGAGAGCAGGAAGAACTCGCGCATGAGCTTGCGCTCGTCGTCGCTCAGCTCCAGAGTGATAGCGGGCTTGCCTTCGTCCAGATGCGGAATGAGTTTTTCAATCAGCTCCACCTCGGCCTTAGCCTCCTTGTCGCCGCCGCGAGCCTTCTTGATGCGGCTCTCCTTGCGCTTCTCCATAGCGGCCAGGTCGGCAAGAATAAGCTCAGCGTTAATGATTTCGATATCGCGCACCGGGTCAACACTACCCAGCTCGTGGATAATGTCGTCGTTCTCGAAGCAGCGCACCACCTGCACGATGGCATCCGTCTCGCGGATATTGGAGAGGAACTTATTACCCAGACCGGCACCCTCGGCAGCGCCCTTTACCAGACCGGCAATGTCCACAAACTCAATGGCGGCAGGCACAATCTTCTCCGTCTTGCTCATCTCCGCCAGCACAGCAAGGCGGGGATCCGGCACTTCCACCACACCTACATTCGGGTCAATGGTGCAGAAGGGGTAATTTGCCGCCTCAGCCTTGCGGGAGCGGGTCACTGCATTGAAAAGCGTCGATTTACCAACATTCGGAAGTCCTACAATACCTGCCTGTAACATAACGCGGGCAAATATAGCCTATAAGTGCCCGCAAGTCAATCCCAAAATAACTCATCTCTGCGAGCCGTGAGGTAACCTCTCTGCGAGCAACGCGAGCTCTTCTCTATTGGCGCAGCCAATTCTTCTCTACCGCCAAAGGCGGTTCTTCTCTACAGCTCGTCAGAGCTGTTCTTCACCAGCGAGCAGCGCGAGCTGAACAACAATACAGCTCTGCGAGCTGTGCGAAGACCGCTACGCGGAACGAAGACAGTCCTCCGGACTGAGTGAAAACCGCTGACGCGGTGCGAAGACAGCCCTAGCGGGCTGAGAGAGGAGAACATTCGAGCAACGCAAGCTGTGTGAAGACAGCCCTTACGGGCTGTGAGATGGGGGAGGTCAGCAGATATCACCCAGGACATCGCCCACACGGGCAAATGTTTCCACACAGTTGGCGGTATTGTCCACAATATCCTGAGCCAGCTTCACGCGCCCCGGTTCAAAGAAGGTCATCACCGTGGAACCGCCAAAAGCGAAATACCCCTGCTCGTCTCCCTTCTGCACTGCTTCGCCGGGAGTGTATGTCTGGAAGATAGCTCCCACGCCGGTGGCGCCGACGGCCAGCTGCAGCACATCCCCCATGTGCGGGGTGTGCAGGATGGTGAGCTCGCGCTTATTGGTCCAGAGCCAGGAGAGCTTGTGGCGCAGGCAGTAAGGGCTGACACTGGCCAGCGGACCGGGAATACGTACGGGGGCTTCCGGGGTACCTTCCGTCACGAAGTGGAAGCGGTGGTAGTCCACCGGGCAGAGGCGGCTGAGCACCACGGCGCCCTGTGCATACTTCTCTGCCAGTTCGGGGCTCCCCAGAAGAGCGGGCAAATCAAATTTCTGGCCTTTGACAAAAGCTCCGGTCATCTCGGCGGCATTCTGCCAGCCGCTGTGGCGGCCGTCTGCGGGCAGCGCTACCGTAGCGCCTTCGCACACCGGGCGGGCGCCCGGTTTGAGTTTGCGGTAGAAGAAGTCATTGAAACATTTGTACTCCTCCAGCGGCAGGGCGGCCTCATCCATGTTGATGTTGTACTCGCGCACGAAATCCGGCAGGGAGCGGGCGGAGGAAGGAGAGTTTTTCATGGCGCCCAGCAGGCGGGAGAAGAAGGCTCGCTTTACCAACACATGCAGGCTCAGCTGCCCCAGGGTTGTACCATACACCCAGCGCAGGGATTTTTCACCCAGCACCTTTTCCTGTTCCATCTGCTTCGTATAGCGATTGTAGAATGTAATACCCTCCGTGCTCATAAGAGAATGATAGCATACAGGCGCCTGTGGAGTCAAGTCTGCATGCAGGGAAGTTGTTTTGATTTCGGGAATCGGAGCGTACGAAACGCCCACAGAGAGTCAGGCTCAGAAATTATAAGAGAGTCCGGCATTTCCCACTTGCCAGCAGCGGCAGAATATGCTAGCATAAAGGGCATGAAGCTGTTCATGATAGCCGGAGAAAAGAGTGGCGATAAACAGGGCGCGCTACTCATACAGGAGCTGTTGCGCCGCCGCCCGGATATTGAGATTGTGGGCCTCGGTGGCAGCCGCATGCACGCCCTCGCTCCCGGGGTGGAGGACTGGGCAGAGCAAGCCGCCGTCATCGGCATTGTGGAGGTGCTCAAGCATGCCCGCTTCTTCATGACCCGCCTCAACGACATGGCAGCCCGTATCGCCGCCGAACAGCCGGAGGGTCTCATCCTCATCGACTATCCCGGCTTCAACCAGCGCCTGGCCGAACGCGTGCATAAAACCTGCCCCAACACCAAAATCGCCTGGTTTATCGCCCCCATGGTCTGGGCCTGGCACAAGAGCCGCGTGCCTAAGCTCGCCGCCATGCTCGACCTGATGATGTGCACCTTCCCCTTCGAAAAACCCCTCTTCGAGGCCGCCGGCCTGCGCACGGAGTTTGTGGGCCACCCGCTGGTGGACGACATCCTCGCCCAGCGGCGCACCGATGTGCGTGAGAAAGGCCTCATCGGCCTCTTCCCGGGCAGCCGCATGCGCGAAATCGAACGCCATTTCCCCGTTTTCCTGGACCTTGTGCAGAAGGCTCACACCACCCACCCCGAGTGGCGGTTTGAAACGTCCGCCAGTTCGGAAAAACTGGCAGCCACCATGCGCCGCATGGCAGAAAAAGCAGGAGTTCCCGCAGAGCGCATCAATATCTGCCCCGGCAGCTACCACGACCTCATGGATCGCGCGGAAGCCGCCCTTGTGACCTCCGGCACCGCCACTCTGGAAGCCGCGCTGCACGAACTTCCCTTCGCGCTGGTGTACAAAGTGGCCTGGGGCACCTACTTCTTTGCCCGCATGGTGCTTACCATCAAATATATCGGCATGGTGAACATCCTGATTGACAAACCGGTCACCAAGGAACTGATTCAGAGCGACTTCAATGTGGATTCCTGCATCGCGGAGCTGGAGAAACTCACCACGCCCGAAACTCGTGCCCAAACCCTTGCCGGCATGAAAGAGTCCATGGATAGCCTCGGCCATGGCGGAGCTGCTGCCAAGGCCGCTGAGGCCGTGCTCTCCCTGTTTCCCTGAGTCCGGAAACATACGGCTTGTCCCACAAAGGAACTGCTGAAATACAACTTTCCGATATTGTACAGAATCGGCGGGCAAATACCCGCCGATTCCTGTTTTATGCCCTGCTTCAAAAGCGCTCAGCTGCAAAGGATACAGTTGTTACCGGATAGCGTATGTTATTGACGCACGGCTAATTACTGGAAATTTAGATTGCGAAAATAGGGATATATCTGGCATTCTATAGCCGCAAGCGGGAGCCCAACTACCTTCCGCAGGATAACAAAACCATAACCCCAAAACAAGCCATGACACAACGCAACATCACCCGCTACACATACGAAACGACTTCCTTCCAGGGTTGGCGCCTGAGTATCTGCCGCAAGTGGAACCAGTTCACCAAATACTTCTCTGATCGCCAGTATGGCAGCGAGGAAGCCGCGTTTAAAGCAGCCATCGAGATGCGCGACCGTATTTTCGAGGCCCTGCGGCAGACCCCGGAAGACCCGCGCGGCGTTTTCGAACGCTTTAAGAACGGCCTCGAAGAAGCGCCAGCCGAGATAACCGTGGAAAAGTAAATCCTCACCCAGCCAAGCAACCGGAAAAACAGCCGCTGCACGACTTCAGTTGTGCAGCGGCCTTTGTTATCTGCCATGGAAATCAAATTCCACGGTCATGGATACCAGCCGGAAGTCCAACGCACTGTCCGCACGGAGCGCAAAGCCCTGCCCTACACCGGGCGTGGGAATCTGGGAGACACGCACTTCCCCGGTATAGGGGTAGCTACGGAAATCCGCAGCGGGGTCATAGCACTCCCAGTTTTCGGCATGGGTAGCTTTGTAGCGGAAAGCGGGGTCGCTCTCCAGCAGGCGTAGGCGGACACGCCCTTCCTGCCGCACCGTGTTGTAGGTACGCATATCCTCCAGAGGCAAAGTTCGCAACTCAGAGCCATAGCGAGCGCCGACACATACATTCCCCTCCGGCGGCAGAAGCAAGGAGCCATCTGCCGCCACATTTGCGGCCACGGCTCTATGCGGCTGCTCCACGGGATACACCAGCACCTCCAGTCCGGCCAGATGCGCCAGTCGGGGTTGCTCCCCGGCAGCGGCATCCAGCACCACACATCCATCCACAAATCCGGCATTGCCGGCAAGACGCTCCAGCGAGATACAGCCGGAGTTCCGGTTGCGTACCACGAACCAAAGTTCATCCTCCGCGGCATGTTGCCCGGGCAACGCGGCCAGATGCAGAATATCGCGCTCCTGCATAGCCACCCGCTGCCAGGCTGTAACCTGTTGCTCCACATTGGTGGTCAGCACCGCCAGAGAATTATCCTGCATGAGCACCCAGAGTCTGGCACCGTTGCCGCGCTGCACTGCCCACTCCTTCACACCGGTAGCAAAAAGATGCTCAGCGAGAAGGCTGGTGTCTGTAGAAGTATAGCCATCTGCTGCCAGTTTATAGGAAATCTCGCGGAGGCGTTGCCGGCCACGCTGGATATAGAAAATGGTGTTTTCCACCGCATCAGCCGCAGCACTCTCACTGCCCACGGAGGACTGGCGAGTAAAGGAGGCATTGATGGGAGAGAGGGCACTGCCATCGTGCGAGGAGAGTGTCCACTCGCTCTCGGAAGTACCCACCAGCAGACTGCGTGCGGGACATATCCAGCATATCCTGCTCTGGTTGTCGGCGGATATGGTGAGATGCAGAGCGCTGTCCGCCGCGGAGCTTACCCGAAAGTTGGCAAAATCATTTGCAGCGCTGGCGATAAGAGTGGTAGGCAAGCCGGGGAAGCCACCCAGCCACATACGCCCCTGGTAAAAACTGCTGAAGGCCGGATACCCGTTTCGCGAACCATAGGCCCCGAAACTCCAGTATCGCGTGCGGAACGAGGCACATGGCTCCATATAATGCGAAAGGACAGCAGCTCGCGCAGAAAATGCCGAATTAAGGCTGACGATACGGAACTTGTACTCGCGCCGCCCACCCAGAATGTTGAAATACACATGAGCCCCGGGAGAAGCGGATGTGGCAGAGCGGCAAACCAGCACCATGCGGCAGGGGACATCCTCTGAACCGGAGATGATATAGTTCTCGCGCTCGCCGCAGGAGTTCTGCTCCACTGTCCGTATGCAGCTCCACTGCCAGTGCTTAAAATCCAGCGAACGGCTCACTGTATCATAACTCCGCCACAATTCCCACACCGCATCCCACTCGCCGTAAGTGCGCAGCTCCCAATCTCCGCACACCTCGTAAGGCTTGCCCTTATCCAGCAGCATCACGCCGGGCATAAAACACTCCGGGTAATCCCTCGCCGACTTACCGCCATTGTAAAAAGAAGGCTCATACACACGTATAACGCTGTAAAAATGGTACATACCGGATGCCTCATCCCGCTCTGTATACACGGCATCATTCACCACTCCGGAGCTTGCAAGGTTAGGCAAAGGCTTGGTATCGAATGAAAAAGATTGATTCAGAAAAAGCGTACGGGAGGGAATCTCCGCTTCTGCCACCACTATTTCTGAGCCGTTCATTTCCGGGTGGAACACCCCACGAGAACTGTCCAGATACAGCTCGGCATAATACCCGTTGCTTTCCATCCGCACCCGTAATTCATCCGCCTGAGGCAGATAGGTCTCGCGGGGAAATGGCTCCGGCACATATTCCCGGCACAGCCAGTCATCATCCGCATATCGACTGAGCACCAGCGGTGCACGATACACGCTGGTGAGGTACACCACATCGTTCACCTGCGTGTAACGCATGGCTCGCAGCTCAGCAGTATCAGTCCAGGGGGCGGAGAGTTGGTAGATTTCGCCGGCAGCCGTTCGTACCGGGCCTCCCTCCCGAAACACGCGCATCCCGCCCGGGAAAAGCTCCAGCAACAGTGCATCACTCTCCGAAAAGCGGAAGGGTATCAGCCGCACCGCATCGGGGTCTTGCACAGCAGCCTCGCACACATACTGCGTACCGCAGCGGCGACACAGCCCGCCGTACGGCTGAACCATGAAATTCTGCAGCAGCGCAGCCCCACGCTGGTATGCCTGCAAATCGAAACGAGTCGAGAGCCAGGGGCTGAGCTCTCCCGAGGTAAAACCTAATACAAATGGTGAATCCTGCATAGAATTCACCCTATAACACAGCGCTGTAGCAAGAAACAGCAAAAAACAGCTCCGCCGTTCCCTAGCCATGACAGACGAGAACGGCGGAGCTTGCAACAACTCAGAGAGAGGGCAGCGTCTTGCGCAGCAGAGCCGCAATATCGGCGTAACCGGCAGCGGCGGCGTAATCCACGGCTGTTTTACCGGCAGCATCCTGCCTGGCAGCCGAGGCACCGAGAGAGAGAAGAACGCGCACAAGCTGGATATCTCCACGCTGAGCTGCCAGCATCAGTGCCGAGCGGCGGGATTTATCCCCCGCAAGCGGCATATCGATGCAGCGGGAGTCAAGCTCATGCTCCCAGCGCAGTTTGTACAGAGCCGCGGCATCCCCCTGTTCCGCCAGAGCATGGAGCTTCGCTACCAACTGACGGTCGACGAGCTCCATACCACTCGGCACGGCACCGGCACGCAGAAGAAGAGACTTCATCTCCGTATACTCACGATGGCGGCACTCGGATATATAATCCCGGCGGCGCGGGTCGGCTCCGGCAGCCAGCAGCTGCTCCGCCACGCTCAGGGAGCCCCACCGCACAGCATCCAGCAGAGGGGTGTTGCCCCTGGCATCCGCGGCATCCGGCTCTGCACCGGCAGCCAGCAGAAGCTGCACCATCTCTGCATCATGCGGGTTCGGGTCGGTCGCCGTACCCTGACAGTGAGCCAAAGCCGGCTCGGCATGAGCCTGCGGGCAACGCGTGTTCGGATTCGCTCCGGCAGCCAACAATTCCTTCACCCGAGCCACATCCCCATACAGCGCATACATGAGCTCATAGTCCGCACGGGCAGTAAGCCCACGTGCGCGCAGTATCGCTATCATCTCCTCGCTGGGATAATGACAACTCAAGGCGTATTCCAGGGCGTTACAGCCCTTATTATCCTTCACATTCAAATCTGCCCCGGCTTCCAGGTAGAGGTCGAGCAACTCCGGCGTGGCATCCGGCGCTTCCACCAAGCCGGAACCGATGCCGGGCGAATCCAACAGCGGCGTGCGACCTTCCGAATCCCGCGCATTCACATCTGCACCATGCTCCAGCAGCAGGCGGGCTATCTGCAGGGGGATACCGGTCGTCCACGTGATTTCGTGCAAAGCCGTGCGCCCCTGCTCATCCCGCGCGTTCACATCCGCGCCTTTCTCCAGCAGCAGGCGCACGCTCTCGATATTCTGGTACGCCACGGCTCGCATAAGCAGCGTTCTGGAGCCGCCGCTGCATTCAGTCGCCTTATCACCGACATGCTCCAGCAGCAGCCCCAGAACAGCCGGACGGCCCATGTGGTATTCCAGAGCATTCTGCCCGTAGCAGGAGACAGCTTTCGCATCCGCTCCGGCCTGCAGAAGAAGTTTGGCCACCCCCGGCCCCACGTTATAATTATGCAACACAGGTTCTCCATGCTCCACCGCATTGGCATCCGCCCCGGCGGCCAGCAACATGCGTACCATGGTCGGGCTGTTTTTTCCTACAGCCACCATGAGGGGAGTCAGGGCGTTTTCCCGCGCCTCCACCGGGAAAATCCCCGGATGTTTCAGCATCGTCTCCAGTTGCTCGGGAGTGCCCTTATACACACACTCGTGGAGGGAAAGGAATGGAAAATCAGCAGCACGCAACAAACGCAGAGTTTCGGCCTCCCCCACACGCTCAGCGGTTTCCAATGCTGAATGCTTTATCCGCTTCGACGTATAGCGTGGGTCAGCACCCAGGTAGAGTAACTGACGAATGGCAGACGTCTGCTGCTCCCCGACAGCCAGGCTGAGCTGCAGCTGCAAGGCCTCTTTATCCTCCGGAGCCACCTTTGCACCCAGCTTCTGCAAGGTGCGGACATTCGCCTCATTTCCCCATCGTGCCGCCCAGATAAGGGCAGAGCAGCCGCTGAATCCGGCCACATTCTGCTGCGGGTTGACACCGGCTCGCACTAAGAGTTCCAGCACATAGGGAGATGCCTCCTTGGCGGCCAGCATCAGCCATTCGGCACCATAGCGCTGCAGGTTGACACCTCGTTTCAGCAAAGTGCGAACGGCATAATCGCGGTCGTGCGCCAAGGCCATCTGCATGGCAACATTCACATCCGGAGCACAGCGACTGAGCAGAGCCTCGTGCGGCATGCCTCCGGCCAGCGACCACTCTGCCGCCCGCCCGGGTTGCACCCCCCGGCTGAGCAGCAAGTCCACTACCTCCCGGTGGCCGTAAAAGGCAGCCATCTCCAGAGCTGCAGTGGCTTGCTGCACCCCCGCCTCCAGCAGCAGACGCACGCAGTCCGTATGTCCCGCCGCAGCAGCGTACACAATAGGAGTACGCCCCCGAGCATCCTCTGCCTCCCGATTGCAGAGCGGCAGCAGAAAACGCAGCACCTCTGTACGCCCCAGGGAGGCCGCCAGCAGCAACGCATTCCCGCCCGCATTCACATGCATGCCATCTTTAGGGTTCTCACTCTCCCCGCTCATGGGAGTGGGGATGTAGCCGGGAATAAGGCGATTAAGCACCTGGGAATCCTGCGGCAAAGCGGCAATATCGCTATTGATGATAGCCTGCACCACGGCATCCGGCAGAGCAGAAGATACCTCGGTGCCCGGCTCAGCGGCACCCACAAGACAAGGCACAGTAAGGAAAAGAGGAAGGAAAGATGAGGTATTGATATTCATGGGTTATCAGGGTTCGGGTTGAATTGTGGCGCCGGCAGCTTCCAGCTGCTGCAAGAGGTCGGCGGAGAGATTGCGCGTGCGGTAATGCAAAGGACGGAGATTGGCCTTGGCACCATATTTCAGAAGAAGGCGCACATGGTCAGCCGCATTCAGCAGGCAGGAGCGATACAGCGCGGAGCCATTCTCCACGTTCGGGTCTGCACCTGCGGCAAGCAACGCTTCCAGTATTTCATTCGCGTGCGGCACGCGCCCTAACACACCTTCATCCATCACCTTGGAAAGCGCATATTGGCCGTGGATATCACGCGCATCGGGGCTCACTCCTTCCGAAAGCAAACGGCGCACCTTCTCCAGATGTCCTTCACCGCAGGCATGCACCAGCTCACGCTCCGGAGTGGAGCGAAGGCCATAGGCGCGCAGAACATCCGGCAGCTCACCGTTCCATTTTGCTGCCAGAGCAAGGTCCAGGGCATTGTAGCCGTGCTTGTTGCGGGCTTTCATATCCGCCCCGGCAGCAGCCAGCATGCGAACGATTTCCTCCATGTTCTTCCGGTTGTATTCTTCCCCCACGCAAGCTATACCGGATAATCCCAGCAGCGGCGTGTTGCCCTCGTTGTCGCGGGCGTGAACATCTGCCCCGGCTCGCAGCAACAGCTCGGCCTTGGGCGGATAATCCACATAAAACAAGGGCGTGCGCCCGGCGGCATCGCGTGCATTCACATCCGCCCCCTCCGCAATAAGTCGGGCGGATTCCTTGCTCCAGGCGCGGTGCAGCGGGGTGGATTCCTCCGCAAAACGCTCATTGGCAGCCGAGGCGGCAAGGGAAAGCATCAGACTCAGAATGGCGATATTCTTCATTGTTGTGCAGGTGTTGTCAGTTCTTCCAGCACGCGAATGGCCCTCGTATAATTCTCCCGGCGGGCATGCTCCAGCGGTGTAAGCCCCTCCGCATTGCGGCGCTCGAGCTCGGCTCCGCATTCCACCAGAACCCGCACCATGTCCACCACAAAAGTCTCGTGCAACGGGTAAAAGTTCGGGCGATTCACATCCGCGCCCATCTCCACCAGACGTTTCACCGCTGCGGGGCAATCCATCGTTACAGCCAGCGTCAGCGCCATATCCACATCCGGCTTCCGCTGCGCAAGCAAACCGGGATGCGGATTCTCGCTCAGCAAGGCCCACTCCGAAGCCAGCCCCGGCAGGACACCGTGGGAAAGCAGATAATCCACCACTGCATGCTCCCCACACAGAGCGGCTGTGTACAGTGCGCCTCTGTAGTCGGCAGCGCCCGCATTGAGCAAAAGGCGCACACACTCCACATGCCCATTCGCCGCGGCGACCTCTATTGCGGTACGCCCGAAAAGGTTCTCCACCTCCAAATCTGCCCCGCGAGCCAGCAACACGCGCACCACATCCACCTTGCCCGCAGCGGCAGCGTGATTCAGCGCCGGAGCCAGATAGTAGCGCCCCTTGGCAGGGCCGGGGTCATACTCAGAAGCTCGGCAGAACACCGGGCCGGCATAACGATTCACATCCTTCTGCGGCAGCGAGCGGAAAAACTCAATATCCCCCTGCTCCACTGCCCGCTGTACCTCTGCGGCAAAGGTATTGTAGTCTTCGATATGCGGAGCCCTCTGCCGAGCTGCAGGCTCGAACAAAGCCTTCACATCTGCCCCGGAGGCACGCAGCAACTCGGCTATTTCCTGCTGCTCGGCTCGCTCTGCAATCTGCAAGGGAGTCTGCCCTCCGATAAGTCGGCGATCCACGGCAAAAAAGCAGCGGCTTTCCAGCAGCTTACGGAGCCTCGCGACATCGTCCGACTTCAGGATATCATCCATCACAGGCCAATCCGACTTCATGTGCGGAAGCAGAATGGCCGCCGAAGCGTCATCACCCGCCTGCCGCGCATACGCAAGCGGTGTCTGCCGTCCGAGGAAATGGCTGCGGGCATCAGCATCCGCGCCGAGCTGAATGAGAGCGGCCGTCATCTCCGGGCCGCACTTGCCACGCAAGGCAACCACAAGCGGGCTTTCCCACTCGGTATTCTCTTCGGGTTCGTAATAGGGCAGCAGGAAGGGAATCTCAGGATTACCGCTGAGCACAGCAGCATACAGCAGAGGAAAGAATGCCGCATCATCCTTGGGCAGAATAGCTCCTTGCCGCAATAAAGAACGTACCTTAGAGGCATCCCCGTAACGCACCGCCAGCATGAGAGGCGTTTCGCCATTCTTATAGCGGTGGTTTGGTTCCACACCGGGTTCCCCGCGGAAGTCAAGAAGCGCGCGGACGTTTTCGTCAGCGGCCATTTCCGCGGCGGTCTTGCCCTCGTGGTTACGGCGAGCAGGCTCAGCCCCGGCCTGCAGCAGGAGCTCCACCACCTCGCACGCGCGAGTCTCGTTTTCAGCACTCACCGGAGCGACACTCATCAGCGGTGTATTTCCTTCTGCATCAATCGCGTTAGGATTCGCCCCTCCGGCGAGCAACGCACGCACGGCCTCCACCTGCGCGTGGCGGGCTGCCAGATGCAGCGGGGTACGCCCATTGTGGGCGTGGTGGTTGTAGGCATTCCACTGTGTATCATTCGGGTCGACGTTCTGCTCCAGAAGCCAGGTAATCGTGTTGGCAGCATTGTGAACAGCGGCAGCATGCATGATGGCTGCGCGAAGCTGAGACTCACTGAACTTCTTTTTTCGTCGCTCAGACGGAGGACACAAGGCAGACGCATAAGTTTCCAGCTGTTGCACATCCGCCACGCGGTCTTGGGCAATTGCCTCGCGCAGCGACTTCACGCCGTCCGCGGCAGACAACTTGGCAACAACAGGAGGAAGCGGTTCAGCCGCAGCACAGACAGGCACGCAAAAAGCGAGCGCAGGAAGAAATGATAAAATTTTCATATTGCTTTTTCAAAGGGTACGTTGAGATGAGACTCTTTCTCTCAGAAGCACCCTGCCACATTTTTTTCTGCGACAGGGTGCGAAAAATCATGCGATGCGGAGGCAAATCAAGCCTTGTTCGCATCGGACGTGGAGGTAGCAGCAGGAGCCTCGGGAGCAGCCTTGCCCAGATAGGAGGGAAGCTCCACGCCCAGGCTGCCGGCCAGCTCATGCAGCGGCAGAGTGCCCGTGACAAGGTTCTGCACGAAGCCACCTACGCTGCCGGACTTGTCGTTGCCGCCACCCATCACCACAACCTTGTCGAAGCTCAGGCCGCGTACAGCGCTGGCCTGCGTCTCCACAATCTGCGGCAGCTGCTCGGTAACCAACAGGCCGGAAGCACTGCGAGCATCCCCGGCTGCGGCAATAATCTGGCGGAAACCGCTGGCCTTAGCCTCCAGAGCGGCCTGAATAGCTGCAGCCTGACCACGACCCACCAGCTCAAGACCTTCACCTTCTGCCTTCTTCTTGAGAAGCAGAGCCTCAGCCTCACCCTTGGCGAGCTCCAGAGCGGCATCACCTTCTGCCTTGTTGGCAATGATAAGAGCCTGAGCCTTACCTTCCTGCTCCTTCACAAGCACAGCGGCCACAGCCTCGGCGGCGATTTCCTTCTTGCGCTTCTGAATCTCGGCAGCCACAAGTTCGTTTGCCGTCTGCGTAGCGCGTTCCAACTCAGCACGCTTCATTTCTGCCTCACGGTTGGCGATGTAGCCGGCCTCCTCGGCCTTGGCGGCCTGCTCCTTCTCGGCCACCACGGCGATACGGTGAGCCTCGGCCTGGCGAACTTTGAGGCGGGCGTTGGAGTCTGCCACCTTCATCTGGGCTTCGTTGTTACCCTCCACAGCAGCGGCGTTGGCCATAGCCACCTGCACCGTCTGGTCGCGCAGAGCCTCGGCCTTACCGATTTCACCGCGGCGGGTTTCCTCGGCCACCTTAATCATGGCATCGTTGATGGCGCGGGCAGCTGCCTCCTGGCCCAGAGCGGCAATGTAGCCGGAAGCATCGCGAATATCCGTGATGTTGGCATTGATGAGGTAGAGACCCACCTTGTGAAGCTCCACATCCACGCCGCCGGTGATACCTTTGATGAGCTTCTCGCGGTCTGCGTTAATCTCTTCGATGGTCAGGGAAGCGATAACCACACGCATCTGACCCATGATGATTTCGGAGGCCAGGTCGCGGATATCCTGGCGGGTACGGCCCAACAGACGGCTGGCAGCATTCTGCATGATTTCCGGCTGGGTGCTGATACCCACGATGAAAGAGGACGGCACGTCCACACGGATGTTCTGGCTGGAGAGAGCCCCCTTCAGCGGCACATCGATGTTGAGCGGGTTGAGGTCCAGGAAGGAGTGGCTCTGGATAAGCGGCCACACAAACGTGGCACCACCGTGGATACACTTGGCAGAGCGGCCTGCGCCTACGTTACCGTAGACGATAAGAATCTTGTCCGACGGGCACTTCTTATAGCGCGTGAACAACAGGGCCACGGCAGCCATAATGAAAAGAACCAGAATAACCACGGCAAAAACCGCTGCCCCGGAGGACGAGGAAGATGCGCGTGCGAGTACGTTGCTGATATCGGCTATCATAGTATTGTAGTGGTTTTATTTTTGAGAAGAGGGAACGGCACCCAGCGGGCGCACGGTAAGCTGGTAGGTCGTGGCGGCCACCACCTCAATGCGGGTCTGAGCCGGCAGCGGGGTATCACCCTCCTGCACGGCTGCCATGGTGATGAGCTGGCTGGGGTGACTCACCTGCACCTGTCCGCCCGGTTCGCCGTGCGGCGGAATCGTCACATACACGGTGCCGGTCATACCCACCAGACTCTCGTATTTCAGCGAGCCATCCGATTTGAGGCTGTAAATGGCTTTCATGATGCCGGCGATAAGGAAGAACATGACCACACCTACCAGCAGACCGACGAAAATACCCAGGCCGGCACCGCCGCCGCCCAACACGGCCAGATAACCGCCCCAGCCGAAGCCGAGGATAAAGCCCATGACAGCCTGCACGGAGAAAGAGCCCGTATCGCCATCCACCGAGCCGGCATCCAGATCACTACCGCCGAAATCCGCAATGAAGGACACGCCGAACATGATGGCAGAAAGAAGTGTACCCACCCAGGCAATAGCACAGAAAATGCCCAGAGGTGAGTTGAAATTCGGCAGCAGAGAAGCGGCATCCAGCAGGCCGGTTATCCATTCATAAGCGGTAAGGAGGGTTTCCATGTCGTAGTGTTTTATTGCTCTTATACTACACCCTCGCCCCCGCGGCGTCAAACAGAAAGTGTGCTATAGCCCCATTATTTGCGTAAAAAACAGAACTTAAATGAAATTTGTCTTGCAATGCCTCCAGAACATGGTATCATACCCGCACCTCTTAGGTCGATTTGCCGCAGCCACGAAAAATCAACCAACACAAAGAGATACATACGACAATGAGCGAAATCAACGTCAACGACTTCAAAGTCAACGAGAAAGACACCGGTTCCACCGGTTTCCAGGTAGCCGTGCTCACCAAGCGCATCGCCCACCTTACTCAGCACCTGGCCTCCAACAAGCATGACCACGCTTCCCGCCGCGGTCTGCTCATGATGGTTGCCCGTCGCCGTAAGCTTCTGGACTATGCCAAGCGTGTAGACAACGAGCTCTACAAGAGCCTGCTGGCTCGCCTGGGTCTCCGCCACTAATCCAACGTGGCGGGTTGATAAGTCAACCCATACCATTCACAATTTCCCCCGCAGAGAGGTCGAACTCTGCGGGGGATTTGTTTCACGTAATCTTTGTGCCGGGCTCAATCACGAGCCGTGATTTCTTTACCCTTTCTCGCCGGTATAAATCGTGGCGATACCGCCCATGAGGGGCAGCGCGGTGGGAGCAAGGTAGCCGCAGCGGGAAAGAAGCTCGCAGAACGCGGCACCGCGGGGGAATGTTTCGATACTGTCTCCCAGGTAATCGTAAGCGCCCATATTGCCGGTAAGCACCCCGGCAATACGCGGCAGGATATGGTGCAGATAGAAGCGGTACGGCCCGGCGAGAATCCCTTCGGGCATACTGAAATCCAGCACCAGCAGATGACCGCCGGGGCGCAGAATGCGGCGGAACTCGCGCAGCGCCTTCTCATAGTCCGCCATGTTGCGCAGACCGAATGCCACGGTCGCGGCATCATACGAGTCATCGGGCAAAGGCAGATTCATGGCATCCGCCTCCAGCACATTGCTGAGGCCGCGCTGCACGGCCACATCCAGCATCGGGCGGCAGAAATCCGTACCCAGCACATCCACTTCCGGCAAGGCTTTCCGGATGGCGAGAGCCAAATCTCCCGTACCGGTGGCAATGTCCAGCAGACGGCGCGGCTTCCACTCAGCTACCAGCTTCAGCGCGCGCTCGCGCCAAAGGATGTCCACACCGAGTGAAAGCACGTGGTTCGCTGTGACATAGCGCTTCGCGATGGAAGAAAAAACACTATGTACAAAAACGGGGTCCTGCATATCAGCTTAGCTTCCCTGCCGGGATTCTCTTACATCTTCCCGACCAGCACATCGCCGAAAGCACTTGTGCTCAGCGTCGTGGCACCGGCAATCATCTCGGCCAGGTCAGCCGTGACCGTCTTGTCCGTGATAGCGGCTTCGATAGCGCGGACGATATTGTCCGCCGCCTCGGTCCAGCCCATATAGCGCAGCATCATCTCCGCCGAAAGGAGGAAGGAACAGGGGTTAGCCTTATCCAGATTTGCCAGAGCGGGAGCTGTGCCGTGTGTAGCCTCGAACACGGCGTGACCGGTCTTGTAGTTGATATTGCCACCGGGTGCAATGCCGATACCGCCCACCTGCGCGGCAAGAGCATCGGAGCAATAGTCGCCGTTGAGATTCAGCGTCGCCACCACGGAGTGGTCCTTGGGGTGAATCAGAATCTCCTGCAGGAATGCATCGCAGATGCAGTCTTTGATGACGATACCATTCGGCAGGCGGCACCAGGGTCCCTTACCGATGACCTCTGCACCGAACTCGCGCTTGGCGAGCTCATAGCCCCAATCTCGGAAACCACCCTCGGTGAACTTCATGATATTGCCCTTGTGCACCAGAGTCACAGAGCTGCGGCCGGTCTCGATGGCGTACTGAATGGCGGAACGCACGAGACGCTCCGTACCCTCGCGGGAAACAGGCTTGATACCAAAGCCGGAAGTGGCAGGGAAACGCACCTTGCGAGCGCGCTCCGGGTATACCTCGGAGAGCCAGTTGTAGAAAATCTCCGCCTCGGGGCTACCCTCCTTAAACTCAATACCGGCGTAAATATCCTCCGTATTCTCGCGGAAGATAACCATATCCACCAGAGACGGATCCTTCACCGGAGTCTCGATGCCGTTGAAATAACGCACAGGACGCACGCAGCAGTAGAGGTCCAGCCCCTGACGCAGTGCCACATTGAGCGAACGGATACCGCCACCCACCGGCGTGGTAAGCGGGCCCTTGATGCCGATAAGGTAAGTACGGAAGGCCTCCACTGTTTCATCCGGCAGCCAGGTACCGAGGGTATCGAACGCCTTCTGACCGGCGAGCACCTCTTTCCAGGCAATAGCACGGGAATCACCGTACGCAGCAGCCACGGCGGCATCGATAACACGCTGTGCGGCGCGCCAGATGTCGGGGCCGGAACCATCGCCGATGATATGGGGGATGATGGGAAAATTCGGCACCTGCAGACCCTGCGGTGTCATGGTAATGGGAGCAGCTTCACTCATGGTAGTGTATGTCTTGTGTTATTGATTTCAGAAAATTACTTCGTCTGCGCGGAGGGAGCAGGCGCAGGCTTCTTCGCGCCTGCAGGCGGTTCTGCCACATGGCAGAAGATGATAACGGCCAGCACCAATGCAACGGGCAGAATATAATACAACGGGCCTTCCGCCTCTTTGCGCTGCACCTCTGCGGAAGCTACTCGGAGCTTTCCTCCGGCATTCGTTTTCATTTCTATAGCCATAATCGTATAAAACGCGCGTATTATAGCATATTGAGCCCGAAAATCAACCACAAAACACAGCGCCCCGTAAATATGGCAGAAAATTGGGTTTGACAAGCCGCGCGCCTGCGTATATGCTCATCAGCATGAGAGAATGGTTTGAACACGCATACAAGGTACTCGACAACGGCTGGGATTCCTTTCTGGTCTACATCATCCTGGGCTGGATAGCCTGTATCGCACTCAACCGTATTTTCCGCAAAATATGTTTCAAAAACCGCACCCACCACCAGCTCCTCAACATGGCACTCAAAGCCATCAAAGGGGCTATCTGGGCGCTGGTTCTCGTGCAGGGACTTCGCGGCGTGGGGGTGGATGTTGTGGGTATCCTCGGAGCCGCAGGCGTAGCGGGTATCGCCATCGGCTTTGCCTCGCAAACCGCCCTCAGCAACCTCATCAGCGGGGTATTTCTGGTGGGAGAAAGCAGCTTTAAGATGGGAGACTACATCCAGATTGGCTCCGAGGAAGGGACGGTGGAAAGCATCAACCTGCTCTCCGTCTACCTGCGACGCGCAGACAACACCCTGGTGCGGGTCCCCTGCGAGACACTTATCAAGAATCCGGTGCGCAATCTCACCGGCGCAGCTCTCCGACGCATCGATTTCGACCTCGGGGTGGACTACAGCAGCAACCTGGCCGAGGTGAAAACCGTCATCAACAATGTTATCGCCGCTCAGCCGCTCCTGCTGGATACCCCTGCCCCCAGTGTGGTGTTCGGCGGATTCGGCGACAGCTCACTGGACCTGCACATCGGAGCCTGGTGCAAAACAGAACACTACCACACCGTTCGCTACGATTTTGCCACCGCCCTGCTGGCGGCATTCGCAGAAAAAGGCATCAGCATCCCCTTCCCCATTCGCGCCGTCACGCAGTATAAAACACAGGAATAGCAGTTCGTTTATTCCTCTTCTTCCGCCTTATCGGACTCCTCATCTTCAGCATTCTCAGCATCTTCGGGCAATCCAGCGTCCGCCTGCAGCTTCAGAAACTTCACCTGAACCTGCGTCCCGGGGGAATACGCCTCTTCCACGAACCTGTACACTTGTGGCCAACGCGGCGCCAGCAGATCAGCCAGATACATTTCGTGGCTGTCCACCAGGCGGATGTGCATCATCTGTATCAGATTTCCTGTTCCGGTACCGGTGAAATAGAAGTTCCACACTGGAGTATGCACCAGTGCTAACACTTCAGCGTAGTCTTGCCAGGCCTTCTCTGCAGCGCTGAACGCAGCCACAGCAGCAACATCCGGCGAAGCATCTCCGGATGCTTGTCTCCAGCACCCGGAAATCAGCTCATAATCCTCGGACATCGTTTCCAGAATGTCCTTCACCGCATCGCGTCGCAACTCATATTCCTTCAGACGCAAAGCCAGAGCCTTACCACCGGTCACGCCCAATTCTGCGGTGAAACGCCCCACGCAGGACAGCCTATCCACAAAAACCTCTCCCTTCACACCGAAGTCCGACTCTCCCCCCGGCAACCAACAGCAGTAATAGGCAGCCAGCACATTCATATCACGCACAACATGAGCACGCAACAGCGCACGCTGCACGGCCAGCACCATCTCGCCATCCGGAAGTTCACCCACGGATTGCTCAGCAAACGCCAGCTGCGCGTCGTAAAAAACATGCACAGCCCGGCGCAGATTCTGAGCCGCAGCCACAAAGGTCTCTCTATCCTTTGCCCAGTCATCCTTTTTATCTTCCGCGTAGTAGCTCTCCGCCTCTTTCAGATGCACGGCAAGCCAGGACTCCGTGGCGGAATCGAACTGAGCCAGGAACTCCGCATCCGTCAGCTGAGCCAGCTGAGCCAGGTATTCACACTCTGCCACTTTCTCACGCACTTCATTCTCCGGCATATCATACAAGTCTTGCAAATACTCTGCCAGATAATCTGCAGCAGACGCATATACCCAGTTATGTAACGCACCCAGTACGCACCCAACAATTAACAACATTTTCCGCATACGTGCAGTATACAGAAGCATGCCGGAAATTACAAGAGAAATATGAACTCGTACCCTGACCTACAGCTTATCAAATTCCTGCATTGTATTTTCGCAAAACGTATAAGCAAACATTCGCGAAATATTACGAATACCGTCTACCGAAGCCCTCCGACTGCCATTTAACACTCATTTACCAAGTTTTTTGGGTACTTGGTGCTTTACTTCACGTTCAAAATCTGCTAAAATCCCTCCGCTATGGATTTAGAGCAACGCGAAATCAGTGCAGCAACCATCAGCCCGTACTTCGAGGAGTATTTCGGCCAGAAACCCACCGTGGTGGCCGCTTCCCCCGGGCGCGTGAACCTGATTGGTGAACACACAGACTACAATAACGGCTTTGTACTGCCGATGGCCCTCAACAACATCAACGTTGTGGCCGTGGCTCCCTCCCCCACCGGCAAGCATCGTTGGATTGGCTCGCTGGGTGATACCATGATTGAGATTGACCCGGAAGACGTCACCAAACCCGGCGACCCCTTCTGGAGCAACTACGTGCGTGGCGTCATCTGCATGCTGGAGCGTCGCGGCGTGAAAGTACCGGCCGTGGATATGCTTATCGACTCCAATGTACCGCGCGGTGGCGGCCTGTCCTCCAGCGCTGCATTCGAGGTGTCTTCCTGCACAGCTCTCGCTGCGCTCTGCGGCGTGGATATTACCCCGACGGACCGCGCGCTCATCGGCCAGGCCACCGAGCACGAGTTTGTCAATGTGCCCTGCGGTATCATGGACCAGTTCATCTCCGCCAACGGCAAGGAGGGTCACGCCCTCATGCTGGACTGCAAGGACCTGAGCTACAAGCACATCCCCATGACCGACCCGAACGTGAGCGTGCTGGTCATTGATTCCGCCGTGAAGCACTCCCTGGCAGACGGCGGCTATGCTGCCCGCCGTAAGAACTGCGAGGACGCCTGCGTGGTACTCGGCGTACCCTCCCTGCGCGAGGCAACACTGGAAATGCTGGAAGAGAAGAAAGCCGAGCTCGGCGACCTCTGCTACCGCCGTGCCCGCCACGTCATCGGCGAGAACCTGCGCGTGGATGCCTTTGCCACAGCTCTGCAGAAGGGCGACTGGGACGCCGCCGGCGTAGCCATGCGCAGCTCCCACGATTCGCTCAAGAATGATTTTGAAGTATCCTGCGCCGAGGTGGACACCCTGGTGAGCCTGGCAGATACGATTCCCTCCGCCGCTTCTGTATACGGCGCCCGCATGACGGGTGGCGGCTTCGGCGGCTGCATCGTGGCTCTGGTTAAGAGCGAGGATGTGGAGAAGGTCGGGCAGGAAATGCTGGACGCCTACCGCGCAGCGCTGGGCATCGAGACCACCTACCTGGTAACCCGTCCGGGCGAGGGTGCACGCGTTCTTTACAAAGCTTAACAGACAAAAAGACTTATGAAACATATTCTGACAACACTGAGCGCACTTGCGCTCCTGGCTATGGGCGCCAGCGCCCAGGAGGCCGCCGCTGTTGCCACTGAGCCCGAGGCTCTCCCGCTCTGGGAGATGATCGTGTTCTGCATCGTGGTAGTAGGCGTTATCGGGCTGGGCATCTGGAAGTCCGGCGACTCCGGCGAAAGCTCGGAGGAGAAAGAAGAAAAGGGTGCAGCGGACTACTTCCTGGCCGGTCGCGGCCTGAGCTGGTGGCTCGTGGGCTTCTCCCTTATCGCCGCCAACATCTCCACGGAGCAGTTCGTGGGCATGAGCGGTAAAGCCGCCAACTGGGTAGGTCTGGCCATCGCCGGTTACGAGTGGCTTGCCGCCATCGTGCTGGTTATCGTGGCTTTCACCTTCCTTCCCATGCTGCTCAAGCGCGGTGTGTTCACCATTCCCCAGTTCCTGGAGGAGCGCTTCGACGGTAAGGCCCGCACCATCATGGCTGTGGCCAACCTCATCATTCTGGTGGGTGTGCCGACTGCCGGTGTTATCTTCGCCGGTGCCAAGGTTGTGGCCGGCTACTTCGACCTGAGCATGACTGCCGGTTGCATCATCATCGGCCTCTGCGCCACGGTGTACGTGTTCGTGGGTGGTCTTAAGGCCTGCGCCTGGACAGACCTCATCTGGGGTGCTGCCCTTATCGTGGGCGGCGGTGTTGTAGCCGTATTTGCTCTGCAGGCTATCGAGGCTGCCGATCCCAACGCCCTTATCCAGACCGCTACCGCCACCTCTCAGGTGACTGTGGACCAGCTCGCCAACATGTCCGGCTGGGATCGCTTCATGGCCCTGAACAGCGGTGACGCCATCACAGCCACCAACGCTGTGGGCGGCAAGATGCACATGATTCGTCCTGCGGACGACATGGAAATTCCGTGGACGGCTCTCTGCCTCGGCCTGTGGATTCCCAACTTCTTCTACTGGGGTCTCAACCAGTACATCATGCAGCGCACCCTGGCTTCCAAGAGCCTGGCAGAAGGCCAGAAGGGTATCGTCTTTGCAGCCGGTCTGAAGCTGCTCATTCCCTTCGTGGTGCTGATTCCCGGCATCCTTGCCTACAACCTGTACAACACCGACATGAAGGCCGGTGCTGCCCAGAAGGCTACTGCCGCCATCACTGCTGTGGAGGCCAGCGGCAAGACTCCGCTCTACCGCATCACGGCAGACTACGTTGCTACAGAGCCGGGTAAGGCTATGGAGTACATCTCCAAGAATGCTGCCGCTGCCGGCACCGCTGAGCAGCAGGCTGCTGTAGCCGAGCTCAAGGCTGAGCTCGAGGCCGTTGCCGCCGCTGATTCCGTGAAGGCTGTAGCTGCCATTGCTGCCAAGCTCACTCTCAGCATGCCCGAGAGCGTTACCGACCTCGGCAAGCAGAAGCGCATTGCCGGCGCCCTTATCGCCGATAAGCTGGCCAAGGTAAGCAACGCCATCGTTGACTCCAAGGCTGCAGACACCGCCTTCGCAACGTCCGACCCCATCAACGGCTACGACTACGACTCCGCCTTCGGCACCCTGCTCCGCAAGCTTCTGCCGGGCACCGGTTGGGCCTGGTTCGTACTCGCCGCTCTGTTCGGCGCCGTAGTGAGCTCACTGGCTTCCATGCTGAACTCTGCTTCCACCCTGTTCACCATGGACATCTGGAACAAGATTCGCAAGGATCAGTGCTCCCAGAAGGAGCTTGTGACCGTCGGCAAGTTCGGCGTGCTGGCCTGCTCCGCCATCGCTCTGCTGCTGGCTATCTTCCTCTCCACCAAGCTGGATAGTATCTTCAGCTACATTCAGGAGTTCCAGGGCTTCCTCAGCCCGGGTGCCCTGGCTGTGTTCCTGTTCGGCTTCTTCGTGCCCAAGTGCCCCCGCTACTTCGGCTGGCTGGGTATCGCCATCAATGTGGTGGAGTACGGTGCACTGAAGCTCTGCTGCCCCGAGATGGCCTTCCTGAACCGCATGGCAGTCTGCCTTATCACCATCGTGATTGTGGGCTTTGTCATCAGCTGGCTCAACGCTGCCCGCGGCGGTGAGGCCGTTAAGCTGGAGGACAAGGGCATCATCCAGATGGAGAGCTCCGGCCGCGCCAAGCTCTGCGGTCTGGCAGTCATCGCTCTTACAGTTGCGCTCTACATCATCTTCTGGTAAAGAGAAGCCTCTGTTACATATCCATTTGCAAAGCGCGCTGCTCACTCGGGCAGCGCGCTTTTTCCACCCTTGCCAAAGGGAGGCAGCTGTGTTATACTGCCGGGCATGACCATACCGCCAAACGCCACACAGGAAGAGTTGGAAACACAGCTGCGCAGCGGCCTCCGGCACAGTATGCGCATGGTGCTGCTGGCCGGTGCTCTGCTGAGCCCCTTCTGCTACCTGCGCTGCCTGCTCAACCCGCTCTGGGTACTGGGGTTGAAGGTACCGGGTATTTTCGTGACTGCCCTGTTCGGCTGCTATGTGGGCTGGCAATATGTGCAGGGTTCGCCCGCCGCCGGGGAAACGGCCCTGATTTGGTGGGCCGCCTGGGCCGGTATCATGTTTATCATACACTACATTTTTTATGCCCTTACGCCTCTGTCCCTCTACAGACAGAGCCGCAAATACCGCACTGCCACCGGCTCAGAAGGCAGCGGCACCACAGCCCCGCAGGCTCACACGCTCAAACTGCACAAAAATGCAGAGGGCTACCTGCAGGCCGAGTTTCAGTTGCACGCTCCGCAGCGCGGACTCTATGCTCTACGCTGGGAAATAAGCGGTTACACGGGTGCTTTCTGCCCGCAGAAGGATGAAGCGCTCACGCAGCCGGCCTGGTCCGAGCACGCTGCACAGGAAGACGGCGCCACCCTCACCGAGCTCTACCGCCTGGAAGCCGGCGCCCACCGCCTGAGCCTGCAGCTGGCGGACAGGGATGCACCTCGCCCCGCATCCGCCACCCTGACACAGCTGAACAGCTGAGCCACAAAATCGCTGGTCGTTTTGCGGTGTACGGCATTTCTGCTTGACTCCACTGCGCCTTACAGGTAAAGTGGAGGCAGATGAAGCCGCTGCTGCCAACCTGCCTACTGCTCGCCCTGGGACTCTGCCAGTGCGTCTGCCCGAGCGATTTCCGCCTGGTAGAGAAGCCGCGCGTAGAAAGCGTGGCAGATGTAGATAAGCTCAGCGATTGCCAGATACAGCACTACGGCACCACCCTGCTGGCCTCCACCGGCAGAGTGGATGTGACTCGTGCCCTTCTGGCAAGGGGGGCGCAACCTGTCGGCAAGCTTATCTATAATGGCAAGGCTGAGGATGGCTCAGCGCTGTCGGGTGTCAACGATGAGCGCGTTCTGCGCGAGCTGCTGGCCGCCGGTATGGACGCCAATGCTCCGGTAAACGGCCTCCGGGAAACACCGCTCTGCAACGTTGTGAAACGCGGTTCCAACCACCTTCTCCCGCTTCTGCTGGCTGCAGGCTCCACCCCGAACCGAACGAACGCTCAAGGCGAAACACCGCTTTACCTTGCCGCCTCGCTCATGAATCCCGAAGCATGCAGCATGTTGCTGCAGTACGGTGCCATGCCCGATTTCGGACACATGGAAAGCGGAGCCTCCCCGCTGCATGGCTGCCTGAAGGCGGATGCGTCTGCCCGTGAGAAAACGGAAGTAGCACAAGTGCTGCTGGCCGGTGGAGCCAACGCCGCTCACGCAGATGCCGAGGGCGTATCCCCCCTCCACCTGGCACCGGCTGAACTCGTGCAGCCGCTGGTGGCAGCCGGAGCAGATGTCAACGCCCGCGATATGCAGGGGCGCACCCCGCTATTCCACTGCACCACTCCGGCACAGGCCGAGGCACTGCTGAAGGCAGGCGCCGACCTGAATGCGCGAGACTACCGAGGCTGCACGGCATTCGACACCGTGCAGAATGCCGCCGTCAAATCCTACCTGCTGGCACGTGGTGCCGGCAGTGGACAAACTCTCTGACCCGCCCCATTTTCCACCATGAAACGCCTGCTCCCCCTTCTTTTCTCCCTGTTATATCTGCCAGCGTGCCAGACCGTACGTACGGTGTACGATGAACATGGCAATGAGGTAGTAGAGCACAGCGGCGAGCGCACGCTGGAAGATTACATGACGGAAACCTTCGACCGCGATGTCACGCGCAAGAAAAACGAAGACGGTGTCCCCGAATCATCCTCCACCAAGGTAAGCCGTTACCAGAAAGACCTGGATGCCGCCCGCAAGGATACCACCACCTTCCGGACAGGAAGTTTCAGCGGTGTTAAATCCCTCAGCCGCGACAAGAGTTTCAGCGGTGCCGGAAAACAGTTCGACACCGGTTCCTCCTACGATGGCACCTTTGCCAACAAATCCTACAGCCGAGACCTCCGCCCGGACTTCATGAGCGATACCAAGGGCGTCTTCAGCAGAGAAGACACTTACGGAGGCATCTCCTCCTCGAATCGCGCCGATGGAGACGGGCAGTCTTATGACCCGTTCGGCACAGAAAACATCTACGGCACCGGCTCCAGCAATATCTCGCGCACGACCGCCAGCAGCTATATCGAAACCCGCAGAGAGAAAACACCCAAGCCGCGCATTGTCGACCACGAAGACTACTACAAAAAATCCCTTTATGAAACCCGCGCCCTGCTCGGCCGCGACAACGAGCCTCCGGAAGAATAACGATTCCCGATAAAACCATGCACACACCATCTACCCCCAAACTGCTTTGCCTAGCCTCTTTGCTTCTTGCCGGAGCTCTGTCTGCGGCACAAGAACCTGAACATTACCTGCTCATGCAGGGAGAATCACTCAACAGTGTGCTCAACCACGAGTTCGGCACTCAGAACTACAGCTGGGGCCCCTTCTTCGGACTGAGCGGCGACAGCACAGCCTGCTTAGGGCAATCTCCCGATGAGTTTTGCCCCACCCACAATGGCTGCCCCTGCCCTCTTGGCCCATGGTTGATGGTTCAGCCTCCTCATGAGCAACAGCCCATCCTGTGCTGCATCGGGCGCACCGGCTCCATACACTCCTGCCTGCTTTACTCTTTCCGGCAAGACGCCCACGGCACCTGGCGGGTATCAGATGTCACGGCAGTATCGTCGTTCCAAAGCTCGTACCGGGCCTTCGAAGACTGGCAAGTCACGGCCTGCTGGAGCGATTTGCCCGCATATCTCAAATACTCCCCAATGTAGATCTGTGAATTACAAGGTTGAAGGAGATTAATGCAGAAAACATGAGTAAGACTTTTTTCCACAAAATCCTTGCCACCACAGCCCTGTGCCTTACGGCGGTGGGGCTGAGCTCTTGCATATCTCGCATGCACAGGGTAGCCTATGAATACCCCCGCAGCTATGAAGGTGCATGGTTAGAGAACAACAACGTTCCCAAGGATGGCAACGCCGCCGACATGAAGTTGACAAAACGCCTGCATGTGTATGAATGCGATGGCCAATGGTATCTGCCTGTTTCGCGTATCCGCTACACCAAGAAAGTGGTACAAGGTGAGCCGGAAATGGCATACCGGATAGCCAATGTTTCACACGAGGACCAGCGGCAGTATTATCTTCTCATATCTTCCGAATTCGCAGGCAAGCTGCGCACCGATTCCCGATTCTGTAGAAGACAAAACGAATTGACGGACTATATTACGCAGCCCAAGTTGTTGACGTCTCTGCCGCAGCAGGCCAAGGCATATCCTATTCTCATGCCTATAGCCCATGGCAAAAATGGGGATTTGTTGGTACAGACAGATACCCATGTCGGTCCATCCGCCATTCTGGCCTACCCTATGGCGGCGCTTCTCTTTGTGGTAGACATTCCGGTTACGGTGGTATCTTCCACCGTTGCTTTTACTGTAGCCGGTACCTATATTCTTTTGACCGGGAACATAGTCCACTAAATCAAAACTCGTCATTCTCTCTTTTTTAGTATAAAAAATCAAATTCCACAATGTCAGGACTTGCCCCAAGCTTCTATCCCTTTGGTCTGAAAGACCAATGCGCCAAAAGATAAAGAGCCATCAGCTTTGAAAACTTTTGACCGAGAATCGCGTTTTTTTCAGCACGTTCACTCTAAGCAAATAAGAACAAATTAATATATTGGATAGAAGCCTTTTGTGGAAGAAACTCCACAATTTGAGAGGCTGTTACATCGCTTGTAAGAGGTCCGTACAGCATTCGTGGAAAATCATCATTTTTGCAAAAGAGAGCCTAATTTATTTTCTATTTTTTTCCAAGCGTCTTCGAGGCATCTTTCTCTGGAGAACATGAACTTAAACCTTGTAGTGAAGTTATTCGCCTGTTGCAACAGGTATCGGGCTTGAAATATGGCGCTGATCCACGCCGGGCTGAAGCCATGGTCGTTCAGATAAGGGGACGCTTCCGGATACCCCGTCCATTCCATTTCGCGCACACAATCTATCTCCGCCGCGATGCTGTTGATGACACGCTCTGCCACGCCGGGAAATAAGCGCCGCTGCGATAACACGCTGGCGTACACCGCAGCAATGACTTCATCAGCATACTTATGATGAGCTCCCACCGTATCACAAAGGCTCTCGATTTCCATCTTCAGCAAGAGCTGCGCTCCTTTTTCTGAATACTCATCCTTGGTCAATCCGGCTAGATGCTCTAAGAAGTTGCACCCCTCCTTCCAGTTGCTACAGCAGCAGGTGACAAGGTCTTCAAAAGAAAGTAAACCATGCCGACGGCCCCACAAAGCCGCACCTATGGACAGCTTTGCTAAATGCTCTCCGCTCAGCCGGACTGGTAACTGGAACCGCAGAGGATAAAATAAAAAGCCTGCACTTTGCATCTCCATACTTGTATTTTAATTGATAAAGGATAATAAGTCAAGAAGACCAGGACGCCCCCAACGCTGGGAAAAATCTATTCTGCATGTGTCGGTTTGTTTATTTTGGGTATCTCATTCCGCAGGTGGAGTCGGCTTCGTCACCGGAGGCGGCTGCATGTGGTATCCCTATATGCGGTGTTCGATTCCCTGCGATAGAATTGGGTTATGTTTTAATGTAAGCCGTTGTGCGGGAGGCTCCGATTTTTCGGATTTCACCGTTATCAAGCATCTGTTTCAAGGTTCGTTCGATGAGGGAAACACTGATATCCGGGCAAGCCGCCAAGATGTCAGCTTTGCGGATTTTTCCCGGTTTTTGTTCAAACATCATTCTGATGCGTTCCATCTTATTAAGCTTTGCCGTGGCAACATGCTCCACCCGGCACTCAAACTCGCGATACGCTTTCATGATGATGCTCAGCAGATACTGCAAAAAGGGAAGATAGTTATTATTCCCCACATCCCAGCCGGTGCTGCTCTCTTGTAGTGTTTCGTAATAGGTCTGCTTATTTTCTTCAATCAATTTCTCCAGACTGATATATTTACCCACAATATAGCCATGCTGGTAAAGCAGCATAAGCGTGAGCAGTCGGCTCATACGCCCATTGCCGTCATTGAACGGGTGAATGCACAGAAAATCGAAAACAAAAAGTACCAGTAATATCAAAGGATCACAAACCTCCTGAGCAACAGCCTGATTGTACGCATCGCACAGAGAACGCACCGCATCCGGGGTTTCAAATGCCGGAGTCGGCGAGAATCGGACATGCTTGTTTCCCGCAGCATCTGTCTCAGCTATCAGATTATCAGCATTCTTCCAGCGACCCCCCATGCCGGAAGGGTGGAATGAATATAAATCCCGGTGCAACTGCAAGATGGTATTCGGATTCAACGGAATATACTCGTAATTCTCATGAATGGTTCGCAGCACATCTCGGTACCCGGCAATTTCCTTTTCATTGCGGTTGAGGGGCTCCACCTTCTGCAAGACCAAATCCTTTAATCTCGAATCGGAGGTATAGATGCCTTCGATTCTATTGGAGGCATCCGTACTTTGAACCACGGCAATTTCCAGCAGACTCTGCAGAACATCTTTTCTTGCCGTAATAAACAGCGTCTGTTTACCCCGGTATTCATGTATAGCCGACAGCAGATTGCTTATTTCCGGCGTAAGTAAAGGCCCGGGTAAATTTAAATAATGGAAGGTTCTCATGTCTGATTGCTGTTTCTCTGCCCACACTTTAGCAATTTTCTGCCTACTTTCAAGACAAAAGTAGGCAGAAACGCCATAAAAGTGGGCAGTAAATCGTCATCATCGAGACCAAGGACTCCACTTCGAGTATATCCTCGGCTTTTGGCCATCGGCAAAAAATGCAAAAAATGTGCAACAAAATGCTATCCACGCTTGTACAGTAGGACTGGAATTGATATAATGTCACGTAGCAGATACACGCTTAATCTCAATGAAGAGCCGACTCAAAATCACAGGTTATGTGGTATGCCTTTTGTCTCTCTTTTTGCTGGAGGGGTACATATCGCTCTACACCGGGCGCTACACCGTTATCGACCTGGGCGGGGCTATTGACAACATCGGTAAGCAGACGCCCCATCTGCAGGAAGAAGCATGCAGGGAAACATTGGGCGACACTCAAATTGCTACCTCCGATTACCATTACCAAGTCTGGGAAAAAGACGACATGTTCTATGTGCTGCTTCCCCTGGCCTATCTGCCGGCAGATGAAACGGTATTCCTCCATCGCAGCGGGTACGGAGAGAAAAACACATTGGCATGCACCTGGCCGAATGTAGTGACGCAAGAGAAAATACAAGCAGCACCGTTGGAGCATTTCATCGCCATTCTCAGCAAAGAACAATACGAAGATGCCTGCGAGTGGTGTAAGTTCGACCTTAGCCTCTTCGGTAAAAAACTAGCCGGCAAAAGTCACAGAGTTTACCCCATGAACGAGGTCGACATGACAGGAGCAAAAAAGATAGTGGATCTCCACCCGGCAACGGCCTATGACAAACGCCCGCAACTCTGCCGCGTGGCAAAAGAAGCACCGACCAGACGCACATGGTACAACTACTGCCTCATGCCGCTCAGTTGGGCTGCCGAAGTTGTGGATATTCCCCTCACCATCATCGCCACTCCCATCGGTTGGCTGGTGGATGCCATCTATGAACTTCTTCATAGCTGATTCAACGCCTATCCCCCGGACTCAAGCACCCCCATTTTCTCTGGTTCCTGAGCAAATATCGAAGGGAAGCCCACAGAAAGGAGGGCGCAAGCCCGAACTCGAAGCCGGAGCCCTGTTTTTGTGCCATCTGCAACAAAATGCAGGAAACACGCAACAAAATGCCCGCCACGCTTGAACAGAGGGACGGGAATTGATATAATTCACATAACAGTTATCTCTCATTATGAATCGATTTTCCAAAATGAGTCTTACCGCTCTGGCTCTGGGAGCATTTGCGTTTCTGCATGGTTGCTATTCTCCTTCTGTAGATTTACCTCAGTCCACGGTAGCGTACATTTATGAGAACGCAGCGGTGAAGAAGACCGTGCGATTTACGGCAGAGGCTCCCGCTCCCACAGAGTTGCAGGAATGGGTGAAGTTCAACAATGGCACATGGTATCGCCCCACCATTACCAACTATGTACCAAAATATGTCGTCAACTTCCCGGATATCTCTAGAGGATTCACCTTCTACACAAAATCTGTACAAGTTGGCACTTTTGTTCGTGATATGACGGATGAAGACAGAGCCTTCCTGAATTGGTTGGACACACAACCCGGTGAGACCAGATGTCCGGATTGTTCAGACTCATGGCCAGGGAGTTCTTGTTCGCGTTGTGGAGGAAAAGGCGTTGTCCCCATTCCATAATTACGCATAAAATTCCCGGTCTGGCTACTCTGTGCGAGCATCCAAGGTAGGGCAGCGGAAATAGCCGCTGCCTTCCGTCACGCCATAAAACACGTGGCCCGAATCCGCAATTTTCACATCCGGTACGCCGTCCGCGTTCGCATCGCACACCAGCACCCGCAGCTCAGCAGGCCCCAAGGTCAGGCGGTAGACCTCACCATTCGCGGCGGGAAGTGATAGGGAGAGGCGATGGCGCCGGGAAAGGTGCCGCAAAGACGGCGGCATCTTATGCACCGACTCGCGTTCCCGGACTATCTCTACCGGAAAGCGCAGCTCACCATGGCGCAGGTACCATGTCTCCGGCTTCTGCTCGTTCAGGCACATGGAGATGTCCAGCATGTGGTCTGGCAGCAACTCCACCTCACGTGAGCCGTCCGTCAGGGGCAAAAGCAGAGCCACGCGGGGGCTGGAGTGCTCCGTGGGCCTCCCCATGTAGAGCACTTGCCCACTCAGGCGGTACGTTGTGGAGGCATCCACATCAAAACGGGCCTCGCTGTGTGCTTTGTCCGCCAACTGCCGCAGCAGGTGCCAGCGGCCATTCTCCCGCCGCCAGAGTTGCGCCGTGCGCACGGAGCTATCGAACCCGGAAGTGAGCCCTGGCTCATAATTCATCTTCCACGCATAGTCCTCACACAACGGGGATGAGGACATGTTGGGGCTATCCGCCCGCCGGATGACATACGGCACATACTCATGCGCTCGTGCCCGGACAGAGTCGGGAGCAGAGAAAGCCACGTAGGTCACATACGGCTCCACTATCTCCATTTTCTCGCGCTGCGGACTGTTAAAAAAGCTGTTGAGGGACAGGGGGAGCTCCAAATGCCGGGTTTCATGCGGCTGCAGCACACACTCCTTTCGCAGACAAGCCCGATACACCATATCGTGCATGGTAGGTTGCCCCATAAGCCCGTTCACCTCGAACAAGCCCGGCAGCAAGCGCACAGGAATATCCAGCGTATTGTGTGCCTCGACCCGCACGATGCCGGACTCAAAGCCCATGTAGCGCAGCTGCACATACTGCGGGGCATCCGCAAAACTGCCATCCGTGGCCATATCTGCCACCAAATGCCCGGTAGCCGTGAGCAACTGCAGCACCGTACCATCCCAGCTGTGGGAGGATACGTTATCACAGGCTATTCGAAAATCGCGCATCTGAATTCCCCACCACTGCCCACGCTCACGCCGCACCAACATGTAGCGCACATACACCGCCTCGTTCCTCTCCTCACGTCCCTCTTCAAAGCGCAGCAGGTAGACATCCTCCGCCAGCTTTTCTGCGCGCACTTCGCGCATTCCCTCCATGCGCAGCTGCAGCGCTCGTGTAGGGGCACCCCAAACGGGTGACATGGTATACAAAGCCGCCGCCTTCAGCAGCTCTTCCTGTGTAGGCTCGGCAGTCGGTTCTGCCCAGCAACTCAATGCCCCCAGAAAGAACGCGCATAGTACTCTGCTCACAATGCTCGCCATCCTCGCACTATACACTAAATCCAAGGCTGTTGCAAGCATAAAAATCTCCCGGAATCAGCGACTTTTCTCCTTTTCTGATTATGCGCATGTGATTTTGTGCTCAGCTCTTATCTTGATGAATTACGGCGCATTTTTCGCTTCGGCTTCGTCTATTCTTCTGTATGAAAGTTCCGCATGCCAGAGCAACACAAGGGAAAAGACCAATCCCCGCCCCCGGCAGACCAAGGGCTCCACTTCGAGCAAATCCTCGGTTTTCGAGTGTTTTTTCACCCCATCGGCAACAAAAATGCAGGAAACTCGCAACAAAAGGCCCGCGGCGTGCGCCTATTTATTAGAAAATCTGCACTTTCTGCAATTTTTTGTTGCGGATTCGGTGCCGGGAAGTATTAT
>JAZTYL010000031.1:0-40910 GCA_045636905.1 Akkermansia sp.
GTCCAGCTCGGCGCGGTTGCCCTCGGCGTTCACCCAGGCGTTGAAGTAGGGCATACCCTCGTTCACCACGCACTCGTTCACACCCATGGAGGTGGTGCGGTTGCGGATGGCGCGCAGCTGGCGTTCCACATCGCTGCTGAGCGCCATGCCCATGGTGGCGATGGAGGAACCGGCCACAGCGGCCATGTCCTTGTCTGTTGCCACGCCGGCATCCACAGCGGCCAGGATTTCCTTCAGGTCGCCCTTCTCTGTGCGACCCTGCACGAAGGCATCGTCCATGATGGCGGCACCGGCCTTACCGTTGGGCGTTCCGTCCTCGAATGTCTCCTTGATGTAATTCTCATTGAGCACATAATCCAGCACCACGTTCTGACCCGCTGCATCCCAATCCAGAGAGTAGGCATACTTGGCAGCGTGGGTCTTCAGCACATTGGAGCCGCCGTTGATGCTTACCGTCGCATCGGAGGTGCCTTCCGTCAGCGAGAGCACCGTCATAGCTTTCTTCTCATCGGCCAGAGTCTTCAGCTCAGAGGGATCCAGGGTCAGCGCCAGGGTGTCACCCGTCAGAGAACCGGCCTTCACCATGTTGGTCAGGTCATCGTACTGGGTCAGGTCATTGTAGGTGATACCGCCCTTGCCCAGGTCCAGGTCGCCGGTGATTTCCGCTGTACTGCCGTTGCTGAGTACCAGTCCCTTCTCCAGCAAGGCACCGCCGGATACCTGCATGGTGGACTTGGCCGTGCCGCCGACTTCGGCTGCCTCCGTCGTCACCGTCAGACTGCCTGCTGTCAGGCTGCCGTTGGCAACATTCAGACCGCCGAGGAAGTTTGCATCCTCTGTTACCGTGATACCGGCTGCCTTCTCGCCGCCTACGGTCGCAATACTCTTTACCAGCAGGCTGCGTGCGCTCAGGCTGCTTTCTTCCTCAGTGCCGACAGTCAGGAGACCCTCCATAAGCAGGTCGTTCACCGAGCTGGCGCCGGAGCTCAGGGTTACATCTTCCTGAACAACCAACAGATCCACGGCGCCGACAGACAAGCTCTGTGCACTGATGCTGTTTGCCATCACCGAGGAGTTTGCGTTACCCAGGGCGGAGAGGTCAACATCCGTGCCGCTGATATCGCCGGTCATCACCGTGCCGGTCCAGCCTTCCACCACGTCGGTGGTGGAAGCGTCGTCCCCGCCGAGCTGGAGTGTACCCTCGCTGCCTTCCTTCGCCACCAGCGCAGTACCGCTGCCGATATTGTAGATGCCGTCACCGCTCAGGGTAACCGTGGTGTCCTCCACGATTGTCAGTCGATCCTTGCTGAGCGTCTTATCCGAAGCGATGACAATCTTAGAGTCCTTAACCGTGGTGTCCTCGTTGTTGGTGACAATGTCAACCGTGACCTTGTCGTCCACCGTCAGGAGGCCGCCGTTGAGCTTAATGGTGTCGGTCGCATTCTCACCCGTGGTCACGAAGCGGTCGTCGATGTCGCTGATGGCCGCCTCCTTGTTGACCCAGTAGGTGGTGGTATCCTCGTCCTTGGACACTGTTACCACTCCGTTTGCATACGTACCGCTCTTTTTCTCATCGCCCACAGTCCAGCCGGCGGTGGAGCTGACGCCCGCCAAGACAGAGGTGTCGGTAAACACGCTGTACTGCATGTTTTCCGTCTTGAAGCCGTTGTCGCCGTCGGAATAAGTGGAGCCGTCCGTGTATGTAAAACCATCGGTGGAGGTATCCAGGTGCATCTTCCCTGCCAGGGAGAGTGTACCGGTGCTCTCGACCGTCAGCGCAGAAGTCAGCGTGGCATTGCTCAGGTCAACACTTGCACCGGCGGCTACTGTAGAGCCGCCTACACTTACAGAGCCGTCCAGCTCACTGCTGCCTGCGAACACGACACCGCTGATTTCCGTGGAGCTCAGCTCCGTGCTGCCGATGGTGATGGTACCGCCGGTGATTTTCGCCGCACCTGTGCCGGTGAGGGTATCCACACTCAGCGTGCCGGATTCCATGCTCAGGCCGTCGCTGCCCACAGAGAGGGTATCGGCTACGAGCTCGCCGGCAATATCCACACCGCCGGCCGCTACAGTACCCAGGGCAGAGATGTCTGCCTTGCCGCTGCCCTCCACGGACAGCGTACCCTTGATGGAAAGGCTGCCGGTGGTCGCATCCTTCGGCACGAAGGTGTAGTCGCCACTCTTCACCGTCATGTCATCCACTACGGCAGCGGTATCGATAGTCACGGTACCCGTGGTCTTTTCACCGGCGGCCACGTCTTCCTGGTTGGTGAAGACGACACTGCCGTACCAGTCCTCGGCCATCTTGCCGGGGTCTACGCCCATGTTCTCTTCCGGGGTGCTCCAGTTGGTGCCCTTCCAGTTGCCGGTGCCGCTGCCATCTGCGGGATCCCAGTACAGCGGGTCCACCGTCAGGATGCTGGCGGCAAGTGTCAATTTCAGCTCGCCGTTTTCGAAAGTCAGTGTGGAACTCTCGAGGCGCTCGGCTGTCAGGTCGGGACGCAGGGAGCTGCTCTCTGTACCGTCTGCCGCAGTCATGAGGGAAGGCTCACTCGATACAACGCGGATGACGTCGATATCGAAGTAGTCGCCCAAGGTGGCATCCGTCAGCACCAGAGATGCGCCCAGAGAACCGATATCCTGCAGCAGGGTGATGGAATCCCCGGCTTCCACATCGGAAGAAAGCGTCAGACTCAGCTTGGTCAGCGCGCTTGCGGTGCCACTGTCTTCGAGTGTCAGCACCTTGCCGCCCAGAGAGGCTGCTTCATCTGCACTGCCGGTCAGATCCAGCACCAGAGCGCCGCCGTTCAGGGTAAGTGCAGCATCCAGTGTAGCGCCGGCGGCGATGCTGATTTCGCGGCCATTGCTGCTCTGAGCCTGAGCCAACGCGAGCGTACCCTCATTCACCGTGATATTACCGGAGAAGTTGATATTCGCATTGGTGAAGCTCTGCGTACCTGCGCCGTTCTTAACCAAGCTGACGTAGTGCATCACATCAAAGTCGCCTCCGTAGCTGTAACTGCCGCCTGCTGTGTTGAACTGCAGCTCGTAGAGCCTCACGGAAGCCATCTGGATATTACCGGCATTGCCCTGCAGACCCTTAAGCTTCACCGTTTCTGCATCGAGCTTCAGTGTCGCTTTCTTAGCATTGTTTTCGGCATTAGCATACCCCAGCTCTACCGTGGCATTTGCCAGAGCATCTGCGTGTGCAGCTTCCAGAGTATTGAAGCTCGATAACTGCCAGTTACCGCTGAAGCTGTTGGAGCCGGTCAAACGTACAATCTGTGTATCTGCGCTGGCTTCGTTGGAACGAGTCAATCGGATGGTGCCGCTGCCGCTGACACTACCAATGGCAAAGGATTCGGACGACACGGTTTCCTGTACTTCGATGACGGCTGCATCTGAGGCAGCTTCCTTCACCGCCAGTGCCGTGATTCCCGACTTGGCGTTGGTAAGCTTCATCGTGGAGCCACCTGCCATTTCCAGAGAGGTAACTTGGTGTTTCTGGGTGCTGTTCTCCAGGTGCAGAGTAGCGCCGGATGCCAACTTCACATTGCTGAGGGTGATATCTTTATTGTATCCCTTCATGTGGAAGGTTGCACCGCTGGCTACACTTGCAGAGCCGGTGCCGGTCACATTACTGCCATCAAATTTTACTGTGCCTTCATTAATGGCAAGTGTAAATACATCGGTAAATGCGTTACACAAGGCCAGCAAGCCCCCACCGGTCTTGATGAGGGTGTGACCGTCGCTTGTAAAGGTGCCGCCTAAGACGCCATTACGACCGTTTCCTGCCTCTACATAGATTGTGGCATCATCCATCAAGGTGACATCATGCCCCATAATCATCTGTGCAATATTTTTGCAGAGTACACCGAAAGACAAGGCTGCACTTACCTCACGGGTATCGCTTCCCTGTGTAATCGTGCCGGTACCGGCACCTGCCAGATACAGCTTTTGTCCGGCACCGATGGTTTGGCCGGTGAGTCGATTGGCAAATTGAGCGCCGTTATTGACAATAATGGTGTCAATCGCTGCAATAGTTGACATTTGACTCTCCCCGGTTATTTCGGTCAATGTTCCGGAAGCGATGGATAAGGTGCCCAGCGCGTCCGCTCCGCTGGCAACGAGGTTGCCGATTGTACCATATGTGACTGTCTTACCGAGATTCAGCTCCAGGGTGCCGGCGCCGTTTACCTTGCCGGTCCAGTTGTCTATATTCTTAAGCGCCAGAGTAGCACCTTCATTCACCAGCACACCGCCGGTGAAGGTCTTGCTGCCGGTGTTGGAAATGGTAAGCTCGGATTCAGTGGTAGCTGCATCACCCACAGTCAGGGTTGAGACGCAGGTAATGCTGCCATCGCCCTCCCATTCCCAGCCGGTGCCGGTTACGACTACTGAGTTGGGGGAGACTGTGCCGCTGATGCTGATGGCCTCCCCGGTGCCGGAGAAGGTGACAGCATCGCCGTTTACGAAGGTAATGCCCGAGCCCCAGTTTTTGTCGTCACCATTGGACCAAATATTCTCAGTGCTGCCGTCTCTATCCCAGCTGCGTTGATTTGCTTCTCCAAAGCTGATGACACCGTTGCTGAAGGTCCAGCTTTTACCGGCTATATCAACGCCGGTAAGATTTGCGGCGCTCAGGTTGGCCATGTTGACCGTGCCGCCATTTACTAGGGTATAGCTGTTGTCCACTGCGGTGAGAGAGCTCAAATCCAGCAGGACATTGTCCGCAAAGCTTACAGTTCCGCTGGAAGTGATGGCCTGCGAAAGTTTTACTGTGCCGTTCAGCGTCAGGCTGCCACCGGTGCCTACGATGATGTTGCTGGTAAGTGCGGTAGTGTACCCATTGGAACCCAGAACACTTTCGGCACCCTGGAAGGTGATGGAACCGGCATTCGACTCCAGCAATTGGTCTATGACTACTTTTTTGGTAAAGACGATGTTGTCTGTGCCGGTAAGCTTAACTTTGGAAACAACATTGCCGGATTCAACGATAGCGTTGGTGATATATACAGTCTTATTGTCCGAATAGCTATACTCGAGCGTATTGTTAGAAGAGGCGAAGGTGATATCTCCAATGCCGGAAACACCGGTGGTGGCCGTGCTGTTGTTGGTGCCGGTGAACTTCAGAAGGCATGATAAGGGGGTAGAGCCTGACCAGGCGTTGTTATTCAGCAATATCGCTCCTTTAAAGGCAGAAACATCACCGCTGAAAACCAAATCGATATTGCCATTGCCGGTTTTTTGTAATACGCCACTACCGGTGACATTTCCCTCGAAGGTAAGAGCAATGCGGGGAGAACCGTTTCCGTTGTTGATGGTCAGACCGGTATTTGTGGCATTATTGGCACCGATAATAATATCTCCTGCATAAGTCTGGTTATTATGGTTGAACCAATTGTTGCCGCCTGTTCCCATATCGAAGGTGAGAGTTTTACCTTCAGGGACTGTGAGGTTAGCGAATTTAATGTCTGTGTTCTGGTTTCCTGTAATGGTTGCTGTTTCTGCATTATAGGAGACAGCTGCCTGGACCATGGGGGCGGTTATGGCTACCATCAGTGTGCCGGTGGCGACGGTGGTGGCAATGCCGCCGAATGCAGCCATGCAGGCAAGTACTGCGGAACGGAGAGCGCGCGGTAAATGTAATTTCATAAATCTTGTGGTGGCGAATATGGTGTGAAAGCTTACGTATGGCAGAGGACACAGTTCCCCTATTGTTTGATTCTATAGCATAGAGACGCGGGGATGTCGAGCAAATTCCACGCGGGAACTGTTTTTTGTATGATTCCTACAAAAAAGTAGGCCTATAGAGTAGCAGTGCCGTCAAAGCTTTGTGAAACGGGGACTCAGCGGGGTCTGTGAGGCTCCAGTGTACGGCGGCCGGCGTGGGCGCGGGCGCGGGCATTGCTGCGAGCGAGGTCGCGGAGGTACTGCTGCATGGCGAAGGGCGGTTCGCCGTCTCGCGGCACGGGGGCGGAGGTGCCGTCTTCGCGCAGGAGGCAGGCCTGCATGTTGTCCCGGAAGCAGGCATCGAGGATTTCCAGCACGCGGGTGGCGAGGGTCCGGTCTTCGATGGGGACCATGAGCTCCACGCGGCGGTCCAGGTTGCGGCGCATCCAGTCTGCACTGGCGATAAAGACGAGCGGGGAGCCGCCGTTGGCGAAGCTGAAGATGCGCGCGTGCTCCAGGTAGCGGTCCACAATGCTCACGATGCGGGTGTTGCGGCGGCCTTCCGGCGTGCCGGGCACCCAGCAGCAGATACCGCGGATGTTGAGCCATACACGCACACCGGCGGAGGCGGCACGCTCCAGCGCATCTATCATCTCCGGGTCGTTGAGCGAGTTCATCTTGGCGCGTATTTCGGCACGTTCTCCGCGGCGGGCGCGGCGCTCCTCGTCAGAGATAAGCTCCAGGAGGCGCTCCTTCATCATGGCCGGGCTGGGGTGGAGGCGGCGGAAGTGGCGCAGCTTGGTGAGGCCGGTCACGGAGTTGAAGAACTGGGAGGCATCTGCGCCGAGGTGCTCATCGCAGGTGAGCAGGGAGAGGTCGCTGTAGATGCGGGCGGTGTCCTCGTTGTAATTGCCGGTGCCGAAGTGGCAGTAGCGGCGCAGGGTGCCGTTCTCGCGGCGCACCACCAGGGTAATCTTGGCATGGGTTTTGAAGCCTTTCACGCCGTAGACCACCTGAACACCGGCTCGCTGCAGGCGCTCTGCCTGGCCGAGGTTGTGGCTTTCGTCGAAACGGGCTTTGAGCTCCACCAGAGCGGTGACCTGCTTGCCGGCTTCTGCGGCGCGGCACAGAGCGGATATGAAGCGGGAGTCTTTCGCGGTGCGGTACAGGACCTGCTTGATGGCCAGCACATCCGGGTCCTGAGCGGCTTCCTCCACGAAACGCACCACGGGCTCGTAGCTCTCGAAGGGGTTGTGGATGAGGATGTCGCCCTCGGCGATGTTCTCGAACATGGTCAGCCCCGGGTCTACGCCGGCGGGGAAGGCCGGTACCCAGCTTTCCACCTTGAGCTGCTCGTGGCCGGTTTCGTTGGCCAGGCTCCCGAAATCCACCGGACGCAGCGGCCCCGGCACCGTGTAGGTGGAGAACTCATCCGCCCCCACCAGCTCGGCAATGCGGGCAGCCAGTGCGGCATCCGTGGCAGCGGGGAGCTCCAGACGCACGCAGTCGGAAAACTTGCGGGCTACCAGCACCGCTTCCATCTCCTGGGCGAAGTTGCCGCCCTCTGCCTCCTGCACGGCTATATCGCCGTTGCGGGTGACGCGCAGCGGGCTGTGGCTCAGTATCTTCTCGCCCGGGAAAAGGTGGCCGATGAATTCTCCCACCAGTTCCTCCAGCAGCACGTAGCCGTCCCTCCCCAGAGTGGCCGCATGCACCAGGCGCGGCAGCACTTCCGGCAGCACCACAGCCACAAAACGCGTGGTGCCGGCGTCCGGCTCCAGCAGCTCCAGCACCAGGACAATGCTCAGGCTCGGCAGTATGGGCGGGTGCTCCACTTCCAGCGCCAGCGGGGTGAGCAGGGGTGCTATGTTCGCCAGGAAATAATCCTCCAGCGCGCTGTACTGAGCCTCGCTCAGGTCTTCCGGATGCAGGGGCGCCAGGCCTGCCTGCTCCAGCTGCGGCATGAGCTCCTCGTTGAGCAGCATGTAGGTATCCGACACCATGCGGGAGGCACGCATGCGGATAAGCTCCAGTTGTTCGCCGGCAGAAAGGCCGGTGAGGTCGCGGTGGTTCTTCCCGCTTTGCTGCAGCAGCATCAACCCGCCGACGCGTACCTGGAAAAACTCGTCCAGGTTGCTCGCCGTGATGGCAAGAAACTTCACGCGCTCCAGCAGGGGCAACTCGCGCCGCATCGCCTGCGCCAGTACCCGCTGGTTGAACTCCAGCCACGATATTTCACGGTTGATATACATGCTTGCTTCCTTTTCCTCTCTCTATGCTAGCATTTTCCGCGCGCCCCCGCAAGACAAAATACCGACGCTCGGCGATAAATCAGGGCCTGTAAAAGGAAACCGCCTGCTCCCGGTGGGGTGCAGGCGGTTCGAAATCCGATCAGGACGCGCTTCAGCGGCTGTAGTTGCCGGGGTCCTGGGTGATGGTGACATCGTGCGGGTGGCTCTCCTGGAGACCACCGGCGGTGATGCGCACGAAGCGGGCGTGCTCGCGGAGCTCGGCGAGGCTCTTGGCGCCGAGGTAGCCCATGCCGGAGCGCAGGCCGCCCACAAGCTGGAAGATAACGTCTGCCAGCATGCCCTTGTAGGGGACGCGGGCCTCCACACCCTCTGCCACAAGCTTGCCGCTGCCGTTCTGGCCGTAGCGGTCGCCGGAGCCGGCACGCATGGCGCCCAGAGAGCCCATGCCGCGGTAGGTCTTGAAGTTACGACCCTGGTAGTGAACGATGGAGCCGGGGCTTTCCTCGCAGCCGGCGAGCATACCACCCATCATGATGAGGTCTGCACCGGCGGCAAGTGCCTTCACGGCGTCGCCGGAGTAGCGGATACCGCCGTCGGCAATCACGGTCACGCCGGCAGGGCGGGCCACGGTGGCAACCTCCTGAATGGCGGTGAACTGCGGCATACCCACACCGGAGATGATGCGCGTGGTGCAGATGGAGCCGGGACCCACACCTACCTTGATGGCGCTGGCACCGGCGGAGATGAGGTCGCGGGCGCCGTCCTGGGTGACCACATTACCGGCCACCACGGGCTTGCCGAGCTCGCGGAGTTTCTCGATGACGTGCAGCACGCGGCTGGTGTGGCCGGTGGCGGCGTCGATGAAGAGGGCATCGGCCCCGGCATCGATGACGGCCTGAGCGCGGGCCATGAACTCGGGGCCCGGGCCCACGGCGGCGCCGCAGCGCAGGCGACCCAGCTCATCCTTGGTGGACTCCTGGAAGGCTTCGCGCTTGCGGATATCTGTGTCGGTGATAAGGCCTACGAGGCAGCCGGCCTCATCCACGAGGGGCAGCTTCTCGATGCGGTTGGTGTAAAGAATCTTGCGGGCCTCCTCCTGAGTGGTGGCTGGAGTGCCGGTGATGAGGCGGCTCATGGGGGTCATGACGTCTGCCACGGTGAGCTTATCCAGGTCGTGGCCGTCCACCACGCGCATGTCGCGACCGGTGATGATACCTACCAGCAGGTTACCCTCTGCCACCACGGGCAGGCCGGAGAAGCCGTTCTCCAGCATGATACCCTTCACGCGGCTGAGGCTCATGTCGCTCGTCACGGTGAGGGGCTTGGTGATGACAGCGTTCTCGAAACGCTTGACCTTGGCTACCATGGCAGCCTGGTCGTCGATGCGGTTGTTGCGGTGAATAACACCCAGACCACCCTCGCGGGCCATGGCGATGGCCATGTCTACCTCCGTCACCGTATCCATGGGGGCGGAGAGGATGGGCAGGCGGAGCGGGAAGCCCGCGCAAAGTTGAGAAGAGGGGTCGGCCTCGCCGGGAAGAATGGTGCTCAGGCACGGAAGCAGGAGCACGTCGTCAAATGTAAGTCCAAGCTGAATTTCTGCCATAGCGGAGGATATAACGCTGAGCCGGCATTTGCAAGTCTAATCTGACAAATTTATGCATTTTTTTTGAATTTTGGCACAAATCGGGCTGTCTGTACGTCATTTTGCGGGGCTCCGGGTCGCGCAACGGTTGACGCGGGCGCTGTTTTCGTGTAGACTAGGGGCATGACGACCAAGGGAACAAAGAAAGCCAAAACAGAGACCGTGTACCTGGCTCCGGCCAAGATAAACCTCTCTCTGCGCGTGCTCGGCAAGCGCGAGGACGGATACCACAACGTGGATATCCTGATGGCGAAGCTGGATCTGGCAGATACGCTGAGCTTCCATAATTCCCGCTCCACTTCTCTGGTGTGCGATACTCCGGGTGTGCCCACGGACGAGAGCAACCTGGTGCTCCGTGCTGCTCGCAAGTTCGAGGAGGTATACGGCCGCAGCACCCGCCAGAAAATCACCCTCACCAAGAATATCCCGCACGGCGCCGGTCTCGGCGGTGGCTCGGCAGATGCCGCTATCACCCTGAAAGCCTGCAATGATATCCTCGGTACCAACTACACGGATGAGGAGCTGCACGCCATGGCCGCTACGCTGGGCAGCGACGTGAACTTCTTCCTCAACCCCGTCATCAGCCGCTGCACCGGCCGCGGTGAGATTGTGACTCCCGTGCCCGAGCTGGCGGGCTGGTCCAGCCCCATCGTGCTGCTGAAGCCGCAGTTCGGTGTCTCCACCCCCAGTGCCTACAAGCTGCTGCATGGAGCGCACCGCATCAAGGGCGTGACCTACAACCCGCAGATGGTGGATGATATCAAATTTGTCAATGAGCTGGAGCGTGCCGTGTTCACCAAGTTCCCCGTGCTGGGTTTCACCAAGATGTGGATGCTCGGCCAGCCCGGCGTGCGCGCTGCCCTTATGTGCGGCAGCGGCTCCACCCTCTTTGCCCTGACCGAGACTCCGGAGCAGGCCCGCGCCCTGGCAGAAGCCGCCCGCGCGGAGATAGACCCCACCCTCTGGAGCTACTGCGGCTACGTCAACCCGCAGGGGAATTGAGCCTCGTTCCATGCGTGTCCTTTCCATCGACCCCGCTATACGCAATACGGGATATGCCGTGCTGGAGGGGGACCACCGGCAGGCGGTAGCGCTGGACTACGGCACGCTTTCGCTGCCGCAGAAGCTGCCGCAGAGCCGCTGCCTGCTGGCGATACACGAGAAGGTGTGTTCGCTTATTGAGCAGTGGCGGCCGGAGGAGGTGGCCATCGAGGCGATTATCTATGTGCAGTCGCACCGCACGGCCATTACCATGGGCTCAGCCCGCGCGGCCACGGTGCTGGCAGCGGCGCGCTATGACCTGCCGGTCATGGAGTATCCGCCCACCTGCGTGAAACTGGCTACCGTGGGGCGCGGCGGTGCAGGGAAGCAACAGGTCGCTTTCATGATGCGCGCCATGCTCGGCCTCACCGAGACCCCGGCACCGGATGCCGCCGATGCCCTCGCTATCGGTTTTTCCCACCTGGCTGCCACCGACCCGCTCAGGGCGCACCTCTTCCGCGAGCGGAAATATTTGTAAGAACCGCCGTTTCTCTCCCACTGGGAATTTCAGCGCCGGGGCCTGATGCAAAAAAAATCCCCCGGCAACCGCAGTCGCCGGGGGATGAGGTATAAAGTGCTTTAGTACTTGTAGTCCACGTAGAACTGGAACTGGCCGGAGCGGTCGATGGCGTTGCCGGTCTTCACGGGAATGGCGTAGTCCACAGCGATGGGGCCCATGGGCAGGTTGAGGCGCAGACCCACACCTACGTCCGCACAGACGCCGGAGGTGGAGAAGTCTGCGGCATCCTTGTTCACGAAGCCTACGTCTGCGAACATGGCGAAACGCATGGAGTCCACCAGGGGCAGGGTCACCTCGAACTGAGCAAAGGCGGAGGTCTGACCGCCCATGGACTCATCCCCGGCGATGCTCTTGTCCACCATGCCGACGTCGCGATAGCGGAAGCCGCGCAGGTTGTTCGGGCCACCCAGGTAGCAGCGCTCGAAGAGGGGTACTTCCTCGTTGCCGCTCACCGTGTCGATGGTCTGCAGACCGAAGTTCACGCTGAAGATGGAATCCCAGAAGGAGTTGTAGTACCAGGAGCCGTTGATACCGGCGGAGAGTGTCTCCACGGTGCTGCCGGGGCCGGACCAGGAGCCGAATACCTCCAGGTGGCCACCCTTGCGCGGGGTAATCTGCGCATCGCGGGAGTCGTACTCGTAAGCGAGGCGGATGTTGCTGCGGGTGTAGCTGCCGTCTGCATCGGCGAAGAACTGGGGAGCGTAAGCCTCCGGGTCAATCTTGTAGTTCTCGATGCGGTACTCGAGCTTCACGCTGTTGAGGTCGTCGATAGCCTTGCGCAGGGTGATGGCGTAGCCGAGATTCTGCTGCGTGTAGTAGTCGCTCATGTAGCTGGAGTCGGAGTAGTAAATCTCGTTACCCAGCGAAATCTTGCGATCCAGGAACCAGGGCTCCAGCAGGTATACGGAGGCGCTCTGCGTATCCGTACCCAGTCGGCCGGAGATGGAGAGGCGCTGGCCGCCACCCACGAAGGTGCCGTTCGTGAACCCGCGGATGTCGAAGTTGGACTGCGTGACCGTGGCGTACAGGTAGACATTCTCCACGGAGGAGAAGGCTACACCCACGCTGAAGCTGCCGGTCATCTTCTCCTGCACGTTGACGTTGATGTCGCGGTAGCCGGCACGGCCGGAGGGGGACTGCGATACCTCCACGCCGGAGAAGTAGTTGAGGTTCATGAGGCGCTTGCGGGCGGTCTCCAGGTCCACGGAGTTGAGGGGCTGGCCGGGCTTGAGGGGAAGCTCGCGCAGGATGACGTGCTGCTTGGTCTTGGTGTTGCCCAGCACGTTGATGCGACCCACGGCGTAGCTGCCGCCTTCCTCTACCTCGTAGTTGATGTCCACCAGGTGGCGACCCTGTTCATCCACGCCCACCTCGTCGATATCCGGGCGCACATCGGCGTCCGCATAACCCTTGGCGCCGTAGTAGCGGCGAATCATGGTGGCGTCGTCCGATACCTTCTGCAGGGAGTAGATGTCGCCGCCGATCATGCTCATACCGGGCATGAGCTGCTCAGCGGTGTAAACCTTGTTGCCGGAGAAGCGGATGTTGCGCACCTTGTAGAGGGGGCCTTCCTCCATGGTGACACGCATGGTAAGCTTCTGGGGACCCTCGGTCTTGCCGTTGTCGAAATACTCCACCTTGGCCACTTTGGCACGCAGGTAACCGTAGTTGCGGTAGAGGCGCACAATCTTGGCCAGGTCATCCTCCACGCGCTCGCGATCCACACGGCCGGACTTGGTGAACCAGGTGAAGAGGCCACGCTCCTTGGTCTCCATGTGCTGGCGCAGCTGCTCGTCGTCGAATGCCTTGTTGCCCTCGAACTCGATGTTCTGCATGCGTACCTCGCGACCCTCCTGGATGTCGAACACCACGTCGCTGTAACCCTCGCGGGCGGTGCGGGTGTGGCGCCAGGTTACCTTGGTGTCCGGGTAGCCGGCCTCGTAGTAAGCTTTGATGATGGCGGCGCGGGCGGCTGCAAGGCTCCGGTCGTTGAATGCCACACCGGAGCGCAGGGAGGTGCCATCCGCAGGGCTCTTGGGCATGCCCAGTTTGTTGCCTTCGTCCTGCAGGATTTCGCGCAGGTCAGAGTCGGTGAACTGCTTGTTGCCGGTAAAGCCTACACCGGCCATCACCGTGGCGGGACGTACCTCGAAAATCACACGCACGCCGTTGCCGGAGCTCTCCACGGCCACGCGGGCATCGCCATCCACCAGGCCGCGCTGAATCAGGCGCTCCAGGTCTTCGTTCACGCGGGTGGCGCTGTAGGTGCTGCCGGCTTTGGTCTGCACAACGTCCAGAAGACGGGCATCGGGTACCACGCGGGTGCCGGAGATGTAGCGCACGCTCACGGATTTGACCGGCTTGCCGTCATATACCTGTTCGTTCACCAGCACGCCGGTGCTGCCGGCCAGCTCGCTCTCCAGGGTGGCGTCAGACACGCCTACAAGATCTTCTGCCGGGCGGGTCAGGCGGGCAGGCGCGGCCTCGGCGGCTCCTGCTTCTCCTGTCTCCTCGGCGGCGGTGCCACGCATGGCTGCCTCGGCAGCTGCCTGCTGTGCGGCAGTGGCTTCTTCGGCCTTCTGGTCATTCAGCATGGCATCCAGGAACGGGTCACCCGTAGACTCCTGAGCCTGCGCGGGCAGCGACACAGACATCGCCATCGCCATCAGCGTAGCGGTCCAACTAAGAGAGCGTGCATTCATACCCCCTCAATTTACCTGACACCCCCTCCGGAGTCAAGCTTTTATTGAGCCATTGCAAATGTTAAGGCAAAATTATATCCGGGTGGGTGCAGGCCGAGTGGAAGCTCAGTTCGCGGTCTGCCGGATTTGTTGGAGGCGGCGGCTCATCTGCTTCACGAGCTCGGGGTGCCTGGCAGCGATATTGTGCTTCTCCTGCAGGTCGGTAGCAAGGTCGTAGAGATGCTCGGTTCTGCCGTTGCGGTAGTATTTGTAGCGGCCGCAGCGCAGGGCCAGAGTGCCGCCGTTGTTGCTCTCCACAATTTCCGGGGCACCCACGGAGTCCTGCCCCAGAAGGGCTGCCAGGCGGTTGCCGCTGTCGGGCAGGGCGCCTTCCGGTACGCTGACGCCGACCAGCTCTGCCAGGCTGCGGGCTAAATCCACCTGGCTTACCAGTGCGGCACTGTCCCCCAGGCCGGTGTGGCCGGGCCAGGAGACGATGAAGGGCACGCGGGTGCTGCCTTCCATGATACCGTATTTGCCGCCGGTGAGCTTGCCATCCCGCCATTTGCCGGCGCTCATGGGAGCCACGGGGTTGTGGCCCTTGCAGTCGCGAATGGAGCCGTCGAAGTAGCCGTCGTTGATGACGGGGCCGTTGTCGCTGCTGAAGATGAAGAGGCAGTCGCTGTAGCCATGTGTGGCGAGAGCGTTGCGCAGGCGGCCCAGGCAGTCATCCAGCTGCAGGGTGACATCTCCGCGGATGCCCATGCCGCTCTTGCCGATAAAGCGCTTGTGCGGGTCGCGCGGTACGTGAATGTCGTTGGTGGCGAAGTACAGGAAGATGGGTTTATCCATCTGAGCACTCTCGGCGATGAAGCGTATGGCCTCGTCGGTGATGCGGTCTGCCATGTCCTCGTCTTTCCACAGCGCGGCCTTGCCGCCTTTCATGTAGCCGATGCGGGGAATGCCGTTGATGATGCTGCAATTGTGCTGCGGGCCGTTGCTGCGGGCGTGCTTCTTGAGCATGCCGGGGTGCGTGCTGCCGAGCGGCTCACCCGGGAAGGGCTTGGTGTAGCTCACCTGAATGGGATCCGCCGGGTCCAGCCCCACCACGTCGCCGTTCTGCAGGTAGACACAGGGGACGCGGTCGCCCGTGGCCGCCAGGATGAAGGAGTGGTCGAAGCCCACCTCGTTGGGGCCGGGGGAGATGCGGCGGTTCCAGTCCGTGGTTTGCTCGCCCCTGCCGAGGCCGAGGTGCCACTTGCCGATGGCGGCGGTGCGGTATCCGGCTTTCTGCATGAGGGCGGGCAGGGTGGCTCGCTCGGTGGTAGTGGGGAGAATGAGCTTGGCATCTCCGGGCAGGATTCCGGTGCCCTTGCGGCGCCAGGCGTATTCGCCGGTGAGCAGGGAGTAGCGGGAGGGGGTGCAGACGGAGTGGGTGCTGTGCGCATCCGTAAAGCGCAGGCCTTCGGCTGCCAGTTTGTCCAGGTTGGGGCAGGGTACTTTGTCGCAGCCGTAGGTGGAAGTGTCGTTGTACCCCAGGTCATCCGTGTAGAAAATGACGATGGCGCGCGGTTTCTCCGCCGCTGCGAGCGGCAGAGCCAAAGCAAACAGGCAGAGCAGGTGTCTGAGCATGTTTCCAGTGTAGCAAATCCGTGTGTTTTGTCAATGGCGTTTTACCGGGAGAAAAAAACAACCGGGCGGAGTGGAACTCTGCCCGGCTGGTGAGAAATACTGGAATGGTGGTTTCAGTCTTCCTGCTTGTCGCTCTTCACGAGTTTGGAGCAGCAGACGATGAACATGCCCCATACGATACCGCAGGAGAGCACCATTGTAATGATACCGGCTATTGTCATATGCGTGTTGAAGGGTTACTTGTTGCGCTTGTGGAAGCGGTTGGAGGTGTGGATGACGAAGGCGAAGAAGACGGCTACCATCAGTACCCATACCAGCGGGAATACGGCGCCGGCCTTCATCTCGATGATATTGGTGATGTAGGCGCAGGGCTTGTCAACAATGTTCTGGAAGGCCCAGGCACAGAAGATGAAAGCCATGATGACCGGAGTCACCCATTTGATGATGATGCCGACAACGTTCGGCACATGAATGGCGGCGCCGTGGCGCAGCTCGGACATGCCTTGTTTGGTGCCCCATACCACGTTGAAGAGGTAGAGGTAGAGCCCCGTGGTGAGGTAGAGTGAGATGGTGCCGAACCAGAAGTCGAGCGTATCGAGGGCCAGCAGGTCGCTGGTGAACCAGGCTACCAGCAGGGTGCCGCAGGTGATGATGAGGCCCAGCAGCGTGATGCTCTGGATGCGGCGCAGGCCCCAGAACTCCTCCAGGAACGCAATGCCCGGCTGCAGCATGGAGATGGCGCTGGTCACAGCGGCGATGAAGAGCAGCAGGAAGAAGAGCGTGCCGAAGAACTGGCCGCCCGGCATGTTGTGGAATACCATCGGCAGCACGTTGAAGCCCAGGCCGAAGAGGCTGGTGGTGGCCGCGGCGGCAACACCCAGCAGGCCTACGGCAGCGGGGATAATCATCATGCCGGCCAGGCCTACTTCTGCCGCAGCATTGGCGGCGTTGGCAGAGAGGGAGCTCAGGGCTACATCCTTGTTGCTGCGCACATAGCTCGCGTAGGTACAGACGGTGCCGAAACCGACGGAAAGGGAGAAGAAGACCTGCCCGGCGGCTGCCAGCCACAGCTCAGGGTTGAGCAGACCGCGCAGGATGGAGATGCCGCGGGCTTCGATGACTGCCTCGGGATTGGCTTTCTGGACTTTCTCTATCAGCTGCTCCTGCTGGGCAGCAGTGGCACCGGCAGGTACCATGTCGAGCGTGGCGCCGGATACGTTATCCACCAGCACCACTTTGTCCGGGTTCCACATGTAGCCCAGACCCTGGCTGACGCTGCGCTCGGGGTGGGCGGCATCCGGCGTGCCCATGGTGAGTACGCGGGCGAGAATGAGCACGCAGATAATCAGCAGCACCGGCATGCTCCATTTGCAGAACCACTCGATACCCTTGCTCACGCCGCGGAAGATGAGGTAGAAGTTCACCAGTGCCACGATGACGAAGAAGAGGAGGGCGCTGCTCTCGAGGCTGAAGATGTGCCCATCTCCCGGCAGACCCACAAAGTTGGCAAAGAAGGCACCGTAATCTGCGGCGTTGTCCAGGCTCAGGTCGCCCACGGCGGTGTGCCAGGCATAGCCCAGAGTCCAGGCCTCCAGGTAAATGTAGTACATGGCCAGAGCCAGCGGAGCCAGCACACCCATGATACCCAGATATTTCCAGGCGGGGGAGCCGGAAAGGCGGTAGAAGATGGCCGCTGTGCTGTGTGTGCCGAGGGTGCCGCCTTTGCGGCCGACGCTCCACTCAATCCAGCTGATGGGGATACCCAGCAGCAGGAAGGCACAGAAATAAGCTATCATGAATGCACCGCCGCCGTACTGGGCTGCCAGGCCGGGGAAGCGCAGGAAGTTACCAAAGCCGATGGCGCTGCCGGCCACAGCCAGCATCACGCCCAGGTTGGTATTCCAATTTTCGGTTTTTGTGGTTTCTTTGGACACGTCAGTGTGTGGGGGTGAGAGGTTTACGAGAAGGGCTCGCGCTTGTAGTTGGTCTCCAGCTCTTTGTTCTTGTGGCGGAACTTACGCGAGGTGTGAGCGATGAAGATGAAGAAGACGGTGACAAAAAGCACCCAGAGCAGGGGGAAGATGGCGCCCGGCTTACCCTCCATCAGGTTGGTGATGTGGTAGCTCTGCTTCACAAAGAGGTTCTGGTACAGCCAGGCCAGGAAGATGGCAATCATGATGGCCGGTGTGACCCAGTTGATAAGGATGGCAATCCAGCGCCCCAGCGGCATGAGCGCGCCGCTGCGCAGCTCTGCCAGACCGGCGGGGGTGCCCCATACACAGCGGAAGATGATGAGGAAGAGAGCCGAGCTCATGTACAGGCTCATCGTGCCCAGCCAGAAGTCGAGTGTATCGAGCGCCAGCAGGTCATTGGTGAACCAGATGACCATGAGCGCTCCCACACCCAGCAGAAGGGCAATGAGGGTGACACTCTGCACGCGGCGCAGGTTCCAGAACTCCTCCACGAAGGCCACTGCCGGCTGGGTGATGGAGATGGCACTGGTGATGGCACCGATGGAGAGCAGCACGAAGAACAGGGTGCCGAAGAACTGCCCGCCGGGCATGCTGTTGAACACCTGCGGAAGCACGTTGAAGCCCAGGCCGAATGTGCTGGTGCCGGCCGCTGCCGCCACACCCAGCAGGGATACGGCAGCGGGAATAATCATCATGCCTGCCAGACCTACTTCCGCGACTTCATTCGCGGCATTGGCGGTGATGGAGGCCAGCGCAATATCCTTGCGGCGGCGTACGTAACTCGCATAGGTGCAGACAATACCGAAGCCGATGGAAAGCGAGTAGAAAATCTGGCCGGCGGCGGTAATCCACATTTCCGGATTCATCAGGCCCTTCAGCAGCGTGATTTCCTCTTTCTCGATGGTGGCCTTGGGGTATTCCTGCTGCAGGCGGGTGATGAGGGCTGCTTCTTCCTCGGCGGTAGCACCGGCCGGTACCATGCCGATGGTCTTCTTGGCCGTGGTATCCACCAGCATGACTTTGTCCGGGTTCCACATGTAGCCCAGACCCTCATTTACGTTGCGCTCGGGGTGGGCGGCATCCGGCGTACCCATGGTGAGCACGCGCCCCAGAATGATGAGAGCGGTGATGACGAGGATGGGCATGCTGACCTTGCTGAACCACTCGATGCCCTTGTTCACACCGCGGTAAATGAGGTAGAAGTTGGCACCCAGAGCCAGCAGGAAGAAGATAAGCAGGGTGCTCTCCCCGCCGGTGAATACGCTGCCGTCTCCGGTCATGCCGGTGAACTTGGTGAAGAAGGAGCCGTATTCTTCCGTGCTGCTCAGGTCGAGGTCACCCACAGCTGTGTGCCAGGCGTAGCCGAGGGTCCAGCCCTCCAGCGCGATGTAGTACATGCAGATGGCCAGCGGCACGATGACGCTCACCAGGCCGAGGTATTTCCAGCATTTGGTCTGCGAAATCAGGTAGAAGATGGAGGCCGAGCTGTGCCCGCCCAGACGTCCGCCCTTGCGGCCGATGGCCCACTCCACCCAGCTGAGCGGAATACCCATCAGCAGGAAGGCGCAGAAGTACGCTATCATGAAGGCGCCGCCGCCGTACTGGGCTGCCAGCCCGGGGAAACGCAGGAAGTTGCCGAAACCGATGGCGCTGCCGGCTACTGCCAGTACCACGCCCAGGTTGCTGCTCCAATTCTCGTTTTTAGTTTTCGTGCTCACAATATGCGCGACATTATACGCGCGCGTATGTGTGGTGTCAAGGAGATATGTTGGGTTTTTCGATTCCGCGGAAATGAAAAATCCCTTCCGACATGCGTCGGAAGGGATTTGAGATAAGGGTGAATCAAACGACTCAGATCTGGCCGTAGAGGGTCTGGCCCTTGGACAGAAGGTCGTCGGCAGCAACCTGAAGGCGCTCGGCGATACCCTGCTCGCCCTTCTTCAGGTAGGAGCGGGGGTCGTACACCTTCTTGTTACCCACCTCACCGTCAACCTTCAGCATGCCGTCGATGTTCTGGCACATGTGGAGAACGATGGGCTTGGAGAAAGCGTACTGGGTGTCGGTGTCGATGTTCATCTTCACCACGCCGTAGGAGATAGCCTCGCGGATGTCGCAGAGGTCGGAGCCGGAACCGCCGTGGAATACCAGGCGCATATCCTCACCGTGCTTCTCCTTCACCACAGCCTGGCCGTCGCGCAGGATGGTGGGCTTCAGCTTCACAGCACCCGGCTTGTATACGCCGTGCACGTTGCCGAAGGTGGCAGCCAGCATGAACTCGCCGACGCCGTTGAGCGTCTCGTAGGTCTGCAGCATGTCAGCGGGGGAGGTGTAGAGCTTCTCAGCGGGAGCGCCGGAGGTGTCCACGCCGTCTTCCTCACCACCTACAACACCGATCTCGATCTCGAGCACGATGCCCAGCTCGGCGCACTCGGCAAGCAGCTGCTTGGAGAGCTCGAGGTTCTGAGCCATGGGCAGAGCGGAGGCGTCCAGCATGTGGGAGTTGAACAGGGGGCCTTTGCCCTCGGCGATGCGCTTCTTGCTCTCGGCAAGCAGGGGACGCAGGAAGCTGTCCACCTTGTCAGCCTGGCAGTGGTCGGTGTGCAGAGCAACGAATACGTTGTACTGCTCGGCGAGGCGATGCACGGCCTCAGCCAGCACGATGGCGCCGATGGCGGAATCCTTCACAGCGGTGCCGGAAGCGAACTGACCGCCACCCAGGGAAATCTGGATGATGCCGTCGGACTTAGCCTCGGCAAAAGCCTTCAGAGCGCCGTTGATCACCTCGATGGTGGTCACATTGATGGCCGGGTAGGCATAGCCTTTAGCCTTGGCCGTATCAAGCATCTTGATGTACTGTTCTTGTGTAGGTACAGGCATGGTACTTATTTCGGTTTGTCGTTTTCAGAGGTACGGGAGTAACCCGCATTTCACGCGCATATTCTACCCCGCACACCTGCTTCTGGCAAGCAAAAAGTGATGACGCAGCCCATTTTTAACAGCTCGGCACCAAAAGCGCTGCTCCGAAATGCCCTAAAACAGCAATTCTCTCGCAGTATCAATGCGTATTCCGTTTTTACTTTACAATTGGCGCGATTGGTCTATACTGGCCGGCGTATGGAACGCGAGTACAGAACACTGGAGGTGGTGGCAGCTCTTATACTGGATGCTCAGGGGCGGGTGCTGGGGACTCAGTGCGCGCCGGAGAAACACGGCGGCGGCTGGGAGTTCCCCGGTGGCAAAGTGGAGCCGGGGGAGAGTTTGGCGGCGGCTCTGGTGCGCGAGATTTCCGAGGAACTGGCCCTGGACATTGAGCCGGGGGAGGAACTGTGCACGGTGGAGCGGGATGCCGCGGCTTTTCGCGTTCGTCTGCATTGCATCCTCTGCCGCATTCGCGGTGGGGAGCTGACCCTGCGGGAGCACGCAGATGCTCGCTGGCTTGCGGCGCATGAGCTGGATGCGGTGGATTGGCTCCCGGCAGATCGGGAGGTGTTGCCCCTTCTGGCTGAGCGTATGCGGGGCTGAGACTCTCTGCCGAATTTCCGACTACCCGCGCGCGTGAGGCTGCGGGGTTAGTCCTCGCGCTCTTCGTCGGCAATGGAGAGGAGGCCGCCCTCGCCCTCCGCGTCGTTGTATTCGTATGTGCGGGTGGGTGTGGGGCGCAGGGTGGAGCAGAATTGGCGTATGTTTGCCAGCTCTTCCTCGGTGAACTGTTTTTCGCCTTCGCGGATGAGCCATTGGGCGGCATCGAGCAGCACAGCCTGCACGGCAGCCACGCGCTGCTCGGGGGCGAGTTTCTCGAAATCGGGCACCCAGCGTTCCACCACGAGGTCTGGCAGGGAAATTTTGTGGATGATGAGTTGCTCCTTGCTGCTGTTGAGCAGAAGCTCGATGTGAGCCTCCAGCTGCGGGGTGAGTTTGTTCTTGCCCGTGAGGATGAGACCGAGGGTAACCGGGTGAACATGCAGCATGCGGGCAAGTTCTTTCTGTGTCCAGCCACGTTCGCGCAGGGCGATTCTGATTTCCTCGATGGTCATGCGGGTAATATAAAATATTTATATAGCAGCGTCAAGCGAAAAGCCCGATGTTAATAAAAATTGTATCAGTCAGGGAAAAAGGATAAAGATATTTTTGCTTTTTTCTGACTTTCGGCTTGACAGCGGAATAAGTATATTTTATACATTTCTCAGAGTGTGATATAAAAATATTTTATGAAGTATACCCTGGAAATGACTGCCTACGAAATGGCGATGCTGGATGCCGCCTGTCGTGCCTGTGGTCTGCCGCTGGTGAGCGCACTGGTGGTGACCGCGAATCGCCTGGCGGCGGAAGGCGTGCAGGAGGCGGAGAGCTCCCGTCCCGTGGAGGATGCTGCTCCCGAGGCGGAGGATGTCGATACCCCGAGCGATACGGAGAAATTGTCATGACGCGTATGGAGGCGGAATCTGCCATAGAGTCAGCCCTGCCGGATGCGTGGAAGGGACTGCTGCCGCATGACTTGTCGGCGGTCGTGCATGAGTTGCCGGGGGCGCCGGAGTTTCGGCCCTTCGGTACAGCAAGCAGCTGCCCCACGGCCGCGGGCAGGGTGTTGCGCAGCCTAGTAGCCTTGCCGCCGGAGTGGCAGGGGGCTGCAGCCGGGGAGGGCCCGCAGGCCTATGTGCATCGGCGCGCGGATATGCCTGCCTATTGCGTGCTGGTTCTGGAGTGTCGGGAGCGCCTGCAGGAGCCGGAAGCTCTGGAATATGTGGAGTGGCTGCTGGGTACGGAGCCATTCGCCGGGCAGGGGCTGGTGATTCTGCTGCCCGGCAAGCGGCGGAAGCGCCCGGTGCTGGGTGTTTCCCTGCTGCTGCGGGACCGCCGGGTGGGCACGGAGCCGCTGCATGTGGCGGCGAGTCTGCCGCCTCTTCTGCCGGAGGCGGAGCGCGCGTATCTGGCCGCGGCGCGGGAGGCGGGGAATCTGCCGACGTTCTTTGCGGCCTGGGCCGGTGTGCTGAGCCGCTATGCTTTGCAGAAACTACCGTTGCCGGGGCTGCCGGTTGCGGAGGAGCCGGCGGAGGCGCTGGCGCTCTACCGCAGGTATCGGCAGCTGCTGGCGTGGTTCCGCGAGAGCATGTACCGCTGTGTCACCGCCCCGGACGCTGCGGATGCCGCCACCTTGCTGGCGCAGCTCGTGGAGCGAGCGGATGCTCTGCGCGCCGGGCAGGGGGAATGACCCCGCCCTTTACAGGTTCCAGAGCTCGAACAATTCCTCCGGCAGGGTGGTGAGGAAACGCGAGGGCGGGCAGTACTGGCTGTCGTAGCTGTGGCCGTTGTAGCGGGGGAAGCTCAGGTAGAGCTGGTCTTCCGCGCGGGTGATGGCGACGTAGAACAGGCGTGTTTCTTCCTCCATGGCGTCGGTGTCGCCGCCGGTTATTACTTTATAATGCGGGAAAAGCCCTTCTCCCAGGAAGATGACAAAGACAATCTTCCACTCCAGCCCTTTGGCCTGGTGGATGGTGGAGAGCGTCACGCAGTCGTCGTCTGCCGCGGTGTCGTTGTCCACCTCGCTCAGCAGGGCAACCTGGCTCAGGAAGCTGTCCAGATCCGGCATGTCGGACAGGGATTTGGTGAGCTGGCCGATGTCTTCCATGCGCTCTTCGTAGTTGTCGTAGGCGGAGCGCATGTAGGCGTTCATGTAGTTCTGCACCAGCTTCACCAGCTCGGTGGGGGTAAGCTCACGGTCCGCGGGGTGCAGGCTGTCCATGGAGGTGAGGAAGCCACCCCAGTGCAGCTTGGCAGCAGCGGGGACGCTGACTTTCTTCATGACCTCGCTGTGCGGGGCGGTGAGCCTGCTCTCCTGCGGGTGGGCGGTAAACCAGGCCTCCGCGGCGGCCAGCCAGCCCTGCCAGAGCTTGCCGGCTGTAGCCTCACCGACTCGGGGGAAGGTGCCCACGATACGGCGGAACGCCACTTCATCCCGCGGGTTGGACAGCAGGCGGAGCCAGGCAACGATGTCCTTGATATGGGCCTGCTCGAAGAAGCGCAGCCCGCTGGTGATGCGGTAGGGAATATGGTTGCGCGTGAGCTCCATCTGCACGTCCATGCTGTGGAAGTGCGCGCGGTAAAGCACGGCGATGTCCCGCCCGGGAATCCCCGCTGCCATGAGCTCGTCTATGCGCTGCGCCACGAAGCGTGCCTCGGTGCGGTTGTCCGGTGTGGGCACCACAGCGGGTTTGAGCTTGCCGGCTTCGCGTGCAGGGCGCAGGGTTTTGACAAATTGGCGGCTGTTCTGCGCGATGGCGGCGTTGGAGATGTCCAGGATGGCAGGGACGCTGCGGTAGTTTGTCTCGATTTTGTAGACCTGGGCGTCCGGGTAGGTGTGGGTGAAGTCGAAGATGTGGTCCACGTTTGCCCCGCGCCAGGAGTAGATGCTCTGAGCATCGTCTCCCACGACCATGAGGGAGGTGTTCTCCCCACCGGAGAGCAGGGAGATGAGCTCTGCCTGCAGGGTGTTGGTGTCCTGGTACTCATCCACCAGCACGTGCAGGAAGCGGTCCTGCAGGTCGTGGCGCACATCCGCATGCTCCCGGAGCAGGCGCACCAGGTTGGTGAGCAGGTCGTCGAAATCCATGGAGTTGCTCTCCAGCTTCCTCGTGCGGTAGGCATCGAATATCTTGCCGATGCTCTCCTCGAAGCGCTCCAGGTGAGCGTAGTCCGTGCTCATGGTATCCTGCCAGCTGCGCCCGGTGTTGATGGCGAGACTGTGCAGCCCCAGCAGCACTTCCGGCTTGGGAAAACGGTCTTTTGCCGTGGTTTTGCCGGTGAATTGTTTGACCAGTGCGCGGAAGAGGGCGCGTTGGTCGTCGCTGTCCAGTATGGAGAAACCGGGCATGTAGCCCAGGCGCTCGGCGTGGCGGCGCAGCAGGCGGTTGGCGACGGAGTGGAAGGTGCCGCCCCATATCTGCCCGCTGCCCTGGCCGGTGAGCTGCGTCACGCGCTCGAGCATTTCACGCGCTGCCTTGTTGGTGAAGGTGAGCAGCAGGATGCGCCACGGCGCGACACCGGATTCCAGCAGTCGCGCCACGCGGTAGGTCAGGGTGCGTGTTTTGCCGCTGCCGGCACCCGCTATCACCAGCGCGTGCCGGGCATCCGTGGTCACGGCGGAGTATTGCTCCGGGTTGAGCTCGGCGGCAAAATCTCGCCCACCTGCGGCCGGGCGCAGGGTGTAATTCATGACTCGAAGTCCAGGTAAATCTCGGCGCGGCGGTTCTCACCGCGGATGTAGTCTACCGTCTGTTCGGAGTCACCCTCGGCATAGACGCGGCGCGGCTGGCTCTTGCCGAGACCGTGCGTGGTAATCTGCTCCTCCGCGGCGCCGAAGCCTACGAGGGCGGCCTTTACGGCCTCGGCACGGCGCTCGGAGAGGCGCTGGTTGTAGCGCTCGGAGCCGACGTCATCCGTATGGCCGGAGATGTTGAGCTTGCCGCCGGTCTGCTTCAGCAGCTCAGCCACAATCTGCAGCTGGCGCAGGGAACGCGGGGTCAGCTCAGACTCGTTGAAGCCGAAGAACAGAGCCAGAGAGTCGCCGCCACGCGGGTTCTTCACGATGGGGAAGTAGCGGCCGCCTTCCTCGTTGGCGCTTGCCTCGTAGCTGGCCAGCAGGGCATCCAGAGCCACAGCCTGTACGCGCCAGCCCGGCTCGGGGCGGGCGAGCTCCAGACCGATATTGGCGGGTTTCGGGGCGTTGGAGCTCACGAGATACACGAGGTAGCCGGCGAACTCATCGTTGGCAAAGGTGTTGCGGATGGGGGCTTCCGGGCGCAGGGAGAAGGCGCCTTCCTCGAAAATCATGCAGAGGCCGGCCACGGTGGCGTAGGAGACCTGCTCGCCGGTAATCATGCTGCAGGCTTTCATCATATCGCCGCGACGCACGGCTTCCATGAAGCCCTCTGCCACGGTGAGCGAGTCGCAGGAGGCGTCGATGGCGGTCTTGTCGGCAGGAGCTGTCTTGGCGCTCTCGATTTTCACCACGTCGGCGCGGTCTGTCACCACGTCCAGCAGGATATCCTCTGTGCCGTTCTCGCTCTTAATGCGGAAACGTGTCACGCGGGAGCCGTCCTCGCGGCGGCTGTTGCCTACTTCCTCCACAGCGCCGGCTGTGTTGTTCTTACCCCACGCCAGCAGGGCGTCAGCGGCCTCCTGGGTTATGTTGCCGCGCTCGGTGAGGTAGCGCAGGGACTCCTCCGGGTTCTCGCTGCGGAGCGCTTCGCGGGCGATGAGGGCAGCCTTGTGCTCAGCATTGCGCGGCTGCTCGGAGGGGTTCAGGATGAGACGCTCCGGGGTGGTGGGTTCCTCTGCGGCATCGGGCTGCTCCGGCTCGGGAGTCACGGTGGGCTCCGGTGTGGGCTCCGGCTGCGGCTCGGGGGTGGGCTCAGGAGTCGGCTCGGGCTGCGGCTCAGGTGTCACCGTGGGCTCCGGGTCAGCAGGTGCAGGCTCCGGGGTGGGCTCCGGCTGCGGCTCGGGCTCGGGGGTTGGCGTGGGCTGGGGCTGGGGCTGCGGCGTGGGCTGGGGAGCCGGGGTGTCCGCCGGGCGGAGGGCAACGCCGGGGATGAGTCCCTGAGAAATGGCGTAGTAGATGCCGCCGCCGATACCGGCGGTGATAAGGAAGGTAACCAGGAAGAGGATGATGCTGCGTTTCATTTAATTGAGGAATTGTGAGGGGTTAAGCTGTATGGTGCCGGGAGTGGCGGGGGAAGAGGTTGTGGTGGCAGGTGCGGCATTGGCGGCCTCGCGTATCATGAGGCGGCGCACCTGCTCGTAGGGGTCGGCAATGGCGGGTGCCGGGTGGGCAGAGATGAGTTCTGCCGGGTTCAGGCGGTTCATGGTGCCGCCGGCGTGGTAGGCGGGCATGCCGGCCTCCTGGCTCAGGGATTCTATGGCCTCGAAGTGCAGGTGTGCCAGGAAGTTGCCGTTGGCGGTGCCGATGCTGCCGATGCGCTGGCCGCGCCCCACCAGCTGGCCGGGGCGGACGCTGCGCTCATGCAGGTGGGCGTAGAGGGTCTGGACGAGGCGCTTGCTGCCGGGCAGGCGGTGCGCCAGCACCACCACATTGCCCCAGCCGGGGTGCGGCTCGCCGCTGTATACCACGAGGCCGCGCGCCGCAGCGCATACGGGTTCGCCTTCATCCGTGTTTTCGCCGCCTATGCCGTTCAGGTCCTGCCCGGAGTGGTAGCCGCCGCGCTTCTCGTTGAGGCTGCCGTAGGGCTGGGCATCGTACATCATGCCCATGGCGGGTGTGCCCACAGGCCACTGGAAGCCATCCACCAGCGGGGCTCGCAGCATCTGGTCCGGGGTGAGCAGGATGACACCGGGTATAATGCTCGCGGGCATGCTCTCCTGCGGTTCATCTGCGGCAAAGATGTTGTCGGCGGTCTCTGCGGCGCGGGAGGCTGCTCCGCCGCCGGAGAACACATAGCACGCCCCGGCTATGCCGACTGTTACCAAAGCCGAAAAAGCCAGTTTATACGGGTTCTTGTACCATTTGCCTGCCATGCGCGCGCGAATTATACAGGACATCGGCGTTTTTGGCAAGCTTTATCAACTCTCTTGCCAAGGAAAAAATGTCTTATTCCTTCATCTCTCTTGCGCGCTTTATCCTGCCGCTGTTCCGGAGCTTCTTTCTGCCGCCGTTGCGTTTGCTGTGAATGCTTGCTTGTCGGCTGTGTATCAGATGCTTGGTGCGGCTGCCAGGAGGGTGCGGGTGTATTCGTGCTGCGGGTGGTCGAACACGGCATCTGCGCTGCCGTATTCCACGATTCGCCCACGCTGCATCACGGCGATTGTGTCCGCCATGTAGTGCACGACTCCCAGGTCGTGCGAGATGAAAATCATGGTGAGCCCCAGCTCCTGCGTCAGCTCCCGGAGCAGGTTGAGTATCTGGCTCTGGATGGAGACATCCAGCGCGGATACCGGCTCGTCCGCCAGCAGCAGGGCCGGCTGCGGGGCAATGGCGCGCGCGATGGCAATGCGCTGCCTCTGCCCGCCGGAGAATTCGTGCGGGTAGCGGTACATGTGCTCCGGCGGGAGCCCGACTCGCTGCATCAGCTCGGCTACGGCTTCCTCTTTTTTACCGCGGGGCAGGGGCTTGCGGCAGCTCAGTGCTTCCGCCAGGGTGGAGAAGATGCTGAAGCGCGGGTTGAGCGAGGCGTAGGGGTCTTGAAACACCATCTGGAAATCCGGGCGTCTCCGCCGAACTTCGGCTTTGCTCAGCCGGCTCAGGTTCGTGCCGTTCAGCACAATGCTGCCGGAGGTCAGCGGCTGCAACTGCATGATGGCGCGCGAAAGCGTGCTTTTGCCGCAGCCGCTTTCTCCCACCAGGCCCAGGATGCTCCCTCGCTCCACGCTCAGGCTCACGCCATCCACGGCGCGCACCACCTCCCCGGTGGTACCCCAGGTGTTGCGCACGGGGTAATGCACGCTTGCCTCCTTTATCTCCAGATATGCCATGCGCCTATTCTACCAGATACCGCTGCGTTTGTACACGAAAAAACGCGTCTGAGCTGAGCTCAGACGCGCCATCGTAAAATGATTTTAGGGGATAACCCCCGCTTCACTTACTTCTTGATGGGGGCAACGGGAGCGGGCTCCGGGGTGGGAGCGGGAGTCACCTGCTGCTGCTGCTGCTGGCAGGAAACCAGAGCGGCGGCCGTAAGGGCGAGAATAGCGATGGTCTTCATTTTATCTTGACTAGTTTTGATTGTTTGAAGTGCCCCAGACATCCAAGAGTAGGAAGGAGGCGCGCCTAGTATACTCCTTTTTTTTCGCTTGGCAAGTCTAAAGTGACATTTTTTTCTAAAAAGTATTCATTTCTGAATGACTTAGAGGTAAAATATGTTTTTCCTGTCAACTTAGGGCACTTTTGCGCGTCTTTTGGACTTCTTAATTATCAAGTTTTAGCATCACTTCGGTATCTTCTTTTACCGAGTCTGTCGGCGGGACGTGGCGGGAGGCTTCCCGGGTACAAAAAAAGCGTACCCGGGGTTACCGGGTACGCACGCGAGAAAAGCTTGTTGGGTTATAACCCTTGCCGCCTTACTTCTTGATGCTGTCGACCTGGATGGGCTTGGGGTCAACGTGGGGAACGATCTGCTGCTGCTGCTGCTGCTGGCAGGACACGAGGGCGGCGGCCGTAAGGGCGAGAATAGCGATGGTCTTCATAATAATTCTGTCTGTTTGTGTTATTGTGTTCAGTCAGCCCGGCGCCCGGGGTGGGACGTCGGCGGGGCGTATTATAACGAGCTTTTCTGATTTGTAAAGGCAAAAATGTCATTTTTCGATAATTATTTTTAATTTTTAGTAGATGGTTGCATAAAACAGTTGCAAAAATCGGAGCTTTGTGAGACGATGAGCAGCGAGATGGAGAATACCGAAACCATAGCCGCCATAGCCACAGCTCCCGGCACGGGAGCCATAGCTGTCATCCGTGTGAGCGGGCCGCACGCCGCCCGGGTGCTGCAGGCCTGCACGGGCCGCAGCCTCAGCCCTCGCCGCGCGACTCTGGTGCGCATCACGGATGCCGCCGGGCGAGTGGTGGACGAGGTGGTGGCCACGCTTTTTGCGGCGCCGGCCAGCTACACGGGCGAGGATGTGGTGGAGGTAAGCTGCCACGGCGGCATGCTGGTGACCCGCCGTGTGCTGGAGCGCCTGCTGCAGTGCGGTGCCCGCCCGGCAGAGCCCGGGGAATTCTCCCGCCGCGCGTTCCTGAACGGTAAAATGGACCTCACCCAGGCCGAGGCGGTCATGGATATCATCTCCGCCGGCAGCGACCTCGCCCTGCGCGCCGCCCACAACCAGCTGCACGGCGCCATCAGTTCCCGAGTGGCTGCCGCGGTGGATCGCCTCATCTCCGTTGCGGCGCATGTGGAGGCCTACATCGATTTCCCGGAGGAGGACATTGCTCCGGACACCACGCAGGAGCTTCTGTCGGGCGTGGATGCTGTGGCGGCAGAGCTGCGGGCCCTGCTGGCTACGGCGGACGAGGGGCGCCTGCTGCGCGAGGGCGTGCGCACCGCCATCGTCGGCCCTCCGAATGTGGGCAAATCCAGCCTGCTCAACATGCTGCTGGGCTACGAGCGCGCCATCGTGAGCGACACCGCCGGCACCACGCGCGATACTATAGAAGAGAGTGTCTCGCTGGGCGGCCTGCGCCTGCGGCTTATCGATACTGCCGGTCTGCACGAGAGTGCGGATGCCATAGAACGCGCCGGTATGGAGCGCAGCCGCCGCGCCGGGGCAGAGGCCGACCTGGTGCTGGAAGTGGCGGATTCCACCCTGCCGCCGGCACGCCCGGAGCTGGAGCTCAGCGGTGCCCGCCATATCCTGCTGCTCAACAAGTGCGACCTGCCGGAGCACCCCGCCTGGCAGCACACGGAGGCTATCCGCATCTCCTGCCGCACAGGGCAGGGGGCGGCAGAGCTCTCCCGAGCCATCGAGCAGCTTTTCCTGCACGGCCTCGCGGAGTCGGACTCCCTCGCCGCCATCAATACCCGCCACCGCTATGCCCTGCAGCAGGCTCTGGACTTCCTGGACGCCGCACGTGCCGGCCTGCAGAACGCGCTCTCGCCGGAGCTCACGGATGTGGAGCTGCGTGCCGCGCTGGATGCCCTGGGCAGCATCTCCGGCCGCGTGGATACGGAGGATATCCTCTCGCGCGTCTTTGCGACCTTCTGCCTGGGTAAATGAGGGCAGTTTTGCCGTATGCGGGGGTGTCTGCCCCCACTGGAGAGCTCTAACACAATATTTTGTGCCTAGGGAAGGCCCAAAACTCACTTTTTTGCTTGCAATGCGAGGGGCGGAGTGCTAAATTCCGGAGTGAACCCCAGTGTATTCATATGAAAACCGCAAGTATACTGTCTGCCGTAGTTGCTATGGCCGCGCTTCCTGCCGTGGTGGCACAGGAGCCCGCCCCCGCTCCCGAGGGCGTCATGATTTCCACTCGCGCTTTTATCAATGGCAAGGAAGTTGCCCCCGAGGAAGTGCAGAAGCTCATCAAGGCTCGCATCGTGCGTGCCCTGGCCGGTGAGGCTCCCAAGGATGCCGCCCCCTGCTGCCCGAACCCGGACTGCACCTGCGGCCCCGCTCCCAAGCCCTGCGAGTGCAAGCCCGGCGCCGTGTGCGGCCCCAAGACCGCCCCCGAGCCGCCTGCCGCTCCCGCTGCTGAGCCTGCTCCCGCTCCCGCCCCTGAGCCCGCCCCGGCTCCTGCTCCGGCTCCTGCTCCGGATGCTGCCCCCTGCTGCCCGAACCCGGACTGCACCTGCGGCCCTGCACCCAAGCCCTGCGAGTGCAAACCCGGTGCTGTGTGTGGCCCCAAGACCGCTCCCGCTCCTGCCGGCGACAAACCCACCTGCGACAAGCCCAAATGTGCCAAGCCTGCCTGCGGTAAGCCTGCCTGCACCAAGCCTGCCACCCCCGGTGTGATGCGCGTGTTTATCAACGGCAAGGAGGTGAAGCCCGCCGCTGTACCGGCTGTGCGTGTGAAACCCGGCTGCAAAGCCCCGGCTCCCGGCTGCAAGGCTCCCGCCCCCATCTGCACCAAGTGCGGCAAGCCCGCTAAGGTTCGCCCCGCCAAGGCCCCGCGTCCCGTTGTCGTGCCCCCCTGCGGCAGAACAACGTTTATCGGCGAGCCCGCTCCGGATGCTGCGCCGACCATCATTCGCCGCCATGGCCAGGTTATCAAGCCCGCTGTACGTGTGCGCCGTATCGAGCGTCCCGCCGCTCCCGCACCTGCTCCCGCTGCAGAGTCTCCCAAGGCCGTGCGTGTTATCATCAATGGCGTGGAAGCCGTCGTTCCCGTGAAGCCGGAAGGGGTGAACATCACCATCAAACCCCTCTGAGCTCTGTTAAACCTATTCACCGAAGTTCGGTCCCGATTTCCGGCTACCCTGCCGGGTTCGGTGCCGAACTTCTGCTTTTCCTGCTTTCGCTGCAAATAGAAGATTGACAGCCGCACCGCCTCTTGCTAGAATACCAACATGGCAAACGAACTGAATAAAGCTTTGTGGATTACTGCCGGTGGTCTCCTGTGCACCCTCGCTACCTGTTACCTCGTGGGGCAGGTGCAGCGGGATATGGCGCTGGACCGCGAATACGATGACCTGCTCGCTCGTGCCAATGCCCGTGCTGCCAGGCTGCGCGAGGCTGCCGCCAAGGCCGTCAAGGCCCAGGTACGCATCACTGTGACGCATGGTTTCGGCGGCGCGGACGAGATTATCTCCCTTTCCCCGGCAGAGCTCGACAAGCTCCAGGGCATCATGCCCCACCTCGAGAGCGCACCCCTGCCGGAGCGCGCTGTCTGGAAACGCCGCCGCCACGGCCTCTCCAACCGCGTCAAATCCCCGGCCTTCTATCGCTTTCTCGCCAACCTCGAATTCCTGGATGCAGAGGGCAAGCTGCTGGATGAAATCATGCTCAACCAGCCCATCGTCAAGACGGAGAATGCCGCCGCTTACCGCCATGCCGGCTGCAATGCCTCCTACATGCTGCCCGCGGCCGAGCTCGCCCTCTTCGAGACCCTCCCGGGTATCGCAAGCGCCCGCGCTTACAAGCCCTGCTGAGCCCACGCCTCAGCCCCTGCCTCACACAGAAACCGCTCGCGCACGCGCGGGCGGTTTCCTTTTCCACTACCCGGTGTTTTTCCTCACCCCCGCTCCATCTCGGCGCTGTCAGCATTGGCGATGCTGATGCAAGCAGAAAATCCGTAAAAGATTAGTTTTTTTACGAGTATGGGTATCAGCAGGGATGACAATCAGCGCGTATGCGAGATACCTAACTACACCTAACAGACGGATGCTCAATGCAATGATAAGGTATCAGCATCGCCAATGCTGTATTGTAGCTCCGTTGGATTGTAGCAAGTCTGCATAGTTCTCATAGCGCTAGGGAATTAGCGATTTATACAATCTACTTTAAACAACTAATAATCGATTCTTACTAACATGAAGAAAACAATTATCACACTCTTCGCTCTTGCTGGTGTGGCTACAGCGGCTGAGATTGATTTTTTAGATGCGCAGTCTTTTGTGCTCTGCAGTGACTCCCAAGACAAGCTGGATGCAGATGGCATAAGTACTTCACAGTTATTCGCATATGATGACCTTAACACGTGGCACTGCACATACCAAAAGGGCGATTTAAATGATCAATCTACAGTAACGCTGGAGAACGGACTTTCTCTTCAGCTTGGCAATGTGGCAGATGTAGGCAAAGGAAATTACGCGGCTGTAAGATTTGAAGCAGAATCCCCTATTACTTTCTCGTTCAATGTGAAATATGGCTCATCATGGGGAGCGAATAATTCTGCCTTTGCTGCGGATTACAAGTGTACTTTGTATGGTTTTAGTGACAATGGCTCGGCATCGTTGATTGACTCTTGGAGCAAACAATTTGCCAGAGCCACCGTTACAAGCTATACAGGTGAATCCGTAACATTGAATTTTTCTACTGATACCGATTATGCTTCATACGGCGTAATATTCAGTTCAACGAAGGCTGTGGCAGCGGGTGGAGGAATGAATATGATTTTCTCTAACATCGTTGCTAAGACTGCCTCTGTTCCTGAACCCACCACAGCCACTCTTTCCCTGCTGGCACTGGCAGGTCTGGCTGCTCGCCGCCGTCGGGCTTCTCGTTAATTCGCCCAGACAGGCCGCAAGTAAGGCACAACTACAAGTTCAAGTGGGGTAACCAAGCCCTGCATCGCGCGACCGCCCGAGGTTTCAAAACCGAGGGCGGTGTTTTTTCTCTTCATCTCTCTATGCTGCTAATCAAAGTAAATGCGTTATAACGAGAGAGTTAATTACAAAGAAGCGGAATGGGATAAGCAGAGATTTTACCCATAAGGTATTGTCAGAAAGGTAGGGAACAAACTCGGACATGACATCGGCATGCTGTTGAAACACTATCGTAGAGCCATCACCAAGACGGAAGCCGAGGATTACTACAACATCACTCCTGATAGCGTGTGAGGATAAGTTAGATAAGGAGACATCAGCATTGCCGATGCTGATGCAAGCATAAAATTCGTAAAAGATTAGAATTTTACGAGTTAGGACATTAGAAAGAATGATAAGCAGAGCGTGTGCGAGATACCTAATCATACCTAACAGACAGAGTTTCAGTGCAAAGATAAGGTATCAGCATCGGCAATGCTGTATTGTAGGTCCGTTGGATTGTAGCAAGTCTGTCTCTGTTTCAATGGCCAAGAGATTGAGCAACTTATACAATTTAATCTAAACATCTAATAATCAATTCTTACAAACATGAAGAAAACACTTATCACACTCCTCGCGCTGGCTGGAATGGCTACTGCTGATACTTATACATCATCCACTTATAAGAAGCAAGACCAAGCCTCCACTCATTATGGCTTCACGCTTGCTATTGCTGATTCTAGTTGGGTAGATAGCACCATTCCCACCGATGTGACTTCTGTTCAACTGGACAGTATTACCATTCTGACTCGTCTGGATAAGTCATATAGCGACATAAAGATTGCCGTTTACGAATACTTGGAAGACGAAAACGTCGGCACTTTCCTTGGTCTTTCCTCGTCTGAGTCTTACGCCACTAACACTAATGTTGAGTTTACTTTCAGCGACAGCATAACCCTTAACCCCACGACTCGTTATCAGTTCATGTTTGTTGCGAGCGATTCTACAACCGAATCTGTGGACACCTTTAATGAGTATAAGACAAAGGCTACACAATGGGGTCTGGCTTTGACTAATAAGGAATCTGTCGCAGGTGAGTATACACAGTCCAATATTCCTTCGGGTTGGGGAACCTATACGAATGGCACAGTAAACGGTTGGCAAGACTCCTTACTTCCTGTTGTAACTATTACTACAAGCACACCTAATGTTCCTGAGCCGACCACAGCCACGCTTTCCCTGCTGGCACTGGCTGGTCTGGCTGCTCGCCGCCGTCGTGCTTCTCGTTAATTCGCCCAGACAGGCCGCAAGTAAGGAACAACAACAAGTTCAAGCGGGGTAGCCAAGCCCTGCATCGCGCGACCGCCCGAGGTTTCAAAACCGAGGGCGGTGTTTTTTTACTCGGACGCAGGTGAGAGAGCGAGAAAATACCAGGATAAGGTGTGTAACAGCGTGGAGAAAGAGCAGGGAAAGGGGTATCAGTTGAGTGTCCGAGTTATGTGAGAATTCGGAAAATGTTGAAATTTGAGTCAAGATATTGACAATGAGTTGCATACGGTCCGAGTAAAATCCGAGTTGCTACCACTGCTTTTCAGCCGTTTTGGGGCGGTTTTCTGGAATGATTACAAAAAGAAAGGGAGTTATGATTTACTCATAACTCCCTCATTCTCAAGGATACGCACGAATGGACTCGAACCATCACGATGTTACTCACTAGAACCTGAAACTAGCGCGTCTACCAATTCCGCCACGTGCGCTTTGGAATGTGTGCGGGGAGATTTAACCATACTTCGGCGCGAAATGCAAGCAAAATTTTGCAAAAAAGTAAAAAAAGTGGTGAAAAAAGTTAAAAAAGTGGTGAAAAAGGGCTGAAATAGGGAGGGAAGGGGGGTGAAAAGTGGCTTGCTGCGTGCTGCAATGGGCGAATTCGGAGTTTGTGTGGGGTGGCATCAGGGGGCGAGGCGCTTTACGAATTACGAATTTAGAAGTACGAATGACGAGTTACGAATTACGAATGACGAATTACGAATGACGAATTGCGAAGTACGAATTTTGGGTGTGTGGCTTTGCGAGGTCCTAATTCGTAAATCGTAAATCCCAATTCGTAATTTTCTCTGTGACATATTATATACTTGTCAATGCCGGAGAATGTGTTAAGATGTTGGCAGATGAAGCGCTACTTGTACATGGTGGTACTGCTGGCGTGCCAGCTGGCCTGGGGTCAGTTGTTTGAGCCGCCGCCCATCAACCCGGATCCGTTTGCCGGGGGAATCCCTGCGCCTGCCCGCCCGGCAAAGGGTGGCACAGCTTTTGCGGACGATGATACGGCGGAGGACGCCTCTGCCGCTGCCGGCTTCGCCGGGCGCTTCCGCGGGCCGCTGGTGCCGCGGGAGAAAACCCGCGTGGCGGTGCTGGGCTACCACAATTTCAGCGAGACGCGCCCTGTGAGCGAGATGCTTCTGCGTACCTCCGAGCTGCGGCAGCAGATGGAGCAGATACGCCGCGCCGGTATCACCGTCATCAGCATGCCCGAGTTCCTGGAGTGGCGCTTCGGCGAGCGCCGCCTGCCGGAGAAGTGCGTGCTCATCACCCTGGACGACGGCTGGCGCAGCGTCTATACGGATGCCTACCCCATCTTCCGCGAGTATGGCTACCCCTTCCACCTCTTCCTCTACACGCGCTACCTCACCGGCCGCGGGGATAGTATGTCCCCCGCCATGATTCGGGAGATGATGGCGCATGGAGCCACCATCGGCAGCCACTCGGCCTCCCACCCGTACCCCAGCACCTGGCGCAAGCATGAGGCTGCCGGGCAGGAGGCCTACGTCTCTTTTATCGACAAGGAAATCGGCGCTTCCCGCAAGAAGCTCGTGGAGCTTTTCGGCCCGGTGGATACGTATTGCTACCCCGGCGGCTACCACGACGATACCATGGTGAACCGCATGGCCGACTACGGCTACCGCGTGGCCTTCACCGTGCTGGAGGACAAGGTGAACTGCCACGCAGACCCCTACCGCCTGCGCCGCTACATGGTATTCGGTACGGATTCCTCCATCTTCCGCCGCGCGGTGAATTTCGCCTCCGCTTCCTCCCGTGTTGCCGCCACCGGTTCCCAGCCGGGAGTGCTTGCTGCGGCCACGCCCCCGCCGCCTTTCCCCGTAGCCCCGCAGCCCGGGGCAGTGGTGCCCTGCGAGTTGCCCACCATCTCCGCCCGCCTGGCCGGCGTGCAGGGGCTGGATATCACCACCGTGCAGATGGTGGTGAGCGGCTTTGGCCGGGTGCCTGCCAAAGTGGATGCCGACGCCCGCATCATACAGTGGACCCCGCCCTGCCGCATCTACATGCCACACCTCTCCGTACACCTCAGCTGGAAGAATACAGACGGCTCCCGCCACCACGCGGATTGGGCCTTCAGCATAGACCAGCGCGTGTCCGCAGAACCATAACACCCATATCTTATCTCATTCTACCATCCGCATATCATGGACGCAGAAGATACCAGGAAACCCGCAGAACCCGCAGAGGCGAAGCCGGCTGCTAAGTCCCGCGCCCCCCGCAAGCCTGCCGCTCGCAAGAGCCCGGCCCAGGCTGCCCCCGCCGCAGACGCCGCCGCCCCCGCCGGGAAGCCCGCCCGCAAGCCCCGCAGCAAGAAGCCGGAGGCTGCCCCCGCCGCAGACGCTGTCACCCCCGCTGAGAAACCGGCAGAGAAACCCGCCCGCAAAGCCCGCGGCAAAAAATCCCCCGCTGCTCCCGCAGACAAAGCCGCCGTGCAGCCCGCTCCCACCCCGGCACCCGCTCCGGCGGAGAAGAAACCCGCCGAGAAACCGGTGGAGAAACCCTCCCCCGCTCCGGCAGAGAAAGCTGTAGAAAAGCCCGCTGCAGCCCCCACTCCCGCCCCGGCAGAGAAACCCGCTGCCCCCCGCCCGGCTGCGCAGGACACCTTTGTGCCGGAGCCGGACCCTCGCGAATTCCCCGCCCCCGAGCCCGCTCCCGGCTTTGCCGTGCCGGAAACCGTAGGCGGCAACGAGGGCAGCTCCGGTGGCAAGAACCGCCGCAAGCGCCGCCGCAACCGCCGCAACCGCGACAACGACGCTCCCCAGCAGCCCCAGGGCTCCACACCCAGGGTTGACCCGGATGAACTCGTGCGCCGCGCCTGGAAAATCTACCTCGGCGAGGTTACGGAAGAAGGCCTCGCCCTCATGGACGACCGCACCGCCGCAGAGGCTTCCCGCCGCGCCTTCCGCGTGGCAGAGCTCTTCCTCATCGAGGCCTCCCGCTACCGCCGCCCCGAGCCGCGCCCCAACCTGCCCACCCCCCCGGAGCTCGATATCGACGCCCCTGAGTCGGACAGCCTGTAACCCCCTCTCACCCCCTACCGAGCCCCCGCAGAAGCGGGGGCTCGCGTTTTCAAGGCTCTGCGCTCGCGGCACACACCCTTGCCGGAGGTGCTTTTTGTAGATTTTTTTTGCATTATTTGTTGTCGGATGCAGCTTTGCGCTTGACTTGCGCGGGACTATTTTGTTATCATGCTAAGGTAAATCAGTGGAGGACTGTACCCTGTACGTCCGCAAGTTTTTTATACTTACACCTCAATATTATGAAATTACACTTACCTAAAACACTCAGGCTGGCGCTTCTCTCGTGTCTTGCTTTTATCAGTGGTGTCTCCACCACTCTTGGTTACGAAACAATCAGTATTAACTTCGGCAGTAAGCCTGTCGACTCAGATTCTACCGGGTCAATCGGTGGCGTGACAGCTGCATATTGGACAAATATTTGGCTGCGGTGGAGAATGCTTCCGTGGTGGGTGTGACACCGCAGCAGGTTCTGGGTAATGCGACCGGTACGACATATGAGAATGTGCTTTCTCTTTCTTCTACGAAGGGTAACTTTTCCTGGAGTAACTCCGTTGCAGATGCATCGACTGTGCTTTCTGATGTGCAGAAATCGTATCTGGACTTGGATGGCGGTACACAGTGGACTCTTACACTGAATCTCGCGAACGTCAAGAACCTGGAGAATCGTGTGGTTGATTTGCATGTGTATTTGTCCGGCGATAGTGATAACCATACTTATTCTCCTGTAACAATTGAGGGAATCAAATATATCGGCGGTGAAAACAATGTGGTAACGGATAATGTGAGCTGGGGGCAGCGCAATAACACAGCATCTGCCACCATCGGAGACCACAACAGCCTCACCGTGAGTGATTTGCAAATCGACGGGGAACTTAATATTGCAAGTGTGCCGATGACTCAGTCGGAGCGAGCCACGCTTTCCGGCCTGCAGATTGTGATAACCGACATACACAGTGCTGAACTGGTGGCCGGGGCGAATGATGCGGAGGATGTGCTCTGGATCAATCCGGACGGTGTAGCCGGCAAGTACACGGACATTACAGCTGTTGAGGATCGTTATCTGCGTGCTGATGTGGCAGCGGGAGATGCTACGCTGACATTTGATTCCGGCGCTCAGGTCGGCACACTGCGAGCCAAAGGCGGGAATGTGCTCACGGTGGATTCCACCGGTACCGTGGATGTGGGGACGTTCTATGCAGAAGGTGACACTACTATATGTGTGGAGGTATCCAAGTTGACTCAGAGCTCTGATATCTGCTTTAAGGGTGATGGTATCCTGGAGCTGGCTGCCGCGGATGGAGACCACATGGGTGTTACCATGTGCTCCGGTATCTTGCAGATAAATAAGGCCGGCTCTGCGGAATCGGCAACAGTCACCCTCGATTCTCTCTCTGTCAATGGCCGCACGGAAATTGTTGTGGCCGACGATGTGAGCTTGGTGAGCGGTGACCTGGGGCAGCTGAGCATGGATACCCCCGGGCAGGTTTTGACTGTAGGTAAGGGGGTGGAGCTGACGTACAGCGGTAGTACCGATGGGGTGGATAAGTATGCCATCTGCCTGGGTAACGGCACGCTCAATATTGCCGGTGGCGTGGTGAAGGCGGATTCCCTCATCACTCAGAATTATCAAGCCAACAAAGCTTCCATTATTAACATAACGGATGGCGGTTTGCTGGAAATTACCGGTGAGTACACCGGCGAGAGCAAGTCGTTCAACGGTCCCGTGCGTCTGGGGCATTGGGGCGGTTCCGCCGGTCAGCTGAACGTGACAGACGGTGAGTTCCGTGTGCTCAATTCCTTTGTTTCTCTTGGTGAAGATGGCTCCCCCACGGTGAATGTGGGAGAAGCCGGCATTATGAATATCAAGGGTCTCAATGTGCGACAAAATGCTAAGTTGAATGTGTCCGGTATTCTGAATATCGGCAGCGCCGGCATCACGAACACGAACGGCCGCGAATCTGGGGGCGAAAATGCTGTGCTGACACTGGATGGTGGCCAGTTGGGGTCCCTGGCGGATGCCTGGACCTCGACGAAGGGTATTGTCGTGAAGGGGGATTCTGTCATTCAGCTCAGCAAGTATGATCTGAGCAGCGGAACGTATACGGGCTCTGCCGTGGATATGACCTTGGGCGCCCTTTCCGGTGAGAATGGCTCTCTTACGCTGAAAGGCGCCGGTACGTTGACTACTGAACTGTCCGAAGTTGTGGGTGCTATCACCGTGGGTGACAAAGCAACTCTGGCGCTGACAGATACCCTCCGTCTGGGGAGCTCCCTGTCTCAGCTGAAGATTGCGGACGAGGGTGTATTGAGCATCAGTGGTGTGAGCGCTCTGGATGTGGCTCTTTCCGAGTGGACGCTGCAGGAGAAGAAGTTATCGGACGATGGTGAAACCTTGAGCTATATCTGTACGCTGACGGTAGACTCTTCGCTGTCCGGTAAGCTTGATTCTCTGGCTGCGCTTGACGCGAATCTGTCCGTTGACGGTACTTTGCTGACGTACAAAACTTCTGTTGATGCCGGTGTGATAAGCACATGGGATGAGAACTGGGGGGTACCGGAAATGCTGCAGGCCCCGACCTCCCTTCAGACCTGTGCACCGACGGACAATGTTGTATTGTCCACGGCCGATGGTGGTAAGTATCTTTCCGGCTCGACAATCAGCGCCGATTTGACCGGTAGCGAAAATACGCCTCAGGTGTATGGTACCGGAGCTCCTCATACGGGCGAGGTTTGGATTCGTGCCACCGGTGGTACCTACAACAGGATTGTGGGTACGGCGCATGCATCGTGGGGTGGTGGCAATAAAAACTTCACGGGCGATACGCATATTCTTCTGGATGGCTCGGATGTGTCCGTGCACAACATCATTGGTGGTGTGTACCAGGATGGCGGCGCACCTGTCTTCGATGGCAACAGCTACATCTCCGTAAAGAACGGCAATGTTCTCGGTATGATTGTCGGCGGTAGTACTATCGCTCATGGAGAAGGCAGCACCTTCAAAGGCGACAGTAATATCTGGATTTATAAGGAACTGAGTGGCAGAACGGGAGCTGCTTCGATTGACGATGCTGCGCTCTACGCCGTTGTCGGCGCTAACCTGCACGGTGCCAATGTCGGTAAATTGATGAAGTTTATCGGTGATACTCACATCAATGTGCTTCTGGAGGCACCGGCAGATGGGCTTGCCAGGACATTTGACCGCAAGATAGTGGGCGGTAATGCCGGCGCTTCCTGGAATTCCGGTTGGGGTAATCGTACGCACTTCTCGGAGCTGACCGGTGATACGGAGGTGAACATCGAGAGTACCCAGGATTACACCTTTAGCGATGTCATCATGGGTGGCTCGTTCCTGACTCAGAACTCCAAAGAAACCTCGTATACTAACATAGTCGGCGACACAAACGTCAATATCAGCGGTGGTACGTATACCGCGGCTATTGTCGGCGGCA
>JAZTYL010000032.1:0-113336 GCA_045636905.1 Akkermansia sp.
CAAGCTCTTCCTCTTCTAAGGTATCGTACAACCTGATGCCTGCCTCCGCATCAATATCCAGGAGGTAGTCGCTCCGGTACGAAAAACGCCATTTGCCCCGGTAATCGCGTTGGATGTTTTCCTTGTTAATATCGGTGGGAAGTTCCATGGTTGCGAGAGGTTAATTTTCCGGGTATTCGTTTGATATGCCTGCATTATACATCATTCAGCGCGAGTTGCAAGATCTTAGTGGAGTTCCGTCGAGCTTTTCTCTTGACGCGTCGGGGGATATTTGCTATAACCCGGAGTGGTATGAGGTTCAGTTTTGAGCCCACCTGAGGCAGATGAACGCACAGGAAAATCAGACGACAGCTTCGCGGACGGGGGAAGTGGATTGGGAGGCTTTCTGCAGGCAGCCGCTGGAGGCGGTGCTGCGAAAGCCGACTCCTGCGTATGCCGGCGTGGTGGAGGAGCCTGCGCGCGAGCATATCCGCGAGCTCATGTCCACGGAGCATATGCAGCAGATGCTCACGCGCTACACGGAGCCGGAGAAGCTTGTGGAGATAGCGGATGCGTTTCGGGAATGGGCAGAGTCTCGTCCGGCGGGCAGCAGTCTGTTGCTGGAGGCGGAGGAAGATGTGGATTACTGCTTTGCGGGGGATGTGCATGCCTCCTTCGACACATTGTTGCAGGTATGGGCCTTGATGCGTGAGCGTGCGGCAGCAAGCGGCCGCAGGGTGTGTCTGGTGCTGCTGGGAGATATTGTGGACCGCGGCCTGGCGGATTTCCCCTGCCTGGCCATGGTGGAGGATTTGCTGATGCGCGTGGAGCAGGATGGCGTGCGGCTGCTTTGCCTGCGCGGTAACCACGATGAAGCCTTGTGGCAGGATCCGCGGGGTAATTTCCATTCCTACGTGCGCCCGGCAGGAACAGCCGATGCCCTGAACGACCTGCGCTACTATGGCCCGGCCGGAGCGGCGGAGAGCCTGGGGCGTGCCGCCATCGAGCTGGCCCGCATTTCCCCCTGCGTGGGCGAGCTTACCGGGCTGGTGCCGGAGCAGGGGAATAGGAGCCTCCTCTTTGCGCATGGCGGCTTGCCGCATGTAGACCTGCAGCAGGAGATGCTCGAGCATTGGCAGGACTACACCCCGCATACCGGCAGGCCGCTTTTCGACAGCCTGCCCGGGCAGGCGCGCGAGAAATGGGAGCAGGATTTCACCTGGATTCGCCTGACCGACCGCGTTTTGCATCAAAAACCGGACCGCGGAATCTACGGCATCGAAATGGGAACGCAGGATGTCAATACCTACCGCCGCCTGCACCTGCGTCTCACGGGGCGGGCGATTGGTTTTATACTGCGTGGCCATGACCACGAGCCCACCGGCTACCGCCTCTACAGCTACGACTCGGTGCACAATCCTATTCGCAACAAGTGTGCGCAGAAGAATTGCGGCGTGCTGACCATTAACACCATGGAGCCTCAGTCCGGTAACCCGCGCTTCGCTCATGCTCGCCCGGCGCTGGCCTGTGTGCGGCGAGGCGGCAGGGTGGAGCTGATTCTTCTGCCTGAAGTCGGCCATGAAGAAAAATAGCAATGTTTTATAGATAAATCTTGACATTAGTCGTTAATACGTCATACTCGTGGGGTTATGAGCAAATATTACATTGCACGTGCAGGCGACACCTCACCCAAGGGGCCGATGAGTCTGGCAGAGCTGCAGGCCGGACTGGCTCAGGGCCGCATTACCCCCGATTACATGTACTGTGTGGAAGGGGGTGCACAGTGGCTGCCTGTCAGCTCGCTTGCGGGAGCTGCTCCGCAGCCCGGAGTTCTGCCGCCCACAGTAAATTCAAAGCCGGATAATCTGTTGGTCTGGAGTATATTGGTAGCTCTGTTCTGTTGCCTCCCCGCAGGTATCTACAGTATCATCAAGTCCGCATCTGTGGATAATCTCTGGATGATGGGACACCACGCAGAGGCTCGTGCTGCCGCGGCTGAGGCCAAAAAATGGAATCTGATAGGTGCTATCGCCACATGTGTTCTGTCTGGTCTGTGGTTTGCGTTTGCTATTCTTTACCCCGTTGTCAGTCACTGAAATCAGTACACTGCATTTTTGATTTCCACGCCGCTGTAGCATGTGCGTACAGCGGCGTGCATTGTTCAGTTTTCCTCTTGCCGTTCTATGCATCTGCCGCCCATTCCCCCGAGTTGTGAGTCAGCGCGAGCGCGGGGTCTGCTGCTTGCGGTGGGGGGCTTCCTTGTGCTGCTTGTGGTGGCCGGGGTGTTGTTTTCCGCCGAATTGGCAGCGGTGGTGCGCGAGGTGTCGCCGGGATGCTGGTTTCGCCGGCTCACGGGTTTGTCCTGCCCCGGCTGCGGGGGAACTCGAGCCGTGGGAGCGCTTCTGAGCGGGGATGTTGTGGCGGCGTTTCGCTATAACCTTCTGCTGCCGCTGGGGCTGCTGGTGCTGGCGGCGGAATATGTGCGGATGCTGAGGGTGTACTTCGGACACCGGCAGGACTGGCGCGAGAAGCGGGTATACGTGCGCCTCGTTCTCATTTTTGCCTGGTTGGTGCCGGTGTGGACTGTGCTCCGCAACCTGCTTGGTATCTGAGGCCAGCTGGTGCCTTGCCGGCAAAATTCTCCGTGCCTTGTTTTCATTTGTCGCCGCAAAAGAGGCAAAAACGCTGCTTATCTCCTTAAAACAGCACAATAAGGTTGACATTGAAGGCGGCAGGGTGTAAACTTTCGCGCGTATGAGCACACCCACCAAGAGCTACAAGGACACCATCTTCCTGCCGGACACCACGTTCCCCATGCGTGGTGATCTCACGACCAAGGAGCCGGCTCGTCTGGAGAAATGGGAAAACGAGAAGCTTTACGAGCGAATTACCAACCGCCGCAAAGCCCAGGGTGCGCCGAGCTTCATACTGCACGACGGCCCTCCCTTTGCCAACGGCGATGTGCACATGGGCACGGGCCTCAACAAGGTGCTCAAAGACCTTATCGTGAAGAGCAAGACCATGGCCGGCTACTATGCCCCCTTCATCCCCGGCTGGGATTGCCACGGTCTGCCCATCGAGGCTAAGGTGGTGAAGGAGTTCCAGGGCCTGGAGCCCGCGGAGATTCGCCGCCGCTGCACGGAGTTTGCTTTGGGCTACATCGACCAGCAGCGCCTTTCCTTCCGCCGCCTCGGCGTGTTCGGCGATTGGTTCAACCCCTACATCACCATGAATCCCGAGTACGAGGCCGACATTCTGCGCGTGTTTGCCAAGCTCGTGGAGAGCGGCTCCGTGTATCAGTCCATGAAACCCGTGCAGTGGAGCTACGCCCACCACACCGCCCTGGCTGAGGCCGAGGTGGAGTACATGGAGGACACTTCCACCGCCATTTACGTGGGCTTCGAGATGGACGGCCCCGTGTGCGGCATCGAGGGCTGCGAGATGGTCATCTGGACCACCACCCCCTGGACACTGCCCAGCAACCTGGCCATCGCTCTGAACCCGGATTTCACCTATGTCATCGGCCGCTATGCGAAGGACGGCGCCGAGCGCAAGTTTATCGTGGTACGCGAGCTTATCGAGATGTTCACCGGCAAGACCGGCTGGACGCTGCAGGAGGAACTCGCCACCTTCAAGGGCAGCGAGCTGGAGAAGCGCAATGCCCGCCACCCCTTCCTGGACCGCGAGTCCCTCATCATCAACGCTGCATACGTAACTACAGACGCCGGTACAGGTGCCGTGCATATCGCCCCCGGCCACGGTGCGGACGACTACATCGCCGGTATGGCCTACGGCCTGCCCGTGCTCTCCCCTGTGGATGACGATGGCAACTACACCGCCGAGTGCGGCCTGCCGCACCTGGTGGGCAAGCACGTGTTCAAGTGCAACGAGGATATCATCTCCCTGCTGGTAGACGGCAACCGCCTGCTGGGTCGCGAGGAGTTCACCCACCAGTACCCGCACTGCTGGCGCTCCAAGACCCCCATCATCTTCCGCGCGGTGAAGCAGTTCTTCATCAGCATGGAGAAGCTGCGCGGCATGGCTCTGGAGCAGATTGACAAGACCGAGTGGCTGCCTGCCTGGGGCCGCAACCGCATCTACAGCACCGTGGAGGCCCGCCCGGACTGGTGTATCTCCCGCCAGCGTACCTGGGGTGTACCGCTCCCCGTCTTCTTCGACGAGAACGACAAGCCCGTCCTCTCCGCCGACATCGTGAACAAGGTGGCCGACCTCGTGGCCGAGCACGGCACCAACATCTGGTTCGAGCTCACCGATGCTCAGCTTTGCGAGAAACTCGGCCTGCCCACCAACCTGAAGAAGGGCCGCGACACCCTCGACGTGTGGATTGACTCCGGCTGCTCCCACGTGGCTGTGCTGGAGCGTCACCCCGAGCTGCACGCCCCCTGCGATGTGTACCTGGAGGCTACGGACCAGCACCGCGGCTGGTTCCAGAGCTCCCTCATGCTCTCCTGCGCATGGCGCGGCGTGGCACCCTACAAGAAGGTGCTCACTCACGCCTTCGTGGTGAACCAGGATCGCTCCAAGCTCTCCAAGAGTGCCCAGGGCACCTACACCAAGCCCACCAATGCCAAGTATTTCTACGAGAAGTACGGTGCCGATATCGTGCGTCTGTGGGTAAGCTCCGTGGACTGGCAGAATGAGGTGCCCTTCGGCGAGGACCTCTTCAAGCAGATTACAGACCCCTACCGCCGCCTGCGCAACACCCTGCGCATCCTTCTGGCCAACCTGAAGGGCTACAACGGCGAGCAGCCTGCAACGCTCGACCCGCTCGATGCCTGGATTCTGGAGCGCAGCAACGCCCTCATCAACGAGGTGCGTGCCGCGTACGATGCCTATGAGTTCCGCAAGGTGTTCATGGCTATCAACCAGTTCTGCACGAACGATCTTTCCGCCCTCTACATCGACATCACCAAGGACAGCCTGTACTGCGACGCTGCCGGCAGCAACCGCCGCCTGAGCCGCCAGTACGCCATCTCCCGCGTGTTCGATGTGCTGGTGCGTCTGCTGGCCCCCATCCTCGTCTACACCGCAGAGGAAGCCTGGGAGCACGCCGGCCACACGGATTCCGTGCACGAGCAGGACTTCCCCACTGCAGACCCGGCCTACGACAAGGGGCTCACCGCCACCTTCGCCCGCCTGCAGCAGATTAAGGGTGCCATCCAGATTGCCATCGAGGCGCAGATTAAGGCCAAGGCATTCAACAAGAACAACGAGGCTGTGGTGACCCTCACCCTGCCGCAGGATGAAGCCGCCGAGGTGGTAGCCCTGCTGGAGGACGCGGAGTTTGCCAAGACCTTCTTCATCGTGAGCGGTCTCAATGTGGTGCGTGGTGCCGAGCTGGCAGCCACCGCCGAGAAGACCTCTCACGGCATGTGCCCGCGCTGCCGCCGCTACGAGCCCGCTGTGAATGAGGACGGCCTCTGCGAGCGCTGCGCCGACATCTGCAAGTAATACACACCTTCACCCGTGCCTCCCTGTCGCCCTGTGGCAGGGAGGCACGCTTCCCATTTTTATATCTCATCGTTATGAAGCGCATCACCCTGTTTCTGATTATCCTCATCGTCCTGCTGTATGTTCTGGACCAGGTATCCAAGTGGTACATTGTATTCCACTACAATCTGCCCACCCCTTTCTATCTGGACCACACGCCCGTCATCACCGACAGCAGCATCATGAATTTCAATATCGTGCGCATTCATAACACCGGCGTGGCCTTCGGCATGGGCAACGGCACCGCCTGGGCTCCCTTCGTCTTCCTCGGTGTGCAGGTCGTGGCTCTGGTGGCTCTCACCATCCTCTACCGCCGCGACTTCTTCTACAACCGCACGCTCAAAGTCGCCTGGGCCTGCATCCTGGCGGGCGTGCTCGGCAACATGACAGACCGCCTCACACAGGGCTTCTTCCTGCCGGGGGCAGAAACCAAGAGCTTCTTTGCCAACCTCACCAACGGTTACGTTGTGGACTTCCTGGATTTCTCCTTCCCCTGGATTGTCACGGAAGCCTTTCCGAATGGCTACCACTGGCCTTCCTTCAACGTGGCGGACTCCTGCGTCTGCATTGCCGCCGGTCTTTTCCTCATAGCCTCTTTCATGCCCCAGCCGGAGAAGAAAGAGGAGAACAAGGCCTGATTTCCATAAGATGATGTGGCGCTCCCTTCTGTATCTGGCCGCGGCATTGCCGGCACTGGCAGGCTTCAGTAAGCCCGTGCAGGAGGTGCAGCTCACACATGGCCGGAACTCCGTAAGCCTCACCTTCGAGGCCGATTCCGACATCCGCAGGGCAAAACCTCACTGCGACTGCACAGAGGTGCAGCTGCAGGGCAAGCGCCTCATCGCCCACGTCGATACCTCCAAATTCGAGGGCAAGGTGGAGAAAACCATCGACGCCACGACGGCAGATGGCAAGACCACACGCCTGACCATGCGCTTCACCGTGCCGGAAGCGCTCAGCCTCAGCGCCCGCTCGCTGCAGTGGAAAGTCGGCGCCGCAGCCACCCCGCAGGTGCTGCGTATACGCATCCCCGCCGGTTCACCGGTGAAGAGCGTCACGGAGGCCTCCCTCTCCGGCGAGGCGTTCCGCTACGACCCCCGCAAAGGCAAACGCCCGGGCGAGTTCACCGTCACCATCACCCCCATATCCACCGCGAAGCGAGCCCTCAACCGCCTCCTTATCCATACGGATTCCACCGATCCCCGCTTCGCCCGCTACATCATCTACCTGCAGGTGAAGTAAGTGCGGAAGCGCTGCGACGTTTCCCGGTTTTTCCCACTTTGTCCTACTTTAGTCTCACTTAAACTCGTTTTATTGCTATTTTCCGGCAAATCGGGCAGACAAAATCAGTATACAAAAAAGCCGCTTAAAGCTTTTATTTTAAGGCATTAAGCGGCTTTTATTCCAGAGCCGGATGTCAGGGTCGAACTGACGACCGTCCGATTACAAATCGGGTGCTCTACCACTGAGCTAATCCGGCGAGGTGCGGGCATTTTATCGTATAAAATGCCCGTTGGCAAGCTTTTTTTTGTAAAAAGTTGCGTCAGAAGTGCCAGCCAAGGTCGAGACCGACGGTAATAATGAACTGGTCCACGGGGTCGTGGCCGGTATCGCGGTCGATTTTGGAGGCATTGCTGCCGGCCCAGGAGGCCTGAGCCCAGGGAATCACCTTGAAGCGAGCATCGCGGCCGATGCTGCCGGTGTGGGTGAAGAGGGGCAGGGCGGCGCGGATGCGGTAGGCGTCGATGCCATCTGCGCTGTTGGTCCAGTAGCTGAAGGAGGGAGCGATGCCGGCGGAGAGCTCGAGGTCAGCACCGACATTGGCGCCGTTGAGCACGTTGGTGAAGCGGTAGCCGAGCTCGATGTCGCCGTAGATGCCGTTGAGGCCCTTGAAGGCCCAGCCCCAGGTCATGCTGCCGAAGATGCCTTTCTGGCCGTCGTTGAAGCGGAGTGTGAGGTTGAGGTCGTGCGAGTCGCTGTGGGCGGAATCATCATAGTGCTTGGCCATGTAACCCTCGAAACCGCCATATCGCAGGGAGTAGCCGGCCTCGACGGTGAGGTTGGGGAAGATTTCCTTGCCGAGGGCGTAGGAAGCGCTGAAGAGGGGGCGGTCGCCGAGGGCTTCATCGTGCCCCCAGATGATGCCGTAGGAGCCGTTGACGCGCTGGTAGATGCCGCGGCCGAAGAGGTTCTGATTCGGGAATTTGTAGCTGCCGCTCAGGGAGGAGTAGCCGTTTTTGGTCATGTGGTTGCTGAAACCCATGCCGCGCACGTTGTACTCGCTGGTGTAGGGGTTGATGTAGAAGTAACCGCGATCGCCGGCCGATACAGAGGGGGTGACGGGAGCCATCGTGTAGCTGTCGGAGGTGGCGGGGGCGTAGGGGTCGTAAGAGGGATCGGGCGTTTCGTAGCTGACGCTGTCGTAGGTCACGGTATCGCCGGGGAGGAAGGGGGGCATCTCAGTAGCGAGAGCCGGCATGCCGGTCGCAAGGGCGAGGATGGTGGCTTTTTTCATACGCCCGCATTGTAGCGGTTAGCGGTTCAATCTGCAAGTCAAAAGAACGTATGTGAGAATGAATGATACGATTTTATGATAAAAGGCGTTGACTCAGCGGGGCTCAGCCGCTAAAATATGGGGCATGAAGAAGATTTCTCTGATATCTGCGTTGTGCGCGTTGTTCGCATGTCTGCCGGTGGAGGCTCAGCAGCCTGCTTCTGAAGCTGCCAAGCCGGTGGATCTGGAAACGATGGTGCAGGACTCCCGCTGCGGCCAGGTGCTGGTGACATGCCTTATCGGCGGGCAGCCCATGCGCATGATGCTGGATACAGGTGCCACGCACACGGTGCTGCATGCGGAGAGTGCTGCGCGCATTAAGAATGCGCAGTGGCTGGATACCAGCAACATGAAATTCCGCGGAAACTCCTCGCAGCGCCCGCAGATTCTGATTTCCTCCCTGCAGGTGAGTGAGGCACTCTCTCCGCAACATCCCATCATGGTGGTGAGCCTGGCGAGCGTACGCAGCATGCTGGCTGAGCCGGTGGATGGAATTCTGGGCATGGATGTGCTGGGCCAGCTGCCCTTCACCTTCGACCTCCGCAGCGGCAAGCTGTATTGGGGGGTGCCGGAGGGTATGGTGCTGTGCCCTCTCTACGGCACGCGAGATGATAATGGCCGTATGTTTGTGCAGGTGTCCTGCATGGGGCATGCCATGGAGTTGCTGCTGGATACCGGCAGCAGCATCACCCGCGTGTATGAGAAGGACTGGAAGCCCGGTGCCGCCGGTGCTGTGAAGGCTCGTATGGGGGATATCGACACCGCTGCTGGCGTGCAGGTGACGCAGGGCAAGGCCGCAGATCTGGAGCTGACTCCCGGTGTGGTGGTCAAGAAGGTGGAGCCTGTGTTCTGCCCGGAGGATGACCGCTCCATGCTGGGTATGGATGCTCTGAAGGGGGCTGTGCTGGTGCATCTGCCGGCTCCCGGTATGCAGTATGGCTCCTTCTTTGTAGCCAAGTAAACATACGGGCTCATGCGCATTGTTTTTACAGTACTGCTGCTGGTTATCAGCAATGTGGTGATGACTTACGCCTGGTATGGCTCTCTGCGTAAACCGGGGGCGGAGGTGGACTCTGGCAACATGTGGAAGTTTATCCTCATGAGCTGGGGCGTGGCTTTCTTCGAATACTGTTTCCTGGTGCCGGGGAATCACCTGGGCCGCTCGGCAGGGCTGACACTGGCTCAGCTCAAAATCATGCAGGAGGTTATCACCCTGTCTGTTTTTGTGCCCTTCATGCTGTTCTTCATGGGCGAGCACTGGAAGTGGGATTACCTGTGGGCCTTTCTCTGCGTGCTGGGCGCGGTGTTCTTTGTGAACCGCGAGGCGCTCATGGGCCCCTGAGCATGACGATTTATAAACTTGCAAGACTACAAAAAATAAGCTAGACTCCTGTCCGTATGAAACCTTTGTATCTGCCGCTCTTAGGTGCTGTGCTTCTGAGTTCCTGCTCGCTGTTCGAGCGTGGGGAATACACTCCGCTTTATCTGCAGGAACCTTCTCCGCTGGATCCTCCCGGCACGGAAGAGGCTCGCGCACAGATGCGCGCTGAGCGAGTGAAAGAGGGCATTTTCCCCGTAGGGGCCACGCCGGAGGTGCAGCAGGGCAAGGCTTTCTTGCTGGACCGCAACCCGGATTATATTTCCAACCCCGCCGGGCGCCTTATCGAGGTGGGTACGGTGAAGGTGCTTTCCTGCGAGGGTACATATTATTTTGTTGAGACTCCGGATGGCAAGCGCGGTTTCCTGCGTGAGACGGACATGGTGAACCCGGTCACGTTGGTATCCACCACGGATTTGGTGCCGCTGCCCGGCGAGGGGATTCTGCCGTCGGATGGCGGGGTGCTGCCCTTTGAGGCCGCTCCTGTGACAACCGGAGATGGCGCCCAGCTGCACACCAACGAGGATGGCCGCACGGTGGTTATCGTAGGCAAGAAATCCGAGAAGTCGGCGGAGTTTGAGGCCCAGAGGCGTTCCCTGGAGCAGGGGCAGTCTCTGGATGGTGCGGAGGCTGCACAGCCCCGTGCTTCAGCAGATGCCGAGGAGGACGATGCGCTGCCTGAGCCGTCCGGTTCTGCCGGATTCTGATACCGGCGGAATGAGGACGGCCGCTACGCGGAGGCGATGCTATGCCGTACGGCACGCTCACAGAGAAGTTTCTGCTCTACCTGGCTGCAGAGCGCGGGCTGAGTCTGAACTACCGGGAAGGCGTGCGCCGCAGCCTGGCGCGTTTTGCCCGGTGGTGTACGGCTCGCGAGCTGGCACCGGCGGATATCACAGAGCCGCTGCTGGCGGAGTACAGCCAATATCTGCACAGCGAGGGCCTGCAGCCCTCCAGCTGCCGCATTGCGCTGGTGCACCTGCGGCGTTTTTTTCGCTATCTGAGCAGCCGGAATATTCTGCCGCTCAATCCGGCAGAATTGCTGCAGGGAGGCCGCCCTGCCATGAAAATACCTGAGACCCTGGCTGCGGAGCAGGTGGGGCGCCTGCTGGAGAGTATCGACCCCCATGATGTGCCGTATGGCGCGCGCGACCGCGCGATGCTGGAGATGCTCTATGGCAGCGGGCTGCGCGTGAGCGAGCTGGTGCGTCTGCGCCCGGAGCAGGTGGATTGGGACGAGATGTTCCTGCGTGTACTGGGCAAGGGGCAGAAAACCCGCTATGTGCCTCTGGGGGGCATGGCCGCAGTGGCGCTGCGTTGCTACATGCAACATGCACGCAGCAAGCTGCTGCGCCCCGGAAAACGCGCGGATGTTCTGTTTCTCTCCCGCCAGGGTGGAGCGCTCACACGCGAGCGCATACGCCAGATTATCAAAGCACGTGCCGAGGCTGCCGGGGTGGCGGAAAATGTGTATCCGCACATCATGCGCCACTCGTTTGCGACGCATCTGCTGGAGAATGGGGCAGATTTGCGCGTGATTCAGGATATGCTGGGCCACGCCAACCTGGCCACAACGCAGATTTACACCCATGTGGAGGCTAAGCGCCTGGTGAGCCTGCACCGGCAGTTCCACCCGCGCGGGAATCGCGGTTGATGGCGTTTATTTCGCGAAGCGGCGGCGGAGGTAGCGGATGACGGCCTGCACCTCTTCATCGGTATCCAGACCGGGGGGCAGCATGGTAGCGTCCCACTTTTCTCCGCGCACGGAGATGGGTCCTTCCAGCCCTTGGGTGAGGATTTCCGGCAGGCGGGAGGGTTCTTCCGTGAGCCATTCCGAGCCTCGCAGGGGCGGGTAGGCTCCGGCCTGCCCCTCTCCGTTGTCGCCATGACAGGCAGCACATTTAGCCTGGTACAGGGCTTCCCCCGGCCCCAGCTTGCGTGCTTCGGCCAGTGCCTGCAGGCAGTGCAGGGCGAGCAGGTCGGTCAATTCATCTTCCGCCCCGCAGCTCAGGTAGGGGTGAGCCTGCACGAGCAGCTCACGCAGAGCCGGGGAGATGGGGCTGCCGGGTTGGTGCTTCTGCAGAGCCGGGGGGATTTGCTGCAGCTCCTCGCTGCTGTGGCAGAAGTAGCACCCGCGGGCGCGTGCTGCACGCTCCCCCGGGGTATCGCCACCCTCCACCCACACCCAGAGGCTGAGCCCGGCGGTGAGCAGAAGATAGAGCAGGAGTCCGGGGAGGCGTTTCATACCTTTTCACAAAAGGAGGACGAGTTGGAACCCTGCCAAATCGTCCTCCGTAAATGGGTTATATCGCTGTGCGGTGTTTTAGTCTTCCGCCATGCCGCCTTCAAGATCCAGCACGCGTTTTACCTTGGCGCCGAGCAACTCGAGCTTGTCATCCAGCATCTCATAACCGCGGTCGATGTGGTAGAGGCGGTGAATCTCCGTGGTGTCCTCTGCGGCCAGAGCGGCAAGCACCAGGGCGGCGCTGGCTCGCAGGTCGCTGGCCATGACCGGAGCGCCGGAGAGGCCCTCCACGCCGGTGATGATGGCGGTGCCGGAGTCTACCTTGATGTTGGCACCCATGCGCTTGAGCTCGGAGCAGTGCATGAAGCGCTGCGGGAAGATGGTGTCCTTCACCACACTGATACCCGGTGTCAGCGCGAAGAGGGCGGTCATCTGCGCCTGCATGTCGGTGGGATACCCGGGGTAGGGGTTGGTGAGAATCTTGCCGCTGCGGGGCTGCTTGCCGGGTTTCACGAACACGCTGGTGCCGTCCTCGTTGTACTCTACCACGTGCCCGCACTCCACCAGCAGGTCGGAGATGGACTTCATGTGCTCGCGGCAGACGCGGTTCAGGGTGATGCCGTCGCTCACGCCCATACAGCCTGCCACCATGAAGGTGCCGGCTTCGATGCGGTCCGGTATCACGGTGTGCTCGCAGCCGTGCAGCTTCTCCACACCGTGAATGGTGATGGTACGGGAGCCGGCGCCCTCGATGCGGGCACCCATCTTGTTGAGGAAATTGGCCAGGTCCACAACCTCCGGTTCACGGGCGGCGGATTCGATGATGGTGGTGCCCTTGGCGAGAACAGCTGCCATCATGAGGTTATCCGTACCCAGTACGGTGGGGCCGCTGTCGCCGCGCATATCCACCGTGGTGCCGATGAGGCCGTTCGGGGCTTCAATCACCATGTTGCCGCCCTTCACGCGTACGCGGGCTCCAAGAGCCTGGATGGCACGCAGGTGGAGGTCCACCGGGCGGTCGCCGATAACGCAGCCGCCGGGCAGGGGCAGCGTGCAGCGCTTCATGCGAGCCATGATAGGCCCGAGCAGGCAGATGGAGGCTCGCATCTTGCGCACCTGTTCGTAGGAGGCGCTGGAGCTGATGCCATCCGGAGATTCGATACGCACCGTACCGCTGGAACGCTCCACGGAGGCGCCCAGCTGGCTGAGTATCTGGATCATGTAATTCGTGTCAGATACATCCGGCACTCGGGAAATACGCACCGGTTCGTCTGTGAGCAAAGCTGCTGCCAGTATGGGCAGGGAGGCGTTCTTGGAACCGCTGATATTGACGGTTCCGCTGAGGCGGTGGCCACCTTCGACGATAAGTTTGTCCATGGCTGTGTGAGATATCTTGCGTTGCATACATTCTACCACATAACGTACAATTTGCAAGTCTTATGTGCCATATATGCCCCCGGCATCTGTTTTTTGTGAAAAAAAACTCTGCGTTTATGAGGCTCGGGAAAGTCGGGATGTGTCTCGGTGTCGGCACAAACAACAAAAAAGGAGCGGCAGTTGTAAAACTGCCGCTCCGTTAGTAGGGCTACAGGGACTCGAACCCCGAATAGCGGTGCCAGAAACCGATGTGTTGCCAATTACACCATAGCCCTGTGTTGCTTGGAACGCCGAGAGTATACTCCTCTTTGGTGGCGGTGTCAAGCTTAATTCGTGATTTTTTTGATTTTTTTGCTAAAAAAGCCGGTTGCCTGCGGGCAACCGTCTTTCGATACAGTAAAAATGTCTGCTGCTTATCAGCCCTGCTGGCCATCGAGCTTCACCAGGCGGATGGGGGTGCGGGACACGAGCTCGCCGTCGAGGGTTACGTCCACGGAGTAAACGCCGTCCTTCTCGAACTTGAGACCCTGGAAGTTCATGATAAGGTTGCGGGTGAAGAAGGAAACGCCCTCGGGAAGAGCCACCTTCAGGTCGCCGACGATGGGCATGCGCTCCTTGTCCAGAGCAACACCGTCCTCATCTGTGATGGAGATGCCCAGCTTGTGGTCGCCGGAATCCTCCATCTCGAAGCAGAGACGCAGGGCCAGAGCGCAGGCGGGGTGAATGACGGGGAACTGACGGGCGAAAAGCGTATCGAAGGCGCCCTGCATGCAGAGCTTACCCTGATAGTCGGCGGCGTAGTCGCAAAGGACTGCAACTTGGATATCCATGGTATGTGTAATTTGTTTAGGTTGAGAATCTAAGGTCACGAAGCAAGTGAGAGCACAACGTGAAGACTCTCAGAGTTATAGCAGAAAGCTGCGTGAATGCAAGCAGAAAATGTGCTAGTACTGACATGCTGCCGCAATTATTTGAGTACGCGTCCGATGTCGCGCCCGGCAGCCGCCATGATGGGGATGGAGGAGACGAGGATGCAGGCCACCAGCGTGTAGCAGATGAGCTGAATTTCGGGCATGATTTCCTGCAGGGTGAGGGTGTGGTTGCCGAGTTTGAGCAGCTCCATGACAATGATGCGCTGGAAGTACATGAAGAGCGCCAGTGCCGCGGCGAAGGATGCGCCGACAATGACGAGGTTCTCCATGATAAAGGCACCCACCAGCAGCATGGGGCGGATGCCGAAACTCTTCATGAGGGTGTAGATGTATTCGTTCTGGCGATATTCCATGCCGGCAAGTGCTGTGAGCAGGATGCCGACGATGGCGCTGATACCCACACAGAATGCCACGCGGAACTGGGTTTGTTTGCTCAGCACGTTGTCCATCTCGCTCAGGAGGCGGGACACGGAGATGACGCCGCCGCGTCGACCCTCCAGCTGCATGAAGACGCGCAGGAAATGCTCCACCTTACGGATATCTTCGGAGCTGTTGAGCTCGCGCACGCGGATGACGTCTTGCTCGCTGCCACGGTGCGATGCGGCAGTGGGAGGCAGCAAATCCGGCTGTATGAGCACGGCGGCGTTTCCGAGGACTCGCATGAGCGGGTGCTCCTCCGGCATGCGTCGTACAAAGGCATCCGTTTGCATGCCATTGATGGTGATGGTATTCGGCCCCGGTGCCAGTTTGCTTTCCCCGGTTGCCAGGATGGTGGGGTTGCCGCTGGCGGGCATCAGAGGGAGGAACTGGTTGCTGCGGTTGAAATCGTAAGTGTAGACGGGCAGGCTCTTGTTGTCGTCCGTGCGGGCGGAGGCAACGTAGGAAACGGCGTAGGAGTCTGCGTTGAGCAGGTCGGAGATTTCCTGCTGAGTGGGGAAGGCAGAGGGGATGTCCGGATTCGTGCTCATGGAGGCAAACACGAGGTCGCCGCCCTGCCGCAGGATGCGGTCTTTCACCAGCTTGGTGGAGATAGCCGCTCCGCCCAGGGCGCTCAGGGCGCTCAGACTCAGGAAAAACACAACCAGAACACGCGCCAGGGGGCTGGAGATGCGGGTGAACCAGCGGTTGATGGTATCTTTAGCAAGATACAGGACTGTCAAAATCAATGATTTCATCTGCCAGTTCGAGTAAGCGGCTGTCGTGCGTGCTGATGATGCAGATGCGCTGCGAGGCATCTTTGAGCACGAGTTGCTTTATGATGTTGGTGTTGGTGTCATCCAGGCCGGAGGTGGGCTCATCGAGCAGCACGGTGGGGGCATTTTTCATGAGCGTGCGCGCCAGAGCAGCACGCTGTGCCTGGCCGCCGGAGAGCTTGTCCGCCCTGCGGTGGCGCAGTTCCTGCAGGCCTAAATCCGTGAGCAGGGCCTCTGCGCGCGGTTTCCACTGCTTGCCGGGCAGCACGGCCATTTCTGCGGCGAGTCGCAGGTTGCGCTCCACGCTCATGAGGGGCAGCAGGTTGATGCCCTGGAACATGTAGGCAACATCCTGCCGGTGGTAGCGGCGACTGGTGACTTTGTGCCCGGTGGGGGTGATGATGCGCCCCGAGTTCACCTTGAGATAGCCGGCCAGCAGTTTCAGCAGGGTGGTTTTGCCGGAGCCGGAGTAGCCTTTCAGCACGGTGATGCCGGTGCGAAACACATGGGAAAACTCCCGTATGACGGGAGTGCGGCGTGTGTAGCCGAAGCTGATGTTGTCGCACACGAGTTCCATGGCAGTGCAGGCGTTTATTGGGCAGAGGGAACGAGCACAAGCTCTCTGCGCCCGATGAGCAGAATCTTGTATTCCGGGTGCGTGAGGCGGATAAGCTGCTCCCAGGTTTCGCATTCGCTAGCTTTGGGGTGCATCACCAGCTCTGTTTTGGCGATGTGCAGAGTCTCACCGCCTGTTTCGTAGATAAGCTCGGCGTTTGTGTTGCTGCCCAGCATGTTGTAGGCTGTTTCATGCTCGCTTTCCGGCAGGCGGAAGAAGTAGATGAGCATGTCTCCGCCGTTCGGGTTGCGCTCCACCCGGCGGTGGGAGTAGGTGCCGGTGAGCTGTTTCTCGCCCGGGAGCTTCACCGTGGCGCTGAAGCACTTCTCGTCCAGCAGGGAGATGTTACTGTCGCTGATGCTGATGGAGATGTAGAAGGCGGAGTCATCGCACACCGTGGCGAAGCTGCGCACGGTTTCGGTGTACTCGAACGGCTTGCTGGTGTCCTCCGGCAGGGTGATGTTGTATTGCAGGCGCCCGCGGAAGGGCATGCGCAGGGTGAGCTTGTCGTGCTTCTCGTCGAACTCTTTGCGCTTGCGGCGTTCTACGGTTTTGAGCTCGCGCTCCAGCAGGGAGATGCGCTCGTCGATATCCTGCAGGGTGTTGGTGCCGGGTTGGTCGTCGCCTTTGAAGTCCGAGTTGAAGCGGCGCTCATCTGTCGAGAGGGAGTTGTAGAACTCCACCTTGCGGCGCTGGTTGCGGAGCTTCTGAATTTCGTCCCGCTTGTTGATACGCTCGCGGGCAATCTGCAGCTCCATGTCCTCGCGATTTTCTGCCGTGCGCTCTTTGTCGAGTATGGCTATCACGGTGCCGGCCTCGAGGCGCCCCTCCGCGCTCGCCAGGTCGGAGACGATGCCCGCATCCGGAATCGTGAGCACAGAGACGCGCTCCGGTACAATTTTGGCACTGTATCTGCCTACTTGTACGGGAGCCGCAGCCAAAGGCAGGGCTCCCAGCAGGGCAAATGTCGCGTAGCGGTACATGAGCCGGTGGGGGTGGGAGGCTTACATGGGGAAGCCCAGGCCGCCCGTTACTTTGCGCATTTCGGCGTCGGCCAGGTTCTTGGAGCCGGTCAGTGCGTCCTGCACGGCCTTGAGCACCAGGGAGGAAAGAAAATCGGCGTCATCCGGGTCCACCACGGCGGGGTCGATGCTGATGGCTGTGACCATGCCTACACCATTGGCGGTTACCTTAATCTTGCCGCCGGCGGCTTCTGCGGTGTAGCTTTTTTCTGCCAGGCGGGCCTGAGCGTTGGCCATGTTGGCCTGCATGGCCTGGGCCTGCTTCATGAGTTTCTGGAGGTTCATATAGTGAGTGTGTCTGTTGGTGAGAAAAAAATCAGAGTTTGATGAGGGTGGCGTGGAATACTTCCAGAGCCTGCTCAATGAGGGGGTCGTGGTAGAACTCTTCGTCCGAGGGTTTCAGGCTTGCCGGAGCAGCGGGCTGTTCTGCCTGCGGCTTGGGAGCAGGGGCTTCCGCTTTGGGCTTGGGTTTGGGGGCGGGTGCCAGTTCCTCGTAGTTGATGGGAGGCAGGATTTCCACAGCCTGGGGCGGAGCGACGGCGGCATCTGTCACGATATGCAGGCGTATGCTGTGGCCGCAGAGGCGCTGGGCAGCGGCGTTCAGCAGCTCGCCGAGGCTTTCGCCCAGCAGGGCTTCGCGTGTGCTTGTATCCTCCGGGTGGGTGGCGATGGTCACCAGGCCGTTGTCATCGCTGATGAAAAGAGTGTTCCCGATGTCACCGCCGGCAATGGGGGATTTTTCCCGTACCTCTGCAAGCGCGGCATCCCAGTCCTCCGGGGTCAAGGCGTGCTCTGCCGGTTCTGCTGGCTCCGGCTCGGGCATGTCGCCAAAGAGGGGAGGCGCGTCGTCGATGGGCTCCAGACCCGGCGGCATGGTAACAGGTGCCGGGGCAGGCATGGGAGCGGGTACAGGTGCAGTCTGCACAGGTGTCGGTGCAGGGGCGGGAGCAGCAGCCGGTGCAACACTGCCGGGCATCGCCACTGCCGGCATGGGAGCCGTGGCAATGGGGGTCTCGGGCAGGGGGGCGCCGTTGAGCGCGCGGATGATGTCGCTGATGTTGGCTTCTGCCAGGGAATGCACGGCCTGGATGAGGCCCATCTCCAGGTACAGACGTTTGTTGGTGCTCCAGCGCATCTGTTCCTCGGCGTGGGAGAGCACCTCCATGAGGCGTATGATTTTGTCCGTGGGGGTGCGTCCCAGCAGCTCGGCGAGTGTGGCACGCCACTGCTCGGGCAGGGTGCTGTGTGCTTCCTGCGGGGCTACCTTGGCAATGAGCAGCTCGCGTACGGCTCCCATCAGCTCGCTGAGCAGCTGCCCCATGTCGCGTCCGGCCTCTGCCAGCTCATGCACCAGGTGCAGCAGGTCGGGCAGGCGGCGGTCCAGCAGATAGGCCAGGGCTTTGGCCACAGTCTCGCGGCTGGTCACGCCGAAAATGTCGTTTACGTTCTGTTCGGTGATGTGGTTGCCGCAGAAGGAGACCAGCTGGTCCAGCATGGACTGGGCATCGCGCATGCCGCCATCCGCTACGGTGGCTATGGCATAGGCTGCGTCCTGCTCCAGCTTCACGCCTTCGTTGGCGGCTATGTTCACCAGGTGGTTTGCGATGGTATCTGCAGGTATGGGGCGCAGGTCGAAGCGCTGGCAGCGGGAAAGAATGGTCGGCAGAATCTTGTGCGGTTCTGTCGTGGCGAAGATGAACATCACATGCGCCGGCGGCTCCTCCAGAGTCTTGAGCAGCGCGTTGAAGGATTCCTTCGTGAGCATGTGCACCTCGTCAATGTAGATGATGCGGTACTTGCCGCGGGTGGGTGCAAACTGCACATTGTCGCGCAGGTCGCGGATGTTGTCGATACCGCGGTTGGAGGCGCCGTCAATTTCCTGCACATCCAGGCTGCGACCCTCGGCAATCTCCAGACACACGTCCTCATCCGGGTCGAAATCCACTTTCGGACCATTGGTGCAGTTGAGCGCCTTGGCGAAGATTCGCGCCGTGGATGTCTTGCCTGTACCGCGCGGCCCCACGAAGAGATACGCATGCGCCAGGCGTTGCTGCTCAATGGCATTGCAAAGCGTCCGCACCACATGGTCCTGCCCCAGCACGTCCTTGAACGTACGCGGGCGGTATTTTCTGGCAAAAACCTGGTAACTCACGCCGCCTATTCTACCTTATTCCCTAAGCCCCCGCAAGGATAAACTTTGCCTTAAACGCATGCCGTAGAAGATGCCGCTGCGCAGGTGCAAAAAAACAGCCCCTTTTCAGGGGCTGTGGAAAACGGGAATGAATCAGGGAATGGCACTTACATCACCATGCCGCCGTCGCATACCGCCACCTGGCCGGTGTGAGATGTGCGGCAGAGGATGTTATCTGATAAGACGCATCTTAGTTACAACTCCGCGGGGCGATTCCAGTATTGCTGCGGCTTCGCCCAGTGCGGTGTTCTCGTACTCACCGGATACCTGGTTGTAGATAACATGATCCAGATATATCACAGTGCGGAAATCATTGGTGTACATCCCGGCATGCTCCATGAGCTTGATATCCGCCGAAGTGCCGAGGGCAATGATGAGGCAGCGCGTGTCTCGATTTCTGCCTCGGCGAGGTGCCGGCGCCGAAGCTGCAGGCGCATAGTTCATCTTGGCGTTATTTGCCTGCATAGACTGCATTAGTTCGGCAAAGTCGTCTTCCATACCTTCGGGTGCACAGAATGCGGACATGTCCGGTTGTGGCATGCCCATGCCGCCTTGGGGGGACATGGCACTCTGCGCGGCCTGTTCGCCGGCTTCTTGCCATGCGGCTATGGCAGCTTCGAAATCAAAGTCACCTTCGGGGACGTTGAGGATGGTGACCTGAGCACTTGCCGGGTAATCCAGATATTCCGCAGGGGTTTGTACGGAAACGTTTTCGTTGTACAATGAGCCAAGCTGGGAGCTGAGTACATTGAGCAGGGTATTGCGTTTCTTCTCCGTACCGCCCAGTATGAGGACTTTGGCGCTGAGCTGGCGCTGGCTGATATATACTGGCGTACTCTGCATATTGTTACGCAACCCGACAAGGACGCCTGCCGATGTGTCGATGGAGGCTGCCGGAGGCTCTGCAAAACCATCGCTGCTATAGATGTATACATCCGTCGGTAGGCACTTTTCGGCTACAGCTTTCTTATGCAGAGAGTTGACGCATTCCAGCACTTCCGGTGTATCGCGGAACTTTTTCGGCATCTTTTGGTTGCCACTCTGGAAAAGGATGTTACTTTCTTTGCGACCCAATGCATAGTTAAGCAATGCCTGGCCCTTGCGGTTGAATGTGGACGGCACAGTGTTGCCGGAGGCAAGGAAGTAATCAGTCTCACTCTCCGCCATGCGCATAGCAATACGGCAGCCAAACTGGTTTTTCGCTTCGCCATCCAGGCTGCCATCTCTCAGTGTTTGTGTTGCCAATATGGCATGGAAGCCGAAGGAGCGGCCGCGGCGTACCAGATCGTTCAGCACAGTCTTTGCTTCCGCGCCGAACTTTTTGTCTCCCAGCAATACCTGGAACTCATCTGCAACCAGAACATAGCGACACATTGTGCTGCCGGTCAGTCTGCGATATTCATTCAGATTTTTCGCATTGACTTCTTTGAAGAGGGCGCCTCGCCGCCCGATTTCGTTTTGTACTTCTTTGAGTACTTCTAAACCGAATTCGGCGTTTGCCCCCACGGACAACGCATAGACATGCGGAAGTTTTGCAAACGGGGCAAACTCCGTGCCTTCCTTATAGTCGAGCAGAAGCATGCGCAGTTCCTGTGGCGAATAGCGTTCTGCCAGAGAACATATAATCTCGCTGAGCAACACGCTCTTACCGGAACCGGTGGCACCACCGATAAGAGCATGGAAGGCATCGTATGCCTGTCCTATACCCAGTTCGAAGAATTGATTTTCACCCTGAGCTGTCGTACCCATGATGGCGCGCAGACCCTTGGACGAATTGCCCAGCCAAATACCCTCACCATCCGCATCGGTGAGTGTACCGCTTTGATATTTAGTAAGCGCCTTTTGGACGGTCATCAGCTCCTCGTCTGTGGGCAGTTCAAAACGGCAACTGTGAGTAAAATTCTCCTTGATGGCTATCGTGTTGGCATTGGCGGTTTTGTCCTTAGCGATTTTTGTACTCCATCTGGCAAAGTAGCCGTCATTCGTACCGCGAGTACCTTGCTTCATATTATCGATGGCCAGCATCGGCAATGTTGCAGTAAAATTTTTTGACTGCTTTGCACTACAGCAGATAAAGAAGTAAAAACCATTACGAGCAGACAAATCGGTTTGCAGCATACTCAGAATTTGCTTTTGGACATCTGACTGTTCTCCGTTGTTATCGTAAAGATCATTCCAGTCTGCAATATATATAATATGTATGGGATGAGAATCTGCAGCGTATGAATTTTCCCCCATGTCGCAACGCCAGGTCACCGCATCAACCGGTTCGTTTGCAATCTGGTGCCGGCATTTGTTTAACAGTTGTGTGATTCCTTCCTTGTCCACGATAATCGGCGCCATGGTCTGGTGTGGAATCAAGGTCATATCTTTACCCAACCCTTTGGGGTCTACTTTATGGATTAAGATATTGTTTTGTTCTGCCTGTAAAACTATACGCAGTAGCATGCTGCTGCCTATTTTTCGTACGATATCCATGGGGGCGGTGTCGCCGTCCTTGTCTATGTCGTCGCTATGTAAAACGATGCCACGGTACGAACTCCAGTCAAAAAGCAGCGGAATCTGGATATTTTTCGGGGAATTGTTGAGTTTGAAAATGCTTCCGGTTTGTGCATTGTCGTCCATGTACCCGAGGCGGACATGGTGTGGAAATTGTTTGTTATCCTGAGACCGAGCGTTGAAGATAGTTTCAATGTTTGCGGCAATATCATTCCAGGGGGCGCAACTGAAAGCTTCTTCCGGCCAGGTTTTGGAAAAATTATTGCTGATTTTCTCCAGGAGAGAATTGTATATGTGGTGATAAATCATATATTAAAAGGAAGCAAATGTTTTAAAGATGACATCGTACGCCGCTATTAATGTACTGATGGGGTTGGAGAAGTTCCCCAGGAGTAATGCCACGAAATATGCATACAAAAGAGCAAGTATAGGACGAATAGCCGATATAAGTATGATGGGTTTGAGTTGTGCGCTCGCAAAGCCGATTCCTAAGTAGCACACCATCAATATTAACACAATCGGGAGGCAGGCAATACCCCACCAGGAAAGAATATCGAATGCTACGAGTATAAAGAACAAAGCGAACAGGACAACAGTGATGAGGATGATGACTGCTCTCAAGTCTGCGAGCGCTAATGCTGCAAGGCCTATAACGGCAAGGACAATCCAGCCTAATATTTTAACAAAGCTTTGCAAGGCTTCCATCTCTGCAAATGATGTCGAGTACATGACAAATGCAGGAACTGCAAGCAAGGGTAGCCAAAGGAAATCACTAAGCGCGGAACATATGCAGTACGCAGGAGTTGTTACGGATTCCTTGTTCGCAAGTTCGGCTGACTCTATGAGTAACAGACGCCCGGCATAGACTCCGATACACCCCAGGGCGACGATTGTCATTTCTATGTTGGCGCTCAAGCTGCTTCTGTTGCAGAAGCCCAAGATAATCAAAATCACGAGAGCTAAAACCCATACACCGCTCTGGATGTATTGAGAGTACGAGAAAATCGCGCGACAGGTGTTTCTTTTGGCTTGTTCCTTTGCTTCACAGCGTTCTATTTCGGCCCTTATCGCAGCTTCACGGCGTTCTTTCTCGGCTTGTTCCTTTGCACGGCGACGTTCCAGAGCTTCTTGTTCGGCTTTAGCCTTTTCTTCTCTCTGTCTCCACTCTTCCTCCAACGCTTCCTTGTGGTTGCGTATCAGCTCAAGAGTTACGCTACAACTATTCTTATGAAACTCAACAGCTTCATATGCGGCTTGTTCATCCTCCTCGTCGACCATGAGGGCAGGGTCATTAAGGTCGGCAAATTTGTTGACCAGACACAATCTGATATCATTTTCCGTTGCATTGAAAATGTCCAGCGTTTGGTCATCTACTTCTACCCAGTCCTCTAATGTTTTGCAGTCCGGCAGAAGCAGCGCGATAGCCTCGCCGGAACCGGCCTCGGCAGCTTCTTCAAGTAGCTGCATCGCTTTTTCTGAATTACCTCTTAATTCAGCAATGAGAGATAGCAGATAGAGCGCCTCTCCGGAATCTCCTGCTTTCTGCAGTTCTTTTTCTGCCTGGTTGTATTCCCCCTGCGCAATCAACAGACCTACCTCTGTTTTTTGCCATGCATTGCTTTGCTGAATAATATATTGAGTATATTCTTTGGTGTTCAGATATCTACTCATGATTTGTATATGTAAAAATTTAACTATAACTCCTTAATCTCTTTGCCAGCTCGCGTTGTGGCAGCCTTCTGCAGCAGCTATATCAAACAATGTTTTTGCTGTTTCTTTATCCATATTAGCGACCTGCACGATGCTGTATCCCTCACTGGTACCATTGTCGGAGAAGAACTTGATGATGCTCTGTTGCTGATACAAAAGCTGTCCGGCTATGTATTTGTGCAATGCACTCTGATGAATGTTTTCCAAAGCATTCACACGCCTTGCGTAGCTGCGCTCCATTCTGACCATGTCGCAATATTCCGTCCATTCACGGTCTGTTGCATATACGTTCTTTTGCTTTGCAGTGAGGAGATTTTCAGCAGAGAAGTTCATTTCCGAAGCTTTGATTCTGCTTTTGGCTGTGGAGTATTTGAGCAGCCAGCCGACTTCCTTATAGAGAGATGAAACGTGTTCATTAGCAAATCTGATGAAACGATTCAGCTGGTCTATTTCCTCTTGTGATGTCGGGTCAGCCTGCCCACAGGCGAATCCTGTACACGGGCAGTGATTTGCCAAGGCTACTGCCTTAGCATTAATGGCACTTATATTACCAAGATTGACAGCGTAATCAATAATGTACTGTACCTGGCCGGGAAACTCATCCCACTGATCCGGGAATTGAGTCGGGAAAACGATTTTTTTCAAAAAGCTTTCAAGCTCAGCTGCAGAAACTGCTGGTGTCGGTTCTCCCGGTACAAGAGCCATTACAGTTTTATAATATTTTGCCGCGGCTTTATGATTTTTTGTTAAAATGGCGAGTTGATATAGAATGGTGTAATGCCAAAACTTTTCATTATAATCTTTGAAATACAGTATATAATTGATGGCACTCGCTAATGATAATTGCTTCGACATATGACTCAGGAAATGGAGAGGTGTTATCTCAAATTGCTCATGCGGATACCCTGTGCACGTTCAGCCTCCTCCTGCATGATAGCATACTTATGGAGAAATCTGCTCATTTTGGAGAAGTTGTCCATATGCAAGAGAAGCTGTTGGGCGGTCATGGATGCTTGTTGTATGAACTGTTCCGCTCTCGGATCTTTCCAGTTTTGTATATTTTGAACTTTACTGTTCATATTGCTGACAATGTTTTTCATAATCTCGTTCCAGCTGTTCATCTGGTTCGCGACATGTCTGAGATTGTCTGTGGTGATTTTTACTTGAGCCATGGTCAGGAAGTGGTGGTGAGGTTATCGGATGCTGTTGATTTGAGAGCGGAAGTGCGAGTTCATGGATCTTTGCTGTTCAGCATAGATTCTGAGGCTGTTGCCCATTGCATCCAAGTTTCTTATATAGCTTTCCAGCTGTTGGGAGGTGGTTTCTATTGCCTGCAGAAACATGTAGAACTGAGGGTCTTTCCAGCCGTCCATTGTTCTTATTTGGTTGCAAAGTCTTTGATTAAGGCTTCGAAGATCCTCTTCCCAGTTTTGCATGAGATTGGAAAGCGTCATTAAATCGTCTGAAGTCAAATTAATGCGTGCCATTGTTAACAGAGTTTTGAGATGTTAAATCGAGAATAAAATGGGAGCCTGTCTTTTTCTGTCAGAAAGGTGCAAACTGCGGCCTGTAAGTGTAAGAAAACGTGCGAGATAAGCAGAGAGAGAATATGCTGCGTTTATCTTATACGTTTTCAGCTACAGAAAGTCAAGCTCAATTTCTTATGAGGCCGAAGTTTGAGAGTGGCAAAATTAAATTCGCCACCATGAGGGCACAAAAAACCTCCCCGAAGTCGGGGAGGCTTTGCAGAAAACTGATTTCTTGTCATCACATCACCATGCCGCCGTCGCATACCAGCACCTGGCCGGTCATGTAGCGGGACTCGTCGGAGGCGAGGAAGAGGGCGCAGTTGGCGATATCCTCCGGCTTGCCGAGATCCTTCATGGGGATGCGGGAGAGGATGGCCTCCTTGGCGGCCTCGGGGATGGCATCCGTCATGTCCGTGGCGATGAAACCGGGAGCAATGGCGTTGCAGGTGACCTTGCGGCTGGCGAGTTCCTGAGCCATGGATTTGGTGAAGCCGATGACGCCTGCCTTGGAGGCGGCGTAGTTGGCCTGGCCCAGGTTGCCGGTGAGGCCCACCACGGAAGCCATGTTGATGATACGCCCGGCGGGGCTCTTCATGAGCGTGCGCTGCAGGGCCTTCACAAAGAGGAATACGCTCTTGAGGTTGGTGTCCATCACGGCATCCCAATCGCCCTCCTTCATGCGCATGAGCAGGGTGTCGCGGGTAATGCCGGCGTTGTTCACCAGAATATCCACGGCGGGGTACTCAGCGAGAATTTCCTTGACGCAGGCCTCCACAGCGGCGGCGTCGGCCACGTCGCAGGGGAAAGCCTTGCAGCTGTCGGGGAATTCGGCGTTGATGGCATCCGCCGCAGCACCGCAGGAGGCGGGGTTGCGCGAAATAAGCACTACCTTGGCGCCCTCCTCTGCAAATCGGCGGGCTACCGCATTGCCGATACCGCGACCGGCGCCTGTTACAATAGCAGTTTTTCCTGCGAGTCTCTTCATAACGTCATTATTCTAGCTTAGAGTTTACTCTAATGCAAGCAAAAAAGGTGAAATCGTCTTGCTTCTGTTTTGTGGCTGAGTGTTATTTTGCGGGGGTATAGGGTACAGCGGGCAGGCCGTGTTCGTTCACCAGATTCGGCTCCAGGTAGGTGTACCAGCCGTAGCGTACGTGGGTGGGCTTTTTCACCTGCGGGGAGGAGAGCACGACAGAGCCGCCCTTGATTTCTGCCTCGGCCGGGTAGAAGGTCTGCCCGTCTTCCGACACTTCGAAGCCGACCGGAGCCTTGCCGTCGGTGGTGCGGAGTCCCTTGTCATGGCCCATGTAGACACGCAGTTTCTTGCCCTGCGGCACGACTTTGGCCACGACCGGGCCGGTGCAGGGAACCTTTTTGCCGTATACTTTGGCGGCGGCAAGGTCTGCCAGGCGCGTACCCACCTCCAGCTTGCGCGGGGGGTGTACATCGCTGTTGCGGGAGCCGAGGTCAATGGTGGTGAGGGAGTACACGCCGGGGATTTTATAAGCTGCGCGCTGCTGTACGGCGCGGAACTCGGGCCAGTAGGCGCGCAGGGGAGATTTGTCGTTGATGCGGGGCAGCTGCACCTGCAGGAAGGGGAGTTTGGGATTTCCGAAGGCGCTGCGCCAGCCCTCGATGAGGTCGCTGAGCAGGGCGTAGTTCTGCTCCATGTCCTGAATTTCGGCATCGCTCTCGCCCTGGTACCAGATGACACCGGCTACGGGGAAGTTCTGCCAGGGGCGGATGCCGGTCTCGAAGAGGTAGGCGGGCTTGTAGGGGTGCGGGGCGTTGAGGTCCTTGCCGATGTTCTGGCGGGCGCGGCCGCGTACCCAGGCGGACATGTACTTGCTCTGCAGCCACTGCTCGGTGGTGCATTCGGGGTACTTGCTCTGCAGTACTTCCGTGGGCATCCAGGCCATCATCTCCGAGCCGCCTAGTGCCGCGTGGATGACGCCCACAGGCACGCCGAGGTGCTTCTGCAGCTCGCGGCCGAAGTAGTAGCCCACGGCGCTCATGCGCGGGCGTGTCTGCTGCGTGTTGCAGCTCCAGCTGCCGGTGTACATTTCATTGGCATTGAGGATGTTTTTCTCTCTTTCCTTGTAGGCGGCGGGGCTGGTGTGGACCTGCGGTTCGGAGTGCCGGAAGCGGAAGAGCGGTGTGGGGGCTTCGCGAAGGGTGTTGGTGTCGCCGGTCTGGTTCAGGCGCCAGAGCATGTTGCTCTGGCCGGAGGCAATCCATACCTCGCCCACCAGCACATCGTTGAGCACCAGTGTGTCGCTGCCCTGGGTGATGGTGAGCGGCTGCCCCTTGGCGTTGGCTTTCATGGGGGCGAGTGTGGCGGTCCAGCGGCCATCCTGCACGGTGGCCTGCACAGTCTGGCCGTCGAAGCTCACCGTCACGGGTTCTGTGGAATCGCAGCTGCCGCACACGGGGACGTTCTGCCCCTGCTGCAGCACCATGTGATCCGCGTAAATCTTATCTGTGGAGATACCGGCCAGGGCGCATGCCGGAGCCAGTGCCAGAAGTGTGTAGAGGAATGTTGTTTTCATTGTTGTCTGTAAAATATTACTTGGTGGTATAGGCGTGTTCTGCGGAGTAGCGCAGGGTGGTAGCCGGTGCGGCGGGGGTGGGGGTCCAGCGCAGGGAACTCACGGTGCCGCCGTTGGCCGAGGCAGAAAGGCTGATACCGCTTTCCACACCTTGCTCCGGCCGGAGTCCCTGACCTACGAGCATATCCCCCACCCACACATAATAGCCGGGCAGCACGTTGTGGGCGGCATGGCCGGGATGCCATGTGATGCGGATGGCACCCTGTTTCGCGGAGAGGTTGCCGCACCAGAGGGGTGTGTCTCCCCAGCAGAGGCAGCTCTCGCTGATGCGCAGGGTGCCGCCGTTCGTGCCATCGCCCACGGTGAGGCTCAGATGCTCCTCCGCCGGCTTCCAGCCGCCCTTGGCGCCGTTGCCGAATGTGGCTGTCATCTCTACGGAATATCCGCTTGCCGCAGTGAACTCACCGGCAGCCTTGCGAATGCCGACGCCTTTCTTCACCGAGCCGACTTTGGCGCTGCTCCAGGAATCCGAGGCGCTGCGCGGCAGTCCGGCGGTGCGGCCGCCTATACCCATGGCGCGGGCCAGATTACCGGCGATGATGAGGGAGCCCTGCTGGTTCGGGTGCAGGCCGTCTGCACCGGGGCGGTTGGACATGGAGTCCGGCCAGGTGAAGGGCGTGCTGAGCGCGCGGTCCACCAGCCCATTGTTGATATCCACGAAATGAATCTTGAGCCCCTTCTTCTTGCTGATGGCGGCAGCCCACTGTTTCAACAGCGGGGCATAGGCCTGTATGGTCTCGTGGCGCTCGGCCTCGTTGTTGTTTCTGTGTCGGCCCCAGCACGGTACGCTCATGATGTAGAGCACATCGTCCGAGTCCCGCAGCACATCGGTGGCCAGCTTGCCCATGGTGCCCCAGTCGCTGCCCGGGCTCCAGGTGAATTTCTTGCCGCGTGTCGTTACCTTGCCGCCGAGCATACGCTGCATTTTGGCTGCGAATTCGGCGGGAGAATAACCGGCATCGGAGAGCAGGTCGTTGGTGCCCATGAGGCAGCACCAGGTGTTACAGTTGTAGCTGTCTGCCGAGCTGCCGGTGGAGTGTCCGCCGTAGTTCACGCCCGACATGCCCGCGTTGGAACCGGAGATGATGTTGTGCGTGCGACCGGAGGACTGGGCCAGGTGGACGTTCGGGAAGTCCACGCCGCCGTAGGTCTCTGCCTTATCTGCTGTGGTAAGCTGGCTGTAGCCGGGGGTGTAACCACTGCGGGGGCCTACGATTTCTGCCTCCACGCCGTTGTCCACCAGTATCTTGAAGAGCTGCCAGCGCCAGGTCTTGTCGTTGACGCCATGCGTGATGGAGTCCCCCAGGAACATCACGCGCCCCAGGCTCGGCTCCTCTGCGCCGCGCTTGCTGACAAAGGGGGCGGTGTAGTCCGGCGGCGGGGTGTAGGTAGAGGTATCCAGGGTGGAAGGGGTGAGAAGGTTGATGCCTGCGGTGTAGTTCAGATTCACGCGGTAGGCGCTGAGCTTTTTGTTGCTGCTCGCTCTCAGCGCCGGGGCTTTGTACAGCTGCTCTGCAGTGCCGTTTTCCGCCAGGGCTGCGATGGTGACACCGCTCTTGCTGCCGGCTGTAATGCGCAGTGTCACCTTGCCGGTGGCATCGGCATATTTCTGCAGCGTATCGTACTCTATACTGCCACCGTTGGGCCATATTTTACCGGCACACCAGCCCGTAATAGCCGGTTTGCGTGAACCGGTCGCTTCATTCGTGTCGGCTACGTCTGTCAGGCCGTAATCCATCACGTCTGCATCCCACAGCAGAAGCGGCGTTCCGCTCTTGTAGTCATTCGAGTTGGCGTAGCTCAGCATCGAGTTCAGGTCCAGAGTCAGCTCGACTGTGTTGTTCGCCGGGGATTGCACGGCAAAATTGCCCTTGCCATCGTATATTACATGGTTGGCGTCGTCGCAGAGTGCTTTCGAGAGCTCGTTGTATGTCGCCGCTCCTGCCGTTGGAAGTAAGCCGGCTGCCAAAGATGTCAGGAAAAGTGTTTTTCTCATGGTGAATCCCTCCTTTCTCGTATACTAGCACAAGTAAAGGCCGGCTGGCAAGCAAATCTCTACCATTTCGGCCAGGAAACCAAAAAAAGCCGCCAAACGCGGCGCGGGCGATTGACAAACGGTGCATTTGTAGTAAAATGACTCTGGATACGATATGCGCGTCCGCTACAGCTGTGTACCGGCGCCCGGTGAGACATACGAGCCGTTTTTCTGAATATATTTTCTCATTTTACACGTCGATGAAACGAACACTTACCATCGCCGCCTGTGCGATTCTGCCCTTGGTATCCTGTACGCAGTATGCGCCCGAACCGGTGGATTTGCAGGCAGATACTGCCACCTGGCAGCAGACCAGCGCGGAAATGTGCGCAGGCAAAAAGAGCATGAGCCCGGCAGAGTTGCGCCGAATCGGCCTGCTCATGAACCCGGAGTTGCTCAAGGCGCGTCTCACCCATGCCAAGTCGCAGAGCAAGGCAGAGTATGCCGGGCTGTGGGAGGATCCGAGCCTGGGGCTGGAGATGGAGCGTGTCTTTGCGGAGAATATCACAAACCATGCCGTTTCTCCGTCTCTGGCCCTGCCGGTTACGGGGCTCCCGGCTCTGCGCAAGCGCATCGCAGAGCAGTATACGGAGGCGGACTACTGGGATATGCGCGCGCGTGAGCGCGAGTTCATGACCGGGCTGGATATCCTGTGCTACAAGTTGCAGGCGGCGGAGGCTAAGCTGGGGCTGATGCGTAAGCGTCTGGAGCTTCTGCGCAGCGAGCAGCAGAGCATGACCCGCCTGCTGGAGCTGGGTGAGGTCGCCTTCGCAGATTACCAGACTGGCACGGAGCGACTCAATGCCACGATTAAGGAATTGCAGGAACAGGAGCGGGAATTGCTTACTCTGCAGCAGGAGCTGGTGAGCACGCTGGGGCTGCACCCCTCTGCCACCGGGCTCAAGCCTGCCGGGCGTCTGCCGCACGGCGTGCCGGCAGTGGTGGCTGCCCCCACCGCGGAGCAGATGCTGGATGCTCCCGCCATCAAATCTCAGCTGGCTTCCTACGGTGCAACGGAAGAAGAGCTGCGGGCGGAGATTCGCAAGCAGTACCCGGAGCTGGGTATCAGCGGGCTTTACGGCGTGGAGGACGACAACGAGAAGATGGAGTTCGGCGTGGAGTTTACTCTGCCGCTCTGGAACCGGAATCGTGAGGCTATCGCCGCTGCCGGCGGTGACCGCGAGCTGAAGAAGGCCGAAACGCTGCAGGCCTGGCGTGCGATGCAGCAGGAAGCAGCGGCTCTGGTGGGTCAGCAGAAGTTGCTTCTGACGCATTGCCGCTCGGAGTTTGCCCGCCTCGTGGAGCTGGAAGCTGCCACAGAACAGCAGGAGAAACTCTTTTCCCTGGGCGAGACAAAGCTGCTGGAGTTGGCGGAAGCCCGTCACCTGGCCTATGAACGCAAAATCGCTTATCTGGATTGCCTCGTGAATCTGCTGGAGGCCCGCACAAAACTTCAATATCTTAACCCCTCTCATAATCAGCAATGAAACTGTCCCACCTTTTTGGTATAGCCCTGTCCCTCTGCACCGCCTCTGCTCTGAGCGCTGCGGAGCACAAGCACGAGCACGGCGAATCCTGCTCGCATGACCACTCGCATGCTCCCGCCGCAGCAGAGCACAAGCATGAGCATGGTGAATCCTGCTCGCACGACCACTCGCATGCTCCCGCCGCAGCAGAGCACAAGCATGAGCATGGTGAGTCCTGCTCACACGGCCATTCGCATGATTCCGCCGCTGCGGAGCACAAGCATGAGCATGGCGAGTCCTGCTCACACGACCACTCGCATGCCCCCGCCGCCGCAGAGCACAAGCACGAACACGGCGAATCCTGCTCACACGACCACTCGCATGCCCCCGCTGCTGCGGAGCACAAGCATGAACACGGCGAATCCTGCTCACACGACCACTCGCATGCCCCCGCCGCTGCGGAGCACAAGCATGAGCACGGCGAGTCCTGTTCCCATGACCATTCGCATGACCACTCCCACGAGCACGGTGCGGGTTGCTCTCACGACCATGCGGGTCACAACCATGCACCGGGGGAAAGCTGTGGCGGGGAGGCTATCATAGTGGAGGCGGATGCCCGCGCCCGCGACCTCATGAACATGCGTCTGGAGACGGTGCCGGAGCTCACGGAGGTGCTGGTGCACTCCCTCTATGGATTCCTGACCACGCCGGATCACGCCATGCAGACATACGCGCTGCCCTGTGGCGGCCGCATTGTGCTGCATGTCAAATCTGCCCAGAGTGTCAAAAAGGGAGATTTGCTTTACACGCTGCAGAGTCCGGATATCATGGAGCAGGAGGCGGAGGTGATTCGCATCAATGCCGAGGTGACTCGCTGCCGGGCAGAGATTGCCGTGCTGGAGGAGCGCAAGAGCGAACTGGCCTCTGCCGGAACCCGCAACCGAGATGTGGAAGTGGAGCTGGCCGTGAAACAGGCTGAGCTGACTCGCCAGCAGGCCGAGCTGGCCGCTGTGGAGGCGCGCCTGAGCATGCTGACCCTGGGCGGTAAACTGCGCAAGGAGGGAAATCTCACCGTGCTGGAGGTCAGCGCCGCGGCGGATGGTACCGTGCGCAATATCGGTGTGACTCAGGGCAGCTGGGGCGAGCAGGGTAAGCCCGTGGTCTCCATGAGCAACCTTGCCGAGATGGAGATTGCCACCACCATCTACGGTTCGGATGTGCCGCACTTCAGCGCGGTGCGGGCCACTATACCTGCCGGTCGCGAGCAGGTGGCGGTGAAGGGTTCCTGGCGTCTGGCCGAGGAAGTGGATGCTGCTACCCGCACCCGCGAGCTTTACTTCAAACCTGATACCATACCCGCCAATGTCAGCCCCGGACAGCTCTGCCGCGTCGATTTGTACGATGCCTGCGAGAGTCACGGCAAAATTTCCATACCCGATTCTGCCGTGGTGAAGGTGGGTGTGGATGACGTGGTGTTCGTGGAGATTGGCGAGGGCAAGTTTGCCATGGTGAAGGTGCATGCCGGCACCAGCCGCCGAGGCATGACCCCCGTGAGCGGTCTGACTCCCGGCCAGAAGATAGTGGTGAAGGGTGGCTACGAGCTCAAATATCTGATACCCGGCGACGGGCAGCAGAAGAAAGCCGGCCACTTCCACGCGGATGGTGTGTTCCACGAAGGCGAAGACCACTGAGGCGCCCGATTCAGAATAGAGAACTTTCAGTCATGAATGCACTGATTTCTTTCTGTCTTAAAAATCGCATCACCGTGATGCTCATCACGATGGTGCTGGCCGTGGTGAGCGGCTGGCTGGTGAGCACGCTGCCGGTGGATGTGTTCCCGGAGCTTAAGCAGCCGCGCGTCACCATCCAGACCGAGGCCGGCGGCCTCTCCGCTGAGGAGGTGGAGCAGTATGTCTCCATTCCCCTGGAGTCTGCGATGCAGGGAACACCCGGCGTGCGCAAGGTGAGCTCCTCCTCCGGCAATGGCCTCTCTTTTGTGTGGGTGGATTTCGACTGGGATGTGGATATCTACCTCGCCCGCCAGATTGTCTCGGAGCGCATGGCAACCGTGCGCGAACAACTCCCCGAACAGGTGGAGTGCGAGATGGCTCCCATCGTCTCCGTCACCGGCGAGATTATGGTGATTGCCATCCAGGGGGATGAAACGGCCGACCCGCTGGAGGTGCGCCGCGTGGGTGAGTTCGAGCTGCGCAACCGCCTGCTGGCTATCCCCGGTGTGGGGCAGGTGACTGTGCTGGGTGGTCGCCTGCCGGAGTACCAGGTGGCCTACGACCCGGAGAAGATGCGGCAGGCCGGCGTGAGCTTTGCCGACCTCCGCAATACCGTGGAGGCTGCCCAGAGCAGCATACCCGCCGGGTATCTGGAAGATGTCGCCGGTGTGGAGCTGCCCGTGCAGCAGAATACGCGCGCCTTTACTCCGGAGCACCTGCGCCGCGCGATTGTGACCGACCACCCCACGGATGGTGTGGTGCGTCTGGAAGATGTGGCGGAGGTTAAGATAGATGGCGCCCCGCGCCGTGGCAATGCCGGTTATGCCGGTGGCGAGGCTGTGGTGCTTTCCGTGCAGAAGGTGCCGGGGGCTAATACCCTGGACCTCACCTACGCCGTGGATGCCGCGGTCAGAGAGTTTGCCTCCAGCCGCCTGCCGTCCAACATGAAGTTGCACGCAGATGGCTACCGCCAGGCAGACTTTATCGAGCTTTCTCTGGAAAATGGTAAAGAGACTTTATTAATTGCGGCGGTTGTGGTGGTGCTGGTCATCGTGCTGACGCTGCTCAATATCCGCACGGCCGTCATCACGCTCATCAGCATGCCGCTCTCGGTGTTGTTCGGTATGGCGCTGTTCCCGGTATTCGGGCTGGGTGTCAATATCATGACCCTGGGTGGTCTGGCCGTGGCGGTGGGTGATGTGGTGGACAACGCCATCGTCTTTGTGGAGATAGCCTGGCGCAACCTCAGCCGCAATGCCGCCCTGCCGCCGGAGCAGCGCCGGAGCCGCTATCGCGTGCTCATGGAGGCCAAGAATGAGATTGTGGGCTCCATCAGCTACTCCTCCGTCATCATCCTGCTGGTGTTTGCTCCTCTGCTTTTCCTGAGCGGCATCGAGGGGCAATTCTACCGCCCGCTGGGTATCTCGTACATGCTGGCACTGGCTGCCTCTCTGCTGGTGGCGCTCACGGTCATTCCCACTCTGTGCATCATCTGGTTCAAAGCCGGCAAGATGGCGGGCGAGGATGGCGATTCTGCCTCAGCTCGTTTCATCAAACGCCTCTACCAGCCGGTGCTCAACTTCTGCCTGCGCTGGCCCAAGTCCGTGTTCGGTGCTCTGCTGGCCCTTACCGGCGCGACCCTCTGGCTGGGCAGCACATACGGCACCAGCTTCCTGCCTCCCTTCAATGAGGATTGCTACACCCTTTTCGTGAACTGCGTCCCCGGCACCTCGCTGGAGGAGACGGAACGTATCTCCCGCCAGGTCATGAAAAAAGTGCAGCAGATAGAGGGCGTGAAAACCGTCACTCAGCGCACCGGTCGCGCGGAGAACGATGAGCATGCCGAGCCGGTGAGCGCCAGTGAGCTGGTGGTGCGTGTGGATCTGTCTGTGGACCAGCGTCGCATGCGCGAGCAGTTCAAAGAGGCCATGCGAGGTATCCCCGGTGTGTCCGGCATGGTGGGTTTCCCCATAGCGCACCGCATCAGCTCGGCACTTTCCAATTCCAACTCCGAGATCGCCATCAACATCTTCGGCGATGACCTGCCCCGTATCCGCGAGGCTGCCAAAAAGGCAGCGGATATTCTGGCGTCCATGCATGAGGTGGCAGATGCCCGCGCCAACCGCGAAGTGATGGTGGATACCATCCATGTGGACTACAACCGCGAGGTACTGGCCGCCTATGGTCTTACCATGGCCGATGCGGCGGATCAGGTTTCCGCAGCGCTCAACGGTATGCAGGTGGGCGAGATTATCCGCAACCTGGACCACTGGAACGTGGTGCTGCGACTGGATGCCGACCTGCGCCGCAGCATCGATGATGTGCGCAATCTCCAGCTGGTAGGCCCCGGCGGCAAGAAAGTGCCGTTGGGTGAAGTGGCGCATGTGTACCGCGCCGAGACGACCAACCTCATCCTGCGCGATAACTCCCGCCGCAAGGCCATGATTTCCTGCAACCCCTCTCCGGACAGCAACCTGGGCGACCTTGCCAAGGCCTGTCGCGAGAAACTCGACCCTGCCATGAATGCCCTCGGCTGCTCGGTGGAGTACGCCGGCACCATCAAGAGCCGCGAGGATGCCGCACAGCGTCTGTACCTGCTGGGCGGTATCGTGTGCGTGCTTATCGTGCTGCTGCTGGCCAGCTCTCTGGGTAGCGTGCGGCGTGCCATGGTCACACTCATCAACATTCCGCTCTGCCTGGTGGGCGGTATTCTGGCCGTGTTCCTGGCCTCGCCGGATACGGTGAGCTCCGTGCTCGCCGGCGGCTACATCCACCCCATTCTTTCCGTCAGCTCCATTGTGGGATTTGTGACGGTTATCGGCTTTGCCATCCGCTCCGGTCTTATTCTGCTGAACCGCTACCGCGCTCTCGAGCTCGGCGGCATGAGCGCAGAGGAGGCCATCCGTGCCGGTTCTGCCGAGCGTGTGATTCCCATCATCATGACCTCCCTTACCACCATTCTGGGTCTGCTCCCCCTCATCTGGGCCAGGGACCAGCCCGGCGGCGAGCTGCTGGCTCCGCTCGCCATCGTGCAGTTCGGCGGTCTTGTGAGTGCCACGATTCTGAATCTTCTGGTCATACCTGCCACCTGCAAGATTTTTGCGCGCTTCATCTCCCCCGGGGATGCGAACGACTGATGCCGCTTTTCTCCGCCCCCGCCTCAGTGCGGGGGCTTTGTGTTATTCTGCCCGCAGGAGATTTTCTGCGGGCATATGCTTTCAATGTATAGGTTTCTGTGCCATAAGGGGCAGGAAAAACGGGAATGCGGTTGACATTCGCGGTGCAGGGTACTACAATGCCTCGCCGGCCGAAACAGCAGCGGCAGCACAGAATATGTACAACGAAGATTTCAGAAACCGCATCATCACCGACCTCGCCGCTCTGAAGGAGGCAGGTCTTTACAAGCAGGAGCGCTACATCGCCACACCTCAGTTCTCCGAGGTGGGCCTGAAGGATGGCAGCAAGGTCATCAACATGTGCGCCAACAACTACCTGGGTCTTGCCAACCACCCCGAGCTGGAGAAAGCCGCCAAGGAGGCTATCGACCGCTGGGGCTTCGGTATGGCTTCCGTGCGTTTCATCTGCGGTACGCAGACTCTGCACCAGCAGCTGGAGGAGCGCCTGAGCGCCTTCCTCGGCACGGAGGATACCATCCTCTTCGGTTCCTGCTTCGATGCCAACGGCGGTCTCTTCGAGGCTCTGCTCAGCAAGGAGGACGCTATCGTGTCCGACTCCCTGAACCACGCTTCCATCATCGACGGTGTGCGCCTCTGCAAGGCTGCCCGCTACCGCTACGCCAACAACGACATGGCTGACCTGGAGGCCAAGCTGCAGGAGGCTAAGGCAAACGGCGCCCGCACCATCCTCATCTCCACCGACGGTGTGTTCTCCATGGACGGTATCGTGGCCAGCCTGGACAAGATTCACGAGCTTGCCGAGAAGTACGGTGCACTGGTGCACTTCGACGAGTCCCACGCCACCGGCGTGCTGGGTGCCCGCGGTCGCGGTACGCACGAGCATTGCGGTCTGTTCGGCAAGATTGACATCACCACCGGCACCTTCGGTAAGGCTCTGGGTGGTGCTTCCGGCGGCTATGTGAGCGCCCGCAAGGAGGTTGTGGACATGCTGCGCCAGAAGTCCCGCCCCTACCTGTTCTCCAACAGCGTGATGCCCGCCATCGCTGCCACCACCATCAAGGTTATCGACATGCTGGAGTCCTCCACGGAGCTGACCGAGCGCGTGCAGAGCAACGCTGCCTACTTCCGCAAGGGTATGGAGCAGTGCGGCTTCACGCTCGCCGGTGCCGGCCACGCCATCGTGCCGGTGATGCTGGGCGATGCCGCTCTCTCCCAGCGCATGAGCAACCGCCTGCTGGAGCTTGGCGTCTACGCCATGGGCTTCTTCTACCCCGTGGTGCCCAAGGGCCAGGCCCGCATCCGCACCCAGATTTCCGCCGCTCACACCACCGAGCAGCTCGACCGCGCCATTGCAGCCTTCGCTCAGGCCGGCAAGGAACTGGGGGTTATCAGCTGAGATAAATCACCACTGATTCACTACTGAGAATTCGGCGTCTTCGGTTTTCAGCCGGGAGTTTTTCCTGCGCCGGAGATGCCGGATTCTCACTTTACAGCCGGCAGCTCACATGTATACGAGTCTTTTTGATGTCTTTTCCATCGGCATTGGCCCCTCCAGTTCGCACACCATGGGTCCCATGCGCGCGGCAGCTACTTTTGCCGCAGACCTGAACGCAAAAGGCCTTCTGCGCCGTGTGGCTCGAGTGCAGACGGAGCTGTACGGCTCGCTGGCGCTTACGGGCGAGGGGCACGGCACGCCGGAGGCTGTGATATACGGTCTGCTGGGGTTGGATGCCGAGACGCTCGATCTGAACACGGACTACATAGGCCGTGTGCGCAGCAGTGGGCTGTTGCTGCTGGGCGGGGAGCATGAGATTCCCTTCAACGCCTCGCGCGACATTGTGCTCTGCAAAGCCATCACCCTGCCGGAGCATGCCAACGGCATGTGCGTGCGCGCCTGGAATGCCGCGGGTATTCTGCTGCACGAGGAGGTCTTTTTCTCCATAGGCGGTGGTGCGATACGACGCCGCAGCGAAATGGAGCATGGGCCTGCCGCACCTGCCCGCCACGTGCCCTACGAGTTCAACACCTGCGCGGAGCTCATGGATTTGTGCCGCCGCGAGAATATCACCATCGCCGGCGCTGTGCGCTGCAACGAGGCTTCCCTGCGCCCGGCTCAGCTGGTGAGCCACCGTGTGAAGCAGCTCTGCAGAACCATGCACGACGCTATCGAGCGCGGTACGGCTACCTCCGGCACGCTGCCGGGCGTGCTGAAGCTGACACGCCGTGCGCCTATTATCTTCAAACGTCTGGAAAAACTCTTCTACGAGAACCGCACGGATGCGCTCACCATCATCGACTGGATTAACCTCTGGGCCTTCGCCGTGGCGGAGGAGAACGCCGCAGGCGGACGCGTAGTGACGGCTCCCACCATGGGCAGCGCCGGTGTGCTGCCGGCTGTGCTGCGCTACTACGAGCGCTACGGGCACAAGGAATCCCCCTTCTCGCTGGAGGGTGGGCGCGAGGTGTTCCTGCTCACAGCTTCGGCAATCTGCAGTCTGTACCGGGCCAATGCCTCCATCTCCGGGGCAGAAGTGGGCTGCCAGGGCGAGGTGGGCGTAGCCTGTTCCATGGCTGCTGCCGGTCTTGCCGCTGCCATGGGTGGCACCAACGCGCAGATTGAAAACGCTGCGGAGATTGCCATGGAGCATAACCTCGGGCTCACCTGCGACCCCATCTGCGGCCTGGTGCAGGTGCCCTGCATCGAGCGCAACGCCATCGGCGCTGTGAAGGCGGTGAACGCCACCCGCCTGGCCCTGCGAGGCGACGGCTCGCACTACGTCAGCCTCGACAGCGTTATCACCACGATGTACGAAACGGGGCGCCACCTGCACAGCGATTACAAGGAAACGGCTCTGGGCGGTCTGGCGGCCCACGCTCTCACGTGCTGATGCTGCGCGTATGTTCAGCTCTGTGGCTTTGCCTCTGCCCGCTTCTGCCCGCGGCAGAAGTTGCGCCGCTTGAGGTGCCTGCGGACTCGGGGCTGAAGCTCAGCCATGTCGCGCAACAACTGGCCGCCTGTCCGGAAACTGCCGAGGGGCTGCGGCAGCGACTCGGTATCATCCTGCACGAGTTGAGGCGTAACCCTTTCGCATACGATACCGATTACCTGCCCACTCCGCGTCTCGAGCTGATTCCGGTCACCGTCAGCTCCGGTTCCGCGCACCATCTGGGTGGTACGCAGTGGGCTGCAAGCGCGACGCAGGTGAGTTTCCGCATGAACTTTTTCACTGCGGCTCTTCCGGCTGCCACGGATGAGGCGAGCCGACTGCAGCGTGAGCTCATTCTGGTGGATACTCTGGTGCACGAGCTGGCACACTGTTACTTCTTTGCCCGCTACCCCAAGCTCGCCAAGACCGAGTCGGAAGCCGCTCTGACTATCTGCGAGGGATACGCCATCCACGTGGCACGCCTCTTCATGCAGCGACATTATTTCCCCCGGCACCCGAATACCGGCAGTTTCTACGAAAACACCTTCCTCAGCCCCGCGTATCGCCGTTATTACCACGGCTTTCTCAAATCGTACCTTAAAGATGGGCTGCTGCAGTGGCCGCTTATTGATGAGCAGGAGCTTCGTGTTGCGCCGCCCGGCTATATCCTGCGCAGCCGCTTGCAGGTGGGAAAATAGTTAAAAAAAAAGCAACTATTGCTTGACGTAAGTCTCTCTGCCTGCTAGAATACCCGCATGGACACCGTGTGGATAAAGCTTATAGTAAAAGTCGGACTTGTTCTGGCCGGGTTGGCTCTGTGTTTTTTGTGGTATCACATCAAGTTTTCGTTGATTGGGCGCAGGATAACCGGCGCCATCGAGCGTAACGATGTGGCGGGACTTCGTATACTGCTGCAGCGCTACCGCAAATACCTGGTGGAGGATGACTGCGACGTGCTGGTGGCTTTCCTGATGGTAGCGGCCATGAACGACAGCGCTGCGTGCATGAAGGAATTGCTGGCGCTGGGCGATGCGGCTCAGATGCAGAAAAAAGCGATGGAGGATGAGGAAGCGGAGCTGCTGAACCTCTGTGTGCAGCACGGTTCTCCGGAAGTACTGCGGGAGATGCTGGCTGCCGGCATGAAGGCGGAGGTGGAGACCGAATCTCCCTGGCTGCGTTGCTTCGTGTATGGCTCGGTGGAGAAAGCTCGTGTACTGGCAGAGTTCGGTGCGGATAAGGTGACAGAAGAGCAGATGGAGGAGGAGCATGGCAATACGCCCCTGCACGCCGTGGTGTATGGCTGGTTTTATGACCCCAAGTCCTCCGGTGTCATGCTGGATTATCTCTTGAACGAATACGGGGCGGATGTGAATGCCTGCACACCTTCCGGCAACACGCCACTGGACCTCGCCTGTTCTGAAACGCAGGTGGGCTACGAGGGGAACGATGAACTGCGACGCAAGCTCACGGAGGCCGGTGCTGTGCGTGGGCGCAGCCTGCGTGTCCCGGAGCCGGAGTACAGCGGACGCGTCTTTGTGCAGGGCGAGCTGCCGGAGCTTTCGGCCATGGCCGGTGCGCTGCCGCAGGGCGTTACGATGGTCGGGCATGATGAGCCCTGGGACAAGGAGAAGCTTTCCGCTCTGCTGGAGGAGGGGAGCATCAAAAGCGAGGTGGCAGAGCGCATGCTTTCCCACACTCACTATGTGGAAGTGACGGCACGCGGAAACAAGGGCGAAGACCCCATAAGCGTTGCCGAGCGCGCCCTCCTGGTGCTGCGCATGCTCGAAACCATGCCGGATGTGGTGGGTGTGCAGCTGATGTATGCCGTGGGGGGAGCATTCCGGAGCGAAGACGAAACGCTGTATCCGTACGACCTGGTCGGGGTGGCGCTCGGGCGCACGGATGAGGATGCGTACCTGCTGGCCACGCGCGGCATGGAAGTTTACGGATTGCCGGAGGTGGAGCTGGAAATGCCGGAGGAGGTGTTTGAAAGCGGCAAGCTTTCGCCCTTTGCTCCGCTGGCGGATGTGCTCCTCCAGCTCATGCGGGGTACCGCTGCCATCGAGCCCGGGCATACCATGACCCTCTGTAACCTCTTCTCGGAGGTGGAATGGGATCGGCATCTTACCACAGGAAACCTTGGCTACCGCATCCTGATGTCGGATGAGGCCACGCCCGAGCACTTGCTCCAACCTGCAGAATAAGGATTTTTCGCTTTTTTTCGGAAAAAGATTGAACGAAACGCCTCCGGCCGGTGTCTTAACCTACATCAGCCACCGGCGGTTTCCGTGAAGGAGAGAGCGCGAGGGGCCGCAGACTACAGGTGGCTGAGTTTCATAAGGTAGTAAGTTGGGCGCCCATCCGTGTTGCGACGCGGATGGGCGCTCTGCCCTTTTTATCGTTGCAAAATTGTTGATTTTTGGCGATTCCGGGGCTTGGAAGTGCTGTTATTGCTTTACAAACGGGTATTTTGTGGTAAGATAAAGGCGCATGAACACGGAAATTCTTCAGAAAGCAGCCAACGAAGCGAAGGGTCTTGCCATCGATGCCATCTACGAGAAAGCATCGGGCCACATGGGTCTTCCCATTGGCTGTGCAGAAATCGGTGCCGTCCTGTACGGTGAGCTGCTCAATGTGAACCCCTCCGAACCGCGCTGGTTGAACCGCGACCGCTTTGTGCTCTCCGGCGGCCATGGTTCCATGTTCCTGTACGGCTGGCTGCACCTGAGCGGCTTCGGCGTAAGCATGGACGATGTGAAGGCTTTCCGTGCCAAGGGCTCCAATACCCCCGGCCATCCGGAGTTCGGTTGCTGCCCCGGTGTGGAGTGCACCACAGGCCCGCTGGGTCAGGGTATCGCCAATGCCGTGGGCTTTGCTATTTCCGCCAAACATGCCGCCGCCCGTTACAATACCCCCGAGTATGAAATCTTCAATCAGAACGTCTACTGCCTGGCCGGCGACGGCTGCATTGAGGAGGGTATCTCCCGCGAGGCCGCCGCTATCGCCGGCTGCCTGAAGCTCGACAATCTTATCCTTATCTACGATGCCAACGGCATCACCCTCGATGCCCCCATCGAGAAAACACAGGTGGACGACGTGGCCGCTACCTTCACCGCTCAGGGCTGGGATGCCGTCACCATCGACGGCAACGACATGCAGCAGGTGCGTACCGCTCTGCGTGCTGCCCGCCTGGAGAAGAACGGCCGTCCCAAGCTCATCATCGCCAAGACCATCATCGCCAAGGGCGTGCCCGGTTTCGAGGGTACCACCAAGGGCCACGGCGAAGGCGGCGCCAAGCTGTGGGCCGAGGCTCACGCCAACTGGGGCCTGCCCACCGACCAGCTCTACTATGTGAGCGACGAGGTGCGCGCCTACATGGCCGGCAAGAAGGCTGAGCGCGAGGCTGCCTACGCCGAGTGGAAGGCCACCTACGAGGCCTGGCGTGCCGCCAACCCGGACAAGGCTGCCGAGCTGGATGCCGGCATCGGCCTGGCTGTGAACGGCCTGGCTCCCGAGGTAAGCAACGCCATGATTCCCGCCTTTGCCGAGGGCTGCAAGGAGGCTACCCGTTCCTCCGGTGCCGTGGCTCAGAACGCCATCGGCGACAAGTGCCCCGCCTTGCTTTCCACCAGCGCTGACCTCTTCTCCTCCAACAAGAATTATCTGAAGAACGGTGGCGACTTCGGCGCAGACAACTACGCCGGCCGCAACTTCTGGTTCGGTATCCGCGAGCACGCCATGGCTGCCATCTGCAATGGTATCGCCTACGACGGCCTCTTCCGTGTCTCCGCCGGTACCTTCTGTGTGTTCGTGGACTACATGCGCGCTTCCATCCGCGTGGCCGCTCTGTCCCACCTGCCTGTGACCTACGTGCTGACCCACGACTCCGTGGCCGTGGGCGAGGACGGCCCCACCCACCAGCCTGTGGAGACGGTGACCGGCCTGCGCGTGATTCCCAACCTCGATGTGGTGCGCCCCGCAGATGAGGAGGAAGCTGCCGGTGCCTGGATGTGCGCCATGGAGCGCAAGGACGGCCCGACCGCCCTCATCCTCACCCGCCAGAACATCCCCAGCCTTACCTCTGTACACGCTATCAGCGTGGAGGAGCGCCGCCAGGGCACGCTGAAGGGTGCTTACGTAGCTCTGAAGGAGCAGACGGAGCAGCCCGGCCGCATCATCATTGCCAGCGGTTCGGAGGTTATCCTGGCTCTGGAGGCTGCCAAGCAGCTCGGCCCGGATGTCCGCGTGGTTTCCATGCCCTCCATGTGGCGCTTCAACCGCCAGAGCGCCGAGTACCGCGAGAGCGTACTGCCCGCCGCCTGCACCCGCCGCCTGGCTGTGGAGGCCGGCAAGAGCGACCTCTGGTACCGCTATGTCGGTACGGAGGGCAGCATCATTTCCATCGACTCCTACGGCTTCTCCGCTCCCGGAGATGTGGTGCTCAGCGAGCTGGGTATGAATGTGCCCAACATCGTGGCTCACGCCGAGAAGCTCTGATGAATCGTTGATTTCCGTAAAACAGATAAGCCGCTGCTCCCTCACAGGAACAGCGGCTTATCTGTTTTATAAAAAGTCAGCTTATTTGCGCGGGGGTGCGAAGAAGTCGCGCAGAGAGTTGAAATCCTCGGCAGAGGGCTGGTCGGCGCGGGCGATGGCTTCCTTCTGTGCGGCGGTGATGGCGGCAATACCCTTGGAGGCAAGGGCGAGCATCTGAGCCATTTCCTCGGCGGTGAACACGGCTTCCTCGCCGCTGCCCTGTACCTCGACGTACTGGCCCTGCTCGGTCATCACGATGTTCATGTCCACCTCGGCATCCTTGTCCTCCACATAGCAGAGGTCGAGAATCGGAGTGCCCTGCAGCTTACCCACGGACACAGCCGAGACCAGCTGGCGCATGGGGTTGGTGGAGATGTAGCCCTTTGCCATAATACGGTTGAGCGCGATAGCCAGAGCCACGGCTGCACCGGTGATGGAGGCGGTGCGGGTGCCGCCGTCTGCCTGCAGCACGTCGCAGTCAATCCACACCGTGCGCGAACCGAGAGCCTCCAGATCCATCACGGCACGCAGGGAGCGGCCGATGAGGCGCTGAATCTCCACGGAGCGGCCGTCCACCTTGCCAGCGGTGCTGTCGCGGCGCTTGCGGTCCAGGGTGGAGTAGGGGAGCATGGCGTATTCTGCCGTGAGCCAGCCGCCGGGTACACCCTGCATCTTCATCCAGCGCGGCACATCTTCCTCGATGGTGACGGCGCAGATGACGCGTGTATTGCCGAAGCAGGAAAGCACGGAGGCTGTGGCGTTGGGGGCCACATCGAGCACGAATTCGAGCGGGCGCATTTCATCCAGCCCGCGGTTGTTCTGGCGTTGCATACACTATGTTTACCATATACGGCTTCGCATTTCAACCAAAAAACGCTTTGACAGCGCAGCTGCAATGTGGTAAAAGTGAGGGCAGAATGAAAGATACCTTTGCCCAGCTTATCCGACTCGGAGTGATTATCCTGGCCCTGGCCGTGGTCCTGTATTGGGTGGATGCGGCGTGGTTTGCGCCGCGGCGTCTTCCGGCCTGTGTGCAGGCTGAGCTGCCGGAGGGGCGCGTCTGCCTGGAGACGGTGCGGGCACAGTATGGCGACAAAGTGGTGTGGGTGGATGCCCGCAGCGAGAGTGATTTCGAGATAAACCACCTTCTGTTCAACGATAATCGCATGTTCCCCATACGCCCCGGCGCACAGAAGCAGGAACTGCTGGATGCCGCCGTGGAGCGCCTCCTGGAGGCCGGGGAGCGTGGGGAGTGTATCCTGGTGTTCTGTACGAACGATTGCAGCTCTTCCGAGGATATTGCCCGCGAACTGCGTGAGTTGCAGCTCACCGAGGCCCCCATTTACGTGCTGGAGGGCGGCTGGGATGTGCTGAAGGCCGCGGGCATGGTCAATTTTCAATAAACATACTTTATGAAACGCAAGGACATAGACAAGATACTGGCGGCTCGGCTTATCACACCGGCCCAGCGGGATGCGATTGTGGAGCATTTCCGGCTGAATGAACGGGTAGGCGGGCGATGGCTGCTGACCATCCTCTGTGCCCTGGCGGCGGGGTTGATTGTTGCCGGTATCGTGATGCTGATTTCGGCGAACTGGTACAGCATACCTCCTTTCGTCAAGATGCTTTGCTCCATGCTGCTGCTGGTGCTCTTCTGGCTGGGCTGGGCATGGCAGCGGGAGGTGCGCCCCATTGTGTCCGAGGTGCTGGGCTTCTGCGGTGCCGGTGCGTGGCTGGGCTGCATCTCGCTTTACGGGCAGATTTTCAACCTGATGAATCCCTTTGTGGAGGGCTGGACGCTGTTCTTTGCCGGCATTGTGCTCATACCCTTCATCTGTCGGCAGCGCTTCCTCATCGGGGCTGTGGTGCTCTGCTCCCTGGTGGAACTGGCGCTGCTGGGTGATTCCTCGCCCAGCTACCTGGCATTCCGGAATTATATTCCCGGCTGGCAGGATGATTACACGCCGTTTGCATTGGTGCTGCTCGGTGCCTTCTGGTGGGCTATGGCCGAGCGCTGGAGAACAGCCTCTGAGCGTTGGCGCAGCTACGCCTGGGTAGCGCCGGTGCTGCTGCTGGTTGCCGTGAATATCGGGCAGCTGATGATGTACGGAGGCGAGACTTCGGGGAAGCTGGATGAGGTGTGCTGGTGCATCATGGGCATGGTGCCGGTAGTGCTGCTGGTGTTGAAGCCTCGCGCGGTCGACTGGCTGCCCTGGTGCGGCATGTCGGCTGTGTTAAGCTCGCTGCTGCCTGCGATATTCCTGATTGGCAAGCTGGATGGCAATGCAGACCATATTGTGGGCATTCTCCTTTATTTCCTTCTGTCGCTGCTGGTGATGTACAGCGGTGTGCGTGCCCTGCGTATGAGCTGGATCAATATCGGCTCGTTCATGGTGGTGCTTTCCGGCATTGCGCTGGTGTCCGATGTGCTGGACAGCTACACCTTCTCCGGTCTGGTGCTGGTGGCAGCCGGTCTGCTGATGCTGGGGCTGGGTGTGCTGCTGGAGAAAAGCCGCCGCCACCTTATCCTCACTGTTAAAAACTCCCGACCCTCTACCCCCGAAATATGAAAAAGAACTTTACCCTGATTTCCCTTTTTGCCGTGGTTGCCGCTCAGCTGGGCTGGCTGGGCTGCAACTACCACGCCCGTACCGTGGAGATTGAGACCGCACCCACCTTGACTGTGGAGTGCGATGCTCTGGACCCGCGTGATATTTTCCGCGGAGATTATGTGCGTTTCTTCTGCAGCTTCAGTTACCCGATAACCGACCCCATTTTTGCGGATTTGCTGCATTGGGACAAGGAGTTACGCCCGAAAGCCGAGAACGTGTGGGTGAGAGGGTCGACTCTTGCGAATGACCCGTCCCAACTGGTAATCACGATGCAGTCCCGTGATGTGCCGAACCACCTGGTGCAGGGGATTCCTCCCCGCGCCGCAACGAACAAGGATTCCCTCGCCGTCACATACGACAATTATAAAATCAATGATCTGGTCGGTTTCTGGCAGCTCGGGGAACCCGGTAAACCTGCTACCCTGCTGCGTGTGGCCAAGGTCGGCAGTGGGCAGGATGTCGCCCGCCCCGGCGAGTTTCGTACGGCGATGTATGGGCATGTGAGATGCAAAGTGGTAGGGGAACCGGAGGAAAAATATGTGGTGAAATCCGAGCTGAGCCTCTACCTCTGCGTGAGTGAGAGAAACGATTTGGGCAGCTTCCGCTTCTATGTGCCGGAGAATACCGGCGAGCCGCTTCCGGCCTGGCGTGAGGGGCAGCAGAGGCTGAATCTCGACGAGCCTTTCCCTGCGAACCGCATCCGAACCACCGTGGATTTTGCCTGCCGAGAGAAGAATGGTTTCATTGTCAAACAGCTCTACATCAACGGTATCCCCTGGGTGGAGGCTATAGAAAAAATGCGCATGGGCACTTTCCCCCTGTCGGAAGAGAGCAAATGATGCAGGCAACTCCGTGGGGAACTACGATATGAGCCCCCACGATTTGTATGTGTCGGCTGCGTCCGCCGGGTAGATGCGGAGCTCACCGGCCTCGCAGATAGCGAGGGAGGTGACATCGCCGGGGATGGCGTCTGCATCGATGGGGCTGCCGTTGAGCGTCAGAAGATGCACCAGCTCCTTTTCGTGGAACTCGGTGTCGGCGTCGTGGTCGCAGAGGGCAAGAATCCATCCACCGCAGTTCAGTGCCGTGCTCCATAGCTCGAAACGTGCATTGTGCGCCTCATAAACAGCGGTGGAGCCTTGTGCCGTGTCGCCGGGCTTTTGCTCCATGTGTTTCTTCAGCAGCTCGTGGAGAGCTTCCGCATTCAGGGTGCAGGTGTAGTCGGCAGCCGTGCAGAGCTCCGGGCGTATGGGGAGCGAGTCGAGGTAGGCAATGTGGCGCTCCAGTTGCTTCCTGTCCAGCAGCCGCATCATGTCGGCATACACGCGGCGGGCAGCCAGGGTGACGGCGGTCACAAAGCAGAACATGCGGGTATCTGCCCACTCCTCCGCCAGCAGGAAGTAGAGGCAGATGAGTACAGATATTGCGCCGATGTCGGCAAGTAGCAACAGGCGACGGTACGCAGGGAATTTCTCATCCACATACCACCAGCACAGCAGAACAAGGATGATGCAGGCCGGAATCATGAGGCGTCGTCTTCGGTGTAGTCTGCCAGCCAGGTGGCAAATTCAGCACGCGGGGCAAGCACATTGCTGCGGAAGGCATCGAAACGCTTTTTCTGCGAGGCCGGGGTGATGCTGAGTTGGCCGTCGCGGCAGATGGCGATACCGGAGGGTGCCATGCCCTGCATTTCCTTGCAGAAGGGGACATCGGCTTTCCGGCAGGCGGCTTTCAGTTCGCTGTCGCGCAGCTCCTCGTTGGTGAGGTAGAGCAGAGCCACCCAGTCTTCCCCGGGCAGGAGGTGGATGCGGATATCAAGCTTCTGCGCGTCGTTCCAGGCCAGGAAATTGTGCTCGGGGTCGCAGTTGGCAAGAGAATCTTTTTCTGCCAGCTCGCGGAAGTTGGCCAGCATATCCTGCCTGCTCAGGGAGAAGCTGTCTGTAGCGGTCTTGAAGCGGCGTGCGGGCAGGGTGGCCAGTTGGCGTTTCCTGCGCAGCTCATTCCACTCATCGATGTTGAGAACGAGGGTGAGCGCCAGGAATATGGCCGGGAACAGCTGGATACCCCAGGACATATCCAGGCACCACAGAATACCCTCTGCCAGCAGGCAGAGCAGCAGCAGGATGGCGGTTATCACATAGCGGTGACGTCCCAGAAGCTTGTAGATGACAGGGCTGTACAGAAGGCTGAACAGAAGAACGGAGATGATGTAGGTGACCATATCAGGGTGAATCAGGTGTTAGGTGGAGTATAGCTGCTGAGCCAGGCGGAGAATTCCGTCTGCGGAGCAAGGACGGTGTGCAGGAACTCGTCGAAGTGTACGAGCTGGTCTGCGGGGGAGATGCTGAGCTGCCCGCGGCGGCAGATGGCGATGCCCTGCGCGCGCTTGCCCAGCAGGTGTTTCCGGCAGGGAATCCCGGCCGCTTTGCAGGCGGCTTTTACCTCCTTGTCGCGCAGCTCAAAGTCTGCGGGGGACCAGAAGAGGGCAATCCAGCCGCCCTCCGGCAGCAGGTGCAGCCACAGGGTGTAGTCCAGCCCGTTGTTCCAGGAGCAGAAGTGCAGGGCGGGTTTGGCTGTGGCAAGTTTGTCTTTCTGCGCCAGGTCGGAGAAATGGGCAACCACTTCTGCATTGCTGAGCGCAAAGGGGATATCGGCCCGCTTGTGGCGGCGTGCGGGCAGGTTGGCGCGCTTGTGGCCGCGCAGCATGTAGCGTCCCTCGCTCACCAGCCATTTGCCCAGCTCCCACACACAGTGCACAAACAGCAGCACAAAGACCACCATGGGCGCCTCCGCTTCCCGCAGCATGTGCAGCGCCAGCAGCACACCCACGGCAATGCCGCTCAGCAGCATGGCCCCTATGCTCAGAAAATACCGCCACTGCCCCAGGTGCTCGAAGGCGAGCAGCCAGGCCAGGCATACGAGCGCGGCGGTGATATTGAGCGCATCCGGGGACATCGGGGGCAGGCGGGGTGGTGTTATTGCTCTGTCTTGCGGTAGTCTGTATGCTGCCGCAGGTAGGCCTTTGCCTCACCGAGCAGGAAGAAGGAGCCGCAGATAAGGGTGTGCGGCGGCAGCTCTGCCAGCGCCTCCGCCAGTGTGGCGGGGGTATGGATGGGGGCGGACGATGCCGCGCGCACTTTGGCTGCCATATCGGCCGGCGGGAGAATGCGCGGGCTCTGCACGGGGGGCAGCACCCACTCCTGCACCAGGGGGGAGAGCAGCTCCAGTACCTCATCCAGCGCTTTGTCGGCAGAGCCGGCGTAGATGCAGCGTGCCTTCCTGTCCCCGTATGCCTGCTGCCAGCTTTCCACCAGTACATGCATGGCGTGCGGGTTGTGAGCGCCGTCCATGATGACCTGCGGTGCTATCTCCTCGAAGCGGCCGGGCCACTGCACCTCTGCCAGACCGCGGGCTATCTCGGCCTCGCTTGCTAGGAAATGCGGCAGGGCGCGCAGGGCGGCCAGAGCCAGCGCAGCATTCCGGCGCTGGTAGTTGCCACGCAGGCCGAGCGGCAGCTCGCACTCCTCGGACACGATGCGGTAGGCGGTGTCCATGCGCTGCGCAGCGGCGTGGATGGCGCGTATGGCTTCCGGCTGCTGCGGGGCGGAGAGGGCGGGGCGGTGCCAGGCAAAGATGGCGGCTTTTTCCGCGGCAATCTCCTCCAGAGTGGAGCCGAGGTACTGTGTGTGGTCCAGGCCGATGGGGGTGAGCACGGCCACATCTTTGGGCACGGCATTGGTGGCATCCAGTCGGCCGCCCATGCCGGTTTCGAGGATGATGATGTCCACCTCGCGCTCGGCAAAGTACAGCATGGCGATGGCTAGCACCAGCTCGAAGAAAGTGGGTTTCACCTCCCAGGAGGAAATGATGTTGCGCACGCGGCAGATAAGACGCGTGGCATCCGCCTCCGGTATCATCTCACCGTTCACGCGGATTCGCTCGTTGAACTCCACCAGGTGCGGGGAGGTAAAGAGGCCAGTGCTGTAGCCGGCAGAGCGTGCCACGCTCTCGGCAAAGGCGCAGGTGGAGCCTTTGCCGTTTGTGCCGGCTACGTGGATAACACGCGCCCGCGGGTAAAGCACGCCGCAGGCTTCCAGCAGGCGTGTGATGCCCTCCAGCCCGAGCTTGATGCCGAACATCTGGGTGGAGTACAGCCAGTCCAGCGCCTCGGTGTAGGGGGTGGTGACAGGGGGATTCATGCAGGGGGGCTGTGGGGAGAAAAATTCAGCGGGCAGATGCCCGCTGAATGGAAACTGGTAATTGCTCCGGTATCAGAACGGGATGTCGTCGTCCGCCTCCTCGTGCATGGGAGCGGGAGCCGGGGCCTGCTGGTAGCCACCGCCGTTGTTGCCGTAGCCATTGTTGCTGCGCTGCTGGTAGCCACCGCCGTTGTTGCCGTAGCCGTTGTTGCTGCGCTGCTGGTAGCCGCCACCGTTGTTGCCGTAGCCACCCTGCTGCTGGTAGCCACCGCCATTGTTGCCGTAGCCGCCCTGCTGGTAACCGCCACCCTGGGCGCCGTCGCGGCCGCCGAGCAGCTGCAGATTCTCCGCGATGATACGAATCTTGCTGCGGCGCTGCCCTGTCTGCTTATCCTCCCAGGTGTCCATCTGCAGACGACCCTCGATGAAGACAGGGCGTCCCTTGGTCAGGTACTGGGCGGCTACTTCGCCGGTGCGTCCCCAGCAGGTCACATCCAGGAAAGTGGTTTCCTCGCGGCGCTCGCCTTCGTTCGGGCCGCTGGATACGCGGTTCACGGCCAGGCGCAGTTCGGTAAGGGAGTTGCCTCGGGGAGTCTGGCGTACCTCCGGGTCGGCCGTGAGGTTGCCGATAAGCATGACTTTGTTCAGATTAGCCATAATTGTGTGAGTAATATAACGTTCCGTGTATAAGAATCCCGCTCGCCGGCTGTTGCCGCACGGCAGGAAGTATGTTTCGCGTTTATTCTACCCGTCTTTTACCCCCTTTGGCAAGCAAAAAGATGCCCCCGCCTCATCTTTTTTGCGCCGCCGCTCGCAAAATGTTTCCTGCTGCTCCGAGCCGACTCCGTGCCTCCTTTCCACCCCCACCTCCCGAACACCCCTTTTTTATCCCCTTTGCGAGCAAATGACCATGCAATTTCGCCACGCGATGGCAGAATTACATGGTGTTTTTCTCTTTATTCTTGACTTCACCATGCAAAAATGCCATCCTATGGCAGAATTGCATGGTAAATGAGATGGAACTGGAGCGAACAATAGCGAGCAAAGTAGAAGAATTACATCGTTTTTTTCCCTGCGTGATGCTGACGGGAGCCCGTCAGGTAGGGAAATCGACGCTGCTGCGGAGGCTGTTACCGGAGGGGATGCAGTATGTGAGTCTGGATGATGAACTGATGCTGAGTCGCGCGAAGGAAGACCCTGTGGGATTCCTGAGTGAGATGGGCAGCCCCCTGTGTATCGACGAGGTGCAGTATGAGCCTCGGTTGTTGCGCGCCATCAAAACGAAGGTGGATGTAACAGGAGAGCCGGGACAATACTGGTTGACAGGTTCGCAACGCTTTCATCTGATGCAGGGGGTATCGGAGAGTCTGGCCGGTCGCGTGGGCATAGTGGAGCTATACAGCTTGTCCCAGAGCGAGGCGGCAGGCAGAGGTGCCGGTGCTGAACCCTTCGACCCGGAGCATATAAAGACTCGTCTGGCGGCACCTGCCTGTGATATCACCAAACTCTACGAGCGAATATGGCGTGGAGGATATCCGCGCTTGTTCAAGTATGCGGGAACTTCGACGGAGGACTATTTCAGCGCGTATCTCAGCACTTATATTGCCAGGGATGTTCGGGCTCTGACACAGGTGGGCGATACCTCAGCCTTTCTGCGTTTCATGCAGGCAGTGGCAGCTCGCACAGCGCAGCAGCTGGTGTACGCAGACCTGGCAAAGGATGCAGATGTGTCGCCCAACACGGCCAAGCGATGGTTGTCTGTGCTGGAGACTTCCGGAATCATCGACATTCTGCCGCCATACTACGTCAATACAAGTAAGCGGCTGACAAAAAGTCCCAAGTTGTATTTTACGGATACAGGGTTCTGCTCCTGGTTGGGCGGGTGGAGTAATCCGCGCGTGCTGCAGCAGGGAGCTATGGCCGGCCCGATGCTCGAAACCTGGGTATATGGACAGTTACGCCGCAGTTATGCGAATCGGGGTGTACGGGCGCGACTCAGCTACTACCGCAGCAGCAACGGCGCAGAAGTGGATTTTGTGCTGGAGCAGGATGGTAAGCTTTTCCCCATGGAGGTGAAGCGCAGCAGCTCCCCGCGCCAGAGCGACCTTTATGCCGCTGCCGGTATTCCTTTGGCGCCGGGGGTGGAGCTGCAGCCCGGGGTGGTACTGTGCACGGCTACGGAGATTCTGCCGCTGGGCAAAGGCAGCTACGCTTACCCCATTTCCATGCTCTGATACCTGCTTCAGTTCAGGTGGACGTTCTCTTTTCTGCTGCTGAAGTGGAAGATGACGCCGGTGTGGCGGGTGTTGTTCAGGTCGCGGCAGCGCACGTGCAGACCTTCGTGCCGGAAGTAGGTTTCTGCCGGGTCCCAGCTCAGCTCGTAGGGGGAGAAATTGAGCTTGTAGGTGCCGATGAGGCTCCAGGAAAGGCCGTTTTCCGTATCGCGGCAGCGGTAGACCTGGAAGGTATAGGTGGAGACGACTTCGTGTTTCACGTTGCTGCGGCTGATAAAGGCAATGGTGTTGCTTTTCTCATCGCTGATCCAGTCTTCCACTCCGCCGTAGCGGAGCTTGTTGGTGTAGAGCAACTCCAGGGGTGGGACATTCTGCCATTTGTCTTTGCCCGGCTGGGGATCGGCGGCATAGAAGAGTTCCTGCTCCGCGCGGCGCAGGTGGAGGGTTCTGGCATTGAGGGGCTGCAGCCGCTCGCGTGCGGGGGAGTTGATTAGCTCGGGAATGCCGATAGGGCGGTTCGGGCGCGTGTCTTTGCCGCAGTCGTTTCTCTCGGTGATGTCCTCGAAGGCGCAGCAGCTGTCCTCTGCCGCGCGGAAGGAAAATGTCTTGGTGAAGCGCGTGTTGTTGCGCGGCGTGGCGTAGGTGAGGGTGAGGCTTTCTTCTGTGAGCTCTATTTCTTCCGGGCGGAGATCCATGACCCGGCGGGTGAAGGTGTAAACTCCCACGCGTCGGTATTCCGAGCCGGTTCTGCGGAACACAGTGTAAACATCTGTTCCGGCTCCGTTGCCGGGTTGCGCGAGAAAGGCAATCACGGAACCGCTTGCGTTTGTGAACCAATCCGCGCCGGTGGTATAGCCGCGGTGCAGGCTCACCTGCAGCAGGTTGGCTACGCGGGACGCGGGCAGGGGCTTTTCGCCGTTCCAGCAAGCTACGTTTTCCGGGTTGATGCCTATGAAGGCGAGGCGCCCCAGCACAGGGCTTATCGGGCCATTCGACAGCGCGGCGGCTGCATACAGGGCGCGGGTGGCTGCGTTGTGGTACCGGGGGTAGCCCTGGAGGCTGTAGTGTCTGAAACGCTCGGCATCCTCGCTTGCCTGCTGAGGGGCAGAGGGAGATACGGGCAGGTCGAGTCCCATATCCGGCGCTTCATCCGGGGCATCGTAGGCGCAGAAGGTATCGTGAGCCTCGGCAAAGTCGAAGCGTTTCTCCACGCGCAGGCTCCGCTGCGGGGAAGTTGCCACGATGCTGAGGCCGCGGTGGGCGAGCGACACTTCTTCCCAGCAGATGCGCAGGTGGCGGGAAATGAAGTGGTAGGTGCCGGTTTTGTGCCATTCCTCATCCCGGCGGGTGAAGACGGTGAACACGTAGTGCTTGGCGCCAACTCCGGGGCGGGCTACAAAGACGAGCAGGTCTCCGTCCTTGTTCGTGAACCAGTCTTCTGCTCCGCAGCTTCCTGCTGCCAGACTCAGCTGCAGGAGGTCGGCCGTGCGGGCGGCAGGCAGGGGCTTTTCCCCGCTCCAGTAGACGGCGTTTTCTGTGTTGTCGCCCACAGCAATGCGGAGGTTTTTCTCCGGGCTGTCGGCGCTCTGCAGTATCTTGATTTCAGCCTGCAGGGTGTGGGTGGTGGGGTTGTCCCATCTCTGGTAGGGGTGTGCGGAGGCAATGCAGCATGCCATTGCGGCGCACAGGGTAAGAAGGTGTGTGGGTTTCATGGTGCATGCCCATTCTACCACATGGGGTGTAAATAGCAAGCAGATAGTTCTGCAAAGTCTGCTGTACGGATTCGTGCTTGACACGGCGGGGGAGATGGTGCAATATGGTGCGCAGCAGGATATGTATATACCGACCCAGGAGGAGAGATACAGCAAGGTGGCAAAAATCACGCTCTTTATGTGCGTGGTGGTGCCGAGTGGTATCGTGCTGTGGGCATACGGCAATGAGCAGGATTTGCTTTCCTGTGCCTTTGCCTTCCTGGAGCCTCCGGCATTCCTGCTGCGGGCCGGTGGTTGCAGCAGCGGTGCGGCTTTTACGCTTTCTGCCGTGCTGCAGGCTCTGCTGTTCTTTGCGATGTCGCGCAGCAGTAAGCTCACCGCGAAGGGGAAGCTCACGCTGGCTGTGACCTGGGGGATGGCCTTTGCGCTGGTGCTGCGTGTGCTGATAGCGTGGCAGTTCTGGGTAGCCGCAGGCGGCGGACAGGCTGCAGGCTAAGAGCCGCGACGGTTCAGGTAGAAATGCAGCGCCAGCTTCAGCACGGAGGTGCGGTCCAGATTGCGGGCGCGGGCGAACTTCTCCAGGCGGGCAAACAGTTCGCTGTGGCAGCGGAAGGTTATTATACGCAGCGCGTTCATGGGCTCAATATGCCACAAAGGTCCGCGCCCGGCAAGTCTTGTTGGCCGTGTGTCGTATAATCATTAATGAGCCCGCAGGTCTGCCATCCATTCGCCGGCGTTGCGGTAGCGCCCCTCGATGCTCGGCGAGAGGGCTTTGTCGATGCCGGCAAGCAGTTTCGGGTGGTAGATGCTGCTGAGAGCCGGCAGGGAAGCCAGCGGGTCGAGCGTATCGTACAGCAGGCGCTGGCGGCCGGGGGGCAGGGCAATACCCGTGAGCAGGTAGTACAGCGTGGCCGCGAAGGCATACAAATCTGTCCAGGGACCCAGGTTGCCGTTGTTTTCCCCCTGCTCGGGGGGACTGTAACCCGGGGATTCCACCACGGCGCCGCTGGGGTCTGAGTTGCGCTCGCGTGCCGCTCCCATGTCGATGAGAACCGGGCGCCCGGTGCGGGTCACGAGAATGTTGTCCGGTTTGATATCCAGGTGCAGGATATTGCGGCTGTGCAGGTAGTCCAGAGCATCCAGTACACGCACCATGAGGGAGTAGAGGTCATCCTGCGGGAGGTGGTGGAGGTGCTTTTTGTAGTCGAGCACGACATCTGCCAGGCTCTTGCCGTCTATGTACTCGGTTACATAGTACGCCGTATTCAGTGCCTCGAAGTAGGTGTAAATCTTGACGATGTTGGGGTGGTCCAGGGAGGCCAGGAGTCTGACTTCGCGCAGGAAATTATTCATGGCCCACTCGCAGTCCTCCTGGGTGCTGTGCTCCTGGCGCACCACATGGAGTGTGCGGCAGTGACGCTGGCAGAGAGAATGCGGGAAATTCTCCTTGATGACCACGCGGCGCTTCAGCAGCTTATCCTCCGCCAGGTAGGTGACACCGAAGCCGCCCTCGCCGATGCGGCCCAGCAACCTGTAGCCGTTTATCATGAAGTTTACCGGCAGTTCTTTGGGTGCCGGGCAGATGTCGTCCAGCTCTGCGTCGGCAGCATTGTTCTGCGGCTGCTGCACGGGTGGGCAGGAGGGCGTGGGGGAAGGGGTGGTGGGGAACATGGCGGCAGTGCGAGAGGGAGAGAACTGTGGGGCGGGTGGAAAATCAGCCCTGGTGCGGGGGATTGTCCGGGTCTATACCCAGGAAGCGGCAGACGCCGCGGTAGCAGACGGGGTAGTCCAGCCTGCCGTTGGGCAGCACAGGTATGGTGCTGACGGGGATGATGCGATTCGGCGCCCAGCTGGCCGGGTAGCGGGCGTTGAGCAGGCCGTAGCGGGCGGTGATGAGGTCCTGCGGCAGCACGGTTTTGTGTAGGGTGGAAAGCAACACCAGTATTTCGCCGCCGCCGCGGGGATTCGGGGCGCCCACGATGGCCAGGCTGCGGCTCGGTGCCATGGGGTCGGCTCCCAGCACGCGGCACAGGGCTTCCTCTGCCGCGACATGGGGCACGAGGTCGTCCCCGATTTTGCTGAATCGGGCCTTGCGGCCGCTGATGGTAAGCAGGCCGTCGGCATCCAGTTTGCCGACATCTCCCGTGCAGAACCAGCCGTTCGACATGGTGGTGGCGTCCTTTTCTCCGCTGCGCAGGTAGTGCTGCAGGGTGGCGGGGCCTTTCACCCAGATGAGGCCGGTGGCTGTGGAGGGCAGAATCTTGTCCGGCTTGTTGAGGTCGCTGATGCGCACGGCAGTGCCCGGCAGGGGGGAGCCGACGCAGCCGGCGTATCCGGCGGGGATGATGTGGGGCGTGCCCGGAGCAGGTGCCGGCGCGGGGCCGCAGATGGCGGCGGGAGCTGCCAGTTCGGTGAGCGTGTAACACTCCCGCAGCATGAGGCGGTACTCGTTGGTGGCGCGCTGGATGAGCCCGGGAGTGGCTCTGCCACCGGTCAGCAGGAAGTAGCGCAGCGTCGAGAAATGCTCCGGGCTGCCGGCTTCCAGCAGGGCATGTGTCTGCGCCGGGGTGAAGGCGGTGAGAACCGTCCCGTAGTTGTGTGCCAGTTCGCACAGGCGGCGCGGCGTGCGGGTATCCGGGTAAGTGACGATATCCATGCCGTGCAGCAGGGGCAGCAAGAGCCCGCAGAGCAGGCCCATCGGCTGGTAGTACGGCAGGGCGCTCAGCGTGCGTTGGCCGGCCTGCAGCGGCATGCGGCTGCTAAGCTGCATGGCAGCTGCCAGCAGAGCTCGGTGGCTCAGCGGCACGGTCTTGCTTTCTCCGCCTGTACCGCTGCTGAAGAGAATCAGTGCTTCATCCTCCGGTGCGGCGGTGTTGTGCAGGAGGCGGTGGGTGAGCAAATCTGTCTTGCCCAGGTGGATTGCCAGCTCGCGCATGCGGACACCGGCCGTACTCACCTCTGCCAGCTCGCGCTCGATGTAGAGCAGGTCGCGCTGGGCAGGCCAGGCAAATTGCTGCTGCTTGTGGATGAAGCGCTCCTCGGTGATAAAGCGGTTCACGCCGGTTTGCTCCACCTGGCGGCGGAAGTTTTCTGCCGAGGCTTCGTAGTCGATGTTCACCGGGGTGATGCCGGCCAGAATGCAGGCCAGGTTGGCAATGGCAGCCAGCTTGCCGGGGGGCAGGATGATGCCGAGGCGGCGGTTGGTGATGTTGCGGCGCAGCTTGTCGCAGATGATGAGCGAGTAGGCCAGCAGGCGTTTGTAGGTGAGCTGGCTGTCGTCCACACCATCCACTATCATGGCGTCCGGGTGCGAAGCCAGGCTGTGGAGCAGGGCGTGGGGCAGAGCATGCTGCAGCACCGGGTGGGCGGCGAGCTGCTCGGCGGAGGCTTCCATCCAGGCGCTGCGCACGGCCGCTCCCAAAGCCGGGCCGGGCGGCACGAGCGGCATGAATTGCAGCACGGCGCGGTCGTACGGCGCTTCTGTGGTAATGCCGCCGGCGAGGCTGTCCCGGTACATGCCTACGTACACGGGCAGGGCAGAGAGGGCGCTGCCATCCGCAAAGGTGAGCAGCTTGCCGGGTACATCCGCCAGTGTGGCTGCCTGTTGCCCGGGGCGGCCGCAGAGCAGCACCACGTGCCGGCCCATGGCCAGGCGGTCGCGAACCATCTTCACCAAATCCTCGCGCGAGGTGCGGTCTATGGCATACAGGAAACCTGCAGCACGTGTCTGGGAGAGGTACATCATCACCTCTGCATCCGGGCGCAGAGTTGTCTCTACCATCCAGATGACGCGGTCCCACCCGCCGAGCGCCTCTTCCAGGGCGCGCAGAGTGGGCAGGTTCAACCTGTTCGGGATGATGAGCGTTGGCGAGGCCGGTATGTGGCTGATGCCTTCTGTGGTGAGATTCTCCATCTTGTACTGCGTGCCATGAGTGTAACATATCTTTGCCCTGCATGCAATACCGGAGTTTTGCAGCATGCATTCCGAGGCTCTGCAGAATGACGCGCTGAACCGCGTATACTGTTTGACTTGTCCGGGGATATCTGGCATAATGCTGCACGGATATGGCAGAGCAGAGCAGTTTCGTGTTTTTCGGCAGCGACGAGGGCGCGGCCAGCACGGCTGCGGCCAAATGCGCCGCTGAGCTCTCTGCCGGTGGCGATGGCTGGGGCGACGAGACGATAGACGGCGCTGCAGCCACGGCGGATGAAGCTGTGGAGCTGATACGCCGCGCGATTTCCGGCCTGCAGATGATGAACATGTTCGGCGGGCGCAAGGTGATATGGCTCAAAGGCGTGAATTTCCTGGCCGATACGCCCTCCGGTGCCCGCAGCGAGGCCGTCCAGGAGGCCATGGAGGATTTGCTGGCTGTGCTCGGCAGCATGCCTCCGGAGACATTTTTCGTGCTCAGCAGCGCGGAGATGGACAAGCGCCGTTCCTTCTTCAAAAAGCTCGGCAGTGTGGCGGAGGTGAAGGAGTTCACCAAAATCGATATCTCCAAACCCGGCTGGGAAAGCGAGGTGGCCGCGCTGACCATGCGCATGGCCAAACCCCTGGGGCTGACCTTCGATAACGACGCGCTGGACCTCTTCGTGCACCGTGTGAACGAGAGCACACGCCAGATTGCCAACGAGCTGGCCAAGATAGATGTTTACCTCGGTCCGGAGCGTCGCCGCGTGAGCGTGCAGGATGTGGACCTCCTGGTGGCTGTGTCGCGCAATGGTGTCATCTTCGAGATATCGCGCGCCATCGAGCAGAGCGACTGCCGCCTGGCCGTGCGCCTCATCAATGAGCAGCTGGAGCATGGCGAGGCCGCTGTCACCATCATGCGTGCCGCCATTGTACCCACCGTGCGAAACCGCTTCTGCGCCCGCCTGCTCATGGATTCCTTCGGCATCGATGCCACGAACTACCGCAGTTTTGAGAGCGCGCTGGGCAAGCTGCTGCCCTCCGACCGCAAGATTCTCCCCCTTAAAAAGGACGGCACTCCCAACGCCTACTCCCTTTTCAACGCGGCACGCACCTGCGGCAAGCTCACCCTGCAGAAAGCCCGCCGCGACCTCCGTGCCTGCGCCACGGCAGACCGCCAGCTGGTGTCCACTCAGCTGGATGACCGCGACATCCTCCATAAGCTGGTGGTGTCGCTCACAGCCTGAAAGCCCGTTGACCGGCTTTCTTCCCCCTGAATCGGCGCCGGGTATGAGTATACAGTTCGGCGCGCTTTGTACGCAGGGGGAATGTGTAGCGATTTATCCCACCCCGCGCTCGCAGCGCGCCGAATGATTCAAGCTGTCAGGGCGAAAGCCTTATTTGCCTTTTTCCTCCAGTTTGGCCTTAACTTTCTCCTCCACCTCAGCGTAGAGGTCCGGGTTGTTGCGCAGAGCCTCCTTGGCGGCATCGCGGCCCTGGGCGAGCTGGCTGCCGTTGTAGCTGAACCAGGAGCCACGCTTCTGGATGACATCGTACTCCATGGCCAGGTCGATGAGCGAACCCACGGAGGAGATACCCTCGTTGTACATGATATCGAACTCGCACTCGGTGAAGGGAGGTGCAACCTTGTTCTTGACCACCTTGAGCTTGGTGCGGTTGCCGGCCACGGTGCCGTCTGCACCCTTAATCTGGCCGATGCGGCGGATGTCGCAGCGCACGGAGGCGTAGAACTTGAGGGCGCGACCACCGGGCGTGGTTTCGGGGTTGCCGAACATGACGCCGATTTTCTCGCGAATCTGGTTCGTGAAGATGCAGACGGTGCGGGCCTTGGCGATGAGAGAGGTGAGCTTGCGCAGTGCGGCGCTCATGAGTCGGGCCTGAGCACCCACGGTGCTGTCGCCGATTTCGCCCTCCAGCTCCTGGCGGGTCACAAGGGCGGCCACAGAGTCCACCACGATGACATCGATAGCGTTGGAGCGTACCAGAGCCTCGCAGATCTGCAGGGCTTCCTCGCCGCTGTTGGGCTGGGATACGAGCAGGTCGTCCAGATTCACGCCGAGCTTGGCAGCATAGGCGGGATCCAGCGCGTGCTCCACGTCGATGAAGGCTGCCAGGCCACCGGCACGCTGTGCCTGGGCGATAACGGTGAGGGTCAGCGTGGTCTTACCGGAAGACTCGGGGCCGAATACCTCCACAATACGGCCGCGCGGTACACCGCCGGCTCCCAGTGCGCGGTCGATAAGCAGATTGCCGGTGGGAATCACCTCCACCTCCATGGTTTTCTTATCGCCCAGGCGCATGATGGCGTTCTCGCCGAAGTCTTTCTGAATCTGGAGCATAGCGGCATCCAGCGCGCGCTGGCGCTGGGCCTGCAGCTTCTCCTGTTCGGGGGAAATCTCTTTACTCATATCACTGCTGAGCTTACCTGTTCCCCCCGCCGCTTGCAAGCTCAAAAAAAGGCATGATGCAAAAAAACTGCTATCCCGGAATCTGTACTGAAAATCCCATTTCTGCCTCTTCTCAGGAGGTGAAAAGTGTTTTTTGCTTGTAAAAAAGTGAAAAATGTGCTATAGGGAGATTGCTATGAAAAATGTACTCTCTGTAGCTACGATACTGGGCATGCTGAGCGGTGTGGCTTCTGCCGCTCCGTATGTGACGCCGTTCAACATGCCCGGAGCCACGACTCCGTACGACATGCAGCCTGTCTACTGTTTGGAAGGTCTGTATGGCTTTGCGGGCGACAGCGATGACCCGGATACCTGGGGTGGACGCCTGAGCTTCAACCTGTACAGCGATGGCAGGGACACTGTGCGCCAGCAGTTCACGCTGGGTGTTGCCGCCATGTGGGGCGATAAGTCCTACCGCGATGAAGACGGCAAGTTCGATGTGGATATGACCATGGTGCCCATCACCGCCGGTTACTACCTCAACATTGAGCTGACCGACAATGTGCTGATGTACCTCGGCGGTCGTGCCGGTTATGCCTTCTGCGACGTGGATTTTGAAGGCGAGAGCGCCGATGGCGACGGCTTCACCTTCTCTGCCGGTGCCGGCCTTAAGTTCCAATGCTCGGATGACGTGTACGTGAATGTGGGCTATGAGTTCGGCAAGACCTACATGAAGGGTGACATGGACTATAACTACGCCCAGCACATCATCAGCGTGGGTGTGGGCTTCCGCTTCTGATACGTTTCCCCTGCAACCATATTTCAACCCCATGCGCCCCGGCGGTGCATGGGGCTTTTGCTTGCAGCTTTGCTGAACGGGCGGAAAATCTGCGCCGCCATGACACAGACATACGTGCGGGGCCGCGCTTTCCGATTGCAAGGCGCAGAATAAAGGAGTATATTGGAGCCATGAGTTACGATTTGATTGTGATTGGTGGCGGCCCGGCCGGTTATGTGGGCGCGATTCGTGCGGCACAGCTGGGTAAGCGAGTTGTGTGCGTGGAGAAGGAGAATCTGGGCGGCACCTGTCTGAACTGGGGCTGCATCCCCACCAAGGCTCTGCTGAAGAATGCCGAGGTGTACAACACCATGGCCCGCCATGCCGCTGAGTATGGTATTTCCTGCGGGGAAATGAGTGTGGACTGGCAGGCGGTGATTGCCCGCTCCCGCGCCGTGTCGGAGCGTCTGTCCGGTGGTATTGCCTTCCTTTTCAAAAAGAACAAAATCGACCACGTTATCGGTGAGGCCCGCATCGCTGCCCCCGGTCAGGTGGAAGTCACCGCGGCAGATGGTACGGTGAGCACGCTGGAGGGTGCCAACATCCTGATTGCTACCGGTGCACGCACCCGCGAGGTGCCGGCTTTCCCCTTCAATGGTCGCACCATTATCGGCAGCCGAGACGCGCTGGTCATGCCCAAGCGCCCGGAGAGCATGATTGTCATCGGTTCCGGTGCCATCGGTACCGAGCTTTCCTACGTGTACCACTGCTTCGGTACCAAGGTGACGCTGGTGGAGGCTCTGCCGCGCATTCTGCCGAATGAGGATAATGATGTGTGCACCGCCATGGAGCGCTCCTTCAAGAAGCAGGGTATCACCTGCATGGCCGGCGCCAAGGTGGAGAGCCTGCGCGACAACGGCGACAGCGTTACCGCCACCATCACGGCCAAGAATGGCAAGCAGCAGGAGATTACCGCAGATGTGTGCCTCGTGGCTATCGGCGTGGTGCCGGTGGTGCCGGAGGCCGGCGGGCTGGAGCTTACGGAGCGCGGCTTCATCAAGGTGGATGATGCGTACCGCACCAGCATCTCCGGTGTGTACGCCGTGGGCGACTGCATCGGCGGCATCATGCTGGCACACACAGCCAGTTTCGAGGCAGAGCAGGCTGTGGAGGGCATGTTCGACCCCACCCATACGCCCAAGCATCCCGTCAATGTGCCCGGCTGCACCTACTGCCACCCGCAGGTGGCCAGTGTGGGCAAGCGCGAGCGCGAGCTGAAGGAGGCCGGCGTGGAGTACAAGGTGGGCAAGTTCCCCTTCCTGGGCATCGGCAAGGCTGTGGCCACAGGCGAGACGGAGGGCTTTGTGAAGCTCATCTTCGGCAAGGAAAACGGCGAGCTGCTGGGGGCGCACATCATGGGCGATACGGCTACGGAGATGATTGCTCACCCCGAGCTGGCTATGAACAGTGAGCTGACGGATGCAGACATGAACGCTATGATTTATGCGCATCCCACGCTTTCCGAGGCTATTCACGAGGCTGTGCTGGCTGCAGACGGACTGGCAGTGCACGGCTGATAACCCCACACCGCACAGATGGCTCGCAAGTATTACTACGACACCGGCGAGGAGAAGATTGGCCCGGTAACGGGCAACGAACTCGTGCAGCTGCGCGCCGCCGGGCAGATAGACAACAAGACCTGGGTGCGCCGGGAGGATTCTTCCACCTGGCGCCCGCTGGGCTCCACAGACCTGCGCGAGGAGGAGGAAGAAGAGGCGAATCCCAGCCTCTGGAAGCTGCTTACCCGCAACATGTCCACGGGCAATCTCATTCTGGTGGGAGCCGTGGGTGTGGTGTTCCTGCTCCTGCTGCTGGGTGTGGTGAGTGTCGCCTGGCCGTTTATCCTGGTGGCTCTGGGCGTGTGGATGCTGGCCCGGGCTGTACGCTGATTTCTTCTTCTTATTATTCCTTCCATGTTCCCCCTGGCTGCATCGCTTTCTCTGCATGAGGTTCAGTCTTTCGACCAGCATTGGCTTTTCTACCTCTGTTCCATCTTCGGCTCGGTAGTGGGTGCTCTGGCCGGTGCCTCGGCCTCCAGCCGGGTACGCATGGACTTGTTCGGTATTATCGCCTGCGGTACCATTGCCTCCCTGGGTGGCGGTACCGTGCGCGATATGCTGCTCACGGGGCTGGTGCGCCCGGACGGCACACCTGTGACCGTGTTCTGGGTGAACCCGAGCGATGTGGTGTTCCTGTACTGCGCCGTGGGCACCAGTCTACTGGTGTTCTTCGTGACGCGATTCATCACGCCGCCGGTGGGTACCATCCGTGTGGCGGACGCCTTTGCCATGGCCTTCTTCACCCTGCTGGGGGTGGCCAAGGCGCACTGCATCGGCTGCCCCTGGCTGGTGAGCATCTGCATGGGCGTGTGCACCGGTGTGGCCGGTGGTGTGCTGCGAGATGTGCTCACCGGCAACGTGCCCTATGTGTTCCGCCCCGGTGAGTTGTACGCTACGGCCTCCTTTGTCGGCTGTGCCTTGTTCGAGTTGCTCATGGTTTGCGGCTGCTCGTATTCACTCTCTTTCATCCTGGGAGTGGCAGCTGTGTTTATTGTGCGCATTGCGGCTGTGCACCACAACTGGAAGCTTCCTTCCTACCGCCCTCTTTTCGATACCGTGGGGCGTCGTGACCCGCTCGATGAGGAGTGAGAGCCTGCCGGGCGTGGCAGCTGCTGTGCATGCCACGCGCAGGGGTTGACATTATACGCGCGTGCGCTATAATGGGCTCATGAGCGAAACTGACAAAGATTTGGAAAAAGAAATGCCGGAGGGTGCCGCCTGCGAAGACCCCTGCGGTTGCAATGAACCGGAGAAGCCGGAGCAGGAGTATGCCGACGCGGTGGATGAGTCTGCCGAGGGCGAGGCGGAAGCCGCTGTGGACGAGCTGCAGAAGTGGCGCGATATGGCGATGCGCACCGCTGCTGAGTACGACAACTACCGCAAGCGCTGCGTGAAGGATCGCGAGGAGTTCACCCGCTACGCCACACGCGGTCTGCTGGAGGAGCTGCTGCCTGTGGTGGACAATTTCGAGATGGGCATGATGATGGCCGGCCAGGATACGTCGTCCATGATTTACATCGGCATGAGCATGGTGCAGAAGCAGCTCAACGATTTCATGGCTTCTCAGGGTGTGGAGCCCATTCCCACCGAGGTAGGCCAGATGTTCGACCACAATATCCACGAGGCTATTCAGAGCGAGCCGTCCGATAAGCCGGAGGGCACCATTATCCGCATCCTGCGCCGCGGCTACAACCTGAAGGGTCGCCTGCTGCGCCCTGTCAATGTGGTGGTGGCCGCCGCTCCCGAGACTGAGCAGCCTGCAGAGTAAAACACGACCGTATTTTTCCGACCATGGCAAACGATTATTACAGCGTGCTGGGGGTAGATAAGGGGGCGGATGACGCCACCATCAAGAAAGCTTACCGCAAGCTCGCTATGCAATACCACCCGGACCGCAATCCGGACGATAAGGCGGCCGAGGAGAAGTTCAAGGAGGTGGGCGAGGCTTACGAGGTGCTCAGCAACCCGGATAAGCGCGCAGCGTACGACCGCCTCGGGCACGAGGCCTTCAAGAATGGCGGTATGGGCGGCGCCGGTGGTGCCGGCGGCTTCGGCGGATTCACCGACCCCATGGACATTTTTGCCCAGTTTTTCGGCGGTATGGGTGGCTTCGGCGGTTTCGGAGGCGGCGGACGCCGCCAGGCAGACCCGCGCCAGCCTGGCTCGGATATCCGCTACGACCTGGAGATTACGCTGGAGGAAGCCGCGCACGGCTGCGACAAGACGCTGGAGATAGACCACATGGCTCCCTGCGATGCCTGCGGTGCTACCGGCTCGAAGGATGGCAAGGCCGGCTTCAAGACCTGTCCGACCTGCCACGGTACTGGCGTGGTAACTCGCCAGAGCGGTTTCTTTGTGCAGCAGAGCACCTGCCCGAGCTGCCACGGTGCCGGCCAGACAATAACCAACCCATGCTCCAAATGCCACGGCGAGGGGCGTGTGCATAAAGATGTGCAGGTGACTCTGCATATCCCCGCCGGTGTGGATACCGGCACGCGTATCCGCTCCACGGGCAATGGCGATGCTGGTCTGCACGGCGGCGAAGCGGGGGACCTCTACGTGTTCCTGGAGGTGGCCGAGCACGAGATTTTCGAGCGTCGCGGGCTGGAGCTTTATGTTTCCATGCCGGTGAGTCTGCTGGATGCCGCCCGTGGTGGCACTATATCGGTGCCGACGCTGGATGGCGAATCCAAGCTTAAGATACCTGCCGGGACGATGGGCGGCACCACCTTCCGCGTGCGCGGCAAGGGTATGCCTGCTCTGCGCGGCAGCGGTCGCGGCGACCTTATGGTGGAGATTATGGTGGAGACTCCCAGCGGCCTGAGCTCCAAGCAGCTTAAAGCTCTGGAGAGCTTCTGCGCCACGCTGGATGAGGACAACCAGCCCGAGGTGCGCGAATTCAGCAAGCGCGCTGCCAAGTACATGAAGTAAGCCTACGCACTGCCTTATGCACCGCTGCTACCTGCCACATGCCGATTTTGCAGCCGGGACTCTCTGTATCGAGGGAGAGGAGGCGCACCACGCTCTGCGCGTGATGCGCCTGCGCACCGGGGATATCTGCGAGGTGTTCGATGGTGCGGGGCAGGCGGCTCGGGTGCAGGTGCAGAGCGGCCACGGCAGCAGCATGTGTGTGCAGGTGCAGGAGATGCTCCCGCCCATGCCCCCTGTGGCTTCCGTGACCCTGGCCCTGGCGGTGCCCAAGGGCAATAATATGGACCTGATTGTCCAGAAGGCGGTGGAGATGGGCGTGAGCCGTATCGTGCCGCTGATGACAGAGCGCACCATCGTGCGCCTCAGCGGCAAAGACGCTGCCGCCAAAGCGGAGAAGTGGCGCCGCACTGTGCTGGAAGCCTGCAAGCAGTGCGGCGTGAATACCCTGCCGGTGGTGGAGGAGCCGCAGACATACAAACAGTTTCTGCAGCGGGATGACCTGCCGGAGCTCAAGCTGCAATGCGCCATCGTGCCGCATGCCCGCCCGCTGCGGGAGGTGCTGGAGGCGGGGCGTGCTGCGGGTTCCCGCGGCTGTGTGCTGCTGATAGGCCCGGAGGGGGATTTCTCCCCGGCGGAGTATACGGCCGGCGAGGCTGCCGGGTATACGCCCACGGGGCTTGGCCCCATTATTCTGCGGGTGGAGACAGCTGTTTTCCTGGCTGTGGCTGCCGCCCGCTATGCGCTGGACTGAGCTCCGGGCGCTGCCAATTTTATGACCATACGAACACTTGTGATGACGGCGCTCTGTGTCCTGCCGGGCACAGCTGCGACACTTGCTGAGCAGGCGGCTCCGGCTGCAGTGGCTCCAGCGCTGGACACGCATCCCTACTTTGCGGATATGCCGTATCCTGCCTGGTCCCGCCTCACGGCGGCACAGGCACTCAAAGATGCCCCCGTGGCCATGCAGCTGGCTCAGGTTCGGCTGGATGCCATACGTGCTCTGAGCCCGGAGCAGATGAGCTTCGAGAATACCTTCGTGGCTCTGGGCGAGGCAACGCGTGAGCTGGAGAAGGTGTCCGACTACCTGCGCACGCTCGCTTCCACCATGGACACCCCGGAGATTCGCGAGGCCCAGGCCGCGCTTATACCGGAGCTGAATCGTTTTTACTCCACCATATCGGCGGATACACGACTCTGGGAGGTGTTGCGCACGGCGGCGGAGCGCCCCTGGGCCGCGCAGCTCAGCTCGCAGAAAAAGATGCTGGTGAAGCAGACTCTGGACAGCTTCCGCGACAACGGCGCCGAGCTTCCGGCAGACAAGAAGGCCCGCAAGGCCGAAATCGAGCAGCAACTCTCGGAGCTGACCCTCAAGTTTGCCAAAAATGTGCTGGATTCCACCAACGCCTGGCAGTATATCGTGACGGATAAGGCCCAGCTGGCCGGCATGAGCGACAACTGGCTGGAAGCCGCCGCAGCAGATGCCGCGGCACATGGGTATGGCAGCGCCGAGGCTCCGGCCTGGCGTATCTCGCTGAAGGCCGGCAGTGCCGGCACCGTGCTGCGCGATTGCTCCGTGGAGGCAACCCGCAAACTCTGCTGGGAGGCTCAGGCGGACATCGGCCGGAGTGGGGAGTATGACAACGCCCCCATCGTGGCCAAGGTCATGCAGCTGCGCCATGAGTTTGCTCAGCTTCTGGGCTTTGCCACCTGGGCGGACTATGTGACGCGCAACCGCATGGTGGGCAGCGGTGCAGGGGCCATGGGATTTGTGGACAGCATGCTGGAGCGCCTCAGCCCGGCATTCCTCGGCGAGTGTGCGGAGCTGCTGGCCTATGCGAACGAGTGCCGCGGAGAGAAAGCTTCCACCCTGGCACCCTGGAACCTGCGCTACTACCTCAACGAGTACACGCAGAAGAAATGCGCCTTTGACCCCGAGAGCGTGCGTCCCTATTTTGCCTGCGATAAGGTGCTGGCCGGCATGTTCGGCATCGCCTCCCGCCTCTATAATATTTCCATCGACGAGTTGCCCACCGTCTGCCTGCAGCCAGGCGAATCCTGCCCTGCCGGCAAGGTGGAAGTGTGGCACCCGGAGGTGCGCATGTTCGCTATCTCGGATAAGGCAAGCGGGGCTCACCTGGGCTCTTTCTACCTGGACCTCCACCCCCGCGCCGGTAAGCGCGCCGGTGCCTGGATGTCCCCCCTGCGTGTCGGTGCTCCCGGCAAGGACGGCGCGCCGCATACCCCGCATCTGGCGGCCATCACCGCGAATCTCACCCGCCCGGTGGCAGGCAAACCGGCCTTGTTCAGCCACCTGGACGTGGAGACCCTCTTCCACGAGTTCGGCCACATGCTGCATGCTATGCTGACTGATACCGAGCTGGCGGGGCACTGGTGTTCCGGCATTGCCTGGGACTTTATCGAGCTGCCCAGCATCATCAATGAAAACTGGACCTGGGAGCCGGAAGCTCTGGCCCTCTACGCGCACCACTACGAGAGCGGCGAGCCTATGCCGGCCGACCTGGTGGAGCGTCTCAATGCCAGCCGCTATTTCATGCCGGCTATCGGCAATATGCGCCAGTTCTGCCTCTCCAAGCTGGATCTGGAGATGCACATGAACTATGCCACTCGTTTTGCCGGGCGAGATATCGATACCGCCACAGCTGAGCTGCTGGCCCCCTGGCAGATGCCCTCCGGTGTGGACGAGCCTTCCTACATGCGCCGCCTCTCCCACTGCATGAGCGGAGCTTATGCCGCCGGCTACTACTCCTACCAGTGGGCGGATGTGCTGGCAGCGGATGCCTTCCGCCGTTTCGAGTCAGAGGGTATCCTGAATCCGGCCCCCGCGGCGGCTTTCCGCAAGGCTGTGCTCTCCGTAGGTGGCAGCAAGCCGGCCGCAGAGGCCTACCGCGATTTCCTGGGCCGCGACCCCGACCCGGATGCCTACCTTAAAGCCACGGGCATCGTGAAGTAAAAATCCTCAGCGTATGAAACGAGCCGCCACCCTGTACGCAGGGTGGCGGCTCTTGTTTTCGAAATGGGGTTTTATATCACGAGCCCGGTTTGGATATGGACTCTCCCACGTCGATAGTTTTAGTCGTGGTGGCCGGCTTAGACTTGGGCTTGGGCTTGGGTTTGGGTTTGGGCTTAGGTGGTTCGGGAACTTCGACTACCACCGGCTTGTAGCGCCAGTAATTCTTGTACATCCAATTGCTGATGTAGGTTGGGGTATAAGCTCCGGCCTCCATCAGTTCGTATGTGATGTCATCGTAATCCTTCTTATAGGCAATTTGAATAGCATCAGGAGTTCTGTTGTAGAATTTATCCCACAGGATATCCGTGAGCCAGTAGCCTTTCATTTCTGAATACAGGCCGAGCGTGCCAACAAGCAAAGTAATATCGACGGGGATGGTTATCATGCCTGTCGGGATAACCCACCAGAGGTTTGAGGCCGGGGGCTCACCCTCCAGGTGTTCTATTTTTTTTCTCGGGCTTAATGTCTTGGCGTAGGCTATTTCGCGGCGGACAGCATATATATCATTTCTCTCCACTGCTCGGTGCAGGTCGGAATGGCAACTGCACAGCATACAGCCGGAGGCTATGAGAGGCACAAGCAGTTGGCGGGTGAGAGTGTGTTTCATGATGTGATGAGGTGGAGCGTTTTTTGAGGCCGGGGGCAAGCGTTAGCTGACGCTGTTTCCGAAATGGGGCTCATATCACGAGCCCGGTTTGGCTATGGACTCTCCCACGCCGATAGATTTAGTCGTGGTGGTCGGCTTAGACTTAGGCTTGGGTTTGGGCTTAGGTGGTTCGGGAGCCTCGACTACCACCGGCTTGTAACGCCAGTAATTCTTGTACATCCAATCGCTGGTAATGTATGAGGGGCTGGCACCGGCCTCCATCAGTTCGTATGTAATGTCATAGTTATGATTCCAGAAAGAAGACTCAACAGCATCAGGAGTATTATTGTAGAAATTATACCACAGGATATCAGAGAGCCAGTAATCCTCTGTTGCTGCATACAAGCCGAGTGTACCAAAGAGCAGACAAAGATCGATGGGGACGGTTATCATGCCGGTAGGGACAATCCACCAGAGGTTTGAGGCCGGGGGAGCACCTTTCAGGTGTTCCAATTTTTTTCTCGGGCTTAATGTGTTGGCGTAGGCTATCTCGCGGCGGACAGCGTATATATTATTTTCCTCAACCGCACGATGCAGGTCGGAATGACAACTGCTCAGCAAGGTGCAACCAGCCAAGGCCGGAAACAATGCAAATCTTTGGAAGTTATTGAGTTTCATAAGGATTCTGATTATCTTCCCGGGGTGGATAACTCCTGCCCGGTCAGGAGTTCTACACTGGCGGATGAAGGGGTGGAGGCTGCGGGTTTGGGGGCCGGAGTCGGCTTGCGTTTAGGCTTGGACTTGCGCGGAGTCGGTGCGGGCTCGGGAGCAGGCTGTACTTCAGCAGCCGGTGCAACGCGCTGGGTATACCAGGTGGCACTCCCGTTTGCTTCGCTGTATGCATGGTTTTTCTCCATGTACTCCCTTACATAAGCGGGAGCTTTGGCCTTGTTTACCAGAAGATGTCCTACAATATCGATATGCCCGTTCTTCAATGCGGCTTCGGCGGCTGTTCTATCGCGGGCAGCAACGATTGCGCCACAAATCGTGTCTTCGAATTTATCGCCGTATTTGCCTAAAGTGATAAGCATAAGGCACATATCCACAGAAAGAGCGGCAAGGCCGAAGGGAAGAGTAAATAGAGTAACGAGGCCGGTTTGATCTTTTCCGCTGAGATTATCGCCTTGTTGAATATGTTTTTTTACCGCGTCCAAATCACCTCTTTCTGCAGCATAATATACAGGTGCGTGACAACTGTTCAGCAGACAGCCGGAAATCAGCAGCGGCACCAGCAGGTGGCGGGTGAGAGTGTGTTTCATAAGAACTCAGCTTATCTTCCCGGGGTGGATAAGTCCCGTCCGGTCGGGAGTTCTACACTGGCGGATGAAGGGGAGGAGGCTGCGGGTTTGGGGGCCGGAGTCGGCTTGGGTTTGGGTTTGGACTTGCGCGGAGTCGGTGCGGGCTCGGGAGCAGGCTGCACTTCAGCAGCCGGTGCAACGCGCTGGGTATACCAGGTGGCTCTCCCGTTTGCTTCGCTGTATGCATGGTTTTGCTCCATGTACTCCCTTACATAAGCGGGAGCTTTGGCGTTGTTTATCAGAAGATGTCCTACAATATCGATATGCCCGTTCTTCAATGCGGCTTCGGCAGCTGTTCTCTCCATCTCTGTGATGATTGCGCCGGAAATAGTGTTTTCGTATTTATCGCCATAGGCACCTAAAGTGAGAATGAGCAAGCATAAATCCACAGAAAAACCAGTAAGAAAGAAGGGTAAAACAAATAGAGCGCCAAGGCCGCTTTGTTCTTCGCCGCTGAGATTATCGCCTCGTTGAATATGTTGTTTAACAGCGTTCAGATCACCTCTTTCTGCAGCATAATATACAGGTGCATGACAACTGTTCAGCAGACAGCCGGAAATCAGCAGCGGCACAAGCAGGTGGCGGGTGAGAGTGTGTTTCATGATGAGATGTTGTAGAGAGTTTTTAGAGTCCGGGTGCTTGCGTTACATGGCGCGGCTACCTTATGAGTTAGAGTATACAGAATTATAGGCTGCTTGCAAGTATAATTTTCATGTATATAGTTTGCGTCTTTATGGTGTAGGGGAATGCTCCGATAATTATTGGCATGTTGCCGAGCGAATCAGTTCGGCGCATTCGGTGTGGCCGCGCATTAACGCGGATTCAAGGGCTGTGTTATTCTCCAGATTCTCTATTTCCGTATCGATGCCGGGGGCTTCCAGCAGAAGCTTCACGCAGGCGGTATGCCCTTTTTCTGCGGCGCGGATGAGCGGTGTTCTGCCGTACCAGTCCTGGGCGTTGAGGTCGATGCCGGGGGTACCGAGGAGTCTGGAGAGGCATTCCGGCAAGTTGTGGCTGCAGATGATGCCCGAGAGCGGAATGTCATGGTATCTGGTATTAACCGCTTCCGGTGTCTGTTGCAGGAGATTTTCGAGTGTCTGCATGTCGTGGCGCAGCGCGGCCACGAGGAGCGGAGGCATGTTCCCGGTATCGATGCCGGGAGCAGCCAGCAGCAGCTCGGCGCAGGCGCAATGCCCCTCCAGGATGGCATTGTGCAGAGGCGTGCTGTCTGTACTATCCGTCCGGTTGATATCGATGCCGGGGGCCTTCAGCAACAGTTTAACACATTCGGTGTAGCCGTTTTCTGCCGCTCGACAGAGGGGGGAGCGGGATTCCCCGTTTTCTGCGTTGACATGGATACCCGGAACATCCAGCAGGAGTTTCAGGCATTCCGGTTTGTTGTGGGATACTGCGCAGAATAGCGCGGAGTTGCCCTCTGCATCCGTGGCGTTGACATCGATGCCCGGTGTAGCCAGCAGCAGGGACAGACATTCATGCAGGTTGTTGAGCACGGCAACGTGCAGCAGCGGCGTGTCGTAATAGGTGGTGTTGGCCTGCTTCGGAGTCTGCTGCAGGATGTTTTGCAGCTCCGCCGTGTCGCGGCGAAGGGTGGCGAGAAGTATCGGGGGCAATTCCCGGGTATCGATACCCCATTTTTCCAGCAGGAGCTTCACGCAGTCGTAGTGGCCGTTGAATATGGCTGAGCTCAGCGGTGTGTCTCCGCATTCATCGACGCAGTTGACATCGATGCCCGGCACCGCCAACAGGAGCTTTACGATTTCTGTGTGGCCGCGATAAGCAGCCATACCCAGCGGGGTCTGCAAGTGCTTGTCGGACTGGTTGACGTCGATATCCTTTGCGGCCAGCAGCAGTTTGACACATTCGATGTGGTTTTCATTCACAGCAGCCAGAAGCGGCGAGACGTCATTCATCACCTCACTCTGGTTGACATCGATATCCGGTGCTGCCAGCAGTATGCGTACACTCTCGGCGAGGCCTTTTTCCGCAGCCTCGAACAGCGCAGAGCGTCCGAACTTGTTTTGCTCATTCACGTCCTCTCCGGCGGCTATAAGCTCTTTCAGCCCGGCAGGGTTTGCGTATGCATCTGCTACGGGGGCTATAGATTCGGGAGATGCGTTGGGTGTGGAAGCAAGAATGGCCATACACCGTGTCTGACCGGCATTTTTGGCCAGGGAGTAGGCAGTCTTGCCATTCTGATTGCGTTTTTTTCGGTCAATGCCGGGAACGGCCAGCAGGAGCTCCACGCAGGTATGGTGCCCGGCCTGGGCGGCTCGATGCAGGGCCGTATTACCCTGCAGATCCGTTTGGTTTACACGGATGCCGGGGGCTGCCAGCAAAAGCTCCAGACTCTCCTTGTGGCCGTAATCTGCCGCCAGTGCCAGCGGGGTATCTCCTCGGGTGTTGGCCCGGTTCACATCCACACCGGGTGCGTCCAGCAGGAGCCGCACGCAATCTGTATAATTTCCGGCCGCTGCGGCGAGCAGCGGTGTGTCCTGAAACGCCGGCTCTGCTTTGTTGACATCGATGCCGGGGGCTGCCAGCAGATGTTTTATACAGAATGTTCTCCCTTCCAGCGCAGAGAGGAAGAGGGCTGACCAACCATCCGGAGTTTCGGAGTTGGCATCTATACCGGATTCCAGCAGCCTTTTGAATTCCGCTCGTTCATCGTACTGTATGGCCAGCAGGAGCTGCCGGGCCGGATTGTTCTCTGCGACAGGGCAAGCTGTAGCTGCGCCGGGCTGTGTGTCGGCGGAGATATTTTCCTGGTTCTTCCAATAGTACCCCGCGCCACCGGCCAGGGCTGTCAGCAACAACCCGGCCAGTGTGTAACACAAAGCACGTTTCTTCCTTTTTCCTGCTCTCATGTTAGCCGGGGCAAGACTCGAAGCGTGGAATCAGATGCCTCCTGCCTCCCGTATGAGGCGGGCACATTCCGTGTGGCCTTTTCTTTCTGCCGCCTTGAGCGGAGTTTCGCCGTCCTTATTGGCTCTGTTGATATTGATGCCGGGAGCTGCCAGCAAGAGCTTAACCGCCCCTGTTTTGCCACCCGTTGCTGCCCAGTACAGGGGCGTCCAATTTTCCTTATCGGCCTTGTTAATGTCGATGCCGGGACGGGCCAGCAGGAGCTTAATGCACTCTGTGTTGCCTGCAGAAGCGGCTCCGCTGAGTGGCGTGTAGCCATTTGTCGTGCATTTGTTGATGTCGATGCCGGGCATTTCCAGCAGGAGCTTCATGCATGTATCGTGCCCTCGCAACGCAGTTTGGTAGAGAGGTGTGGTTCCATTGTTGCATGCTTTGTTGACATTGATGCCGGGAGCTGCCAGTAAGAGCTTCATACACTCGGCGTTGTCTTTGTATGCGGCCCAATAGAGGGGTGTTTCACCATCGTTCTCCGCCTTGTTCACATCGATTTCAGGTACTGCCAACAGAAGCCTGGTACAATCTGTATGTTTTGTATAAACAGAGCGTATGAGGGGTGTTTCCCCTTCATTATCTGCCAGGTTGACATTGATGGCAGGAACTGCAAGCAGGCGTCGCACGGCGGCTGTATGCCCCTCCCAGCAGGCGTTACACAGGGCGGTTCTGCCACTGGAGTTCCGGGCGTTCACATCTGCTCCTGCTTCGATGAGAAGATTCAGCAGGTCGAGCGTGCCGGTGGCTTCGATTATCTTTGAAGAATACTGCGACTCCTCTATACCCCTGTCTTTCAATTTACGTCGGGCATTTTGGGAGGTTTGCAGCTCAGCATGGAGAGAATTGAGCTCCAGCTTCGTTTTGTTCCACGAGCTCTCCAGACTGTTAATTTTTTGTCTGGCAGCTTCCAGTTCATTTGCCTGGCGGATACGGGTCTGCTCGCTCCGGTCGAGTCTGATGCGCAGAGAGGTGATGGTGTCGTAGTGGTACCAGCAGCCTCCCCCCAGGATGGTAAGCAGCACCATGCTCACGCACCAGGGCAGTAGCGATTGCTTGTTTCCTGTATTTGTTTTCGTGGTGGGCTGCATACTGTCAGCCGGTAGTGCTGCGCGCCAGTCCGAGGCTCTTTGCCAGCGGTCTTTTTCCCACACGCGGAGGGCTTTGTCAATGGTTTTCAGGAATGCTGTACTGAAACGCCCGGTCAAGTCCTTGCGTCGGGAAAGTGGCTTGTAGGGGTCAGTTTTTGCCATGCGGTTCACGCTGCGGGGCGGACGTGTGCCGGTGATAAGGCGGTAGCAGGTTGCCCCCAGCGCGTAAAGGTCTGTCCAGGGGCCGATTCTGCCACCGCTCTGCAACTGCTCAATGGGAGTATAGCCCGCGCTCTCAATCATGGTGGCGGAGCGTTCTCCCACCATGGCTCGCGCAGCACCGAAATCGATGATTACGGGGCGGCCGTCCTCCTGCTGCAGGATGTTGCCCGGTTTGATATCTCGGTGGAAAATGTTTTGCTCGTGGAGGTATTCCAGCGCATCCAGCAGCGTGCGGACAATGGGAAGCAGCCATTGCTCGGTGATTTCTCCCGGGGCAGGGGAACACTTGCCGAGTTCCTGCCCGCCGACCCATGGCATCACATAGTAGGCGGTTCCCAAAGCCTGAAACGCCTTCTGCACTTTGACGATGTTGGGGTGATTCAGCATGGCCAGCAGCTGAGCTTCCTCGATAAAGCGCTCCATTGCCCATTTGTAATCTGAGGCTACATTGGAGGTAGCCGGGCCCACCATATAGGTTTGCGGGTGGCGGTAGGAAAAAGCGCCGGGCAGGTTTTCCTTTATGACAACCCGCTCTCCGTTTTCCTCATTCTCTGCCAGATAGGTGATGCCGAAACCTCCTTGCCCCAGCATGTGCAGCAATTTGTAGCTGCCCAATACAATACCGCTCGGCAGTGAAATGAAGTTCTGCTCATCTGCAGCATCTGCACCCTCTTTTCCGCTGTAAGATATTTCTTCGTGCATGATTCGCAGGTATTCGTCATTTTCCGCCGGCTTTGCGTATGAGCTCCACACAATCCGGATTGTGCTGCTCTGCAACTTTGAGCGGCGTTTTGCCTTCATTGTCCGCCTTGTTGATATCGATACCGGGGGCAGCCAGCAGAAGCTTTACAAGCTCTGCATCCCAGCAGGCGGCCCAGTTCAGGGGCGTTCTTCCTTTGTTGTCCGCCTTGTTGACATCGATACCGGGAGCAGCCAGCAGAAGCTTGCAGCATTCGACCTGTCTCAGATTAACAGCAGAGATGAGAGGGGTTGTGCCGTCTTTATCTGCCTTGTTGACATCGATACCGGGAGCAGCCAGCAGAAGCTTGCAGCATTCGACCTGTCTCAGATTAACAGCAGCGATGAGAGGTGTTGTGCCGTCTTTATCTGCCGCGTTGACATCTGTACCGGCTGCGAGAAGCTTTTTCAGTTCCTCCGGGTTGTTGCAGACAGCGTGCAGGGAAGGCATCTGTTCGTTGAGCATCGGCGCCTTTTGCTGCGGATTTTGGGCGGCCGGCTTCAGGGAATCGTCGGCAGCCTTGCGCAGAAGGTCGATGCATTGGTGGTGTTTCTGCTCCTCAGCTATTGCGAGGGGTGTTTTGCCTTCTTTGTCTGCCTTCTTGACATCGATACCGGGTGCTGCCAGAAGGAGTTTCACATTTTCATGTCGACCATTGCTCGCTGCCCAGTAGAGCGGAGTTTTGCCTTCCATGTCCTGCCTGTTGATGTCGATGCCGGGAACAGTGAGCAGAAATTTCATGCTCTCGGTATTGTCGGAGCCGGCAACCCAATGCAGAACAGTAAGTCCACTCTGATTTGTGTAGTTGACATCTGCACCGGCGGTTATGAGCAATTTCAGTCTGTCGGGAGAATTGTATGAAGCCAGCAAGGCATCATTGTATTTCTCGGAGGGGATGCCGGCCTTGGCAAGCTCATCGGCCGCTGCTTGTTTCGCTTTCTCCTGCTCATTTGTTTCGGGTTCCTTGCCAGCCGGCGATTTCTCATCTACCGGTGCGGTGATATCCTTCGCGCAGAGCATGGCTAAGATATGCTCCCGTGTGAGCTGCGGTTCCAGAAGCGCGTTCTTTATAGCTTCCGGGTAGCCCTCGCATGCTGCGGCCCGTTTGTCCAGGGGGGCAAAATCCCTTATTTCTTCGCAGAGTTTTGTTAGGTTCAGGATAGTCTGCTTGAGTTTGTTTCTGAGCTGTCTGTTCCCGTTGATGCTCTTCCCTGCCTTGACATCTGCCGCTGCTGCTTGGATACCGGAGTCCGTTGCTGGGATGCTATTTCGCATATCATCAATCATCATACGAATCGCTTCGATATGCATAGCCTCTTCCTTTTCCTTTTTCAGGCGGTCGGCCTCTTCTTTTTCTTTCAAGCGGTTGGCATCTTCTTGCGCCTTTCTCTGAGCGTCTTGTGCCTGTTTTTCGCGCTCTGCTTCTTCCTGAGCCTTTTTGTCAGCCTCGGCCTTTCGGTCGGCTTCTTCTTTAGCCTTTTGAGCTGCATCCAGTATCTCCTGCCATCCCAGCAGGGCGAGGATATGCTCCCGGGTGACTTTTTCTGCTGTGATTGTGGTATCGTTGCAGAAGGTGCAGAGTCCGGTGTGCAGCGCTTCCGGCTTATCGGGCAGGGTAGCGCAGATCTTTTTTCTGTTTTTCTCGGGAAGGTTGGCAGCTGTTGCTTTGAGTTCTGCTGCGTTTTTCTGCAGGGTGTCGAGAAGTTGCAGCATTTCCGTCTGCTCTGCCAGCGGTGTGCCGGCAGCGACTTTGTTCGCCGCCTCCGGCAGCTGTTTTTCGGCTTCGAGCAGGGCTGTGTGCAAAGCCGTAAGCTGGGCAGCAAACTGTTTGGTGGTATCTTCTATCTGCCGGGCGATACGGGTTTCTTCATGATGCTTCTGTACGTAGTAGTAGTAGGCGGTAGTGCCACCTGCCAGGCACAGCAGCAGCGCTGCAGAAGCCAGGATATAGTGCTGCTTGCGCAGGCGGAAGCCGGGAGGCGGCAGCGTATGCAGCCAGATGGCCGATACGTTGTCGGACTTGCCTTCGGCTGCCTGCACGGCTTGCTGCGCCATCTCCAGCAGCAATTTGCTGTGTTCTGCGGGGGTGTTTGCGCACCAGGATTTCATGTCCCAAAGCTGCTCGGGCAGCTGGTTCCACAAACCGTCGCAGCAGAGCAGGAAACGGTCTGCCGCACCATAGAAACCGGAGCTGATGTGAGGTTTCACTTTGCCGGTGGTGCCGAGCGCCTGGGTGAGGCGGCTCTGGTCCGGGTGGTTGCGCGCTTCCTCCGGCGAGACTTCCCCGCGCTCTACCAGGATACGCAGCAATGAGTCGTCTATGGTGAGCTGCTTCCAGGTGTTTTTGTGTGCCAGGTAGGCACGGCAGTCTCCCACATTGGCTACGGTGTATGTGCCATTGCAGAGGTAGATAGCCACGATGGCGCATTTGCCGCTGAACTTGGCATTGCCGCCGGCGCGATTGATTACTTCCTGGTGGGCGGTCAGGATGGCTTCCCGAAGCACCTCCTCAGCACGCGCCCGCGGGAGCCCCTGTGCCATGGTTTTCTGCCACGTCTCCTGCAGAGATTCCACAGCTGCTCGTGAGGCACGCTCGCCGCCGGCATGACCACCGGCGCCATCTGCCACAACGGCCAGCATGGCCTTGTCGGATTTCCAGCAGGCTTCGTTGTCCTGCTGCGAATCGCGGTCGCCGATAAGCGAGACCGTGGCATGGTGCTCGGAGTAGTTTTCGGCCGGCAGGATATCAACGACGATGATGCTGGTGTTGTCCTGGTTGGGGACGTGGAGCAGGCGGAGCTTGTTCATGAGCAGCTCACATACCTCGGCAGGTGCGGCAGAACGTACATCCGGGCTGTTGAGCAGGCTTTCCCACCCGGTCTTTACCAGAGGTAACAAGCCGTCGGAGGAGATGATGAAACGATCCCCCACGCAGCACTCTGTGTTGTCCACCAACTCCGCTTCCAGATAATCCTCGCCGCATACGGCAGAGTAGAGCGCGTGGCGAGGCCCGGGGGCGGCGGCGGCTTCCTCGGGGGTCATCTCCCCGTTGTTGACGCGTCGTTCCAGCTCCCACTGCCAGGTGTGGGCGGTGTTGATTTTGGTGATTTCCGTGCCATGCTGGCGGTAGAGGAGCGAGTCTCCCACATTGAGCCAGTTGAGCCCCTCATTGCTGATACCCAGAGCAATAAATGTTGCTCCGGCTTCCTTGTCGATACGGCCTTCTCTTTTGCAATCCGCAAGAGACTGGTTGGCGTAGCTGATACAGTGCACCAGCGTGTCGGTGGTGAGAGCCTCACCTCCGAACTTACCCGCGTAGGCGCACAGGAAGCTGTCCACCAAGTGTTTGCTCGCTTTTTCTCCGTCTGCCACGCCTCCCATGCCGTCTGCCAGGAGGGCCAGGAAGCTTTGTGCCCGGTTGCTGTCTTCTGCCGGGTGCAGACTGTAGGAGTCTTCCTGCTGCTCGCGTCCGCCTATCCATTGGCAGCCGGCGGCGGCAATATGGAAGTTGCTCAATGAGGTAACTCGTGTGTTCATGGTATAACTCAGAGGGTCTCAGGGTAATCCCAGTAGAAGCTGTCGTTGCAGAAGGGGATGAATCGCAGGCTGGTCTGCTCGGATACGCGCAGAATATCCCCTCGCTTTATCGGCTCGTAGCCGGTCAGCTCATCATTGTTGAGGTAGGTCAGCTGAGAGGCTGTATCGATATTGGTTACCAGGAATTGCTTTCTGCTTTTCACGTAGCGTATGGCAAACTGCTCCCCGGAAATGCCATTGTCGGCAGACAGGCAGATGCGGCAGGTGTCGCTTCGACCGCCCTGGTTGATGCCGATGGTGATGGGGAAGTACATGCCCTTCATGGGGCCGCTGATGGCAACGAGCCAGCCCTGCTCCCAGCTTTCGGCAGGGTGGCGGTTGGAGCCGCTTGCCTGGTTGTCTTGCGGAATCCGGCGGAAGATGCGCGTGTGGCCGTCGTCCTCTGCCTGTTGTTCGGCCGAGGAGCGGATAGCACGCTCGATGCGTACGGTTGCATCCAGGTCTGAGCCCGGGGCCGCGGGAGTGATGCGTACGGTGGGCAAATCGCGGGAGGACTTGTCGATGCCAATTTCCTGGGTGGGGAAGTGTATGGGGGTAATCTGCGGGCCTTTCCTGTCTTTGGAAATATTGGGCATGCCCGGTTTGGGTGCCGGGGCCGGAGTCGGTGCAGGCGCGGGAGCGGCAGGAGTCTGGTCATAGGTCCATCTGAACTGCGAATCGCAGAATGGCACGAAACGCATGGTGGTTTCGGAGGAGAGTCGCAGGGTATCACCTTCGCAGATGGGGGTCGGGAAGATGAGTTCATCGCCATCTGCCAGGTATGTTACCTGGGAGGCAGAATTAATGGGGGCTACCAGGTAGCTGTTCTTCCCCTGCTGGTAACGGATGGAGAATTGTGAGCGGGAGATACCCATGTCGCTCGGCAGGCAGATGGTGTTGGTGTTAGCGCGACCAACGGTGTTATTGCCGAGGATGACGGGGAAGGAATTGCCTTTCATCGGGCCGCTGATGGCGACGAGCCAGCCGTGTACCCACTGCTCCGGGGGCAGGGGGCGGTTGCGACCGATCGGAACGGTGACGGGAGTGGTCGGAGTGCTGTTGCCGCGAATCAGGCGTGTCTTGCCATCGTCCTCTTCCTGTTGTTTTTTCTGTATACGCTGCAGCGGTACGGTGGGGCCTTCCCCATTGTCTGTGGGGGGGATAGGCGGAGTTACCGGAAGGTCGATGGCAGAAATGCGTACAGTGTTGTAATTGGGAGTGTTGTCCCCGTTGGTGTTGATGATTCTAGTGGCCATGGTCAGAGATGTGTCAATTTAGAGGTATCAGATATTATTTTCGGTCATGTGGAAGCGGAGCTTCACGGAGCCGAGCTCCACAGTGATGCCTTGTGTGAGAGTGAGTTGAGTATGTATCTTGTCGTTGTAAAAGATTTTGTTGGTGGAGCCCAGGTCGTATATGGTCCAGCTGCCGTTGCGCTCACGCTTGATGGCGCAGTGGCGTGCAGAGACGCTTCTGTCTGCCGGGGCGAGCACGAGGTCATTGTTTTCATCTCGGCCGATGCTGACGAGCGGTTCGATAACCCACCATTGATTGTCTGTGCCGGGAATATCCAGTACGGCCAGGACGGTCTGCGGGGCGACACCCGGGGTGCCGGCCGGTACAATGGAAGGCTTGGTGGGCTTCACGGGCGGCTCCGGCGGTTCCGGGGCCGGCGGGATATCCGAATTGATGATTTCCTGCTCGGCCAGCTTTTTCTTGCGGCGTACGTAGGCGGCATACAGACCGACGAAGAGCAGCAGCGCAGCGCTGCCGCCTATGGTCGGGTAGAGCCAGGTGGGGGTGGGTTGCTCGACAGGGGGCTCGGGCAGGGGGGTATCTCTGCCCAGCAGTAGCAGCAGGTGTTCATCTGCCACCTGTTCGGCAGTTATATTGCTGTTCTCGCAGTAGCTGAGCAGGCGTGCCAGGACCTCCTTGTCTGCGTCTGCCAGCCCCTCTGCTGCCTGCTCTGTGCGAATGGTGTGCAGTACAGCTTCGGCAAAGAGGGTTTTGAGTGTGGTGGCTGGCTCTTTCAGCTCCCGGACGATGGGTTGAAGCTCTGCTACGGCTTTCTGGATGAGTTCTGTCTCATCCGGGGTGGCTTTTTCTACCTCGGCCAGAGCCTTTGCTGCGGAAGTGCCACGGGAAATGATGTCGCGCAGCGTCTTAAGCAGGTCTGCCTCGGGCGTGGGCAGCGGGGTGCTGCGACCCAGCAGTTCGAGCATGTGCTCAGCGGTGAGCTTGTCTGCGGTAAGCTCTTTGTTGGTGCAGAAGGTGCGGATTTTCTGCAGCGCGGCTTTCTGCTCCTCGCTTATGCCGGAGCGCCCCAGCAGCAGCTCGAGCGCTTGCTGCTGTTCTTTTTCTGTGGTGTTTTTGAGCTGTTTTGCCGCATCGAGCATAGCTTCTGCCTTGCGGCGCAGGCCGAATGCCTCGCGGCTGATGGTGGGCAGGTCAGGGGTCTTGTTGGCCTCTGCCTCCGCCAGCATCTTAACGCTGGCGGCGCCGGCTGTAATGCGGGTGAGCAGCTGCTGCACAGCGTTGACCCCGGGGTAGGGCAGCGGCGAGGTGCGCCCGAGCAGCTCCAGCATGTGATTGTCGGTAAGTTGCTCCGCCTTCAAGCCGGTGTCGGCCTGCAGATTCTTCAGGTACTCCAGTGCTTTCTTTTCGGCTTCGGTCATTCCCGATTTTTTGCCGGCTGTTTCGATGGACTGTTTTACCTTTGCGGCATCTTTGCTCTTGAGCTCGCGGCATACGGGCAGAAGCTCAGCTGTGTGTTTGCCGAGCTCGGCAATCGCGGCCTGCACGGCGGCCGGATCGGCCGGCTCTTTGCTCTCTGCCTCTGCCAGTACTTTTATGGCTGTGCCGGCGGCGGATACACGCTTGAGAATGTCGGCGACGAGGGCGTCTGTCTCTGCAGTCGTGCCGGCTGCGGCCAGTTTGCATACGGTGTCAACAGTTTCGGGCGAGAGGGTGAGCCTGGCTTCATTGTTGCCGGAGATGCGGAACTTGAGCTGCAGCTCAGCACCGTCTGCATTTTCCGGGCGGTTGATGCTGAAACTGCAACCGGGATGGTTGATTCTGCGGCTCAGTGTGTCTGCCAGAGTGCCTGCGGTGGTATCGCTGCAGGCGCTGTTCTGGAAGAAGAAGTGCCCCTGTGTTTTGGTGCAGATACGCTCGAAGGTGTTGACCTGGGTATTGCGCGGAGCTGTGGAGCGGAAGAAGGTGATGCAGCTTACGGCTACTTTTCGGGACTCGTGGTTGGCCGCATTGATGAGGTCTTCGCTTTCTCCGGGAGCGCTGGCATCGTCTTCGCCGTCTGTCAGCAGCAGCAGCATACGCTTACGCCCCTGCGCTTTATCTGCCGGGCTCAGAGAGTTGATGAGTTTGGTGCTGTAGTGGTAGATAGCAGTGAGTTGGTGGGTATTTCCCTGACGCTTTGAGGCATTTTGGCGTAGCTTGTTAAGTTCTGCATTAAGCCGGGCTCTGTCCTTGGTGCTTCCCAGCTCGCTCATTTCCGAGGACACCAAGTGTACTTGAACTGTGTCGTTTCTTCCACTGGCCTTCAGCAGTTGGTTCACGACATTCACGGCTTCTGCCAGGTAGATGCGTTTTTCCTTGCTTATGCGCATGGAGTTGGATTCATCGATGATAATGTACCAATCCGTCGGGGTTGTATGGCGCTCGAATTTCCAGTTCTCCACCGGCAGCAGGGTGGTGTTGTCGCCCTTGCAGAAGCTGGCTTCGCAGGAGGTCATGTCTGCGTAATCTGCTGCGCTTACAGCGCTGAACATCATTTTGCGCGTGGTGGGGTTGTAGTCCACCTTCAGCTTGGACGTTTCCAGACCGGACGCATTTACTCCCGTGGCAGGAAGCGGTACGGGAACCGCCCAGACTACCGGGGCTGCGGCGCTCCACAGGCAGAGGCCACCGAGGAGCGATGCATAACGCTGAACGTGAGAAAAGGTGTGTTTCATATCAGTAAGGAATTAGGTTATTTTTCAGGGGTGGAAGTATCTGCCTTGGGGGCAGGTGAATCAAAGGTTTTCATGTCAACTGTTTTGCGAGGATCAATCACCTGTACAATGTAATGGTTTGTCTGCTCGTCGAAGTAAAGGTTGTAGAGTGCAGGTGTGTCCTCGTCGTGCAGCTGTACCAGCATTTTACCGCTCAGCAGCATGAGCGTGGCAGAGCCCGTGCAGCCTTCCAGCGTGCCGGAAACTACGACCTTGCGCGGGTCTTCCTCGACCTCCGATATGTCTACCCGGAAACTGTACTTCCTGCCGGGCAGAACCTCGATTTCGATGATGTCGCCTATAGCCGGCTCCTGCATGGGTTTGGCCCAGTCCAGTGCCTGCTCGGGCATGTGCTCGATGATGTGCACCTCGGTGGTGCCATCTGCCGGGGTGTCTGTTATGGTGGCGCTTTGATCCGGCGACACGGTGATGACTTTGATGCGTCGGCCGGTCGTTTCGCCGTCCGTATCGGAGCTGATGACGGGGATGTCTCCCTCGGAGTCGGGGACGAGTTCTTCGCCGGGTGGAGGGGTATCAGCGGGCGTGTCGGTACCGACCAGGTCTGTAGCCTGCAGGGTGCGGCGTGTGCAGAGAGTGGCGGTGCAGACCACTCCCAGAGCTATGGAGCAAATAAGCCCCCCGGTGATAAGTTTTTTGGATTGCATGTTATAGAAAGTGTTTATTTTTTGATGATGCGGAACGAGCAATTACCCATTTGAATCACTTGGCCCCATTTGATTTTAACGCATTCGTCTTCTTTGAGCCATACTCCGTCGATACAGGTTCCATTGCTGGAGCCGGCATCTCCCATCAGCAGCATGTCACCCTTCGCATCCCGGCGAATTTTCAGTACGGCATGACGTTTTGATACGGTGGAATCCGGGATAACGGTCTGGCTCTGTTTGGCATCCCGACCTATGTAGTAATTGTGTGCATTTTTTACAGCGACCAGGTCGATATCGTAAGAGACAGGCGAGCCATTCGACAGTGTGCCTTGCAGAGTCAGGATGCCGGGTTGCGCATTCGGGATGGGCGGAGTCGGCGGCTTTACGTTGTTTGAATTATTCGAGTCAGCACTCATTTTCCGGCGGTAATTCTGCAGCCACATGAGGTAGCCCATCACAGCGGTGGACAGGAACATGAGCAGGCAGAATAACAGCAGCGCGGTATCCACCCCATCCCACTCCCTGTGGAGCGGGGTGCTTCCTGAGGGGGTGGGGGGCGGGTTATCATCTCCGCCATCGTCCGGTTCAGGCTCGGCGAGCGGCTTTCCGGTGTAGGTGCCGTTTTTGTGGCGGGTCACCAGGCAGAAATTACCTGCCGGCGAGCCTTGCTCAGAGTCTACGGCGATGTAGAGCGGGGTGTTTCCCGGCACATTGGCCGAGATGCTTTGGATGAATTCGGAACCTGCATCCGTATTAACTGTATGTTCCAGTTGCTGGAGCTTGTTTTTTCCGGAACCGAAATAGATGCCCATAGCCGGGCGGAATCCTTCTGTCGTGATGCCTTTGCGCACGGCAACCTCCAGGTCGCCATCGGAAGGGGTAAGCACTTTGTACCACACTGTTTTGCCGGAACCTCCGGCCGGCACGGGCTCGCCGCTTTCCTTCGTGCCACCTATCGTCGTGCCCAGAGTGCAGGAAATGTAGTTTTCAGCGGGGTCATGCCGCATGAATTCTTCATCTATGTAACGGCCACGGAAGCCACACTCGTTTTCGTGAACAAGGGAGGGGAAGATTTGTTTCTTATTCGCCAGGGTAATCAGAGTGAGGAGCTCCATGCTCAGCTCGTTAGGATTCACATTGTCCTGTTCAACAAGAATCCTGGCGATTTGTTGCTGCAACGTTCCTCTTTGCACCTCTGCATAGAAGTACCCCCACAGGAGACGCTCCAGTTTCTCCCGGAAGGGGACGAACGTCGGCATGGCGATAGCTTGATCCGGGGAGTCGTTGATGGCTTTTTCCCGCCCGGAAACCCGGAAGCCGGCTACTGCCGAGGCATGGCGTACCACCACAGCGGCGTTGTTGTGGTATTTTTCGTCTCCCAGTGTCAGCTCAACGCCGTTTACAGTTTTCGTGCCGGGGTGGGAGAGGACGGGCAGCGGTTGGGAACTCTTTTTCTGCAGATTATCTGTATTGACATCCTCGCGATCTTCGTAGCTCATCAGCGTGGCGTAGGCTTCGTTACCGGGGTAACAGCCTGCAGCGTCCATTTCCGACTGTGGTCCGCATTGCTTGAACTGGCTGTCGGAATGGCCTGCACCCAGCAGGTGGCACACTTCGTGGCTGAAGGTGGTGTCCTTGGCACGAATGGTCAGCACGTTGAAGGTCGTGGCAAAGCCCCCTTTGTTGCCCAGGTCTGAGTAAGTTTTTTCGTATTTTTCCGTAGGTACGTACAGGGAGTCTAGCTCCAGGGGTATGGCTCGACCGACAACTGCCGGACCCGTAATCGGGTAGTAGGTGAACATCATTACCAGGTCCGCCTTGCTTTTTGCTCGGGCTTCATCCAGGCCTTCCACACGGCCGAGTCGCATGTCTTCAAGGTCGTGGCTCGCTTCTCCGTTTGTTTGAGTTGTTGTTCTGTATGAGCTTCGCAGGATGCCGACATTGCGGAATTTGACCTTGTCGCCAATGCCGCTGTTCACGAGAACGCGGTTGAGCTGGTTGATAGCCAATTCTGCAGTCTGCTCCTCTGTCATGGGGTGCAGAATAACCTCTCCATTTCTTACTAAAGCCTGGCGTATGTGCTCGCTGGCCGTTCTGTCGAACACCATCAATACATCGATGACCGCCTGGTTTTCCACCGCCGCACTTGTGCCGGTGTACCACATCAGTACCGATAGGAACGATGTGAGCGTTCTGCGTATGAAGGAATGATACTTTTTCATGTTTTCTCCGGCGGGGATACGCCTGTTTTACTTGTCGTAAAGGCGGTTGATGAAGTTCTTCAGACAGTAGGAGCTGCATTCGTTCAGGTAGCTCTCCTCGCGCCCCTGCACCAGGTGCATGAGCCACATGATGATGCAGGACATGATAAGCGCCAGAAGCGTGGTCCAGAAGGCCGTGCTCATGTCTGCAATCACCTTGGATAGCAGGTTAGGGTCGTCCAGCGGGGTCTCGGCTGCTACGTTGAGCGCCATCAGGATACCCTGTACCGTTCCGATGAAGCCCAGTGTCGGAATCATCCACACAATGTAGCGCACAATATTGTACCCCAGGTCGATGGCCGCGCTGCGAAGCTCCGCCTCCGAGGTAAGTACGGTACTGCACATGCCGACGGAGCGGGAAATCTGAAACTGGGAGGTGAGTAGTTTTACCATGCTGCCCAGCTGCCCCTCTGCCTTCTTGCGCACCACATTGCTGTGCACTGCCGGCATGTGAGCCGCGGTGAGCAGTTCATCGTCTTTTTCCGGCAGCAGGTGCAGTTGCAGCTCGTGTTTTTGCAGCATCAGCATGTGGGCTCGCACAAACAGCTCACCAAGGCCCCAGAAAAATGCAATCCACATGAAATTCTGCGGCGCAATATAGTCCACACCCTTTACTTTGTTCACCAGGAAGCTGGCCGCCATCGAACCTGTCGGCAGCTGGTTACAGAGGATGATGACCACTATGGCTACTATGACTGCCACACCGCATGTCACTAAGCGAAATACGCGAAAATCTTTTTGCATCTTTTTATGGGTGGGGGGAGAGGGATATCAACCATGGATGATTTCACCCGTAAGCGGGTCTCTTCTTACACCTCCGGCGGGGCTGGCACCACCTGCGGGGGCTGCTCCGGGGATTGGCGGGAGTGAGGGAACTTTGCTGATGATGGAAGCCACCGTGATTCTGTAATTGCCGAGCATCAGTGTGGTGTTTTTGTCGACTGTCGTAGGGGTTTTTACTTTGATTTCCCGGTAATCCGGAGTTACGATGTAGGTGCCGTTGGTGCTCTCCAGATCCGTTACAATGTAGTGCCCGGGGGTGGAGGCGGGGGCAAGTTCCAGGTGCAACCTGCTGATGCTGACGTTAGCAAGACGCACATCGGCACGGCTGGATTGTCCTACGGTGATTTTTCTGTTTAACATAGCTTGAGAGAGATTTTATTTGTTGTGGTGAAAGTGGATTTATTCGACGCTTATGCTGCCGTCCTCGCTTACGGTAATAGTGGCCATAAGGATGCGTTTGTCTTTGTTCGGCACAAAATTGGAGTAGGAAATAACGACCGGCTCTATTCCGTTGTCGTCCTCATCGGTGCCGCCTAACATGCCATCCGGTGTCACCACCGTCAGCACGATTCGGTATGCCTGCACTTCGTAGTTTACGGAGTCACCGCTGTACTTTCCGTTAATCGACATATAGCGGTCGCTGGTTTTTTTGGCTATGGCGTAATATACTTTGTACTTGCCAGGCGTTACTTTGGGGTGTATCCATACTTCGCCGCCGCCGCGCATGCTGTCTACCAGGAATCTGGCAGGCGAGCCCGGGTGGCGCCGCTCTCTGCGCCCATATCGCAACACTCTGCCCGGTTCGGTTTCCGATGGCGCTTCCACAAACAAGTCCACATCATCACATGTTACGGAGGACCAGTAGGGGGCTTCCCGGCCGCTTGTGTCGCGGAGTCTATGCTCCCAGTGCAGGGCCACCGTCAGGCTCGGTATCAGTTTTTCCTTTACTATCGGTTCCGGTTTGGGCTCGGGCTTGGGAAGCTCCGGGGTAGGAGGCTGTGGCTCCGGGGCCTTTTTACCATAATAGGGGAACAGAATGAAACACAGTATCATGAACACGCCCATCGCGGAGCAGAATAAATCCAGCGCTGAGAGTGAAAAAACTGTTATTTCTCTATTTTTCTTCTTCATTCGTCAATTGTCATTTGCGAGTCTACACGTTTTGATGCAGCTTGTACAGAATAAAATTGCCCGATACGTGCTTTTTTTAAAAGTCATCGGAGCATAAAATAGTCACATGAAAGTCCAATCTGTCGCTTGACAGTAAAGGTGCGGGTTGTTATAATGGTAACACGCCGGGAAACCGCCGGCGTCGGAAGGATATCTAACGATAAATAAACATAAAATATGAGCAAATCCAGCAGCAGTATTTCAAAAGTAGCCGGTGGTGGAGTGGAGTTGGAAGTGGGAACTGTGCTCGGTAAATATGTTATCGAATCACTTCTGGGTGTTGGTGGGTTTGGTATTACGTATCTGGCCAGGTGTGTTGAAACAGATACGCAGGTTGTGATAAAAGAGAATATGCCGGGAGCTCTGGCCAGGCGAGCTCCGGAAAACCAGTGGGTTTCCCCGCAGGGTAACTCCACCAAAGCCGGCTTCGACTGGGCGCTGGATCGTTTTGTGCAGGAAGCGCGTCTGCTTGCCGGGCTCAACCACCGCAATATTGTGCGGGTGACAGAGGCCTTCGAGGCGCTGGGTACAGCGTATTATGTGATGCCCTGGGTTGGGGGAAAGGAGCTGGGGAAAGTAGCTCCGCCACCCGGAGAAATCACAGAACAATGGCTCTCGCCCATGCTTGCCACGCTGCTGCGAACATTTAGCTACCTGCATCGCCAGAATCTGCTGCACCGAGATGTAAAACCCAACAACATACTCGTGCAGGATGGCGATACGCCTGTGCTAATCGATTTCGGTGCGGCAAAATCCATCGTCGCGGAGTGCGATGACACCGAGGGTGCAGAGCGTTCCTCGGTTATGATGGTGGCTCATGGTTATACCCCCATTGAGCAGCTGCAGACCGGTGGGAAACTGGGGCCGTGGACAGATGTGTATGCGTTGGGTGCTACTTGTTACAAAGTGATTACCGGCATGGTGCCGCCGGACAGCATCAGCCGCGCTGCGCGGGTGGACCCCTACCAGCCGCTGACACAGTTCCCGGAGTTGAAAGGGCGTTTCAGTCGAGCTTTTCTGCGGACCATAGATAAAGCGCTTGCTCCGGAGTCTGTGAATCGCTGGCAGTGTGCGGAGGATTGGTTGCGCGCATTGCCGTCTCCGCCGTCTGCTTCCGCTAAGAAGCGTGCGGTATTGCCCTGGATTCTCTGCGGGCTTCTGGCTGCCGGTTATGCTGCGGCAGTGCCCTGCCACATGTATCTGTTGGGCGATGCAGAGAGCTTCCTGAGTTCAAATTCTGAGCAGGAGATTTCGCGTCTGCAACACGAGCTTACTCAGGTAAGCCGGGAGCGAGATTCAGCTCTGCGCCTCAAAAATGCTGCTCAGGCAGAGTTGGAGGATGCGGTGCAGCGGAATAATGCCGTTCAGGAAGAACTGAGAGAAGCAAATCGCAGGGTATCTTCTGCTCAGGCGGAGCTTCAAACAGCCAAGAGTGAGAAACGTGAGGCTGAATCCGAAGCGGAAAGTTTGCGGGAGCGTGTGAAAACTGCCGAGTTTGGGCAGCTGAGCGCGAATAATAATCTCTCTGCGTATGTGCAGTCTGTGGAGAAGGGGATGATATCTCGTGAGCAGGCTCAGGCGGCGCTCACGAAGCGGGGGATTCCGCATAGTGGTTCTGCTTTGTACGATGCCGCATGTAAGGGCGAGGCAGATAAACTGCGCCTGCTCATTGCCGCCGGGGTGGATGTGAACAGCACCGGCGGAAATGGCAGATGGCCGGCTCTTACCATGGCTGCATACGGCGGGCATACTGAGTGTGTGCGGTTGCTGCTGCAGGCCTCCGGAATTTCTGTGAATAAAAAGGAGCAGAGTAAATCCGAGGGTACTGCTTTGTACTGGGCTGTCTGTGGGCGCAAGTACGAGTGCATATCTCTTCTTCTGGCACATAGAGGCATCGATGTGAATATGGCGGATTCCAATGCTTCCACCCCGCTGCATGCCGCTGTGGCCAACGGGGATTATCTGTCCGTTGCCATGTTGCTCAACCATTCCGGTATAGATAAGAACCGAAAAGATAAAAACGGTGCCACGCCTCTGCAGAACGCGAAAACCAAAAAACACGAAAAGTGTGAGCGTTTGCTCAGGTCGTGAGCTTGTGAATTTGCTTTGCTGATACGTACCCCTGCGCTGCTCTGCGGTGCAGGGGTGCTTGTTTACAGTACCGCTACGCATTGTTGAGCTGCACGAAAAAAGCCGCTGCTCGCGTGGAGCAGCGGCTTGTGGGAATGGGTTCAACCCCGGGCTTTACTCACCCTCGGGCAGGCTGTAGTCGATACCGGCCAGAGCCTGGTACAGGCGCCAGCGGCGGGCGATATCGGCAGCCTCCATGTCGAGCAGCTTGTCGAAGTTGGCCTTGTTGTTCTTGGCCAGCAGGCGGAAGCGGTTCTCGCTCAGCAGAGCCTCGCGTACGTCCTTCTTGGGCTTCTTGCTCTTGATGGTCAGGGGGTTCTTGCCCTCCTTGGCGCGATCCGGGTTGAAGTTGTAGAGGAGCCAGCGGCCGCAGTCTACAGCATCCTTCTGGCGGTCGAGACCCTGGGCCATGTTGATGCCGTGGTTGATGCAGTGGCTGTAGGCGATAATGAGGGCGGGACCATCGTACTCCTCGGCCTCCATGAGGGTGGTGAGGGTGTGCTGGTCGTCGGAGCCCATGGCGATGGAGCCCACGTAGACGTTGCCGTAGGTCATGGCCATGTAGCCGAGGTCCTTCTTCACCTGGTCCTTACCGCGGGTGGCGAACTTGGCCACAGCACCGCGCGGGGTGGACTTGGAGCACTGACCACCGGTGTTGGAGTACACCTCGGTGTCCAGTACAAGTACCTTCACGTTCTTGCCGGAGGCGAGGATGTGGTCCAGACCACCGTAGCCGATGTCGTAGGACCAGCCGTCGCCGCCGAGAATCCAGACGCTCTTGCGCACCAGGTAGTCGGCATGAGCCTTCAGGGCTGCGAGGTCGACATTGTCGCCGCAGGCGGCCTTGATGTCTGCCACCGTGGCGCGGGCATTGGCGATGTCTGCCTCGGTCTTCTGCGGGTTGTTCATGATCTGCTGCACGAGCTCATCGCCGATGGCGGGCGCGGCAGCCTGCAGAAGCTCGATGGCGAACTGCTGCTTCTTGTCCAGGGAGACACGGAAGCCGAGACCGAACTGGGCGTTGTCCTCGAAGAGGCTGTTGCACCAGGCGGGACCGCGGCCGTCGGCATCATGCGTCCACGGGGTGGTGGGCAGGTTACCGCCGTAGATGGAGGAGCAGCCCGTGGCATTGGCCACCACGAGGCGGTTGCCGAAGAGCTGGCTGAGCAGCTTCACATACGGAGTCTCACCGCAGCCGGCGCAGGCTCCGGAGAACTCGAAGAGCGGGCGCAGCAGCTGAGCATCCTTCACCTTGGAGTTGTCGGTCACGGTGCGGTCGTTGTCCGGCATGGACTCGAAGAACTTCCAGTTCTCGGACTCGGGCTTCAGAGCCTCGGCAGCGGGAGTCATGGTAAGCGAGGCGGTGGGGCATACGCGGGAGCAGAGTGTGCAACCCGTGCAGTCCGAAGCGGATACCTGGATGACGTACTTCTTGCCGGCCCAGTCCTTGTGCATCTTGCTGGCATCGGCCGTCTTGAAGGTGGCCGGGGCGTCAGCCAGAGCAGCCGGGTCAATCATCTTGGCGCGGATGGCAGCGTGCGGGCACACCATGGTGCACTTACCGCACTGGATACAGGCCTTGCTGGTCTCGGTCTTCTCCGGGTTCCAGACGGGGATTTCCAGAGCGAGGTCGCGCTTCTCGTACTGCGTGGTGCCGCTGGGGAAGGTGCCGTCCACGGGCATTTCGCCCACGGTCACGGAGTTACCGTTGCCGGTCACAATCTTGCCGAGCACGTTGCGCACGAAGTCGGGCGGGTTGCCCACCAGAGCGTCCGGGATTTCGTGGCCGGTGATGCCGGTGCCCAGGGGTACCTCGTACAGGTTGGCCAGGGAGGCGTCCACGGCAGCGATGTTCTTGGCTACCACTTCCTCACCCTTCTTGCCGTAGGTCTTCTTGATGGCCTCCTTGATGTAACCGAGGGCTTCCTCTGCGGGAATCACGCCGGCGAGGTTGAAGAAGCAGGTCTGCATGATCATGTTGATGCGGCCGCCCATGCCGGTGGAGCGAGCCACCTTGAAGGCGTCGATGCAGTATACCTTGATGTTCTTGTCCAGAATCTGCTGCTGCATGCGGGCGGGCAGGCTGTCCCACACCTTCTCCGGAGCCACTGCGGTGTTGATGAGGAAGGTGGCGTTCTGCGCGGCGTTCTTCAGGAAGTCGAAGAGGTTGAGCAGGCTGGGCTGATGCAGGGCGATGAAGTTCGCGTTCGTGATGAGGTAGGTGCTGTGAATCGGCGTGGTACCGAAGCGCAGGTGGGATACCGTGGAGGAACCGGACTTCTTGGAGTCGTACTCGAAGTAACCCTGCACGTACAGGTCCGTGTGCTTGCCGATAATCTTAATGGCGTCCTTGTTGGCACCTACGGTACCATCGGAACCCAGACCGTAGAACATGCAACGGGTCACCGTGTCGGGCTCGGTGGAGAAGTTCGGGTCGTAGGCAATGCTCTTGCCGGTCACGTCATCTTCGATACCGACGGAGAAACCGGTCATCGGCTCAGCCTTGGCGAGCTCGTCGAACACACCCTTCACCATGGCGGGCGTGAACTCCTTGGAACCCAGACCATAGCGGCCACCCACAACCTTGGGCATGGCAAAGGGCAGGGTGCCGGCTACCTGGGCGTCTGCCAGGGTCTGCACAACGTCCTGCAGCAGGGGCTCACCCTGGCTGCCGGGCTCCTTGGTGCGATCCAGCACGGCAATCTTCTGTACGGTCTTGGGCAGAGCGGCAATGACGTCTGCGGCCGGGAAGGGGCGGTACATGCGAATCTTCAGCACGCCCACGTCCTCGCCCATGGCGGTTACGGCCTCGAGAGCTGCCTCGGCGCCGGAACCCATCATGATGATGACACGGGTGGCATTGGGGCTGCCGATGTATTCTACCACATCATAGTAACGACCGGTGAGGTCGCCGAATTTCTTCATGGCGCCCTTCACGATGGCGGGCACGGCGTCGTAGAACTTGTTGACGGTTTCGCGACCCTGGAAGTATACGTCCGGGTTCTGGGCAGTACCGCGGATGACGGGGGCGTCCGGCGTAAGACCGCGGGCGTGGAAGTCGTCCACCCACTTCTGGTCAATCATGGCGCGCAGGGTGTCGTCCGTGATATCGGCAATCTTGCCTACCTCGTGGGAGGTGCGGAAGCCGTCGAAGAAGTTGATGAAGGGCACGCGGCTCTCCAGCGTGGCAGCATGGGCGATGGCGGCCATATCCGGAGCTTCCTGGGTGCTGGCGCCGCAGAGCATGGCGAAACCTGTGGAGCGGCAGCTCATCACGTCGCTGTGGTCGCCGAAGATGGAAAGACCCTGGGCGGCGAGGGCACGGGCGGCAATGTGGAAGACGCAGGGAGTCAGCTCGCCGGCAATCTTGAACATGTTGGGAATCATCAGGAGCAGACCCTGCGAAGCCGTGAAGGTGGTGGCCAGAGAGCCCGTCTGCAGAGCGCCGTGTACGGCACCGGCTGCGCCGGCCTCACTTTCCATCTCCACGATGCTGGGGACCGTCCCCCAGAGGTTCTTGCGATCTACGGCCGTCCACGTCTCTGCCGATTCACCCATCGGAGAGGACGGGGTAATGGGGTAGATGGCGGCTACTTCTGAACAACGGTACGCTACGGAGGCTACGGCCTCGTTGGCGTCTATGGTGCTGTATGTAGTGCTCATAATTGTGAATACGGATGTTTGAAAATCGTATGTGCAGGAAAGACGCGCGGCTGCACGCAGTCGCGCGAGTTCCCACTGCGGGTATCATACACCGAACGGCCTCCCGAATCAACCCAAAAAGGCTGCATGCACAGAAAAAATGTGGCAGAGACCTGCCACACAGAATGTGCCGTTGGCATCTTTCACCCGCTCGACTCGTGAAATGGCGGGGAAAATGGTGTGCAGAGGGGCGTCTTACTCCGGGGAAAACAATGAAAATCAACATTCGGCGCATGTTTTTTTGTTTTTCTTATGCGTTTTGGTGGAGAAGTGGCGTGTTTGCATTTGCAAAAGGGGAAAATGTGTGGTATAGTCCGCTCATGGCGAATACAGAAAGCTTTACCGCAAAGATGGCAGCCACCCTTGGGCTGGATGAGCAGATGATTGTGCCCTACGGTCGCGACAAGGCAAAGGTGAGCCTGCAGGTTCTCCGCGAGCGTCCCCGCAAGGGAAAATTGGTGCTGGTGAGTGCGCTTACTCCCACGCCTGCCGGCGAGGGTAAGACCACCGTGTCCATCGGCCTGGCTCAGGGGCTCAAGGCAAATGGCAAGAGCGTGTGTCTCGCGCTGCGTGAGCCGAGCATGGGGCCTGTATTCGGCCGCAAGGGCGGTGCTACGGGCGGCGGTGCTTCCAGCATCACCCCCGGCGAGAGCATCAACCTGTGCTTCAATGGCGACTTCCCCGCCATCACCTCTGCCAACAATCTGCTGGCTGCCGTAATCGACAATGCTCTTTTCTACAAGACAACGCGTCTGGACCAGAACAAGGTGCTCTGGAAGCGCGTTATCGACATGAATGACCGCTCGCTGCGCAATATCGTGGTGGGTCTCAACAAGAATGGCGTGCCGCGTGAGGAAGGGTTCAATATCACCCCCGCTTCCGAGATTATGGCCTGCTTCTGTCTGGCCGAGGATTTGGAGGACCTGCGCCGCCGTATCGACAACATCGTGGTGGGCTTCACCGCAGAGGATGAAGCTGTGTACGCCCGCGAGTTCGGGGTGACGGATTCCCTGCTGGCGATTCTGCGCGAGGCTATCAACCCGAATCTCGTGCAGTCCCTGGAGGGCGTGCCCGCCTTCGTGCATGGTGGCCCCTTCGCCAATATTGCTCACGGCTGCAACTCGGTCATCGCTACCAAGATGGCTCTGGCCTGTGCGGATTACGCTGTGACGGAGGCCGGCTTTGCCTTCGACCTCGGTGCAGAGAAGTTCCTGGACATTAAGTGCCGCCAGAGCGGGCTGTCCCCGGATGCCATCGTGATTGTGGCGACCATTCGTGCACTGAAGATGCACGGTGGTGTAGCCAAGACCGAGCTGGATCCGCCCAATGCGGAGGCAGTGCGCCGTGGTCTGGCCAACCTGCAGGCTCATATCGAGAGTGCCAAGCTGTACAATCGCCCTGTGACTGTGGCCATCAATCTGTTTGAGGCCTTTGATACTGAGGAGGAAATTGCCGCCGTGAAGGAACTCTGCGCGCAGATGGGTGTGGGTTGCGCCGTTGCCAACGTGTTCGGCAAGGGCGGCGAGGGAGCCCGCGAGCTCGCCCGCATCGTGGCAGAGAGCATGGAGGGCGCTGCCCCCGAGCCCTTCAAGTGCCTCTACGAGCTGGATATCCCTGTGGAGGAGCGCATGGCTACCATCGCCCGCAAGATTTACGGTGCGGATGGCGTGGTGCTCACCAAGGCTGCTCAGAAGAAACTCGCCCTCATGGCTGCCAATGGTCTGACTGACCTGCCCATCTGCATGGCCAAGACGCAGAATTCCCTGTCCGACAACGCCACGCTGCCCGGTCGTCCCACCGGTTTCACCATCACGGTGCGTGATTTCGAGATTGCCAACGGCGCCGGTTTCCTGGTGGCTCTCTGCGGCGACATCATGCGCATGCCCGCGCTGCCCAAGGTGCCCTCTGCCTGCGCCATCAAAGTGGACGCAGACGGCAATATCTCCGGCATGAAGGGCTGAGCAAGGTCTGAATCTTCAGTATAAAGCATTCCCGCCTCAGGGGGTGCAACACAAAAACCCCGGCAAACTGAATTGCCGGGGTTTTTGCTGCATATAACTTGCGCTTGATTCTGCGCAAAGATTTTCTGTTTTTACAGCTCCAGAGTGGTGGGAGCATTTACCGGAGCCTCCGGACGCTCACCACGGGAGCGGCGCTTGCCATCGCGGCGGCCACCCTCGGGGCGGGGGCCACGGTTGCCACGCTCGGCGCGGCGCTTGCCGAACTCGGCCTTCAGAGCAGCTTTTTCTTCTTCGCTCAGTTTGCCGTCCTTGTCGGTATCAAACTTCTCAATCATCTCGGGGCGCTCGTTGTGGGGGCGGCGGCGGTTGCCGGGGTGAACCCCTTCAGCGCGCTTACCGGGCTTGCCGGGGCGCATCCCTTCCGGGCGCTTACCCTCCGGACGCTTACCTTCGGGGCGGGCGCCGCGCTTGCCGAACTGCTCCTTCATGGCGGCCTTCTCCTCGTCGTTGAGCTGGCCATCCTTGTTGGTGTCGAACTTCTCCAGCATGCGCTTGTGCATGTCGGCGCGACCCTTCTGCGGAGCGGGCATTTCACCGGCAGCGCCCCAGTACAGAGCGCGAGGGCCGGGCTGCTGGGGAGCAGTCTCCTGAGCCAGGACGGGAAGGGCGGCGATAAGCGCCACGATAAGTGTATTCTTCTTAAGCATGTTTTTTTGTGGTTTATTTATTATTACCGGGCGCTTAACGCCTCCTTATTCCGGGGAACGTATTTTTGCGGAAAAATCTACAGGCAAAAATGAACTTTATTCTTAAAGTTATTGTAACTTAAAAGCGAAGGAGGGAATCCATGCGGATTCCCTCCTCAGATTTGATGAGCTTTTCAGTGTATCACCGGCAGCCTCTTACTTGGCGCAGCCGCAGTTGCACTTCACAGCCTTGGGGGCGAACTGACCACGGAAGCGGGGCATCATGGGGCGGCGGGCTTTGAAGTTCTTACCGAACTTGGGAGCCTTGCAGCCGAACTGGGCAGCCTTGGGGCCGAACTGACCGCGGAAGCCACGAACCATGGGGCGACGGGCCTTGAAGCTCTTGCCGAACTTGGGAGCCTTGCAGCCGAACTGAGCAGCCTTGGGAGCCTTGGGGCCGAACTGACCGCGGAAGCCGGGCATCATGGGGCGACGGGCTTTGAAGCTCTTACCGAACTTGGGAGCCTTACCACCGAACTGGGCAGCCTTGGGGCCGAACTGACCGCGGAAACCGCGCATCATGGGACGACGAGCCTTACCGTTCTTGGCGAACTTGGGAGCCTTGGGACCGAACTGGCCGCGGAAACCGGGCATCATGGGGCGACGAGCCTCGCGCTTCATACCCTTCTGGCCGTGGCGCTTGCCGTGGCGGCCGAACTTCTGACCCTTACCGTGGCGCTTGCCCTGGAACTTGTGGCCCTTGCCGTGGCGCTTGCCGGCAGCCTTGCGGCCCTTGCCGTGACGCTTACCCTCGGCCTTGCGGCCCTTGCTGAAAGCCTTCTTGATGGACTCCTTCTCGCTGTCGTCGAGCTTGCCATCCTTGTTGGCGTCAAACTTGTTCATGAACTCGGCGCGGAAATACTCGCGCACGGCCTTCTTCTCGTTGTCGTCGAGCTTGCCGTTCTTGTCGGCGTCGAACTTGGCCATGAACTCAGCCTTGCGGGCCTCCATAGCAGCCTTGCGGTCCATCTTGGGAGCCGGGGCGGCGGGAGCAGCTACCGGAGCGGGAGCGGGGGCAACCTGGGGCTGAGCCTCCTGGGCGAATACGGGCATGGCAGCCACGAGAGCGAGTATGAATGAGTGCTTCATAATATTGATTTTGTTTTTGGTTTTAAGTGTTTCGGGCCGTCGTGGCCGCTGTTGATGGGGAGAACGCAGGGCGCTGTGAAAATTCTACAAAAAAATCTCAATAATTTTTCCGAAAAAGAAGAAATGGCTGTTAGAAATTGGCGTGAATGTTGTTAGATGTGGTGCGTTGTATTCTTATTGATAAAGCTTAATAGACCGCAGGGAGATTGGGAGATAATTGAGTCCGAAAAAATGTGCGGGTTGAAAAATACGCAAGGGGCGCGTCGTGTGCCTTTGTCATATTTCTGGTGTGTTTGACCTGTGCGCGCGCAATCCGCACTTGTCAGAAGGCGTGGGAGGGTGTATGATAGGGGGCAGACATGAATACATACAAGATAGCGGTTCTGGCGGGAGACGGTATCGGCCCCGAGGTAATGGAGCAGGCGTTGCGCGTGCTGGATGTTGTTGAGACTAAGTACGGTTTCAGCACGGAGCGTACTTCCTGCTATGTGGGTGGCGCTGGTATCGACAACTGCGGTAAGGCGCTTCCTGCCGAGACTCTGGCTGCCTGTGAAGCGGCGGATGCTATTCTTTTCGGCTCTGTAGGCGGCCCCAAGTGGGACAAGCTGCCGCCGGATGAGCGCCCGGAGCGTGGTGCTCTGCTGCCGCTGCGCAAACACTTCCGCCTGTATGCCAATCTTCGCCCCGGTATCTGCCTGCCTGAGCTGGTGGAGGCTTCTCCCATCAAGAACAGCATCATCCCCCAGGGCTTCGATATCCTCTGCGTGCGCGAGCTCACCGGCGGTATGTATTTCGGCGAGCCCAAGTTCTACGGCGAGCGGGATGGCGAGACCGTGGCACTGGATACCCTTTTCTACAAGAAGAGCGAGGTGGAGCGCATCGCCCACGTGGCTTTCGAGGCCGCACGCGGGCGCAGCGGGCGCCTGTGCAGCGTGGATAAGGCGAATGTGCTGGCTTCCTCTGTGATGTGGCGCGAGGTGATGAATGACATTGCTCCGCAGTATCCGGATGTGCAGCTTACGCACATGTATGTGGACAACGCCGCCATGCAGCTGGTGCGCAACCCCAACCAGTTCGATGTGATGGTGACGGAAAATACCTTCGGCGATATCCTGACGGATGAGATGGCTATCGTCTGCGGTTCTCTGGGTATGCTGCCTAGTGCCTCCCTCTGCAAGAACGGAGAGAGCACCTTCGGCCTCTACGAGCCTTCCGGCGGCTCCGCTCCCGATATTGCCGGGCAGGGCATTGCCAACCCCATCGCTCAGATTCTCTCCATGAGCATGATGCTGCGCTACTCCTGCCGCGAGACAGCCGCTGCCGATGCTGTGGATGCCGCTGTGCGTGCCGTGATTGCTGCCGGCTACCGCACCGGCGACCTGAGCACCGGGGCTGAGGGCGAAATCCGTGTGGGCACGTCCGGCATGGGCGATGCCATCATCGCCGCACTGGCCTGATACGCAGAAAACTCCCGTATTATCGCTGAGCCATGCCGATTTGCCCACGTTGCAGTTCGTCCATCCACTCCGGAGCAGAAGACCAGTGCCCCGCGTGCGGCTATGGCATGGCTCGTGCAGATGCCCTTTTCGGGGAGCACGACATAGAGTTCACCCGCGTGGTGGACGAGGCCGGTGCCCTGACGCACCGCGAGCGCGTGGAGTTGCTGGGGTATCTGGCGAATCTGGAGCGCCGCGTGGCTCCGGTGGTGCTCTGTGTGTATATCACGGACCACGGGCAGCTGCGCGAGTTCCGTCCGCATGCGCACTGGGCACTGAATCATGCGCGTATTCACCACCCGTCTTTCGGAAAGCGCGAGCAGATGGTCACCATTGAGACTGCTGAGCTCCGCGAGCGTAAACCGGGGGAAGAACGCCCCCCGGTGGAAGAGGAGGTGGAGCCCGGCCTGTTTGCCGGACTCTGGCAGAATTTCTGCGGGCGCTGCCGCGACCTGTGCCTGCCGTGTCCGCCGCCGGTGCGCCAGGACTGGATACTCATGCTGGTGCTGGATGTGCAGCTGGAGGTAGCCTGTTTCTCCTGGGGGTATATGCTGGATCCCTACGTGCTGCCGGATAAAATCAACTCCTGCATTGTGGGGTCTCGCCTTCAGTTCCGCGAGCGAGCCATGGTTACGGCGCTTCGGCGCGTTATGGCGGATGCCGTGGGGCAGCTGGCGCGCAATGGCCGCAAGGTGAACCGCGAGCTGCGCCGCAAAGCAGGGCTTCGCTTCAATATGCTGCCTCCGTTGTTGGCAGCCGGGGCGGCAGTGGCACTTTCCGCCTCGCCCCTGGTACAGGCTCAGGAGGCGGCAGCCGAGCCGCAGCCACCCACAGAAACACAGCCTGCCGAGGCGCCGCCCGCCGAAGCACCGGCTGAGGCTCCGCCTGCCGAGGCACCGCCTGCGCCGCCTGTGGTGCCCGGTGTGGCAGCGGCATACAATGCGGAGCCCAAGTGGTCTTCCGTGGATTATGTGCATCTGATGTCCGGTCGTCTCCCGGAGGGGTATAACCTCCTGATGCCCGGTCGCAAACAGAAAACCGACTCCGCACCCGAACGCCCCGCACCGGCTCGCCGAAACAGCAAGGCCGAGACGGAGAGTGACACCAAGGTGCCCGGGCGCTATTGCAAGCTGTATCTCGACCCCCGCGGCACGGTATTGCGGGATCCGCAGATGCTGCTCAGCGATGTGGAGCGCGGAGATGTAGCCCATGTGTTGCGCGAGCTCAATGCTCACTCACGTTTCCACCTGTTTGTCTCCGTGTTTGTCAACGGCCAGGAAGTGCCGCGCGAATTGGCTTCCACGAACCTGGTGACGCATGTTGCCCAGCCGGGGCAGTATGCCGCCGTGTTGCAATTCGGCGTGGGCGAACCCGCCACCGTGGAGCTGGGGTACAAGGAAATCAAACCCACGGATGACCAGGCGCGTGAGTGGCTGGAAACTGTGCGCCGCAGTGTGGCTGCCGCAGGTGGCGGCACGGAGGGCCTGCTGGCCGGTATCCGCAGCCTGCATGCCTGCATCCGCCCGCTGGAAAAGGATTTTACCCCCCTGACTCCCGAAACTGCCGGTACCGTGCGCAAGATTGAGCTTCCCCTCAAACCGGAGGAGAAGGAGAAAGAAGTCACCTGGAAGGAGCGCGCTCAGGCCTGGATAGAAGCCGGCAACGCCACGCCGTATGCGATATTGGCCGGAGCCGGGCTTGTGTTGCTGGGGCTGGGTGGCTGGTTGTTCTACTGGCATCGCAGCTGCTGCCGCCTCATCGATACCGAGCCGGACTACCGCCTGGCCTCGCGCTATGGTGCGGGCGTGTCGCGCTATGTGCGTTACCTGGAGGGCAAGGAGGTGAAGAAAGAGAAATCTCCGGTCTGAGTTTGAGGCGGAGTGGTTCGAACATGTTGCCGGTGCTTGACAAATAAGCGCCGGCGCGTATAATGATGCACATGAAGAAGTGCCTGCTATCCCTTGCTGCCGTGTTGCTGCCGGTTTCCTGTACTCAGGTTACCGAGGTGGACTGGACTGCCGTGCCCGGTAAAAGCAATTATGTGCTGGATTACCAGAACAGCGGCATTCCGCGCCGGAAAAAGGTGAATCTGCGCTCCACAGAGCAGGCACAGCTGCGTACCTATCTGCAGACTTTTGTGACGGAGGGCGAGTCTTCCATGGTGACCTACTCACCCGGGCTGGTACTCTCCGGGGAGGGGTATACGCTGAACTTTCCGAATGCCGGGGACTCCGTGGTTCTGAACATACAGCAGAAGGACTCTGAGGGGTGGCGCCAGATAGTGCGCAAGCCTACGGCAGAGGATAAGAGTGTGCTGGAGCGGCTGAGCAAGTGGTGCCGCACGCATACTCTCGGACGCTGAGTTCGCATCCTTCCTCAGACCCCTTTCGCCGTATCCCAGAGGACGACGTGGAGTCGCTCCCCGAGGCGAACGCGGTGCTCCAGGCACATCTGTGCTACAGCGGGGCGTGCAGCCTCCAGCTCGCGGCGGTTCGCCGCGCAGGGCATGAGGATGATACGCTGCTGCGGAAGCTCCAGTGCCTCGATGGCGGGCCAGTCTTCTTCGCTGCGCACCACAAACTTGAACCACGCCTTCTGTGTGTCGACAAAGGCGGCCAGTACCTCCGGTCGCAAGGCTTCAGCAGGGGCGTTGCCCGCATGCGCCAGCTTGGGGGAAACATTCCATTGATTCACGCGAGCTGCCAGTACCGGCGTGGGGGGCAGGGTGCCGTTGGTTTCCACCTCTATGTAAAAATCCGTCGGCAATAAGGCCAGCAGGCGTTCCAGCGCCTCGGCCTGCAGCAGGGGTTCGCCGCCGGTGATGACCACTGCCGGGCAGCCGAAGGCCTGCAGGCGAGCCGCTACCTCTGCCTCCTCCAGCTCACAACCGGGCAGCCAGCTGTAGCGCGTGTCGCACCAGCTGCAGTGCAGGTTGCAGCCCGCGAGGCGCAGAAAGACGGCAGGGCTGCCGCAGCGGGCTCCTTCCCCCTGCAGGGAATAAAATATCTCCGGCTCGGATTTCAGGCGTGCAATGTTCATGTGTGTGTGTTATACTGGCTGTGTGCTACTGGGTTCATACCAGATACGCGCCGCGGCGTCAACCGCTTTTTTCTCATTTCGGTATTTCAGAAGCAAATCATGAGTGTCTCCACCCCGTACAGAGTGTTATTTGTCTGCCTGGGCAACATTTGCCGCAGCCCCGCTGCGGAGATAATTTTCAACGCCGTTGTGGCGGAATCTGCGTTGGCCGGGCGCGTGGCAGCGGATTCCTGCGGCACGGCTTCGTACCACACCGGCAGCCGCCCGGATCGCCGCATGCTGGCGGCGCTGGAGCGAGCCGGCTACAGCTACGGCGGCCACCGTGCCCGCACCTTCCGCCGGGCGGATTTCAGCGAATTCGACCTCATTGTCCCGCAGGATGAATACAACGAGCAGGATATCCTGACACTGGCTCGCAACGAGGGGGATTCTGCCCGCGTGCGCGGCATGTGGCAGTGGTTCGGGGCAGAGGAAACGGAACGCTCTGTACCCGACCCTTATTATGGCGGAGCGGAGGGATTCGATGCCGTGGTGGCGCTGCTGACCCGCAGCATGCGGCGCCTGGTGGCTGAGCTGGAGCAGAAACTCTGAACGGAGAAGTAAGCGATGTTTGGCGGGAAAATCATGCAAGCCCTGTCGGCCCTGGTGCTGGCTGTATCTGCCACGGCGGCTGAGTGGGGTACGGATTTTGAGGCCGCACTGGCTCAGGCCGGCGGGCAGAGCAAGGCTGTGCTGGCGGACTTTACCGGGTCGGACTGGTGCTACTACTGCATACGTCTGCGGAAAGATGTGCTGGAGTATCCGGCGTTCAGCAACTGGGCAGAGCAGAACTTTGTTTTGCTGGAGGTGGATGTACCGCGAAATCCGAATTTCGACCCCGAATTGCTGGCCCGGAATCAGGAGCTCTGCGCCCGCTACAAGATAGACGGCTACCCCACCGTGCTGGTGCTGGATGCCCGCGGGCGTGCGCTCGGGGGGCTTTTCGGCTATGAGTCGGACCCGGCTGTGGTGCGTGGTATTTTGGAAAAAGGCCTGCAGGCAGATAAGCTGCTGCGCCGGGCTGGACAGCTGGAGGGAGAGGCTAAGCTCCGCTGCATGCTGGAGGCCTGGAGCCTGATACCGGAAGAGCTGCGGGAGCTGAATGCCCCGCTGAAGCATGAGCTTGCCGAGCTGGATACGCAGGATGTGAGCGGGCTGCGCGCCGAGGCAGAGGCAGAGCGCCGCTTCGCGGAGTGCAAGGCCGCGGCGGATGCCGCACCCACAGATGCCGCTGCGTTGGTGCTGGTGAATGCTGCCCTGGAGCAGGCGGTGCCGCAGAACAGGCGCCAGCTGCTGGAGCTGAAGTATCGCCTCCTCATCCTCGGTGTGGAAACGCCGGAGGATGTGTACGCCGCAGCAGAGGTGGCCTACGCCATCATCGATGCCGACCTGCGCCTTTCTCCCCAGGTGAAGGAAAGCCGCAAGAAGCAGCTCCGAGGCGTTTTTGCCAACCCGAATACCAGTATCAACCGCAGCCGCATGATTCGCCGGAAGCGCCCCGCAAAATAAGACGGGCGCCGATTCAGCGCCCGGGAGACATGCTGTAGCAGCGGCGCAGTAACACAACGCTGAGGACGCCGAAGGCTGCCAGCTTGCCCAGGAGGCTCCACCAGCCGCAGCCCGGTATCAACTCGCCGATGCCCCAGGCGCACAGCGCCAGCCCCGGTGCCCACAGTTGCCAGCCGGCAAAGGTGCGGGCGTAGAAGCGCAGAGGGCTCAATCCCAGCCCGCGGTAGTGGATGAGGTTGAGCATGAGCAGCTGAATGGTGATGGAGATGGCAGCCCACACGGCTTGTGCCTCGATGCCCCACCACAGGCAGACAAAGAAGCTCACCACGATAAACAGAGCGCTGTTGAAGGCGGTGATGCCCACACGCTGTTTCAATGCGTTGCGGGCCTGGCTGATCTGCCAGCCCAGTGCCTGCACCAGGCTGAAGGTCTGCGGTACAACCAGCGCCACGGCGATGAGCCAGCTGAGCTCGGCCTGTGCACCCAGTTTGTGCCCGACCCACAGGGTGAAGAATTGCTTCCCGTAGAAAATAAGCGCCACTGCCACCGGCAGCAGGATAAACAGCTGCACGCGCCCTACCCGAGCCATGGCTTCCGTTTGTATGGCAGGCGAGGCGCCACGCACTACCAGCCCCACTACGCGGGGCAGGAAGAGCTGTGCCAGGCAGCTGCCCAGCAGAAAGTAGTTGGCGTATATCTGCAGGCCGCAGGTGTAGACGGCGGCGGCATCTGCTCCGCGGGTGATGGCCACGAGATAATTCCCCGTGCCGGCATTGAGCATGTTGATAAGCTGGTTGAGCAGCAGCCACCAGGAGAAGGCGAAGAGGCTGCGGCACAGACCGGTGTCCCACCCGCTGCGCAGATTCAGACGCGCCCGCAGTCCGGCGAAGCAGTACAGCATGTTGAGCAGCACTGCCAGCAGACCGGTGCCTATGTTGAAGGCTACCAGCCCCACGCTGCGCCAGCCCCACTGCAGCACCAGCCAGGTGCCGACGGCATTCAGCACAGAGCTGCCCACCGCGATGAGCCCCGGTATCGTGTACTTCTGGCGGCTGTCGGCTATGCCGGCCAGACTCCGCGCCGGGAACAGCAGGGCGGCATTCACCAGCGTCATGAGGTAGAGCACGCGGTAGATACCCAGCTCAGCCTCCGTGAACTGAGGGAATATCCTGCTCAGAAAGGGGTACACAGCCAGCCCGAGCCCCAGCAGGATACCGCCGGCCAGAGTGTACAGCACCGTGAGCATGCCCAGAAAACGCGCTTCTCCGGCAGCATCTCCCCGTGCGCGGTACTCGCTCAGGTACTTGGTGCCGGCCGTGCGTCCCAGGTCGCTGAGGTAGAGGCGCACCAGCAGGGTGCTGGCCAGCATGTACAGCCCGTATTCCGCCGGTCCCAGAGCGTCCAGAATGTAAGGCGTGAGCACCAGGGGTACGCCGATGCGTAACCCCAGGTTCACATAGTTCAGGACAGCTCCGGCGCGGATTTCGCTCATAGGCGGCGCAGATTACCCTCAATCAGTCGGGAAATATCAGGCCTCTTCCACGTCCGTTTCGCGGTTGAGGGGCAGGGCCTTCATGATATCCGATGTAAACTGCGGGCAGGCAAAGATGCTGTTGTGGTCTGCCGGGTATGTTTTGATAGTCGGCGTGGTGGGGAAAGACTGAATGAGGCGGTCTGTGCTTTCCGCAGGCACGATGTCGTCCGTCTGCGCGCGCATGATGGTGACCGGGCAGGTGATGTAGGGGGCGTATTGCGAGGATTTCCAATCATCCATCGGCAGGATGCGCGGGAAGAAGGGCACCTGGTTGCAGGCAACTTCCGTCATGCTGTCGAAGGGGCAGACCAGGATGAGGGAAGCCGTCTTTGTGCCGGCGGCCACCTGCATGGCTACACCGGAACCCAGGCTGTAGCCAACCAGACTCAGCGGGCCGGGTGTACCCATCAGCGCACGGGCCTGGGCGATGCAGCTGCGGGCATCTGCCACAAGGCTGGCCTCGCTCGGCTTACCCTCGCTGCCGCCGTAACCGCGGTAGTTCATGAGCAGGTAGGAGCGTGTGGGGTCCGCCGCGGCGATGGAGGTGAAATTGCCTACGTTCATGGCATTGCCGCCGTAGAATACCACCAGGGGTGTACCTGCTCCGCGGTTGAAGAACCAGCCGCGCAGCGTGGTGCCGTCGTCGGCTTTGAGGGCTATAGCGGATTCGGTGTGGCCGTATGTAAGGTCCGGCATGTGTTTGCCGCTGCCGTTGTACACCATGGAATTGATGCAGGAGGGCAGCAGAAGGGCGGCGATAATCGGGAAAATAGCTGAACGTTTCATCATGATTGTGTGCGGGTAGTATACCCCTTTATGCTGAATATGCAAGCCTGAACTTATGTTGTGTGTCCGTGCGAATGCCCGGCTGCTCAATTCGCGGTGGCGCTGATATCTGCCGGCATAGGTGGCAGGGCCTGTTGCTGGCCACCGGCATCTGTCAGAGCCATGCAGACTCCGCCGGGTAAGAAGAGCACGGTGGTGAGTATCGATGCCGGTACATCTACCGCAATGGCGGTGGCAACCCCGAGCGGGTAGGCCCAGAGGGCGTGGGCAGAGGTACGCACTTCTCCTTTGTCCCAGGGGTAGTCGGTTTTCATGTAAGGGGTGGAGAACCTGGTGATTTTCCCCGGCAGGGAGCTTTGGACGTTCTGAGTATCGAGCCGCAGGGGGCGGTCGGTTTTCTTACCATTCAGCAGCTGCCGGACGTCAGCGTAGCTATCCGGGTGGATAGGAATGTAGACGTCCTCCTCCTTTTTTTCCACCATAGTCTCCCAGGGGTCTTCAATTCTTCCGAGGTCAACAAAGGGAATGAGGTTGACCGGAATGGGATTGTCCATGTGGGTGTAATGCCTGTAGGTGCAGCGGAGGCCTTCGACATACCATTGACCATCTGCAAGGTACAGGTGCCAATTGTCGTTCTGGAAACAGACGGGGTCCACCGTGCGCCCGAGGTTAAAGACGGGCAGGCTGTAGTTCGTGGTGCAGCTGCAGAGCAGCAGCGACAGGCAGAGTAGCAGGGGGTGTTTCATGAGAAAAATATATCAGCGCAGGTCGATGCCGACTTTTTTGGCCGCCCGCTGCAGCTCCGGAGTGATGGTGAAGCTAGGGGTGCCTCGCATCACCATGGGTGCAGGTGGGGCTCCCGGGCGGCCCAGCAGCACGCGGCAGAGCCAGTTGACCAGGCGAACGAAGCGAATGCGCTTCATGTAGGCACCGGCGCGGCGGATGCACTTGAGCGGGCCATCCGGGTCTGCCACGGCAATGACGACACCCTCGCACACCACAGCGGAGTTGCCGATGCCGAGCTGCTCCAGGGCTGTGGCCATGGCGAGGGCGTGCTCGCCGTCGTCCGGTATATGGCCGGGGTCCGGCACGGTGGGGCCATCTGCGGGCATATCCATGGCATGCAGGGTGATGCCGTGGGCGTTGCAGTGGTCGATGACTGCCTGTTTCTGGAAGAGAATGGTGCGGTGCGCCTCGAAGACAATGTGGTTTACCCCGGCAGCGGAGCAATGCTGCACGGTGCGCAGGCCGATGCAGGGGACATCGAAACGCATGTCGTGTCCGGGCTTGGTGACTTTGCAGAGGGTGACGGGGGGCTGCCCGGCGCTGCGGATGCACTCGTTGGTGCCCTTGTAGGCCTCCACGCAGGCTACTGTGTCGCCGCGCATCATGAGGCTCTGGCCGATATCGAGGCGGGCAATCTCGCGTGCGAGCTGCATGCCGCGGTGCGCCTGCTGCAGTTGCTCCGCAGTCGGGGCGGGGCCTGCCAGGTGGCCGGGGGGCGGCAGCACTTCCTCCATGAAGGTGGTGGAGGGCAGCATGGTCATGCCGTAGCGTGCCACATAGTTGCACACGGCGGTGAAGATGGTGTGTGCATTGCGGCGGTCCAGCCGGGCGAGCTCGCGGCGTGCAGTGGCATCCGGCCACATGGTGTAGATGCAGGCCGGCTTAATCTGCCCGGTCATCACCACATGGGTGACTCCGTGTTGCTGGAAAAACTCGCGCGGGGCATCCAGTGCACCGACGCGGAAAAGGGCGAAGGCATCGCAGAGCTGCGCCAGGCTTTTGTCTGCGGCGCCGCGAAAACCCGCCACGACTACGCGCATACCGGCACGTTTTGCCCCCTCGACCATGAGTCGGGGGTATTCACCGGCGCCGGCGAGCACGCCGAGCACATGTCTGGCTGGGTCGGGGCGTTCCATGGTATTACAGCAGCTCGGGGTGCTCCAGGTAATAGGCTATTTTCTGCATGAGGCGGCCGATGTCGCCGCCGTCCACCACGCGGTGGTCGAAGGAGGCCACGATATTGGCTTTTTCCACGGGGATGAAACACTCCACCTCGTCGCTCCACACCGGCGTTTTCTCCACCGAGCCCACGCCCAGGATGAGACTTTCGCTCGGCAGGGGCATGGGGGAGGCAAAGGTGAGCCCGAAGCCGCCGAAGTTCGATACCGTGGCAATGCCGCCGCCCACATAGGCGGGGTCCAGCTTGCGCTCGCGGGCCTGGGCCACAACCTTGTTGTATTCGTCGATAAGTTCGTTGAGGGTGTACTCATCCACATTGCGCATGACCGGCACCATCACGCCGTCCGGCACCTGTACAGCCACACCGATGTCGATGCGGCGCGGGGTGAGGATGCGCCCGCCCACCATGTAGCCGGCGCATTCCGGGGCCTGTGCCAGAGCAATGGCGAGTGCACGCAGGAAGTAGAGAGTGATACCGGGCTTGCGGGGGTGGTTGCGTCGGTGCAGGATGATGGGGGCCATGTAGATGGGGCGCCCGGCACTGGCAATGGGGCGGCGCCAGGTGCGCTGCATGCTGCCGGCCACACTGCGACGCATGGGCGACACGGGGCGGGAGGGCCAGCCGTCCACATAGTTCAGGAAGTTCTCGAAGTCATCTATGGTGATGCGTCCGCCGGCACCTGTGCCGATGACGTAGGCGAGGTCTGCCTCGGTGATGTTGAGCTCATCCATACGGGAGCGGATGCGCGGGGAAAGGTAATGCGCACCACGCATACCCATGGGGACAGGGAGGCCGCGGCCGCCGGTGTCCGGCATGCGGGTGCTGCCTTCGCGGTACTCACCTTCGGTACGGAAGTGGGCGCCATCTCCGCTCAGACCGCCACCGGTGGGTACAGCTGTGGGTGCGGGCGGTTCCTCGCCTTCTGCCAGCGGTGTGGCTCCGGAGCGTTCGACTTCCTCGTCCGTGGCGTCGATGATACCCATCACCGCGCCTACGGCCACGGTTTCGCCCTCTGCTACGGAGAGGCGGCTTATGGTACCGGCGCAGGACACGGTGACAGCCATCACGGCTTTGTTGGTTTCTACCTCAATGACCTCCTGGTCTGCCTGCACTTCATCGCCCGCCTTCACGAGCAGGCGCATGATGGTGGCCTCGGCTATGGATTCGCCCAACTGGGGCATGAGTATGGGAACTTGCGGCATGTGTCAGAAAATGGGGTTGAGGTGGAAAATCAGAGGGATATGAGGTAACGCGCGGCCTCGACGATATGCGGGCTGTGCGGGCGGTGTTCCTTCCACAGCTCCGGGTGGTAAGGGATGGGGGTGTCGCGGGAGGTGACGCGCAGGGGCGGGGCATCCAGCAGGTGGAAGCCCTCGCTGCTGACTCGTGCTATGACCTCTGCTGCCACGCCACCCCAGGGGAAATCCTCGCTTACCACCAGCAGGCGGCCTGTGCGGGCCACGGAGGCCAGGATGGTGTCGGTATCCAGCGGTTTGACGGTGCGCAGGTCCACCACCTCCAGGCTGTAGCCGGTGGTCGCGGCCAGTTCATCCGCCGCTTTGAGTGCCTCGGGCACCATGGCGGAGAAGGCCACCACCGTGGCATGTCTGCCGGGGCGGGCGATACGGGCGCGGCCGATGGGCAGCGGGTCTTTCTCCACCCAGGTGTCGGCTTTGAGCCAGCGGTACAGGAACTTATGCTCCATGAACACCACCGGGTCGGGTATCTGCACGGCCTGCTTGAGCATGTAGTAGGCATCTGCCACTGTGGCAGGGCAGAACACATGCACACCCGGGTAGTGCGCGAAGAGTGCCTCCACGCTCTGGCTGTGGTAGGGGCCGCCGCCGGGGGTGCCGCCACAGGGCATGCGCATGGTTACGTTCACGGGGATACCGGTGCGGTAGTAGTGTGCGGCAGCGTTGTTGCACATCTGGTTCTGAGCCAGGGTGCCGAAGTCGGCAAACTGCATTTCCACGATGGGGCGCATGCCGCCCAGGGCCGCACCGATGGCCAGCCCCATGATGGCGTCCTCTGCGATGGGGGCGTTGATGACGCGCCCGGGAAATCTCTCCGCCAACCCCTTGGTGGCCTTGAAGGCGCCGCCGAATTTGCCCGCTATGTCCTCCCCGTACAGAAAGACTTTTTCGTCCTCCTCCAGCAGCTCGGCCATGGCCTGATGTATGGCATCTATGTAGGTTACACTCATGCGTTTGTGGAAAGCTTTGCGGGTTAGTATCGGGTGGGTTTCCAGGAGGTGGCGCTCCAATCCTCCGTGGCGGGGTTCGGGGTGGCTTCCTTCTGCACCTGAGCCATGGCGCGCTGTACTTCATCTGCAGCTTCAGCCTGCACAGCGGCTACTTCCTCTGCGCTCAGCCAGCCCCGCTCCTGCATCTGGCGGCGTGCCACGGCCAGCGGGTCGCGGTCGGCAAACTGAGCCTTGAGCTCTGCGGGTATGTAGGAGGCGTCGTCGTGCTCGCCGTGGCCGCACATGCGCAGCGTGTTGGCCACGACCCACTGCGGGCCTTCCCCGGCGCGGGCGGCAGCGATGGCGCGCCCCATCACCTGCAGGGTTTCCAGAAAATCGGTACCATCGCACTCATGCGTGGTCATGCCGTACCCCGCGCCGCGGTCGCACAGGCTCTTGCAGGCGAATTCCATGCTGTTGGGGGTGGAGTAGGCGTATTGGTTGTTGGTGACGACAATGACGGCGGGCAGCTTCTCCACGGCGATGATGTTGCAGGCCTCGTGCGTGGCGCCCACGGAGGTGGTGCCATCTCCTATGCAGATGACGCCGGCGAAGCCGCTTTCTCCCTGCATGCGTTTGGCCAGCAACATGCCGGCTGCCACGGAAACGGCGGCTCCAAGGTGGGAGATGGTGGCTACGGTGCCTTCCTTCGGGTTGCCCCAGTGCACATTGCCCTCTCGCCCGCGCATGATGCCCTCCACGCTGCCGAAGTAGCAGCGCGCGCTCAGCAATACACTGTCGCCCCAGGCGCAGCGCCCTGCCTGCTCGCGGATGAAGGGAGTATAGACATCCCGCCCTTTCTCCAGGTACACACCCTCGCACGCAGCGATGGCTTCGTGCCCGCGGCCTATGAACACGCCACCGTATATCTTGCCGGCCTTGTACAGCGCGGAAAGCTTGGTGTCGAACGCTCTCGCCAGTTCCATGGCGCGGTAGGCCCGCAGCGCAGTTTGCTTCAACTCATTTCCGTTCACGCGTTCATTATACCCCTGAGCATAACATGAAGCAAGCTAGAAGTTAAATAAATATCGATTTTAGGGCGATTCGGTTTCTTTGAACTTGTAAAAAGGTATTCTTCTGTGTTACATTGGGGGTGTTATGAAGTGCTGTGGTATTTCTGCAGGGTGTATATTGTTAGCATTTGCTGTGGCAGCATTGCCTGTGTCTGAAGCAGCTGAAGATGAAGATTTTTCTCCGAAGCGTGTGCGCAAGGCGGGGAAGGACTCGAGCCATGGAAAGTCGGCAAAGGGTAAGAAAAAGTCCCCGAAGAAAGAAAAAGAGAGCGACGACGAGGAGGAGTCTGAGTCTGTGGAATGGGGTGTCACAGACCGGGAAACCTGGAACAAAATGCAGGCTCTGAATGTACCCGAGGCGCGTTTCGAGAAGACCCAAGCAGCTGATTTTGCCGCCTATCTCAGTAAACATCTGCTGGATAATCAACTGTCGGTCAGCGTGAAATTCCACCCGGAGTCTCTGGCAAAACCTCAGCCGATGGTTGTGGCTCTCAAGGTGGATAATGTAACGGCCGTAGAGCTTCTGAAACTGGCATGCCACCAGATGGGCTGTGTGTATACAGTGGAGAATGGCGAAATCGGCTTGTACGACAGTCAACACGTGTTTACCAGAACATATGCTGTATCGCGTGGCGAGGTTTTCGGGCTTCAGAAGGGGAACACTGACTTGGAAGCGGCTCTCAGGGCGAAGGGGGTTGCTTTGCCCTCCAGGGCTAAGGTTTCTTTCAATGCTGCAGGAGATACGCTGACGGCGGTTTCCACCGCCGTGACCCATGAGGGACTGGCTGACATGATGCAGCATTTTACCGAGATGCGGGAGACGCTGCCCAAAACAGTTGTGCTTTTCAAAAAGTATTGTTCCACCGTGCGTAAGGTCGGCAAGGCTGCCCTTAAGGTCAAACCGGGTAAGAGCGCGGCGGCAAAACTGAAGAAGCTCAATGCTCAGCTGGAGAAGGCCTGCTCGCAGGAAGAGGAGGCGGCTCTGGAATATTATATGGCTGTGAAGCCCCACGAATACAAAAAGTTAAAGAAGTTGGTGGACGAGCTGGGGGAATCCATGCAGTATACGATAGACTCCTTCTATGAGGATGAAACGGAAGCGGGCGAAGAAGCCGGAAATGAGGCCTCCGATATATACGCCAATATGATTCGTTTCGTCGAATAATATCTTCGGCAGGGAGTAAAATCCCGGCAGGATTTATGTCAGGATGCCGCCGCTTTGTGCAGACGAAGCGGCGGTGTCATTTCGTTGCCTGATGCGGTATCTCCGGGCTTCGCTCTCGTATTGCCTCAAAAAAAACAGTCACCGAAAAGTGGATGCCTCAAAATTGCGGTCACCGAAACTTTAGCCAATAATTGACCCAAAAACAAGGCAAATCCACCATTTTTCTGCTCCAAAATGACAGCGAGCGTAGCGAGTCGGCATTTTGGGGCAGAAAAATTCGCCGGAAGGGGGTGGGAAACTCATAAAATGCTCTCGGGTTTCATGAGACTGAAGAGCTTTTTTAGGGATTTTTGGATATTTTCCTGTAATTCGATGGGGTCGAGTGATTCTTTCAGAGACACAAGGTTTCTTTTCCTTGCCCCGTCTTTCATTTGTTCCATGACTCTTTCGTACGGAGTGCGTGCTTTGTCGTATTTCTTTTTCGTTTTGCCTGTGACAGGGTTTCGTTGCTTTGATACTAACCTTGTGCTGGCTATGAAAAAATTGGTGAGTAGATTATGATAGCGATATACCTGGTTGAGCCAGAATACGCATTGCTCATTGTCTATTCTCTCGTAGCCTATTAATTCTCTCACTTTGTGACGATTGCGTTCTTCTGCACGAGCGTTATCATTCTTTTTGTAAGGTCGGGAACGAGTCAGTTTACACCTCTTGTGCCTCTCTTTGAGCATCCTTTGTAAATGATAGTTGATAAACTCTGAGCCGTTGTCCGTGTTAATGCTGCGAACCATAAAAGGCATCTCTCGTAGCAGGTACAGAAAGGCCGCACAGGTAGCCTCTTGGCCTTTGTTCCAGATTGCTCGGTTCTGTGTCCATAAGGTCAAATCATCCGTTACTGTTAACGTCCATACGAA
>JAZTYL010000033.1:0-34772 GCA_045636905.1 Akkermansia sp.
GGCACCCCCCAACTCCCCTCCCTTTTTTACCCCTCCCCGAAACCATGAGCGAAAATCTAAAGCCAGCGAAGCTACAGGACCTACCGGACGAGAGCCTCATAAAGCTCACGCTCGAGGGCACGACGCGGGCTTATGATGAACTGGTACGCCGCCACAGCCGCCGCCTGCATGTGATGATTATGCAGATGGTCAATTCCGAGGCGGATGCGTACGACATAGCCCAGGAGGCCTTTCTGAAGGCCTACCACTCCCTGCGCTACTTCAATGGCAACAGCGCCTTCTACACTTGGCTTTACACCATTGCGGCAAACCAGGCACGCAACTTCATACGCAAACGCAAGCGTATGAACACCTACAGCATCGACAACGATGAAAACGGAGACCCGCACGAGAAAAACAGCGAACTCTCCGACCCGGCTCTGGCAGCTGATCCGATGCGCGGTGCTCATGTCAATGACCTGAAGAAGCGCCTCAAAATCGCTATGGAACAGCTTTCCCCTGCCCACCGCGAGGTGGTAACCCTCTGCGATATCATGGGGCTGAGCTACGGCGAAATCGCCAAAATGCTCAATGTATCGGAGGGCACCCTGCGCTCCCGCCTGCACTACGCGCATCTCCACCTGCAAAGCATCCTGCAGGACGACCGTTGATTCCAGCAACCATGGAAACACCACCGGATTCAGCCCCGCCCGCAGGCCAGCCCTACTTCGAGGAGGGAGTGGCCGCCGGATTCCCCTCTCCTGTGCAAGGCGAGCTCAACAGCGTGCTGGACCTCAACTCGCTTTGCGTGCGTCACCCGGCCACCACATACTATGTACGAGCCCGTGGCGAAAGCATGACGGGTGCGGGCATCAACGATGGGGACATCCTGGTGGTGGACCGCAGCCTGCGACCGCAGAGCGGGGACATCATCATCGCAGCAATCGACGGGGAGTTTACCGTCAAACGCCTGCGCTGCCGGGGCAACCTGGTGCAGCTGGTACCGGAGAACCCGCATTTTGCCACGCGCACCCTTACCGAGGCCGAGCAGTCCGAGTTTTTCGGCGTTGTAACGTGGATTGTTAAACCCGTTAAATAAGGGCTTTGGCGGCGCGCACCTGCCCCAGCCCGGCTGCTACCAAGCGCAATACAACAGCCCAGCTCACGACCCCGCATATAAGGATTTTCAGCTCCGGGAATCCGGCACACAACGAGCTGTTCCAGAACATGTGCACCAGAACAGGCACCACCGCAATACGTAAGAAGCGGATATCCAGGAGCACGTTGAAATTGACGATGGAATCACGAGCACCCAGCGTGCCCTCCATGCGCAGGCGGCTCCATACCATCCAATACGCACCGGCCACGATAGCCGTCCATTGCGTATGCCCGGCAGCCATAGTGATAAGAGCCCGATACTGCATCACAATATCCGGGCTGAGGCTCTGCTCTGCCATGTGCTGCACATGGGCAGCCGCAGCGGGGTCAAAATTGCTCAGCACATCTGCTGCGGTGAAATACACGATAAGGTGACGCAGGTGCATGAAGGTATAGCCGGCACTCTCGAAAGCCGCGAATCCTGCACCGATGGCAGCCCCCAGCAACAGCCCCGTCAGGATGCGGCCATTGCACATGCGGTGCGCCACCAGCAGCACGGCAATGAGCTTGGCGGTCTCCTCAATGGGACCGGCCCATATACTGCTCTGCCCCTGCCAGAAGGCAAAGAGCACGAGCGAGAATATCAGCGAGAGCATGCTGCCGGTCATCATCATGACTCCGGCGGAATATATACTCACGTCCCGCCGCACATTCAGCTCATAAAACAGCACAAACAGGCAGAAAGGAATCCCGAAGTTGCCGACAAACAATAAGCCCGGTACAAGCAGCGGATTCTGGAACTGGGTAGATGCCCAGTTGAAGCCGAAATACAGCACAAGACACACCAGAATCATGCGCGAAAATATCCAGGGAGCCGGCCACGCCGTGCTTACCTCGCTCAGCGGTGGAGTGGTGCGCGCAGTTCCGGCGCTGAAACACTCCTCTATATCCCTCGTCCTGTGGCGCTTGAATACCTCCGAAAAGAATTCCGAAAAAGAAAAACTATGCAACCCGGGCAAGCGGGAATCCGTATGCTCCAACACACCGGGTAGCTCCTTCAGCGACAGGCGGGAGGACATCCCCTCACGCCAGATAGAGTCCTCAGCGCTCACATCCCCCTCTGCCAGCATACGCCGCAACTGCAGCACCGTATACGGGCCGTAGGTTTCGCCGTTTCGGAGGAGGTAATAGTTTTCTTCACTATTCATGACGCGCTGGGTTATTATAAAGATATTTCCCTCACATGCAAGCAAAATAATACCGCGACAGGCACGGGGTGCTGTCGCGGTAGAAAGAGAACTCGGGGAGAGGTTCTTTATTCGTCGTCGGTGGCATCGAACTCCTCGGAATCGACGTCGAAATCGGCCTCCTCGAACTTTTTGAACTTCTTAACACGTTGACCGGCAGGCAACGGAGTGAGCACCATGGTCACGGTATTGCCGGCCAGCTTGGCTGCCTGGTCCACCTTCCCCATAGTCTTCATGTCCTCCACAACCTTGGCCATCACCTCAAGGCCGAGCTGCTGGTGGGCATTCTCGCGGCCACGGAAGCGCAGCTGGAAACGCACCTTGTGGCCGTGGTCCAGGAACTGCTCGGTACGTGCCATCTTCACATTGTAGTCGTTGACATCCGTACCGGTGCGCAGTTTAATTTCCTTCATGCGCACGGCCTTCGCCTTGTTGTTCTTCTGCATCTTGGCCTGCATGTACTTAAACTTGCCGTAGTCGATAAGACGGCAAACAGGCGGATCTGCATTCGGGGCCACCTCGACCAGGTCGAGACCTATTTCCTTGGCGCGAGCCAGAGCGTCGCGCGTGGACATGACGCCGAGCTGGTCGCCATTGGCGGTCACTACTCGGACACGAGGGGCGCGGATACGGTCGTTGACACGAATCTGCGGGGTTTTGTTGTTCTGCTCGCGGCGATTACCGCGATTGGCAGGGTTGGTGTTTTTCTGTGGGGCTGGCACTTGTGTGTTAGTACTTGGTTGTGGTATTGTATGGTGTTTTGCAGTTCCGCGCCGGGGGATAGCCCCGACGCGGGCAAATGGGTTATGCGCTCGTCAGGCCTGAGTGGTCTCCTTCTGTTCGGGTGTGAGCGCGGGTTTGATGAGACGCTGTGCAATTTCCTCTGTCACAGCGGATACGAAATCCTCTACGAGCATCGTGCCGATGACATCCAGTTCGCGGTGGCGGATAGATACCTTGCCTTCTTCCGCCTCGCGCTGGCCAACCACCACCATGTAGGGTACACGGTCGAGGCGGGCATTACGAATCTTGGCACCGATCTTGTCCGGAGCGTCATCCAGCTTCACGCGCACGCCCTTGGAGGCAAGCGTCTTGCGAACCTGCTCCGCGAACTCGGCCACCTTGTCGGAGATGGGCAGCACGCGCACCTGCTCGGGGGCAAGCCAGGTGGGGAACTTACCGGCAAAGTGCTCGATAAGCAGGCCGGTGAAGCGCTCCATGGAGCCGAAGGGAGCACGGTGAATCATGACGGGGCGATGCGGCTTGTTGTCCGCGCCGGTGTAGGTAAGGTCGAAACGCTCGGGCAGGTTGTAGTCCACCTGCACGGTACCCAGCTGCCAGTCGCGGCCGATAACGTCGCGCACGATGAAGTCAATCTTGGGTCCGTAGAAGGCGGCCTCGTTCTCTGCTTCGATGTAGTCGAAGCCATTCTCAGCAAGCACCTCGCGCAGAGCCTGCTCGGCAAGCTTCCAGTTCTCGATGGAGCCTACATACTTGGCGTCGCTGTAATCCTTGTCGCGCAGGGAAAGGCGCACGCGGTAATCCGTCATCTGCAGGGTACCGAGAATATGCTTCACGATACCGATGCACTGCTGCACTTCCTCCTTAATCTGGTCCGGACGGCAGAAAATGTGAGCATCGTCCTGGGTGAAACCACGCACACGGGTCATACCACCCAGCTCACCACTCTGCTCCCAGCGGTACACGGTGCCGAACTCTGCCAGACGCACAGGCAGGTCACGGTAGGAGTGGGGATCGCTGGAGTAGATGCGGATGTGGTGCGGGCAGTTCATGGGCTTAAGCATGAAGCCCATGATGGTACGCGTATCCATCGCATTGAAGAGGTCGGCGCAGCTGGCGTTCTCATCGCGCAGCTTCTTGAAGTCATCCGGATCCGGGATGGGCGGGAACTGGCTCTCCTTGTAGTGCTCCCAGTGACCGGAAGTCATGTAAAGATCCAGCTTGCCGATGTTCGGGGTGAACACCTGAGAGTAGCCGATGCGGTCCAGCTCCTCGGTGATGAAGTCCTGCAGCTCACGGCGGATGATAGCGCCCTTGGGCTTCCAGAGCACAAGGCCCTGCCCCACCATTTCATCGATGGTGTACAGGCCCATCTCGCGGCCGAGCTTGCGGTGGTCACGCTTGCGAGCCTCCTCCAGGCGGGCGAGGTGCTCATCCAGCTGGGTGCGGTTGGGGAAACAGGTGCCATATACGCGCTGCAGGCGGGGGCCATTGGCATCGCCCTGGTAGTATGCGGAAGCAACGCTCATCACCTTAAAGGCCTTGCAGTTGCCGGTGCGCCCGACGTGCGGGCCGGCGCAAAGGTCAGTAAAGTCACCATTGCGATAGATGGAAATTTCTTCGTCCTCCGGAATACGGTCGAGAAGGTCTACCTTGAACTTAGAGGGGACGGCACGGGGGCCCACGGAGCCAAGCTCGCCGCTCTGAGCCATAGCCATGGCCTCAGCGCGGGTTACGGTAGTTCGCTCAAATGTCTGATTCTCCTTGACAATCTTCTTCATCTCCGCCTCGATGAGCTCGAACTCAGATGTGGAGATGTTGTGGTCAAGTTCAATATCGTAGTAGAAGCCGTTCTCGATGGCTGGGCCGGCGGCAAGCTGAGCCTGGGGCCAGATACGGCAGATGGCAGCGGCAAGCACGTGCGCACAGGAATGGCGCAGGCGCTCCAGGTCGCTTGCCTGGTTGCGTTGTTCCAGTGTCTTTCGTTCTTTCTGTTCAGACATAAGTATTTCGGTGAGCCCTTACTATGCCCCTAAAATGCGCAGATTGCAAGCACAAACCGCGCGCGGGGCACAAAAAATCAATCATTTTGCCTTTTACTCTGAAAATTGGCTCCTCATTTCTTCTTTTTGCGGTAGCCGGGGAAACCACCGCGCAGGGCTCTGCGATGGGTACGGATGGAGTTCAGCCTGATTTTCATGCGGCGGAACGGCGCAGAGAGGAGGTGCAACAGCCCGGCAACAGACGCGTAACTGAGGGGTTCCTGCGTGCGGGAGTACATGTCCGTACGTGTGTTGGAGCCGATACTGGATTCGCCATCGATATGCTCGATAACATCCGGCTGAATGCAGTATATCTTAACACCGGGCATGTTGGCTGCAATGTCCCGATAAAAGGTGTCGATAGCACGGTAGCGGGAAAGCCACTCCCATATACCTTCATCCGTAGGCAATGCCGCCAGCAGAGGCTCATACATCTCCTGCGACACAATATAACCGAAGGTGGAAAGCACGCCTTCAATCTGCCAGAGCCCGTGTTCTCCACAGCTGCGCACCTTGCGGCCATACGGAGTAGGTCTGCTGTAGCCCGGGTAAAGGATATAGGGGCCGCTCAACTCACGCAGAGCATGCTCCAGCAAAGAAAGCCCTTCCTCGCCGCCGAGCACCTGCACATCATCCTCCAGTATGAGCACATTGCGCCAGCCTTCCTGCTGCGCACGGGCTATCGCATTGCGGTGGGACAACACACAACCGGCAGCGCCACCCCAGTACCCGGCTCGCTCCATGGTACGCTCCGTGAACCACGGAGCCTTACCGAAGGTCGGCAGATCCCGTCCGTATACAGCACTGAGTCGGTGAACTTTATCCTCCGGCAGCACATCTCCGTTCAGGCGTTTGAATTCCACCATGCGCTCCGTACAGCGGTCCAGGTTCACCACCAGGATTCCGCCGATCTGCTCCCATACACTGTGCATTCGCGTTGTTCTTTCTATGAAATTAAAAATTACGAATCCACTCGCCCGTAGTCGTCCTTGAAGCGCTCAATATCCTCCTCGGACAGCAAATCGCCTATCTGGATTTCAATGAGCGCCAAATCCTCCTCCCCTTCATTGCTGAGGCGGTGGAGGCTGCCGCAGGGTATCATGATGGATTGCCCCACGTGGAGGCGTGTCACCACGTCATCCAGGCGCACTGTGGCCACGCCCTCCGTCACCGTCCAACGCTCCGTACGGTGGTTGTGGCGCTGGAGCGAAATGCGCCCCCCGGGCACCACAAGTAGCTTTTTCACTACGACGTGGGACTGCAAATCCAGAACCTGCCAGCGCCCCCAGGGGCGTTCGCCCTGCTCACCTACCGTGTAGGTTGTGTAGGATTCTTTCATTTCCCTATCGATTGTCGTATACTGGTAGTAGACCGCTCGGGCAAATTACCGTGCGGAATACGAGAACTGGTAACGTAGCGAATTCCCTTTGACTCCACAAAAGCCTTCTTCTCATCGCTGGTGCCGTCTGCATTCACGAAGAAAATATCCGGCTTAACCTCATCGAGAAGAGGTGCGAAATCCAGTATCTTACCGGTATCCGGACCGATATAGACTTTTTTCACAAAGCGGATAGCTTCAAGCATATACTTGCGCTCCTGCTCCGTGTACATGGTTTTGCGGTTTTTGAGCTGCCACACCGTTTCATCCGAGCCGATGGAGACATAAACATCTCCATAGCTGGCAGCTTCCTCGAGGAACGCGATATGCCCGCTGTGCAGCACATCAAAACAACCGGAAACAAATACTTTAGGCATAAGAAATAAATTATCAGAAATGATCTTTTTTCACATTATGGCGCTTAAGACGCTCCAGATACTGCGGCTCCCACGGCACCTGTTCGTCCTTACCGAAGGTTCGGCAATAGGGCTCGATGGGGTACAGATACTCACACCCGGCCAGCGCAGCAGCACGCGCTTCCGGCGTTTCGTACAGATATAGGGCGTAGCCGCCATGGCCACCGCCGCAATATTTGTGCGCCAAGCATTCACCCACAGCCGGCAGCGGCTCCATGCCCTCCTCCAGCTGCAGTTGGTAGCTGAGCTGCACACCCACGGCCAAGACGTTGATATCCTTCTCCTGCACACCCAGGCGAGCCACGCGGGCAGCCTTGGCGATTTTCTCGAAATTGCGCTTCAGACCGGCAAGGCCGGGGGTATCATGCTTGATGCGGGTATCATACACCGCCATGCGGCCACGGAGGAATTCACCCGTATTCTTGAAATCCAGCACCGGTTTCGCGCCGGAGAACCACACGCATGCACCGGTCTCGGCAATCACTGCCGGATCCTGCCAGCCTACGCCAAGTCCCAGCTCGGAGCCCACGGGATCCCAGCCGTTCAGCACGCTCCAGCCACCACTGCCGCCGAGGCCCGCCCCCTGTCTGTAGTCCCACTCTTTGAGCGATACAGTCGGCGAGATGGAGCAGTTCACAATATATTCTCCCGGTATGGCATTCTCCGGCACATCCAGCCAGCCGCCGGCAAAATCCACACGCAGCGGCACATGCAGAGGAGCCTTGATACGGCTCACCACCTCAGAGCTGCTGGTCATTTTTCCCTCCGGGCGGGATTTCTCGAGCACCACAAACTCCGCACCGTTTTCCTCGCACAGGCGCCTCTTAGCCTCCTTGTACTGGTCATCCGTCGTCACTGCCAGAATGTCCGGCTTTGCTGCCAGGAACGCGCTTCGGAAAGACAATTCCACGTCATCATCTGTGGAAAGCACCACCTCATCCACCATCTGCAGAGAGCGCAGCAGCGCAAGCTTGTCATCATCGTCCAGCAGAGATTTCTTATCGTACAGCTTCCACAGCAAATCAGCCGGAGGGAAAGAGACAATCAGATAATCACCCAGTGCACTGGCGTCTCGAAAAAAACGGATATGCCCAGCGTGCAGGACGTTGAACGAACCGGAAACAAATACCTTTTTCATAAAACAAAGGAGAGAGAAAAACGGGAAAGAGGCCGGAGTTTACTTCTCCAGCCCAATCCAACGGAAAAATATACGGGAGGGTTTCCAATAATCCAGACGCGGTTGCAACACGCCTCTCATCAATAGGTCGCGCAACCACGGCAGAAGCACCAGGGTCACCCCCTGAGCCACCAGATATTTCAACAGGCCACCGGACGCAGACGGAGCAGCCACACCGGAAGGTGCCTTGGAAGGTGCGACAGTCACAGCCGTGCGAGATTTCGCACGCGGCAGCAACGACTTCAAAAGACGCCGAGCCACCTTCAGCCCCACGAAACCAACCCCGACAGCCACACTGTAGCGCAATGCGCGGCGAGACACATGCAGGGCATCCATACATGCGCCGACACCTCCGCTCACCTTACCGGCAGACTCGAGAGCGCCGACACGGGACTGAGCAACCGCGATCAGGGCTTGCTGTTTTCTTTGCTGAATAAGAGCTTGAGACATTGCCAATCATTCTTAATCTCCTGCCGCGTGGCGGGTGCCAGCGGACCGGGATTACTCTTAATACCTGCCAGGAGAATAATCCCCCCCGCAACCAGGTGCAACACACACACCAGCCCGGTAGCCAGCAGCCAGGACCCCAACCAGGCGTGAGCCGCCACACAGGCAAAAGCACAGAGCAGCAGATACCCGAAGAGCAGTAACACCACCCCGAGCACAACAGCCACCACACGCTTCACCTGATGCGTGGCGTACTCCTGCAGCTCAATCTGCAACAACTGCCACAGCGCACCAGCATGCGACAGCGAGCGAGCGGCCGCTTCCTTCACACCGCCCAAGGCGGCGCCGCCCTGCTCCTGCAAGGCGGCCACAGCCCGCGGTTTTCTGAACGGGAAAAACGACATCCGGTTGCAGATGAGTAATTAAAAGCTATCAGCGGCGGCCGGAACCAATCAGCAGGCCGATAATGACCCCCAGACCGAGAGCGCCGAGTACAGTACCGGTGGGATTAGCCTTCACATACTGCTCGCCGGCCTCGTGCAGATCCTTAGCCTTGGCGCAGGTCATATCCCAGCCGGCGTTAATCTGCTCACAGGCTTCATCCGTGTACTTACGCACGTTGCCCATCTGCTCAGCGGTGTACTTGCGCACAACATCCATCTGCTCAGCAGTAGCGCGACGCAGCTTCTCGTACTGGGCGCACGCATAATCGCGGGCAGCCTTGAGGCGGTCCTGAGTGTCGGTGGCGGCAGCGGCCTCCGTTGCGGGTTTCTCTACAGTTTCAGTTTCCATATATCCTTGGTGTTTTTTGTTTGAAGGTGACGGGAGCCTCTGCCGCAACACACCCGGGCTGCACAGCGTGCTCCATTGGCTTATTATAAACACAAGCAGCCCAACATTGCAAGCAATCTTGTTCAAAATGACGAATTTTCTTCACATTCCCGTAATTTTTCCGCCATACACAATTATAGCCTTGCAATTTTGCCTCAGAATTGCTATTATCGCACGGCTTAAACAGAAAAAGCATGAAAGCGATTCTTGCATTAGAAGACGGAACAACATTCGAGGGCAGCTCCATGGGCGCTGCCGGAACAGTAACCGGCGAGGTGTGCTGCGACACCTCCGTCATGGGTTACCAGGAGATTCTGACAGACCCCGCCATGCATGGCCGTATTCTGGCTATGACCTACCCGCTCATCGGCAACTACGGCGTAAACGAGGAGGACAACGAGAGCGCCGCCCCCCAGGCAGCCGGCCTGGTTGTGACCGAACTTGCCCGTCTGCACTGCAACTGGCGTGCAACCGAAGCTATGGAGCCCTGGCTGAAGCGCCACAACATCGTGGGCATCTCCGGCATCGACACCCGCAAGATTGCAACACTCCAGCGTAACAAAGGCGCGCTCCGCTGCTGCATTTCCACCGAGCTGAGCGCAGAGGAAGCCGTGGCAGCGGCTAAAGCCGCCCCCGCCATCGAGGCCACCAGCCCCGTCTGCGAGGTAACATGCTCCGCCCCCTACCACTGGGAGGGTGAGTCCCGCGCCTGGAAACTGCCGAACAAGACTCAGGGCGACCTGGGTAACTACTGCGAACTTCCCCCCATCGGCTACAAAGTGGTGGTGTATGACCTCGGCGTCCGCCGCAGCACCCTGCGCAGCCTGCGCCAGGTTGGTTGCGATGTGACCGTGGTTCCCGCCTGCACCACCGCTGCGGATATCCTTGCCATGCGCCCGGATGCCGTACTCCTTTCGGATGGCCCCGGCGCCCCCACGGCTCTGCCGCAGGTCACCGCCGAAACCGCCACACTGGCCGACAAGCTGCCCGTAGCAGGCATCGGCCTGGGCTGCCAGGTGCTGGCCACCGCTCTGGGTGCCACCACCCGCAAGCTGCGTGTAGGCCACCAGGGCTGCAACCAGCCCGTCAAATCCTCCACAACCGGTCAGGTAAGCATCACCACCCAGAACAGCATCTACGCCATCGAGGCTGACTCCCTGCCCGCTGATGTAGCGGTGACAGCTGTCAACCTGAACGATGACACCGTGGCAGCCCTGCGCAGCACCACCCGCCCCTGCTTCGGCGTGCAGTACATCCCCGCTGCTCCCGCAGATGCTGAGGACGCCGCCGGCTTCCACGGCGAACTCGTACGCACCATCAAGGATGTCAAAGCCGGCAAATACAACGCATAACTCCGATACTTTTTCATGAATACACTCGTTATTGGCTCCCAGTGGGGAGATGAAGGCAAGGGCAAAGTCATTGACTTCCTTACCGAGACCGCAGATGTTGTGGCACGCAGCCAGGGTGGCAGCAACGCCGGCCACACCGTTATCGCCAAAGGTCAGAAATACGTTCTGCACCTCATCCCCTCCGGCATTCTCTGGGAGGGCAAGGTGAACATCATCGGCAACGGTGTCGTCATCAACCCCACCTCACTGGTGGAGGAGATTGAATACCTGCGCGAGAAGGGTGTCAGCATCACTCCGCAGAACCTCCTTATCTCCGACCGCGCCCACGTGGTGCTCCCCATCCACAAGGAAATCGACGGTGCACAGGAGGAAGCCCTCGGCGACCAGAAGATCGGCACCACCCGTCAGGGTATCGGGCCCACCTATGCCGACAAAGCCCGCCGCGTCGGCATCCGCATGGTGGACCTCGCCGACCCCGAGCGTCTGGAGCGTGTTCTGAAGGCACGCATCAAGACCGCCAACGAGGAGCTTGTGCGCCTCGGCTGGCCCGCCGCCGATCCCCAGGTGACTCTTAGCGCCGTGATGGCCGCCGCAGACGTTCTGCGCCCGCACATCACCAACACCATCCCCGTCATCAACAACGCCATCAAGGCCGGTAAGACCATCCTCTTCGAGGGTGCTCAGGGCGCCATGCTGGACATCGACTTCGGCACATACCCCTACGTCACCAGCTCCAACACCAGCGCCGGTGGCTGCTGCACCGGCTCCGGCGTAGCCCCCACCCGTATCGACAAGATTATCGGCGTGTGCAAAGCCTACACCACCCGCGTGGGCGAAGGTCCCTTCGTGACAGAGGACGCTGAAATCAGCGACTACCTGCACGGCCTCGGCCGTGAGTTCGGTGCCACCACCGGTCGACCCCGCCGCTGCGGCTGGACGGACGGCGTCGTGCTGCGCTTCTCCGCCATGTTCAATGGTTTCGACGAAATGGCTATGACCAACCTGGACGGCTTGGACGAGCTTGCTTCCATCAAAATCTGCACCGGCTACCGCATGGGCGATGAAGTGCTGGAGTATCCGCCCGCACTCATGGAGGACTGGGCCAAGTGCGAACCCATCTACGAGACACTCCCCGGCTGGCAGCAGGACATCTCCAAGTGCACCACCTGGGACGAGCTGCCTGAGAACTGCAAGGCATACGTCAAGCGCTTCGGCGAGGTCGTAGGCTGCCCCGTAGGTTCCGTAGGCGTAGGCCCGGACCGCGAGCAGACCATCAGCGTCCCCCTCAGCTAAGCCACCCTGCACTGCATGAATTTCCCGGCCCGCAGCCTCACCGCTGCGGGCCGTTTTGCTGTCATTCCACCAAGCCCCCCTGCACTTACAAGCCCCAAAACCCATCCGCCGGCCCCTCGCCGCAACATTTTTCCAAAAAATCCACCTTTTCTTCAATTTTAGTCTTGACTCCGCCGAAATTTTCTGTATAATAGCCGCACACACCAAAGCACGAGTAGCTCAGTGGTAGAGCGGCTGTCTTACACACAGTTGGTCAGGAGTTCGAATCTCTTCTCGTGTATAAGGCTGACTTTCAAACGAAAGTCGCCCTTTTTTGTATCTTCACGATATCGCATTTAATTTTACCACACTCATCCTGAGCCGAGGCTGTGAAATAAGGTTGACAGAGGTGGGTGAAAAGGGTAAAATGGAGGGAGCATGAAAGAGAGTGGATTAGTAGGGTACGAGTATTTTGCATTTATCAGCCACTGCAGCAATGATACGAAGTTTGCCAACAAACTTCAGCGACACCTAGAGACATATAAACTACCGGTGTTGTTGAGCAGGCAGTACCCGAGGACTCCGCGCAAATTGAGCCCGGTATGCCGAGAGGAGGAACAGCGCCGGGAAGCGCTGAGTAAGGCCAAGTTTTTGATTGTTATATGCTCCGAGACCTCTGCTCAGGCGGATGAAAACGGGTACCGGCATGTGGATGCCGATGTGGAGGCGTTTGTGGCAGCGAATCCGGATGAGAACCGCGCACGTGTGATTCCGATTATCTACCGAGAGAAAGGCGGAGCACGCGCCACAGCCTGTATTCCGCCGGGGGTAAAAGCGCTGGATTTGCTGGCTCTGGACGTGCTGGATAAAGGATATGCCCAGGTGTGCAACCAGATTGTGTCTCGCATGGTGGGAATCAAGCCGGGGATATTGTGGAACAGATGGCAACGCAAGGCTCGCAAAAATATGGCGATGGCAGCCGCAGTGGCATTTCCGGTGCTGGTGGCAGCACTCGTGGCGATCGGAGGCAGTTTATGGCAAAGCCTGCTAGCTGCGGCGGTAACTGTGTTAGTCGGCGTGCTGTATCGCAGGTGGTATACCACCCCTCGTATTGTGAATTATGAGCGTTTTATAGAGGCGTATAATCTACCGATGGGTATTCGTAAGCTGACTGCGGCTGAGGTAGCTTGCCGAGCGAGGCATTATCGTTTTACATACCAAGGGCTGCGTTTGGTTAAGGTAGAGTGCTGCAACTCATCCGGTGTACCAGTGAGGCAACAGAGGTACGGTTTTTTGCACAATGATGTGAGTACCATAGAGTTATTCTACAACGAGTATGGCAAAGTGAACCGACAGGTGTGGAGCGATGTGCACGGGGTAAAGTTGCGAGAGCTGCACTATGAGCAGCAGTCCGGAGAAGACTGGCTGAGTTTTCATTCTCCGGGGGGAGATTATGCTGAATCTCACCTCCTGACGCCGACAGAGAATGGAGTGAATTCTATGGTATCGCGCTATCGCGTGCAGCGCAATGCGCAGGGGCATATTACAGAGGTTTGCTACTGTGATACGTCGGGCAAGATATGCACCGACGTGGACGGAACCTACGGCGTACGCTATGATGTTGACCCCGTCAAGGGGGTGGTAACCGCTCTCTACCATTTGGATAAAACAAGCTCCGTTTCTAACAATAACAAGGGCATAGCCGTGGTGCTTTATGAGTATGACAAAGTCGGTTATCTGCACCGCCTGACCCATAAGAATGAAGCGGGTGAAATTCTGTATAATGAGGAGCTCGTAGCTACTATGCAATGCAAGGTGGATGCACATGGCAATTGCACGAGTATCAGATATATTGCGCCCGACGGCAAGCTGGCGCTGTGCCGCGAGCAGATAGCTGAGAAGAGAGTGTTGTATGATGAGCGTGGTTTTGTGATGGAGGAAACCTACCACGGCACGACAAGGCAACCACAGCTCAATCGCAAGGGTTATGCTCGCTGTGTATACACGCGCAATACTGCCGGTACCATAACAGATATAAAATATTTCGATGAGGCCAACGTCCCCACCCTGTGCCGGGATTTGTACCACCATGAGGTTCGCACAGTAGACGAGTTTGGTAACTGTATTACATCTACATATTTTGAGGAGAACGACAAGCCCTGCCTAAACCGCGATTGGGCACATCGCATTACCGCTACCTATGATGCAGAGGGGCTTTTGAGCAGTCTGCGCTACTATGATACAAAAGGGGATGCCATCCTTTGCCGTAGCGGCTACCATGTGGTAAAATACATATATGACTCATATGGCAACGTCGGTAAGGAAACCTTCTACGGCACGGATGAAAAGCCCTGCCACAATAGGTATGGCATTGCGTGTACTATGCGCGAGTTTGACGCCCTGCATAATTGCCTGAAAGAGTCATATTATGATAAGGATGGCTTACCCGTACTACACTGCGAAAAGCTGGTGGCAGCCACCGAGTATGAATACGATGAGCACCACAACAAGATTAAAGAATGCAACTATGGAGTGAACGGTCGCCTGTGTTTGAATGCGGATTATGTGGCCACTTATGAGTATGCGTACAACAGGCAGGGGGCATTGACGTGCATTGAGTGCAAGGATGGCGATGGTAAACCGTGCCGCAATAAAAAAGGGGTATACCGTGAAGAATGGGTAAGGGATGGACAAGGCAATATCATATCTGCCCGTGGTATTGATTTGTGTGATGACACGGTACTGGATGTAGAATATAACTACAATGAACGAGGGCAAATATTGGAATGCATATATGGCGAAAATAACCTGAATTGGTTCTGCGATACAGAAAAAAGAGCCTACGATGAGAGAGGAAATCTGATACAAAGGCGTTTCATTGATAAGGATGGCAAACCGCAACAGAACAGGCAAGGCGTGGCAGAGTACCGCTTTGAATACAATGAAAGCGGTGCATGTACGGCAGAATCATATTACAATGCAGAATACGCTCCGTGTGCCACTGTAAACGGAGTGTGTCGTAAAGAGATTCGATACAACCCCAGGGGAGAGATAGTCGGGGTTGCCTACTATGACGGCGAGGGGCAGCCTTGTCTGCATACTGAGGGATACGCCGAGTTGAAACTGGAGAAAAACGCCGCAGGCCTCGTAACAAAGGCGCGCTATCTAGGGCTGAATCAAGAGGCGGTAAGCGTGGATGGTTACTCTATCATCTCGTACGAGTATGATGCGCAGGGTAACATGACGCATTGCCGTTACCTCAGCGCAGTGGGTGAGCCTGCCGAATCTGCCGCTATGGGTATATCTTCCTATACCTGTGAGTATGACGATTATCATAACAAGGTGAGAGAGCGCTATTTCGACAGCAAGGGAAATGCCTGTATACAAGCCATTGCCAAAGCTGCTGTGTTGGAGCGCATTTATGATATCAACAACAGGGAAATCTCCCGTACGTACCGGGATGCCGAGGGTGTCAAGTGCATAGGAGCGGGGGGATACTGCCAACGCGTAACCTATTATGAAATTAGCGGTGCCATTTGCAAAGAAGAGTACTATGACTGCGAGGGCACCTTATTGACGGTAACGGATGAATACCACCGCCGCATTTATGATGCAGACTACACCATGGGAGTGCCGCAGCAGCATGAATACCTGCCGGAAACCAAGTACGATAAATATTATCATGAAAGTGGTTTGAGTCAATATGCCTTCCGTGAGCAGCATTATGATAAGGACGGTAAGTTGCGCGGGGAGCAATTTTGGGGCGCCGGTTTTGAAAATATCATTAATGATAATTTTGTAGTCCAAGCCTATTTAAACTTCAGTAATCCTCAACTTTGTGAGGATAATGAATCCTATGCTGAGCTGCATCTCAAAAGAAACGAACGAGGGCAGGAAGAAATTGAAGGCTACTGCAATTGGGACAAGCAACCATGCGTTCCCCACTGGCGGGAGTATGCCTACAAGTACAGCGAGTATGATTCCCAAGGTCGCGTGACGGAGAGAGGGTATCTGGATCAAACGAAAACGTTCTGCATGCCACAAGACAAAGGCTACGCCAAATATACCGTTGAATATGACCAGCCTGTGGATGATGATGACGAGGAAATGGGAACATTTGACGCGGTATGTTACCACGATGATGGCGGGGATATGGTCGTGGCAGAGAGCAAAGGATATGCCTGTAAGTATACCTATTATGATATCGAAAAGCGGGTGGATGAAATTCGGTATGCGGATGAGTTCATGGAAAAAATATGCCCGCCCGAGTTGGGGTATGCCTCTGCACATTATCAGTACGATGTGGCAGGTCGACTTGTGGAGGTAAGCTATAACGATGAAGAATCTTCCCTCTGCGAGGCGATTGATGTAGGCTATGCCCGCAAGAAATGGACGTATAACAGCCGTGGCAAGCTCATAAAAGAAGAATATTTTGACAAAGACGGCATGCCCGGCAGAACAAGGTACAAAGTAACTGACCGTTTTCTGAATAAAAACGGAGATTGCGTATACGAGCGCATCACGGATACGTGGAATCCGTACCATGTGGAGGAGATGTTCGGGGAGCTGAACATGGTAGCAACTCACGGGGAGGACGGATGCATCGATGGACTGAAAGGCTATGATAAGAATCAGAATTGCCGCCTGATACGTAGGATCATTGATTGTCAAAAAGTCGAAACTCACACCGTTTACAGGTATGATGACAAGGAGCAGTTGGTTGAAAAAACAAGCTACAACGGCGACTTGTGTTGCTACACAAAGAAAACAGAATACCTTGAAACCGGTAAAAAAAGCTTGGAGGCGTACTACGATGCTGACAATGAGCCTACCGCAGGGGAGGCTCACTACATCGCAAAGCGTTACACCTACGATACCAAGGAGAACTGTACGCAAATTGATTTCTCTTATGAGGCATATTGCAGTGACCTGCATTATGCCAAGATGAAAGAAGACTCCTGGGAGATAGGATACTCTTTACCGGAGCGTATTCAATACCGCTATGATGAGCAGAACAGGCTCATCTATGAAGCTTATCTGGATGATATCGGGTTTCAGAATGGCATAGACGCAACGGGTAAAAAAACGGGATTCAAGGGCAGAGAATACGCCTGTATCACCTACCATTATGCCACCGGAAGCACAGGAGATGAACAGAGGATTGCTCGCTGTTACGCGGCATACGAAAATCCGCCCATGCCGGAACCGACTCCGGAAGAAAAGCGAGGAAGCGAGCTTCGCAAGTTTGTTGAGGAAGAATTAGACTATGATACCGAAGTATTCGACTACTACGCCTTTATCAGCTACAGTAGCAAGGATGTGACGTTTGCCAACAAATTGCAGCAGCATATTGAGTCTTTCAACATGCCGACAGTGCTTGCTTATCAATACCCGCGTTCCCCCAAAAAGTTGCGCCCCATTTTCCGCGACAGAACAGATCTGGAGCAGGGAAACTTGGGTAAGATGCTTGAAAAAGGCTTGCGTTCCTCCAAATATCTGTTGGTGATATGCTCGGAGAACTCGGCGCAACCCAACCGATTCGGTAAGCGATATGTGGATTTGGAGGTGAACTCGTTCATAGCATTGGCTCCGCAGGTGAACAAGGCGCGTGTCATTCCTATCCTGTACCGAGAATCTGCCGCCACCGCGGTGGAAGATTGTATACCGCCGGCAGTGGCAGAGCATGGGTTGAGTGCCATAGACATGCTGAAAGAGGGTCCAGCCCGCACCTTTAACAAGGTGATTTCTCGCATGGTCAATCTGGACGCTAAGGTGTTGAAGAATCACAAAAAACGTCGTCTCCAACGTGGCCTGGCATTGGCTGCATTGCTTGCCGGGATGTTGTTGACCGGGCTTGTCATGGGCGGCATATATACCGTATTGATGGCAGCTGTGAGCGCAGCGGTGCTGGCCACCACAGCTACTGTTATACTATACCACCGCTATGCCCGGCGAGTTATCTGCTATGAGCGCTACATAGAAGAAAATAATTTGCCCACGGGGTACGGCAAACTCTCCCCAAAAGAGGCACGCAGCCGAGCTCACCACTACAGGTTTACTTATAGAGGACCGGTTCTCCAAAAACTGGAGCACTGTAATGCCACCGGTATGCTGATACCGGAAGAGCTAGTCCTCCTTGGGCTCCCCCATGTTGCCGGCATCGAGTATTTATACCATGAGACAGGAGAGGTGGAAGGGCAACTGTGGAAAGATGCCCATGGCCATGTGCTGAAGATGGTCAAGTTCAAGAGAAGCGATAAAAACGATTGGATAAGTTTCTATACTCCCACCGGGGCTTTGGCGGATAATCACCACACTACCCCGCAGAACAAGGGGGCGGCGGTGAAACAATATAAGGTAACTCGTAACGCGCAGGGTACAATTACATCAGTAAGTTACCATGATGAAACAGGAGCCCCCTGCCCTGATAACAATGGTGCATGGGGCATGAGCTACGGCATTCATGAAACGTCGGGCGTGGTGCTTTCCCTGCATTACCTGGATAAAGATGGAAATCCCGCATGCAACAGTAATGGTATTGCCGGCATTGAGTATGACTACGATGAGGCTAACCACTTAACCGGATATACCTATTTAAACGCCGACAACGCTCCCACCAGCGGTACAGGGTATTATGCTACGGCTCGCTATATCACTAACTCCAATGGGGATGTTTGCGGTATATCTTACCTGGGAGCAGATGGCAAGCCGTGCCTGAACTCCCGATTGGCAGCAACAGAACTCTATACCCGCGACACCCATGGTAACATAACGGCTATATGTCACTATGGGGTGGATGATATGCCCACTTTGAACAGTAAGGGCATTTACCGCATCCGCAAAGAATACACCCGCGAAGGTCGCCTTGCTGCCGAGTATCATGACGGGCTGAACGAAGAGCCCATCATGGGTGTAGAGCATTTCCACAAGGCAACGTACCATTACAACCAAATCGGGCAATGCACTGATATAAGGTATTATGATACACATGGTATTGCGTGTTTGAATGCAGATGGGCTACACCATGCAGGTATCGACTATTATGACAACGGCCTCATTAAAACACGGCTCTGTTTTGACACGCATGAGAAGCCCTGCTGCTGCAATGGCGGCTACCACGCCATTTCATACCACTATGATGACCACGCTAATGTAACTGAAAAACAGTACCTTGGTATTGACGGCAATAATGGCACCCTGGCAAACGGGGTATCATGCATAGCCTACAGATATGATGAAAAACATAACTGTGTGGAAGAATGTTACTACAACGCAGAAGATAAACCGTGCTATGACACCGACAGGCACATTATAGGAATAACCGCAGCTTTTGATGAGCTTAACAATAAAACGGCTATAGCATACTACTCCAACGTATTGCGTCCACACCCGGCTACACATGGTGTAGCAAAAGAAGAATGGGTCTACAATCAAGTGGGGCTGCCAGTTGAGGTTTCTCGTTTTGATGCAAAGGGAAATCTGTGTGCTGATGCATCGGGATTTGCCAAAACAGAATGGGAGTACGGGGCAGATGGCCGACTCACAAAAGAAAAACAATATGTTGTCTACAACAACTTTATTGGCAAAAGAGCAAGCTCTGAGCGTCTTTATGACGCGCAGGGGTTGAGGGAAGAAGAACACCGCGACGAACGTGTTACCCGCTTTGAGTATGATAACTACGGCAGAGTGGTGAAAGAATCATACTTAAGTAACGAGGGCGAGCCAGTCCTTAATGAGCAAGGGTATGCGGGCCGCTGCATTTGCTACACCGCCGGCGGTGAGGTGGCTGCAATTACCCGCATGGGTAAAGATGGGCAAGAGTTGTGCAAATCAACTTACGCTTACGATGCGCAAGGGCGTGTAACATGTGTGCAGTACACCGCAGAAAACGGTATTCCTGCTGCGCCGATTGCCTGTATCACCCGCGAGTATGATGCCGAGATGAACAGGACGACAGAGCGTTTTTCTAACGCGAATGCGCAGGATTGCGCACACCCGATAACCGCTGCGGTTTATCATGAGCAGATTTATGATGAGCAGGATAGAGAAATTGCCATCATCTTCAGGGATGCAAATCGTCAAATATGCAACAGCGCATGGGGGTATGCTTATCGTGTCACGCATTACACGGAGGCCGGGTTTATAAAACTGGTTCAATATTTTGATGCCGACCGGCATTTGCAGCAGCAGGCAGAAATGCTTCGTGAGCCTCAGCATGGCAACACTGTGAAGTTGAATAAGCAGCGCATCGGTATGCAGGTGCATGGCGCAGGAGCAGAGCTGGAGGGCTACGAGTATAAGCTTTGCTGTTACGACGTCGCAGGAAAGATGACTCGAGAAGAATATCACACTACAGCTCGAACCGGGCCGGCTTACAAACTGTACCACTACGATGTAAACGGCAGACTGGCCCGGGAGGAATACCGCGATGCAAACGGGCAACTCTGCCTGCACCGTGTGGGGCAATATGCGCAGCGGGTGCTCACATACAATGATGGTGGATTCTTGTGCGCAGAGGCGTTTTTCGACCAAGAGACCGCCTCATGTAATGCTCACACCGGGTACGCTCGCAAAGAAATCTCATATACACACGATAACAAAGTGCAGTGTGTGACTCTTTACACTATAGAGTTCAAGACTAAACGGGAAAAAGTGTATGGGCGTATTCATTACTCCTACAATGAGGCCGGTTTGCTGGTTTCTGAAGAAATCAGGAATGCTGATGGTGAGACGCATAGTGTAAACGGCTATTCCCGTGTTAACTATTTGTATGACGATGCGGGTAAACGGATAAAAGAAGAGTTCCTGGATGCTGAGGATAAACCCAGAAACCACGAGAAACACACGGAAAGAATCATTGTCGTTAGTAATAGTGAAGGGTTGTCCCTCATCAATGTTTATGCTCCGGGCTTCCACGCTACTAAAACTATTCATTACGATGAGAGGGGTAATGTCGATGAGGTAAAATTCTCTAACGAAGAAGGAAAAGCCAATGTCAGCTATGATGCCCGGCACCCCCACCCCGCCGCTCATTGCGTCTACAAATATGACGAGGCAAACCGAATGATACGCGAGGAGTATTATGACGATGAAGAAAAGCCTTACTGCATGGACGCCAAACAGGCAGCACTTTACTCCGCCGAAAACAAGCGTTATTCCTGCGCAGCGTTCCGCTATATTGAGCTGGGAGACCTTACCCTGCAATCCGGTGTTTTCGGGGATGATACCTCAACAATCCCCGATAAAGAAAAATATCCCGGCGTGATTGTTGATGAGGAGGAAGATGACCGCGATATTGAGCTTGCCATCGACTCCGATGAAGAGGAGGAAGATGACAATGATGTCGAGTTTGCTTTTGACTCCGATGATATGGAGGAAAAAGAAGAAACAGACTTAACCCGTTTACATCAACAGATTCTGGATAACATTGAGTTATTCGACGATGATGATGAAGAGGAAGAAGAGAATAAATAACGGGTGAAGCACTGTTTGCGAGCGACAGCGAGTTTTTATTTATACTTGCTGTCGCTCGTCGTGAATAACCGGTCGCACGCGCCCTATCAATGGGTTTGCGAGCCATAGGTGTGATTCCTGTTCTCCATTGTCTATCTCTGCAAGTAAGCCATCGACATGTTGATGAGGAGAACATAAAGACTCAGCGTGGGATACAAGCCTCTTGCAACATATTATGCGAGAAAGAGATAAACTTATAATTTCCTTTTGACAATACGAGTTATATTTCAAATGAGGCTGCTCTGATTTTGTATTCTGAAGTAGGGCCTTTTAACTTGACGTGCGTTCCTTTTTCTGCTAGTATTTATGTTATCGGCTTAGCCGTTCTCAATCATTCTGCAAATCATGAAACAATCTGAAAAATTGAATTATAGTCCTGAAATGGCTCAGGAAATACTTGGAACCAAGGGCTTCTTCGTTTCTAGATATAATGAAGCACTTCTGTTTAACTCAGCTGACGGTGATGCAGAAATGGTGGAGCTCCTTCTTGCTGCAGGTGCAGACGTTAACATAGCGGATCGAGAAAGCTATACGGCTCTCTATAAGGCATTGATAGGGAAACATACAGACGTGGTAAAATTGTTGCTCGCAGCTCCCGGCATAGACGTCAATAAAGCTACGGCTTGGTCAACTACACCATTGATGGATGCTTTAGAGAATGCAGAAATGGTGTCTCTTCTTCTTGCTGCCGGAGCCGATGTCAACTTAGTGGATAAGGAGGGGAAAACTGCTCTCTATATGGCAGTGGACCGTCGGCTGTCGGACGTGGTGAAACTGCTTCTCGCCACTCCGGGTATAGATGTCAACCGAGCTCCGACAAGCGGGTTCGATTCTGAAACAACACCTTTAATGAATGCAGTAAGAGCAGGTCTTGTTGACATTGTTAAGGAACTTCTTTCCGCACCGGGAATAGAGCTTAATTTGCAGGATACGTTGGGTTATACTGCTCTGGCGTTAGCGGTTTCTTCCAATCAAACAGAGATTGCGCAACTTTTGCTTTCCTCGCCCGGAATAGATGTCAACAAGGCCTCAAACAACGGTAATTCTCCTTTTATTATAGCAGCGAGTGGCAATCGAAAGGAAATGCTGGAGACTTTGCAGGCAGCACCCGGCATAGATATTGATGCTGCTTTGGAGCAAAGTGGGTGGAGTAAGTTGCACTTAGCGGCGGCTCTAGGACGAGTAAACGAGGTTGCTGAGCTTCTTGCAAGTGGGGCGGATGTGAATGCCACTTCCAATAACGGCCAGACGCCCATTTATTGGCCCGCTTGTCATGGCATGACAGAGGTGGTAGAGATTCTTCTTGCTGCGCCCGGTATAGATGTAAACGCCGCGGACGGACAAGGCGTAACTCCGCTCCATCGGGCAGCAGGTCGAGGTCACTCAGATATAGTGCGACGATTGCTTGCAAATCCGTCAATTGAGGTGAATAAAGCAACGAGCGAGGTGTTTTCGAATAGAACGCCTCTTCATTACGCGGCTGGGAGCGGACAAACGGAAGCAGTGCGTTTATTATTGTCGGTGCCGGGCGTCCGTGTAAATGAGCGCGCTTCCTATAACGCTACTTCCTTGCACTATGCGGCAAGAAATGGTTACGCGGAAATTGTTAAGATGCTGTTGGAGAGGCCTGAAATTGAGATTGATCCGGAGAATGATTTCGGAGAAACACCCCTTTACCTTGCTGTGGCGTCCGGTCATGCTGCGGTGGTGGAACTGTTACTTGCCGAGACGGGAATCAATATCGCCAGAACTCTGGAGGATGGCCGTACTCTCCTCCATGTGGCATCCGCCAATGGCCATGCCGAGGTGGTTCGCATGTTGCTCAATACTCGCTGTATAAACGTCAACCAAGCTGCAAAAGACAGCACCTCTCCTCTTTTGGCAGCGGTGGAAGGCGGGCGTTTGGCTGTAGTCCAGGTCTTGCTGGCCTCGCCGGGTATTGATGTCAATACCGTGGATAAATACGGTTTTACTCTATTGCATAAGGCGTGTGATCTACCGAAATGTAAACATACACCGGAACATCTGGGAATTGTTAAAGCGTTGCTGCAGGCTCCGGGAGTCGAGATTAATGCTGCTGCTAATGATGGGAAAACACCTCTCCATAAATCTGTTCTTTCGTGTTTTCCGGAGTTGGTGGCAACGATGCTTAACGTGCCTGGTATAAACGTGAATTCGGCGGCGGTGGGTGGCTATTCAGTTGGCGAGACTCCTCTGCACTGCGCACTGCTCCACAATAAAGTAGAAATTGTAAATCTCTTGTTAAGCTCTCCGGATATCAATGTTAATGTGGTGAATCAAAAAGGGGCGACCCCTCTGTATAAAGCAGTAGATAATATCCTTAGTCAAGTAAGGCAAGTAAGGAAAAATGATGAAATCCTTAGAAATATGAAAGAGATTCTCCATGCGCTTCTGGCTGCACCGGGTATTGATGTGAATATGGCGTTGACGTCAGAGCCCTTCGTAGGCCAAACTCCGCTTCACAATGCCGCGTGGAGCCATAATACGGATATGTTGCGCACATTGCTCTCCGTACCGGGTATTGATATCAACGCAACAACTAAGAGCGGGGAAACTGCGCTTCGGATTTGGGCTAGGCTTCTGCGTGACAAAGACAAGGAATTTACGCCGGACAACGCAGCTTTGCTTCAGCTGTGGCTCTCGGTTCCGGGAGTGGATGTTAATAAAGCTGATGAGAGCGGAGACACTGCGCTTTCTGCGGCTGCGGCAGGGAAATTTCCGGAGGCCTTTTCTATGCTTCTGGCGGCTCCCGGCGCCGATGTTAACCAGCCACTTGGCCGAGGAGAAACGCTGCTTTACAGAGCAGCAAAAGACAACAAAACCGAAATCGTACAGAAGCTGCTGGCCGTGCCCGGCATAGATGTCAATAAAGCTGCGGCTAATGGCAAAACGCCTCTCATTGAGGCGATAGAACAATACCATGTTGAGGTAATAGCCCTGTTGCTTGCGATGCCTCAAATTGATAGGAGAGGCGTTCTTAACGGCCTTTCCAATGGTTGGACTCAACTACATTTAGCTTCTGTTGGTGGTGACGTCTCATGGGTTAAGGAACTTTTAACAGCCGGTGCGGATGTTAACTGTAAAGATTCCGAGCGGCGCACACCTCTCCATCTGGCAGCCTTTGAAGGTCGCACGGAAGTTGTGGCACAGTTGCTCAAAGCACCGGGAATAGATGTGAACATGGAGGATGCGGATTATAAAACTCCGCTTTCCCGAGCGGCAGAGCGCGGGCAGGTAGAGGTGCTTCGTTTACTTGTGGCGCATCCTGGCATTGATCTTGCCGCTAGCCGGCCTCTTTTATCGGCGGTATTGAAAGGACGTACCGAAGCTGTAAAGTTGTTGCATGCAACGCCCGGCGTGGATGAAGACAGATCCTTTTGTCTCGAATGCGCAGCAGACTGGGGGTACGACGAGATTGTACGCCTGTTTTTGGAGATTCCGGGCATAGAGCTTGAGCGGAAAGACAGGAATGGAAAAACTCTTCTCATCTGCGCATCGGAAAGGGGATACACCGAAATTGTTCGTCTCCTGCTTGCCGCCGGGGTGGACATCACTGTGAAGGATTCAGCCAATAAGGATGCTTTGATGTATGCCCTGCAGAAGCCGGATATGGGCTCAGCAGAGCTGCTGATGGCTGCCGGCCTTGTGCCCGCTGCTTTAAGTACAATCCCGGCACCATACTTCCCCATGGTGGATGAGGTGCTGGAAATGCTGCGACGCAACAACGTGGCAGAGGATGTTATTGCCCGCCTGTTGGGGAGTCTGCTGCCTTCCGTTGTCAGCAACGGAAGACCGGATATGGACGTCATCAAAAAACTTGCAGAGTATGGAGCGAATGGAAGTGCGACGGATGAAAACGGTAATACCGGTTTGCATATCGCGCTCTCCGCCAGGTGTACCGGGACGGTTGTCAAAGCCATATTGGCTATGGGGGCTGACCCCAGGATTACGGACAGCAAGGGAGAAAACGCCGTGCAGATTGCCCAAAAATCCCGCTGCGCTGCAGGCATTATCACCGCCCTGGAAAAAGCCATCGCAAAAATCGAAAAAGCCGAGGCAAAGGCTGCAGCAAAAGCGGCCAAAGCCAAGGCTCCGAAGAAAAGCAAAAAAGCCTGAACCGAGAAGATTGATTCGATAATTACTAACCATCAACTCATATACTATGGATAGAGAAACAATAATTTTGCGAATTTCAAGAATCATTGATAGCGCATCGTGTAATGAACAAGAGTTAAGCGAGCTGCTTGCTTCTGAAATAACCGCGGATGATTTAGATACATTTTTCTCAAACTTTCTTTTCAATAGCGTCAATAATGAACAGTTTGAGGAAAAAGTAAAGATTCTGCAAAAGCTTTTCCAGGGCGGCATCAAGCCGACAGAAAAATGGTTGCGCAGTGCGTTGCTGCATGTCATCATCGCGAAAGAGGCAACCTTGCGTACTACAGAAGAAGAGCGGCTCCGCCAATTGGAAAAAATAGATAAATATCAAAAAATTGTTACTCTATTGCTGGAATATATGCAAGGTACAATCTTTGCAACTCCGGCCGATGATATTCCGATTCTGCATCGTGGTATACAGACAAACAATCCCGACATAGTACAACGCTTGATTACTCTGGGCGCACAAGTCAACGAGATTAATCATTATGGAGGGATGTCGAACAAATCCGGGATAACTCCTTTGATGCAAGCCGCTATTATAGGCAATACCGAGATTGCAGAACAATTACTTAAAGCCGGAGCTGAGGTTGATTATACCTATGAAGATAACATCCAGGTTAATTATCTGGTAAAGGTTCGTACAGGTAGTCGTGTTGCTCATTCTGCGCTAAGCGTTGCTGCGAGCTGTGGCAATGAAGCTGTGGTGAAGCAGTTGTTAGCTGTCAATCCATCACCGGAACAGCTGGCAATGGCTTTAATCTGTGCAATCTTCAGCGGAAATGATAAATTAATAGAACTCTTGAGAGATGCAGGTGCATCTTTTTGTTTTGATGCAACAAATCAGACGCATCTTGAATGTTTATATGGTACGGTATTGCAAGGCTGCGTGATGGGGCTCGATTATCTGATTTCTGTCGGGCTCCGTTTTGATGAGAAACAGGCTAAAAATATCGTATATTATGCGATGCAACGAAAAACGCCGGACATGATAAGCAAGCTGCAAGAGTGTGGTGGAACACTTATCATGGATGCCATAGAGGCCGCTGCGCGTTGTGGTGATACAGAATGTTTCCTCTACCTTCGAGACAAACTGCCTGCGCCCACTACTGATGAATTAAACGAAATGTTGCGCAATGCGCCTCAATACGCGAGCGAGTTATTACAAATGGGGGCAGACCCTCACACAGCCGCGAACTCATGGGATACCGAAGGCGATTCATTGATAAAAAGTGTTTGCTCCAACAATAATTTGGAGAATGATGTCGTGAGAATACTAATTGAATCGGCTCTTCAAATTCATCCTCTTAAATCTCACGAACTCAGCGAGATATATTCATCTCTCATATATAGAAATATGTTGGATGAGTTAAAACTTGTGTATAAAGCTTGTGGTGGTTTCCAAGCTTTGCAGTCTGCTGTAGAGGATTATAGCATTGCAGATGTTGTCAGGAATCGTAAAACCGGAATCATACGATTCCTGCTGGATAACGGAGTAACTCTCAGTCCTCTTTATACTTTGCGTGAGGCCGTAGATATTCAGGATATCGAATGTGTGAAACTTTCCCTGGAAGCACGTGGGGATATTCCGGTATCGTCTAAAACATTATGTGATGCAATAGAAGCCCGATTTGATGAGGCTGTTGCGCTGATGTTAACTCATGGGGTGAATAATCTCAACTCTCGAGATTTTTATCAGAATCCCCTTTGCAGGGCTATTTCATGCAAAAATGCCATCTGTACGGAAATGCTGTTAAAGGCAGGCTCAGATATTAACACAAGAGATGAGTATAAGGAAGATGATTTCATTGTTGCCCGAGCTGCCGTGGAAGTTAATGATGTTGCAACTCTGTCCACTTTGATAGAGAGAGGCTTGCAAATCAATGAGGATAACGACTCTCTGCTGAGAGCTGCAGCATGCGCAGGCGCTGCGGATTGTCTCAAATTACTTTTACCCCTTATTAAAACGCCCCGCACTGAAATCCTCTGCAAATGTGTCAGCCTTGAGCGTCCCGATATCATCTCTTTGTTGCTTGAAGCTGGTGCAGACGTTAAAACAAAAAGAGAGATTATTTCCGGTCCCTTCCATACAGAAAAACGCCCCCCTTTACTTGCTTGTATAGCAGGGAACGAATCTATCAATAAGGATAGAGAAAGAGAATCCGTAGAACTACTTCTTAAGGCAGGAGGGCGGGTGAATGACAGGGTGGAGAATCCTTATCATTCTGAATACAAATATAAAACCTGCCTTGGTGAAGCAATCAAGAGATATTGCTCAACTGATAGTATTGCAGTGTTGCTTGATAACGGAGCGGAAGTCAATAGGCCTGCAAACAAGTTGGAAGAAACGCCCCTTATGCTGGCAGCCGCTACTGGCCAGGCACGCGTGGTTGAACTTTTGCTTAAGGCTGGTGCGGATGTAAATACTATCAGTTCTAAGGGTGCTACCGCCCTTATGCTGGCGGCAGAATCCGGATTCCCGCAGATTGTGAGTCGCCTGATTGAGTCAGGAGCAGATGTGCAAGCGAAAGATTATAACGAAAAGGACGCCTTCATGTATGCTCTGCAGAACAGGAATCTGCGCAGTGCTGAGGTACTGCTGGCAGCCGGGCTTGTGCCCGCTGCGCTGAGTACCATCTCGGCTCCGTACTTCCCCATGGTGGATGAGGTGCTGGAAATGCTGCGCCGCAATAACGTGGCAGAGGAGGGTATCGCCCGCCTGCTGGGTAGCCTGCTACCCGCAGTGGTCAGCGTAAAAAAGCCGGATGCAGAACTCATCAAAAAGCTTACAGAATACGGAGCAAATGTAAACGCGACGGATGAAAAGGGCAACACGGCTCTGCTTGTAGCTGCGGCAAATTGCTGCTCCGGCACCATCATCAAAGCGATTCTGGCTGCAGGTGCCGACCCCCGGATAACGGGCAGCAAGGGAGAAAACGCCGTGCAGATTGCCCAAAAATCCCACTGCGCTGCAGGCATTATCACCGCACTGGAAAAAGCCATCGCCAAAATCGAAAAAGCCGAGGCAAAGGCCGCCGAAAAAGCCGCCAAAGCCAAAGAAAAGGCTGCTAAGTCAGCTAAGAAGAAAAAGTAATCGCTCTTTGTCAATATTTTAATTAAGTGTCTTGATATTATGAATAGAAATACGATTGTAGATCGAATCTCTGTTGTCCTCCGTAGCGACGCTCCGGATGAAAAAGAGTTACAGGAACTTCTCGCTTCCGAAGTCAGTGCAGAAGATTTGCATGGTATTGTTAGTTCTCTATCTCAAATGAACAGTAAAAGTGACAGTGAAGAAAAGCTGGAACTGCTTTTGCGCAATGGAGTACAACCGACGATAAAGTGTTTGCGAACTGTCTTATCATTGGCTGAGAACGTTGGGCCGATTGTGACAATTTATGATTGTGAGAAAGATTATCTTGAAGCTCTGGAACGGAAGAAGAAACACCTTCGTGTTGCTTCTCTGATGCTGAAGTATACTAGGAGCCTTGACTTCACCCCGGTTGAAAAAGAATTGCCCATTCTGCATTCCGGGATTATAACCAATGATATTGACATTGTACGCAGGTTAATAGAGCTGGGAGCGCCTGTCAACGAGTGCTGCACACCTCTTAAAATAAAAAAAGAACGAGGTTGCCAAATCACCATATGTGACGGAATGTCACCCCTCGTTCTGGCGGTTTATATTAACAACGGAGAAGCTGCAGAATTGTTGCTGGGAGAAGGAGTGGCTCTGAACAACCCCTGTTCCGTCAAATTGGCCTCTCGCTTTATATTTGATGGTGAATCTTCTATTTTTGTTTCTCTTTCAGCATTAAGTCTTGCTTCATTGAATGGAAATGAAAAATTGGTGGATTTGTTATTGGCGCAACATCCAACCTCTGAAAATCTTTCTACCGCATTAATATGTGCAATTTATGGAGAAAATGAAAATATTCTGAAAAAATTAATCGCAGCCGGCGCTACCTTTACCTATGACCCAGCCAACAAACTACACGTGGAGAGCTTGTATGGTAGCACGCTGGGTCTTAAATATCTGCAGGAACAGGGATTCTCCCCGGATGCGGCGCTGATTCCGAATGCATTGCGTTATGCCAGTATGCATAATAAGTCTGCTTTGGCTGCATTGTTAAAGGAGCTTGGGGGAGAAATTACTATCGAATCCTTAAAAAATGCAGTATCTGCCTCCGGGGCAGACTGTTTCCGCTATATCCGGGAGTTGATTCCGACACCATCAAGCGATGAGCTTAATGAGATGCTGCGTGATTCCGTGATTTATGCTGAAGGTCAATGTCTGCCGGAGTTGCTTGAGATGGGGGCAAACCCGGATATTACAAGATATTCGGATGATCCGGAGGGCGAATCGCTCTTGTCTGCTGTGTTATCTCCATACAACGGCAGCGACCTTAGCAATGAATGCTTAAGCACGTTGATAAAGGCGATGTTAAAAATACGTCCTTTGAGTGCCGATGAGTTGGAGCGTATTTACAGCCGACTTATCTCCCGAGAAATGCTTGATGCTATGCAAACAGTGCATTCTGCGTGTGGCAATAAAGCGATATTGCAGGAGTGTGTAAGCGAATCTGCCGTTATGGATCTTGTTAAGAAAGGAAATATATGCTTCTTGAGATTCCTGCATGAGTCCGGTATGAATCTTCACCCCTCATCTATGCGGCGTGAAGCAGTGGATAGCGGAAATATCGAGTGTTTGAAACTATCTTTTGAGGCGAATCCCGAAATCCCGGCAGAACTCAAACACTTTACAATAGCCCTTGACAATGGCTTTACAGAAGCCGCAGAATTAATGTTGAAGCATGGTCTGGCAGATATCAACTCACGCGACTACTATGATAATCCGCTTGTCTCAGCAATTCTGCATAAAAACGAAAAATGTACCTCAATGTTGCTTTCAGCCGGGGCAGAAATTAATATTCAGGACTATTCCGGAATCTCGATTGTAGCAAGGGCCGCTGTGGAAGCCGATGATGCGGCAACGTTGACAACTCTATTTGAATCCGGACTTAAACTGACGGAAGATGATGGGGAACTCCTCGAGATAGCGGCTTCTTCGGGCGCTGAAAACTGCCTGCAGATTCTGTTGCCTCATTTCAAAACGTCGCTTGCAAAATCTCTGGGCGAGGCCGCTCGTAGTGCATATCCGGCCTGCGTACAAATCTTATTGGACGCAGGGGCAGATGTAAACGAAGACATCAAAAGTCTTATTAAGAATACGCCGGTCTTCTTGGAGGCTTGTTGCCATAAGGCAAACGAAATAAAAACAGGACACGCCCAAACAATTGAATTGTTGCTGAAAGCCGGGGCTAACCCGAACTGCAAGGGGGATGTCGGGTCCATGTATTTCAAGAACGTTTATACCCCGCTGGGTGCAGCTATTATAAATGGCTACCCCATTTCTGCTGTAGAAAGCTTAATTTCTGCCGGGGCTGATGTTCATACCATAGTAGCCACAGGTGAGCAGACTCCCCTTATGCTGGCGGCATCTTTCGGCAAAGCCCGCGTGGTTGAGATGCTGCTGAAAGCCGGAGCTGATGTGAATGCCGTAAATGCGAATGGGGCTACCGCTCTGATGCTGGCGGCAGAATCCGGTTTCCCGCAGATTGTGAAGAGATTGATGGAGGTCGGAGCAGATGTGCATGCAAAGGATTACGCGGACAAAGATGCCTTTATGTACGCCCTGACCAACGGTAATCTGCGCAGCGCTGAGGTACTGATGGCCGCCGGACTTGTGCCCGCTGCGCTGAGCACCATCCCGGCTCCGTACTTCCCCATGGTGGATGAGGTGCTGGAAATGCTGCGCCGCGACAACGTGACAGCGGAGGTCATAGCCCGCCTGTTGGGCAGTCTGTTGCCCACAGTTGTTTCCGAAGCCAAGCCGGATGTAGAAATCATCAAGCAACTTGCAGAATATGGAGCAGATGCAAACGCAACGAATGAAAAGGGCAACACCGCTCTTCTTGTCGCTGTGGCCAATGGCTGCTCCGGCACCATTATCAAAGCGATTCTGGCAGCAGGTGCTGACCCCCGGATAACGGATCGCAAGGGAGAAAACGCCGTGCAGATTGCCCAAAAATCCCGCTGCGCTGCAAGCATTATCACTGCACTGGAAAAAGCAATAGCCAAAATCGAAAAAGCCGAGGCAAAGGCCGCCGAAAAAGCCGCCAAAGCCAAAGAAAAGGCAGCTAAGTCTGCAAAGAAGAAAAAATAAGAAAATCTCATTATAATTAAAGGTCAGTATGGGAAGTATTACACCGAAAGCTCTTTTCAATGTAGCTGTATGTGGACACCGGACACTGGAGCCCGGCAACATATCGAAACTGAATGCTGCGTTGCATCAGGCGCTGGACTATCTGGCGCAAGAAATTCGAGGCATCGGGGAGCAATATCCTGATTTTTATCAACCTTTCTCCGGCAATGCCGGCATCCACCCGGTATTGCTCTGCAATATGGCAGAAGGCGCAGATCTCATGGCTGCGCGGTCTGCGCTGCAGCTGGGGTATGAGCTATCCCCTATCCTTCCCTGCCCCCGCGAGGAGTACGCAGAATCATTTGATGACCCCGCCCAGCGGGAGGAGATGCTGCAGCTGTGCGCCTCTGCCGAGAGCTGCCTGGAGCTGCCCCGCAATCCACACAACACCAGCGAGGGCTACGCAGATGCAGCCACAGTCATGCTGGGGCATGCAGACATTCTCATCGCTCTGTGGAACGGGCAATATACACGATACATTGCCGGCACTTCTGTGCTCATACGGCAGGCACGGCGCGCGAATATCCCTGTGCTGTGCATTAACACCGCCAATCCCGACAATGTTTCCTTCCTGCACGGAGGAAAAAGCATGCCGGACTGGCAACCGCAGGTTCGCGAAGTAGTACGCCGGGCCCTCCTGCCGATGGAAGGCAGCGATGCAGAGCTCTGCGCCTTACGCCAGGGCATACTACCGGTGGTCTCGGTCAAAAAAGAATGCCGTGTATCATACGAGAAAATGGTAGAAAACCTCATGCTCAACCCATTGGGATTCTTGCGTCCCAAAAAGAAACGCAGCGCCTCCACGCCTAAGCCCAAGTATCCTTCTCCGGTAGATTGGGATGCGAGCCGCGCAGTATTCTCGAAAGCGAGCAATGGTTACGCCGGGCATTACCGGAATGAGTTTTTCCTGCGTTTCTTCTTTCCGCTTATCGGTACCTTCTTCCTGCTGCTGGCACTCAATATCGAAGCCTTCGGCATTGATGCCGCTCTGAGCAACTGTACAGGCCTCAGCCAACCCGCAGCACTTCAGGTATCCTCCAGTATTCTCTTTGGGTTGCAAATCCTCTTCCTGCTCGGGGTCATACTACTGGTATGGAAATCTCGACATTCGCCCAACCACACCCTGTATGGCGTGTACCGTATCTTTGCTGAAAATTGCCGAGTGCTCAAATATATGTGGCCTGTGGGGTTCCAATACGCCAATAAGGAAAACACCAACGGGCTCATTCCCTGGTACTGTCGTTACCTTAATCGCGGTTTCGGCTTACCCGGCACCCGGCTCACCCAGGACGATATGCGACGTTGGTTACAATGGTTGCGAGCGGATTTTTTTGAAAGCCAGTTGAAATACCACGCGGCTCGAATCAAGAAATATGACGGGCTGGACCGCATCATCGGTAAATTATCGCTTTGCTTGTTCACCCTTGGTCTGCTTGCAACTATCATTTGTACTGTATTTTCGTGCATCAACGCAGCGGGCGATGAAATTATCTCCGAGTGGACAATCACCCTCTGGGGTGTGCTGGACATTCTTTTCCCCACGTTTGCCTCATTCTGGGCCGGGTATTCCAGCAACGCTGGCCACCCCGAGTATAGCTCCATGTCAGAGCAGATGGTCAACAATTTCTCCTATCTTGCAGATGAAGCTCGCAGGTTGGAGAACGAACCTGTCATCACATACTCCGACATAGCTGAACTTTGTGAAAAGATTCATGAAAAATGCGCCGATGATCTGAATGAATGGAATGCGGATTTGCAGGGCCGACAGCTTCAATACTTCTTGTCGTAACGGCGATTATGTGATGCCAATCCGAGCTCCAGGCTTCTTTCCGCATGTATCGAAAGCTCGGACAGACACTATGAGTAGCCATAGGCGGCATAGCTCCATGTTCCCCCCGGTCGGCCTCGGCCGGGGGGATTGTGGGGCGTAGCAGCGGCCTGAATGAGCAAAACTCGATACACTCCAGACCAAACATCCGACATGACCACAGACAACACGCAGGTATACCAGGGGTTCCGAATGCTGACGCTCGTTGTACCTCTCAACCCACATCTCAGCCCCCGGGGGCGCCAGCGTAACATGAAAATGCACTACCTGATGCGCCTCCTCGCCTATTCTATACAAAGCGGGCGCAACTACTATCGTCTGAAAGCGCAAAACACTGACGCTCTGCAGAATGGGGCGCTGTGCCTGAGATTCAAGCGGCAGTTTAAGCCGGAAGCCCTGCCGGAACAAAAGTGGCTGACCGATTTTGTAAATAAACTTCGAGCGGAAGAACTCTGCCCTTGCCTCTTTGTCTATAATGATAATGGAGCGGGCGAGGCAGACCACCTCTGCACAATCCCCATAGCACCTCACGCCGACTTACAGCAAGCCCCAGCCCTCAGCGTCAGCACTCTGGAAGACGGCATCTGTATGGATCCCGCCCACGTGCCCCACTTTGCCGCCCAAATGCTCATCCTCCCGGCAAGAAAACCGGTGGAGGATATCCAAATCACCGAGGAAAACTACCGCACATGGTTCGCATGAAGCGTCCTCCGAGATGCCCCCTTTTGCACAATTATATAGGAACTGCCCAAATGAGCATTGCCAGAATGGGAATGAACAGGCAGAGATAACCGATGGCGACTTTTCTCCCGCAGAAGTAGAAGTACAGCGGTAGGAGCAGCCCCACAGAATAGCCAGGAATCCAACAATACGACATTGCGTTGCAGATAGAAACACCCTATTTATACTGCCCTCATTGTGCGAAATATGCCGTTGTCAGACCTCAATGCATACACCCCAAACGCTGCATGACTCTTCGTCTCATGGGGCACGTTGCAAGGTTAATG
>JAZTYL010000034.1:0-73139 GCA_045636905.1 Akkermansia sp.
CGTAGTGCCTCGCTTCCGCGAGCAGATAGAGAAAGGCGGCCCTGTCACCGTCACGCACCCGGACATCATCCGCTTCTTCATGACCATACCGGAGGCCTGTCGCCTCGTGCTGCAGGCCGGCACCATGGGCAACGGCGGCGAGATTTTCGTGTTCGACATGGGCGAGCCCGTCAAAATCGCGCACCTGGCGCGCCGCATGATACGCCTCTCCGGGCTTAAACCGGATGTTGACATTAAAATCGAATACACCGGCCTCCGCCCCGGCGAGAAGCTGTACGAAGAAGTGCTCTCCTCCGCCGAAGGCACCACCGAAACCACGCACCACAAGATTCGCCAGGCGCAGGCCATCGACCTCACGCACGATGCCGTAGCAGCCCAGTGCGCAAGCCTCATCGCCGCCGCACGCAGCCTGGAGGTGGACACCACCGTGCGCGCCCTCAAGGCCCTCGTCCGCGAGTTCAAATCCAAAAACTCCCCCTGGGAGAAGTTCGATAAATAAGCCCCTCATACCATGTACAAGCATTTCCTGAAACGTGTTATCGATATCACCCTCTCTTTCGTGGGGCTGGTGCTGCTTTCGCCGCTCTTTATCGTACTCATCCTTGCCATCAAAGTGACTGATCCCGGTCCTGCATTCTTCACCCAGAAGCGCGTGGGTAAGGGCAAGTCGTTCTTCCCGCTGCATAAGTTCCGCAGCATGAAGATGTGCACGCCTCGAGACACCCCCACGCATCTGCTCGAAAATCCGGAGCAGTATATTACCTCAGTCGGCAAGTTTCTACGCAAGTCCAGCCTCGATGAGCTGCCTCAGATTTGGGATATCCTCATTGGCAATATGAGCATCATCGGCCCGCGTCCGGCTCTCTGGAATCAGGATGATCTCGTGGCCGAGCGCGATAAATACGGCGCGAACGATGTCAAACCCGGGCTTACCGGCTGGGCGCAGATCAACGGGCGAGATGAGCTGGAGATCCCCGTCAAGGCGAAGCTGGATGGCGACTACGTGGCTCGCCTCAACGCCGGCTCATGGAGCGGCTTTGCCATGGATGTGAAGTGTTTCTTCGGCACCCTCATCTCTGTGGCCAAGAGTGACGGCGTGGTGGAAGGCGGCACCGGCGAACTGAACAAGAAGGGCTAAGCAACATGCAGAATCTCATCATCATAGGCGCCGGCGGTCTTGGCCGCGAAGTGTATGACCTGGCGGTAGACGCCGGGACATACCGCGTGCGCGGCTTTGTGGACGCCAACCCTGCCGCCGCGCCCGGTGTGGCTCCCGTCCTCGGCACGCCGGATGCTTACGAGATTCAGCCCGGGGATGTGTTCATCTGCGCCATCGGCAATCCCGAGGTGCGTCGCAAATGCGTCGAGCAGCTTCTGCAGCGAGGCGCGCAGTTCACCGGCCTCGTCCACCCCACCGCCATCGTATCCCCCACGGCGCAGCTGGGGCAGGGGTGCATCATTAAGCCCTATGCCACCATCGGCAGCCTCGCACGCATAGGTGGGCATACAGTCGTCCAGCCACATGCCACGCTGGAGCACGATGTGTGCGTCGGTTCGTTCTGCCTCATCGGTGCCGGCAGCGTCATGCAGGGTGCCACCACACTGGCGGATTCCTCCATCCTGAAGCCTCTTACCCTCGTCCCCTACGCCTGAGCTATGAAGAAAATCCTTATCACCGGCGCGAACAGCTACATCGGCACCTCTTTTGAGAAATACCTCTCTCAATGGCCCGAGCTGTACAGCGTCACCACTATCGATATGGTGGATGGCAGCTGGCGCAACACCAGCTTCGCCGGATACGATTCCGTGTACCATGTCGCAGGCATCGCTCATTCCGATACCGGGCACGTGAGCGAGGAACGCAAGGCCTTCTACTACAAAATCAACACCGAGCTTGCCATCGAAACCGCCGCCAAGGCCAAGGCTGAGGGCGTGCCGCAGTTCATCTTCATGAGCAGCGCCATCGTGTATGGCGACAGCGCCCCCATCGGCAAGAGCAAACACATCACCCGCGACACCCCCGTCTCTCCCGCCAATTTCTATGGCGACAGCAAAGTGCAGGCGGAAATCGGCCTGCGCAAGCTCGAGGATGCGGCCTTCCGTGTCGTCATTCTCCGCCCGCCCATGATCTATGGCAAAGGCAGCAAGGGCAACTTCCCCCAGCTCTCCGCCCTGGCGCGCAAGCTGCCCGTGTTCCCCTCTGTGCGCAACCTGCGCTCCATGCTCTACATCGGCAACCTTGTGGAGTTTGTGAAGCTCATGGTAGACAATGAGGAAAGCGGCACCTTCTGGCCGCAGAATGCAGAGTACAGCAACACCTCCGAGCTTGTCTGCCGGATTGCAGCCCTGCATGGCAGGCGCATGCTCATGCTTCCCTGCTGCAGCTGGGGGCTCGTGCTGCTCAGCAAGTGCACCGGACTCGTCAATAAAGCCTTCGGTAATCTCACCTACGACCAAGAGATTTCCGCCTATCCCAAGGGCAACTACCGGCTTACCTCTCTGGAAGACAGCCTGAAACTCACCGAAACAGACTGAACCATGAAAATCACCATCATCACAGCCTGCTTCAACAGCTCCGCCACCATCCGCGACACCTTCGAAAGCGTGCTGCGCCAGACGCATGCCGATGTGGAGCACATCGTTGTGGACGGTGGCAGCTGCGACAACACCGTGGAAATCATCCGTGAGTATGCCGAAAAATACCAGGGCCGCATGCGCTGGATTTCCGAGAAGGACGACGGCATCTATTACGCCATGAACAAGGGCATCGCCATGGCTACCGGCGAGGTTGTCGGCTTCCTGAATGCCGATGATTACTACTACGATGACCACGTGCTTGCGGACATAGCTGCGCATTTCTCTGCCCACCCCGCGTGCGATGCTATCCATGGGGATCTGGAGTTCATCAACGAGCAGCGCAAAGTGGTACGCCGCTGGAAAGGGCGTCCCTTTACCCCCGGGCTCTTTCAAACCGGGTGGATGCCCGCGCACCCCACCTTCTACTGCCGCCGCCGTTGCTACGAGCAATACGGCTCCTTCGAAGCCTCCATCGGCTCCGCTGCTGATTTTGAGCACACCCTCCGTTTTATCGAAAAACACCGCATCTCCACCACATACATCCCCCGCAACTTCATCTACATGCGCGCCGGCGGATCCTCCAATTCCGGTATCGGCTCTGTCCTGCGCAATACAAGGCAGATGAAACAGGCATTCCGTATGCACAATCTGCCTTGCCCCTGGCATTTTGCTGTGAGCAGGGTGGTGAGAAAGATAATCAGCAAATTCAAAAATTGCTAAAGTTTTATAATGAGTTTACCCGCTAACAGCTTAGCCATTTGGTTTCCCTCATTGGAACATATGGGGGGCATCGAACGTGTTATTCTCGAGCATATTCGAATCTTTACCGGGAAGGGGCATCAGGTGGTACTCATACTCGAGGAATCCCCCGTTCGTTTTAAGTCTTCTATCACCTGTCCCTGTGTTGTTATGCAGAAAGAGCAGGGGCGCCGGGAGCAGTGGATACAGATGCAGCGTACCTATTCTCCGCAGATAGTTATCTTCCACGGGGCTGATTTTCCTACGGTTCAGTCGGATTTGGAGATTGTGCGTGCGCTTGGTATGAAAAGCGTTCTGAATGTTCATTTTTCCTTCCCCTCTCCGATAATCTTCAATGAGGCCAGCCATATCTATGCCCTGCATGAGCAGGTGGGCAAGTTGGTGGATGGAATAGCCACGGTTTCTGCTATGGATGCCGCCTGCTGGCGAGCGTTGGGGTGTAACGCTTGGCATGTGCAGAATCCTTTTGTCCGCCCCACCTCACAATCTGCCATCCGGAAAAACGAGAAAAGCAACATCATTCTCTGGCTTGGGCGCTTTGTAGAAGCTAAGCAAGCAGAACAGGCTGTTCGTATATTTTTTCACATTCATTCAGTATTACCGGAAACACGCTTGCAAATGCTTGGCTGTGACCATGGCGCGTCTTCTCTTACTCTCCTCATCCGTCAGCTGAACTTGCAGGATTGTGTTGAGATTCTTCCTTCGCAGGACGACACTTCGCTCTATTATCAGCAGGCAAAACTCTGCCTGATAACATCCATCACTGAGTCTTTCTGTCTTGTGCTGGCTGAGGCAAAATGGTATGGCCTGCCGGTAGTCATGTACGATATTCCCTTCCTTGAACTGGCAGATGGTAATCGGGGGATTATTTCTGCTCCATTCGGTCGGCATGAGCAACTGGCTGCTGAGGCGCTCAAACTATTACAGGATGAGGCCTTATACGCTACTACCTCGCAAGAGGCCAAGGAATCCATGCTCCTCTTCAATGATGATGCGGTTTATCATTCCTGGATGCGCTTGTTCACTCATATGGAGTCAGGAGAGAAGCAAGATGATACAACAATTTCTCAGGCAGAAATGATGACACGCTGCATGGTGCAGGCCTGGAACTACCATTGCAGTAAGAATGACTGGAAAATCAAGTTCTTTGATGACACTGCCAAGTTGTTAGGTGGCCTGCCTGCACGTATGGCCCGCTATTGTGTGTATAAACTCTATCCTGCTCTGCGAAACCTTAAACAAAAACTACGTTGATATGGGAAACACATCAAAAGATAGACTTGATTGGATTGATGCATTCAAAGGTATCTGCATCATCGAAATTGTCTTGATGCATATTCATTACATGTGGGAGGATGGTATTATGCCGGAGTGGATTCTTCTCCCGTATTTTGTGCCGGCCTTTTTCTTTATCTCTGGTACGTTTCAAAAAAATCGCTGTTTTAAAGAAATCATTTGCCAGAAAGCGAATACCTTGCTCGTGCCGTTCTTTTTGTGGTATGTGTTGGCTCTCGTTTTAAAATTAACGCTTCTTATTGTGAGCCAAGGAGCAACCTCCATTCATGAGCTTTGGATAAACAAAGGGTACTCACCTTTCGCATACCAGAACGTAGATGGCTCCCTGTGGTTCCTGATCGCCCTATTTGAAATGTGTCTGATAGGAAAACTGCTTGGCATGCTTAAAAGACCATGGCTCATACTGCTTATTAGTCTGCCTTGTGCTGCCTGTGGTATGTTGATGTTTGCAAAAGTGCTTCCCAGACCTGATACATATGGACTCATTCCTGTGGCTGAAATCTTGTGGTTCCAAGTCTTCTATATTCTGGGCATGTTGTGGGGTAAACCCGTCCTTAATATGATTCAGAACGAATGGAATAAAACGAAAATCGTATGTTTTGGCATGGCTCTTTCGTTTCTCTGCGCAGTGAATTTACTTCCTATTACACAATACCCGTTAAATCTGATTCCATTCATGGGCTGGCAGGCCCCTGCTGCTCTGTGTTTTATTTTCTGTGCGTTGCTGTTCTGTTACTGGTTGGGGAAGTATACCCCCCCCATTTGCTATGGATTAAGATTCTACGGTTATTATTCACTGATTGTGCTGGCTATTCACATGCCATTGTACAACGCTTGTTACGATTCTGCAGGATGGGACAGGCATACATATTGCACTCTGTTTACCATTATTTTCTTCCTTTTACTCATTCCTTTCTGCCTGGCTGCAGAAAAGTGGTGTCCTGCTTTGCTGGGGCGCACGAGAATCTTTAAATAATCATTCTCTTTTTATGAAAGTTTACATCGGACTCAATGACATCAAACCGGACGGCATGGGAACTGCGGCCATGTCACTCATCCGGGCTCTCCAATTGCAGGGATATGAGGTGCAGACCGTACATCCGTGGAAGGATGTTACGGTGAAAGAGTTTTTCGAATTTAACCCTATTTTCCTGACAGATAGCCAAGAGCCGGTCATGCCGGATGTCTGCTTGCGGCAAATGGTGGAGGTTATTAATAAGGATTCGGAATGCAAGGTTTTTACGCATTTCGGATCTCCAAATTGGGGGGCAGTTGTTCCTTATCTGCGAGGTGATATCAAGACTATCGTATCATGCCATAGCACAACTCCCTCTGCCCTTAAGTTGACATTAGCAAATACAGAAAGAACGGATGCATACGTAGCTGTTGGACATGAGGTTGTAAATAAACTTGCTCGCCACATAGGCAACAAAGGGAGGAACTCCATTTATTTAATCCCCAGTTCTATTGATTGCACTTCCATTAAAAAGAAAGAGGACTACGCAATAAAAGATTATTTGAAAATTCTTTTCCTGGGGAGAATTGAGGACGTTTCAAAAGGCTGTGATAAAATTCCGCACATTGCAAAACTGTTAAAGAAACAAGGCTTAAACTTCAAGTGGGATTTGCTGGGATACTTTCACATGGGGTTCGAATCGAAATATGCGCATCTTGTCGCCGAATGCGGTGTTGAAGCTGATCTTTGTGTAAAGGGGCCATATCCGGCATCTCAGATTCAAAAAATGCTTGCAGAGTATGATATCATGGTTGTCCCTTCGAATTATGAAGGTCAGGGACTTTCTCTCATCGAGGGGATGGCCTCTGGATTACCCTGTGTGGCATCCGATATAGAAAGTTTCCGGCGAGCTATTGATCAAAAAAATAAGGAAGGTATCCTAGTTGCTAAGAATAATATTACAGGATTTGCCGATGCCATAATCCGACTTGCGAACTCTGAAGAATTGAGGCGCTCCATTGGATTAGCGGCTTGTTGCCGAGCAAACAAAGATTACTCCCTCGAAGCTTTCGGTAAGGCGTATGCTACCGTCATTGAACAGGTGGTGAACAATGGTATTGAGTACCAGCCTTTGTCCATTCCTGAGCATTATGTGATGCCTTCTTCTCTCAAACCGCATCTGATTGCGCGTATTCTTCCCTCTTGGTTGAAGAAAATCCTTAAGAAATATGTCTGAAGCCGGATATTACATTGTGGTAACCCCGTTCTTTCCTACGGAAGATTCTTTCCGCGGGCCGTTCATCTATGACCAGGTTCAGGCCATCAGGAGAACGGGAAAATTCCGCGATGTTATCGTATTCCGACCGGGGAAGATATCCCAGCATGGTTCATCCTACACCTACAATGGTGTGAAGGTTCATTTGTATGGTTCCATTAACCCGCCATCGTTTCTGTTCAATGGCTGCACCAATGGTATCAATGCTCGCTTCTTCTGCCACGCTTTCCGAAAAGCCGGACTGACTGCGACAGCGGTCAGCATTGTTCATGCGCACGTTTCCTCACAAGGTGCCTGCGCTGTGGCTCTTAAACAGCAGAATCCCGGCATTCTGACACTATTGCAGCACCATGATCCCGATCCCTACACTATTCGGAATGGGAAATGGGCAGGGTGGTGCTTGAATGCTCGTTATCGAGCCAAGAAAAACGTCGAACTGTTCAGCCAAATTGATTGCCATGTGTCGGTCAGTCGTTTTGTCGAGCGGCATCTCATCGAGTTTCCTTATGACAATCCTGTTGATTATTATGAATCGTATCGTGCTCAGCTCAGATTGGTGCAGGGATTGGCTCCGGCTACTATCAAAAGATCCATTGTGCTGCACAATGGCGTGGATGTGTCAAAGTTTGCACCCAAAAAGGAAACTGCACCCGGTGACAGTTTCACCATCGGCTGCATAGCCAATTTCGTCGATTGGAAAGACCAGATGACACTTCTGAAAGCTGTAGAGTTACTCTATAAGCAGAACAGAAATATTAAGCTCAGATTGGTTGGAAGCGGTCCGACATTGGCTGAATGTATCCGCTTCGTGCAAGAACATGGTCTTTCTGATGTTGTTTCATTCGAACAAGAAGTTCAGCATTATGAGTTGAAAGATTTTTATCGGTCCTTAGATTTATTTGTTCTACCTTCCTATTTCGAGGGCTTTGGGTGCGTCTATCTTGAGGCGGCTGCCTGTGGAGTTCCGTTCATGGCCTGTGAGGGGCAGGGGATTGAGGATTATATACACCCTGAAGAACGGCATCTGTGGCTGTGTCCCCCTGCCGATGCAGATAAGTTAGCAGACATGATAGAGCATTTCTTCCTGCAGCGTCCACGGCAGGAATTAGCTCATAGCATACAAATTGACGATTTAATTCCTCAATTCCTCACAGAAGTCCAGAAAGGAGAGTGTTGTGAATAAGTTTTCTCAATTTGTGAAACAGAGAGGGCCGGGCGCATTTATCATGGCTGTCATGCTCTCTTCCACGTTTCTGGGGCCTCTCAGCTTTCTTTCCTGGATGTATCAGCCCGCTTTAATAATATGCCTGTTGGCGTATTGTTTCAAACTGAACAAAGCGAATGTTGGTTGGGCAGAAGTAGGGCTTATTATAGCCTGCTGCGTGAGTATTGTCGTTGGCAATCCTCTCCCTATCTTTAATTCCTGGATGCGTCTGGGGTTGTTCTGCATCGTTCTCTTCATCAGCACCCCCCTCATTTCTTCAGCAGCCATAGAACTGTTCCGTATTCGCTTATTCAATTGGGTGAGTCTTATCTGTGTCTTTGTCGGGGTTGGTTCATTTTTTGCTTATTTCCTCGGGATTAACTACATGCGTTCGTATTACGGCCCCACGCTTGTAACATTAGGCGGAAGTTTCGGTGGCTTAACGATACAGTCTATGATACTTGGTCCTCTCGCTGCTCTGGGAATGCTGCGTTGTGTCTATATTGTTATAGAGCGGTATGCATTGGGTATCAAATCGTCTTATTATCTGTACGCTGCTCTTTTTGCTTGCTTTGCATCGGTGCTGATGGCTTCTTCTCGCGGTGCGGCCGGGGCAGCTTTGGTGGCTGTTTGTGTCCTTGTGTACGAAAAACTGAGGCATAAAATGGGGAAGCTGATAAAGATTGCCCTCTGTTTGGGCTGTCTGGCGGTGCCGTTGGCCCCTGCCGTGGAATATTTCAGTTCCGGGTTAGTTGCCAAGCAAGAAGCAAACATGGGGAGTGGCGGTACATTCAACTCCAGAGAAGGGTTATGGAATGCAAGATTAGACGAGTTTAAAGAATCACCGCTCTTTGGTATTGGTTTTGCATCACAGCGCAAGCGTATTTCCGAGTTTACTCGATTAACGGGAATTATTGAACCCGGGACTTCATATGGTGCTGTGTTTGCCATGACGGGGCTGCTGGGGGGCAGCTTGTTCTTGTACATTTTGGGTGGAGCACTTATCAAAACAAAGAGGCAGCCCATGTCGCTTCCTCAGATATATCTGATATTCTTTGCAATCCATCTCGTTGTAGAAGGTTATGTGTTTGCCGGGGGAAATCCGCTTTGCTTCATTTTCTGGCTTTGTATCGGTGCCGTTTGTGCCATCAAACATAATCACCAATTGAATCAATTTATCGTATGAACTTCGTTTTTTGGCAGAATATGGTGAGTATTCACCAAAGTGCATTAATTAAGGCCTGCGCATCTCGGCACAGGGTAATACTCGTTGTGCCCAAGTTAATGGAAAACGAGCGATTGAATGACGGATGGCAAATACCGGATATGGGGGATGCTGAATTAGTTATTGAACCGACAGAATCAGAGATTGAGCAATTGTTACATGATAGTGCCATTCATGTTTTTTCCGGTATCAATGCCTACCCTATGGTGTATTCGGCATTCAAGAAAGCGGTGGTGTATCGCAAAAAAGTCATTGTTTATGCAGAACCTTATGACAATCGAGGCATTAAAGGGGTTATCAGGTATTGCATGTATCGATATCTGGCCATCAGATATGGTAAGCACATTGCAGCCTTATTGGCTACAGGAGAAAAAGGTGTGTCCTGTTATCAGAAAGTGGGATTTTCTCCTGAAAACGTATTTGAATGGGCTTACTTTACAGAACATACTCTAACGAGTACAGAGGTGTCTGAAAATTCCCACACGAAGATTTTATATATAGGGCAGTTGATAGAACGCAAAGCCATCCTTCCTCTTATAGATGCTTTTAAGCGAGTGTCCAAACATGTTGCTTGCTCATTGCGCATCATAGGCGATGGCCCTCTGCGAAATGAGGTAAACAAAATGCTTCAGGGTGACATTAACATTCAATACTTAGGAAGACAATCCAACGATCAAATCCCCCTTTATCTCTGTCAAACAGACTTATTGGTATTGCCCAGTTATCACGATGGCTGGGGGGCGGTTGTCAATGAGGCGTTGCAGGCCGGATGTCGGGTCTTATGCTCTACAGAGTGTGGAGCCGCCTCTCTTTTGGATGGAGAGATGCGCGGTGGTTCTTTTAATTGGGCTGTCGGGGGCGATTTGGAGAGACAGCTGTCATTCTGGTGTCGAAAAGGTTCATTATCTTCTTTTGAACGACTTGCTGTTCAGGAATGGAGTAAGCAATCCATCTCAGGGGCTGCCGCCGTCACTTATCTGGAACAGATTGTAGAGTTCACTGATTCTCAACAAGAAAAACCTATAGCTCCCTGGCACAAATCGTTATGAAAGTACTTCAAACCATAGGTTCACTTAATGCCGGTTCAGGTGGTACCAGCACCTGTACCTATGAATTAGTGTCCGCCATGAATGCGGCTGGATTCCCTGTCGACGTGCTGACGCTGTGTCCTCAATCTCCAACAGAACGCATGCTGGGTGAGGACTCCTTCATAAAGGCTTATCCGCATGATGCACGAACCCCGTTAGCCATCTCTCGGAATCTGCGGCGATCTCTGGCTGAGAGCAATTATGATTTGTATCACACCAACGGGCTTTGGATGGATGTGAATCATGCCACCTGTGCCCACGCGCGTAAAATAGGGAAGCCCTATATTGTTTCTCTCCACGGGATGCTATATCCCGAAGCGCTCACAAGAAGCGCCTGGAAGAAAAAGCTTATGCTGGCTTTGGGTCACAAGAAAGACATTGCTTTTGCAAGTTGCATTCATGCAACTTGTGTACAAGAAATGGAATATTATCGAGCTCTAGGCTATACCAATCCTGTTGCAATCATACCCAATCCTGTTGGTGTGCCGGATTACCTGAGTTCCATTCAACGCTCCAATGATTGTTTCCGTATAGGGTTTCTCGGACGCATCCATCCGCGTAAACATGTGCACGATTTGATAACAGCCTGGTCTTGTATGGGGGATTTCGTAAAAGAGGGAGAATTGCTTATCATTGGGCAAGGGGATGATGATTATATGAATCAACTGCATACTCAAGTTGCCCAGAATGGATTGAGAAATGTGCGCTTTGCCGGATTCCTTTCAGGTAAAGATAAATTCGAAGCTCTAGCCTCTTTGTCGGGGCTGTTTGTGCCCAGTGATTTTGAAAATTTTGGAATGATTATCCCTGAAGCGCTCCTTGTAAAAACCCCTGTGATGGCATCGTTGGGTACCCCATGGGAAGAGCTGAATACTCATTGCTGTGGCTGGTGGAGAGATAATTCTGTTGAATCTCTCTGTGCGTGTATCCGTGAAGCTCAGCGCCTTTCCAATGAGGAACTCCTGGCTATGGGGGAGCGAGGAAAACAGCTCATCCTAAATTCATACTCCAGCACAAAAGTGGCGCAAATGATGACAACTCTTTACGGCTGGTTGCTTGGTGAAAATGAAAAACCGGATTTTGTGTATGTCTGAGGCAAAGATAGATTTATCTCAATACGAGAATAAATTGAGCTGGGGAAACAAACTTGCTCGATTCGTGTGGAACATTGCTTATTGGCTGTTGTACCGTCCATTTCCGTCTTCTTTGCTCATGCCTTGGCGTCGCCTGATTTTACGCCTTTTCGGAGCGAGGATAGGAAAAGGAACGCAGGTATATTGCACTGCCAAAATATGGGCGCCTTGGAATCTGGAAATGGGCGATTACTCGTGCCTTGCCTCAAACGTAGATTGTTATAATGTTGATAAAATCAGCATAGGTTCCAATACGACGGTATCACAGAAATCCTATCTTTGTACCGCTTCTCACGATATCAGCAATCCTAAAAATCCGCTCATAACAGCGCCTATTACCATAGCGGATCAGGCATGGATAGCTGCCGATGCTTTTATCAGTATGGGTGTGACCATTGGACAAGGTGCCGTAGTGGGTGCACGCGCTGCGGTGTTTAAAGATGTTGCTCCGTGGACGGTCGTAGGCGGCAATCCGGCTAAATTTATCAAAGAAAGAAAAATCCATGAATAATCTTACTGCTATTATTCTTACTAAAGACGAACAGTTGCATATCCGCCGCTGTTTGGAACGGATTTGTCCCTACTGCGAAAGGGTCTATGTGATCGACTGCTTCTCGACAGATGATACCGTCAATATCTGTCGAGCGTTTGCTAATGTTGAAGTTATCCAACGCGAGTGGCCGGGGAATCAGGCCTTGCAGTTCAACTGGGCGCTTGATAACATCACCATTAATACAGAATGGGTTATTCGCTTGGATGCAGATGAGTACTTGCTGGACGGCGAAGCAGAGCGACTCGTGGACTTTTTGCCGAGATTAAAAATGGGACAAAACGCGCTCTCTCTCTCGCGCGCGCGATATTTCCTGGGGCGACACATCAAACATGGTGGTACCGATATGATTCCTCTCGTTCGCGTTTTCCGAAAGGGAACAGCTCGCAGCGAAGTTCGGGCTATGGATGAGCACATTGTGCTGACTGTGGGCGAAGTGGTGGTTACGGATATCCGATTCGCTGACAACAACTTCAATTCACTCGAGTGGTGGACACAAAAGCATCTCAATTATGCTCAGCGTGAGGCTGCCATGCTTGTGGCTACGGCAAAAAGTGGAGATAATGCAGAGGGGATCAAAACTAGTAAAGCGACCCAAACCAAAAGAGCCCAGAAAGAATGGTATGCCAAGCTTCCTCTCTTCTGGCGAGCCTTTGCTTACTTCTGCTACCGCTACTTCATCCGTCTCGGTTTCCTTGATGGTAGAGAAGGCTTCCTCTGGCATTTCCTGCAAGGCTGGTGGTATAGAGTTATGGTTGATTCCGAAGTTTTACAACAGAGCAGGAAGGAGGTCAATAGTAGATGAATATACTCTTTTCTTTCGGCTATGTGATTACTCCCACTAAAGGTGGGACGGAAAGGGCGGCTTCGCTTATTGCAACATATTTGCAACGGCAAGGCCATCGAATCTTGTATCTTGTTACAGAGGAACAGGGGATTGACGAATTAGAAGAAAAGCGCTTTTATATGCCTAGTGGGCTTTCTCTTCCTCAAAAACAGGAATGGGTAAGAGATTTTTCTTTAGCTCATCGCATCGATGTGATCATCAATGAAGCAGGCACTACTGATGACGTCTACTTTCTCAGCAAGGAATTTTTACCTAGCTCTGTAAAAGTCATTACGTGCTTGCATTTTGATATTTTAGGTGATTTGAAATATTTCTATTCGAATTACAACTATTCGTTTCGTGGGTTGAGTTTGAAAGAGAGTGTTCTTAAAATGATTCAAATTTTGCGTTTGTCTTTTTTGAAACGCATGCATATGAGAAATAGGCGAATCCGCTACCGTTATGCTGCTGAGCATTCGGACAAAGTGGTTGTTTTATCGCCGGCTAGCGTACAGGGTTATCTCCAATTCACAGGCTTACCTGATGACGGCAAGGTTATCTGCATTCCGAATCCGAACAGTTTTGATGTACCCGACGATATATCTCTTTCTGAAAAAGAAAATATCATTCTTTTTGTGGGGCGAGTCACTTATTCGCCTAAAAAAGTACACCGCATTCTGGAGTTCTGGAGAGAACTGCATGTTTCACATCCCGATTGGAAGTTGCAAATCGTAGGAGATGGTGATGATTTGCCTCGCTGCAAGAGACTTGCTACCAAATGGAAACTCCCACGAGTGGAGTTTGTGGGTGCTACTAGTAATGTGCAGCAATATTATCGCAAAGCTCGTATATTAGTTCTAACATCAGATTATGAAGGATCACCCATGGTTGTACCCGAGGCTCAGTCTTACGGATGCGTGCCTGTGGTGTATCATAGCTATGCTGGTGCATCGCTTCATATCAAGGATAGAGAAAATGGATATCTGATTCCAGCATTTGAGAATATAGCTTTCGCTAAGCAACTATCTGCGTTAATGCTGAATCCACCTATTGATTTAGAAAAGATACGACAAAAACTTTACCATTTTTCTGAGGAAAAGATAGGGGCCATCTGGAGTGATATGTTAAACAATATGCAGATCAAATAATCATGAACGCCTGTCCTCAATTTTCAATTATTATACCTTGCTATAATGCGGGAGCATGGATAAGAAATACGATTGAAAGTATACTAAATCAAACGTATGCCGATTTTGAAATTATAGCAGTGGACGACGGGTCGCAGGATGATACCCTTGTTCAACTTCTGTCTATATCAGACCCGCGCCTTATTGTACATCACAAAGAGAATGGCGGCGTTTCTTCTGCTCGTAACATGGGCTTGAAGAAGGCAAAAGGGAAATGGGTAACATTTGTCGATGCGGACGATACTATTGAGCCTTGTATGCTGGAAGAACTTCAGAGCGCGATTACGAGTTCTCCTGAATCAGCGCTCTTTATATGGGGAATCAGCAAAGACTTTTATCTTCCGAATGGCAGATTGGTGGAAACAGAAACTCGCCTTCCCAGTCGGGATTTATACATACCCAATAAGGAGTTAGGTTCTTATCTTCGCTATATGTTGACGAGCCTCGATATGGAATCAACTTGTAATAAATTATTTCGGAGAGAGTTCGTTGAATTGCATGAAATCCGATTCAACGAACAAACGGTGATTTTCGAAGACTTTCAGTTTGTTATTGACTATCTCACGAAAGCTATGCCCGACATTACGTTGCTGAAAAAATCCTGGTATCATTATCGCGCCAACGTAGGCGAACTTAATGCATCACGCCGAAGCAGATATAATCTAGTTTCTGATATTGAATCGCTTGTTTCTAAATTGTTCGTTCTAAAAGAAGGATTAGATGTGCCTTTTGATGATGATAATAAGATAATAACTTACATTATGCAGAAAATAAATGTTATCTTTGGCGCGATTCGATTCAGATCATGGAGAGATATTAAAAAAGTTTTTTCCGATATTAGATTGAGCTCATTAACCAAAAAACAACGTTTGTTTTCACATTGCGGTAGAAAAAATGGAATTATATTACAGATGATTATGAAGCGCTTATATTTTTCAGCAATGGTAGTTTTCAGGATCTTATAATAATATTGTTAAATTTGTTATGAAAAGAATAGAAGAAGTTCAACAAGCATTAATTATATCTCATCCATATATGGGTAATTATGGTGGATTTTTGCAAGCTGTTGCTCTTAATTTAAGCTGTTCTTCTTGTGGTGTTTTATCTAGAATAGTTGATTATGAGATTCCTGAAACTTTAGGGCCGAATACTCGTTTTATGGTGCAAATTAAAGCACGTATCGGTGATATATTATATTGCTTAGGCTTAATACGGAGCTATATTCCGCATAGCATCGTTGCCCGTTTTGCAAAACTTCATAAAAAGTTTTTTAAAACATTATATGTCAGAAAGCAAATTATTAACGAGGCGCATAATTTTGTCGTAGGTAGCGATCAGGTATGGAGGGGGGAATATGCTCGCGGTTTACAATCCCTCCCATTTTTCTTCTTGAATTTTGCGAATAACGAACAACGTAAAAGAAGTATATCCTACGCGGCGTCTTTTGGCTCTGACGAATGGGAGGGGACGCCCGAGGAGACAGAGGTGTGCGGTCGTTTATTACGTGAGTTTAAAGCAGTTTCTGTACGAGAACATAGTGGTGTGAAGATTTGTAAAGAGGTGTTTGGAGTGTTTGCAGTGCAAATGCCGGATCCTACCCTACTTTTACACCCAATAGACTACGGTAAAATTATTGAAATGGAAAAAACATGGTTACCGCATGGTAAGTATATAGCCACCTATGTTTTGGATGAAACGAGGGATAAGACTAGCCTATTGCAGAAAAGTGCAGAGAGATTATCTTTACAACTGCAGCACCTCATGCCACATGCCACGGCAAAAAAACGCAGAGACCGTTTTCCCATCAGCTTATCTCAGTGGCTACGGTTAATTCGTGACTGCGAGTATTTTATCACTGATTCATTCCACGGATGCGTGTTTGCCATCATCTTCAACAAGCCCTTTGTGTGTTTAGGGAATGAGGGGCGTGGCAATGCTCGTTTTGACACCCTGCTGGGTACCTTTGGCTTGGAGGATAGATTGATAAGTGACGCAACACCAGAGAAGGTAATGCAAGTACTCCATACGCCCATTGATTGGGAGCGAGTTAATGCTATTCACGCTGCCGAACGTGAGCGAGGTATCAACTTTCTGAAAGAAAATCTGTGTGAATAATCAGGCATGAGAACGATTAAACAGATAAAAAACTTTTCTGCTGCTATTTTTCGATATCTGCTGACCTTCTTCTTCTCCTTTTACACCCGAAAATTATTTGTGGATGCACTTGGAGTAGAATACCTTGGTGTTGCGGGTTTGATGGGGAATGTACTGGGGATGCTGGCCATCGCGGAACTCGGTATCGGTAGCAGTATTGTATTCAGCTTGTACAAGCCTTTGGCAGAGAAAGACCAGAACAAAATACATCTGCTTATTGACCTCTATCGCAAGCTATATCGTTATATCGCCCTCTTTGTTTTAGTCGTAGGTTTGGGGCTTATGCCGTTCCTGACTGATATATCGCCGGACCTGGTTAATATTCCGCGCTACAATATCATTTACCTGATGTTTCTGGCGAACTCGGTAATACCCTATTTCTTTGCCTATAATTCTACTCTCTATACGGCTACACAGCAGGACTACAAGCTGCAGAATATCCGTACGCTGTTCTATGTGCTGACGATGGGGGCTACAATTATCGTGCTGACATGTTTCCCCGATTATATTCTTTTAACAGCTTGTACCATGCTGTTGGGGATTTCCAGTCAATTGCTGATATATTATCTTGCTCATCGTAAATGGCCATGGCTTAAGCAGAGAGCCCAAGGAAAACTTGCTAAGGGAGACGTCGATACGATTAAGAAGAATGTACGAGCTATGGTTCTGCACAAAATAGGAGATTATAGCATCAATGGCACTTCCAATCTTATTATAGCCAATGCGGTAAATCTTATTGCCGTAGGGTTGCTGGCGAATTACACAGTTGTTACCAGTATGTTGAAATCAATTGTAGGAGAGTTCTTTAATGCTATGATTGCCGGAACCGGTGAATTAATAGCTACATCACCAAAAGAAAGGGTCAAAGAGGTCTTTCAAGAAATGAATTTTCTTGCATTTTGGTTTTTCGGTCTGGCTATGACAGGAACTTACTTCTGCTGTGATCAGGTTATAACTGTTTGGCTGGGTGAGGGGTACTCCTTATCCCGTATGGCTGTTCTCTTTATATCCATCGATATTTTTGTCATGGGTATGCGAGTGCCTCCGCATATCATAAAATCAGGTGCTGGTATGTTTGCAAATGATCAGTTCGCACCGCTTTTCCAGGCAGCTATCAATCTGACTGTCGGCATCTATCTTGCTCAGGAATGGGGAGTTGCAGGCGTGACGTTTGCCATCTTGATGAGTGGACTCTGCGTACCCAGCTGGTTCAGACCTTACGTTATATATCGGGATTATTTTAAAACGTCGTTTATGCGCTATGTATGGATTTACTTGCTTTACGGCCTAGTACTCACTATTATTTTCTTCTTACTCTCGTGGTGTTTTTCCTTATATTTGCCTGAATGTTTATATGCTGAATTGGGATATCGGGTTGCGCTGGTTCTTATTGTTTTCCACGTTGCAATGGGGATATGCGGTATTTGTCTTCCACAAGGCCGTGCGTGTTTCAATCGCTTATTTAACATTATACATCCATTACTCTCTAAATTATGTCAAAAGAATTAGTCAGCATCATTTCGCCATGTTATAACGTTGGGCCATACATTGGTCGTTTCTTAGATTCTTTAATTTCACAGACCTATAAGAATCTAGAAATTATTCTAGTTAACGATGGAGCTACAGATAATACCGGAGAGATTATAGAAAGTTATCTTCCTAGGTTAAAAGCAGAAGGTTACAAAGTTCTTTACATTGTTCAGGAAAATGGAGGACAAAGCAGTGCTGTCAATAATGCACTCAAGTATGTAACTGGCAAGTTTCTTACCTGGCCGGATCCGGATGACTGGTTAACACCGGATTCCATCGACAAAAGGGTTATTTTTTTGCAGAATCATCCTGAAGTAGGGATGGTTCGTTGCAATATTGAACAAATAGATGAAGAAAGCGGATGCTCTCTTGGATTCTTTGAAGTAGATACAGGAACTGATTTCTTAATTGATAATGCATTCGAAAAATTAGTATTTTGTCGTACTTGGTTTGGAGCTATGGCTTGTATGTTAAGAATGAGTTATTTTGATGAGGTTGTTAAAGATAGAGAAATATATGTAACTAAGAGAGGTGGACAAAATTGGCAAATGATGCTTCCTATGGCTTATAATTATCCAATTTGGCAGATGTCGGAGGTGTTGGGATATTATCACGTAAGACGTGAAAGTCATTCACACAGCATAATTACTCATGAGCAAAAACAGGAAATGGAAGATGTATGTGAAAGCATTCTATTACAGACACTATCGCGCATTAATCTAAAAGATGAATTGCTTATTCATAAGATAAAATGTGATTTCGCGCGCAAACGGTTCTCACATGCTTATGAGTGCGGAAATATGATACATCGTTGGACGTATGGATTAAAATACTTTATTTATGCAGAATCAATAAGAGTAGGGGCTAAGATAATGATAAAATTGTTGATTCCGTATTCTATTCTGAAAAATATTTCAAGACGTTAATCTCATATGACTATATCTATTATTGTTCCGGTTTATAATCGTGAGCACACTATTAGCACCTGTATTATAGGTGCGTTAAGGTCACTAACATTCGACTTTGAGTGTATTATTGTTAATGATGGTAGTACAGATGGTACACTTAGCAAATGCCAAGAAATAGCGGCAAATGATTCAAGAGTACGCGTTTTTACACAAGAAAACCGTGGTGTTAGCGCAGCACGTAATTATGGGATTAAAGTAGCAAAGGGGGAATTTCTACTATTTCTTGACTCAGATGATACTTTGGCACCATACGCATTAGATAATATCTGTAAGTTTTTAACACCTGATACAGATATGTTGATGTATGGCGCAAAGTGGTGTAATTTGGAAGAAATTTCAAATTTGCCAAATGGGACTGTAGGAGAGAGTCCTAAAGTTTTAATGGGAAATAAAAATGTTGTTAAGTGGATATATTCCTACTATGAACCACACATAGGCGAATATTATTTTGTTTGGTCGAAAATATTCAGAGCAAGTGTTATTCGAAAATATGGTATGGTGTTTAGAGAGGATATATCTTTAGGCGAAGATCAGGTTTTTGTCGCAGATTATTTGCGGCACGTATCTAAAATAATATATACAAATAATGTGTATATTTATAATATTAATTGGTCAGAGAAATCTCGCCCTTTTGGATTAGGAAGTGTGCTGCGTACACCGGAAAATTTTTTAAAAAATCAAATGGCCAATTATCAATCTCTAATAAGTTTGTATGAAAGTACTAATCAGTCCTGTGTAAGAGAATACGCTGCTAATTATATTTTGGATCGGCTTATATCTAGAATCATTTTTCGTCATGTTTCATTAATAAACAAAGGTAGATGTAATCTTACCCATCTTATTCAATTCATAAAGCGAGAAATAAAGCCGTTAATTCTAAAGGAAGAAGAATATTTCTATACTTTAAAGAGTGTGCGCCTAGGGAAAGTCGCCAAGTTGATACGAGACGATAAAGTAATGTTAGCCGTTGCTATTGCCTTCTGTTTTGTAAATTGGGGGATAATCAAATCATATATCCTCAATAATGTGCGAAGACTTTGCGACAAGTAAATCAAAAATATAAAAATGTCAAATTACATCACACCTCCTGATAATTGCACTGGTTGCGGCCTGTGCGCTAACGTATGCTCCAAGAATGCTATACGCATGATATGGAGCAAGGATGGTTTTCTTATTCCTGAAGTCGATACACAGGTTTGTGTGAACTGCGGGTTGTGTGTAAAGATGTGCCCAGCACAACCTGATGCCATAAAAGAGGAACAATATCATGATGAGATTGAAGATGTCGTTGCATATGGTGGATGGAATAATGATACGGATACACACCAGAACAGCAGCAGTGGAGGCGTGTTTTCTGCATTAGCTAAGCAAGTGTTCGCTGCCGGAGGGTGTGTATTCGGCGTAGTGTGGAGGGATAAAGAAACTGCAGTCTTTGATAAAGCGGAGAGCATGGCGGAGCTTGTTCCCATGCGGGGCAGTAAATACACTCTGGCTGTGCCGGACTATGTGTATCGCAGGGTGAAAATGGAATTACAAAGCGGCAGACAAGTGCTGTTCACGGGTACAGCCTGTCAAGTATATGCGCTGAAAAAATATCTGAGAAAGCCATACAATAACTTACTCACCTTTGACATAGTATGCCATGGTGTGCCCAGCCGTAAGCTTTTGCAAGCCTATGTAAAGCATTACGAACAAGAACAAGGGAAAGAGCTGAAAGAAATCTATTTTCGATTCAAGGATGGAAACTGGCAAGGATATAAGGTGCAGAAGCGCTTTGTTGATGGCTCTGTGCTGAATCATCCGAATGGACAAGATATGTTCATGCGTTTGTTTTATTGGCGATAAAATGCTCAATAAATGTTGCTACAACTGTCCGCATGCACGCCTGCCACGCCCTGGAGATTTGACTCTAGGCGATTATTGGGGAGATTTACAATCTCTACACCCAGATTGGCCGATTAAGGATGGTATTGGCTCGTTGGTTGCAAATAGTGAAAAGGGTCAGACGGTTCTCGAATCTCTCGCTAAAGAAGGAAAGATATCGCTTCACCGTGAAGCGTTTCTCAATTTGTATAATGGTCAGCCGAGAAGCTACCTTCGTGAACAGGGGCATGATATACCCAAGGCGCGTGAAGCTGCGCTCTCTGCGCTGGAGAATTATCCTTTAGAAAAGGTATACGATTTATTCTGCAATAGAACAAAAATCGGGCCTTTTCATTTCCGAACGAGCGGTATTCTATACAAAATGTTTATATGGCATGTTCACTTTTTGAGGTATGTCATAAGAAAAATGTTTTCTCTTGCGAAAATATGACGATAATATTTCGCTTAGATGATAAGTTGATAGATAAAAGTGTAATATATATAAATTATATTGATTTAATTATGAAGGCGTACTTGTCACATATCGGGGGCCTGAGAGGCCTAGCTATTTTAATGGTGGTTTTATTTCACCTGTTCCCTTTATCGTTTTCACAAGGATTCCTTGGGGTAGACGTTTTTTTTGTTATCAGCGGATATTTGTTATTCCGAGGGGGGGGGCTCAATGTGCCATTTAAATTTGGGGATTTCTTGCAAAAAAAAGTGCTGCGAATTATGCCTCCTTTTGTCTGCATGCTGTTGTTTGCTGGTGTATGCGCCATACCTGTTCTTTTTTCGGAAAGCGACATTATAGTGTTAGGCTCTTCTATACTATATTCTCTCGCTGGTATGGCGAATAGATATTATCAGATTATATATGCAGATTACTTTAGTGCTGGGGCAAATATGAATCCATTATTGCATACATGGTATTTAGCTGTTATTTTGCAAGTGTATGTTATTTGGGCTATTGCCTGTGTTGTGCTCACTCAATTGAAAAAAGTTGGCGTTCATGTTTGGGTAAACTCTACTGCGGGGGGGGGATATAAAATCCATTGGTTTCCTATTGCTTGCGTTGTTCTGGTTGGGATGGCGTCATTGATATACTGGTATTCGTATCAAATCCAGGACCTGTTTGTCCAACTGGGTATGCCGACATGGGGTCAAACTCAGGAAGTGTCGTATTATTCAACATTCGGGAGATTATGGCAAATTGCTGCAGGTGGCTTAGTATGTATTCTTCCTATTCATCGCACAAAATGGATTAATAGCACATTAGCATCAATGGGATTAATTCTAATAATTCTTTTTGGATGCTGCAATGTTTCATTAGCCTCTTGCGGAGCATTTGTTGTTGTAATCGCCTCAGTTATGCTCCTTCGTTATGCTCCGAATACTCCAATAAATCGCATGCTTGATATGAAATGGTTGCAGTATTTAGGACGCGTTTCATTCTCTCTCTATTTGATACACTTTCCTCTTATTGTTATTTATAAACGATGGGAAAAGCTGAATCCTGATATTTTGTCGGGCTCTTTAATCCTGGTTCTTATTGTTATTTTTGCCTGGATTTTGTGGTTTGCCGTTGAAAAACGAAAATGGAAATTGTGTTGGACATTATTAGTTATGACGCTAGCCGGAGTTTTCTCGATTGCTCTCCGTTATGAAAAAATGATAGGGGCTCCTATAATGACTAATTTCAAGTTTGAGTATCCGGTATATCACCTTTCATCAGAGGCAGTTTCTGATTCGCTATATGTTGGATACAATTCTGAGAAGTTAGTGGCAAATAGCGGAACAATGGGGTTGATGCATGACCGTGTGGAGGGTAAGCCTCAATGTATTATGCCGATAGGCGAATGTACCAAACCCGAGTTTGTTTTGATTGGCGATAGTAATACCCAGCATTTATATTCTGGCTTTCATGAATTGTCAAAAAATAAATTGCTACAGGGCGTGCATCTTACTACAATTATTGTCCCCTTGGAAGACCGTTATGTTTATTTTGATGATCCCGGATACAATTGGGACAAGGAAAAGTCCAATGCTCTCTATGCTTGGTTATCGAGCCATCCGGAAATACACACAGTTGTGATTTCTAATTTGTGGAGCAGTAGACTTTTTGCAAGAAAAACTACAAACTGGGATTGTAAACAAATAGAGCCTTCTTTTGCTGACAACGCGGAAATGTTAAGAGGCTTCTGTTCCAAATTAAAACAAATTGGCAAGCATGTGGTATTAGTAATGCCTTCCCCCATATTTCGCGCATTGGATAAGGAGCTATATGGTACAGGTGTGGAATATGCGCGTTGGCTTGAACGTCGCAGCGGCGGCGAGATGGATATAGCTAATACTAACTCTCCCTTCGTTCTTACTAATAAAGAATACACTGAATATTATAAACAGGTTCTTGAATTATTTAATAAGTGGGAAGATGAGGCGTTTTGTAGCGTCCTACACATAGAAAAGTCAATGTTTAAAGATGGAAACTTCCTCGGATTAAAGAATGGGACTCTTTATTGCAGAGATGATACTCATATTACACCGCCAGCTGCTATTGAGATAATGGAAGGTGTTGCTGACGAGTTTGAGCAACTTATCATCAGAGGTAGAAAGCTAGTGAATCATGCAATAGGAGAAAAACAATAAGAATTCGCGATACTAATAAGACTGTTTGAATGGGAAAATGGCGTTCCTATATTGAACGCACAAAACAACACCTTGGCTATCGATTGTAAACTTCACAGGCCGCTCCCCTACGGAGCGGCCTTTTTTGCCGGGATTCGAGGGGAGGGGAAAACAAATGTGGACTCTGCTCCGGCGGGGCTTAAAACTCCCTGGCGCGGCGGATGAGGGTGCGCCAGGCTTCCACCATGGGGTGGGCGAGGAATTTCTCCAGCGGGGTGCCGGGGATGAAGCTGCGGGGGACGCAGACGCGGAGTTTGGCCGGCAGGCGGTGGATGGTGGCGGTTTCGCCGGGGAGGATGGTGCCGGCGTAGTCGCCGTCCAGCTGGTAGTCGAGCTTGCCTTCAGCGCTTATCTCGCAGCGGTCGAAGGTGCGCAGCTGGGTGAATTCGCTGGTGTTGCTGTTGGTGGCGCCGCGGCGCAGCATGCAGGAGAGGATTTCGTAGAGGATGGGGATGCTCTCCTGCTGGATGATGGCTGCGTCCAGCAGGCCGTCGTCGTAGCGGGCGTTGGCAAAGAGGTGGGCCTCGCCGCCGTAGCGTTTGCCGTTGCCCAGTATGACCTGTGTGCCCTGCAGCTCCTCGCCGTTGGGCAGGGTGACGGTGATGACGGGGTGGTGCTCCACTGCAACTTTGAGGCCGGTGTAGATGTGCGCGGCGGCGCCCATGTGCTTCTTGAGCGCGGGGGTGATGAGTTTGACGACGCGGGCATCCGGGCCGAAGCCGGCCATCTGCAGGAAGGGGCGGTCGTTCACGCAGAAGATGTCCACCATGTGGCGGGGGCCGGTCTGGATGGCGTCCAGCGCGACATCGAAGCGGCGGGAGCCGATGCCGAGCTCGCGGGCAAAGACGTTCATGGTGCCGCAGGGCAGGATGCCGAGGGCGGCGTTGGTGCCCACAAGTCCCTGTGCCGCATTCATGAGGGTGCCATCTCCCCCGGCGGCGGCGACCACGGGCTCGCCTGCTTCTGCCAGCTCGCGGGCTTTGGCGGTGAGGTGCTCCGCGCTTTCGGTGGGGATGATGGTGAAGTCGTTGCGGTGCTCATCCAGCCACGCTTTGAGGCCGGAGCGGAAGAGGCTGCCGGCCTTGGGGTTGATGAGCAGGGGGACGGTGAGGTGCATGTGGTGGGCAGGGTATCAGAGGCAGAGGATGGGCATGACCGCTGCGAAGAAGGAGACGGTGAAGGCGGGCGAGTCGATGAGGTCGAAGATGCCGCCGATGCCGGGCAGCAGCGAGCCGCTGTCCTTGATGGCGACGCCGCGCTTGATGAGGGAGCCCGCGAGGTCGCCGGTGACGCTGAGGATGAAGATGGTGGGCATCACGACGCAGAAGAAGACAACCGGTGTCTGCTCAAAGCCGAAGTTGGTGATGGGCAGCAGGAACCAGCTGCACACGGAGGTGATGATGAAGGAGCCGATGATGCCCTCCCAGGTCTTCTTGGGCGATACGGCGGGGCTGAACTTGCGCTTAATGAAGCGCCCGCCGAGCAGCACGCCGCTCACATAGGCCCAGATGTCGCTCATCTTGGTGGCCAGTATGAGCCAGAGCAGGTTGTAGATGGCCTCCGGGTAGCCGAGGGTGCTCAGCGCAAAGGAGAAGAGCCACACGGGGTAGACGAAGGAGAGGATGGTGATGCCGGCGCTGCTGAGTGCCTGCGCCCCGGTGCTCCCCTTGTAGTCCATGCGGTAGAGCTCGCAGAAGAAGGCGACGAGCACGAAGAGAACCAGCAGGCTGAGGGCAACGGCGTTGAAATCGAAGCTGGAGGCAAGGAAGAGCGAGGTGGGGCCGTCCTCTCCGCCGATGATGGCGATGTGCTCCTCGCTGTTGAGCATGAGCATGCCGGCAGCCATGAGCCAGGGGTAGACGAGGCCGCAGACGAGGGAGAGGCCGCGGTTTGCCTCTGCGCCGCGCTCGCGCAGCATGTTGAACCACTCGTAGCTGGTCAGGTTGCAGAGGACGCACACCAGTATGGCGTAGCCGAGGGAGTTGTTCCACCACACGGCACCGCCAAGCAGGCCGAGCAGGATGATGGTGCTGAATCCGCGTTCGAGGAATGTCTTAACTTTGGGTGTCATGGCTATTATGGAAGGTAAAGTTTGATGGTGTAGAAAAAGTTCAGGGCGCCCAGGGGGGCGAGGCAGGAAAGGGCGCTGCAGATGCCGAGCCACCAGGAGTTCCGCACGCCGCAGGCTTGCATGCAGCGGCGGCTGAGGATGGCGCACCAATCCGGGCTCAGGAATACGAGCAGACCGGCAGCGGCCGGCAGCACTTCATCCGGGCTGAGGCGCAGTGCCACCATGAGCCAGGTGTAGAGCGCGCTGATAAGCAGATAAGGCAGGCTGTAGGCCAGCCATTTGTAGCGGGGGAGCAGGGTGCGGCAGAGGTAGCACACCAGCCCGATGATGAGCAGGGCGAATGCAATGCCGGCCATTACCATGCAGCTTTCCGAGTCGCGCAGGCCGTAGGGGATGAGACTCAGAGCTCCCACGGGCAGGAGGAAGGCACCCAGGCGTGCCCAGCGCCCGCGGCCGGTGACGAGGACGCAGCTTGCCACCAGAAGTGCCAGAGCCAGCGAGGCGTTGGTGAAATCCAGCAGGGTGACGGCGGTATTTCCCCACAGCCAGAGCAGGGAGCAGATGAGGAAGGCGGCTCGCAGGGGCTGCCCCTGCATGCACTTGCAGAGATAGGCAAAAATGACAGAGCCGCCCACGCACACGAGGCAGGCGGTCAGGGGGAGCTCCGGGCCAATGCCGCCGATGATTGCAACGGCAATGTAGCAGGCTACCTGTACCAGTACTTCTTTGGTTTTGTCTGTCATTGAAGGGGGGGGAGAACCACCCCCGCATGGTGCGGGGGTGGCAGGGGAATGCTTAGTGAGCGCAACCGGGGCAGGCCCAGCCGGCACGGATGTCGGCGAAGAAGTCGTTGCCCTTGTCGTCCACCAGGATGTAGGCCGGGAAGTCCTTCACGGTAATCTTCCAGATGGCTTCCATACCCAGCTCGGGGTACTCGATGCACTCGATGGAGGTGATGCAGTTCTTGGCCAGATCCGCGGCTACACCGCCGATGGAGCCCAGGTAGAAGCCGCCGTACTTCTGGCAGGCATCTGTCACGCACTGGGCGCGGTTGCCCTTGGCTATCATGATCATGCTGCCGCCGTGGCTCTGGAAGAGGTCCACATAGGAGTCCATACGGCCGGCGGTGGTGGGGCCGAAGGAACCGGAGGGGTAACCCTCGGGAGTCTTGGCGGGGCCGGCGTAGTAGATGGGGTGGTCCTTCACATACTGGGGCAAGTCCTTGCCGGCGTCCAGCAGCTCCTTGAGCTTGGCGTGGGCGATATCGCGGCCTACGATGATGGTGCCGCTGAGGGACAGGCGGGTCTTGACCGGATACTTGGAGAGCTCGGCGAGCACCTCCTTCATGGGGCGGTCGAGGTTGATGGGGACACCGGCGCTCTTGGTCTCGCGCAGCTCGGCGGGGATGTACTTGCCCGGGTCGTACTCCAACTCTTCGATGAAGATACCCTCGGGAGTAATCTTGGCCTTGGCGTTGCGGTCTGCAGAGCAGGATACACCCAGAGCTACGGGGCAGGAGGCACCGTGGCGCGGCAGGCGAACCACGCGCACATCCAGCGCGAACCACTTGCCGCCGAACTGAGCACCCAGGCCCAGCTTCTCGGCTTCCTTCTTCAGCTCGTTCTCCAGCTCCACGTCGCGGAAGGCGCGGCCGTGCTCGTTGCCGGTGGTGGGCAGGCTGTCGTAGTACTTAGTGGAGGCGAGCTTCACCGTCTTGAGGCAGATTTCTGCACTGGTGCCACCCACCACGAAAGCCACGTGGTAGGGCGGGCAGGCTGCGGTGCCCAGCGTGCTCATCTTCTCTACCATGAACTTCTTGAGGGAAGTGGGGTTCAGCAGAGCCTTGGTTTCCTGGTAGAGGTAGGTCTTGTTGGCAGAGCCGCCGCCCTTGGCGATGAAGAGGAAGCTGTAGTCCATGCCGTGGTCGGTAGCAAAGAGGTCAATCTGAGCCGGCAGGTTGGTGCCGGTGTTGATCTCCTTGTACATGTCCAGAGCCACGTTCTGGGAGTAGCGCAGGTTGTTCTTGGTGTAGCAATCGTAGGCGCCGCGGGAGATGTACTCGGCATCGTTGCAGCCGGTCCATACCTGCTGGCCCTTCTTACCCACGCAGATGGCGGTGCCGGTATCCTGGCAGAGCGGCAGCACGCCGAGAGCTGCTACTTCGGCATTGCGCAGCATGGTGAGAGCTACGCTCTTGTCGTTCTCCGAGGCCTCGGGGTCGCTGAGGATGCTCTGCACCATCTGCAGGTGCTCCGGGCGGAGGTAGAATGCTACATCGTGCCAGGCTGTTTCGGCCAGCAGTCGCAGACCCTCGGGCTCAACCTTCAGCATGGGTTTGCCCTCAAATTCGCTCACACTCACGTAGTCCTTGGTGAGCAGACGGTACTTCGTGGTGTCTTCCCCCATGGGGAACATTTCCTGATAGACAAAGGGAGGTGTTGCCATAACGCCGTCATTTTACCTTTTTTCTGCATTTTTACAAGTTTTTTTTCTGTGTAAGTCTTTCTTTTTTCTCGCTTTTCGGCGGTGACGTTTGTGCTGTGCCTGTCATCAGCGGTAACAAAACGGGCAACAATTTGCAATAAAGTGCTGACTGTGAGCGTGTGGCTTTTGTGGCGTTTTTTTTAGAGTATCGCGGGGGTAACAATAAAGAATAATTAAACAATGAGGCCGAGAAAAGGAAAAATGCCATGCTGAGGGGGTGGGGTGGGAAGGCATCTCTTTAGAAAAGCGCGATGATTTACTCTTTTGGGCGCCCCCAAATTCGGGGGGGAGGGTAAGCGAAAGTACGAAATACGAAAGCGAAAGTGCCCCGCGTGGGGGAGGGTAAAGTGGGTGATGGCCCGAGGGAGCACCGAAGAGAGCCTTCTCGTGAAGGCATACGCCGCCGAGCATCACTGCAGCGTGCAGTGGGCTCGGCAGATGCGTGCCCGAAAGTCGCCGGAGTGGCTGAGTTTTTGTGCAGGGCGGCGCAAGGAAGCGGTACGCGCTCCGAAAAAGCCTGCGCCGGAGGTGAAGGCGGCGCCGAAAGTGCCGAAAGTGGCGGAAGACGGCGAGCTGAGCGACCATGAGCGTGCTGTGCTGGTGAAGTCTCAGAGCTGGGACATGCTCCAGGCGGCGGTGGGTGCGGCAGCGGATGCCGGTGTCGACCCCATCGACCGGGTGGCGCTCAACCGCGCGGTGCTGCAGGCTCGCAAGCAATACGAGGATGCATGCAAGCATGAGAAACAGCTGGCCATCGAGGCGCGGCGGTGGGTGTCGCTGGCAGACGTGGCCGCCATCGTGGGGGCGCTGGGTCGGTTGAGCGAGGTGCTCGCCACGTGGGAGGTGGTTCTCTCCGGCTACATGCCGGAGGAGATGCGTCCCGCCTTCTCGGAGGCCTACGAGCGGGCGATGCCGACCTGGAACGAGGGCATCGCCGCCCTGGAGGACTACATCCAAGCCCATTTGCCCGTGCCATGCTAGATTCCCTCCTCATGCGAGCCCGCCTGCCTGCCGCGAAGTGGGCGGAGTCTAACCTCCGTTTCCCGCGCGAGACGTCGGACAACGCGCCCGGCCCTCTCTCTTTCGACCGCACCCCCTACCTGCGCGAGCCGCTCAATGCCTGCTTTGACCCCACCGTGGAGAACGTCTACTTTTGCGGCGGCACCCAGCTGGGAAAGACCGCGCTGCTCATCGCCTTCCTCGGGTGCACCATCGGGCAGCGCCCCGGCAACGGCATTTGGAGCATGGTCTCCCAGGATCAGGTGAGAGATTTTTCGCACGACCGCCTCATGCCCTTCATCAGCGGCAACCCTTGCCTTGCCCGCTACCTGAAAGACGGCGACCCTGCCGCCTTCAAGCCGCTTTCCTACGAGCTGAGCACCATGAAGGTGAGCTTCGTGGGCACCGGCAGCCCTGCCAACCTCGCCTCCAAGGCATGCGCGTGGGTCGTGGGGGACGAGGCCTCCAAGTACCCGCGCGGCGACTCCGCCGAGTCCAACCCGCTCAAACTGCTGCGCAACCGCACGAAGGGCTACCCGCGCCGCCTCCACATTTTCGCGTCCTCGCCCACCAGCCTAGAGGATTACTTCTGGCAAGAGTTCATCGGCACCGACATGAGGCAGTATTTTGTGCCTTGCCCGTTCTGCCACGCCTCTTTTGTGCTGGAGTTCAACCGCGACCGCATCCGCTGGGACAAGACCGAGGACGGCTACACCGACCTCGACCTTGCCGCCCGCACCACGCGCTACATCTGCCCCCATTGCAAGGAGGAAATATTCGAGGAACACAAGCCCGCCATGCTGGCCGCAGGCAGGTGGAAGCCCTCCGCCGAGCTGCGGCACCAGTACGCCGAGGACCGCCTCGCACCCTCCACCCGCGACCGCGGCTACCAAATCAGCTCCCTCTATTCGCCCTTCCGTTCCTGGGGAGATTGCGTCCGCGAGTATCTCAAAGCGCTGCAAGAGCTCGACACTGCCCGCGCCCTGCAGGACTTCCGCAACTCCTGGGAGGGTCTGCCCTGGGAATATGCCAAGGTGACCATCCGCAACGAGCAAATCACCGCGCTCTGCGCCTCCCACCGCCGGGGCACCTTCGAGGGCAAGCCGTACTACATCAGCGTCGGCTACGACCCGGGCGGCGATGCCACACACTGGGTCGCCTGCGCCGTGTTCGAGGGCGGCGACCTGCATGTGCTGGACTGGGGCACCATCCTGCGCGCCCGCACCGAGTCGCACCTGGAGAACATCGGCACCGAGGACGCGCCCGTCTGGCAGACAGTGGTGGACGAGCCCGGCATCGCGCCGCACTTCCAGACCCTCGCCGCCCGCTGGCCGGAGGTGCCCGCCCTCGGCTTTGTGGACGCAGGTTATCAGACCAAGGACATCTACGACGAATGCCTCATGCTGCCCGGGCAGCTCACGCCCACCAAGGGCAGCGCCGCCACACAGGGCACCTGGTACTACCGCCCCGCAGGTGGGGTGTGGGAGGGGCTGTCTGTGGTGGCCTATTCGGACCATACCGCCAAGACCTCCCTCTACTCCGAGACCATCGCCCTGCGCCACGCACCGCACCTCCTGCTCCCGCGCGAGGATGACGTGGACGTCGACCTCGTGCGCGGCCTATCCGGCCAGAAACTCGTGCGCAAAAATGGCCGCCTCGTGTGGCGCGACGTGCCCGGCGACCACTACGGCGACTGCATCAAACTCTCGCGGATTGGCTGGTGGGTCATGGGGCAGCAGTGCGAGGCACCCGCCGCCCTTGCCCCGCCGCCGGAGGGGTAAATAGAACAGACAGACACACGCCGCCGCCATGTCCACGCTCATCACCCCAGACCTGATACGCGCCACCGCCCGCCTCTACAGCCGCGAGGAGCTACTCGAGAAGCTCCGCGAGGCCTTCGAGAAGCTCGCCGCCGGTTCCCTCATAACGCAGGCCACCAGCGGCACCGGCACCGGCTACACCCGCACCATCACTCTGCCGCCCGCGGATGCCGTCGCCCTCTACGAGGCCGCGCTGCAGTTCAAAGACGCCGAGGACACGCCCGAGTCCACCATCACCACGCACCACTTCACCTCCCGCCCTCTCTACTGAGATGTCTTTCTTCTCTCGCATCATCGCCGCCATCGGCAACGCCTGGCAAGCTGCCCGCCTCAGTATGGCCAACTACGGGCTGGACGCCTCCCGCTACGATTCTGCCTGGGGCCCGAGCGGCTGGCCGTCCCCGCACGCTCGGCACGAGTTCGACGAGTGGGACCAGCGCACCACCTGGGAACGCGCCCACCTGCTTTACGACAACTCGCCGCCCATCCGCCACGCCGTTCGCAACATGGTCGCGTTCACGGGGCTGCTCACGCCACTCCCGCAGACCGCTGATGAAGCGTGGAACCGCGATGCCATCGCCGCGTGGAACGCCCGCACCAAGTGCCCCGCGCTCTTCGACCTCTCCGGCAGACTCAACTATCGCCAGGCACTCGCCTGGCTCGAGCGCCGCGCCATCATCGACGGCGATGCCGCCGTGGTCTGCACCATCGGTGCGGATGGCGGCGCGCGCTTCGCCTTTTACACCGGCCCGCAAATCACCGGTGGCGGCCACATGGGCGTGGAGGTGGATGCCCACAACGCCCCCGTCACCTACCACATCCAGGATGCCGCGGGCAAATCTCACCCCGTACCCGCCCACGGCGTCATCCTGTACATGCACGAGCCGGACCCCACCGGCACGCGCGGCAAGACGGAGCTGCTCGCCGCCATCCGCACCGGGCAGGACATTCGCGAGTCCGTCCGCGAGGTCAAAAACGGCATCCACATAGCCAACGTCATGGGGCTGGTGCTCACCCGCCAGCAGCCCGCCACCAAGCCAACCCTCGGGCCATCGCTTCCCGGTGCTCGCACCAATGCCACCGCCGCTCCCACCGGTCCCACTGCTCCCCAGGAGCTGCGCGGCACCGGCCTTGCCATCACCGAGCTGCCCGCCCACACCGACCTGCGCCCCATTTTCGACAACCGCCCCTCCCAGCAGCTGCAGCAGTTCTGGGCATTCCAGGTGCGCTGCATCGCTCAGGCCGTCGGCCTCGACCCCGAGGTGCTCTTCTACTCCTCCGAGATGGGCAGCGCCGCCGCCCGCCTCGTGCTGCAGAAGGTCTCCCGCTGGGTGGAGGGACGCCTCGAGGACATGCAAGTGCTCTGTAATCGCCTGTGGCAGCACGTCATCGCCTGCGAAGTGCAGGCGGGCCGCCTCCGCCCCTGCACAGATGCAGCCTGGCTGCATCCGCACTGGGTGCCCTCCCGCGACATGAGCATCGATACAACCCGCGCAGCCACCGCGCAAATCAACCTCTCGCGCGAGGGAATGGCGGACGATGATGATTTTTCCCTGCGCACCACCGGACGCACCTGGCTGGCCAACCTCACCAGCCGCGCCCGCTCCCTCGCCGCCGCCCGTCAGGTGGCCGAGCAGCACGGCCTCACCCTCGCCGAGCTCATACCCGGCATGCCCGGCACCGCACCTATCGCCCCTCCTGAGCAGGAGGAGACTGAGCCCCTCACAACCCAAAACAACACCACCGACCATGCCCAAGCATAACAAACCCGCGCCCTTCCGCTGCTCCATGAGCATGGAGGACACCACCGCCACCATCACCATGGAGGGCGAAATCGGCTTCGAGGCCTCCCCCATCGCCTTCTGTGATGCGGTGGATTCCGCCGTCTCTGCCGGTGCCACCGCTCTCATCATCCGCATCAACTCGCCCGGCGGCATCTGCTACGATGGCCTCGCCATGGGCGAGAAGCTCCGCACATGCGGCTTGCCCACCACCGGCATCGTCATCGGCTCCGCCATGAGCATGGCAGGCTACCTGCTGCAGTGCTGCGACAAGCGCATCGCCCTGGCCACCTCCACCATCATGGTGCACCAGCCCTCCGCAGGCCTCTACGGTCCCGTGGACGAGCTGCTTTCCGCCGCGCTGTATTTCTGCCGGATGCGCGATGACATGTTCGCCCTCATGGGCGAGCGTTGCGGCATGAGCGGGGCAGACTTCTCCGCCCTCCATGCCTCCATGAAGTTCTACACCGCCGCCGAGGCTCTCGCCCTCGGGCTGGTGGACGAAATCTCCGGCAGCGAGGCCGATGCTGTGCCCGCAGCTCCTGAACCCGAGCAGCCCGCCTCCGCCCTGGGCACACCCATGCCCTGTGCCGGTGCCAACGTCCGCATGCTCGACCCGCGCCACATGGCCGCAGCCTTCACCATGGCCGCAGACGAGGAAGAGGACACCACCACCGAGGACACCGCCGAAGAAACGGCGGAAGAAACGTCCGAAGAAACGTCCGAAGAACAGGCCGAGGAAACCGCCGCAGAGGAAGAACCCGCTGAGGCTGAACCCGCAGAGGAAGAACCCGCCACCGAAGAAGCGGCGGAAGAACAGGCCGAAGAGCCCGCCGAGGAGGAAGAGCCCGAGGTGATGCCCGAGCCCGCCCCCGTACCCGCTCCCGAGAAGGAGCCGCAGGCCTACATCACCCGCGAGGAGCACCTCGCCGCCCTGCAGCAGCAGGAGGCTCGCATCCTCGCCCGCCTCGGCGTTCCCGCAGCCTCTCTGCCCGCCCCCGTTGCCACGGAGGGTGGCCACATGCCCACCCCTGCCGCTGCACCCGCTGCCACCTACACCCGCGCCCAGCTGGATGCCATGCCCGCCATGCGCCGCCTGCAGGTGCTCAATGCAGCTCCCGAGCTCAAACATTCCTACCTTACCGGCTCCCTGAGCTAAACAATCCAACCCAAACAAACACAACACAACCATGCCAGCCATGACCCAAACCCAGTCCGCTCCCGCCGCTTACACCGCCAGGGAGAAGTCCCGCGCCCAGATTGCCGCTGTGCTGCCCTGCGTCGCCCGCATGAGCGATGAGCAGCTCGAGGCCTTCGGTCTGCGCCCCGCAGCAGTCGCCGCCGTTAAGGCAGAGGCTGCCCCCGCCATGCTCGGCGGTACCTCCACCGGCGTGTCCCTCTCCGGCATGCAGGTGGTAGCCAAGAACGCCATCACCCGCTTCCAGGCGACCCTCGCCCCGCTGGATGCCTTCTCCACCACCTACCGCGAGGACTTCGTGGTGCCCGGCAACAAGGATCAGCTCGCCCGCGTCACTGTCCCCATCTACGACGACAAGGGCGAAGCCGCCGTGGACAACTTCGACGCCTTCTCCAAGCGCACGGATTCCGGCACCGTCTCCGAGGCCGAAATCGTGTTGCATAAGGTGGATGACGTCATCACCATTTCCGCCCGCGACATCGAGCAGGGCGTGGACATCGCCAAGCGCATCGAGGTAGCCGCCGGCAAGGTCGCCCGCGCCATCCTCAAGGGCGTGCTCGGCTCCATGGTAGCAGGTACCGCCCAGGGCGACAACGCCGCCGTGAAGATTGCCTCCCTCTCCATCCCCGCCATCGGTGGCGACGAGGGCAAGTTTAACTTCGGTTATGCCAACCAGACCCTCACCGAGGCTATCCAGCCCCGTGTGAACGCCGTCCTGCTGGATTCCGCCCACTACGGCGCCCTCAAGGCCGCTAACAAGGACTCCCTCACCGCCGGCGACCTCGATTGCGACTACTGCGGCAAGGTGGATTCCCTGGCACTGCCCGCGGGCGTGTGCGGTTTCCTCACCAACCGCCGCGGCGCAGGCGTGGGCGTTGTAGCTTGCAAGATGCTCTCCGGCACCCGCTCCTACGAGCAGCTGCAGGTGGACGGCATCAACACCCCGCTGGGTGTCGCCTCCTGGTTCGATGAGGATAACAACTGCATCCGTATCTGGGTGGGCACCTACTACGGCGTCGCCATCACCGATGCCGCCGCCATCAAGCCCCTTGTCGCCGCAAGCTGATTCCGCTTTTCTTCATAAGTGAGTTGACGAGATAGCGTGGTCTGACCACATCCTGGCTGTGCTTCGGCGCAGCCGGGAACACCCCTCAAACACCCCGCACCATGAGCTCCGAGCTGCACGATTTATTCTCCCAGGGAGATGCCGAACTCTTCCCCACCGCGGGCCAACCCGTCACCCTGCAGCGCGTCCCGCGAGCAGGGCAGCCGGGAGAGCAGCTCTCCCTCACCGCCGTCATCGCGCCCGCCGAGGTCGCGTGGGAGCTGACATCTCCCTCCGGCCACACCGTCGTGTGCGACTCTACCGCCGTCATCCGCCGAGCCGAGTGCTCGCGCCGCCCCTCCCCGGGCGACCGCATCCTGCTCGAAGATGGCACTACCTACGAAATCATCCGCAGCACAGGCTGGAGCCTCGGCACCACCTGGCATGTGGACCTCTCCCTGCGCCGCGCCTAGCCGCCGTGAAGCTGACCGCCAAAGTAGACATCCGCCGCCTGAAGCTGAAGATGATTCGGTGGATGAAGTCCTGCCGCGAGGAAGAAAAGGCCTCGCTGAAGGAGTTTTCCCGCGACTTTGTGGCGGCGGCGATGAAGTTCACGCCACCCGGCAATGGTCGCGTCTCGCTGGGTAAGGCTCACAAGATGCTCAAAGAGCGCATCGAGGAGGACTTCCTCGGGCACGGCGACACCGCCGAGCTGGATGCCTCACACTTCGGCTGGTACCGCGACCCCTGGGGGCGTCGCTACGCCCGCGTGACGGGTGCCGGTATCTCCCGCGACAAGCAGGGGCGCGTCAGCCCCTTTTACGCGTTCAAGGGGCGTCCCTCCCAGAAACTCCTCCAGGGCATGGGCGTGGGCAGGTACCGCGTGGAGTATCTGCCCAGCCTGCAGGGCGTGGTGCAGAATGGACGCTCGCAGGGTGAGGCCTACTACTTTTACCGCGCCGCCCACCACGGGAGGAGAAACGCGAAACCCGTGCGCCTCGGGTGGCGAGGCGTACGCCATGTGACCTCTCGTGCCGCACTGCTCGCCGAGGTGCGCCGCAGAAAGTTCCTCGTGGGCCATCTGGCCGCCGGCTGGAAGCCCATCGCCCTGCGCTCGGGAGCCAAGCTGCCCGCCGCAGTGAAGAAGCACTCCGGCCACGGCTCTGTCACCATGCGCCACGACTCGCGCCACGGTGCCGTCGCCACGGCGGTCAACCATTCCGCCGACCGTCGCCTGCAGAGCATCGTGGACCGCAATATCCCGATGCTCAGCAAGAAGTTCCGCGCCACCGCCCGCAAGCGCGCCAAGCAGCAATTCGCACCCGCCCTCCGTAAAGCCTAGCCCCTCTTGTTTTTCGCATGTTTACTGCATTTCTCCAGCATCTCGGTGAGCTGCTCCGGCAGGATCTCGCCGCCGACTCCCGCCTGCACCCGGAGCTCGCCGAGCTGCCGGTGCTCGTTGCTTTTCACGACCCCGCACCCGAGGGGGACCATATCGCCCTCGCCGTCACGAACACAGAGGCGCTTATCGACGGGGAGCGCATCTACCGCATCGAGGGCGAACTTTCCGTCGTGGTGCATGCCCACAGCCGCATGGCAGGGCAGGCGAAGGAGCTCCTCGACGCAGCCTCCTGCACCGCGCTGCATACCCTCTGCTTCGGCTGGCACGAGCGGTACCTGCCGCAGGTCGGGTGCCATGTCTACGCACTCACGCCTGCACCTGAGCCGCTCTCTACCCAGGGAGATGCCTATGTGTGGCGCGTCTCGTTCACGGCCACCCTGCAATTCTTCGCCCCGCCTTGTGTGGGGTAAACAAGAGAGAAACCAACCCAAACCAGAAAGGAACCAACACCATGCACATACACGGCCAACTTGCTGTTTTCGGCATCGAAACCACGGAGGAAGGACTCTTCCTCTCCGACCTCTCCTTCACCGGTGAGGCGGACGAAATCGAGCAGGAAGATGAGCAGAGCAACATCGTCGGCGTCGGCTTCTACAAGCCCCGCGTGCAGTTCTCATGCACCGGCGAAGTGAAGCGCGGCACCGGTGGAGCCGCTGCCAATGCCGGCTCCGTCGGCATTGGCAGCGCCATCGCGCTGAACAACGAATGCCCCGCCAACCAGTGGCTGGGGGGCACGCCGCCCGCTACCACGCTCCCCGTGCTGAAGAGCGCACCCTTCAGCCGCTCCCGTGGCTCTCTGGCCACCCAGGAGCTCTCCGGCACCATCTACGGCATGGCCGCATCCTGATGCCGTATCACCCCGAGGCTCAGACCTCCAAGAAGAATCGCAATCGTAACAAACAAAAGCCATGTCTGCTTCCGTTCTACCTTCCGCTGATCCGCTGCGCAGCACCCGCAACTCCGAGCTTGCTGCGGTGCTTCTCTCCCTGGGCTTCTCACCTGTGGAGAGCAGCATGACCATCGCCGGCGGGCATGGTGTACGCGGAGGCGAGCAGAGCTTCTGGCGCTTTGTGCAGCAGCATCCGCGCCGCACCTACGCCATGGGCGCAGTGCTGCACTACGGCACCCGCGCCGACCTGGCCGCCGTGCTCCCCGCTGCGGGCTTGCCTGTCTACACCGAGCAGGCCTACATGTGCGCAGCACTGCATAATCGCCGCATGCTGGTAGAGCATGCGATGCACGGCACCCGCATGAGGCTGGAGCCCTGCGGCTACCTCTACCTGCTGCAGCGTACCGGCACCCGTGCCGCCGCCGAGCAGCTCGACCCCGTAGCCCTCGCCGCCTTCCGTGCCTGCTCCGTTCCCTCCAACGACATGGCCGCCGCCCTCGCCACGCTGGGCTTCGACCCCTTCGCGGGAGGAGCGCAGACAATCGCGCACTCTCCCACCGGCACCGCCTGGCACTTCCCTGACACGGCACCGGGCTGCACCCTCACCGCATCCGAGGTGAGCAACCTCTTCTCCTGCCGAAGCTGGGCAGCGCAACCCGACAACACGCACCCCATCGCCTGCATGGCCGCCGTGCTGGCCAATCTCGCATATTGCCGCGCCGCCTTGCAGGACGCCCGCACCTATGTGCGCGCATCGGCCAATGGTCGCGTGGCGTGGCTGCGCAAAGATGCCGCCGATTCCACCTGGCTGCAGGCCGAGCAATTTTTAACCCACTGATTTTACACCACCATGGCAAAGGCAGACGCAAATGTCACCATCGGCGCAGACGGCTCCGCCTTCACCCAGACCGTGAAGGATATTCAGAAGAATACCGACACGCTCGCCAACTCCATCACCGCACGCCTCGCCCGCATCGGCGGGGCACTCAACACGGTGAGCATGGTGGGCGGTGCCATCGGGGGCGCTGTGTCCTCGCTCGGCGGCATGGCAAAGGCCGTCATCGAGCCCGCCGCCGCTGCTGAGCGTCTCTCCCTCTCGTTCGAGGTGATGCTGGGCAGCGAATCCGCCGCGCTCGACTTCATGGAGAAGCTCCAGGAGTACGCATCGAAAACACCCTTTGAGATGCAGGGCATCAGCGAGTCCGCCAAGACGCTTCTGGCCATGACCTCTCTTTCCGGAGGCGAGGCTGTGGGCGTCATCGAACAGCTGGGTAACATAGCCGCCGCCACCGGTGGCAACCTGAACGACCTCGCCCGCATTTACGCCAAAGCCTTCAACATGGGAGTCACCAATGAGGTGGCAGAGTCGTTCGCCATTGCCGGCTTTGACGTTCGGAATATTCTTGCCGATATTCAGGGAATCAGTTTTGATGAGGTGAAGCAGCAGATATCCCGCGCGGAGATAGGCTTCGAGGGCCTTGCCGGCGCGCTCGCGGTCTACACCGGCGAGGGAGGCAAACTGCACGGCATGACAGAGAAGCTCTCCGGCACCTTCGAGGGCCTTGCCTCCACCCTGGGCGATAATGTGACACTCTCCCTGCAGACAGTGGGCGAGAGCCTTCTGCCCTACGCCAAGGAGGCGGTGGAGAAGCTCGTGCAGGCACTGGATGCGGCGAAGCCCTCCCTGGCAGTTCTGGCCGACATGTTCGGCAAGTGGGTAGGCGACAACGTGGCGGGCAATGTTCTGCCCGCGCTCGATGAGCTCGTGCTGCGCATCCCCGAGCTTGGCTGGCACCTCAAAAACCTTGCGGAGGACGTGGGGGACTGGTTCGATTCTGTACTCGCGGTTCCTCGCGAAATAGGCAAGGCCTTCTCGAACTTCGATGCCTTCCTCACCGAGTGGGAGTTCCGGCTTGGAGGCATGGAGGAGAAACAGGCCTCTTTTCTCGCCCAGAAGATTCACGGCTCCTATGAGTCCGAGGATGAGCTGCAGAAAAAACGCGACCGCGAGGCTGAGCTCGCCGCCATCCGGGAGCGCACCTCCGCCATGATGGCCGAGTCAGACGCCCGCGTCGAAGCCAGCAGGCAGGAAGCCGCCGCCCGCGATGCCGCACGAGAGGAAGAACGCAAGGCGAATGCAGAAAAGCAGGAAGCGCTTAAAAAGGAAAATGCCGCCCGCCTCGAAGCTGAGAGGCAGGAGCGCATCGCCCGCAAGGAAGCCATCAAAGACGAGGAACAGCGCAAGAAGCTCGCAGAGGAGCGAGTGAAGGCCGCCCGCGCCTATGCCGCCGCCCGCGAGGGTGAGCTGGCCGACACCGCCGCCCGCACCCTGGAGCTGATGGGACGCTCCGAGGAGGCGCAGACGCTGCGCGACGACCTCGCCGAGCAGCGCCGTGCCGACGAGTACCGCAAGCGCGGTGCCACGGACGACGAGGCGACGCTGCGCGCGGGCCTCGACCGCATGCTGGACACCGCCGAACGAGAGGCGCAGAAGACGCAGCAGAGCGCCTCGCGCCAATGGATTCACACCGGAGTCTCCGCTGTGGGCGGTGGTGGCTCCGTGATACGCTTCGGCGGGCAGGATGCCTCGCTGAAAGAGAGCCAGAAGCAGACCCAGGTGCTGCGCGACGTGCTGGAGACCCTGCGCGGCATATCCAACAAGACCTCCCCCCTTCAGACCATCCCCGTGGTCGCTTAACTCACAACATACACCACCATGCAAGACTCACTCATGCAAGACACCGAAGCACAGCGCGACGCTGTGAACCACCTCTCCGCCCTGCGCGGGGAAATGCCTTACCGCATCCACGGCGTGCCCGTGCGCCGCATGTCGCTGGAGACCCTGGCACTTCTCAGCCAGGTGGGCTCTCCCTATGCCGCCGCAGCCAACGCTCGCCTCAATGGCCGCACCCCGCAGCAGGTGGAAGCCGGCGCACACGACCTGCTGCTGCTGTGCTGGATTCATGCCGCGCAGCCGGATGCCGTGCTGGAGGTGTGCTGCAGCTGTGTGCCGCGCTACGCCGCCCCCGCTCACCGCGCCGCCTGCGAGTGGAGCCGCACCCTACCGCCGCAGTTCTCCCTGGCAGAGGTGGCCGCCTTCATCACCTCCGAGCTGACCGCCATCGGCGCCGCCGCACACGAGGCAAAAAGCCCTTTCCATACTAAAAAAAACAGCCCATCGGATGCGGACTCCCCTGGCTCACCGTCATGCAGGGAGCACTCTGCAACCGCTACCGCATGAGCCCGGCAGAGGTGCGGCGTGCTCCGCTGGCTGTGCTGCTGTTGAGACTCAATGAAGCACGGCAGGCAGAGGGGCTGCACACGCACTGGCTCGGCAGCGTGGCTGCCTCCGAGCAGACCGGAGAACAAGTCAGAAAAATGCTTAACGAATTAAGACGAAAATGATCAATGAAAGAGTATTACTGGTAGAGGGTGCCGGCAAGCGCTGGCACATCAGCCTGCACACGGCAGAGGGTGCCCCCGTGGACCTCTCCGCCTATCTGTTTTACGGGGGAGCGGCATCGCGCTCTCGCAAACAGTCCCAGCCCATGGAAAGCGTCAGCAGCACAGCCTCCGAGGTCGTGCTCGCTCTGCCCGCTCTGCCGTATGGCGAGTGGTGGCACCACCAGATTTACTGCCGCGAGAAGGCTACCGGGCGCGAGTGGCTGCTGGTGGCAGGCCGCATCGAAGTTCAGGAGCGCCTCGGCGAGCCTGCGCTCGGTGACACCGTTGCCGAGTCCGAGAGCTACCTGGAGCTCGAGCTCGGCAGCTCGGGGCAGGTGCTGGGTGGCACGCTCACCGATGCAGGCCCGCCCGGCCCCATGGGCGAGTCCGGGCAGCTGCAGCCCTACCACAGCGGCGCACTCCCGGCCACGCTGGAGGCAGGCCATGCCTACGACCTGGGCGCCCTCGCCGCAGATACCGACCTCTCTGCCCTGGGCGCAGCCCTGCCGGCACTCCCGGACCGGGTGCAGACCGCCGAGCTCTGGTTCTCCCTGGGAGCCACGGCTCCCGCCGTCACCTGGCCGCAGGATGCCGCCTGGCCGGAGGAACCCTCCGCCCTGGCACCCGCCGCCCTCGCCCCCGCCCGCGCGTACCGCTTCGCCCTGCGCCGCGAACCCGGCGGCAGGCTCATCCTCTGCCGCGCGTATGAGTACAGCCTCGCCTGAGTAACCCCCGAACCATAAGCACGCTATGCTACCGACACGCACGCGCCCCCTCGGGGGCGGAGATTTACCCGCGGGCTACACGCGGCTGGAGTATCTGGAAGCCACGGGCGAGCAGTATATCAACACCGGCGTCCCGCTGAGCAGCGAGCTCGACTTGCGGGTGGATTTTGCTCCTGTGTTCACCGGCAGCGCGCATGTGTTGTTTGGCACACGCCGCGACGACATAGGCTCGAACCGGGGTGCATACGCGCAGATAATGCCGACCGTTGGGCAGATTGTGATATGGCGGCATACCCGGCGTATGGCGCTACAGGGAGTTTCGCAGGCCCGCCATACGCTGGAGCTGACAGGCACAAGCCTTGCACTGGATGGCACTGTAAAGTCTACCTACACAGAAGACCCATGGTCTTATACGCAGCCCTGTTACCTCGGAGCGGCTATCACCCATGCCGGAGTTGTGCAGTTGCCTCTGGTGGGGCGGCTTTATGGCTTCACTCTGAAGCAAAGCGGCAGCAAGAAGCTCAACCTTATCCCGGCGCTCGACCCCGCCGGCCGCCCCTGTATGTTCGACACCATCGCCCGCACGCCTTTCTACAATGCCGGCACCGGCGCCGATTTCCTTTACGCTTAATTTCCCACCCCACACCATACAATGCAAACTTACGCCAAACTGACCGCCGGAGGCGCCCTGCAGCGCCTCACCCGCCACCCCTACATCAGCAACGCCACCGCCGAGCAGCTGGCAGAGTACGCCGCCGCGCAGGGCTACAAGCCCCTGCTGGCTGAGCCGTGCCCCGCCATCTGCGAACTCAACCCGGAGATGGAGGAAGCCCTTGAACTGCCCGCCGAGCCCGCCTGGCTGCCCGTCTATACCGAAACGCCGGAGGGTATCGTGCAGAGCTGGAAACAGGAAGGAGAATAAAACGCCATGATAACACAAGAGCAAGCAAAAAACGCCCCGTACAGTACCATGAAAAAACTCGCGCATGCTATGTATGATGCTTATTGCGTGGAGGTCGGTGGCAAGGCCTGGGATGGCCGCCCTCTGCCCACCGCCAAGGAGTTTTTCGCGGACGAAACGAAGCAGAAGCAGGCCATGGGGTGGTTCGCCGCCGCAAGTAAGGCCATCGAGATGATTTTGGGAGAATAAAGCCATGGATAAAAAGAAAATCAAGGAAACGGTGCACGGTGTAGCCGACAAGGCCGCCGATGCGTGCAATGAGAAGGCCAAGGCCGCCACGGGCTGGAAGCGCTGGCTGTGGGGCATCGGTGCCATCATCGCCGCGGCTGTGGCGTGGTTCACGCAGGGCTGCGAGAGTGTGACGCCCGCGCAGGTGCATGCGGCGCATGCGCTGTTTCATGCCGTGACGGGCGAGGCCCCCTGTCTCGGCGGTCCGTCTCGGCGTATCGCAGAGAAGCCGGAAGCAAGCCGCCCGGAGGGCGGACGCGGAGCCGGATGTATGATAGCTCATCCTGAGCCTGTGGTTGTACCCTGTAAGAAGTAAGAGCCATGTGCGGACGAGCAGAGAATGAGCCGCTGCTGGCCTTCTGGTTCCGGCAGTTCAAGGAGGAACCGCTGCGGGTGCTGCTGGTGCTGGGTATCAGCGCCATCGCTTACCTGTACCAGGAGGGAAATGCTCGCTGGGCGGAGTATCGCCGGGATATGAAAGAGCAGAACGCCGCGCTGATAACCCAGCTGCAGGCCTCCACGCAGGTGATGTACGAGATGAAAACACAGCTCGAGACTCTGAATTCCCGCGTGGAGCACCTGGAGCGCGAGCATGAGCAGGCAAGGAGAAACAGCCATGAGTAAGTACCTGAAAATTGCGCTGGATGTGGGGCACGCCCGCCTCACGGGAGCGAGCGGCAACGGCCTGCAGGAGCATGAGGTGGCTGCGCGCCTGGCGCACTACGTCAAGGAAATGCTCTGCAACCAGCCGCACATCACCGCCAACATCGTGGACTTCCCGGAGCTGAGCAATGCGGGGGATTTATCCGCCGCCATCCGCGCCATCAACTCCGGCGGCTACGATGCCGTGGTGAGTCTGCACTGCGATTGCAGCGATAACCCCGCCGCGCGCGGTGCGCATGTCATCCACAAGACCCTGGCGGGCTATGCGCTGGGCATCGAGATAGCGGAGCGCCTCGCGGTGCATCTGCCGGGGCGAGCCAAGTGCATCGTGCAGCGGCACGACCTGGCTATCCTGAACCGCACGGCACCGCCTGCGGTGCTGGTGGAATGCGGCTTCCTGAGCAATGCGCAGGATGCCGCCGTGCTGCAGGCGCGCCCCATCCTGCTGGCCCGCGCCATCTCCGGCGGCATCATCGCCTGGGCGTCACAGCTAAACTGAAAGGAACAGAAAAATGCTTGTAGAGCACAACATCACCGAGCGCGAGAGTCCTGAGCGCAGCGAACGCTGGGCCGTCGCTCAGGGGGCGAACTACACCATGGCCACGGGGCATGTGGAAGAGTACGAGCTCACCGGCCACTACGAGGCCCTGCGCATCCGAGCGGAGGGGTTGGCTCGAACTGACGGCGGCAGCAAGGCTCTCTCCCTGGAGCTGCGCCACACCGGCGGCGGCTTCGGTCGCCTGCGCGTCACGGCGACGCATTATGCGGTGGGCTCAGAAAATGAGTCGGAGAGCGGCGGCAGCTCCGGCAGCGGCTCGGGTGGAGGCAGCGAGGAGCCGGGAGCAAGCTCTGCCACGCCGGCGGTGTCGGTTTCTTTCGTGCGATCCGAGGAGGACATCCTCTCTCTGCCGCGTTTTTCCGCTGTGGTGAGTGTGCCGCAGTACGCCGAAGCACTCAATCTGCTGCGCGGCGGCGGACGCTTGAGCGATTATGTCTACGATGAATACGCTCCCCAAAAACGTAAGACACTCCGCGAGCTGTTCGACAATGCCAGCGGCCCTCTGGCCGAGGTGCTCGACCTCATCATGGCCGGGGTGCACAAGTATATCTCCGTGCGCCCGGTCGTGACAGTGCGCCACAAGGTGGCAGGCCCCGAAGGTGGGGAGCATACCGCTGGCATCGTCCCCTCGGTGCCCGGCTATTCCTACACACCGGCGGACTGCAACTGGCTGTGCGTGCCAGGAGGCGTGGAGTCGGACGGGAAAGACTGGTGGGCCACGGCCACATACGAGTGCAGCGGCCCCGGTGGGTGGAACAAAAATGTTTATGGCGGCTCATGAGTGCAGACTTACACTATTTTTCCGGCGATTCGGCCTTCTCGCTTTCGCGGCTGGATGCCAACACGCGCCACATCGCCGAGCTTGAGCGGCAGTATGTGCAGCTCCCCGGCGGCAATGATAACATGCCTTTCCACTGCCGAGAGGGGCTCGCATTCTTCACCCCCTCGGGCGCCCCTAAGCTGCCGGAGGGGGTGGAGGAGCTCGGCCCCATTCCCGCAGAGGAGTCCCTCTGGGCTCCGGGGCTCGTGGACCGCATCGCCTACTCCGAGCTCTACGATGCCCCGCGTCTGGAGGAGGGCTGCATCTACCTGCCGCTGGCAGGGGAACGCGCCCAGGGCGAAGGCAAGCCTGCCCTTCCCATGCCGGGGGCAATTCGTGGCGCCGCGTATGTTGACCTCCTGCGCCGCCCGCGCCTGAGCGGGGGTGTGCTGCAGCTGCCTCTGGCCAACACCGGCACAACCGCTGCGGACTTTGCGACCGGCGGCGTGTTCGGCGTCTCTCCCTCCATCGGCAAGGTCTGGGAGGTTCGTGATGGCGTCATCATGGTGCCCATGGCCACCTCCGCCACCTATGCGGAGGGGGAGGACGGCCCCGTGATGGTGGGCGAGCCTGTGCCGGGTGTGCTCTCGGCTGTGGAAGTTGTGCAGGGGGAGGCTCCTGTGCTGCAGGGGGGCAGTCTGCTGCTCAACCTGGCAGAGCAGGATTCCGCCGCCGGTGTCGACCCTCGCGCTGGTCTGCTGGCCGGGGTGGAGTTCGACCCCACGGTGGCCACTCCCTGCATCCGCGCCGGTGTGCTCCACCTGCCCGGAGCCGCCACCGAGCTCTGCGATACGGCCACCGCGCAGGTGGGCCTCATCCGCGACATCGAAGCCACCGGCAGCGAGTGGGGCATCGACAAGGGGAGCATCAAGGTGCCGCTCGCACAGCATTTCCCGGCAGGCGAGGTGCAGAGTGTTCCCGGCGTTCTCACCGGCGTGGAGTGGACAGAGGAACCCGGCATCACCGAGCCCTACATCTGGCAGGGGGTGCTTCATATCCCGTATATCGAGGGCGGCAGCTCGTCCATCAGCGAGGTCTGCGTGGAGGACACGACGGCGCGTGCCGGCTGGGTGAAAGCTTCCGTGCTGCGGCTGAGCCTGGCGGATTCCGACAGCTCCACCGGCAGCCCCCAGACAGGCCTCATCGCGGGAGTCACTCCTATTTCCGGCGGCACTCCCCGCATCGAGCGCGGCGTGCTCATGCTGCCGCAGTACAGTTTTAACGAGGAGCAGTTCGACGTGCAGGCGGATGGCCGTGTCTCCCTCCTGCATACCCCGCTCGAGGGGCTTTACGACGCCGCGAACAATAAGCGGCTGACATGGGCAGAGCTTCAGGAGGGCAGCAATGTGCGCCTGAGCTACAGCAGCAGCACCACTCTGGGTGTCTCGGTGAAAATGTTCGGCAATTTCCTGTCCATTTACGTCGATAGACCTTGATTTTTATGTTATACTGCATTTTCTGCTATAAAGACGATGAGCCTCTGCTGGCACTGTGCGCTGAGCGCCTGCAGCAGCTTGACCCTGCCGCGCATATCTACGCCATCAGCGATGCTGCCGCCCCCGTGCGAAAAGTGCCGGAGGGCGTGCAGCTGCGCGAGACAAACTTCCCGCGCGGCGGTTCGCTCAATGGGCTGCCCTGTGTGGCGGGCATGCTCTCCGTTTTCCGTGAGCTGCTGGAGAATGAGGGGGCTGGGTATGTCGTGAAGCTTGATGCCGATACCTGGGTGAATGATCTGCCCGGCTGGGATGAGGACGATGGCTGCGGCTACCTCGGTTTCGAGCGCTGGCAGGCCTTCCAGCCGGCGGGGCATTGCTACCGCCTCTCCCGTGCCGCCGTGTGGCGCATGTGCGAGTTGTTCGAGGAGCGCAGCCGCGAGAAGCTCTGGCCGCCGCAGACGCTCTACCGAGAGGACCATATCCTCTACGGGCTGGCCACGGCGGCGGGCGTGCCGCAGCGCCTCGTGCCCTTCATGCAGGGGCACTCCGTCGGCATGCAGGACGGGCCTCCCGGTGCCCATGCCGCCTGCCACGCCGCCCATGTGGTGCACTGCGGCGAGCATTGCGGGTATGACCCGCAGGGGCAGCCCATCCGCCCCACCCGCGCCCATGTGCTCATGCGCATGGCTCTGCTGGCAGCGGAGGCCGCGGCTGCGGAAAAATGAGCCTTTCCCGGTGTAAGAAAAAGGCCGATTTTTTTACATGAGGCGTGTCTCATGCTAAAAAATCGGCTTTTTCTTTACAGGAGAGGGGGCTGGGTAAACAAAAATCGAAAAAAAAGACAAAAAACTTGTTGACATTTAAGCGTCAATAAGTTATAATAACCGCGCCGCCCCAAGCGGCAATCCCGCCGGGAGGGAGCGGCTTTTCTGTATGAATACCAAACCCACCCCCACCCAAGTAGTGACAGTCCTGGCGGCTGTATGGTACGTCCTCGATATTATAGCGAAGATAGTGCAGCTACTAAGGTGAAGACAAGCCCCGCCCGCAAGGGCGGGGCGAATCTTTTTTTTAAAAAAGGATTGACTTTGAAAGGCGACAGTGATTAAATAAAGGCATCCCGCGGGAGGGGTCCCGCAGGTATTCATTATAGAAAAATTTGTCAGGGTGTCCGCATGGGCACCCTGACTTTTTTTAGCGTTGACAAGTCGGCACAAGTCGTTTACAGCTCCACGCGGATGTCGCCGCGGGAGGCGATGAAGTCCGCTTGGTGTACGAGCCAGGCGGTGGCGGATTTGGGTTCGGGCAGCAGGATGCCGGGGGCATACTGGCTGCTGCGCCAGCGTCCCATGTGCGCGGCGATGGTGTCGCACAGGTCGCTGAGCAGGTGGTGGCTCAGGGGTGCGGCCATGGTGGCTGCTTGTTGGCGTACCAGCTCGGCGGCCAGCAGAGGGTGGTCAAAGCGGCTGTGCTCGCCCTCGCTCATCACCTTGCAGCAGTCGTGCAGCAGGGCCGCTGCCAGGCAGATGCTGTACATGGGAGCCTGCGGGCCGATGCCGTACATGCGCAGCAGGTGCTCGGTGACTCGGTAGACGCGGAGGGTGTGCAGTACCAGCCCGCCGGGCTTGCATTCGTCCCCGCTGTGGTACTTGCCGGAGGTGCTGGCAGGTGCATGCCAGAAGGCAGAGGGAGCGGCGGCAAGGGTGAGGCGGGTGAGTTCGCGCAGCCCCTCGTGGGGGATGGCGGCGGCGAGTGTGTCGTGGTCGTGTGTGTTCATGGCTGATTTAATGGGTGAAGAAGTAAAGGGCGACATCTGCCAGGATGGCAATCAGCAGCGCGATGATGATGGCGCGCTTGGCTTTTCGAGCGTCGCGGGCGGCTTTTTCGGCGGCTATGGCGTCCACGCATGCGCGGTTGGCGGCAGAGTGTGCTGTGGCTGCCAGCGTGTGGCAGTTTTTCCAGCTTTCAGCGGCATCTGCTGCGTGTTTTTGGCAGGTGTTGGTAAGGGTGCGCATTTCGCGCACGGTGGCGTTTTGTGTGTGTTTCATGGTTTATTTTGCGGGGGGTGATATTTTGCAGTTGACCTCGATGCCGGCCAGGTGCAGGACTTGGCGCAGGGTTTCGTGGCGCAGGGCGGTAACGTCCTGCGGGTCATCGTCGCCCTCGGTGAGTCGCAGGACGAACTCCAGGGCGAAAAATGTGGTCAGGAGTGCGTAGGCGCAGCCGGTGATGAGGCTGTCGGGCATGTCGTTGAGGGCCACGGTGGCGCGGTCGGCAGCGGCGTCGATAAGTGAATGGCGGGTGCTTTCCTCGGTGGTGGTGTCGATGTCGATTTGTTTTATTGGGATTTCGATGGTTTTCATGGTTTGGAGATTCAGGAGTTGGAGGTGGTGATGTCGAGGAGGGGTGCGAGGCGGAGCTTCATGCGCTGGAGGTTGCCGAGTTTTTTGCCGTCTGCGGCGGAGCGGAGGCCTGAGCGTGCGAGGTCTTGCGCGGCGGCATCCACGGCGCTGTGCAGGGTCTGCAGGTCTTTCGGGCTCATGGCCATGTGGACGGATATGAAGTTGCCGTCCTCGTCCACCTCGGGGGAGGTATCGTCCAGGGTCTGCATGACAAGCCAATCCAGGCGGTTGAAGAATCGCTCGGTGCGGTAGTCCCACTCGTGGCGGTGCTCGGCCATATAGTCGTGCAGGTCGTTGCACAGCTGCTCCGCCTCGGGGATGGTGGGCAGGTTCGCGCGGTCCTCGATGTCGGAGGCGTAGCGTTCCATGTCTTCGATGGCGTCCTGCAGGTTGCTCAGCTCGCTCTCGATGTTTTCGAGGTAGTTTTTCAGGTCTTGCAGGCGGTCGGTGATGTCGTCGATGTCGTATTTTTGTGTGTTCATAGTGAGGGAAATGGGTATCAAATGAGGCTGAAGGTGTAGAAACTGCTGCCGGCGTCCTCGCCCTTGCCGAAGGAGAAGGCGCGGCCCTGGGTGTCGGTGAAGTCTCTCCCGCGCAGGGCGCTGAGTTTGCGTCCGAGGGAACGGGCGGCATCCTTGCCTCCGGTGAGGGTGAGCAGGTAGCCCATCTCGCGGGCGTATTCCACCAGCTCGGTGGTGGAGAAGGTCTTGGTGGTTTCGTCGAGGTTGTGCATCACCTCGCCGACCATGCGGGCGAGGAACTTCTCCATGGTGCGCCCTATGAGGTCGCCGGAGGAGGCATCTGCGGGGCGGGGCTGGAAGGGGCTGCTAAAGCCGTTGAAGGTCAGAATGGAGCCGACAACTTCCGCGAACTCCTCGAAGCTGCTCTTCGCGGAGCCCTTCACCAGCACGGGGCAGCCCGCCTCGCTCCAGTTCATGACAAGAGACAGACAGAAGCGCAGCAGGTCTGCCCGCCATGCCGGGGTGCAGGCGCGTTCCTTGGTGAGGGTGGCGGCGCCGAAGTCACGCCCCACGGCGTTCTCCGACACGAACAGATCCACGATGAGGGAACGTCTCTCGATGTCGGGCGTGGTGGTCAGGTTGTTGCCGGTGGCGTAAAGCTGCAGGTAGTTCGGCTCGTGGAATTGCTCGTTTCCGCCGAGCTTTCTGTCCTTGATGGTGGGGGTGGTAGCCACCATGTTGATGGTCTTGGAAGCGAGGCTCGGGATATCGTCCAGGATGTAGTAGGGCTCGCCGTTCATGATGGCGGCGTTGAGCTTTTTGATCATCTCGTCGTCGCTGCCGGGGGTGGAGGAACCTGCGGGCATGCCCCACACCGGAGCCACGCAGAGCCAGGCGAGCAGGGATTTACCGCTGCCGCTCTGGTTGGCACTGTAGAGCCCCATGGGCAGCATGCCGTGGAAGAGCCTGCGGCAGAACTGGGAGAGCATGAGGGCGAGGCAGCACATGGCGCTGCGGTTCCTGCAGGGGTGGGGGCCTCGGCGCACCCAGCGGGCGCGCTGTTCCTCGCTCATGGCGGCGACGTCTGCGGTGGGGGCGCCGGGCATGAGCCAGAGTTGCTCCTCCTCCGCCGGGCTGTCGGCCTTGAAGGGGAAGGTGTGCATGAGCTGCAGCCAGATGCGGCGGCACACCTGTGGGGGGCGCGGTTTGAAGGCCTCAGTGTAGGGCAGAGTTTCCACAAAATAGCACTGGCTGGTGGGGTCGTAGCCGGGGGTGGCCAGCGTGATGCGGCGTGCGCCGGTGGTGGTGGTGGTATCCCACACGGGCAGCAGCACGGGGAAAGCCAGGTGTAGGGGTAGGGCGTGGCGGCGGAAGATGTCGCAGTAGAGCACCTTGCGAAGCACCTGGTCAGGCGGGAAGCAGCGCTTGGCGTCGTCCCCGCTGCCCTTGGTGAATATCATGAACTGCTCCAGCCAGGAGGCGAAGCGGTCCACGCTCATGGGGATGGTGGCCACGGGCTCGCAGACGGGGGAGTCGCCGGTGGCGGCGGCTTCCTCCACGGTGACGTAGCCGGTGGCCTTGCGCATGATGGAGTACGGCGGCAGGTGGCTCACGATGGCGCGGGCGATGTCGCTGTAGCTCGGTATGGCTACGTTCACCGCGGGCAGGCGCGGGATGTCGAGGGGCTGCTCGCCCAGCATCTGGGCCTTGGTAAGAGACATGGTGGCGGGGGGGAGTTAGCGCAGGATGGGGCGGGCTTCTGCCTGCGGGTTAAGGTAGAGGAGTGTCTGCATGCGTGGGGAGGGCTTGCCCTCTCGGTCGGTGTAGGGCTTGTGGTCGCGACCTTCTCCGGTGCCGAAGCGCAGGCAGCCGGGTAGGCGCGTGAGACGCACGGCGGTGATGGCCGCCTTGTCCGCCCCCAGTGCGGCGAGTCGCAGGCAGTATTCGTGGCGCTTGAGGTCAAACTCCTCTTTGGTGGCGGCATCCACGCGCACCAGGGCGTGGTAGCTCTTGCCGCCGCTCGTGTAGATGGCCACGATGGGGTCGGCCAACTGCACCAGGATGCGCAGCCAGTCGGCGGGCGGTGCCTCGTCCGATTCGAGCACGAGGTAGGGGAAGCGGGTGCAGCAGGCGGCATGGCGGCGGCCGAGCTTTGCGCCGTGGGCGTCCCGGTTGTTGGCGTTGGGTGTCCATTCCCCGGTGACGGGGGAGCAGAGGAACCAGCAGCCATTTTGCGCGCCGCGCGGGAAGCCGCTGAGCACCGGTGCTGGCTCGGAGAAGCCGGGGCGCGGCGGGAACTTGGCGAGGCGGTGGGTCTGCCCGGGCTCGCCTGCGGTGTGCAGTAGTTCGCCCTGGCTGGTGAAGCTGGTGAAAACAAGCACGCGCTCGCCGGGGCGGTAGAGGGAATCCAGCAGCAGGCGCGGCCATTCCGAAGGATCGGAGGGAATGGGCACGGGGGAGTGCTCCCTCAGCCATTCCTCGGTGATGCGGGGCTCGGAGCAGCCGCGTGCCACCTCGTGGCTGAGGCTGGGGTTGTAAAGGTCGTAGGGCATTTTGCGGCCCTCGGGGGCGCGGCGGTACTTGAGCAGTTCTTTCTCGTGCGCGGCGCGGTCGCTCTTGTGTTTGGGGCAGGCGGCGCGGAGGGCGCGGTAGAGTTGCTGCATGGCGGTGTCGCGCTCGGCGGTGCAGCTCGCATGGAAGCAGTGCTCGTGCGGCATCTCGCCCTCGTGCAGGAAGAGGAAGAAGTCCCTCTTGCCGGTGTGGGTGCTGTGCAGGTGTGCACCGGGGCAGGTGGCGCAGCAGCGCCCGGCACCCAGGTGCTCGATGTCGGGGAATATCGTCCTGGCGATTTCCAGCTGGCGGTCGAAGGATAGCTCGAAGCTCATGGCGTGGTGGTGGGGTGGGTGGTGGTATGGTAGCCGCGCATGTGCTCGCGCAGGGCGCGGTGGGCGGCGGGGCGGTCGGGGTAGAACCAGGTGGGCTTGCCGCAGCAGGTGCAGATGCGCTGCTCGCCGGCGACGCCGGCGCGTGCGAGAATGCTTTTCACCTCCCCGCGGGTGAGGTGGAAAGCGCGAGCCAGCAGCCCGATGTAGCCGGGCGCGCTGCAGCGGGAGCGGAGGTCTTCCCGCCGCAGCGAGAAGTGCGCGGCGGGTTCGAGGTACACGACCACGGTTCGCCCGCGCCGGGAGCGGCGGTCTGCGGCGGGGAGCTGGTAGCGCCGGGAGTGCACATGGTCTGCTTCCAGCCGTGTGCGGATGCTCTGCGGGCTGCGGTGGTAGATCTTGGCGAGAGCGGCCACGGTGGTGTAGCCTGGCGGGATGGTGGCGTCACTTGCGGGGGTGTCTGGCATGGTGCAGTGGTGTGGTTAATGGCTGAGCCAGGCGACCATGGCGGCAAGGATTCCCAGTGTGCCGGCGACGCCGAGAACGAGGCCGATGTGCAAGGCGGCGACGGCGCGGGCGCGAGCGGCATCCAGCTCGAGCCAGGTGCGGTAAACGGGAGGGGCAATTTCCGGCATGAGCGGGGTTCCGGGGCGGTGGTATTGCGAGGGCTTCATAAGTGGGTGGGGGGCGGTTAAAAGTCGAAGGTGAGTTGCTGTGCGGCGGGTTCCGCGTTTTCGGTGTTGTGGGAGGCGGCGGCGAAGTCGCAGCTGGCCAGCTCCTGGTGGGTGAAGGTGAGGTGCCGGTGGTGGGTGGTTCCTTCCTTGGGCAGGGAGACATAGCAGGCGTGCGGGTGCGAGGAGAATACCTCGGTGTGCAGCGTGAGCTGCCGGGGGAGGCGCTCAGCATGCGCGGGGGGTCACATGGTAGCACTGGCCGGAGCTGGTGCCGTCCTTCTGCAGCAGCAGCCAGGTGGTGCCGTTGTCCATGCGGGTGAAGTGCAGCTCGACGCGCTGGCCGGCGGTGTAGGTGGGAGTGGCCATGGCTCAGATGTCGATGCTGGTTTTGACGTCCACCTGCACGGGGTGCTTGTAGTAGGCGGCAGGGTAGGCGCGGGCGTGGTAGAGCGCGAGGATGACGGTTGCGGTGCGGGCCGGTGCTCCGTCTGTCTTGTAGCAGATGCCGCCGGAGAAGCAGGTGCTCTGCGCGGGTTCGGCATCGAGCTGCACGATGCCCATGGGGAGCTTCGTTTCCAGGATGTGGTGGGAGGCGGCAGTACAGGGAAGAATGAGTTTTTGCATGTGTGTGTCAGAGTTGTGTGATGAGGAGGTGGAGGAGGGCGGCGGTGGCAAGCCAGAAGATGCCGAGGCCTGCCAGAAGGCAGAGGCAGCCGAGGCGGGCTTCCAGCTGCTGCCGGCGGTGTGTGGTGTCGGTGTGCGGTGTCATGTGTTGGGCGTGTTGCGGTTTGTGTTGCGTTTGCGGCGGGCTGGGTGGTGCAGACCGCTGCGGAAGGTGATGCGCATGGCGTCCTCGCCTGCGGCGGTGAGGGTGAGGGTGGCGCTGATGCCGGGGTGGGCGGCGATGGCGGCGCAGAGCTCGAACTGCGTGCAGTAAGTGAGGCGCTGCCGGAACGGCACCACGATGACGGGGCGTTTCCCCTCCTGCCGGGAGAAGTCCAGCAGCGGGTAGGCGGCGGCGAGGGTGGCCTGCTGTGTGTTGGGGAGGGTGGCTTCCTGCTGCCGCCGTGTGCGGGAGAGGGCGCGCAGCATGGTGCTTTTGAGCGCGGAGAGGTGGCGCTCACTCTGCTGCAGCTCGGCGGCGAGGGTGGAGAGGCTGCGCTCTGCTGCCGGGTGCAGGGAGAGGAGGTGGCAGAGCAGAATGCAGCGCAGGGAGAGGTCGCGCAGGTTCGGCGGGGAGCTGCTCTTCATCTCCGCCGAGGGGCGGGCGGTGAGGATGTGGCGCAGCTGGGTGAGGGAGTCCTGCTGCCAGTCTGCCCACCAGGCCTGCACGGCTTCCAGCTGTTCGGGGGCGAGCAGTTCGGCAGGGAAGTCTGCCGGCATGGGCGGCAGCTCGGGCAGTGGCTCGGCGGCGGCGGTGAGGTTCTCGGTGAGCGGGTAGCAATGCTCAAGCTTGACTTTGTTGCTCATGGAGGGTCAGTGGAGGGGTGAGGTGTTCTTGCCGTGCAGAGCCAGCAGGGTGGCGGGCACGCAGATGAGCGGGCGGCGCCCCGCCGAGGGCGTGGTGATGATAAGCCCCTCCGCCTTCCACCGGCGCATGGTGGCGACGTGCGGCGGGTTGCCTGCCCACAGCCCGGCCTTGATGAGCCACGGGCCGAGCTGGCGCAGCGTGCTCACCAGCGGAGGGCAATCCGCGGGCAGGGTGAAGGGCGGCGGTGCGGGGCGTGCCGGGGCGCTCTTGGGGTACATGACGCCGGGCACATGTGCCCAGCTGCGGGGGTGCCGCACGCCCCGAGGCAGCAGGGCTGCCAGCGGGTCGCTCTTGCGGCGCGGCTTGCGGGTGGTGGCGGTAGCGGTTGACATAAGTGAGCGTGGGGTGTGTGGTGGTTATTCGTTGGCGGCGTCGTCCTCGGGGTCGTCGCCGCCGAACATGTCGAAAAGGCCAGCCGTGGGGGCTGCCTTGCGCGGTGCCGGTGCAGCGGCAGGTGCCTCCACATGCGGCAGGGCGGCGCGCAGCTCTCGGGCGTGTGCGATGAGGCCCTCCGGCAAGGTGAGGCCGATGTTGGTGAAGCGCAGAAACATGGCGGCAGCTTGCGAGGATGTGAGGGTGAGGGTGATTTCCATGGCGGTGTGTTTAGTGCTTGGGGTTTGCAGAGAAGCGCCCGGCGCTGGGCGCGGCGGGGCCACCGGGAAGGCCGGCAATTTCGCGCTCGAGGAGGGACAGGAAGATTCGGCACTCCCGGTGGCTCTGGCCGCCCGTGAGTTTGCGGCGCAAGGCGGCGATGTTTTTCTGTTCGTGACTGATGGCCGAACAGTTTTCTACGCTGGCGGGGAGGGTGCGCAGATGGGCGAGGTGCTCCTCTGCCTCGTCGATGTCTGCGCGCACGACAGCCTCGGCCACGTCGGGGGTTAATAAGGACTTGAGGGTATCAAGGGCGGATATGGCTGCTTGGTATGGTGTTTCGGTTGGCATAACTAGATTTTAGTAATTGCTGAGATAGAATTACGCTAAATTTTAGAAGATGTCAACTAAAAAATCACACATAGGCGAAAAATAATTACTAAAATCTAGCACGCGGAAACAAAAAGCAGTTGACTGTATTGCTAAATTTTAGTATAATGCCGCCATGACCATCGAAGAAATAAATGCCGCCCTGGAACAGCAGGGAATGTCAAAGAAAAAACTAGCTGAGCTATTGGGCTGTTCTTACTCTTCAATAACCAACCAGCTGAGTGGAGTGCAAAGTATGCCTTTAGAACGCCAGCGCCACATAGAGCGGATATTAGGCCTCCGCAAGGACACGTTGATGATGTTCCGGGTGAGTCTGCCGGATGCGGAGGTGGAGAGCTGGGTGCCGGGGTGGGAGAAGCTGAGCCGGGCAGAGAAAGCTGCTGCGGCGGAGTCGGTGGTGCGGGAGGCTGCGTTGCTGGCGGCGGAGCGCGGGATGGAGGGGCTGAGCGAGGCCGAAAAGGCGGAGCTGGCGCGCGTGTGCGGTGAGGTGATACACTGGCCGCAGCAGTTGCAGGTGCCCCGGTATGCGACGTCGTGTGAGCCGTTTGCGTGAAAATCTTCTTTGTGAGTGCAGGCAATGCGGCAGGGTGGTGCGCACGCCCTGCCGCATTTTTTTACGTTTTTGCTTGTCGAGGTGCGCGGGGTGTGCTAGAGTGCAGAGTATGGATATAGCTGGAAAATGTTTTTGTCTGACGGGGATTCCGAAGTCGGAGAGGGCGCTGTACTGGGCTTTGATAGTGAAAGCCGGAGGACGCTGGGTGAAGGCTTTGAGCGGAGCTGTGGACTATATGGTAGTGGGGGAGACGCCGGGGCCGAGTAAGCTGAAGAAGGCAGAGGCGTGGGGGCTGCCTGTGGTAAGTCAGGCGGAGCTGGAGGCCGCGCTGCGTGCGGAGCTGGGGATAGAGGGCTCGCTGATGGCCGTGGCGTGGAAGCTGCCCATCAAGGAGGATAAAAAGCAGGCTGCCGCTCGTCGCCGCGCAGAAAATGCGGAGAGGATACTGTTTGAGGGGCGTTCGTTCTGCATAACGGGTGAGACGGCTGTAGAACGGATGGATTATTGGCAGGCCTTGGAGGATGCCGGAGCGGTGGTTTGCACGACAGTGAGCAGGACGCTGGATTATTTGGTGGCAGGTGTTGAGCCCGGGCCAACAAAAATGCGCCTTGCACAGCAGTATGAGGTGCGGGTGTTAGGTGAGGCTGAATTTTACCTGGCGCTGTGTGAGAAGTTGGGGCTTGAGGTTGATGCTGAGATTGTGGCGGATATCGGCGAGGCCTCGGCTGAGTAGGTCTGTGCGCGGTACAAGATATTGTGTCGCGGGTGATTGGCCACTTTGTAAAATTGTGGTATTCCCCTGCGCTTACAGCCTTGAAAAGAAAAGCCCCGCCGGTGCGACCAACACCGCGGGGCTGTTTGAAAAGAGATGAAACGAAGTGAAAACGTTTCTTCTATTGCTCCGCGAGCATTCTATAGCATAACGCTGCTAAAGTCAACTAAAAAAGCAAAAAAAAAGAGCCCCGGTGGTCAGCCGGGGCTCTGAGTTTTAGTTGCAGGCTAGAAATACCAGATAAATCAGATACTCAATCACCTGCGGGGAGCAATAGGATATTGTTTTCACTACATGTTCATCTCCTTCCTATGCCGTAGGCGGCGAGAGGATTATATCATATAAGCAACTAACAGTCAACAAGAAAGCGATATTTTTTTGTTTTTTATCATTTTTTTTTTGCCGTTTTACTCCGGCAGGATTTGCCACCATTCCTCGGCCATGGCTCGGGTGATGCCGGCCATGTTCATGTAGCGGGTGGCGATGAGGCGGTGGCCGGTGTGGCCCATGGCCCAGCGCAGCTCGTCCTGGGAGCCGATGCCTGCCTTCAGGTAGTAGGTGGCGAAGCTGTGGCGCAGCACGTCCTGCTGCCAGGGTTTGTGTGGGCCGAAGCCCGCGCGGTCGTGCAGAATCTGGGTGCGGAATTTCAGATTTTTGGGGGAGGTGATGTGCGCCGTCGGCGACGGATCGGCGGGCATGCAGGCTTGTAGCCAGGCGCGCAGAGTCGGGTGCAGGGGGATGTGGCGCGTTCCGCCCGTTTTGGATTTGCGTGCGCGGACGGAGAGAATGTTCTCTTCCAGGTTGACGTCCGCCCAGGTGAGGCGCTCGCACTCGGTGGGGCGGACGCCCGCGAAGGCACAGATGGCCACATAGGCTCGGAGCCCGGTGAGGTCGTAGGCGGCGGGGCCCTCCTGTTCCTGCGGTGTGGCGGGGCGGCAAGCGTCGAAAAGGGCGCGGAGGTCTGCCGGGTGCAGCGCGGTGATTTCTTTTTCCTCGTAGTGTTTTCTGTCAATGGGTAGCATGGGATTTGTGCCGTGTAGCAACTGCTTGCGAATAGCCCAGTTGAAAAGCGTGTTGAGGTGCTGGTGGCAGGTGTTCCAAACTACGGGAGTATTGCCGGAGACCTCGAGCACGCCCTGCAGAAAGGCGGGGGTGCAGGCGGCAAGCGGGGTGTCGGCCAGCTGCGGATTCTGCCGGAAAAGGCGATTAAAGGTGGTTATGCGCGTTTTTTGCGTGGCCTCGCTCAGGTGAGCCTTGCTCTCGCACATGGTGGCATAGGCCTCTCCCACTGTGGGCAGGGGAGCGCTCGGCATGGCCGGAGCCTCTGCCGCCCCCGCACCCCCTGCGATGTGATAAGGCGCAGTTGCCACGGCTCCACCCCTGCACACGGCAAGATAGGCGCGAGCGGCCTGTGCCAGTGTCAGCCCGGAGCCGGCGAGAAGGGAGGCGGCCTCGGCGGCATCTGCTGCCAGCTCTGCCGGAACCGCTGCGAGAGGCCGCTCGCCGACCTCTCGCACTTGGCGGGTGAGCAGCTGGGTGAAGGCGGTCGCCTCGCTTTTGGTGGCAAAACGTCGGAAAAGCCTCTTCCCCGAAGGCGACAGCCGGCGAGGCACCACCACCAGCCACGGGCTGGCAGAGTGTCCCTGGTATTTGTCTCGTATGACGGACATTTGCATGCCGGAAGTCTAGCATATCGGCAGCAGTTTCGGCAACAGCCCGAAACTAAATGCGGTTTCCTTTTGCGCGTTTTTGATACCTTTGGCACCCTTATTTTGCCGCGCGTTTTTCCTATCAAACGGCCTTAACTCCAAACAATAAAGCCCTTTTTGTCCTATGGCACTCAATTTTTGCCATAACGGAGGTATTTATAGCATCTTTTTCTCCGCAATTCCAGCAAAAAAAGAACATTGGGGCTCTCGCTGGCGGATTTTATGCTTGCAAGTAGGGGCGTAACGTGGGATGATAGGCGCATGTCATGTTATTCCACGGTGGTCATTACAGGGGCTTCGTCCGGCTTCGGTAAGGCATTTGCATATCGTGTTGCAGAGTCCCGTCGCCGGGATGCAAAGGTGCGGGATACCCGTTTTGTGCTTATTGCCCGCAGTGAGGATAAGCTGCGGGTCCTGGCAGATGAGCTGACTGCTCAATATGGTTGCGAAGTGCAGGTGCTGCCCTGTGATTTGGCGGATACTGCTGCGCGAGCGGCGTTGCTGCAGGAATTGTCCGGGCTGAAGAGTGAGTGGATGATGCTGATCAACAATGCCGGGCTCGGCGACTACGGTGAGTTTGCCACCTCTGAGCCGGAGAGGAATCGCCGTATGATAGAGGTCAACATGACTGCTCTCGTGGAGATAACACGTGCCATGATGCCGGCGATGCTGCTGGCCAGACATGCCTACGTTCTCAATGTTGCCTCGCTGGCTGCGGATCTTGCGATACCGGATTTTGCCATGTATGCCGCCAGCAAGGCCTTTGTGGCTTCGTTCAGTGAGGCGCTGCGCATCGAGTTGGGGAAAACGCAGGTGTATGTCACGGCCGTATGTCCGGGGCCGTCGCATACCGGTTTCGGGGATGTCGCACGCCGCACCGGCAAGAGCAAGAAAGAAGTGCCGTTCCGCAAGTGGTTCTACACATCGGTCGAATGCGTGGTGGATTCTGCATACAAGGCTGTGCTGGTCAATGCACCGCGTTGCTATCCGTCGCTGAAAATCCGCCTGGTAGCGTTGTTTGTGCGCAATGCCCCGCTGTGGCTGCTGCGTGCCATCATGAGTTTTCGTCCCCGCAAAGCCATACCTGCAGAATAAGATATGACATCCCGCAACAGAAAGAAAGGTAGCTGCCTTACCTGGTTTAAGCTTGGTTTGCTGCTGGTGCTTGGCGCTGCCGCAGGCTCGCTCTTCACCCCTTACCCTGCGGAGTTGGTGCGTGCATTCAATCCCCCGCCTGAAGCTCCCAAACCGTCTAAGCCCAAGAAGCCAAAAAAGCCGCAGAAAACAGAAACGGAAACGCAGGCGAAGTTTGTGCTGGAGAATCCCGAGCCCTGGTCCCCGGAGGCTGCTTTCCGCATGCCTACCATCAATCTGCCGGCTTTCCCTCCCGCGCTGCCGGAGCGCTCCGAGCCCGGTAACTACGAGCATATTACAGAGCTTACCCGCGGGCTGAACAACCGCAGCAATGTCAACTTCCTGCCCGGTACAACCGCCTCGCAGGACAGGGAGAAGAAGGATGCGTACCAGCTGCGCGTCAGCCTCAATGCCTACCTGCCCAAGGCAGCCGGCGGAGATGAGCTGCTGAAGGTGAACCCGGAACTCCCCTCGGTGCTCACGAATTTCGCCGGCCTCATGGAGGCGGCAAAGATTTCCCCGTGGTACCACGATATTTACCTGCACAAGCAGAACCGTGTTCGGAAGAATGCTGCGTTGCTTAACCAGCTGCTCGACCGCCACAACTTCTACGACACGGATACTGTGCTCGATATCGTTGCGCCGGACACCAACCGCCATGTGCTCTGGATTCAGGCAGATATGGATGTGGTGTCCGACGGCTCGGATGGCGACCGCCTCCCCACCATGCCGGAGAATATTCGCAAAAGCGATTATTACCAGCCTACCACCTCCTACCGCTGGCGCAAACTAGGCAAGACGCCCAACCCCCTGCTGGAAGGTTGGCAGGAGCGCCTGAAGCGCTATACCAAAGAGGGCAAGACCGATGAGGCAGCCAATGCCAAACTCGTGATTACCGACCTGCAGCGCTACAGTTTCCTGCTGGCAGAATACGATTCGTTTATCGTGATTCCCCTGACGCTCAAGGAAAAGCGCAGGGATGAAGAGCAGGGCGGTGCTGCGTTCCGTCCGTCCCCCGGCGATTATGCCGCTGTGGTGGTGGGTAAGCGGGTGTTCCCGGCTATCGTGGGCGATTTCGGCCCGCGTTTCAAGACGGGCGAAGCCTCGCTGCGCCTCAGCAAAGCAGTGAACTCCAAGGCAAAGGTTTACGCCCGCCCCGTGTCGGACCTTGGCGTGAGCTACATCATCTTCCCCGGCTCCAAGGAGCCCGAGAACGGCCCCATCGATTATGACCGCCTCAACTCACGTGTGCGCGAGTTGCTGGGAGAAATCGGCGGGATTGGGCCGGATGCCGAGTTTGTGGAGATGAAGGATTTGCTCCCGCAACCTAAATCGCCCGAGGGAGAGCAAAAGTGACAGACTGCCTGCTTGCAATTCCGGCAGGATGCATGTAAGATGAGGCCATGATATCATTTCTCCGCGGAACAGTGGCAGAAGCTTTACCCCAGTGCCTGGTGCTGGATGTAGGGGGCGTTGGCTATGAGGTGCAGGTTCCTCTTTCTACTTTCGATGCGCTCAACCCCATAGAGGGGCAGGTGGTTACGCTCAAAACACATCTGCACATACGCGAGACGGCCCATGTGCTCTATGGTTTTGCGACGGATGCGGAGCGAGATATTTTCCGACTTCTCATTGAGCGAGTGAGCGGCATCGGTCCTGCTACGGCCATATCCATCCTCAGCGGGTTGAATGTCAGCTCGTTCAAAGCCGCCGTAGCTGCCGGAGATGTGCAGGCTATTGCCCGCGCAAAAGGTGTGGGTAAGAAAACTGCGGAGCGTATTGTGCTGGAGCTCAAGGATAAGGTGGGGCTCGCGGCGACCTGGGAAGCCCAACAGCAGGGGACGACGAGTCCTGCTGCGGCAGATGCAGAGCTGGCACTTGTGGCTCTTGGTTTCAAGCAGGTGGAAGCCCGCAAGGCGCTCAAGGAGCTCCTGAAGCAGAATCCCCAGGCAGATACGGATGAACTCATACGCGGTGCGCTCCGCCTCATGACCCGCTGAGATGTTGCGCCGATGGCTCTACCCTTATCTTCCTGAACGCCGCGTGTGGATGTCGCACGTGGTGGCATTGGGTACTGCTGCATTTGTGACGCTGGTAGCGTTCATTGCGATGGGGAAGGAACTTGCGGAACTCCGGGAAATCCGCTCCAGAATACGCCACCATTATCTACCGCCGGAAACCATTTGCCTGTCTCCCTACACGGCGGGTCACAAGGTGCCGGAGGCCTGGGCATCCCGTCGCCCCATTATACGCCTGCGAGAATATGCGCCGGATTGTTACGAATTGCTCTATTGGGGAAATCCCATACGACCGGCTTATAGTTTTTCTGTCTGGTCACTCGAAACAGGTGCTCCGGCGTTGCTGAATGAGCAGGGGCAGGCTGAGCGCACCCGTCCGCTGCCGGTTACGGTACCGCGGCGGGAGGATGGCAAGCTGCCCCTGCAACCGGCTGTGAAACTGCATCGTCTCAGCGGTTACAGCGGCAATCTGTACGCCGCCCGTATTGCTGTGCACGATGCTGCCACCGGCACGGTGCTTGCCACTGCGCTCTACCTGCTGAGCGGGAATCAGGAAAGGGAGAAGTAAACTCCGCGTTATCTGCGGCGGCGGGAGCGAACCTCTGCCGGGCGCAGAAAGTTGAGGGCCAGCGCCAGAGCCAGCCATGCACAGAGAGCTGTTGTGACATGGAACCACATACCGCTGAGCATCATGCTGTATGCCAGCCAGAGGATACCGCCGAGTGCTGCCAGCATTATCAACTTGCGGAAGAATGAGTAGAAGAAGGGCAGCATGCGTACAGCAAAAAGGGCTACCAGTGCCAGTATGCTGAGCCGCTGCCAACCGGAGGCCGGATTGTCGTATTGCAGCCCCTTGCCCGGTGCGCCTGGCTGCGTGTGGTACTCCACGATTTCTTTGGCGCAAAGGCGGGAGATGGTGGCAGCTATCTGCGAGCTTCGAGCCTGTTCCGGACTGCCGTCTGCGGGCTGAGAGAGCAGCATAATTTCCGGAAGCGGAGTCGCGCCGGAGCGTGTATCTACTGCCGTTTCGGGAGTGATGTCGGTGGTGACGGCTTCCGTCAGTCGGGTGCGGCCGTGTTCATCCAGCGGCAGGGTGAGACGCCCCAGGCGTATATCCTTACCCATGCGGACGTGAATATCTGTAGATTTGAGCCCTTTTACCTGCATCGCCAGACGCAGCGGCAGAGTCGGGATGATTTCGCCGTTCCACCGAACCAGCAGCGGGTAAGAACGATCTGTAGCAGCGGTGGGGGCGTGGGTGAGACGCTCGCCTTCCAGTCGGTCAGGAGCCCAGCAGAGAGAGCCGGAATCCGGAGCTCGCAACAAGGCGTTGTCTACAGCCTTGTTGGCAGAGGGGAGGCCGGAGGTATCTCCTTCTACGTTGTCTGCCGGTATGCCGGAACTGAGTAGAACGGAAGGCGTGAAATCGGCATCTGCAGCAGTGCGTCCGCGCAGGCTCGCGACAGCATTGGCGAATGCGGCCAGGCGCATGTTGACCATCTGGCAGGCTATGGGAGCCGGTTCTGGCTGCCAGGTGAGCGGAGAGCTCAGCGCCAGATGTTTCACGCCTCGCTCAGAAAGCTTATGCAGGAGCACGGCCATATCCTGCGGGCCGAGAGGTAAGGCTGCAAAACAGGCCGCCGCAGAGTTGTCGTTCAGCTCCAGACAGCCAACTGTCGGGTGTACAATGCGGCGTTTTTCCGTGGTCGTGTCCGGCTCGTTCGGCGCGGTTTCTCCCTCGTGCAGCAGATGCAGCGTGCTCTCCTGCGGCAAGAGACCCAGATATTTTGCTGCGTAGGTGTAGACAAGCTTGTCGATATGCTCCGTACGGCCATTCACACCGAGGGTAACACCCACGACCACCAGCAGCCAGAAGAAGCTGCGCCACTTGCTCAGATGACGGTGAGAAGCCATTGTGCTGCGTCTGCTGTGGGTGAACCGGCGGGAACTCTGGCGGCTACCTGCCGCAGTTTCCTCAGTCCCGTCGGAATCAGACTGAGGTACCACTCTCTGTGTTGGTTGTGGCCTATGTTGGCAAAGGCGCCGAGAGCCTGCATGAGGCGCTGCATGGCGCAAGCGCAGAATATCTCCGTGTCGAGAGGCTTCCCGCTCAGCTCTTCATAAAGAGAAATCAACTCCTCGCTTTCGGCTTCGCTCAAATCCATGTAGGGGTCGTATACCAGCGAAGCTAAGTCATATTCTGCTCGGCCATAACGCATCCCCTGGAAATCGATGAGCCAGGCTTTACCTGCGTGCAACATGACGTTCTGGCTCTGGAAGTCGCGGTGCACCGGCACACGCGGCAACGCCGCAAGCATCTCCGCCATGTTTTGCATGGAGGCGTGGGCCGTGAATGCTGCGGCATCCTTGCCGAGGTGACGGCCCAGCAGATGTTCAGCAAAGTATCCTTGCTCCCAGCGGTACATGGCTGTGTCGAAGGGCGGTTGCAGCTCCATTTCGGGCAGCAATGCATGCAGGGGAAGCACAGCCTCAAGAGCTTGTTTGTACGCAGCCCGGCGAATGTCCCAGGGGGCTTCGCGCAGAGAGAGTAAATCTGTTTTACCCAAATCCTGCACCAGGCAGGCTCCGCTCCCCTCGCCGTAATCGGCCGTGGCAAGAAGTGCTGGCACATTCAGCCCGGCTGCTGCCAGACAGCGTGCTGCCGGCACAAAGGCGGCATTGTCCGCCCTGTCCGCGGTCCAGTAGATGCCCAGCAGACCTTCTGCTTCTGGGTGTGTGCTGCGCATGATACAGCGTCCCGATGCTCCACTGGCAATGAGTTGCAGGGAATCCGGGGTGACACCTGTTCCAAGGTGTTGCTGCATGAGTGCAGCCAGAGCCTGAGCCGGGGATAACATAGGTTCAGCCTGTTAATCAACGCGGAAAAAACTGAGCCCGTCGTCGCGGCGCTTGATAACCGGTTTGATTTCCTGTGTCGGTTCGGCTGCCTCTCGGGCAGCTTCTTCCGCGGCGGCGGAGGCTATATCCTCTATCTCCGCGATGGACGGCGCTTCCGGGGCTACGGCAGTATTGTATTCGGAACTCGGCTGCTTGGCGGCAGGCCTCGGCGCGCGGGGGGCTGAATCTGTGTGGAAATAGCTTCCACTGGGCAGGGGGGCAGGGCGTTTGGGCGTGGCGTCCTGGGATTTTTTGTCTGCCGGGGCTTCCTGCTCATCCATATCGGAGATGATAATGCCCTGACGCTCCAGCATGATTGCAATCTGGGTCAGCAGGTAGATGCCAACGCCAACTGCCAGCGGCCAGGCGGCTTGGCAAAGTCCGGTCAGGAAGAGCTGCGCCCCCATACCCTGACTCATGGAGCTGATGGCGATGATGATGCTGGCGAGGCCGCAGAATGCAAAAAGGGCCGCGACCAGATAACCTGCTATTACTGCTATGAACATGTCGCGATTTTACCAGATGTCACTCTCCTGTCAATGCAAAAGGCTGTATCATGCCGTCATGCGCGCGTGTCGATTTTCGCTCTTACTTGATGCTGAACTTAATCTTGCGCGTCATGTAATCCCGACCGTTAGCGGAGCCGTTGTTTGTGGCCGTACCTTCTGTCGGGGTCTCGAAATGCAGAGTGTAAGTGCCGTGATTGGGGGCTCCGTGGTTGCTGATGATGGCGGAGTCCGGTCCGACCTTTACGTAGGTAAGGAAAGCCTTGTCTGTGGGGTTGAAGTTGACACGATAGCGGTTTGTTTCATCGAAAGAGTAGGCAAACACACAGGGGTACTCTTCCGTTTCCCATTCCGTCCACTTCTGTGAGCCATGTGGTGCAGAGCAGCTTTCTGCTCCGTTGCCATCCATTTCGATGATACGACCTGCCACTGTGGCCGGTGCTATATCCTGCGGCTGGAACTTCTTCGCGGCAAACATTCCTACACCCATGCAGCCCGTCAATGACAAGGTGCCCAGCATCAAAGCGATTCGATTCATAAAAACTCCTTCCTTTTTCATTAAATCATGTGTCCCATGCGCTCGCGCTTGGTATCCAGATAATGCTTGTTATCATCGTGCGCAGGAATGCTGATGGGCATCTGCTCCACAACTTCCATACCGTGGCCGGCAAGCCCCACAATTTTACGGGGATTGTTGGTGAGCAGTCGCAGCTTGCGCACTCCCAAGTCTCGCAGAATCTGAGCACCTACGCCGTAGTCTCGCAAATCCGGTGCAAAGCCGAGCTTTATATTGGCATCCACCGTATCCAACCCCTGTTCCTGCAGCTTATAGGCGTGCAGCTTGGCGGAGAGGCCGATGCCTCGCCCTTCCTGACGCAGGTAGAGGATGATACCACCCTCCTGAGCCACACGGCGCATGGCTGTGTGAAGCTGGCTGCCGCAGTCGCAGCGGCGACTGGCGAAAACGTCCCCCGTAAGGCATTCGCTGTGAACGCGGCAGAGTACGGGCTTCTCCGGATCAATGTCGCCATGTACGAGTGCCAGGTGGGTCTGGCCGTCCACCTTGGAGTGGTAGGAGTGGCACATGAAGTCGCCGAAATCCGTAGGCAGCTTCACCACTTCTTCCTTGACGATAAGCTTTTCCGTGTGTTGGCGGTGCTCGATAATCTGAGCCAGGGAGCAGGCCTTCAGGCCATACTGCTTCTGGAAAGAACCCAGCTCACCCAGTCGGGCCATCGTGCCATCCTCCTTCATGATTTCACAGCATACGCCCACTGGCTCCATGCCGGCGATGCGCAGCAGGTCTACCGTGCCCTCTGTGTGGCCGGCGCGGCGGATAACGCCCCCTTCCACCGCTCGCAGCGGGAAACAGTGGCCGGGCTGCACAAAATCCTCCAGCGTGGCGCGAGGGTCTGCGAGCTTCATGGTTGTGATGGAACGCTCAAACGCGCTGATGCCCGTGGTCGTGCCCTCCTTGGCATCCACACTGACGGTAAAGGCGGTGTGATGCTTCTCTGTATTGTACTGAGCCTGCATGGGGAGGCCAAGGGAATCCACACGCTCGGGAGCCATAGGCACGCAGATAAGGCCGCGGGCATGCGTGGCCATGAAATTGATGTTCTGCGGGGTGGCAAATTGCCCGGCGCAGACAAGATCCGCCTCGTTTTCACGGTGCGGGTCGTCCGTCATGAGGATGAGCTTGCCCATGCGCAGGTCGCAGAGCACCTCTTCGAGCGGGTGGTAAATGATGGGGTCTGTACCATCTGCCACGGGCACCTCGACTGCGGGGGGAGGCTCCGGCGCAGATTCCGGGGCAGGTGCTTCCTGCTCCGTGGGCAGGGGCTCGCCGCTTACAGCAGCATCGCATTCGCAGATGAAGCTGTTGATATCAAATACGCCGTTTCTGGAGGAAAACTCTACGTTTTTCATGTCTGTGATGAGGAAAAGAAGTCCGGCGGCCTACCGCACACCTGCGGCGAAGGCCGCCGGATCGAAATGGGATTTTAGAATTGGTAATGCTGCTTATTTGTTCATCTTGGCCCAGGAGTCACGGAGACCCACGGAGCGGTTGAAGACGGGATGCTCAGCGCTGTGGTCGTAGCGGTCGGCCACAAAGTAACCGGTGCGCTCGAACTGGCACAGGAACTCAGCGGGAGCTGTTGCCAGCGCCGGTTCAACCACGGCATCCTTCAGTACCGTGAGGGAGTCTGCATTCAGGGAGGCCAGGAAGCCTTCCGGGTTGGCATCCGGAGCTTCATCCTTAAACAGACGGTCGTACAGACGAACCTCGGCCTTTACACCATACTTGGCAGATACCCAGTGAATAGCGCCCTTGCAGCGGATACCCTCGGGCGGGTTGGCTCCGATAGTGCCGGGCAGCACCTCGGCGTGCACCTCGGTCACATTGCCCTCGGCATCAGCTACATAGTTGGTGCACACCACGCAGTAGCCACCGCGCAGACGCACACAGGCCCCGGGGCTCATGCGCTTGTACTTCTTGGGCGGCTCCACCATGAAGTCCTCCTGCTCAATCCATACCTCCTTGGTGAGAGTGAGCTTGCGATTGCCCAGCTCGGGTTTCTCGGGGTTGATGACAACCTCCACCTCTTCCTCGTGGTCATCGGGCAGGTTGGTGAGCACCAACTTGAGCGGTTTCAGCACAGCCATGCGGCGTTCTGCGTTGGTGTTCAGCTCAGCGCGCACGGCATTCTCGAGACGTGCGACGTCTGTATTGCCATTGAACTTGGTGATGCCCACGCCCTCGCAGAAGTCTACGATAGCCGGGGCGGGGTAGCCACGGCGGCGCATACCGCAGATTGTGGGCATGCGGGGGTCATCCCAACCGGCCACATAACCTTCCTCCACCATCTGGCGCAGCTTGCGCTTGCTCATGACGGTGTAGGTGATGTTCAGGCGGGAGAACTCGCGCTGCTGCGGGCGGGAGCCGGCAGGGATGGGGCAGTTCTCGATAACCCAGTCGTAGAGCGGGCGGTGGTTCTCGAATTCCAGCGTGCAGAGCGAGTGGGTGATAAACTCGTGCGCATCCTCCAGCGGGTGGGCAAAGTCGTACATCGGGTAGATGCACCAGTTGTTGCCCGTGTTGTGGTGGTGGTCGTAGGAAATGCGGTAGATAACAGGGTCGCGCATGTTCATGTTGCTGCTGGCCATGTCAATCTTGGCTCGCAGCACAGCGCCGCCCTCCGGAAACTTGCCGGCTTTCATGGCCTCGAACTGAGCGAGGTTTTCTTCCACAGAGCGGTCGCGGTAGGGGGAGTGCGTACCGGGCGTGGTGAGGTTGCCGCGCTGCTGGCGCATGGTCTCACGATCCTGCTCGTCCACATAAGCCAAACCATTCTTAATGAGGTGAACTGCGCACTCGTAATAGAAATCGAAAATGTCGGAAGCCCAGTAGAGGTGCTCGCCCCAGTCAAACCCGAGCCACTTGATGTCCTCCTGGATGGAGTTGACGAACTCGACATCTTCCTTGCACGGGTTGGTGTCATCAAAACGCAGGTGGCACACCGCTCCCAATTGAGCGTACTCCTTCGCTACGCCGAAGTCCAGGCAGATTGCCTTGGCATGGCCGATGTGAAGGTAGCCGTTCGGCTCCGGGGGGAAACGTGTAATGGGTACCTTGCAGTGCCCTTCTGCCAGGTCACTTGCAATCCACTCACGAATGAAGTCTTTTTTGGTGGTGTTTTCCTCGTTCGTCATGCGCGCGATTCTACCGCTTTCCCCGGCATAACGCAAGCTCATTCCGCGAGCTGACGCACTTTTTAGCCGCAGAACGCCTGCATATCAAGACGCATCGGGAGCGGTGTCCGGCCAGTCGTGGCGGGGGTAACGTCCGGCGAGGTCTTTTTTCATCTGCGGGTAGCCATTGCGCCAGAATGAAACAAGGTCGGATGTGGTCTGGTACGGTCGCTGGTTCGGGGCCAGAATTTCGATGAGGCACTTGACGCGTCCGTCTGCAATGGTCGGCGTGGTGGGTACACCGAAAAGAAGCTGACACTTAAGCCCGAAGGTGGGCGTGCCGTCCTCTCTGTACAGGGGCTTGACCTCTCGGCCATTGGGCAGCTTGATGGCTTTGGGAGCATAGCGGTTCAGGCAATCCTTCTGCCAGGGGGAGAGGCATTCCGCCAGGATGGGCAGTACAGGGCGGGTTGCTATTTCCTTGTAGCTCACAGCCCCCTCGCACAGCATGGTGATGGCAAGGAGCCTTTCTTCCTCGCCGAACTCCGGAATCTCCAGCTCCGGCATGGCTTTTCGCAGGCATGTGAGGCGGTTGATCCACTGCAGAACGTGGCCGTCCCACCCCTCCAGACGCAGATTGCCGCGTATTACCTGTTCAGCGAGCAGCGGGGCTGCCTGGTCCGGGTGGGCATCTCCTGTTTCTTTCTCCGTGAGGACGAGGTCGCGGTAGAGAACCCGGTGCATATTGAGCACGCGCTTGCGAACCGGGTCATATACCGCTATGTCATCTTCGTGTGTGTGCAGGTCATCCGTGCTCAGCTGTGTGCAGCGGGAAATGCGTGTTTCCACACCTTTGCCGCCGATTTCGGCTATTTCTGCGGCCAGGAAGATATCTGCCGTTTTGGCTACGGTCGAGGCTATCTTTCCGCTGCGTCGTTCGGTGAGGCGCGCGGTACCTGTGGCGGTGCTGTTTCGTGCCGCCACGTTTGCGGGGAATGAGCCGAGCAATGCGGCAACTACCCCGGCGCGTTGAGCGGCAAAATCCGGCTCCGCAGCATCGCGGCCAAGCAACTGACGGTAGGCTGTCGCGACCTCGCGTGCTGCGCGGGCGGATATCCCGAGCCGTGTACATTCTGCAGCATCGTAGCGCAGGCGGGCTGCGGCTTGTACCGCTCGCCACTCTGCCTGGAAATCAGTATAATCTCTCTCTTCGTGGAGCGTGTCGCTCAGGCCTGAGCTCAGTGCAATGCTTTCTCCCTGAATGAGCGCGGCGATGACGGCTGTCTCCTGCTCACATCCGTATTCCTGACCGGCTACCAGAAGGCGTGCGGGTACCGGAGCAAGCGGGTAGCGGAGCATCTGCCGGCCTACGGGGCTCAGCATTCCGGAGGATGAAACAGCACCCAGCTCCTGCAGCAGATTCCAGGCTGCTGCAGTTGCTGCCTCGGTGGGGGCATCCGGCCAGGCGAAGTGTCGTATGCCTTCTATACCCTTGCACCCCCAGGCCAGCAGGTTGAGGAAGGCCATGGATATATCGGCTCGGTGTACTTCCGGTGCGGGGAAGGCTGCTCGGCGGCGGTGTTCCGCCTCGCTCCACAGGCGTATGCAGCGGCCCGGCCCCAGTCGGCCCGCTCGACCCGCTCTCTGCTCTGCCTGAGCCTGAGATATGGGGACGATGTGCAGGGTGCTCAATCCGCGACGGGAGTCCCAGCGAGCCTCGCGGGCGGTGCCGCTGTCCACCACGGAGCGCACGCCTTCGATGGTGAGCGAGGTTTCTGCAATATTGGTGGAAACGATGACGCGAGGCCGCTCTCCGAAGTCCACAGCGAGGGCCTGTGCTTCCGGGGAAAGCTGGCCATGCAGCGCAAAAACATCCCGTCCTCGCATCCAGCCTACATTCTCCAGTATTTCCACAGTGCGGCGTATTTCGTAGGCTCCGGGAAGAAATACCAGCACATCCCCGCAGTCCGGTAGCTCCACCAGTTTGCGTACAGCCGTGACGCACTGCTCCCATACCGGGGGCATGTTCACATAACCTCGGTTATCCCGCACCGGGGAGGTGGGCAGGTAGCTCACCTCTACCGGGTAGAGACGACCCTCTGCCCGCAACACCGTGGCTTGTGGCAGGTAGCCCTGTAACTTATCCAGCTCCAGAGTGGCAGACATCACAAAGACGCCTATGTCCGGGCGCGTGCTGCGCTGCATCTCCAGCACTCGTGCAAGGCACAAATCACCCGAAAGTCGGCGTTCGTGTACTTCATCGAACACCACGGCACTGACGCCTTTCAGCTGCGGGTCTTCAGTCAGACGTCGCTCCAGTATGCCATCTGTCACGTATAATATACGCGTTGCCTCGCTGCGGCGGGAGTCGAATCTCACGGTGTAGCCCACTTCCTGCCCCAGTCGGCAGGGGTATTGCTTAGCAACGTAACCTGCCAGAAGTCGGGCCGCCAGCCTGCGGGGCTGGACAACAAGGATGCAGCCACGCTCGGCCACACCGGCTTCAGCCAGCATAAGCGGTACGCGGGTGGATTTGCCACTACCGGTAGGTGCGCTGAGCAGTACGCAGAACCCGGGGGCGGCTGCGGCCTCCAGCACCTCACTGCGTATGGCTTCAATGGGCAGGGGGGCAGACATCAGTATTCCTCCGGCATGTCCATGAGTGCCGGTGCTTCATTGCTGCTCTCTACGGCGGGATTCGGCTGTCGGGGCGGTGTTGTTTCGCCGGTTATGACGGAAGCTTTCTTTTTCTGCTCGGCAAAGAGAGAATCGAGAGCGGTCTGAAGCGGCAACCCCGGGTAGCCGATGAAGAGGATTTTGCTGTCCGGCCCTACCAGTACAGCTGTGGGAATCTGAGCAATGCGGTAGGCGGTGCCGTTGCTGTTCTCCTCGTCGTCCATAAAGCAATTGGCCACAATCCCCAGCTGCTGCAGTTCGTTGAGCCATGCCGTTTTGTCTGTGTGCGCTGTGATGGGGCAGAATACCAGGCCGGGGAATTGCTCCGCAAGCTGGTGCTGTTTCTGTACGATGTTGAGCCCCAGCTGCTCTTGCGGAGACCAGAAGAAAATGAGATTCGCCTTTCCCCGCACAGGGAAAATGGCGGTCTTGCCGTCCATGGCTGTAACGCGCAGCTGCGGGGGGACGCTGCCGATGCTCAGATTGCGCAGGATATAGCTCATCTCAATCACTGCCTCGCTGAGGCTGCGGTTGCCGAAGGTGGCGTTCTCCGGTGCCATACGTACCGCCTGGCGCAGGTAGTAGACCTGCTTGCTGCGGGCCATGGCGGCGCTTCCCTCTGCTCCGGAAATGGTGGGGTTGGAGAGCATGATGCTCATGGCTAGTGCGGCTTTGGCTCGTGTACCGAAGTCCTGATTCCTCGTGTAGATTTTCTGCAGTATCTCGTACACGCGCACACTCTGGCTTTCTGAGAGTTTGGCACAGGCATCTCCTACTGCCGGGGAAGCGTAGTGCGTGCGGTTCAGACTTTCCAGCAAGGCGTTGGCAAAGTAGGACACGCGGCGCGGTTTCCCATTGAACAACTGCGCGAACACCTCCGGGCGATTGATGAACCATACCACGGCAGGAGCCGCCCAGGATTGGTCGAACTCATACACCGCTACCATTTTGCGCTCATCTACTGCGCCGTTCATGCGCTCTGCTGCAGAGGGACGAACCAGTTCCTCTCGCTCACCTGTTTTGCGGGAGATGCTGCGCCAGAGATCGGCAGCGACATCTTTGCCATCCGGTATCTTCACTGCTGCCTTCTGTTCTTCCGTAGAAGCAACGCTGAGTGCTGCCTGATACTCAACCATCTGTTGTTCCCAGCGGGCCAGTGCTTCCTGCATGGCCGGCTGAGCAGCCTGTGAGGTGGCGGCACAGATAGCGGAGAGCAGAATGAGTCGTACGGTGTTTTTCATGCCCCCTATTATACGGTAGAGATTTCGGGCAATGCAAGCACAAAATACGGCGTACTGCCCTGCAATTGCCCCTTGCTATGTCTCTTACCTGTGAGGCTGGCTCTTTGGCAGGCTTTCATTTCCGGAATTGACGTTATTCTTCTCTGCTGCCGGATCTGAAAATGAGCAGAATAGATAAGAAAAACATAAAAAAGCATTGATTTTAAGAAAAAATCTGCTAAGTTATCCGCGCCATGCCGTCAACATTCAAATACTACGCATACCTTGTATTGTGTGCTGTGTTGCTGACCTCATGCGGTCACACGCTGAAATCAGAAAGCGGACTCTATAACGTGACGTTAGAGAGTTCGCCCAAGCTTCCCGTTAAGGGATATTGGCTTAGTGGTAAAGGGAAACGTATCAATCCCGGAACAGCGGGCCTGATTTATGTGGCGCCTCTCAATGTAAAAGCCATCAGCAAACAGTACCCGCTTGCTGCGCGCCAGATGAGGGAAAATATGAATAAGTACCTTGTTGTTGAGCTTAACAAGGCCATGGCAGAAATCAACAGCAAAAATCATACAAACTGGCAGATTACCACAACCCCGTCTGCGGCTGCTGATGCCCGGGTGGATCTGGCTGTTGTGCATTTCAAGCCGCAACGGCCTTTCCTGCGTGTATTGGTGGATATCCTTTCCTTCTGGTCGCCTGTTCCCATGACCAGTACCCTGATGTCACCGGCATCCAGCGGTGACATCTGTCTGGAATGCACGGTTAAAAACGCTCATACAGGAGAACTTCTGCTGGCTTTTAAGGATGAAAATCGTAAAAAGCCGCGCTACGTCAACAAAGAAGCCTATTCCCGCGATGGCAATGCCGATACAAATCTGAAATTCTGGGCCAAGCGCCTGGCTTTCGTTATACGAGAAAGCACTTACGATAAAAGCGGTAACAAATCGCTGAAGCAGCGTGTCGAGGACATGGGTGCGTTGGATGCAGCCAAGATTCTCGTAGATGAGACGCTGGATGACATCAACGACACGGTAGATGATGTATCAAGCGCCATTGAATCGCTCTGATTCCCGGTGCGTATTGCCTCAAAAAAAACAGTCACCGAAAAGTGGATGCCTCAAAATTGCGGTCACCGAAACTTTAGCCAATAATTGACCCAAAAACAAGGCAAATCCACCATTTTTCTGCTCCAAAATGACAGCGAGCGTAGCGAGTC
>JAZTYL010000035.1:0-123586 GCA_045636905.1 Akkermansia sp.
TGCGTTGAAATCCAACTTGTCGCGGTTGGAAAAAATAGGAGAAGCAGAAAACCTCCCTGATGTAATAAAGCTCATGCAGGATGAAATCATTAAGGTCGAAACTAATCTGAAAGACTTGCAGGAGTCATATGAATGCGCCAAGACCTATACCCAGCTTGTGAAACAAGAACTGGCAAGATGGAGAGAAAAAGCGTAAAATGTTACATTGTCAACTTTCATATGCCACAAGTGTAAGCGTACAGGAAAAAAATTGTGTCGTGTATCGCGATGCCCCGGTGATAACTACAGATGCTCACCGGCTTAGTAGAGCCCCCACTTTCCACGGTATCTAAGACCAGCTGTTTTCATTGTCGCATGGTTCAACTTGTGCAAATTTTGCACAAGTTGAAATATCTATGCAAGAGCTTATTCTGATGCTCGCGTGTTCAAGCGGAGAAGTTATGTGTCCTAGTATAACTTTGTAGCAAATCAGGAAATTCCGAATTTAGGACACACGATTCGTAAGGCGTAGAATTATTTTTTCGCCACTAACCTATACCCGATGCCGCGCTTTCTACATCAAATCGGGGCAAAAACTATCTATTTTACCCCTCAATGGCCCTTTTGAATAAAAAAAACGTGTAGTAATGTGATTTTTACGCAAAATTCTATTGACTTCCTGCTGGGTTGGTGATAATATTGCCTCAGCAAGTAAAAATAAGATTACTACATTTTATGAAAACCGCACACGCGCTCAAAGATGTTGTTACCGTCCACATGGGGTTCAATGCCCGTGGGCAGGTAGAAGAGGTCGAGAACGGTTCTACCGATCTTCTCCAAATGAAGGATTTAACCTGCGAGGTGATTCGGAAAATGCCGACGCTTACGAGAATTGAACTTGATACAAGTAAGAGCCGCAGCCTGATTCATGCCGGTGATATTATCATCCGCACTCGTGGAAAATCACTCACCACAACCTATATTCAGGCGGAACCAGAACGCCCTACCTGTCTCGCGGCACCGCTTATGGTTATCCGCGTGAACGAAGATGCAAAGGTTATTCCCGCCTATCTTTCCTGGCTAATGAATCAGAAGGAATGCCAGCTTGCTCTTCAGCACGCCGCGAAGGGAACATCGATTCCTATGATCAAAGGGCAGGATATCATCAATCTGGAATTGGAGTTTCATCCCTACGAAGAACAGGCTAGCATCGTAGAAATTGCAACTCTTTCGCAGGAGCTTAAACAGCTCGCATGCGATCTGGCCGAAAAGAAACACCAGCTCGTTATTTCAACCCTTAACTAATACTCTCACCTTTATGTCAGATATCTTTTATACTGCTGCTCATCACCTCATTAGCTATAACGGCGCATCTTCCACGGCGGATAACATTCTCCTGTGTTCTCAGATTGTCACCGCTAAAGCTCTCTCTGATACGCATTCAGCAAATGCTGCTGCTCTCTCGGAAATCCTGAAGGATCACACAGTCTCTGCTATATCATTCGACAAGATTATCGAATGTGCGAATGCTCGCCCGGAAGCTCTGTCGGAAGAGTTGAATAGCTTATTCAAATCATGGAACGACATATTGCTGCCGAAGTGGGCAATCTTCCAGCCGGTCTCAGCCAATATCGCTACGAAATTCCTGGTGTCGCTGATTGAGTCCATGAAATCGGTAACGCTGCGTATTGATGCCGCTACCGAGGAAAACTCCTCTGCCGTATTCATGGAAGCTTGGATTAAGTTCTTGTCTGAAAATTGCAAGAATGTCTGTCCGTCTACTCCTTTGGATGTAGCTGAGTTGAAGGTAAAGCTCCTTGATCCTCAATCTGGAGATACGGTATACGATCCTTGCGCTGGTTTTGCTTCTCTGCTGATCAACACAACCCGGGGAAACGACTCGTTGCGGTTATATGGTCAGGAGCTGAACAATTGCAGCTATACTCTGGCGCTGATGAACTGCATGCTGCACGGTAATATGACGGCTCGCATTAGTTGTGGCGACTCCATTGCAGATCCCATTCTTGCAGAGGACGGTTCTCTGATGCGATTCGATAAGTGCCTGACGGAGCCTCCCATGGGTATGCGTATGCCTGTTGAGACACTGGAGAAGGATGCTCATAATCGATTTAACTGGGGGTTGACGGCTCGCAGTCGCTCGGAGTGGTTGTTCTTATTCGATATGCTGGCTCACTGCCGGGAGAAACAGGGTAAGCTCGTTATTATGGTTCCTCTGGGTATGCTGTACGCCACGGGTAACGAGAGCAACCTGAGAGCTCAGCTAGTCGAGAAGAATCTTATCGATGCCGTTATCGCGCTGCCACCCAAGATGCTTTACAATACCAATATCGCAACGGCGTTGCTCGTTATTGACAAGCGCCGTGAGCCCGGTGCCGAGTTGGAGAATCGCAAGGATATCTTATTCATCAATGCTGCTAACCTCAGCGAAACAAAGCGAGGACGCGCAGAATTGAGTGCTGCTTCTATTGAACGCATTGTGTCCTGCTATACCAATCGTACCGTAGAACAGGAATTCTCATACGTGGCAACCGTTGCTGAGGTTGCTGAGAAGGGAAATGACCTTTCTCCTGATGTGTATACCTGTCCGCCCCCGGCTGTGGAGCAGGTAGACGCTCAGGCCTTGGCTCAGGAAATCAACGAGCTTGAAGCTCTCATCAAGATCAAGCAGCAGAAGCTTGATGATCTCCTCAAAAAGCTGCGTAAGTAAATCTCTCACCCGTTAACTTTTCTCTCTTCCTTTTTCTTCCATGTTTATTCTCCACAAAGTATATCCTTTCCGCATTAGCCGTAAGCAGACCTGGAACGGTGCAGATTATTTCGTCCTGCGCTATAAGGGCAAGGAAACCATGCGCGGCTATGAGCACCTGTGTTTCCGCACCCGTGTACTCCCCTTCCAGCAGGATTGGGAACAGGATGATTACGACACCCGTGTTCTGATGTGCTATGTTCAGGATTTTAACCGCATTGGGAACATACCTACAGAGTTTCCTGTGCTGGTGCAGGACATTTCCACCCTGTTGCAGGAACACTACGTTATCGGTCAGGAATATACTTTCTCCGTGGAGGTTCCTCAAGGTACTCTTATGGACAACGGAGAAGTCCTGGCTAAGAATATCCTCCGTGATCACTACGGCATCAAACATTACCTCCCCCACGAGGGGAAACGATATAGTGTCGGCGAGCGAATCCAGCTCGAAATCAAGGACATTGGCCCAGTCTGCCTGAAGTTTGTTCATCCCGATGTGGCTACTATTGCCAAGACTTTCAATGTTGGCGAGCAGTACGATTTTGAGGTAGTCAAAATCGAGGAGAACAACCTCACAGTGAAAGATAACATTGTTGGCATCCTTCATCGTTACCGTGCTTCCGGAAGAAATAAGCACACGGTGGGTTCAATGATCCAGCTCAAGGTTCGCAACATCGTTAACGGTCGTCTGTCTCTTGCTCCTAGCAAAACGCAGTCTATTGCGGATATCGCAGCCAAGGTGGAAACGATTGAAAGCGATCATATCGGGGAGGAAGGACAGACCGTTGAATACAAGAGCTCTTTTGTCTTCACCTGCGATGGTATTGCGGATATCGAAAAGCAGCTCGGCCAGGAAATCATGCGTCAGGTTGCAGCTTTCATGAATTGTAACGGAGGCACCATTTACATCGGCTACCGTGATGACGGTACCGTATGCGGCATCGAAAAAGACCTGGAGTTCATCAATGATGACACCTCGGATCGGTTTACATATAAACTGACCATCGATGGTATTACTCTGAAGTTCCAGAATACGATATCCCGGGTGCTTGGCTCTCTAGCAAGCCGTAACGTGAGCGTACGCGTGAAAAAGGATGAACGCAGCGGTAAGCTTATCTGTAAGCTTGTAGTAACACCCAGATCTCAACTGGTCTGGTTGAATGGACGTAGACTTTTCATCCGTTGTCAGAATACAGTTCAGGAGTTGTATGGTGATGAAATCATTCAGTTCTACGAGGAAAGGCAACGTGAGTGGAAATAACTGCCATAAAAGCCGCTATTACACGCTGAAACGGGGCTATGGGTTTGACTCAGCTACCTAAAAATGCTACACTAAGAAAGCGAATTATGGGGTGAGGATAGCGGTATGCCCGCTATCCTCTGCATCCCGGAAAAGAGATTTTACACACATGACCGACAAGGAGTTAAAGAAGTTAAAAGACGATCTCTGGCATTCAGCAGATATGCTGCGTGCCGGTGCCCATCTGGCTGCCAATAAGTACGGGCAGCCCATTCTCGGCCTGATTTTCCTGCGCTATGCAGATATTCGCTATAAGCAGCACAAGGCAGAGATTGAGGCTAAGCACAACGAACGCAAGGGTACGCGTAGGGAGAAGTCGCTTAAGGAAATTTCCATAGAGGTCTGTGGGTTCTACCTGCCGCCGGAAGCGTATTTCGACGCCATTAATGATGCCCCGGACGATGCCAACAAGGCTATTCTGGTGAAGAATGCCATGCAGGCTATCGAGGACAATAATGAGAAGATGACCGGAGTGCTGCCCAAGGAGGTATACGGCCAGCTTGTGCCGGAGGAAGAACCTGAGCTACTCTCCAAGATTGTGCGCGTGTTCAAAGATATCCCGGAGGATATCGGTATCGACCTTTTTGGTGAGATCTACGAGTTCTTCCTCGGCAGCTTTGCCCTTGCTGAGGGTAAGGACGGCGGTACGTTCTATACCCCCGCCTCGGTGGTGCGTTACATGGTGGAGGTGTTACAGCCCACCTCCGGTGGCGACAAGAAGATTCTTGACCCGGCCTGTGGTTCCGGTGGCATGTTCGTGCAGGCAGCCCGCTTCATGCACCAGCACAACGCCGGCGCGGCTGATACGCTCAAGTTCCGCTGCTATGGCGTGGAAAAGGAGCCGGACACGGTGAAGCTGGCCAAGATGAACCTGCTGCTCAATAACGTGCGCGGTGATATTACTGAGGCCAACTCTTTCTATTCTGATCCATACGATGCCGTTGGAAACTTCGATTACGTGATGGCCAACCCGCCGTTCAATGTGGACGAAGTGGTGTATGATAGAGTGAAGGATGATGCCCGTTTCAATACCTACGGCATCCCCAGAAACAAGACCAAAGCCACCGGCAAGAAGGAAAGCGACAAGAAGGAGACGGTGCCGAATGCCAACTACCTCTGGATTTCCTACTTTGCCTCTGCTCTCAATGAGTCCGGCAAGGCTGCGCTGGTCATGGCTAACTCTGCTTCCGATGCAGGAAAGAGCGAGTACGAAATCCGCAAGAAGATGATTGAGGAGGGCATCATCAGCCAGATGGTAACGCTTCCCTCCAATATGTTCGCCTCTGTCACTTTGCCCGCCACGCTCTGGTTCTTCGATAAGTCCAAGGCTGCCACCGAAAGAAAGGATGAAATCCTCTTTATCGATGCCCGCAATGTGTTCACCCAGGTAGATCGCGCTCACCGCAAGTTCAGCGATGAGCAGATTAAGAATCTCGGCATTATCTCCCGCTTGTACGAGGGCGATACTCAGGCATACGCCGACCTGCTCGCGGAATATAGGGAGTCCATGGCAGCCGCCCCGGAAACTTCCGATGATAAGGATGAAAAGACCAAGGCTTATTATCAAGCTCAAATCGATTGGCTTACCGAGCGCTTCCCGGACGGCGTGTACTGCGATGTCGTGGGGATGTGCAAGGTTGCCAAGCTTGATGGCGAGGACGGCATCATCGACCAGGATTATTCCCTCAATGCCGGGCGTTATGTCGGCGTGGTGATTGAGGACGATGGCCTGACAGCAGAGGAGTTTAAGGCTGAGATGCTGGCGTTGAATGAGGAGTTGCATACATTGAATGAGGCATCCTCTAAATTGCAAGATACTATTACAAAAAATCTTAATTTACTGTTGGAGAGGAAGTAATGATGTGGAATGTGTGTCGTATAGATGACTTGGGTGACATAAATCGAGGAAAGTCCAAACACAGGCCTCGAAATGATGCCCGCTTATTTGGCGGCAAATACCCGTTCATTCAAACAGGTGATGTAAAAAAAGCTAATCTTTATATAACTGAGTTTGATACCACATATTCAGAATTTGGCCTAGCCCAAAGTAGATTATGGCCTAAAGACACTCTTTGCATAACTATAGCTGCAAACATTGCAGAAAGTGCCATATTAGGGTTTGATGCCTGCTTCCCCGATAGTGTGGTGGGATTTGTTCCAAAGAAAAATAAGGCAGACCTTAAATTCGTTAAATATTTATTGGACGAATTTAAGGTCTATATGCAACAAATTTCAAAAGGCACCACGCAAGACAATTTATCGTTAGATAAACTGAGAAGAGTAAAGTTTTATGCCCCTGATTATGATGTTCAGGTTAAGATTGCGAAAGTAATTTCCGCCTACGATGACTTGATTGAAAACAACAACAGGCGCATCAAGATTCTGGAGCAGATGGCCGAGAATCTGTACAAGGAGTGGTTTGTCCGTTTCCGCTTCCCGGGGCATGAGCAAGTGGAGTTCGAGAATGGTATGCCGAAGGGGTGGGAGTACAAAACTATTGAGGAGCTTTCAGATACATTGCGGAGAGGAATTTCTCCGACGTACGATTCGGACGGTAAATACACTGTCATCAACCAGAAATGCATACGTTCATCAATTTTGGATATGAGCGAGGCTCAGCAACAGTCAAAGCCCTATAAGTCAGAGCTAAACTTACAAGATGGTGATACTGTCATCTGTTCAACAGGAACAGGTACTTTGGGGCGCGTTGGACAAGTGTATGGAGAATACAAAGATACGACCTATGATTCTCATGTCACGCTGGTTCGTGCGAATCAGGTGGTGGGTAGGCATTTCCTCTATTGGAGTTTAAAGGAACTCCAACCATGGTTCATGAATATGGGCATAGGTTCTACAAATCAACAGGAATTATATCGAGGCACAATAAAAAACGCTAAGATATTAGTCCCTAGTAATGTCGATTTGCTTGATGCATTCGAAAACTATATTCAGGATATCCATTGTCAAATTGGGCTATTACGAGATAAAAATCAAAACCTCACCAAGCAGCGTGACAAGCTGTTACCCCGTCTGATGAGCGGCAAACTGGAAGTATAATCCCTATGGAGAATCGATATGGCAAAATACATCACAGAGGATGATATAGAGCAAGCCGTCATGGAGCGGCTTGGTCAGCCGGAATTCAACTACACGCGGATATATTGCGACCCGGATCCCAGCAAGCGTGAGGATCTGAACGACGGTACCGGGCGTGCATCCAAGAAAGAATGTGTTTTGCCGGAGGTTCTGAAGGCTTCCCTGGTGCGCATCAATCCGCACATCCCGGAAAACATCATCGAGGAAGTAGTGCAGACACTGCGCCGGGACTACACCGGCACCGACATGGTAGCCACCAACTATGAGCTGTACAATAAGATCCGCAACGGCATCAAGGTGACGCTGCGCCGAAAAGGTAAGGAGGATTTTGATTTTGTGCAGCTGGTGGATTTCAATAATCCGCAGAATAATACCTTTACCGCCGTATCACAGATGTGGATACAGGGTAAGGTGTACCCCCGCCGGCCTGATGTGCTCATCTTCGTGAACGGCCTGCCCATGGTGTTCATTGAGCTGAAGAACAGCGTGGTGAAGGTGGAGGAAGCCTACAACAGCAATCTGCAAAACTACCGTAGGGATATCCCCAATCTGTTCGCCTTTAATCAGATTTGTGTAATCTCAAACGGGTTGGAAACCAAGCTTGGGGCATTCAACGCCAGCTATGATTTCTTCTTTGAGTGGCTGAAGGTAGACAGCGAAAAGGAAAAACCGAAGCGCGGCGAAATCCGGGAGACCGGGCTTTCCATCACCCGTTTTATTGACGGTCTGCTGCGGAAAGAGCGCCTGATTGACTATATCGAGAACTTCATTCTCTTTGAGAGCCAGAAGTACAAGATCATAGCCAAGAATCACCAGTATCTGGGCGTGAACAATCTGATGGATGCTGTGGCTCGTCGCGAGGAGCTGAAAGGCAAGCTGGGTGTGTTCTGGCACACTCAGGGCAGCGGTAAGTCCTATTCCATGGTGATGTTTGCCCGCAAGGTGAAGCGCAAGGTGGAAGGAAACTTCACCTTCCTGATTATTACCGACCGCGAAGACCTGGACACCCAGATTCACAAGAACTTCCTGCGCACGGAAGTTATCGGCAACCAGGATGAATGCCACCCCAAGGACGGCAAGCAGCTGCGTGAATACCTGACCAAGAACAAGGAATTCATCTTCACTCTGATTCACAAGTTCCGCTACGATAAGACGAAGAAATACCCCATCCTGACAACCCGGGATGATATCTTTGTGCTGGTGGATGAAGCGCACCGCACGCAGTACAAAGACTTGGCTGAGAATATGCGAGCCGCTTTGCCGAACGCCAATTTTGTGGCCTTTACCGGCACACCGCTGCTGGGCTCCAAGCGCCTGACTAACCAATGGTTCGGCAACTACGTTTCCGAGTACAACTTTGCCCAGTCTGTGGAAGATGGCTCTACGGTGCCGCTGTTCTACAGTCGCCGCGTGCCGGGTGCGTGGTTGAAAAATGATTTCCTGGATGATGATGTGGTGGAAATCATCGAACAGGAAAACCTCAACGAGGAAGAGGCGCGACTGCTGGAAAACTCTTCCTCCCGGATTCTGGAAGTCATCAAGCGTGAAGACCGCCTTGATAAGATAGCCCGCGACATTGCGCATCATTTCCCCCGCCGTGGCTTCCTTGGCAAGGGTATGGTGGTATCGGTGGATAAATACACCGCCGTGAACATGTACAACAAGGTGCAGCATTATTGGGCAGAGGAGAAGAAAGCCATCATGGCTGAGCGCAACGCCGCCAAGACAAAAGAAGAGAGAGACAAGTTCTCTACGATTCTTGACTACATGAACAACGTGGAGATGGCAGTGGTGATCTCCAAAGAGGAAGGGGAAACCGAAAAGTTTGCTGCCAAGGGGCTGGATATTACCATGCATCGCGCAAAGATGGAGGATATCACAGCGGACGGCAAGGACATTGAGGACAGATACAAAGATCCCCACGACAAGCTGCATCTGGTGTTTGTCTGTGCCATGTGGCTTACCGGCTTCGACGTGAAGAATCTTTCCACGCTGTATTTGGACAAGCCGATGAAGTCGCACACACTCATGCAGGCCATAGCCCGTGCGAACCGTGTATACCCGGGCAAACCCTGTGGCATTATTGTGGACTATGTGAATGTGTTTATGCACATGAAGCGAGCCTTGGCTGATTATGCAGTGCCCGATGATGATACCATGATGCCCGCCAAGGATGTGGATGCGCTCATCGGGTATCTGGATGCCTGCATTGGTGAGGGCGATGCCTTCTTGCAGTCGATAGGCATATCGCTGGATGATATCATCGGCGAAAGCTCCACGTTTGATCAGCTGGATGCCTTGCGCCGGGCATACGATGTCATCGTGTCGAATGATAACTATAAGGAGAAGTTCAAGGTTATCGCCAATGCGATGAACAACCTGCATGATGCCTCGAAGCCGGAGATTTTTGAACGTCATTGGGAGAACAGTAAATATCTTCCTCTGGCGTACCTGCATGGGCTGATGGTGAATCGTATCGATGACGAGAAGATTCGCAAGGCTAAGCTGCGCATGGCTCAGGTGCTGGATTACAGCGTGACCTCTGATAAGGCGGAAGATCAACTGAAAGAGTACGCTATACACGGCACCAAGGTCATCGACCTATCCAAAATTGATGCAGAGGAGCTGCGCAAGGAGATAAAGCAAGCCCAGTACAAGGCCATCGAAATCGATGACCTCAAGGCGTTCCTTGAAAAAACATTGCAGGATATGCTTTCCCGCAACTGCACCCGGGATTCTTTCTCCAATCGCTTCAGGAATATCATTGACCGCTACAACGCCGGCGCCTCCGAAAATGAAGACTACTACGAGCAGCTGATCAAGCTTCTGGAGGACTTGCAGAAGGAACAGCAGCGACCCAATACAGAGGGGCTGACTGAAGAGGAGCTGGAGCTGTATGATCTGCTGACACGCGGGCGCAAACTCACTAAGGCAGAAGAGCAGAAGGTAAAGCTGGCTGCCAAGAACCTGTACAAAAAGCTGACCGAGCATCGCGACGAGCTGCTGGTGGTAGACTGGTACAAGGATGAGCAGCCTATGCTGAAGGTAAAGACCGCCATAGAAGATTCCCTGGATGAAGACCTGCCGACTTGCTACGACAAGGAGTCATTCGAGTCAAAAATCAGCCTGTTGCTCAATCACTTCATCGACATGGCAATCCAAGGCTATGGGTGGATTGCGGCGTAAAGGGGGTAGAGGGATATTGTAACTTATACATTTATAAGCAATATGTTTGGCATGAATGACGATACTCTCGTGTCATCCACGACGGGAGCAAGAATTCTCTTTGGACCGGTAATAGAACAACTGTGGCCAAGAATAATACTTTTTTGTATGCATGTTGTGAAATATCGAAGTACATACATGCTTCTTTTTATGGGGCTGATAATATCTGGATGTATTATCTTTACGTACTCTAGCGAAATTGAGGACTACGTGAGGCAGAACACGGAACAGGTGATTTCTATCGCGTTAAGTGGACTGATATGTATATGGTTATATATAGACTACTGGAAACGGTGGCATATATCACATAGATTATTGGGGATTAGCATCGTGATGTTGCTTTGGGGCGTTGTTGTATGTTTATACATATCTGAACCTACGCTTACTATTCTTGGTTGTCTCTTAGTGGGCATTGCTGCGTATTATGTGTATGCGCGAAAGGTCGAAAATCTGCCGCCACCTCATGTAGTTGAGCGACAAAATGATTGGATGTATAGATCTCGTCTTTTTAATAGAACTCATCGACAGATTCGCAAACTTGCTTGTACCGAAAATAGAGGTGTAACAATAGGGATATGTGGTCAATGGGGAAGCGGTAAAAGTTTTTTTATTCAAGATCTACTTTATAAGCTGTCTCAGCCTCTGTCTACAGAAGATAAAGAACTTTACGCGAAGGAATTCACGATTTGTCCCAACGTCGAATTGTGGGAGGCGTCCTCGCTTGATGATGCTTGGGATCGTGTGGTGTCATCACTGTTTTACGGAATATATGGAAGATATCCAATCAATTATGGTAAGTATAGCAAGGTCTTCTTTTCTATTCTCTCCGTGTTCAGCTCCCGATTTGCTGTTGGGAACGAAATTTCTAAATTAGTTCTCCCCGAGTACAATAAACGAATACTTAGGGAAACCCGGAAACGAATGGAAAATAAGAAGTTGGTGCTGGTCTTTGATGATCTGGAACGTGCCGATTTCGGGATCGTAAAGGCTATCCTGCCATTGTTTGAGCGTTTAAAGAAGCTGCCTAACTTGATTGTTGTTTGTGCTGTGGCTGATAACGAACTTAAGCAGGTTTTCAAGGGGCAAAAAATGGAGGAAGAATGTGCTCATGGACATCTTAATAAGCTTTTTGATTTGAGGATAGAGATTCCTACCGTGGCGTATACAGCGATCAAAAATTTTCAGAATCAATTATTGGGCTCGAAGTACAAAGATTGCAAAATCGTAAAACATTTTTTGCAGAATTTTCCTTTACGCTTTGATAACGCTCGTCAAATGATTAGGGTGGTAGAGAAGCTAACGAGTATAGAGCGACAGTACTACGCGGAGTGTCCCTACGACTTTGTTGATCTGTCAAATAATGATGTAAAGTCGGGTGTTCTTGCAGAGGTAAAGTACATCTTCCTTGTCGAGGCTCTCAGATTGACAAATCCGGTAGTGCTAAAGGAATTGGCAAAAGAGCTTCATATATACGAGTTTTTCAAGGGGATTCCCGTATCAATTGTGCCGCAATCGTCTTCGTTTATCACGAAAGAGGATGGTGTCTATAATTTTTTTAAATATTTGCCTACGGACGAAGCTCAAAAGCAGCATCAGTTAGATCAAGAAAAAGAGTGGACAGACAGGTATTCGACTTTGGCCGAGATAATTGGACGCGATAATTTAGTAAAGAGCATAATGCATCACATGAAATATGATTTCAATTTGCCATGGCATTCCAATGTTGATTATGAAAAGGCCTTTGTTGATGCTGTTAATGCTAAGTATACACGTTGCACCACTCTAATGGAGTGGGAAAAGGATAATATATTGACAGATTCAACATTCTTTGGTGCATCTTATTCAAAAAAACTTAAGCAATTTTTTGATCAGAAGGAAGAGGTTTTAGAAGAATCTTATCTGGCTGAGGGTGCCCTGTCGCTGTTGGAAAAACATTTGAACAGTGCAGCGCAGATTGTATCCAGCATTCGTGTAAATCGTAACTTTGACCCTACTTATGAGGCCAATTTGTTACAATTATTGGAAAATATAGATACGTCTCTCGAAAGAGAAATTGAGAGTGAAACGGATCAATGTTTGCGATGTTGTTCACAATTGGATGCTCGTTTTTTCGCGAGTAGATTGGAGGATTTGTGGAATCTCAATAAATATGTAAAGGAGAAAGAGTGGAAGAAGACATTGAGTATATTGTCTCATGTGTTCGAGCTCATGCCAATTGGGGAAAAAGGGCTATATTTGGCTCGTTATTTCTATTTGAGATGCAAGAACTTTGAATCCGAAAATGACGATGACTATGTTTTAAAAATAGTGTGTACTGCGGAGTACTCGTTATTCGTAGAAAAATTATGCTATTTATATGGAGTTCATTTAGCAAATGCTATATCTGATTATCCGGTTAGTTTAGCTACGGATCAGTCCCGGTATACTTTCGCCTACCAAGTGTATCGTGAAACATCAGAAACGAAATATTTAGCGGCTATGCGTCAGGGTATCGGCAAATTTATCAGCCAATTATCCTCTAAAGCCATGTTTATTGAGCATTGGGTATTATTTATGGGGCATCAGTACAGAAGTGCTGATATTTTAGGTGGTGTAAATTCTAGCTTCGCAAATACGAGGGTGTATGATCTAATGTGGTATATTAGTGAATGCCTTGAAATTTCTGTGAAGCATCATCAGAGAATATCTAATAGAGTTGGTATATATGAGGCTTGCAATGATAGCATATCAAAATTAGAAGCCGATTATGAGATTTGGCGACGGGATAAAGACCAGACTAGAAAAGAAATGTATTCGTCTGGAATCCTTCCGTTAATTGAGTTGATAAAGGGAATCAGGGAATTAGCAAAATAAGTCCTACGTGACTTGACGTAGTGAGGCTTGCTACACGTGCGTCAAAAGATGTAATTACTACACGCTCCTGTGTGAAACTGCCAGTTCCTGTCTCGAATCTACGGCGCAACAAACTCATCGAGTTTCTGCATTTACAGCAGCCTCCACAATATCCTCCACCGGGATGCGGGTGCCGGTGTCCATGATAAGCAGCTTCTCGTGCGGTACGAGCTTCTTGATGCGCCCGGAGATTTCCATGTAGGCGCCGCCGGCCTTGCGGGCGTCAGGGACGAAATAGACGATGTTCAAGACTTGGTTGGAATCGGTTGCGGCCAGTTGGAGAAGGTTGGAGATTTCCTGCTTTACTGATTCATCCAGAATAGGCCGCTCGTCTGTGAGGCGGGCCGCTTCGGCGATAGCAGCATCGTGTCCCGTGAGCGCGGCAAAGGGAGAGAACTGGGCAGCGCGATCAGCCATGCTCATCTGCGGGTGATTCCGGGATACATGGTGGGGCAGATGGATGATATCTGCGTATTTGTCTTCAGCATCGTACATCATGCCTTGTGTCCTCCTATCTGCTCGTTGCGATCGCGGGTGGTGGCTCCTGCTTCCAGATTCATACCCCGGAGGATTGCATTCTTGCCGAACTTGCCTCTGATGCTTAGCAGGGCTTGCTGCATCTTGCGTTCTTTGTGCAGCTGTGCTTCCTCCTCTTCCTTCCGGGCTGCCTCGGCCTCGTAATCGGTAAAGAGGTCGAGCTGCTGCATTGATTGTTCCTGCTGCGGCGCTTTGTCCTCCGGCAGCACATGATTCGCCACGATGTTGAGCCGGCGCACCAGCAGATTCATATCCACAAGCCTGTCGGCCAGCTCGTTTACTGCTTGCAGAATCAGCTTCGTGGAGGCAGTGTAGCGGCCAAGGTTGTGTGTGCCATGAGAATGCGCCGGCACCTCTCGACCATAGGCATCGGTTGTGATAGCACCCCGGTATTGCCGGCGGCGTACCGGGTCGGTAAGATTCTCGATATCATAGCCTACCGTGATGACAATCTGGTCTGTCACTAATCCTTTCTCAACCAAATCCAACACAAGGAGGTCGGCCATCTCCCGCAACACCAGCTTGGCTTTCTCCGGGGTATAGGGCTCGTGCAGTACCTGCCCGGAACCAAGGCTTTTCGACTCCGGGTGATAGGCTTTGATTGCTTCTACAGTACAAGGCTCCCAGCCCCAGGCGTGGTCGATGAGCAGCTCGGCATTCTTGCCGAACATACGGTACAGCGATTCCTCGTTCTGCACAGAGCGACGCGCGATGTCGCCCATGGTATAGAGCCCATGTTGCTCCAGCTTCCGTACGTAGCCTTTTCCCACACGCCAGAAGTCCGTAAGCGGGCGGTGATTCCACAGCATGCGGCGGTAGCTCATTTCGTCCAGCTCGGCGATTCTGACGCCATCTGCATCCGCCGGGATACGCTTTGCCACGATATCCATAGCCACCTTGGCCAGATACAGGTTGGTGCCGATGCCGGCTGTTGCGGTGATGCCGGTGGTACTCAGAACATCTCTGATAATACGGCGAGCCAGCTCATGTGCCGTACAGCGGTAGGTTGCCAGATAAGGAGTGGCATCGATGAACACCTCATCGATGGAGTAGACGACAATATGCTCGGAGGAGACATACTTGGTATACACGTTGTAGATGCGTGTACTGTACTCCATGTAGTACGCCATGCGTGGCGGGGCAATGATGAAGTCCAGGGCAAGCCGGGCGTCGCGATGAAGCTCCGCATACGAATGTGACGAACCCTGAAGCCCACGAGCCTTGTAACGACGCTCCCGGTTTACTTCATCCACCTTCTGGCGGACTTCAAACAATCTAGGCCTGCCGGGAATACCGTAGGATTTGAGTGCCGGCGTCACAGCCAGGCATATTGTCTTGTCGGTGCGAGACTCATCCGCCACAACCAGATTCGTATCAAGCGGATCCAAGCCTCTCTCTATGCACTCAACAGAGGCGTAGAAAGATTTGAGATCAATGGCGATGTACGATTTAGGCGGCATCCGTGGTTGAATAGTGTACACGAGATGCTACTATCATGCAAGACAGGAGAGGCAATATCTGGAGCGCTGACGCAGTAACAAAATAGAGGGTAACTCTCTATCATCTTGCTTTTTAAATGCAATCTGGTAATATACTTAGAAACACAACCGATTAACATGGCGAACAATAAAACTATAGACTTGGGCGTAATTACCCGGGTGGAGAATCTGCGAAGCATCTGGCCTGATGAGGCAAGAGATTTCACTCCTTGGCTTGCCAAGGAGGAGAACCTGAAATTGCTTGGTGATGCCGTTGGCCTTGATTTGGTGCTGGAAGAAAAAGAATCTTCCGTAGGTGCATTCAGCGCCGACATTTTCGTAAAGGAGGAAGGTACTAATCGCCGAATCATTATTGAGAATCAGCTTGAAGCAACAGACCACGATCACCTCGGCAAACTCATTACATACGCCTCCGGCAAGTCGGCTGATGTGGTAATCTGGGTGGTTAAGAAGGCTCGCGATGAACATCGACAGGCTATAGAATGGCTGAATCAAAGAACTGATAATTCACTGGGCTTTTTCCTGCTTGAAATTGAGTTGTGGAAGATTGACAACTCAAGGACGGCTGTTAAGTTTAATGTGGTCGAGCAGCCGAATGAGTGGGCTAAGTCTGTAAAAGAAAGTGGCCCTCAGAGTGACACAAAGCTGATGCAACTGGAGTTCTGGTCAGCATTCCGTGATGCCGCAAAGGAAGATGCCGAGTTTATGCAGGTCTTTAGCTTGCGCAAAGCTCACGCCCAGGCATGGTACGACCTCAGCATCGGCAACTCAACCTGCGTTATTTCCCTGCGAGTAAACACACAGAAGAACCACGTCACGGCACTCCTCTATATCAGCGGTGACAAGGAGCTATTTGCAGATCTGCGCAATGACGCAGCCACTATTGAGGAAGAAATGGGCTGCAAAATGATTTGGACTGAGGCAAACAAGGATTGCACTATCAACAAAATCCACAAGTGCGACCTCAGAAACAAAGAGACTTGGCCTGAGTTGTTCGCGTGGATGAGAGAAAAGTCTCTCCAGATTCGCAAGGTGTTTAAGCCAAGAGTAGGCTAATACCGCTTCCCAATCAGACTGAAAATCTCTGAGGATTATTCGTCCCAGAGCTTTTTCTCTTTACAAGTCTTCTTGAACTTCTTGATCATCTCCTTGCCGTAATACTCACGCACCAGAGCCCCATTGAAATGAGAAACCGCCCCCTTGACGTTTGCTCGGCTCAGAAAGCAGAGTAGAACATTAGGGTAAAATCACCTGCTGCTGTATGTTAACCGTCAGCCTAGTTAACTATAGACGCATGAATGCTGGTAAAATGCAGAAGGTCGATTAGAGACCGTCGGAAATAGAAAGTAAAAAATGGGAAACGAAAGTGGGACAATTTCACATGTTTTTAAGAAGAAAGCCGGCTTGCGTGATCTTAGAATCCCGGGTATATGAATCGTGCCAAAACAGACTGGATTTAGTCTACGTGAAACCTCGCCAACTTCACGCTTTCTGGCTTCTAATCGTAGGAGCCGGAGTAGTCGGATTCGCATCTCTTATCGACAGTTAAATGCATAAATCGTCATTGAGATAGGGTTGATGCGCCGCTTTTTCCATCGAAAACGCTCCGGTACAAGATTGGTACTCGGAAAAAATGGGAAAAAAGTGTAACCCTAAATCTGAAAAAGGTTACAAAAAAAGTAACACAATGGAGTCAGTTATCCTAATTTTTCGGATAACTGCCGGTGTTGTAGCTTATTCCTTCGCATGCTGGTCTGGATTTTGTGACGATGACCCGGGAACAGAATAAACAGTAAAAAGATTCCAGTGATCACAATAAAGGGAAGCGTTTTGTCCTACATCTGAGCAAAAACTCGTACTTTTTACTCAGATATGAGACAAGCATCAAAAATGATCCAGTTATACGATTTTTTCGAATAACTGACCACTTTATCCGAAAGCCGCAAAAGTCCTGAAGAAAGTTGGAAATGATTTACGAGAGCCCGGGCGGTATCAGGCTGGAGAAGCATTGCAACGAATATGGGAACCCCGGTAGCGCAACAAGAGGAAATGTCAGGAGCCTTTGAACATGCAGCCGGGTATAATTCGGTGCTTAAGCCATAAAGCAGTTTGTTTTCACGATGTGATTTCCCGATTCTTAACTGGGGATATAATAAAAATGAGAGGATTATTTGCCGGAATGAGCCTTTAATGCTGGTGGAAGCAAGTGCGAAATGAAGAGATGATTCCGAAATTAGCCGGGAGTTGCTAATCTTCTAATTATGAGGAGGTGATAAGCAGCTCCTGGGGAAGTATACTGATTCTCAGTATACTTGGAGCTTTTAATATTAGCAATTCTTGATTGACTTCCATTTGTCTTCACACAAAGGAACGAAGAGTTTATATTATGCGATGATCGGAGGTGCGCCGTTACGGCGGACGATAATTCCACATATATGGGTAGCAATGCAATGATCTGCTCCTGTCCTCCACGGGGGGCGCAGCAGGTGTGCCGCCTGCTGCGCCCCGTGAAAGACAGGAGCATCGCATCACACCGCTACCCGATAAAACCTCCCAGAACACCTCTAGAACGGCGTTTCATCTCTTTTAGTATCCACTTGCCCAAAATTGAGATCAACGAGCTCCTAGGCCTATTTCCCGGGCAGCAACAGGCACATCTCGCTTTTGGGGTGAATAGATATTTTTCATCCCGGGTAAGTGGTTTCAAAAATCCAGGAATCGGGGATGAAAATAGCCGGGCAAGTAGATGGTCTGAGTTTGATCAAAAATTAAAGGGCTCCCTTGCTCCGACTGCTGTTTTTGCAGCCCCTGCTGCAAAAATGCAGTCGGAGCGGCTGTTAGCCGTCTTGTGAAGGCTGCAAAAATGCAGTGCAAAAATGCAGTGCGTAAATTTTGGCACTTTTCATAACTCTCTAAAAATCAACGCTTTATGACTTCTGATTTTCGTATCGGATTTAGGAGCAACGAGTTACGACTTTTCAAACCTCCCAAAAATCGACAATTGTTCATCCATAGAAGGCCCTATTCTGGTTCCCGGCAAGGATAGGTTCTTGCGGCAAAGGTGCAGTGCTCAGTTTGTGTCTGTGCGAGCCACTCGCTTCCTGGCTGCGAAGGCTGTGACGGGATTAGAGCCGGGGAGTCCACCATCTCCCCGGCTCATTCAATCTTCAACCCAAAAACCACCATGTACAAAAACATAATCAAACTCGCCGCGATAGCGGCCAAAGACACCCCATCCGCGATCATGAAGAAGCTTCGCAAGCATGATCCCGGCTTCGTTCAGGATAGAGATCTGGAGATCGAATCCTATCTGTCGCGCAGATCCTCGTTGAGCTTCGACGACTTTTCCGTTCTCCTTGAAGACTGCTACGCCCGGTACGCAATCGAAGAAGAGTTCATCAACCGTTTTACAGATGACCTGGACCAGCGACATGTCATGTACGAAGAAGTCAAACTCTCTGTCCCGGAGCTGAGGAAGTGTAAGCTCCGTCCGTATGTCGACATCTGGAATCAGCTGGAGGAGACCCTTTGTCGCAATGCCGAGTACGTGATGGACTTCATCGAGATCGAGCTCGACAACGGAGGCTATCCGCAGGTGCGTGAGTTGGAGTTAGAAAAAGGAGAAAGCGATATAGGGTCCCTCATCAATACCGACAAGGGCATCGAGGGCCTGTATCTTGAACTCGCTGACCTTCGACCCGGGGGACAGGATGAGGAGATCTACGTCGCTACTCTGGCTGCGTCGTATACCATCTGGCTTCCCGGAAGAAGCTTGCTGAACCGGGAGGCAGGTAAAAAGAAGAATCTATTTCTTTTTCCCGGGCATCCGAAAGCACTGCACCGCCGGCCTCTCTGTATTGTAGGTCAGAGAGGTCGGCAGGTATGGTTACTCTGATGCTTTGGCTAAGCGTTGCTGGCGGATCTCACGCAATGCGTTGTCAACCTCTATGAAGTTGTAGAGCGTATCACCTACAGCTCCCGGTTTGCTCGGAGATCCTTCTATGGGATGAATCATTCCCTTATACTCCAGATTTCGGAGCCAGTCCTTAATGGTGTTAAGGCTGCGACCAACTCGCTTTGCGTACTCACTTGCGAGGCCATAGACCTGTATGCCTGTTCCCGGTGTATGTCGCCACGTATCGAGCATGGCTATCAGATTAGACCAAAAGCAGGTTTGCATTCTGATGTAGGCCTCAGTTGTGAGTACAGGGCTTGTAATTGCATCACCGGCAGCGATTGTCAGTGCTTTTTGCAATGCATCGGAATTGAGTGTTGTTGTGTTCATGTTTGTATATCTGGTTGTATCGTTCATCACAACGCCCGCAGTCGGCGTTATTCCGGCTGCGGGCGTTGCGCTTGTTTGGGTAGGGGCAAGTCTATGGTGACTTCTTGGGTGTGTTGATTAGATGTGGTAGCAATGCCATCTGCCCGGATATCTTGCCGGGAGTATGATTACTCTGTGATTGGAGCCAGTAGCCCATCCTCAGAGTCATTGACCGCAGCTAAGGCTTCATCCAAGGTGGTATCGGCTTTCAGGTCGTACTTATCGCCGTACTGCGCGAGGAACTCTTCCAAGGTGTCGAAGTATTCCTCACCGTCGTCGTCCGAGTAGTGTAGCGTCTCGGTGTAGACTTCATCAGCTCCACCTTTGGCAAAGTACATGTTCCCCGGTTCGGTAGCATGGAAGTTCAGCGATAACCTGTATTTCTGCGCGAGCGCGTCCATCAGCTCTTCACAGGGTCCCCATGCGGTTTCCGTGCTTAGCGCCACAGCAGATTTGTCTTTCCATGTGGTCAGGCGCAGATTGTCAAAGGTACCACGGCACGCGACAGCGCTCCAGGTAAGGCCAATGACATCTTCCGCCACGTAGCCCAGCCAGTTCGGATTCGACTCGAAGCTCCATGTCGCGAACGGCCCGGGACGTTTAGTTTCCTCTACCTTGTGCAGAGCATCGTACGCCGCCTTGGTATCCTCAGCGGAGCCGATGAGCATGTAGTCGGTAAAGCACCAGTTAGGCATGGGCTACCTCCTTTCTTGTGTGTTGTGTGATCATATTCGTGTCTTGTGTGTTATGAGGTTTGATTTCGATGAGGTGCTTGCGCCAGTTGCGGAGGCGACAGGCGTTACCTCCCGGAGTTTTGCGGAAGAGCCAGGGAATGCCGGTGTAGATCCATACATCGGCATCATCGTATTTGGTGCTGAACCTAACGCTGTCGCCGGCCTCCAGATTTCGGATATGTCGCATCGTATGCCGGTGCCTATCCTGTTTGGCATGGCATCGGTCACGCCATTCCTGGTCGAATCTGCCGGCCACCGGCACGTCAGAGAACCAGCTAACTGGACAGTCATCGGCGTATGGTCCCACGGAATTATCCATCATCTTCCGCAGCAGCATGCCGTCTTCCCAGCGTACCAGACAGACAGCAATCCAGCGAAGGACAGAACCATCTTCCCGGGTTGTTTCCACCTTGGCGTACCACACGCTTCCGATCAGCCGGTGCTTCAGAACACGAGTCGGGAGTGTGTAGCCGTCCGCATTGAAGTATTCCAGCAACAGCTCGGCTTGTTCCTGCCTTGTTGCCGGCTTCGTACAGTAGTTACCGCTCCATCCCATCGCTGCCTCCTTTCTTCTCAGAATCGTAGGTATGAATAAGGATTTCGACGCTATTCTGTTCGTTCTTCAGCACCTCTACTTTCTCTGTGGAATACACGAGGTTGCTGGTGCTGATATTCCCTTCGGCATCAACTTCAGATACCCGGAGTACAAGCTCCGGGCCTGAGCCTCGGTAAACCTGTACGAACTCCAGCGCATACATGTCGGCATCTTCGTCTGCCGGTGCTTCCTCGTACTGGAATGAAAGGTAGCGGAATCTCCAGAGCTCTTTGAGGTTGCTGCCTTCATCCAGCTCTGGCCGCGCCAGCATGGGATATTGCTTGGCAAAGTCGCCGGTGATCCGCACGCTGACTTCCTTGGTGATATGCCCGGCCAACTCGCCGGCCAGTTCATCCCAGGAGGTTATCTCCTTCGGATAGTCAATCTCCGGGAACAGATCCTTCAGGTACGTTGTGAGATCGGTCTTCACCTTGCATGAACGCTCGCCGTAGTGGTAGATGTTCAGCTCCACTCCGTATGCAGAGATTTCCAGTTCTGATTCACGCGGATGGAACTCGACACCATTCATCATCAGGTTGGGCTTATCATCTATCTCCCAGCTCACGCAGACATGCAGGTAGCGGAAGGGCGCGTCCTGTGCTTTCTGTGATTCCTGCAAGGCTCGTTGAACCTTGCGGATATCAGCATACTCCTCTCGGGATATCTGGAAGCTGAGCCCCGTGGTGGAGTGGTCATTGATTGTGTTGAGTTCGTCGTTCTCGTCCTCTGTGTAGAGGTCGATGAAGTGGACGTTGATTGTTTTGCTTTCTGTTGTCATTGTTTTCAGGTGAGTATGTTATGTTGGTTGTTTCTGGTTTAGCTGCTGGTTGACTTTGCGGAACTCCCGCTGTACCAGTTTCAATAGAGGATGCATCACCAGACGGATGAACTCCTCTGCTTCCTGTTTGCGCAGGCGTTCCTCTTGGGCAATGGTCTTGGGGCTTTTGTGGGCATATCGGTTCCAGATGCTTTGCACCGTTTTCTGATGAAAACAGTGGCAACCGATGATGAGAACTTCCTCATCATTGCGGAGCACCCGGAATCGATTATCGACAAGCTCGCCCAGGAACTGCCGGTTCTTCCACAGCTCCAGACAGCGCTGAAGCTCGGCATAGCGTATCGCTACGCCCTTGGTGGTGTGGAATAAACCATCGCTGTGCCACCGGATGTCGCAGTCGTCAGTGATTGTAGGCTGACCGTACTTATGCTTCCACAGATGCGCAGCAACGTCTCTGACCGCACTCCGGGTAAAGCGGTAAATCTGCCGCGCCGGCTGAACATGAGGCTCTTTCAGTCCTTCCGGAAGCCATTTCCACTGGTGAAAGGGAAAGCGGTTCAGCAGCGTCTCGGCGGCATCTGAAACAGCCTTTTCCACTGTCTCGTTGGTTTCAAAGAGCCGGTTCAGCTCGATGTGGAGTTTATCCTCCTGCCGGCGTTGCTGGATGCGCTTTCTTGCGTCGGTACGCTGCTTGACCGCCCGCTTCTGTGCAGCCTCAATGCGCTTGGGGGCAGTAATAGCCGCTACGCGCTTGTCCACACGGGCGATGATGGTTTTACGAATGTGGCTGACCTCCGCCAGCTTCCGCAAACCATTCAGCCGGTTAAGCGTTTCTGTACGCTTGCGGGCGTAGGCAAAATCACTGTCCGATTTTCCGATATTCGGAATCCCCGCCGCCACATCCCTGATGAACTTTCGGAACTGAGTCTGGAAGGTATCGTGATGAGGCGAGTACCAGAGATCATTCTTACCGAGCCAGTCGCACTCGATTCGCTGCACATTGTAGGGAACAGCCTGACGAATACTGCTCTGGTGCTTAGTTGTGGTGTTAGAAAAGTAGGCGGAATCCAGCAGAACAAAACTACCGTTATCCGGGTATACGGCTATAGGTGTTCTGTAGGAATAGGCCACGCTGAAATCCTTTCCCCGGTGAATGGAAAAGCGGCCTCCCGGGGATTGCCGCTCGTTCGCTGCATCCTGTGGGTAGAACAGGTCATGCGCGATCGTGTTGCTTTGTTGACACATCGTTCTTGTTTCGTTGGAGTTAAAAACAGGGCACCCCCTCCAGAATGATTTCGGAGGGGGTGCCGGTGGCGTTATGACCAGTATTCCTGGTCGAGGTGCTCAGCTTGCCTTCTCATGTGCCTTTCTCTGATGGAATCAATACCCTGACTTAACAGGGCGATGACCACGGCACAGAGAAGATCTTTCAGGACTGGGTGCATGATACGGAATCGGGGTTGGTGAATACCTTGATGAGAGACTTGTACGCCTCGATACACACAGCCTTGGAACCGTGATAATAGACCCGGGCCCGCTTGCAGAGCATTTCGTGTATCGTTACAGCGTATTCCTTACCGTCGTGGCACAGCGCAACGCAGCGAGGATGTACTTCCACAGTAACGGTAAGCCGGCAGAGATTAGGGAAGTCGAGCTCCAGCAGCTGCTTCTTCACTTCTTCCTGACTCATGCTGCCACGCTCCTTTCCGTTAAGTCCTGAAGCTCCACGATGCCGGTGTTGTCACGTGCCGGCGACCAGATCCATTTCCTGTCTGCGACTTTGTACAGGTACACATATTCGATGTACCCGCCTTCCGAACGCATGAGATTCTGATAATCGTCTAAGGAATCGAAATGCCTGCTGCCGATTCCATCTTCATGGCGATCACGCCCGTAGGCAACTACCACACCTTCCTGTGGTGATTCAAATGAATGTTCTCCGGAGGCCGGCTTTACAGCTTCCGCCAGAGAACTGATATCACCCAGAGCAATCAGTTCCCTGATTTTCTCCGGATTCTGGTAATGATGGAGAAGGATAGCTCCGTTATGCGACGGATAACCATCCCAGTGACAATAAATGACATCCAGACTTCCATCCTCATTCTGGATACCGATGTTTGATCGTGTACTCATTGTTGGCGAATAGTGGGTTATTTTTGATAAAAAACACACGCCCAATGCGTGCGGAGTGGGATAACCATCCCGCTCAGGCATATATAACCCGCAAAAACGCCAATTTTCATACATGAGAGGCCGTATGGCAGGAGAGTGCGTTTATTTGCCCTGCAATTAGGTCTCTGGAATAGAAAATAGGGGGTAAAATTGCAGATTTTATAAAAATAAATCAGAAAACGGTATTTTTTATACCTTTTATCGCGTGTAATGTTGACAAAATGCTATTTTATGGTAAGCTATCTGTGCTATGAAGACGGTGGTGCGTATATGCTCGTTTGAGATTTCCAACATAAAAAATGTCAGGCACGGTAAAATAGAGATGCCAAATCGCCTCCCGGGGTACGATCCCGAGAAAGGCGAGCTGCTGGGCATATACGGGCAAAACGGCTCCGGCAAGACATCTGTGGTCAATGCGATTATCTTGCTCCAACGCCTTATTTGTGGATTGCCCTTGGAGGCAGACACCGCATCGCTGATTACATGTGGAGAAAAAGAGGCCACTCTTTCCATCCTGTTCAGCATCGAGGGTGGAACATGCAACCATGTTGCTCAATATACTGTCACTATCGGCGTGGATACCGACGGGGCAAGGGTAAAGCAAGAGAGCTTTACCATGAAGGCAAATGCACCCAAAGCTCGCACCAACATCGTCGCTGAGTTTTCAGAACCGGCATTGCCAACGGAAGCCGAGTTTGTGCCTAATGCCTCTTTCAATAAGGTTGTGAGCAACAGCTCTAGACAGGATCTAATCATCAACAAGGTTCTGACTTATCAGGAACGTACTTCCTATATATTCAACCAGCGCATGTATCCTCTGTTCCTTAAGTTGGAAACCGAGGCTGTTGATCTGCTTCGCGCAGTGCGTTGCTACGTTGAGCGTAATCTCTACGTCATTGGCCATAGCAAATCCGGCCTGGTCAATGTCAACTTGCAGCCTATACCTATCACACACACAGATTCCAATTGTGATTGTTCTGCCGTAGGGACTTGCCTGATTAACTTGAATGCACCCTCTACGCTGCCGCTGCCTATTTATCAGGAATTCAAGCAATCCCTGGCTCACATGAATCAGGTGATGTGCAAGATTATACCCGGGTTCAATCTGCAAGTCCGGGAACTGGGGTTGGAGCTTAGCTCTCTTAATGAGGAGCTGATGCGTATGGAGCTACTGGCATCCCGACAAGGGATGGAGATTCCGTTGAAGTTCGAATCGGACGGTATTAAAAAAATCATCTCGCTCCTGTTGTATTGGATTATCGTCTCCAATACCCCCGGCTCCTGTTTAATTGTGGATGAGCTGGACGCCAGCATCTTTGAATATCTTCTGGGCGAGTTGCTTTCGGTGTGGGAGGAAAACGCCCAGGGGCAGCTTATCTTCACCGCACACAACCTACATCCGCTGGAAATGCTCGACAAGCGTAGCGTGGTGTTTACCACGGTTGATCCAAATCATCGCTTCATTCGCATGAAGAACATCAAGACGAGCAACAACCTGCGCGATGTATATCTGCGATCCATCTTTATTGGTGGACAGGAGTTGGAGCTGTACGAAGAGACAAACAAGACAGAGATTGCTCGCGCTATCCGTAAGACAATTCCCAGAGATTAACTGCCATGGCCGCAAGAAAGGTTTTATTGTTCATTGTGGAAGGACAGTCGGATGCGGCTGCCCTGGAAGGCGTGCTCTCTAAATTGCTCAGCAACGAGAAGATTCGCTTCCACGTAGTTGGCGCAGACATTACAACGAAGCAAAGACGTGGTTCCATCAGCGTAAAGACTCTGGTAAATGATTTGGTCAAAAAGTTCATGACCTCGTATCGCTTGCAAGCCCAGGACTTGCTACAAGTGGTACACCTGATGGATACAGATGGGGCTTTTGTCCCGGAATCTGCTATTCTGGAAGATTCTACTGTAGCCGGATTCGTCTACACGACTACGACTATTACTGCACCAAGCGAAGACGATGTGAAGAAGCGTAATGCGACCAAGAGCAGCAATATGCTTCTCCTTGCCCACATGGGGACAACGTACAAGAAAATACCCTACGAAGCGTATTACTGTTCACGCAACCTAGAACATGTTCTGTACGATATAGAGAAGGATTGCTCAACGTGGGAAAAATTGAAGTTGTCCGATCAATTTGATGATCAATATCGCGATTCACCGGCAGACTTCCTCAGCTTCATCTCGACGGTGCCGCCGGCGGTGCCTGCCGGCGAATACGGAGAATCGTGGGACTATATATCCAAACCGGGCGAATTACGTTCATTGGAAAGAGGGTGCAATCTTCACATCCTCTTGAATAAGGTTCTGAGCCGATATAGCTAAACACATAGCAGGAAGAAATCCTCGTACTGCTTAAGTTGTGAAGGTGATTTCTAGCCGGTGTATGATCTCATACTCCCGGTAACGGTGTCTTGGTGCTCGTAATTGAGCCAGTATAGGGACGTTTTGTGCAAGATATTTTCTTCAGTGCGCAATCGCAACTAGAAAATAGGGGTAGAAAGAGGTTTAATGTGTGTAACAAAGTCACATTAGACATATGGCCACACGTAAACACACACAAAATGCTATTGATCCGGCAGAGCTGTTGACCCGAGACCAGCTCGCAAAGTTTTTCAAATGCAGCGTCTGCACGATTACTCGCCTTACCAAGCAAGGTATGCCGACATACTTTATTGGCAGCAGGCAGACACCGGGGAAGGGATCACGCCCGCGCTATAATCTGGACGCCTGCAAGCAGTGGATGGAAGCCCGTACCCGAGCTTTCTGCACACCGGCAGCAACATTCTACCCTAGTGAATATTAAAAAGAAATCAAACGTAAACGCATAAAATTGGCCCTCTCTGGTGGAAGCCAGGGAGGGCTTATCGCATACATATAACCTGTAAAGAGGGATATTACAGGTCGTGTTAATAACTTTCTTGAATTGTAAATATTGCGTTTTTGTTGAAAATCAGTAGATTTGTGTGCATTTGTGGTCGCAAATGGTCGCAAACTTTCAGCGTTTTTCTGCTCTTTTTAGCGTCTTTTTGGGCTTTTTTCTTTCTGAAAAACATTTTACAAATAAAGCTTGCAAAATACAGAAGCCTCTGATACACTGTCTCTAGCGCCTTTAGAATTACTTATAATTATGGGGTAATCCTGTTGCCCGACTCGGAATCGCACGCAACAGGTCAGGGGTTCGAATCCCCTATGCTCCAGAACGCAAAATAGCCTAAGTCTCAACGACTTAGGCTATTTTACGTTCTGGCATATGGCACTTCTCCCTGACTTGTTGCAGTAAGAATGCCATGGTATCCATGCCGCGTCGCAGGCAAAGTTGCCGACGGCTGTAAGGCAACTTGGACAAACGCGCAGCGTTTGCCCCGTAGGGGCGAGCCGCCGAGGCGCAGCCGATGGGGCGGCGGCGAGTCAACAGCCCGTGGCACTACACTTCAGCTTATTTCGACCTTCTCCCTGACCTGTTGCGGGTGATGGATAAGCTCCCCGCTTTACCGGGCGCGAGCGGGGCCGTCAGGTCAGCGAACGTCCACGTCGCTACACCCATCTCTCTACCCAGTCGGATGCCTTTTTTGCAGAGCATAGGGGATTCGAACCCCTGACCTATTGCGTGTGATGTTAAGTTCCCAGGTTTACCACCGTCCCTCAGGACAAGAGCGGTCAAAGAAGACCTAAGACGGAAGCATGCCTACCCGTCACGGCGTAGAAAGGAGGGCGCAAGCCCGAACTCGAAGCCGGAAGCCCCTTTTCCTAAGCGCGAAAGCCTTTTAGGGTCACTAAAGATGTCTCGAATCTACAATCTGTTGATTCTGTGAGCTTCCGTCTTCGCCCTGCGTGCTACGCCGTGACTAGTAGGCGGTTTTGAGAGAATGGCAACTCTGCGGCAAGCAAAGATGTTTCGAACTGGCAAGCTACACAGAATCAGGTGTTTAAGGCGCATTTTTTTTCGCGAGTGACAACCTAAGTTGAAACATCGCTTGCAAGGGAATAAAATGAGTGATACATCGAAGAAAGCAAGCGAAAGAGGATTATTTCCCCTCACTAGATGGTGGTAATACACGGCAGTAAAAGTCGGGAACGGAATTGGAGGTTGTTTGCCAAATGTCTCGAACAAGAATGGTATCGGAAGAAATATATTTACCTACAAACCAATCACCCAAAACAACCCATTGAGAATCTTCTTTGATTCTCATAATCGGGACTTCAGCCTCAAACGGCTCTCTTTCCCTCATTTTAACCAGCATGTTTACATAGGAAGGTTCTTCTACCGAGAGAGAGCACACCCTATTATCATTACCCTGAAGCGATAACCAAAATGACTTGTATGCTTGCTCTCGCAAAAGCCCTACACCTTCGTCAAACCAAAAAGATGAAAACCCAGAAGTGGCGATGCACTCTGCTAATTGATTTGATATATTGCCTGAAGGCGATAATGTGATTCGCTGAATAAACGGCACATTCTTAACTTTTTTAGGGAATCTGAAATCATCTTCAGTGATAACAGAGTTGCCTATTGTAACAGTTCTATCACTTCCAGATACCCCCTCCCAGATAGGAAAAACGGGAGAAGAAACATAAGCGGCAGAAAATAGCGTAAGTAAGTGTCCTTGATTTCCTTCTACGAGAGACCAATCACCTGATACTTTTATTATTTGAATTTTATCCAATGACAGTTGTTTATTGGTGTAAGCCAAAGAAAAACAGGTGACGCCCAATACAGCTATGAATGTCTGTCCTATTATTTTAAGTTTTGTAGAAACCTTTGTGCATGACAATAGACATACAAGACAAGCAAAAAACGCTATCCCGTAACAAGAAAAACAACCGCCTCCATTTATCAACTTACGAAGAATTGCCTGTGCTGAAGGTCGAGCAAGTGCAAAATTTGCCAAGAGAGTGCTATCTCCAAAAAGCACCACTCCTCCAAAACCATGATTTACGCGAAGCCCTATGCTGTGACAGTCTGCTATTTCCTCATCTGAAATCTGGTTATCAGAAAAAAATGACCGCTTGCTATAGTCAGTGCGTTCACTATACCCTAACTGATGCAACCAAGTCTCTCCAAACCCAATAAAGCTGTTTGATGATAATCCACGAAAATTCTCAAAGTAAGAGCTGAATGTCCCTCCATTTCCAGATGAATCCAGAATAACATTTTTTTGCGCTCTGATACCGAATCGCTGCAACAATGGATTTATAGCAGATGTATGCCCAAACAAATCCGTATGGTCAGTTATGATTACCAAACGCCCCCCCTTTCTAACCCAATTTGATATCTGTTCAATTTGTTCGTTAGTAAAAGGTTTTGTTGGAGTTACAATCCATAATTCTGAACAATCGGAAATATCATGCAAACTTTCAATCTTGTTTGCACCAATAAAATTGTGAAGCAGATTGTATGAATACTGCGATGTAATAGACAACTTATCTTCATAAGAAAGAGCATTGCCCCATTTTCCCTGTTCTAACACAGCTATCTTATCTGGGATGAATCGTGAGAAAATTTGATGCCCCCAGAATGAGCGAATTGCACAAAACATCGAAAGTGAGGCAATTAAACACAAAATATATCTTCTTGCATTGTGCAGATTATACAAACACTGTAGAAGAAAAGCAAAGACAACAATCAGGAACGGTATAAATAACAGAACGGATTTGATGGATGTTGTGAAAAATATAACGCTTGATATGCCCCCAAAAAAGAAACCTATTTTTAATAAAAAAAAAGACTTTCTCGAATTTAATAACGCAATGAGACAGCCTACTAATAAAGTATCAAAGAACAACGAGATAAGGGAGTGTTGGACTGCATCATTGATACAACATATCAGGACGCAAAAAATAGCAAAACTCAATAATATTCGTTTTAGAATGGCCATATAAGTTCTTTTTCCTGCGCGGTCGGGGTTCCCGTTGCTATAATCCTCACACCGTCTTTGTATAGTATGCTAGAGTTGCTTATTACTCCATCAACGATTATCCTCCTAGCATCTTTCACCCCATCATGTTGACCTAACGGGGTGATTTCAGCGCAATATTGCACGCCATCGATTATTATCTCTGCACCAGGTTCTAAAATAACGACTTTTTCACCCGAAAGCGAGGCAGAATAATCTGTTCCAACAACTAAAACCCTTGTTCCAGAGTTCCCAAAAACCACATTAACACCATGCTGTTGTAATACTCTCACAATTCCCTCACCAAGTTCCGTATGAGCCCATTTGTGAGACTTACCAATATATCGCACATCTCCCTGATAAGGAAGATACACCGTAATAAAGTTCACTAAACAAGGTAAAATAATGAATATAGGACTTGCCCAGAAATATACCAGGATTAGGCAAATCGCGCATCCTACATGGAAACATCGGATTTTGTTATTTGTCCCTGCTAGATAAGATATAAGATGCTTTTGATAAGGAGCTAGGCAATCAATAACTGCATCTGAATCCCCAAATATAAGCTCACCATCATGCTTTATTATTAGCGGGATCAATTCGTTATCTTGAAAGAGTCCTCCGATAAAATTACTATTTGAACAAGTTAAAGATGCGCCTAAATTAGAAATCCAAGTGCCATCTTGTAAAATAGCTTTTCTAAAAATTTCTGACCCAATTGGAAGATTATGCCCCCACGGTCTATTTTGACTAAAATTACCGCTGTCCCATTGACACTTGGCGTCATGGTCAAGATATAAAGTTCCTTTATTTACAACTTCACGATAACTGTCATTATCATATACAATCTTACCATTAGAGAGCGTATTCTTGCCTGTTAATTTTTTTATTGCATTTCCTATACCATATCCAGTTGGTATAGAGGATGATTCTACAGAACTCAATTGCCATGAGGTAAATGTTAGAGAGATTAATAGACAAGCATATGTAATTGTCAGCATTCCTTCAGCAGGGAATTTATATCGCCTCAATCCATGACAACACATAATAAGCACTCCATATATGAAAAGCGAACCTATTGGGTGCAATAAGAATAAGGGTATCGTGATGAGGGGAGAAATTAACAAAGGCAGTTGAGACCCCAAGTAGCTTGCTGCTTCACTTCTGCGACCGCAAAGCATAAGAGGCACTCCCACCAAAGATGAGCTACAAACGATTGATGGGTCAAAATAAATTAGCAATATAAAAACGCCTAACGAAATGCGTATACCAACCTTGTGAGTATCTATAAACAGAAAGCAAATCAGTGCTGATACGGCAGCAATGTAAAGAATAGAGTTTCCCCAACAGCTTGCTGATAATAAACAGCAAATAATGTTGACCAGAACCCTTTTCATAATAAAGAAAGGGGGCTATGCAGCCCCCTTGAGATTTACCAGCGGCGCCCGCATCCCATGGAACACCCAGAGGAACACCCCATGGAACACCCAGAGGAACACCCAGAGGAACACCCCATGGAGCAACCAGTAGAACACCCAGAGGAGCGCCCCCACTGATGAACGGTTGTATTTTCCTCCAAATCCATCACAAATGAAGTTTCAGATGCAATGTTGCTGATATCACCGCTCTGAACATAAGAAGCCTCTGCCGCAGGAGAAGAGAAATCACCAGCGGCGGAAGTCTCGACATTCTGATTCATGGCAAACATGCCAAGACCAGAAGCGCATACTACACTTAAAATAATCGCTTTCATAGCAAGTGTGAGTATACAGGATTACCAAAGAAGACTCCGGGCAGGCCTTCGCTGTATCAATAACTTATCGAAAAAGCCTTCCCAAAACTTTAGGATTTCAGGCAGATGTTTACACCCCCGAAAAAGCCTTGTAAATTCCCGATATTTAATCCGAACCTCATTTTTTGTTTGACATCTGCATTGGTAAGGAAGGAACCCACATGTCATCATGAAGCAAAATCATATCGCAAAAAGTCTTTTAGCCGGTACCGGAGTATCTGAGAATGATGCCGCCCGTCTGACCTTGGAAGCAATCGAGACCCTGGGAGAATTGGCCACGGGGACAAGCCGCCCCGAGCTGGTGACACTGCTCCGCCGGGTGATTCAGGCAGGCGTGGCAGCCGTGAAGGCGGCAGAGCATACCGTGTCCCTGAGCGTGGCCGCATGGGCAAGCGTGGAGGCCCGCAAGGACCTGCGCCCGACCACGCGCCGCGACCTCCGCCACTTCGTCCGGCGCATCCTGCGCGTGGAAGGCGCGGCGGATATGCCGCTGCGCTCCATGAGTACGGCGGATTGCAAGCGGATTCTTGCCGCCGCATTCGGTGCCAGCCCCAGCAGCTACCGCAAGGGCCGCGTGATTCTCAGCAGCGTGTTCAGCTATGGCATCCGGCAGGAATGGGCGGATAGCAACCCCGTGACGCGTATCGAGGTGCCCACCGTACAGGAAAAGCCCATCGAGCCACTGGCCCCGGAGGAAGTGGAACGCCTGAAAGCCACTGCCAGCCGCCCGGAGTTCCGGGATATGCGCTTCTCGCTGAGCCTGATGCTCTATGGCGGCATCCGCCCCACCGAGGTGAGCCGATTGCAGGCCGGGGATATCAACTGGGAGGAGGGGCATGTCATCATACGCCCCCGCGCAAGCAAGACGGGCGGCGGGCGGGCGGTTCCCCTGCGTGGCGTGAGGGGCATCCGCAAGCGCGAGAGGTTCATCCCCCGCAACTGGAAGCGCAAGTGGCAGGCCTTACGCCGTGCCGCCGGGTTCCGCCACTGGGTGCCGGATGTCTGCCGCCACACCTTCGCCACGTACCATGCCGCCATGTTCCGGAATCTCCCGGAGCTGCAGCTGGAGATGGGCCACCGCGATACCTCGCTGCTGCGTTCCCGCTACATGGTTCCCGCCCGGCGCAAGGATGCCGCGAGCTTCTGGCAAAGTGCCGGATTGCCCCGGAGCGCAAAAAACTAGCCAAAAGCCTAGGAAGCCCAGCCGCTGGAGCCCTTGGTCTGCCGGGGCTCCTTCCTACCCCGGAAGGTGGCTTTTTGGCTCGTTGTTGGGCTGGGGTGGTGCCTGGCAGTCCGGATTACTATGAGCATCGCTCCGGAAATTTATTTGATTATTACTTGCTGAAAACTTGTAATGGTACCCCAAATGGTGGTAGACTGTAGATTGTAAACCACATATCAATTGAGATGGGCAGAAAAGGAACACGGTATAAGGCAGTCGGGAATCAGATTGAGGAGATGATGCGGGCCGAGCGCCGAAGGGCAGAGGAGGCCTTGAAGGAGATTCGCGCGAATGATGGTGCATTCAGTACGGAAACAAATGCATGGTTGCTGGAGATGGGGATTCACGGTGAAATAGAGGCGAAATTAATGTATTTCGGGCAGGCTATTCGCGGTTTGGTGCCGATGTGCGATTGGATTCTGATGGAAAAATGGGCCAATGATATTATGATGGTTGATGAGGGTATGGGATATTTTATGCTGGGCTCCCTGTATTCGCCTGTGACTCCCGGTTTCTGCGATATCGAAAAATCCAGAGCTTATTACCAGCAGGGCGCCGATGCCGGTCATGAAGAATGCCGCAATATTTTGAAAGATATCGAGGAAGATATAGAGTTCCTGCATGGCCCGGATACCGAAGCAGAGGCGGATGGAACGGATTCTAATCCGCACATGATATTGCATTTTGCATGGCAGGATAGGGAGGAATATCAGGCTGCGAGGCAAGAGCTGAAACTTTGGCTGAAGGAAGACCCCGAGAATCCCGATGCCTTGCTGCAGATGGCGGGATACTATGCCAATGGGCTGGGGGTGACTAAAAGTTATAAGCAGGCGCTTAAGTATTACCGGCTGGCAGCAGATGTGGGCAGCGCTGAGGGGCTGTTTTATGTCGGCCTCATGCATCAGAAGGGGAATGGGTGTAAACAGGACTATGGGATTGCCTGGAAGTGTTACACGAAGGCGGCCAGCATGAATTATCCCCGAGCCTTTTTCCAGCTGGGAATCTGCAGTGAGTTGGGGCTGGGTGAGAATCCGAATCCGAGAAAGGCAGAGCGGTACTACAAAAAAGGAATTGCTCTTAAAGACCCTGAATGCTACTTGGCGATGGCTTCTGTGTATCTCTTCGGGGATGGTCGGGAGCAGGATTTCAAAAAAGCCAGAAAGTATATAGAAGCTGCAAGAGAAAACACAGCAGAGAATAATGTCTATGTGCTGGACAAAATCGAAAGAGCCGGTAGAATGCTTGCTTTTGTCGGGGGAGATACAAACTTAATCAACTGACAGTGGTAGGAATGGATTGATAGCCACGTAACGCCTCGGTCTCCTCGGAGGCTGGTTATTGCTCTGCCGGTAAAGAAATCGGGAATTGAGGGGATGTTACAGAAAGAAGTTTACACTAGCATTTGTCCTGGCGGGAAGGGGGCGTATTGGTAATGAGTACGTCCTCCTTTTAAAATAACACTTTTTCAGTGTTATGACACAATGTCAGCTGCCTCCGAGGTGTCGCAAAAATGGCTTTATTTTACATAAGGTACTCATTTATCAATAAAAATGTTTTATCTAAAATTAAAACAGAACTAAAACATAGAGGGAGAGTTTTCACTTTTTCCTTCTTTTTATGTCTGAGCAAAACACCCAATACCGAAATGAAGTTGCTTCTCGCCAAACCCAACAAGCAAAACACTGCACCGGCGTCATCGAGGCTTTGCTGCGCGGGGATTCGAAGGCGGTGCAAGCAGCCATTGCAAATGGCGTGGACCCCAACAGCAGGGACGAGAACGGGGTGCCTGTCTTGTCCTGGGCTGCGCTTCTGGGGCGGAGTGGCTGTGTGAAACAGCTGCTGGCTGCCGGTGCTGATGCGAATGCCGAGGATTATGAGGATTGGAGCAGCCTGATGTTCGCGGCTGATAACGGGCACGCAGACTGTGTTAAGAGCTTACTGGCAGCCGGCGCTGCAGTCGATAAGACCGATTGCGACGGAGAAAGCAGCCTGATGCGCGCTGTCAGGCATGGGCACGCGGAGTGCGTGCGCGTGTTGTTGGCTGCGGGGGCGAATCCTCACGCTGCTGATGCCGCCGGCACAAGCATCCTGCAGTGCGCTGTTGAGCGCAGGTCTGCCAAATGTGTGAGGCTGCTGCTGGAGGGTGGCGCAGACCCGAACAGCGTGCTTGCCGATGTGGTGGAAAAGAGGCGCAAGGGTATCCTCAAGCTGCTGCTGGCACACGGTGCAGACCCGGCCAAGGGGTGCGCCGCAGCAAGCCGTGCCGACATGGTAAAGCTGCTGCTGGAGGCCGGGGCAGACGCCGATGCCTGTCTTGCCGAGGCGGCAGTGGCAGTACGCAAGGTGAAGGCCAAGCAGCTGCTGAAACTGGGCGCGAACGCGAGCAAGGCGTTGGCTGTGGTGGCCGGGCTGGACCGCCAGCGCAGCGTGCGGCTTTTGCTTGAGCTGGGTGCCGACCCGAACGCCGGGCTGGCGGCAGCTGCTGCCGCGGGGCACACGGCCATCATCTCACTGCTGCTTAAGCACGGCGCCGACCCCAATACGGGCATGGCGCAGGCAGCCGCCTTCGGCAACATCTACAACACGCGCCTCCTGTTGTGGGCGGGCGCCGACCCGGCCCTGGGTATCAGGACGGCGGCTACAGCGGGGCACACACGCCTCGCGACGCTGCTGCAGGAGCACGCCGGCCCATACGCCTCTGCGGAACAGAAAGCGGGGTAAGCCCGCTTCCCATCGGGGGCTTATTGGCGACGCCGGCGCATAGCCAGGGCACAGATGCCCAGCAGAGCGAGGGTGGTGGTGGCCGGCTCGGGGATCTGCAGGGTCAGCGAGCCGTTCTCCGTGTACATAAGATGGTAGAAATCGCCGGGGGCAGAGTTACCGGTGACGGTGAGGTTGAGGAGCTCTGTCAGGTCGGTGCCGCTTTCTACCACCCCGTCCACCCCGTAGCCTTCGATTTTGAGCATGCCGATATTGGTGAAGAAGGGCAGGGAATCGCCGCCATCCGCACCAAAATTGAGCGTGAAGGTACTACCCTCCTTGAGCAGGAGTGTGTGACCGTTCATATCCACTGCGCCCTCCAGAACCACGGCGGAGGCTTCCGTCAAATCCAAATCCGCATCAATTTTGGCAGCAGCCGGAATGGTACTGTGCATGGAGAATGTGGACATGGCGGGGGCTTCTACGCGGAACTCGCCCGCAACCTTGATGCAGCCTGCGGCTTCTTCCAGGCTCAGGGTGGCGCCGAGTTCCAGAGAAAGATTTTTCAGGTTCAGCTCTACCCCGCTGTGCAGGCTTGCGCCGCTGCGAATCACCATATCGGCCCCGGGGGCTATGGCGCCATCCGTGCCTTTTACAAACTCGTAGCCTTCTGCGGCGATTTCAATATGGGGTGTGCTTACGGTGCCGTTGATGGTGACTCTGCGGCTGTCTGCGTCCGCGTGGTCATCAAAGCGCACCTTGCGGTTCTCCAGTGCGTAGCCGTGGTAGTAGCCGTGATGCTTTTCATCGATATTGTCGCCGTTCACCAGCACGTCCCAGCCTGTCTTTTCGTCGGCTATGTTGCTGTCCACCACATCCACCTGAGTTTCCCAGACGCCGTTGGTTTCTTTGCCATTCCACACGGCGGCTTCATCCAGACTGCGGTATTCCTTCAGCATATTTTGGAGCACCTCCGGGGTGTTGATGTAGGAGACACCATCGATGTAGGTGCTTGTCTTGATATAGGGGCTGTCATTGTCTCTATACAGAACCAATTTGCCGTCTTCCTCCTTGATAAGCAGTTCCCGCAACATAGTCTTTCCGTCATCTCCATCGGCAATCAGCACGGTGTTCAGTGTGCCATCGGCAGTCGTTGTGAATCCATAACAATTCAGTACGTGCCCGCTGAGGCTCAGAGCTGCCGTCATGCCCTCCTGGGTCTGGACATAGGTGCCGTCTTCCTGAGCAGTAAAGCCGAGCCCGGCGAGAAGCGCCTGCTTGAGCGCCTCTCTGTCGTTATAAGCAAAGGTGGAATTCTCCGCAGACGTTTGCTTCGCGGCGTTGAGGGTCACGAAGGCATCTCGTCTTGATTTGCCGTTGCCAAAGTATTCGGAATAGTACCCGCCGGGAGTGCCGCAGGAGAAGGTATCATCGTGATCCTTGCCGGGATGCGGATCGGCGTATGTCCATTTGCCGTTAGCATCCCAGGGATTCGTGGTGGAGTCCGCCTTGAAGAACCAATCCGCGGCGTTGCCGAAGGAGCCGCCCGTGTTTTTCCAGCTGTTATAAAAGGCCTCGGCAATAGGGAGCTCGCGGGCATTGTTGACGTCCACGTAGGTGCCGCCTTCGTAGATGTTTTCCTGGCCGAGGTATCCGTTGGGTAGCTCACGCGCGCTGCCGGAGCTGGTTGCATTCTGGTTGCCGGTATCTTTGTAGAAGACGCCGTATACGTCCTGCCAGTATTGGATGGCGTTGGTTGCCACATGCGTCCAGCACATGAGGCTGTCGTACTCTGTGCCATTGGAATAGCTGCCGGTCCAGGGGCCACCTTTGTTGCTGTCGTACAGGCGGGTGGATTCCGCTTGTACAGCCGAGGTGTTGTTGAAATATGTTGTTCCGTACCAGTAGTTGCTTACTTTGATGCCATCGATATGGTAAACGACTTTACCCGAGGGGTTAATAGTATCCCCCACGGCTGCAATAGCAGGTGAAGCCGCAAGACAGAAACAGACGAGGAAAAGGGAACGCTTCATGGCCGGATGTGTCAGAATCGTTATTATGGCATGTTCTGTAGAAAATGCAAGCCCGAATTCCGGAAAAAACTTGTATATATTGTCATCTATATAGAAATAGTGGGTTATTGCCATGCTGAATCAAGTGGAAAAATGAACATTTTTCTCCCATTCGAACAGGAATCGGGGCATCACACAGGGTGAAATCATCGTTTCAAACGAGCATCGATAAAGGTGCAGTGGCTATTAGACCTTACCCGGCTGGGGTTACGGGACTGAAGTCCCGTGTTCCGACAGAGGGGCGTCCCTGGCGGAACGTGCGTCAGCGGGAGCTGCGCCTGCGACGCGAAACCAGCCCCGGCAGGGTAAGCAGGGAGAGCGTAGCTGCAGCAGGCTCGGGAACAAACTTGTTGCGGCATTGTGGTCTTATCTCACCGCCTGTCAGCATGCCTTGTCGGCATCGGCTTGTGTGCGGGTGTAGCGCTTTTTCAGCACCAGCATGGTGACCAGGAGCGAACCCAGTGCCAGCGGGAACACGATAAACCAGTTGTGCACAAAGCCGGCAAGCAGGAACGCGCCGAAGGACACGGCGGACACGGTGAGCACGTAGGGCAGCTGGGTCGATACGTGGCTCAGGTGGTCGCACTGGGCGCCGGCGCTGGACATGATGGTGGTGTCGGAAATGGGGGAGCAGTGGTCTCCGGCCACAGCTCCGGCCAGGCAGGCCGACATGCCGATGAACATGAGCGGGCTGGTCGGGTCGAAGGTGCTCACGACAATGGGAATCAGGATGCCGAAGGTGGCCCAGGACGTACCTGTGGAGAAGGCCAGCACGGCCGCCACCACAAAAATCACCGCCGGCAGGAAGTTCACCAGTCCGGCAGCGGAGTGCTCCATGTGGTAGGCGATGAACTCGCGGGCCTCCAGGGCGGTGGTCACATTCTTGAGGGCGGTAGCCAGGGTCAGGATGAGGATGGCGGGCACCATGGCGATGAAGCCCTTGGGGATGCAGCGCATGGCGGCGCGGAAGCTCAGCACGCCTCGGATGCGGTAGAAGGCCACGGCGAGCACCAGCGCCAGGATGGCACCCCAGGGCAGACCCACGGTGGCATCTGTGGCGCTCAGCGCATCGGCAAAGGACTTGCCCTCGAGTATGCCGCCCACATACACCAGAGCGAAGGTCTCCAGCACGATGAGCGCCAGCACCGGCACCACCAGGTCCACCAGCCTGCCGCGGCGGTTGGATGTAAGCTCCTCTTCCGGCATGGCCTGCTCGGGCAGCACAGTGTGCACATCGCCATGCAGCATGGCATTGCGCTCGTAGCGCACCATGGGGCCGAAGTCGAAGCGCATGAGCACCAGCATGACCACAAAACAGAGCGCCAGCAGCGAGTAGAAGTTGTACGGAATCGCCTGGATGAAGAGCTCGAGCCCGTTGTAGCCTGTGCCGGCAGAGTACTGGGAAACCGCCGCTGCCCAGCTCGAAATAGGGGCAATCATGCATACGGGCGCCGCCGTCGCGTCGATGATAAAGGCCAGCTTGGCGCGCGACACTCGCTTGGCGTCGGTCACAGGGCGCATCACGCTGCCCACTGCGAGGCAGTTGAAGTAATCGTCGATGAATATCAGGATGCCGAGGAAGAAGGTGGCAAGCTGGCTGCCGATGCGGGATTTGATATGGGTCTGCGCCCAGCGGCCGAAGGAGCGGGCTGCCCCCGTCTCGTTGATCATGCAGACGAAGGCACCGAGAATCACCAGGAAGATAAAGACGCCTGTGGTGGCCTTCATGCCCTCGATCAGCCCCGTATTCACCACAAAGTCCACTGTTTCCAGCGGGGCGAATTGTGTCACGAAGCAGGCGCCCAGTACCACACCCGCAAACAGGGCGGAATACACCTCTTTGAAGATAAGAGCCAGCACAATAGCCAGCAGCGCCGGTGCCAGAGACCATATCGTGCCGCAGAGGGGGGATTTGGCCACCGCGGTGGCTTCCGCAGCTGCGGCAAGCTCGGTGGTGGCAAAGCTTTGCGTGGTAAACACAGCCACCACAAGCAAGAGAAGAAGGAGGAGTTTCTGCATGGCGTTTTTCTTATCTCGGTTTCAGATGTCGCGCGGGCAACTTACCACAAAACTCGCGCTGTGTCAATCTATATGATACCGCCGCGGGGCAGGGGCGTTGTTATACTATCTTGACTTTATGGCGTCAGGCCGCTATAATCCCCGCTCCCCGTATCTCATGAACATCCGCTTATCAGACCATTTTACGTATCGCAAACTGGCGTCCTTTGTGCTGCCGACCATTGGCATGATGGTGCTGACCTCCGTGTACACGATGGTGGATGCTCTGTTTATTTCCCACTATGTGGGCGATACGGCATTGGCGGCGGTGAATTTTGTCTTCCCCGTCATCATGTTGCTGGGCGGGCTGGGGTTCATGTTCGGCACCGGTGGTACGGCTCTGGTAGCCAAAACATTCGGGCAGGGGGAGGATGCTTGCGCCAGACGCTATTTTACGCAGATAATACTCCTGGCTGCATTGCTGGGCTGTGCCATGGCGGGCCTGGGCATCTTGTTTCTGCCGCAGGTGTGCCACATGCTAGGCGGCACGGACAAACTGATTCCCGATGCCGTATTGTACGGGCGCCTCATGCTGGCCTTTCTGCCTTGTTGCATCCTGCAATGCGCGTTTCAATCCCTGCTGGTGGCGGCGGAGAAACCCAGAATGGCCTTTTGGCTGAGCGTGGCAGGTGGGCTTACCAATATCGTGCTGGATTTGCTTTTTGTCGTCTTGTTCGGCTGGGGCTTAGCCGGAGCTGCCCTGGCTACCGGCTTGAGCCAGGCTGTGGCGGGGCTGGCGCCGGTGCTCTATTTCAGCAGACCGAATAACAGCCTGCTGCGTTTTGTGCGCACCGGGGTGGAGTTTCGCCCCATGGCGCAGGCCTGCTGCAACGGCGCGTCCGAGCTGGTCACGGGCATATCCGCCGCCTTCATCGGCATGCTGTACAATTACCAACTCCTGCAATACTATGGCGAGGACGGCGTGGCGGCCTACGGGGTGGTCATGTATGTGGCCTTCCTCTTCGGCTCCATTATTTTCGGGTACGACATGGGCAGCAACCCCTTATTTGCCTACAACCACGGCGCAGAAAATCACCCCGAGCTCCGCAACCTGTTCCGCAAGAGCCTTGTATTGCTGAGTGGTGGTGGCCTGTTTCTGGCGGTAGCGGCAGTGACGCTTTCTTACCCGTTGGCCTACCTGTTTGTGGGGTACAATGCGTCGCTGACGTCGCTTGCCGAGTACGCCTTCTGCGTGTTTGCCGTCTATTTCCTGCTGCATGGCTACAATATCTTCGCCTCCGGGCTTTTTACGGCCATGAACAATGGATTCATCTCGGCGCTCATCGCCTTTTCCCGTACCTTTCTGTTTCAGGCTGCTGCCGTCTTGCTGCTGCCACTGTGGTTCGGAGCCGGCGGTATCTGGTGGAGCGCCGCCGTGGCAGAAGTGCTCACGCTGCTCATCTCTGCCCTGCTGGTTCTCCGCTACCGCAGGCAATATGGCTACCTCTGATGCCCGCCCATCGCTGCGCGCCGTAAATGCCGCTCGCTTGCCCGGATTGCTGAACTCCCGTGTGCAGAAATACCCCTGCGGGTGGGGTGCCCGCAGGGGTGTCAAAGCAAGGTGTAATGCGGAGAATCAGAACTTGTAACTTGCGCCGAAGTTTACATTGTGCTCCGTGTTGTCGTCTGCTACGTCGAAATTGTAGTTACCGTGCAGATTCCAGTGTTCCGTGAGCTCATACGTTGCGCCGACACTCATGCTGCCGCCCAGTCTGCCGGGGTTGGTGCCGGTGAAGTGAGCGCCGTTGATGCTTGTCGACGGATTGTGGCGCATGGCATCGTTGTAGAGGGTAGCCTCGCCATAGATGGCGGCCTTGTCGGTGACCCGGCAGGAAAGGCCGACACCGATTTCCGTGCGCAGATTCTGCATGGAGCTTATATGGGTGGCACCCACCGTATCATCGTCTGCGGCAAAGTACTGCAAGCCGGCAAATACGGAGCCGGTAGTTTTTGCGCTCAGGCGGTGTTGGTAGGACACGCGGGCATCCAGCTGCAGGCTGTTCTGCTTCCATTTACCCTCGATGGCTGAGGTATCGGAGGTGGTGTTGCCGGCGGCTGCGCTCCAGTCCACGAGCAGCTGCCCCTTCTGCCCCAGTCGCTGAGCCACGGCGCGGCCATAGAGCGCAAAGTGGGCGGTTTCCTGGTTTACTTTGGCGCTGCGGAAGGGTGAAACCGTACCCCAATCGTAACCGATGGCTACACCCAGGCTGCGCTTTGAGGCAAAATGACGCTCCACACCGACAGCGCCGCCGCAGATGCTGTAGTCTGCCCCGATGCCGCTGATGCGCGAGCTCTGCCCGTATACATTGCCCCAGGCGATGGTGTAAGAGTCAGCGGGCGACGAATTGTCGGAGGAAATGACCATGGAATTGAATCGGCCTCCCCACAGGGTGGATACAAATGCCTGCGAGCTCTTGAATACGCCCCAGTTGCTGACGAGAGCGGACTCGGCGTCCGTGCTTCGGTATACGAAGATAAGCTGGTTATTCACCCATTCCAAATCGCCGAAGTCGGCCTGCAGCCCTTCGCCATTCACCAGCACCTTTTCCTGCTTCCAATTGTCGGTCATGAGCGTGGCGTTGGTAGCGTCAATCAGCAGGTAACGGCCACTCCGCAATTTTTCACCGGCTTTCAGGTTGAGGGTGATGACATCGACATCCCACAGGAAAGCGGAACCGTTTGTGACAGTCGCTGCCGCAGAAAGATTGGCTGCGGTGAGGGTGTAGGTGTGCTCCTTGGCATCAAAAACATTCCAGGAGGTGGACTGGACTTCCAGAGAAGACCCGGGCGCCACCACGATTTTGTCGAACCCGTATGCATATGCTACGGTGGCTTTGTGGGCTTTTTCGTCTGTGCCCACATACAGCGTGCGTGTGCCGCCGATGAGGTTGGCATCGCCGCCATAAACATAACCGGTCACATTGCCGCCGTTCAGATGCACGGCCGTGTTACCGGTGACCTTCCCTGTATTGGCGGCGTAAACATGGGAGAGATTGCCGCCATTCACCGTAACGGTAGCGTTGCCTTTGACGGTGCCGACCGAGGCAACGTCGGTTGTGCCACTTACAGTACCGCCGTTCACCGTGACAGATAAATCGCCATGGACTGAGCCACTGCCGCAGATGCCATAGATATTTGTGATGGAGCCTTCGTTTATCGTGATGCTCGAGTTCCCCTCAATGGTGCCGCTCAATGTGCCGTATATGCTTTGGACGGTTCCGTCATTAATCGTGATGGATGAATCCTTCTTAATAGTGCCGCCATAGGCACCATAAATATTGTCGACTTTCCCGCCTTCCACGATGGTAACAGAGTTCTTTTCTACTGTACCACCCAATGAGGTGATGTGTAATGCAACATACCCGCCGGATATCGTAGTGGTAGCATTGCCTTTGACTGTGCCGGCCACAACATCGCTGGTATAACCGGTTATATTGCCTCCGGTAATCTTGATGTTCACATCCCCGGAGGTAGTGGCTTCGTTATTGCCGCAAATCAGCCCGACTGTGCCGCCTTCCACATTGATATTTATGTCTCCATTCACCAAATCGGGGCCGGCTCCGAATAGTTCGCTGATGCTGGCGTTGTCTTTGATGGTAATGTTGATATCTCCGGTTGTGAGATAATTGGCTATAAAGGTATCAGAGGGGTCCCCGTCATCTACACCACACATGCTGCCGCCGCGCAATTTGTTTATTGAAGCATTGCCGCCTACGTTGATGGTGATGGACTCGATGCTGGCAGAATCTATATACGAGGAGCTGAAGGCCGTATTCAGGTGGTTGCCTCCGAGCAGGGTTGCAATTGTACCGCCGGTAATGTTCATTTGCACGGTGCCATTGACAGGATTGCTCGCGTAAGTGCCGGCAGACAGGGTGTTTGTTATCGAGCCACCGGTCATTTCAATGGTCACATCGCGGAGTTGGGTGTGAGTGAATGCGCCGTCGCCGGGTGGCACATAGACACCGCCGGCAAACTGCTTGCTCACATCGGAACCAATCGTCACACTGGAGTTGAATGTGCCATCTCCGTTGTCGGTGAGTGTGTAATCTATCTTATCGGCCTGCAGCTCAGCATGAACCATCGGGCAGACAAGTGCAGCCAGCACGGCGGCGAATAAAAATGGAGGGAGTTTCGGTTTCATGTATCTGGAAGTAATGGTGTATCGGTTTGCATTTTTTTCTTCTTCGCAGGCAGGTGCTTCGGCATCGCCCATATCCGAGAGATTGCGTGTAGTCTACCATAGTTCGTTGCGGCCTGTCAATCCGAATCTTAACGCTGTTTTCCAGATTGCAAGTTGTAAAATCAAATGCGACACCGAAAGCCCCTCCCCAAAAGTCTCCATAGGAGCCCAAACTGCCCTAGCAGGATGGGGGGATAGGGGGAAGGACGACAATGAGTCCTTCCCCCTTGTGGAAGCGATGAAATAAAAAAAGGGTGCTTTTCGGTGTTGTAGGTGGCATAATGCCAGTGAACCAAAATACAAACAACACTTAACTCAGATGAAAAGCACCCAAGACGATTGTATAGCACCTTCCAGAAAAGGCAAGCATTTAAATGAATCCGAGCGACAGCAAATTGAACGATGGCTCCTTAAAGGGTTGCCAGTTAAACAAATAGCAACACTTCTGCAACGACACCCATCCACCATCTATCGAGAAATCAAACGAGGTACTGTTACAAACATAAGGAGTGATTTAAGCGAGTACCCAGTCTATCGGGCTCAACGGGCTCAGGCTGACTATTTATGTAATTTTGGAGCCGGTGGTCCGTATCTGAAACTTGCCTGGGATTCTGAAATTGCAAAAAGGTTGCATACACTAATGACTGTTAATAAAATGTCACCTTATGCAGCTATTGAGATAGCCCGACAGGAAAATCTCAATATAAACTTCAGCGCGCGAAGTCTTTACAACTACATTCATCGATACAACTACCCCATAACCGAAGAGCAGCTACCCATGAAAAACAAAAGAAAAAAAGCCAGCAAGACCTGCTCAGCACGGCTTGCTCGCAACAATGTTAAAGGGGAAAGCATAGAAAAGCGCCCGATTGAAATAAACGAGAGGAATGAAGTAGGACATTGGGAAATGGATCTGGTAGTAGGAGCTAAGGGTGGCAAAAAGGTCCTTCTGGTGCTTACGGAACGCAAAACACGCTATGAGTATATTATTCTATTGAAGGACAAGAGTCAAAAAAGCGTTATCTGGGCTCTCAACAAGATAGAGCGACAGTATGGCTCAAAGTTATTCAGAGAAACCTTCAAAAGCATCACTTGTGACAACGGTTCTGAATTTCTTGATTTTCAATCCTTAGAAAAGTTATTATTCAATAAAACACGCAGAACAAAACTTTATTACGCACACCCGTTTTCCTCATTTGAACGCGGCAGCAACGAAAACGCAAATCGTTTGATAAGACGTCTTCTGCCTAAGAAAACTACATTTGATACGCTTACGCAAGACGATATCAACCGCCTCTCCGAATGGATGAACCGTTACCCTCGCCGAATCTTTAAAGGAAAATCAGCACGCCGCATGGCACGTGCAGAAAAGCTCCATTTTATCAAATTTGCATCCTAAATAGAAGAAAAATCACTTACTGTCGCATTTGGTCTTGCAATTCAGCCTTTGGGATTGTCGGGCTTATAGCAAAAGACCGCTGCTCGTTTCCGAGCAACGGTCCTGTTTTCAAATCAATGAAAAAAACAACTTACTTGCGGCGGCGACGTGCGGCCAAGCCGGCGAGTGCCAGCAGGGAAAGCGTAGCCGTGGCAGGCTCAGGGATGGGTTTGGTAGAATACAACGCGGTGTTGTACAATTCAGCACCGGTCATAGAGCCGGCAAAACCATCGTGGCCGGTCATTTTATTCATGAATACTACACCATTTTTCCACTGAGAGTTTCCGTGACGATCTCCGGCAGCCATGGTTCCGCTGGCGGCCATCTTTCCGTTAACGTAAATTGCCATCTCGCCATCCTTATCCGTCTCGCCGTTCATAACAAGAGCCACCGTTCTGATATCGGTCAGCTCATAAGTTCCATAAGAAACCAAATCACTCAGCGTATGATCACTATTGCCAAATGTAATCTGCTTAGAGGTGGTATCATACTGAACACCGAGGAACCAACTAGCCTGGTTCTGATTTGCAGACATCAGCCAATATTTAGTATCACTGGTATCTCGTATAAGTTCTCCTTTATCATTCACAATTGTCAAGTCACCCACAGATGTAAGTTGACAATTCATAATAAGAGTGAAAGAATTCCCCATTCCAAAGTCAAGGTAACCACCATTAGGAGTCTCAAGAGCTATCTTATTGTCACCATTGCTGGTCAAAGCTCCGGGAGTCGTGGTAAAATCCTGCGACCCCCACCCGGTAGCAGGGGAAAAGTCAGTACCACAGTCAATATCATAAGAACCACCCGTCAAATCAAGAGACCAGACAAGGGACTCCTCATTGGCTGCCGATGCCACGCCGGCCAGTGCCATAAGGGCTATAATTGTTTTCTTCATGTTTGTAAGAATTGATGATTAAGAATTACTGGTAACTTGAGCAGTGAAGTCGAAAGACCTGCCCCCAAGCTTCCAACGACAGTGTACAGCATTGACGATGCTGATGGCGCAGGTAAAATGCAAGATTCAACCTGTTAGAGGAGATTGGTGAGTCGATTTTTTTGGTGGACGGCTTTGCAAAAAATGAAAAAAAGAGTATTATATTCAGCAAAATTCTACTTTTTTGCTTGCTACAGCATCGTCAATGCTGTATATTTCTCCCAGCAGCTTAAGTGCAGCTCTCTCATCCTCCCGACGCGCGTGGGAACGAGTAGTCCTGCACGAGTTGTTCAGAACTCTAAAAAAATCATACAAACATGAAAAAAACAATAATGACACTCCTCGCGCTGGCCGGAGTCGCAGCAGCTGCTGATGTGACCTGGACGAATGCCGCCGGAGATGGGAATTGGGGAAATACCGCAAACTGGTCGACCGACACTGTTCCTCAGAAAAATGATAAAATCATTATTTCCAATGGTGACGATGTAGTTTCTACAGGTTATGACTACGCTAATGGAATTGGTGATAAAATCATCGATGGTAGTACGACATTTGTCGTGACTAATGGGTCGACCCTTGTTCTCGGCAAGCCGTCTGTATGGGTAAATGATCGTTATGATGCTGCATATGAAATTGGAGCCGGTAGCTCTGTTTCTGTGGCTAAGTCTTATCTTCGCGGGGATAGCATCATTAAGGGTACGCTTTACGTTTACAACGACTTCTCTCCGGGTGTAGCTACTTCTGCTATTGATTTTGGTCAGGCGGGTGTGATTCAATTCATGTCCGGCTCCAAGAATGGCATGAGTGGTAACAAGCGTACGCTTACTCTTAGTGGCGTTCTGGATTCCGGTGTTGACGGCGCCGGTGCCACTTACACGTTGGAAACCCGTTACCTGATTGCCGGTGTTGCCGGTGGTACGTTTGATGCTAATGACTATCAGACACTCACGCTCTCCGGCGGTAAGTTTACCGGTACGGGCGGCTTTGAAATGACATCTGCTTTGACCGGTAATCTTGTCATCGGTGAAAATGATTCATACACCACCGCTACACTGAGTGCTACAGCTGCTGATTATGGTAAGTATCTGTTAGGTTGGGATGCTTCCGGCGTATATGTGCAGTATGTGAAGGCAGTCGTCGTGCCTGAGCCGACCACGGCTACGCTTTCTCTGCTTGCTTTGGCCGGCCTTGCAGCCCGCCGCCGCCGCAAGTAATAAGAGTCTCCATCTGTTTCACAAAACCGCTGTTCGGAAACGAACAGCGGTTTTTTCTTAGTACGTCAGGCATGACACGTAACCGGGGTGAGAGCCCCGTTGTACTGCCGCATCAGACGGCTACGCGCGTGGCGAGGCGTGAGGCATGTACAACGGGAGTCAGAAGAGACCAAGGAATCAAAGAACGCCGAGCCTTTATGGTGGCAGGGGCAGGAAAAGAGACTCTCCGGGACAGGGGAAAGCCACTGCGCTACTTTTCTGTTGCTTTTCCCACAGAGAATGTACTAACGTTGCCGCGGAGATAAGCAGGCATGAAATTGGCACAAGTCGTAATATGGGGGATGGGGCTGGCATGCAGCATAAATGTCGCGGCTGCCGAAACGGTCTGGGCTGCCGGTGCTGAAACTGGCGGCTGGTACGATGTGGATAAAAGCCCGACGGATGCGAGAGACGATAACATGTGTTACGCTGCGGCGGCTGCCAATCTCATCGCCTGGTGGCAGAACAGCGACTCCGGCCGCAAGCTGACCTCTGCCGCACCCTCCACCCACCGGGATATCTGGAACTTTTTCCTGGACTACAGCAGGAACCATCAATCCGGCGGAGACCAGCTCGCGGCCATCAACTGGTGGATCTCCGGCGTCTACGTGCCGGTGAATGAGCAGGAAGCTCAGCGCAGCCTTTATGATATGAAGCCGGCAGATGATTCCGTGCATACGCTGTATACGCTCCCCGGCTTTTATTTCGACCGCTATGGGCTCTGTCGGGATGACCTTGAGGCATTTCTGAGCCTTACGGTTGAATACACGCCATCCACTTTCGGGGACTTGCTGAGCGGTGGCGCCGGTGTATCGCTTATGCTGAAATCCGAGTCCGGCGGCCTGCGGCACGCTATTACCCTGTAGGGGGCGGATTACACAGCAGCCGGCACTCTGGATAAACTGTGGGTCACCGATTCGGATGACGGCTACCGTGACCTGTTCTCTATCGATGTCCGAACCGCCGACAATGGCAGAGTCTATTTTGACAGTACGCGCGACATCGGGCACTATGATTTATACGAGATGTTCGGTATCAGTGGTATCTACATTTACGGCTTGGGCGCCATCCATCCGGATGCTGCCGCAAGTTGGCAGCTCGTGCCGGAACCTGCTGCCGCCACACTCTCTCTGCTGGCTCTTGCCGGCCTGGCCGCCCGCCGCCGCAGATAAGGTGGCGCCGAGACTAACTCGTACTTGATCAGTCATATGGATGTTTTATTAATGTAAAGCACATTTTTACCAATAGTATTGTGTGTTATAGATATCGGGGGAAACGTCTCCCGAAGGGGAATACAGTATTTGTTCCACCTTTGTCACCGTGCGCAGCGGGTGCGCGCGGAACCAGGCATCCACGGCAGGCGGCAGCTCACAGGGTTTATCCGTATGAATCAGGAAACTCGAGTAGTAGCTGTTCACATGCCCGCGCGTCCCATAATATTGGGCTCCCCGTGCCGCAAACTCCTTGCGCATATCCAGTTCCTTTTCCAGTTTGGTGATATACGCATGGCGGGCATCGGCATCCGCTGCGCAGGGCAGGAAGCCCAGCAGAAACAGAGCAAATGCCCAGAAAATGCCTGCTGCAGCAAGAATTTTGAGCAAGAGTCGCATACGTGGAGAGGGGCGAGACTGTGGCGTTATGCCTGTTTTACTTCGGGTTTGATGCAGCAGGTCAGCACAAACGCCGCCACCCCCGAGACAAACGAGACAAGCAGGGACAATCCCGCCACCAGACCGCATTCCGCGCCATCCTCCAGCAGCTCCGGTAACTCATCGTACAGTGTCGGCAACTGCTCCGTAGGCAGCCGGTGGAAGGGTATACCCTCCCGGAAGTAGATATCCGCTATCTCACCCAGCAGGCACGCGCCGGCACCCAGGCTCACCAGGATGCCCACAATCGTGAGCAACTGCAGAGCCAGAGACACATTCTTTATCGTTACGATTTTCATCTTCTGACCTTTCGTTCATTTTATCCGCATCGAACGCCTCGATTGCTCTTCTGCAATCCTACAAAACATACAGGCGAACTATCTTCTGCCATATAGACACACGCTGCCGGCATTTTGTTGCAGATTTCTGTGATTTTTTTACATTCTCCTGCGCCTGCTCCTGCCGGTCAGGGGGAGTGGAAAGCAAAAAGGCTCGCGGAATACAAGAAAATGGTGAGCAGGAAAGGTATTGGCGATGGATAAAAGAAGACATAGAAATGATTAGTCTAACACATAAGCACTCATTTCTGAGGTTGAAGTTAATCCCCCATCTGTCAGTAAATCTGAAAAAAATCCCAGAACAGGTGGAATATGTGTAAAAAACTTGCAAAGTGGTCTGATTGTGTTACACTGTTTCTGCGCAAAGTGTGCAATGATAACACTAACGTTACTAAAGAGACCATGTTGATATCTAAGCCCAAACGTGCTGTCGCTCTGATTCCCTGTTACAATGGCCGCAGGTATATACGAACTGCGGTATTGGGGTTGTTGAATCAGACACGCCCTTTGGATTTGATTGTTGTGCTGGATGATTGCTCGAATGATGGATTTGAAGCTGAGATTTCGGATTTGGTGGAAAAATATGATAATCTCATCATCCATAGAAATCCGCGGAATCTGGGGAGAAGTGGCTGTCGCAACGAAGGTTTTGCACGTTATGAGGCGGATTATTATTTCCTGAACGATGCAGATGATGTTTCTTTGCCCGAGCGCGTGGAAAAGACTCTGGCATTGATGGAAGCTCACCCCAACTGCGGTGTATGCGGCGGCTATGTAGAGTATATAGAGGCAGATGGCAAGGTTTTTGGGAAGGGAACGCAAATTCACTGTATGACTGCGGAAGATGCCAGGCGTTACAGAGAGAGCCTGCACCCGGTAGGTTTGTTTTGTTCTACTGTGTGTATCCGTGGTGAGGTTATCCGAAAAGAAGGGATGCGGTTTGATGAGTCTCTGCCGGTTGCGGAGGATATGGAGCTTTGGAATCGTATTCTGGAGAAAGGCTGGGATATCCAGAATGTGCCGGACTTCCTGAGTCAGTATCGCATACACGATGAGTCTGTCTGCACGGAAAAGTTTGTGTACTGCAAACATTATTCGGCGTATGTTTGCGATGCGTTGGTTCGTAGGCGGACCGGGCTATCCCCTGTTTCTTTTGAGCAATTTTACGCGGCTAAACGTGCAGAAGGCCTGTGGAAATGGCTGAAGTTTGAGTATCCTATCTATGCTGAGTTTTTCTATCGTACAGGGGGGGCGCACCTTGTAGCTCGTCGATATATCAGGGGTGGAATGATGCTGATGATATCATTCCTGATGCAGCCACGCCGCATCAGGCGTATTATCCGCCAACGACTTGGCAAAAAGGTATAGGAGTTTACATGCGAAAGAGAGGTGTCCCCTGCTTGTGTAACCTGCTGAGACGTTACCGTGTTTTTTTGCACTGCGTCAGAAAAGTAGCGGAACGACGAACTATGCTGCCACCCGAATTTAGGACACCGAGCTAATTCTGCTAAACTTGCGCAAAAGTCCGGATGAGTGTAGAATAAGCTCAAAAAACACAACACACTCATCAACACGACCAAAATTCACAAGAGAGGTCGCTACACCGCAGAGTTCAAGGAAAAGGTAGCATTGGAAGCGCTCACAGGCGCAAAGACGCATGCTCAGATAGCATCAGAGTACGGCATCAGTCCCGATTTAGTAAAGGACTGGAAGAAACAAGCAAAGGAGATGCTTGGCGAATGTTTCCGCCGGTGCGGCCGTAAGAGCGAAATGGAGAAAAAGGATGAGCGTATAGCAAATCTGGAACGTCTTCTTGGTAAGCGCGAGTTTGAACTGGATTGGCTGTCAAAAAAAGCCAAGGAGTTGGGACTGTAGCGCAACGTCGCCAACTCCTGGATATTGATGGGGAAGCTCCTTCGCGCAAACGGCAATGTGAGTTGCTGGGGTTAGCTCGCAGTAGCACATACTACAAGAAACGCGTCCCGAAGGATGAGCCTGCTACCGAGAGAGCCATAGAGCAGCTTTACGAAGAAGATGCAACCTTAGGCAGACGTCGCATGCCGGTTCTGTTGCAACGGAGATATGGCATTGAGATAGGGGCAAAGAAATGCCAGAGAATCAAGAAGAAGCTGGGGCTGCGCACGCTCTATCCCCATCGTGATACCAGTGCACCGAATCCCCGAGCAGAAAAAGAACCATATCTGCTTAAAGATGAGGAAATCAATGAAGTAGATCAGGTGTGGACCAGTGATATCACCTACATTCAGATAGACCGTTGCAACTACTATCTTTGTGTAGTGATGGATTGGGATAGCCGCTTTGTGCTGGGCTGGAGCATGGGGCGGCATATGGATGTAAGGCTGTGCCTTGCTGCCTTAGACATGGCATTGAAAAGTGGGCGCTGCCCCAAAATCTTCAATGCCGATCAGGGAAGTCAGTATACGTCCGGAGACTGGAAAGAAGCCATTCTCGAGAAGGGCATAAAAATATGCATGGACGGTAAAGGGCGCTGGGCCGACAATATCATCATGGAGCGTTTCTGGAGAACCTGCAAGCATGAGTTTTTCCTGCACCGAGAGCCTAAGAGTCTGGAAGATGCGATAGAAATGACATCCGAATGGATGGAATACTATAACCGAGAAAGGCCACATTCAGCGCTAAAGAACTGTAGCCCCCTGATGTATAGGGAAAACCTCGCCACCCCCCTGCCGGCGAATTTTTGGCGCGATTTTTCCGCTCCGGCACGGCTCGCGTCGCTTCGCTCCGCGCCCTCGCTACGCTCGGGACGCCGTGCCTACGCTTCAAAATCGCGCCAAAAATGGATTGACATCAGAGGGTATAGAATGATATAAAAACTGCACACGCCAAATGCACACAAGTGAGGGGGCTTAAATTGGCTTCCTAAGTGTCGAAAGAATGGCGCCAGTTTATTTCTCCCATTGTTCAATGCGCTGTACGATAATTTTTTCTACATCCATAACCTCGAATACAAAGTTGTTTGTGAGTAGCTGGAAATTAACGATAATAGGTTCCTGCCACCCTGTGAGATTCTAGCATATAACGCTGATTTTTCAAGAGTATTAGGTCTATTTTAGTGCAAAAATATTGACAAAAATGTCAGGTAATATAAATTATGGGGAAGGATTTTCCATATGCTGGAAATATTCTTCTGCGTGGTTGCGATTCTTACCTCTTCTTAATCAATGCTGTATAATTTGTAGAGGTGCATCAATAAGCCAAAGAGCCACCCTGCGAGAGGTGGCTCTTTGCGTAGAGAAGCTGAGCAAAAGGATTATTTGCGGCGGCGGCGAGCAGCCAGACCGGCTAATGCCAAGAGGCTCAGTGTTGCAGTGGCCGGTTCGGGTACAGCATTGTAGGTGATGTATACCCCACTGTTATCATGCTTAATCTCGTAGGTGACACGGTCGTTTGTGTTGATAACCTGCAGCCCGCTGTAATTCACATTATTCCCGTAAAGGTATCCTGATTGAGTGTAAAGCTTGATGGTACCTTCTCCGGCGGCAACATCTTCAAAGTCAAGAATGCCGCTCAGGGTAACAGTATGATCGTTGTACCAGAGGGCCCGATTTGTTGCCACATTGAACTGACCGTAGGAATCTGCGGTGAAGGTGCCGTAGTTAATCGTGAAATCCCTGCCGTAACCGAGATCATATTCATTGCTCCAATTAATCTTTGAGTCCTTGCCGATGGTGAAAGCACTGACATTGAGGTTGCCATCTGACGTGAGAGTCAGTGTGCTGTTCTCTCCCAAGGTGACGGAATAGCTTGCACCAAAATAGTCGCCGCTGTTCCACACTACCGATTTATTGTCACCAATGTAGGCGTTATCACTGTTCGACTGGGGATAATAGCCATTGTTGATATCCCAGTTGGAAGGGGTACCCCAATCTCCGTTCTCCGGTCCGACCCAAGTATAATTATCTGCCACAGCAACGCAGCTTAGAGAAAAAAGTACTATAAGTGTCCTTTTCATGTGATGGATTGAATTGTGTATGTAGGCGATAGAAGGCAGATGAGACTTCTTGCGCACGAAAGCTCTTTCTGCGCCCTATCACAGGCCTAATTGTACCGCTTTGCCGATGCGGATGCAAGCCGAAAATGCGAAAATCTTCAATTCGGAAAGGTGTGTGTGAGAGGCGGCATGATGCATGAGTTCAGGACGTGCGTTAGCTCGAGATTTTCCGCCGGGCAGGGGGCAAAAAAGGCGGAGGCCGCACTTTAGTATTGAAAGAGCGGGGGGCGCGATTTATAATGTTGCGCATGAGCCGATTCGAGGTCATAGAGAAGAAGATGCGCGGCGTGGGGCTTTCCGCAGCTGCGATAGATGCGTTCCGCCACAGTGTACAGGTGCTGGAGAGCAAGCAGAGCATGTTGATACCGGAGTCCGACATCGTGCCCGCCGAGGGCGTGGCGGACTGGGAGGAGCTGGTGGGGGCCACCCCTGCTGCGGATGCCGAGCTGCTGGCGCAGGCGGTGCTGATAAAGCTCAACGGCGGGCTTGGCACCGGCATGGGGCTGCAGAAGGCCAAGAGCCTGCTGGAGATTAAGCCGGGGGTGACCTTCCTGGACCTCATCGTGCGGCAGGTGAAGAGCCTGCGTGCTGCAGCTGGGTACCCTGTGAACCTGCTGCTCATGAATTCGTTTTCCACCGGGGAGGACACTATGGCACACCTCGCCCGCTATGCGGAAGATGGCTTTGCCGACCCGGAGAAGGTGCAGATGCTGCAGAACCGCGTGCCCAAGCTGCTGACGGATACGCTGGAGCCGGTGAGCTACCCGGCGAACCCGGAGCTGGAGTGGTGCCCGCCCGGTCACGGCGACATTTACCCCGCTCTGGTGGGCAGCGGCTGGCTGGATAAGTTGCTGGCCGCCGGTGTGAAATATGCCTTTGTGTCCAACTCGGACAACCTCGGCGCGCAGATGGATACGCACTTCCTGCGCTGGTTTGCGGAGAGCGGCGCTCCCTTTGTGATGGAGGTGACCCGCCGCACGGAGGCGGACAAGAAGGGCGGCCACCTGGCAACCCGTGCAGCGGATGGCCAGCCCCTGCTGCGTGAGATTGCTCAGTGCCCGGAGGAGGATGTGCCGGCTTTCCAGGACATCGACCGCCACCGTTACTTCAATACCAATAACCTGTGGATTCGCCTCGATGCGCTGCGGGATTTCCTGGCCGCCAACAATGGCGTGCTGCCGCTGCCGGTCATCTGCAACAGCAAGACCGTGGATCCGCGAGATGCTTCCTCGCCCAAGGTGTACCAGCTGGAGGTGGCTATGGGTGCGGCGATACAGTGTTTCCCCGGGGCTCGTGCGGTATGTGTGCCGCGCAGCCGTTTCTTCCCGGTAAAGACTTGCAGCGACTTGTTGCTGCTGCGCTCCGATGCCGTGCAGATAGACGAGACCGGCCGCATGTCCCTGGCTCCGGAATGCGGCGGTGTGGCTCCCATCGTGCAGCTGGACAGCAAGCTCTACAAGCTTGTGGACTCGCTGGATGCCCTTGGCGTGCCCAGCCTGAAGCATGTGAAAAAACTCACCGTGACAGGCCCCTACAGCTTTGCTCCCGGCGAGGCTCTGGCCGGCGAGGTGACGGTATAAGCCTATGCCGGTTTCACCCCAGAAACGCAACGAGTTGCTGGAGCGCATGAAGGCGCTCGGCATCTCGGAGCGTGACCTGGAGGAGAGCTTTGTGCGCGGAAGCGGCAAGGGCGGCCAGAAAGTCAATAAGACGAACAACGCGGTATGTCTGGTGCATCGCCCTACCGGACTCGTTATCAAATGCCACCGCGAGCGGGAGCGGGAAATAAATCGCTTTCTGGCCCGCCGCGCGCTGTGCGATGAGCTGGACCACCGACTGAACGGGGCCCCCAGCCCCAAGCAGATGGAGGCTATCCGCGCCCGCAAGCGTGGCAGCCTGCAGAAGAATATCAGCATTGTGCAGCGCAAAAATGTGTAGGCACTTCCGACCTATGGCAGGAGAAAAATGAACACACAGGCGGTATGTGGCGTCTAACACGGCAGTATGAGTGAGAAAATGCACAAAGGGCTTGTGTGGGTACCGGCAACAACATCTTGCTGCGTGTTCCTGTGTCTGGCAGCCCGCGCCATGTGGCCGGAGGGCGTATCCAGCCCGGATGCCGATTGGGCGCGCATGTGGTGTTACCTGGCGGCGGCGGTAGCCGGTGGGTTGCTGCCGTGGCTGATTTCCCTGCGTGCGGTGTGGAGTAGCCGCCTGGGGGAAGTGCTGGGCTGCATCGCGGCGTTTGGTCTGTTTGCTGTTGCCTGTGGGGATTGCGGCGATGCGGGCAAGGAGTTGCCCCGGGGCGTGGGGGCTGCGGTGTTTTTGTGGGCCTGTGTCGGTGTGTTTCTGCTGGCGGCGTTGCTGCCGGGGAGGCGGCGCGGGTTGCGCGTGGCCACAGCGGCAGAGCGAGCGGGGCTGCGCCGTGCACTGCGGGTGCTGGTGTCTCTGGCCTGCGGCTTTGGCTTGCTGTTTCTCATCGCTCTGGCCGGGTTATGCCTGGCTATGGGGCGCATCGTTTTCTACTGGTGGGAGAAGGTGATGCTCTGGGCACTGAATGCGGCATTGTTTGCTCCCATCTTCTGGCCTCTGGCTGAGCTTCTGCCTTGTGGGCGCTGGCAGCGTGTGTGCTTCCGCCTGTTTCTGTATCTGCTCGTGCCCGGGCTGCCGGCAGCCGCAGTGGCGTATTTCCTGGAGTTGCACCTCATCTCTTTCCCCGGAGACTCTCTGCTTTCTGCCCGCCTCCTGGTTACGGCCGTTCCCCCAACCATCCTCCTCTTCCTGTGGCGTTATATCCACCGTCGCATAACAGAAAGTCCTCAAGAAAATGTGGGTGAAATGGCCAAAAGTCCTCAAGAAAATGTGGACGAAATAGCCAAAAGTCCTCAAGAAAATGTGGGCGAAATGGCTAAAAGTCCTCAAGAAAATGTGGACGGGGCTTGATTATCAATAAAAATGTGCTATACTGAGTCGTAGCGAAAAAAAAGTCATGAAACGAGACAGTCTGGCACAGCTTCTTAAATGGAAAAAGAACCCACTGCGCAAGCCTCTTTTATTGCTTGGCGCGCGGCAGGTGGGTAAGACTTGGTTGTTGCAGGAATTCGGGCGTCGCCATTTCAAAAAGGTGGCTTACATCAGTTTTGATTTGAATGAACGACTGCGTGCCAGTTTTGAGAAGGATTACGATATTCCGCGCCTGCTTGAGGCGCTCCAGCTGAATGTCGGCTTCAAAATAACCCCGAAGGATACACTCATTATCTTCGATGAAATTCAGGAGTGTCCGCGCGCTCTGACATCGCTGAAATATTTTTGTGAGCAGGCGCGAGAATATCACATTGTGGCTGCAGGGTCTTTGCTGGGGCTTTATGAGCATAGCGGGACCGGTTTTCCTGTGGGGAAGGTGGACATCTTGCACTTATACCCGATGACGTATTCTGAGTTTCTGGTTGCAACAGGAAATGAGCTGTATGCCGAGGCTCTGGAACGCAGGGATTGGGGGCTTGTTACGGATTTTGCATCACGCTATATCGACTTGCTCAAATTGTATTATGTGGTCGGGGGAATGCCGGAAGCGGTAGAAACTTATGTCCGAACCGGGGATTTTGCGCAGGTTCGTGCGGTGCAGGAGGCAGTGTTATTGGGCTACCAGCGAGATTTCAGCAAACATGCTCCGCCCGAGGAGTCTCCCCGCATTTCGTTGATATGGGATTCGATACCGGAGCAGCTTTCGCGCGAGAATAAAAAGTTTATGTGCAAGGATGTGCAGCCTGGCCTGCGAATGCGGGATCTGGAGGTTGCCATGCAGTGGCTGCTTGATGCGGGATTGATATATAAGGTGGTGAGGGTCAGTAAGCCGGCTTTCCCGGCGGATGCATACCGAGAGGCTGCGTTTAAGGCATTTTTCTTGGATGTCGGGCTTCTGGGGGCCAAAGCCGGGTTGCCTCCGGATGTGATTCTGGAGAGTAACCGCATTTTTACTGAGTTCAAGGGAGCGCTGGCGGAGCAGTATGTGCAGCAACAGCTGCGCGCAGCATGTGGTATTTCTCCTTATTATTGGGCAACAGCCAATTCTCAGACAGAAATCGATTTCCTGGTGCAGCTGCGTATGCATATCGTACCTGTGGAGGTGAAAGCTGAAACTAATTTGCAGGCCAAGAGCCTTAAGGCATTTTGTCGAAAATTCCGTTCACCTCATGCGGTTCGTGTGTCTATGGCTCCGTGGCAGGAACAGGAAATGCCGCTAGATGAAGACGGTGCTTCCTGTTGTCTGGTGAATCTGCCTCTCTACGCCGTGCATTTGTTGCCGAGCGTGTTTGGTTGATGAGATGCAGCCGGTGGTTTCAATAAAACCGCTCTCCGCACACAAAGATGCTGATGAACACGCAGGGGGTGGCAACAGTGAGGCTGAGTACGGAGCCCGCGATGCTGAGGGGCACATCCACACCCCAGGAAATCAGGGGCACAAGCGGGGCTCGCAGGTAGTTACCCAGTGTGCGTTTTTCCGGCAGACCGGAAATTTCGGCAGGGGAGGCATGCTCCTTGAGCAGGTCGGCACTCAGCAGGTGCCAGCCGGTGGTGAGGGTAATGGGTATCTCTGCTTTAAGATTCTTGGGGAGTGCCTCGCGCTTGATACGCCGAGCTTTGCTTAAGTCAACATCCGCGGCTTTTACCAGCGTGGGGGTGGGGGCGTTGAGGTGCAGCAGGTAACGCTCCGGAGCAGGGGCTCGGAGGTAGGCCGGGGCTTTTTCGTACTCCGTGCGCATCCCCCAGAAGAAGGGATCCGGGTACCAATCCACCGCGTTGGGCGCATAGCGCATGTAGCGCACCTCGCACTCCATGTAGTAGTCTTTGCCCAGGCGGTAGAGGATGGGGGCGGAGGCGTCGCGTTGAACGGTAGGCACGGCCTTGCCTATGCTGTCCAGCTTGGCACCGAAGTTGAAAGAGACACAGCCCGGCAGCAGGAGTGCAAGCAGCGAAGTAGCGAGAAGGGTAGATTTCATAAAGCAAAAGGTAAAGAGAGCAGGGCGAAGAAGCCTGTGGCGGTATAGAGAACGGTGTTGCCCACCAGCGTGAGGGGGACGTCCACACCCCAGGAGACCACTGCTACCAGCGGCGTTCGCAGGTAGTTGCCGGTGCTGCGCTGCTCGGGCAGAAAGTTGACCTGAGTCCCGAATACGCTATCGTTGTAGTCTGCGCTCAGCGGGCGAAAAGAGGTGCAGTAGCGCGCCGGTATACCGTGGCCTATGCTTTTGGGCTTGACGGAGCGTGTGGCTCGGGTGTAGTCGAACTCGCTTGCCGGTATCACCTCGTAGCTGTCGCTCGCCAGCAGATAGCGGGTTCGGGACTGTGGGTTCCTCTGATGCGTTGCCTCGTAGTTCAGGTGACCGAAGTTCAGCTCTACGATGGGTGTCTGAAACTCGCTGTAGCTGACTTCGCATTCTGTATAGAGCTTGCCATCGAGTGTGTAGTTTGCGGTCTTGTGGGCGTAGGGGACGGATTTACCCACACTGTCGAGCGCAGCGCCCAGATTACTGCTCACCCAGATACTGCTGCACCCCACCGTAAGGAGGGTTGTAGCGATACAGAGGAGCATGGGCAGAGCAAACAGCAGGAATTTACGGCAGCGGGGCATACCCGCAGTTTAGCAGATATGCCCCGGAAAGCAAGATTTTTTTCGTATGTTGTGGCGGAAAATCTGCCGATGATTATTTATCTGCAGGCTTGTCCGGCTGCTCTTCGTTGGCCTGAGCTTCTTCCTGCAGGGCGCGCTTGTTGAGGACGTGTACCACGGCAATCGGCACGCCGAAGGCGATGATGAGCACCACGGGGATGAACACGAAAAGAAAGAGGTTGAGGTAGAGCGAGCAGGTGGAATCCCCAGCGTCACTGCCGGTGCGCCACCAGCGGTACATCTGCGTGGGGCTCCAGCTCACACCGGAATTCGGGGTGATGTGCAGCAGGCCGCGGCGAGCCATGGCCTCGACTACGCCGCGGTCGCTGGCGATGCGGTACCAGTTGTTGGCCAGCTCGGGCTCACCCGCGGCGTCGTAGTACAAGCCCAGTTCGTAGGGAGCGCGCGGGTCGTTGTACACATCGCTGGCTTCCTGGAGCTTGGTCAGCGCGAGGGCTTCATCCTTCTCCACACCTTCTGCCCCGTGGAGCAGAAGCTTGGCTGCCTCGGTCATGGATTCCGGCAGCCCCATGCTGGCGGCCTGGCAGAAGCAGTCGTAGGCTTCTTTTGCCTTGCCCTCAGCCAGCAGCAGGGTGCCTTTGTGGTGGATGGCCTGTGCTATGTTGGCCTGGGCGGCTTTCTCCAGGTATTGGCGCCCCAGCGCCTCGTCTTTGGGTGCGCCCTCGCCCTTCAGGTAAGCTGTGGCAGTTACCCAGGCCATCATGCCGTCCCCGGCTTCATCTGCCAGCTTTCGGGCATAGGCTATGGCCTGCGAGAGGTCTTTTTCCACCCCCATGCCCTTGATGTAGCATTTGTAGAGCTGGCTCCAGGCCCAGGCAATGTCGGCGGATTTCAGTCGCTCGATTCCTGCTGCGGTGTTTTGCTCTGTGCCTATACCCATGAGCTGCATATAGCCCTGCCAGTAGAGGGCGTTGCGCTGGGTGGTGGTGGGCTCGCCGGAGATTTCAGAAGTGAGCTTGGCGTAGGCATCGTAGGCCTGTTTGTAAAACTTTTTGGCCTCGGCCGTGTTGCCCTGCTGCATGAAGATTTCGCCCAGAATGTAGGCGGCGGAGGGTTGCCCGGCTTCTGCGGCACGGCTGAACCAGCGCACGGCCTCGGCGGGATTGTAGGGCATGTAGTCCTGCCCGCGGAGGTAGGCGGAGGCCAGCAGCATCATGGCTTTGGCATCCCCGCTTTCTGCCTTGGAGATAAGTTGCTGCTCATAGCGGGTGGCCCAGGTGCGAGCCTGCTCGGTGAGCCCCTCCAGGGCGTAGCGGGTGTATACCTGCTGTGTCGCGGCGGTGTCGCCGCTTTCGGATTTCTGTTTCAGCTCGGCGAGTTGCGCTTCCAATTCGGCGTTGTCACTCTCCGTTGCAGCTGTAGCCGGGGCAGGGGCTGTTGCCGTGGATGCTTCCGTGGCTGCGAGTGGCAGTGCCAGCAAGGCGGCTGCCGTAATCCATGCGTAAATCTTCATGTCTGTTGAGATGTCTGTTCTGTGTGCTTGTGTTCAGTGTGCTGACGCATTAACATCAGAAAAAAGGCTCCGCATTTGCGGAGCCTTTGGTAAAACATGTTTCTGTTTACTCGCCGCGTCCTTTGTCGTACGGGCGGCGTTTGTTGAAGCTGCGTGTGTTGCGGCGCTCTCCGAAGCCGGGACGCTGGCCGAAGCTCTTGCGCTCGCCACCGCCGAAACCACGGCGTTCCCCGCGGTCACCACCGAAGCTCTTGCGCTCACGGTCACCGAAACCGCGACGCTCGCCACGGTCACCACCGAAGCTCTTGCGCTCGCGGTCACCGAAGCCACGGCGCTCCCCGCGCTCGCCACCGAAGCTCTTGCGCTCGCGGTCGCCGAAGCTGCGGCGCTCGCCACGGTCACCGCCGAAGGAACGACGCTCGCGGTCGCCGAAGCCGCGGCGCTCGCCACGGTCACCACCGAAGGAACGGCGCTCACGGTCGCCGAAGCTGCGGCGCGGGCCGCGGTCATCTCCGGTGAACTCGCGTCGGTTGCGGGGGGCTCGGCCGAAGGGGCGACGCCCGTCTTCTCGCTCGGGCTCAAAGGCCTCGCCATCAGTAAATTTGGTGGATGTCTCCAGTGCCTCTTCTTCTGTCTCGAAGTCGGCGGGGTTGAAGACGTAGTTATCGTCCTCATCGTCCTGAGCGGCAGGAGTATTGCTTGCCTGGGGACGCGGTTTGAAAGCCTGCTTGGCGCCGATAAGGCCCTTGCGACGACGCGGGTTGGTGGTAGCCTCGGCAATCTGCTCGGGGGTCATGAGGGTAGCCTGACCGGGCTCGAGGTCGCCGCCCCAAAGGGAACCGATACGCACGCGCACCAGTTTCTTAACACGCAGACCCAGGCAGGAAAACATCTGGCGTACCTGGCGCTTGAGACCCTGTTCCAGCACCACGCAGGCACGGCGGGCGCTCAGGCGGGAGATATACTTGGCCTTGGCCTGCCCCTCCGGGATGCGGACACCCTTGAGCAGCTGTATCAGCACGCTGTTGTCGAATGCCTGGTCGAGCGTCACCCAGTACTCCTTCTCAATGCCGCCACCGGGGTGGCCGATGTTCTGGCTGAGCGTGCCGTTGTTGGTGAAGATAATCAGGCCTTCGCTGTCGGCATCCAGGCGCCCCACATAGTTGGCGTAGCGATACTTGGGCGGCAGCAGGTCGTACACGGTGCCGATGGCGCCCTGTGCATCACGGCTGCATACGTAGCCGCGGGGCTTGTTGAGCAGCAGCACGACTTCCTCCTTGGGTGTGGCATGGCGGCCATCCACCTTCACATAATCCGTGGGCAGCACCCGCAGACCGGGGGTATCCACTGCCTTGCCGTTCACTTCTACGCGCCCTTCTGCGATGAGGCGGTCGGCAGCGCGGCGGGACTCATAGCCGCAAGCTGCCAGAAACTTGTTCAGACGCACGCTGCCCTCTGGGGCGGGCGGGTAACTGCTGTTCTCTTCTGTCATTGGTCTCGTGTTCTGGTTGGGACGCTTTCGCGCCTTGGGTTCACATCGGGTTGTAAAAAAGCCTCGCGGCATGTGAATACCGAGAGGCTCCGGGAAAATATCTGTATGGTGCCCTACTCATGCAGCGAGTGGGCAGGGGTGGGCGGCATCAGGCCTCGAACTTGGTCTTGGGAAGACCGATGGGGCTCTGACCCTCCTTCCACTGGCCGCGCTCCTTCATGAGCTTAACGCGCTCGAAACGCTTGAGGACAGAACGCTTACCGCCAACGGTACCGGTTGCTTTGAGTGTGGAGTGCTTGGACATATCTTGTGTGTTGTGTAAAAGTTTAATACCGCATCACTGCGGAATGCTGGTCGCCTCTTATACTCTAATCGAACGCTTTTGGCAAGCCAAATTTACGTCTTTTTTCATTTAACAGGCATTTTTTTTGCAAAAAGGCCGGTGCGATTCCCGCACCGGCCCGGTGAAAAACAGCCTCAGCGGCGTCGCCTGGGCGTGCGCGGTCGCAGATCCGGGCGCACTCTCTCGAGCTCGGCTTTGGGATTAGTGAGCTTGGGGGAGGGGTTGCGCAGCTCCGGGGATGGGTTTTTGAGTTTCGGCGAGGGATTGATGACGGGAATCCTCTTGCCTTTGGTCATCCCGTATTGAGCATGTGCCACTGCAGGCAGCAGCGCCAGTGTCAGAATCAGAATGAGAGCTCGCATGGTCGGAGTGGTTGCCGGGCAGTGAAGCCCGGCGGTTGCGGGTGTTACTTGAAAAGGCGGTTGAGCCCCTTGTTTACAGCCTTGCCGGTGGCCTCCTTAGCTTTCTTCCTGGTGTTGGCCTTGGAAGCAGCCTTTTTCTCCGCAGCGGCAGCTTTGGAGGCTTCTATCTGAGCCTTGGCAGCGTCCACTTTTGCCTCAGCTTCGGCCTTGGCATCGGCCACAGCCTGCTTTTTGGCCTCGATTTCGGCCTTGGCGGCGTCTACTTTGGCCTTGGCTTCGGCTGCTTTGGAGGTAATGGAGGAGGCTCCCTCCGCGGCATCGGCGGTGGCGTCGCTCACTTTCTCGTTGATGGCGGCGGTAACCTGGTTTTTTGCTTCGTTCACGGCGGCATCCTTCACGCTGGTCAGAATATCCTGCTGTGCGCTGGCGGCTGCTGCAAGGGCTACAAAAATGGCGATTTTCTTCATGGTTCTGAAAGTCAGTTTATTGTTGTTCAGAGGGGAGATGCAATCTCCTGTTCTTCTTGATATTACCACATATCGCCCCGCGTGTCAAATACTAACAACGTGTATGGCAGAGGTAGTGCCCGAATCACCTGCCTGCGGAAATGCCGTAATTGCAGCTTGCATTGGTGCCACTGGGCGTGTAAGATACCTGCATGAGTGCAAAAGTGAGCAATGAGCAGCTGGAAATGGTGCGCCGCTGGGCCAGCTACGGTGTAGACCTGAATGGTATACAGAAGAATCTTGCCGCCGAGTGTGGTGTGCACCTCACCTACATGGATGTGCGTTTTCTGCTGCTCGACCACGGTATTGAAATAGCGCGTCCGCAGGCAAAACCGGCACCGGAGCCGGCGGCTCCTGCCCGTACTGCTGCTGAGCCTGCTGCCCCTCGTCCTGCCGAGACCGCGGCACCGGGTGCAGCGGTGCAACCCACGGTTACGGTGGATGATTTGCAGCTGCCCGGTACTCTGATTTCCGGCAAATGCTCCTTCCCGAGCGGCACCAATGGCTCCTGGCAGATAGACCAGATGGGCCGTTTCGGCTGGACCGAGCTGAGCGGTACTCCCACCCCGGCGGAGCTGCAGGCCTTCGAGATGCAGCTGCGCAGCCTCCTGAGCCGCATGTGAGCCGACGGCTTGGCCGCAGACCTTTCTTTACATGGAGAAAGCCCCGTTTCCGCAAGGAAAACGGGGCTTCTGCGTATCTGCCGACCGATAAGCGGCGGCGATACAGGGGCATTACAGAATCTGTGTGGGAGCAGCGGCCGGATCTGCAGCAGCGGCAGGGGCCGGAGCGGGAGCGGCGGGTGCAGCGGGAGTCGGAGCTGCCTCTGTGCTCGGAGCCGCAGGTGTTGCCGGCTTGGGATCCGGGGAGGTGTAGTACACCTGGCCGTCTACGCTGGCGCGGTAGCGACCGCCGGGCAGAATGGTGATGCCGATGGTCTTGTTGGCATAGTCCACGGGCGGCGTTACCTTGTAGCGGCGCAGCTCGCGGCCATCGGGAGTGTCGGGGTCGCGAATCACCACGGTGAGCTGACCCTGAATGTTGCGGGGCTCAGAGGGCGGGGTGCTGATGTTCTGACCGGCAAACATGTAGCCCACGGGGAATACGTTGTCGGAGTCGTCGAACACCTCCAGGAAAAGACGACCGGTGGTGCCGTTGATGAGCTGCACGGCATAGTTTGCCGTAGCGCCTGCTACCGGAGCAGGTTGGGTGAGACCGGGAGCCTGAGTCGGGGCGGCTGTCGGTACGCCGGAAATGGTGCCTAAACCGGGCTGCTGCTGGGTACCCAGAGGTTGGCCGGTCATGGGATCGGTGGTGTAGGTGGGAGCGACCGGCTGCGGAGCTACAACAGGTGCCTGAACCTGCACGAGCTGACCGGTGACGGGGTCAATGGTGTAGAGCGGCTGCTGGGGCTGCTGCTGCACTGCTACAGGCTGGCCGGTGATGGGATCTACCGCATAAACGGGCTGGGTGGCTACGGGCTGCACAGGCTGCGGCAGGTAGCTCTGCGGGGTGTAAGTTGTCGGCTGTGCAGGAGCGGCAGGCTGCTGCACGGGCTGGCCGGGGGCTGCAGGTGTATAGGGATTGGCGGCCTGGGTCGCAACAGGCTGCGGTGTGGCTGCGGGCCGGGTGGCCGGTCTCTTTGTCGGGGCGCAGGCGGAAAGAAGGAGAGCGCCGCCTGCTACAAGTATAAGGGAGCTCTTCATGCGCCCCACCTTATCATATACTGTGTCATAATGCAAGCTTTATGTGTCAAATTTTGTAAAAAAATGATAAATATTTGCGGAATGGCAGATATTTTGCTTGCCAAATCGCGTAAGATTAGGTAACATATCTGTGCCGCGCCTTGTGGTGCTGAATTTGTCGCAGGCCGGTGAATTAATCCGTACATCACGTCACATTAGTTATGAAAGAACTCAAAGGTGCATGCATCATCGGCCAGTCCGGCGGTCCTACCGCTGTGATTAACGCCAGCGTTCTCGGCGCTGTGCAGACGGCTCTCAACTCTCCCCAGATCACCCGCGTTCTGGGTGCCGCCCACGGTATCACGGGCGTGCTCAACGAACAGCTTTACGACATGGGTATGGAGGACCCTGCAGAGCTTGAGCTGCTCAAGTTCACTCCCTCTTCCGCCCTGGGTACCTGCCGCTACAAGATGAAGGACCCCGATGTGGATCCCACCGATTACGAGAAGATTCTCGAGACCTTCAAGAAGTTCGACGTTCGCTACTTCTTCTACAACGGTGGTAACGACTCCATGGACACCTGCAACAAGATTTCCAAGTTCATGCAGAAGTCCGGTTACGAGTGCCGCGTTATGGGCATTCCCAAGACCATCGATAACGACCTCTTCGGTACCGACCACTGCCCCGGCTTCGCCTCTGCTGCTAAGTACATCGCTACTTCCTGCATGGAGGTTCAGCACGACGCTTCCTGCTACGATACCGGCATGATCACCATCATCGAGGTGATGGGCCGCCACGCCGGCTGGCTTACCGCCGCCAGCGCCCTGGCCAACTACGCCGGTGCCGGTCCCGACCTCATCTACCTCCCCGAGGTGGACTTCGACATGGAGACCTTCCTGGCCGACGTTGAGAAGCGCTACAACGCTACCTCCAAGTGCCTTGTGGTGGTTTCCGAGGGTATCCACGATGCCTACGGCAACTTCATCTCCCAGGCCAAGACCAACAGCAAGGACGGCTTCGGTCACGCCCAGCTCGGCGGTCTTGCCAACAAGCTGGCTGAGGTTGTGCGCGAGCGCATCCCCTCCGCCAAGGTTCGCGCCATCGAGCCCTCCCTGCTGCAGCGCTGCGCCACTCACCTGGCTTCCACCACGGATGCCATGGAGGCCTACCTTGCCGGTAAGACCGCTGTGCAGGCCGCTGTGAACGGCGACACCGACAAGATGGTTGCCTTCGAGCGCAACGACCTCTACGGTCAGTATGTGTGCAACACCAAGCTCCTGCCCCTGGAGAGCGTTGCCAACTTCGAGCGCAAGGTTCCCCGCGAGTGGATCAACGCTGCCGGTAACGGCATCGAGCGCGCCTTCATCGACTACGCTCTGCCCCTCATCCAGGGCGAGACCGGTATGAAGACCGTGCAGGCTCTGCCCCGCTTCGCCCGCCTCCGCAAGGTGCTGGCCAAGCCCTGCTGCTAAGCCGCCATTCGCATCATAGCCAAACTTTCGGCCTCAGTTCCCACGGGAACTGAGGCCTTTTTTGAGTTAACCGGATTGATAAAAAAATAAGTGAGGCAGCGAGTAATTTACTCGAGTACGATTTTGTCGAATCGCTTCTGGATGTTGTATTGGCGCTCCATGAACTTCCAGACGGCGCGATGGAAGGAGCGGGAACGCACCGAATGAGTGCCTCCTATGCGTACGCCGAACTCCTCCGCCGGGCATATCATGATAGGCAGGCTTTTGCCGCCACAGCGCAACTCGAAGCGCAGCCAATAGTCCAGAGTGTCACCGTATTCCACCACGGTGCGCTCGGCGGCGAGTTTCTGCAGTTCTGCGGGCGGCATGGTACCCAGGCAGACCCACTCTGCCTCCGAGAGGGCGGGGGAGATACACCATTCGAAGGTGCCGTTGTCCTTCCGGCGGGCGGCACTGTACCAGAGCTCTACAGGAGCTGAGGGGGCGAGGAAAGGCGCAAGGAGCTGCTGAAGCTCTGCCTGTTCGGCTGCGGACATGCTGCCAAAACGTGCTTCGCCTGCCATGAGCGGTGGTTGCTCCGGAGGTGGTGGCGGGGTGGTGCGGTGCGAGCATGCTGCAAGAAGCAGCATGCCGGCAAACAGAGAGAGAGGAGCGGTACGCATGGCTGTGGCAAATGCGGAGCTTACTTGCTCGGTGCGAAGATGACCTCGTATGTGGCGGTATTCTCCTTGCGCGGGGCCTCGAGGCGGATTCTTGAGGTATCCTGCGGCAGAATGAACTCCTGCACATAGTCTGTGCTGCGGGTCGGTTCGGCACCGTTCAGCGTGCAGCGAGCGGTGCCCAGCACCAGAACTCTGCCGGTATTGGCAGGCACGGCGAGATTCACCTGCATTTCTGCCTGGCTGTTATCGAAGCGCGTGGTGAGGTCCGAATCCGTGAGGGTCGCGATGTTGGTATCTGCATCTTTCTCAGAGAGAGCCAGGCGGAACTGTGTGAGTTTGATTTCACGAGCCTTCTTGCTGCTATTGGTCAGGCGCACGGCGGAGACGGGCTTGTTCGGCAGCTGCTGCTTGCGGATGTGGAGGTGGTTGTTCACCGTCTTACCCCTTACTCGGGTGGTGGCGCCATCTGCCAGAGTGAGGCTGATGTTTGCCCAGCTGCTCAGCTCTGCGTTTTCCAGATTGATATCCAGCGCCTCGGGGGAGATGGCACCGGGGATTTGCAGCTCGATGTATTCGCCCGGTTGAATGGTGAATACCTCCATGATGCGGTTGAGACCAATCTCCTCCTCGTTGCGGTGCAGGGACAGAGCCGGGGCCTTGCTCAGGTTCGAGTCAACAAAGGACGGCAGGCCGCGGTTGATGCCGAACTCGCAGATGGCGGCCCAGCGGTGCATGGGTTCCAGAATGCGGTAGCGCAGCATGCGGGCCTTGACCGGGGAGGATTCCAGGTCGATGTTTATGGCGCAGCCGCCAATGGGTTTGCCTACCGGACGCCAGTTCTTGCCGTCATCCGAGATTTCGAATTGGCCTTTCTTCATGATGTCGCCCGAGCGAGGGCCGCCGGTGAGCATCACAATGTTGTGGATGGTGGTGGGGGTGCCGAAATCCAGGCAGTACCAGTCTCCGGCTTCCTGGCGGGCATCGGAGGACCAGAAGGTGTCCGGGGAGTTATCCGCAAGAATGCGGGGCTCGGCAAGAGCTTCTCCCTTGTTGGCAGAGAAGGCGGGAGCAGGGGCTGCCTGCACGCCGAGCTCTGAGCCGATGGCGTTGCTGAGGTAGCGGAGTGTGGCGCGGATGGCCGGAGTCATGCAGTACATGGCTACCTCCGTGTTTTTCACGAATTTCGTGCCCTTGGGGGTCCACTCATCGCGCTTGGTGTCGGCCATGGCGATGTGGGCATCCACAGCGCGGAAGAAGTGTCGGATGCGTGCACTCTGCTTGGTGGCACGTATGGCTTTCATGGCAGAAGTACCGGCACGTCCGGCCAGGATAAATTGAGAAATCCAGGGGGCAATATCCTCCTGCAAATCCTTGATGCCCTCTGCGGTGCTGAGGGTAAGGCCGGCTTTTTCCATGCGCTCGAACTCCTCCTGCAGGCCGGCCGCAGCTGCGGTATCCGGCGCATTCATATCCAGGGAGCCGGTGAAAGCGGAGGCGATGTCTGATATATGCACGGATTCCTCGCGGAAGTATTTGTGCGTGTTGGGAAGGAGGTAGGAGTTGTGCTCGCAGAAGCACTGCATGGCTTCGGCACAGCCGGGGTAAAGGCGCGCAATACCGGCACGCCAGGATTTGTCGGACTCGAATCCGGTGATGTTCCAGGTGTAGTCCGCCACGCCGAAGATGCCTACCTTGCTGGCCTCGGCATGCTCCATGGGGTTGGCGACAAAGCCGCTCATAGCCGATTTCATCTCCGGCTCAGTCCCTAAACCGTAGGTGCGGCCCATGGAGATGCGGCTGCGCTTGAAGTCGTTGCAGGGCCAGTTCCACCAGATGAAGGTGGGGCGTTTCACATGCTCATTCACCCAGTGTTGGCCTTGCAGGGTAATGTCGTTCACCACGGTGTCGCCGGTCCACATCACGGGGATGGATTTGTCCAGTCCATTGCCGAGTGTCTGCAGAAACTGAGCGTTGGTCCAGGATTTGTTGTAACCTGTGGGGCACATGATGAGGGTCTGGTTCACATCTTTGTGCTTACGGATGAAATTCTCGAGTATGTAGTTGCAAAGCTGCACCTGGCGGGAGGCTTTGCCGATTTCGCCGCTGGAGTCGTCCACCAATACGCCGAAATCGCGCACGCCCAGGTCGTACATGAGCTTGAGCTTGTGGCAGAGGGCGTCCAGTTGTTTTTTGCCGCCGTTTTCTTCCCAGCGCACGGTGTTTGCCGGGTGAATAGCCCAGACAAAACGCACATGGTTACGGCGGGCGTACTGCACCAGCTCGCGTATTTCACGCGCTTTGGCCGCCGGGTAGGGCTTGTAGCAGCCCAGACCGTGGTGGAAAGGGTCGTCTTTGGGTGCGTAGATATAGGTGTTGAGCTTGTTGCGCCCGTAGAACTCAAACTGAGATTTACGCGCCTCGTAGCTCCAGGGGGCGCCATAGTAACCCTCTACCGTGCCGCGGAAAGGCAAATCCGGCCAGTCCGCCACTGTGCCGAGAGGCAGTTCACCTTTTTTGGCAACCTGGTCTATGGTTTCTCCGGGGAAGGGGTCTTTCTGGGCATTGTCGGCTCCGGGGATACCGCGCAGCAGCTGGCTGAGAGTTTGCTTGGCATAGTGGAGGGCAACTTTGCTGTTTGCCCAGACGGTGAGTTTGCCGTTGGTGATTTCCAGTGCATATGCACCCTCATTGTCGGCGGGCAGAATGTCCCACATACCCCCGCTGCTCTTCTCCTTGCGGGCCAGTATCTGTACCTGGTTTACGCGTGTGTAGGAGTCCTGCAGCTTGGTTTGCTGGGGGGTGGGAAAGATATGGGGGAGCTCTGCCGCAGCCAGGGCGGCTGTGCTCAGCATGAGACCGGCAATCAGTGTGTGTTTGTTCATGTTGTCAGTTTATGGATGAGAGGGGCCAGCTCGTGGAAATCTGCCAGCCTGTATTCCGGAGAAAGTTTTAAGCATGCGGCTTCCTCTGCCGAGGCATTGCTGCCCCATGCCGCATTGATGATAGCGACGCCGACACTGTGGCAGAGGGAAATATCGCTGGGGGCATCGCCCACGTAGATGATTTCCTCCGGCTCCAGCTGCCAGGCTTGCATGGCGCGTTTCAGGTTGTCGGCCTTGGCATTGTAATAGGGGTCACCGTAGAGCTGCAGGTCAAACACGCCCTCCATGCCATATTTTTGAACGGTGGGGATGGCTGTGTACGCTTCCTTGCCGGTGAGCAGGGCAAGCTTCAGCCCGCGCTGTTTCAGCTCCCACAGCAACTCAGCCGCGCCGGGGAAGGGCGCGGGGGCCAGTTCATCGTGCAGCTCGCAATAGATACGCGCAAAAGTTTGGATAGGCAACTCCGGGGAATCCGGGCTCATACCCAGTAGGCCGCCCAGCACGCCGCGGTCGCTCAGGCCGAAGTAGCTTACAACTTCTTCTTCTGACGGGGTGCGTCCTATCAGCTCCCGGACGCAGCCGCGGTAGGACTCGATACACAGGCGAAGCGTGTCCCCCAGTGTGCCGTCCATGTCGAATATGATTCCCTTGAGCATAAGTGTGCGTCCGCGCACTATAGCAAAAGGCCTGTCTGTTGGCAAGCAGGAAGTGCGTTCGCAGCCGTGTGCTGACTCACGGGCGACAGAGTGTGGTGTTTGGGGATGGCCGTATGTTATTTGGCGATTATCTGAACCCGTCCGGCGGTGTAGCGCCACAGCAGGCAGATAAAGGCGGTGTAGAAAGTAAGCTCAAAAAACTCCTCCACAAAATCATTGTGAACGAGTCGCTCGGTGAGCTGGGCACAGAGAGCAGCCGCTATCATGACACCCGTTTCCCAAGCCGGAATGCGTACTTTGCTGAGCAGCTCCCAGGTGTCTCGCCAGAGTTTGCGCCATACGAAGTAGGCGGCAATGGCGGCCAGGTAGATTCCCACGAGCACATGCGCCAGCCAGCCGTAGGGGATTTCCTTCCACTTCTTGAATTTCTCAGGATTGTCCGGGTCTGCAAAGCAGGGAAGTGTACGGCCGTAGTTGATTTCGCGCAGGAACAGGAAAATAAGAACAAGAGCGGCAAAGGTAAAGAACTGCTTCCTGTTGTTGGCTCGGAAGCAGAAAATGATGCCTATAGCGAGAATCCCCAGCTGCAGGTATTCCGGGATGGAGTTTTTACCGCCCAGAGATTCCGGCAGGGTGAAGGCTGCTGTGAGGTAACAGGCGGCGGCCAGCAGGGATATCCATGCTGTGCCTCTGAAAGTTGCGTCGATGTGGGAGGCAAATCCGTGCGAGGAGGGGCTTTTTGAGTTCATGCTACCAGCTTTTGCTGTATATTAACAGATTTTGCGAATTTGTAAATGAAAAAGAGGATTTTTCTCGCCGGAAGGCAATTATCTTGTTATATACCATATCTTCCTTGACATATGGGGGGGAATTTGCTATTAGGTGTAATCGTAATGAAGCCCAAGCATGTCTTCCTGATAACACTGGCGGTCGGTCTGGTAGGTGGCTACCTGGCTGCCCCGGGGGTATTGCCGTCTCTGACCAATGCCATTTATGGTAAACCCACAGCTGCCGCCAAACCCAAAAAGCCGGTTCTGCAACCGGAGCAGAAGCCGGAGCAGGCGGATACACCTGTAGCAGATACGTCGGAAGAGGAGACTCCCGATACTGAGGAGGAGAACTTTGACTGGTCGGAAGATCCGGATGATGGGCTGGATCGTTTCGCCGATGCTTACGACCCGGACGCCTTTGAAGACGGCGTGGAAGAGGCCGAGGAAGAAGTGGATGACCCCGAGGGCGAGAATGTAACGCCTGCTAAAATTGCAACCTATCGCCGCCGTGGCAACAGTGCCGGGGAAGATGACGGCCTGCGCCCTGTCAATGAGCCCCATTTCACCGGCAAGATAAGCCCGGCTGTGTGGAAACAACCTAAGATTCTGAAGCGCCGCCTCGCCGGACGTCTTCGCTCGCGCCTGAAGGGGGTAACACAGGAGAAGGTGGAGGCCTACCTGCAGGACCCGGAAGTGCGCCTGATGCTGGCGCAGTGGGAGCTGCTTCACCGCTGCGATCTGGATGTGCTTTCCAAGCTGATGCGCGACCGCAACACGCGCAACTCGCTTTCTCCGCTGCTCAATGACCTGGAGTGGATTACCGGCTTTGTGTATGATGGTGAGTTGTCGAAGGCTGAGGTGGCCTTGTCCATGATTGCTCATTTCCGCCAGGTGGATCCGAAGATGGATGAAGAGGTGCTGGTGGATGGTGGCACGGTGAAGCCGGGCCTGAAGCGCCGCGTGGCCGGTGCCATTGCGACGCAGTTCACGCGCAATGGCTGGTATGGAGAAGGCAAGGAGCTCAGCAAGGAAGAGCTGGAGAGCTTTAAGGACCTCGGCTATATCATGCCCACACTGCCCGGTACCAAGAAGTCCGGTAAGAATAAGCAGGACGTGTACCGTGCAGCCCGTGAGCGTTATCTGTTCTTTGCAGAGAGTATCGACAAGGACCTGCTGAACGGCTACTTTGCCGAGCTTCCCACCTGGCTGTTGCACTACTGCTGCGGCTGGAAGGGCAACAGCCCCTTCGGCACGGCCAGCACCATGCGTTGGCTGCGAGACAACTGCGCCGCTCCCGCTCGTGCCTACACCGGCATGGCCTACCAGGTGCCGTATCTGCCCACGAATGTGTACGGTGACTCCATTTTCACGCAGTGGTACTACCAGCCCTTCGATGTGCTCTACCCCGGCAACTTTGCCAAAGAGACGCGAGATGTAGGTGCTGTGTGCGGTGGCCTCTCCCACTTCGGCACCTCCGCGGCCTGTGCCAATGGTGTGCCGGCATTCACCATGGGCGAGCCCGGACACTGCGCCTATGCCGTGTATTTCGATGGCCAGTGGCATGGTGCCAACTCGCTGTCCGAAGATCGCCACCCGCACTGGAACACCTGGGGGGAGTACACCTGGAGTGCTCTGCAGATGCAGACTGCTATGTACCAGCAGGGAGCAATCACCCGCGATGCTCAGATGGTCTGCACCCTGGCTACCATGCTTTCCGAGCACCGAAACCCCATCAATGCGCTGAAGCTTTATGAGCTGGCCGTGCAGATGCAGCCGCTTTACCAGCCTGTATGGATGCATTACATGGACACTGCTGCCCGCTCTCTGGGGCGCCGTCCGCTCAAGTGGCTCGGTGTGAATCAGTTTGTGTGCACCTCCATCACCCCGGAGCATCCGGAGATGTGCGCCAAGTTCCTGCGCGAGCGTATCTACCCCTCCATGCTGAAGGCGATGCGCTCTCCCAAGCAGAAACTGGCTGCGTTCGAATCCTATTTCAAGAGTCTCAATATCAACGAGAAAGCTCAGTGGGATTTCCACCTGCTGCTGGATATGCAGTACCAGTCACTGGGTAAAGCCCGCACGCACAAGAAGAAGTTCATGCAGACTCTGGTGGACAATGTGGCATTGCATCCGGAGTTCTGCCAGATGATTGCCTGGGCCATCAAGACAGCTCATGGTGAGGGCAAGCCTTTCCTGAAGGAGGTGATTGCCATGGTGACCGAAGCCGTCCAGAAGAACCCGGATTCCAAGGATTTGATTTCCTGTGGCGTGATTCGCGGTGCAGAGGAAATCGGCAATGTAGAGCTGGCTAACCTCTGGAGCGCGGATTATATGGACGCCGGTAAGCAGATGCCGGAGTTTGAGCCGGTGGGCGGGAACCTGGTTTCTGCCGGTGGCCTGGTGACGCTGAGCAAGTACCACGACGACCAGAGCACCATCATTCACCACGCTGCTGCTCTGACGGAGAAAGGCGGCCATATCTTCTCCGCTTTCGGTAAGCATCAGAAAGTCACAATCGAGCTGCCCAAGAAGAGCCGTATCGGTGGTATCGTCATCATCCCCACGAATGGCTGTGGTTCGTACCGCACCTGGGGTATTGAGATTTCCACGGATGGTAAGACATGGAAGAAGCTCACCGACCTGCCGGACGGTTCCAAGGAACCCTGCATGCGCATATGCATTAAGCGCAGTCATCCCACTGCGAAGTTTATCCGCATCGATTCCGGTGAAGACCAGCTCGTAGGTATCAATTTTAAAGCCGTTCTTGTGTATGACAATAAGAAAGTTAAGTGAGATTCTCGGGCTGTGTGCCCTGATGGTGTCCGTGGCGTCTGCGGCACAGCGTGCCAAGACCTTCGATGAGGCACTGGAGAAAGCCGGAAGTGATGGCGTGATTGCCTACTGCTATGGGCCGGATTGGAACAAGCGCAGTGTACAGCTGCTCAACACCTTCTGGAATACACCGGAGGCAGAGGAAGCCGCCGGAAATGCGGTGATGGTGGCTGTGCCTTTCTACGAGAGGGATTCCGCAAAGGGTGCAGAGAACGCCGCCGAGATTCGTGGCCGCATGCCGGCGCCGCCTTTCGATGTCTGTCCCACGGTCATGTTCTTCGATAAAAGCGGTCGCAGGTATGCCTCGTTCCAGGGCTCAGATTATCTGGGCTCGGACGATGCCTGTACCGAAGGCGTGAAGAATATCTCCAAATACGTACAGGCACTGCGTAAACAGCAGGAGCTCATGGAAAAGGCCGCTCCTCTTGTGGGGCAGGAGAAGGCTAAGCTTCTGGCTCAGGTGGCAGATTTGCCTATCACCAAGCCGGATGACCTGATGGAGCAGCTGGAGCTGGCAGACCCCACAGATAAGCTCGGAGCTCTGCGCCGCAACAAGTTCAATGCTCTGCAGTTCATGTACAAGCAGCTTGATACGCCGGATGGCTTCCTGAAGCCGGATTTCGAGGCGGATTATCAGCAGATGCGCAAGGACTGCGAGGCCGTATTCAAAGATGAGGCGCTGCGCAATCGTGACCGCCAGGCTGTATATAATCTGCTCATCGGCCAGTCTCGCCGCGAGGCTATACAGGCCAACCAGCTCAAGGGCTTCATCAAGAAAGTCAACAAGCTGGATGCCACCACGGACTACGGTAAGCTGTCTCCCACTCTGGTGACGCTGTGGGGCAACCTTAAGCATAAGCTCACCCCCGAGCAGCGCAAGGCTGCGCGTGAGGCCAAGCGTGCCAAAGCCAAGGAAAAGAAGGACAAAAAGCGCGCTGAGCGCCGTGCCAAGGATACGATTGAGATTGAATAATCGCCTTACTCCTCATCCTGTTCATCTTCTTCGGCTCTTCTGCGGCGCAAGCGGTAGAAGAGCCGAAGCATACCCAGGGATATGAGTTTGGCGGTTGCGGCCCAGAGCATAAGACAAAGGATGAGGCGTGCGCGGCTGTAGTGGTGGGTGAATACGCGTTTTCTTTTCAGCAAATCACGCAGTTCAATATCCAGCGCAGACATCACCCAGATAAACAAAAGCAAGGCGATAAAACTGCTCAGGAAAAAGGCTACCCACTTATGCCGGCGTTCTTCATCCTGCTCATGCATGGCGATAGCCGCTGCTAAAAGAGGAAGCAGGGAAAGCAGGTAGAGAGCTGTATAGGGGGAGTTGGTCAGCCATTCAGCTCCGGCAAGTGTCAGTGTCATCGTAAGGGGCGTTGTGTTCCTCCGTGTACAGCCATCCCGGCAGCAGGTGTTGCCAGAAGGGGTAGTGCTTGTTCTGCTTTTCCTCGTTCATGCGTTCCTCGGTCATGCGGAAGGGGTATACCTGCACGGGAACGCTTTTCACCCCGGCGCGGAAGGCTTCGTTCACCAGGGTGTAGATTTCCTCGATACCCAGGTCGGTCATGGCGAAGCAGCCAATGGACACATCACTGCCATGCACCATGATGTAGGAGCCGGTGCGCCCGAGCGAGGCGTCGTATGTGTTGGGATAGCCGATGTTGAAGGAGAGGTGGTAGCGGCTGCGCGGGTTCATGGAGCGAGGGAACACGCGGTAGAAGCCCTCCGGTGCCTGCTCATCGCCTTCGCGGGTCTTAGGGCCGATGTCGCCGCTCATGCCGGCAATCTCGTATGTCTTGAGGAGCTGCCAGGAACCGTCCGTTTCCTGTACCCAGAGCTCAAACTCGTAATCCTCTTTGATAATACGGATGAAAACCGGTTTTCCGAAATGTTCTGCCAGAGTCGGGGCCACATTTTCTCTGGCCGTGGCGACCCTGTCACCCGAGGCATTGCAGCCGTTGGTGGATAGAGGCAACATCAGCAGGGGTAGCAGGAGTAGGTGTTTGCGCATGGGGAAATGAGGCTCAGCTTTTCCTGCGGGAACCCAGGCACGCTTCGAAGATGGCCATCAGCTCCGCATAGATGAGCAGGAAACAGCCCGGTACGGCCGCTGTAAGCCAGGGACTGGCGGAGAAGAGGCTTGCCAGCTGAGCCGGTGCCGGCTCTCCCATGCTGAGCCATGTGCTTACACCCAAGGTGACCAGCCAGGAAAGGAACAGCCAGAGAAGGTAGCACACTACTGCGGTGATAAAGACTCGTACCTGATTCGGGGCACAGAGGCAGGAGATAAACCAGAGCACGGGGATAAGCCAATAGGCAACCGGATAGCGCGATACGATGTCGCCGGCTCCGGCAGCAGAGAGTTCATTGAAGAGAGGGGTGGTTATGGCTGCCTGCAGATTGCCCGCCAGCATAATCAGCTCCGCCATCAGCAGCACGCTCAACAGGCTGAATACCACATTCCACAGCCCGCCAAGCCAGCGCATGAGCACCAGCTGCAGCGCGGCAATCGCCCCCCACATGAGCCACTCAGGCTGTTCTGTGGCGGCGCTTTGTATGCTGTTCCACAGCTGCTCGGCAGTCAGTCCTCGGTCTGCATCGCTGCAGGCCAGCACAAGAAGGGTGAAGAGTACCGCGCATAATACCTGGAAAGCTGCCTTGGCTATTTTCATGACGGCAGTCATTCTAATGCATATCCCCCTGTGGCGTCAAGGTGAAAATGTAGCCCGCCGCGCGTTATGCGCACAAAAGTATTGCAAAGTGACGGGGAGAAGGGTATACTACTCACAGCTATGACGGAGGAACAGGAGGATTACAATGCTTTCGGTAAATGGGATGCCGTGGGTGCAGCTGCCATGCTGGGCCTGTTCCCCGCTGTGTTGAACTTTATTTTCAACGACCACGATATTCCCGGTACAATTTCCTTGCTTTCCGTATCCGGCGGGGCTGCACTGGTGGTGTATCTGCTGGGCTTTATTGTGCCGGAAAAACCGCTCGGCAGGGTGGTAAACATTATCGGCTGTGTCCTGACTGCCGTCTTTTTCGTGCTGGCCTACTTCATGTGGGCAGACGCCATCGAGCGCGATTTCCCCACAACCCCGGAAATCACGGACGAAGCGAAGTAGTCTTGCCGAGGATGGAGACTTTCTGATACAGGCAGCGCGCTATGCCGGGAGCATAGCGCGCTGCGTTTGTTTTCGGGTAGGTTGTGGGCTCGGTTTGGGAAAACCGCGACTGTTTATAGTGGGAAGATGGTCGTGAGGAGGCGGCTCCGGAGTTTGAGGATTGGAGAGAGCGACTCGTTCATTGCGGCGCTATCATATCCTGAGCCTTGCTTAGTTTGCAATTCTTATTAGTTGAAAACGGCTAACTCTGCAAATTTGATAAGAAACTCAGGCGCGACAGATGGAGAGTTGGCTCTGCCAGTTCCGGCTTGACAAATGAGCATTTTGATAGTAGGGTAGTGCCGTGCAAGAGAGCGAACAGATGAGCCTTCCCTTCGAGGCGGATGATGTGGCAGCGCTAGAGGCTGCCCGCGAGGAGGCTATGCTGGCCGCGCAGCAGGAGCGCGAATCGCGTCGCGCCCGCACCGTGAAACAGGGGCGTCGTTCTCGCGTGCAGGAGGTGCCTTGTCGCCTGGGGGAGGGATTGCAGCTTATCAGTGGCCTGCAGCGGGCCTGCAAACTGGTACCGCTGGAGGTGCAGAAGAAACCGCTCAACTACGAGGAACTGCCTACGGATGAGGCACTGGATGTGAGCGAGCGCCTGGAGTTCGAGGGCAATTGTTTCAGCAAAACGCGCTTCATTCACCCTCGTTTTATACGAAAAGGGGAGTCAGAGAGCTCTTACACGGTGACCTGCCGGCTGCCGTCCTGCACACTGGGTAATTCTGCGGTGGGAGACACTCTGCCGGTGCATGCTATCTGCAACAAGTTCTGCGACCGTCTTCCCTTGTACCGCCAGCTGAAGTTTTTCTGCGATTACGGTCTTGTGGGGGTGGATGAGCCTATGCTGAGCCAATGGATGAAGGCTGTGGCGGATGCGCTGTCTCCTTTGTACCGCGCGTTTTACGATATTGTGCAGCAAAGCGAACGCCTGCAGGTGTATGAGGCACCTACGGGGGATATCCGCGACAAGCGCCCCATTGGCTATATGCGCGCCCTGCGTTGTGCAGAGAGCGAGCGGGTGTACTACAGTTGGCTGGAGGAGCTTTCCGTGGCCGTGCCGGAAAGAGGCGAGGTGTTGGATACCCCGCCGGTGGCGCGTGCCCTCTTTGTATCAGCCCCCGGGGAGGGGGCTATGTCTGCGCTGTTTTATACCTTCATCGGAGAGTGCGAGCGTTGCGGCCTCGTGTTTGGCGAGTGGCTGCTGAATAGCCTCCGTACTCTGCCCGGGTATCGTGGGGACCTGACCGCATTACTGCCGCAGGCAGAGGGTTGAGGGTTTGTTCTGTAAAAATCTTAGGCTCTGTCTTACCTAATAGGCGTAGGATTGTACAACAATACAAGCGTCAGGCGCAACGAATAGGCAAACTATTCTTCTTCCAAAGGCACAGCCCCAACCTTCAAAAGATACTTTTTGGCAGAAGTATTTTTGCAATAAGAAGCTATCAGATAGGCTGTTTCTCCATAATTATCAGAAGCATTTACCAAAGCGCCGGCTTCTACCAGCAGTTCTAGTATCTTTGTATTATTTTCAGACACCTCATGCACTGCATACATAAGCGGAGTACCACCATCTGCTGTGACTGCATTCACATTTGCGCCTGCATCTATCAAAAGCTGCACAATCTCTTCACTCTGATTGGCTTGTCCCATTAAAGCATGAATGAGAGCCGTCCAACCATCCGCATCCGCGGCATTCACCTCTGCTCCAGCATCAATAAGCTGTTTCAGGTACCCTGCATATCTCGCTGATGCGGCTATCATCAAAGGCGTCACCCCTTCAGAGTCTGCCACGTTCACATCAGCCCCTGCTTCAAGCAAAAGCTGGAGAGCATCTATATTTTCACCATCATTGTCATCGATAAGCGTTCGTAAAGCAGTATACCCTGCCACATACTCGTCATTAACATTGGCCCCGAATTTAAGTAACAACTCCAGATTAGAGGTCCACATTATTTTAGCAGCATGCATCAACGCAGTGCGCCCAGTATTATCCACAGCATTTACGTCTGCGCCGGCTTCGAGCAACAACTCTAGATTCGGGGTCCATGTATTACGGGCAGCATGCATCAACGCAGTGTACCCTGTATTATTCACAGCATTCACATTAGCTCCGGCATTTATCAATATCTCCAGAAGCTCTGAGGAACCTTTACCAATGGCTCGCATCATTGCTGTATGATCATCCTCGTCGATTGCATTCACATCAGCTCCGGCATTTATCAATATCTCCAGAAGCTCTGAGGAACCTTTATCAATGGCTCGCATCATTGCTGTATTACCATCCCCGTCGACTGCGTTCACATCAGCTCCGGCATTTATCAATATCTTCAGAAGCTCTGAGGAACCTTTATCAATGGCTCGCATCATTGCTGTATTACCATCCCCGTCGACCGCGTTCACATCAGCTCCGGCTTTTACCAATATATCCAGGAACTCTGAGGAACCTTTATCAATGGCTCGCATCATTGCTGTATTACCATCTCCGTCGGCTGCGTTCACATTCGCACCGACCTCTATCAGCAGAGCCAGACATTGCTTAGCTTCGTTCTCTACAGCCATCATCACAGCAGAAGCAGCTTTATCCATAGCTGCATTCACATCGGTTCCTGCATCTATCAAGGCCTTAAGGCATTGTACTGAGTCATGATATGTAGTACATATCGCAGCGTTAAGGCCTCGGTAAGATAAGTCATTCGTGTTGGCGCCTGCATCAATCAAAAGCCGGACACACTGCGCACAACCGCTATACGCAGCACGCATTAAAGCTGTGCAACCAAGTGCATCCACAGCATTCACATCAGCCCCTGTTTCGATTAATAAATTAAGTCTATGAAGCGACTTTTTTTCCGCAGCTATCATCAAAGCATTGACGCCTTTATCATCCTTAGCATTTGCATCTGCTCCTGCTTCAAGGAGGGCAGATATGATAGTGTTGTTCCATTCATTCCCGAACACGGCCTGCATAAATGCAGTCATCCCTGCTCTGCCTAACGCATTAGGACTTGCTCCCGCAGCGAGTGCAGTTTTTACAGCAGAGATATCGTTATTTTCTACAGCTTTGATTAAAGCCACATTCTCTTCACTCAATGACATTTGCTGATGCTTCTATAATAGTAGTTACTTTGATTGAATAGATGCTATTCTATGCTTTTATTTTGCCCAGTTCAGCGCCTTTAATTTTTTCCACACCTCTGGCACAAAGCATACCTTTGCCTCCGTGCCACGGCCCATGCCATCAAAATATCGACCATAGGAGTTTCCGCTTTCAGTTTTCATGGATTGAATATTGGCACGATTTGCCCGTCCGGCTGTCAGGTCATCAACGTATACCCATTTCTCATCGGAACAGCCCAAGTCTATAGCAAGCTGGATAATTTCGTGAACAATCGAATCGTCCGCACAAACTCCTTCCAATCGGGATAGAGCCTTATCACAATCAAAAGGCTGCGTAGCGGAGCAATTCGCTGTCTCAGGCAACTTCTTGCGAGTCGACTTTTCGCATCTAGGCAACTCCAGCCACTCGTTCGGGTAATTCTCGGGCTTCTCCGGAATCTCAGCATTTTGCGGTTTCCAGCCATAGAGCTCATAGGCTCTGTATTTCAGGCAAGCTTCAACATGCGGGGCGAAATCAGTTAAAGAATGAATGGCCGCAGGAATGCATACAAGATTGGCATAGCAAGTATGATAACGCTCATCATAACAGGTATTCGGCCAAACATGGCACACGGTAAAATCCACAAGACTGGCACCGTAGTATTTCTTAGCCATGGCTTTCATCTGCGTGTTAGGGCGAGTATTATCATCGTATATAACGCCGTCTACTTTCCCGCGTGGCTCAAAATGCTTCCTGCGCCTGCAGTTAGGAACACGTGCGTAGTTCCCTTGCCCATCATGCATGGCAGCATGTACTTCTACCGGAGCCCAGATAGCACATAATGCGATCAAGGAAGCAAAGTCGATATTAAGTTTCTGAGCCGCGATAGTCTGTATATTTTCTCCTGTAATCTTTTTCATATAGGATATTTTCTAAAAGGCTTTAATTATAAGGGATGTGATGGTTCGTCAAAGAGAAGCCATGAACTCGCAATAACGCTTAAGCGCATTGCTGCACTGAGCATGGCGGGCGATGTCCATATCCTTAAATGAGGCATCTTTCAACAGACGGAGTGCTTTCTGGTTAAGTTCCTCTGCACTCTGCGCACGATAGAAATCGTACTTTTCGATACGTTCAGTCATGAAATCGCTGCACTTCTGCACATTGTATGCATAGTTAATGACCGTTGTTTCTTTGTAATTGTTTGCAAGCATCCATTCCTGGAAGGATTCTTTACGATTGCGCGTGGTGATATGAGTTTTAGAGTTGTTCTTCTTTTCCATATACTGGACAAATTTGTTAAGAGCGGATTTCAGGGTAGGAAAAGCGGCACTATGCAGCCGAAACTCAGAATTACTGTAGAGTAGTTCCTTCAGCTGTGCTACCTGCTGAAGTGACTCCAAAGCATAAAAATCAACCTTGATACCTAGCAGCTTTTCAACGTACGCGTTGCACTCACCTACGAAGTTCACATATTCGTGGGCAGTAGTACGGTCTTTGCCGTCACATTCTATCATCCAATTCCAGAATTGACGCTGGGCTGTGGAGAGTGTGGTGAGCCAGAGAGCTTCGGTATTGTTGCTGTGCGAGGTCATAATTTTATGATAACATACAAACAAGCCTTTTTTGATATTTTCTGTGTCATACAGATGATTGCCTGCCTGTCTTGAAGAGAATGCCGCTCTTCCTTCCTATTTCTTAATAAATAATGTCATCACAAATTGCGCCCGCGGTATTTCTATACCTTCATCGGAGAGTGCAAGCGTTGCGGCCTCGTGTTTGGCGAGTGGCTGCTGAATACCCTCCGTGCTCTGCCCGGGTATCGTGGGGAGCTTGCCGCACTGTTGCCGCAGGCAGAGGAGTGAGAAGTTTGTTCCGTTTATTGGGCCACTGTTGCAATGAGCGACAGTACTTTGGCTGCCACCAGATTGCGCAGCGTGTTGCGGGGAACACCGGGGAGAAATACTGTCTCCGTGTGCATGGGGCGAGCGGCGCCACGTCGTACAATAGCGAGGCACACAGTTCCTACCGGCGGTTCACCCTCGGCAGCTGTGGGGCCGGCATTGCCGGACACGGCCACAGCAATATCTGCCCCGGCCCGGCGCAGCGCACCCTCTGCCATGGCTGCCACAACGGCTTCGCTCACCACACCGTGTTGTTCGATGATGGAGGGCGCAACGCCCAGCTCTCGCTCCTTGGCCTCGTTGCAATAAGTGACCCAGCCATAGCGGAATACCCCGGAGGCACCCGGAACTCCGGTAAGGGCTGCGGCGATGAGTCCGCCCGTGCAGCTCTCTGCCGTAGCCACAGTGAGCCCGGCTGCTTCCATATTTTTGACGGCCGCGAAGGCTGCAAGTTCGAGTTGGCTGTCCATGGCGTTATTCTGGAACCTGTACTGATACAGTGGCAAAGGCTGCCATGCCCTCGCGGCGGCCCAGGGCGCCGAGTTTTTCATTGGTGGTGGCTTTCACGCCTACTCGGCGCGGTGCCACACCCAGAATGGGGGCAAGTGTCTCTTTCATCTGAGCGACAAAGGGCATGATTTTGGGGGCCTCTGCTATGAGAGCGCAATCTGCATTCACGACCTTACCACCCTGGGCATGGAGCAACTCAACAGCTTTTTCCACAATGCGCAGGGAGCAGATGTTCAGGCAGCTGTCGTCATTCGGCGGAAACCAGTAGCCGATATCCGGCTCGCCTATGGCTCCCAGTATGGCATCTGCCAGAGCATGGCAGAGCACATCCGCATCGCTATGGCCTGCCAGCCCTTTTGTTTCGTGAACTTTCACGCCGCCGAGCCACAGCGGACGCGGTTCTTCCGAAAAACGGTGGATATCGTAACCTAAACCTACAAGAGTTGTCATTTTTGTTTTGAAGTGTTAATGTTGGAAAAATATCAGTGTGCCTCCAGCCAGTTGGGCGCATGGTTAGCCTCCACCAGGAGGGGGACGCCGTGAGGCAGAGGAAGGGCGGCCTGCATGGTGGCCGTAATCTGCGGGATGAGGTCGTGCTCCTCGTGGTGGAGGTCGAAGAGCAGTTCATCGTGTATCTGCATGATAAGGCGTGTCTTGCGCCCCTTCAGCAGCTCGTGTACGCGCACCATGGCAATCTTTATCATATCCGCGGCACTGCCCTGGATGGGGGTGTTGATGGCCGTGCGCTCTGCGGCTGCGCGGAGGTTGAAATTGCTGCTGCTCAGGTCCGGCAGCCTGCGGCGACGCCCGCAGAGCGTTTCGGCGTAGCCCTTGGCTCTGGCTTCTTCCACCAGCTTATCCATGTAGCTTTTCACCCCCGGGAACTGGGTGAAGTAGCTCTCGATAAGCGCCGCCGCCTCGCCGCGCGGGCAGTCCAGCCGCTGGGAGAGACCGAAAGCGGAAATGCCGTAGATGATGCCGAAGTTCACCGTTTTGGCGGCTCTGCGCATATCTGCCGTGACCTCCTCACGCGGGATGCCGTAGAGCTTGGCGGCGGTTTCGGCGTGGATATCGCGCCCCTCGGTGAAAGCGGATATCATGCCCGGGTCGCCGGAGAGGGCAGCCATGAGGCGCAGCTCCACCTGGGAGTAGTCTGCGGAGAGAATGCTGTATTCCTCGCTGCGGGCGGTGAAGGCTCGGCGTATGAGCTTGCCGGCTTCCGTGCGCACGGGGATATTCTGCAGGTTGGGATTCTGGGAGGCCAGGCGCCCGGTGGCGGTGACCATCTGCTGCAGGGAGGAGTGGATGCGGCCATCCACCGGGGAAATGTAGCGGGGGAGGGCGTCCAGGTAGGTGCCTTTGAGCTTGCTGAGTTCGCGGTATTCCAGAATGTCCTGCACCAGCGGGAAAGCCGGAGCGAGTTTACGCAGCGTTTCCTCATCCGTGACATATTGGCCTGTCTTGGTTTTCTTGGGCTTGGCCAGCAACTTGAGTTCGCCGAAAAGCAGGTCACCCAGCTGGCGGGGGGAGTTCAGGTTGATGCTGCGTCCCACCACGCCGTCGATGCGGGCAGAAATGTCGGCAATCTGCTCGCCCAGCTCAGCAGAGGCGGCGAGCAGCTGTTCGGGTTCCACACGCATGCCTTCCCGCTCGATACCCGCCAGCACAGGCACCAGCGGGAACTCGATATCGCGCATCAGTGCCGTTTGGCCGGCACTTTCCAGCTGCGGTGCCAGCACATCTGCCAGGCGCAGCGTCACATCCGCATCTTCCGCAGCGTAATCCGCCATTTGTTCTACGGGGACGGAGGCCGTGTCGCAGTCCTTGCCGGCTATATCTGCCAGGCGTACAGTGCGGTAGCTGAGCAGGGCTTCCGCCATATCATCCATGTTGTGGCGCAGCTCGGGGTACAGCGCGGCGTGGGCCAGCATGGCATCGAAGAAGGGACCTGCAACCTCCGCTCCGGCACTGTGCAGTACCTGAAGGTCGAATTTGAGATTCAGCCCCACTTTCTCCGCCGGACCGGCAAAGGCCGGCAGGAACTCGGCCGGGCAGCGTCCATCCTCCACCGGTACATAATATGCTTCACCGGGGGATATGCAGAAAGACATACCCAGCATGCGGTTCTGCAGCGGGTCGAGCCCGGTTGTTTCTGTGTCGAATGCCCAGCGCGGTGCCGCCAGAAGCGCTGCCGCCAGCGCGGCACGTTCTTCTTCTGTGCGCAGTAATTTGTACGTGTGGGGTGTGCTGTGGATATCTGCCGGAGGCGGAGTGGCTGCAAAGAGGTCGAGCTGCTGAGGCCCTTCGCCTGCCGGTGCAGGGGCCGCTGCCGCGGCAAACAGGTCATCCGCTGCGGGAGCTCCGAGTCGTTTCTCCAGCCCGCGGAACTCCAGCTCGGCAAAAATGGCACGCAGCGCCGGTATGTCGTAGCCCGCGCGGGCGCAGTCTGTAATGGAAATGGGAAGCGGAGCATCACGGCGAATGGTCGCCAGCTCGTAGGAGAGGCGGGCCTTGTCTGCATTTTCCTCCACTTTCTGGCGGAGTTTGCCCTTTATGTCTGCTGTGTGTTCCAGCATGTTCTGCACACTGCCGAACTGAGCTACAAGCTTGCGGGCAGTCACGGCACCTACACCGGGCACGCCGGGAATGTTGTCGCTGGCGTCGCCCATGAGCGCCAGTATATCAATAATCTGGGCGGGCGTGGAGATGCCCCATTCCTCCAGGAACTCAGCTTCGCCCACCACTTCGAAATCCGCGCCCTTCTTGCCGGGCTTGTGGAAGGAGCATGTGGGGGAGAGCAGCTGGCCCAGGTCTTTATCCAGCGATACCATGTAGGCATGCATCCCCTCGCGTTCTGCGGCCTTGCTCACAAAGGTGCCGATGAGATCGTCCGCCTCATATCCCGGCACTCGCACGACGGGGATTCGCATGGCCTCCAGAATGCGGATAATCCAGGGGATGGAGTCGCGCAGTTCCTGGGGCATGGCCTGGCGGTTTGCTTTGTACTCTGGGAACTGTTCGTGGCGGAAGGTGGGGCCGGATGGATCCAGACAGGCGACGATGTGAGTGGGGGCAGATTTCTCGATGAGCGAGAGCACCGTATTGGCAAAACCGAACATCGCCGAGGTGTTCAGCCCGGACGAAGTGCGCATAGGCGCGTTGATGAATGCGTAGAAGGCGCGATACATCAGCGCCATGCCATCCAGTATGTAGAGTGTCTCCATCGCCCTGTATTCTAGCACAGAGCGCCCCCGCATGTCAAACGCCTTTCCTGTACACCCGGCGGGGAAATCCGGAGTCGGTGGCACTGCCTGCGCTTATTGCTCTATCTCGCGCAGCACAATATCCGGATTCGAGAAGGGGTAGTGGTAGCTGTCGAACTCCGTGCCCAGACCAACGCTGCTCCAGTAATCCCGCATGCGGGCAGGGGGGAAGATTTCGTCCTTGTCCGCAATGTAGGCGCGGTGCCAGGTGAGATGCGCTGCCGAGTAGGCTTGTGCGCGTTCTGCGAGCTCGGTGAGCTCGTCCACCTTTTGTTCTGCCGTGCGGTCGGCATAGGGGCCGGTGGGTATGTAGCGCCCATCAGCACTTCCGGTGGCGGCAAACTCATTTACCCCACCGTTGCGGGCAATCGCCTGCATGCTGCGCAGTACTACCTTCAGGCGCATGCCCCAGCGAGGGTCTACGGGGAACGGCGTGCCATTCAGCGCCACAGCGCGGTAGAGCGGCAGCTCGCGGCAGCATTGCTCCGCCACCCATATACCGAAGGACCAGGCAAAGAGGTAGATGCGCTCGTAGCCTGCAAAATCTGCCGCGTCAAAAGGTTCCGGCTCTCCGATGTGGTTGTGGCATGCCAGCACATCGCAGCCGGGCAGGGAAATGTGGCACACCGCATTGGGGGTAGCGGCCCAGCCCAACAGGAATATCACCAGATTGCGGTTCTCTTCCTCCTGCTGCAGCCATACTTTCTCCATAGTCTGCGATGTGCCTTTTGATTGTGACGTTACTTAAGCTTCCGCGTACTCCGCCCAGCTGGACGAAGTTTCCCATACGCGCACCCGCTCCAGACGCACACAGCTGCGCACCGGGTAAGCCGTGCCGATGCCCTGAGACGCGCGCTCCAGGGCGGTGCGTGCGAACTCGAACACGGTGTGAGCCATGGCTTCACTGGTGGGGTCCTGGCGGTCGAAGGGGATGATGCGCTCGCCGTAGATGCGGCGGAACTCCTCGTAGTGCGGATCCTGCGTGTTCATGCAGAGCGAGTGGTCAAACTGCTCCAGGAACTCGCCCATCATTTCCTTGATGGCTTTGAAATCCAGCACCATATCGTTCTCATCCAGAGTTTCGGCGGCAAACACCAGCTCCACGCTGCGCGTGTGCCCGTGCGGGAACGCGCAGCTGCCGGGGTGCTTGGAGAGCAGGTGCCCGCTCTCCAATTCTATGGTTTTGCAGATGCGGTACACGGCCGGCTCAGCAAACAGGGGTTACACCCTTCTTCAGGATGATGTTGCCGTACTTGGCTGTCTCACCTGTCACCACCACGGCGTAGGCCTTTTTCGCACGCTCGTAGAAGGCGTAGCGCTCCTCGCGCTCGATTTCGCCCTCGTAGCCCAGCGCAGCGCGGTATTTGGCTTCCACGGTGGGGTCGAGCGTATCGCCCGGCACGGCCTCCATCATCACCACGGGAGTAGCGTAGGCATCCAGCTCAAAGAGGGGGATGATGCCGGCCAGCAGCGTGTCAACACCCAGACCATCGGCGCGTACGACGGTGCTGTTGAAGGTGTGGCCCGGGAAGTGGGCATCGGAGAACACAATCTCATCCCCATGACCCATCTCGGCCAGGATCTTGAGAAGCTCAGGAGAAATAACGGGGGAAATTCCTTTTAACATAACGCCAATATTCTACCATACTCTCCGGCAGCTGGCAACTGCAAATATACGGATTTTTCGTGCGGCTTCCGGGGAGTTTGCGGTCTATGCAGCAGGTGTCACACATCCAGCATATATCAAACGAGTTGAGCCCCGGCGGAGTCCATGCTCAGGTATGGACACAAAACCCGACACAAAGCAGGGGGACGATGGGCGCATGCGCCCGCGTGCCGGAGATTCCGGTGCGGAGCATCCGCTCAACCGGATGAGCTCTCTGTACTACGAGAGCACGGGACATACTCCCACGGCGGAGTTGCCCCGCTGCCAAACAGACAACGCCGCTTCTGAACACGAGAAACTCTATGAAAAATACAACTGATACAAACGGAACGCCCCGCCGCACGGGGCAGACAGCAACGCTGGGCGTATTTGCTCTGGCTATGATGAATGTAGCCGCCATCGTAAGCCTGCGAGGACTGCCGGCTGAGAGTACCTATGGGCTGAGTTCGGCCTTCTATTACCTCTTTGCCGCCATTTTCTTTCTGGTGCCGGTGTCGCTGGTGGCCGCAGAGCTTACCACAGGGTGGCCGCAGAGGGGCGGTGTGTTCCGCTGGGTCGGGGAGGCATTCGGTACGCGTATGGGCTTCCTGGCAATATGGCTGCAGTGGATACAGACCACCATCTGGTTCCCGACGGTGCTGACCTTTGCTGCCGTGAGTCTCGCCTTCATCGGCCCGGACCAGCGTTGGGATTCGGCACTGGCTGCCAACAGCCACTATGTGCTGGTGATTGTACTGGCCGTCTACTGGCTCGCCACTCTGCTGAATCTGCGTGGTATGAGTACCAGCGGCGCCATCACCAAGTGGGGCGGTATGCTCGGTACCGTGGTGCCGGCAGCTCTGCTCATCATCATGGGTATGGCTTATTGGGCCATGGGGAACCCCATCGACATCAGCATGCAGCCGGGGGACTTTTTCCCGGATATGAGCCGTTTCAGCAACATTGTGCTGGCTGCCAGTATTTTCCTTTTCTATGCCGGTATGGAGATGAGTGCCGTGCACGTGAAGGATGTGGAGAACCCCGGTCGGGATTATCCTCGCGCTATTACCATTGCTGCCTTGGTGACGGTATGCATTTTCGTGTTCGGTACGCTGGCTATCGGCTTCATTATACCCGGCAAGGATATTAACCTGGTGCAGAGTCTGCTGGTGGCATTCGACCGCTTGTTCGATTATTTTGAGGTGCCGTGGCTCGGCAATGTGCTGGCGGTATTCCTGGCCTTCGGTGTGTTGGCTCAGGTTGTGGCCTGGGTGGGTGGTCCCTCCAAGGGCTTGCTGCAGGTGGGCACAGCCGGGTACCTGCCGCGTTTCCTCCAGCGTACGAATAGCCACGGGGTGCAGGTTGGCATATTGGTGCTGCAGGGGTGCATTGTGACACTGCTCAGCATTCTCTTTGTGGTGCTGCCCAGCGTGCAGACGGCGTACCAGATTATCTCGCAGCTCACCATTATTCTGTACCTTATCATGTACATTCTCATGTTTGCTGCGGCTATTTACCTGCGTTACCGCGAGCCGCATACGCCGCGATCTTTCCGTGTGCCGGGCGGCAATGCCGGTATGTGGTGTGTGGCCGGTGTGGGGCTTCTGAGCAGCGTGCTGGCACTGGTGTTCAGCTTTATCCCGCCCTCGCAGATTCCGGTCGGCAGCCCGGCCATATATGTAGGGATTCTTATTGCGGGTACAGTCGTTTTTGCCGGTATTCCTCTGGTCATCTACGCTATGCGTGAGCCGAGCTGGGCAGATCCGGAAGAACAGGCGAAGTTCGAGCCCTTCGGCTGGGAGAAGACGAGTCGCGATTAAGGCAGCGTATCCCCTCTATGCTCAAAAGCCCGGTGTCTAGAAGCACACCGGGCTTTTTTTCATCATTTTGCTTGACTAAAACAGTGGCTGCTGCTATGGTCGGGGCACGGACACAGACGCCGAACCACGTATATTGCCATGTCAACCGAACTTCCGAGCCGCTCCCGGGCGTTGCACAGTGCAGCGCATGTTACCATTGTTGCCTCTACCTACAATGAGAAATACACATCTGCTTTGCTGGAGAACTGTCTGGCCGAGCTGAAGGAGAGTGGAGATTATATTTCGGTGGATGTTGTACGTGTGCCCGGCGCATTTGAGGTTCCGGTGACGGTGAAGCGCAGCATTGTGAAGGCCGATAAGTATTCCGAGCCGGATGTGGTGATTGCCTTGGGCGTTATCCTGCGCGGCAGCACGGCACATGCCGACCTCATCGGCACGGCAATTACCAACCAGCTGCTCAGCATTTCCTGCGAGACGCTGACTCCCGTTATCCATGAAGTGCTGCTGCTGGACGATGAGCAGCAGGCATTTGCCCGATGCATCGCCTCCGCTCTCAATCGCGGGCGCGAGGCTGCCCGTGCGGCTGTGGTCATGCTCAACATGCTGGAGGAGCAGAACGACCTGCACAGCGAACATCGTCGTACCACCGGGGTGAATCTCACCGGTTCTGTCATGAATTAAACCATATACCCATTTCCTTTTTGTATGATGAACAAGAGTAAAGTGCGCCAATCCGCCCTGAATCTGATTTATGCGGTGGAGGAGAACGGCGGCGACCTGCAGAGCTTTAACCTCGACCTCTTCTGGCGTATTTCTCAGGAGAAGGAGACGGATAACTACCGCCAGACCCTTGCCAAGGCTATCCTGCATGTGGCTCGTGCTTCTGCGGACTCCGCCCGCCTGCTGGAGACCCGTATTTCTGCTGCGCTGGATGCTCTGCGCGGGGATATGACAGCCTCCGCTCTGGTAGCAGATATGGAGCGTGTGCAGAAACGCTCTGCTGAGTTTGATTCTGCCCTGGCTGCCCTGCGCTACTGCACCCGAGACAAGCGCCAGGACACCACGGACCAGCTCGAGCTTTGCTGCAAAGATGTGATGAATCTCGCCATTGCGGTGGAGGGGCTCGGGCGCGACCTGCTGCCTGTGCTGCCGGATTTCCCTGCGTATCGCCCTGTGCTGGAGCCGGTGAAGAGTGCCGTGATGCGTCGCGGACGCCTCATGGCTGCCGTGGCTGCTCTGGCTACCCCGCTTGCGCTGGAGTCTCCGCAGGAGTTTGCCGGTCTTGTGCGCTGCGCCCGTATGCTGCAGGAGCTGCGCCCCGCGGCAGAGCGTTTCGCCCTGGCGGTGCTGGCAGAGAAACCCATGCTGGAGGAACGCCTGGCTGCCCTGCTGCAGAACTACTCCATGGAGCGTCTGGATGTGGTGGACAAGTGCATTCTCTACATTGCTCTGTATGAGCTGCTGGTGAACAAGCTCGACACCCCCATCGTGGTGTCGGAGGCCAATGCGCTGGCGGATGCCTACTCCGGCGGTAAGAGTGCTCCGTTCATTCACGGTATCATTTCTGCAGCTGCAAAATCCTGATTTTTCCTGTAACGTATGGCCAATTTTTTCACCAGACTGGTAGATAAGTTCCTGGGCGAGCCCGAGATAGATTGGGACGAGCTGGAGGCCGACCTCATTTCCGCCGATATCGGTGCGAAGCGTGTTATTCCCATGGTGGAAGAATTGCGCGACCGCAATGCTCTGGATGCCTGCGATATTGCGGACTTTATCAAAGAACAGCTGCGTTCTGCTTTCCCGGCTCCTCTGCCGGTGCTGCCGGAGCCGCAGGATGGGAAGCCCTGCGTTATCATGATGGTAGGCGTGAACGGCGCCGGTAAGACCACCACCAGTGCCAAGCTGGCCTACAGCCTCCGTAAGCAGGGGCGCAAGGTTTTGCTGGTTGCGGCAGATACCTTCCGCGCTGCGGCTGTGGAGCAGCTGCAGAGCTGGGCAGACCGCCTGGAGGTGCCCCTCTACAAGGGGAATCCGAATCAGGACCCGGCCTCCGTATGCTATGAGGCCCACACAAAGGCTCTGCAGGAGGGGGTGGACTACCTCATCTGCGACACCGCCGGCCGTCTGCATACCCGCCACAACCTCATGGAGGAGCTCTCCAAGATACGCCGCTCCATTGCCAAGCAGGATTCGGCAGCCCCGCACGCATGCTACCTGGTGGTGGATGCCACGACCGGCGGCAACGCTCTGATGCAGGCTCGTGAGTTCCACAAGGCAACCCCGCTGGATGCCGTGGTGGTGACCAAGATGGATGGTTCCGGCAAGGGCGGTGTGGCTGTGGCCATACGGGATGAGCTGGGGATTTCCCCCATCATGCTCGGTGTGGGTGAGGGGAAGGATGACCTGCTGCCCTTCGATGTGGCTCAGTACGTGAACAAATTCATGTAAGGCGTTGTATGGAAAAAACTTGTCTGCTGGAGTACACGCGCGAGGCCTTGGTGCAGCTCATGGCTGAGCTGGGGCAGAAGCCTTTTCGCGCCGCTCAGGTGATGGAGTGGGTGTGGAAGCATCGCGTCACCTCCTTCGAGCAGATGAGCAACCTTCCCCCCGCTTTACGCGAGCAGCTTGCCGAGCGCTTCTGTCTGCGTCCTCTTTCTGTGGTGGAGGTCAGCAAGAGCTCTTCCGGCGGTACTCGCAAGTTCCTTTCCCGTATGGCGGACGCTCATCTGGTGGAGTCCGTCATTATCCCCGCAGCTGTTGGGCAGGGCGGGGCACACAGTGACCGCATCACCCTCTGTGTTTCTTCGCAGGTGGGTTGTGCCTTTGGCTGCAAGTTCTGTGCCAGTGGTTTGCTGGGGCTCACTCGCAACCTCACAGCATCCGAAATACTGGGGCAGATTCTGGCGGCAGAGGAGATAAGCGGCACGCGTGTGGATAACCTGGTATTCATGGGCATGGGCGAACCCCTGGCCAACATGGATAATCTGCTGGTAGCTCTCACGCAGATTATGGAGCCGCATGCGCTCAATATCGGCGCTCGCCATATCACCATTTCCACCTCCGGCAATGTGCCCGGCCTGCGCCGCCTTGCGGAATTCGGTAAGCCTCTGCGTCTCGCCGTCTCGCTGCATGGCGCCAGCGATGAAGTGCGTTCGCAGGTGATGCCGGTGAACCGCAAGTGGCCGCTCGGCCAGCTCCTGCCCGCGCTGGAGGAGTGGACTCGCACCAGCAAGCACAAGATAACCTTCGAGTACATTCTCATCGATGGGGTGAATGCCATGCTGCCCGAGGCTGCTAAGTTGGCTCGTATCTGCAAGCGACTGAATGCCAAGGTGAATCTTATTCCCTACAATACAGTGGAGGGGCTTCCCTGGGTGCGGCCTTCCGAGCAGCACTGCCGTGCATTCTGCAAAGCTCTTATTGCAGCCGGTATTCCGGTGACCATGCGTTACGAGAAGGGGCATGATATCAATGCCGCCTGCGGCCAGCTTCGCCTCCGCCGAACGGTCAATTAATTCTGCGTAGTCCTATCCTCATGGGGGCTATGCCTTTTTTGTTGGAGGAAAGAGTCTTTCGCCCTTGACAATTCACGGCTATCCGATAAGATAGTGACAGTGAGTGAACGGATGAAACAGAACGCTATACAGGCAGAAGCGGGCGAGGCTCTTGCTGCACTGCAACAGGGGCTGGTGGAGCTGCAATCGGAATTGTGCAGCAGGAGTGAGGGTTGCTCCGCCATTTCGGCGTGTATTGATAAAGCCAGGCGCGCGATTGAGCAGTTCGAATCCGGCAGCGAGGTAATAGCCTGCATCGGCATGCTCAAGGCCGGTAAATCTACGCTGGTGAACCTGCTGACGCGCTCCCCTAACGCTTCTCCCATGGGCTACGGGCAGGATACGACCTTGCGCCCTGTTATCATCCGCATGGCGGCCTCCGGGCAGGAAGGGCGCCTCCTGATATATGATGCCCCCGCCGGGAGCGATTCCGCGGCCTCGGTGCGCCTGGTCATGGACCACTTGCGAGGGTTGAATGGGGAGTCTGTGCCGGAAGGACTGCGCCTGCGTGTACTGCCGCTGAGTAATGAGCTGCTCACCACAGCCCTTTGCACACAACCTGCTGCGGAGAATAAAGTGCTGCCGCAGGAGCCGGTGATGGTCGTGGTGGAGACAGAGTATGAGCCGGACTGTGTCCTGCTGCGGGAACGCAGTCGTATGCTGCTGGATATGCCCGGCTGCGACTCGCCGAATGCGGCCGTGGTACGCAGCAATCTTTACCGAGAAATCGGTAAGGAATGTGATATGGCGCTTATTCTGCAGAGCACAGTGGCACCTCTCAATGAATTGGCAGTGGAGCTGCTGGGGAATCTGCTGGGCTCGCGTTCCGCCTCGACCTTCCGCATCATTCAGAACCGCATGGAGGCAAAGCAGTGGCTGAAGCCGGAGGTGCTGGCGGCTCAGGATGAGGGGCAGAAAAAGAATGCGCGCCGCGTGTTCAGTGTGTTGAGCGGCAACCGCAGTATGCAGGTGGATTCTGTGAATCTGGGGCTGGCTTACGCAGGTATTTTTGAGCAGCAGGAGCGTCTGCAGCTTCCGGTGCACATGCCGGGGGGCGTGTATGATTCGCAGCAGGCTTTGCGTGAGGCATCCGGATTCTGCGCTATGGAATCGGATCTGAACCACGCCTTACCCGGCATTCGCTACGCCCACTGTCTGGATGAATTGCGGCATGCCCTGCAGGAACTTCGCGAGGCGGTGGAGGTGCATGCCCGCGCATTGCAGGGGCTGCAGGACACGTTGGCTGCAGAAAATGAAGCCTTGCGTATCTTTGGGCGCGAGGTGCTGGAGTTGCTGAAGCCGGCATCGTTACCGCAGGAGTCGGCTTTCAGTTTTGCTGTGGGGGCGGACTTGCCGGATTTTTCCCGTATCGCATCCGATACTGTCAACAGCTGGAAAGATGGCCTTCTGAGCAGGGAAGAGGTCGAGGGCAAGGATGTGAACGATTGTCTGGATGCCTGCAATACGGCCTGCCGGGCGGCTCTGGTGGCTTATCTGGAAGCCGGTATTCGCATGCGAAACCTGGAGTTGAAGAGCCCGCAGTGTACTGAGTCTCTGGATCGCTACTGCGACGACGTGTTGATACGTAATGCCATGGATGCCGGACTTGAGAAATTGGATGCGACACGACACGACATGCTTGCTCGTTTCCCCCGCTCTGTGCACCCCCGGCATGCGGAGTCTTTGCGCGATACCTGTGTCCACTTGCCTCTGCCGGAAACCGATTATGCTCCCCTTTGCCGTTACGAGCGTATGCGCGAGACGGAGCGTTTATGGGAGTACCTGCCTTTCAATGTATCCAAGACATATCTGGGAGTGGTGAAAAGTGAAATCTTCCTGGACCGTCTGCAATGCATAGCTGCCCATTATCGTGGCTTGCTGGAGGCGATGCCCCGGCAGTATCCGCCTCTCAAAGCGGTGAATGAGGCGGTGCAGATGGCGGTGGAACGAGCCACGGCTCCGCTGCACGGAGCTGTGAGTGCGGAGCTGCACGCCAATACGACTCGCCGGAAAACACTGGAAAAACAGCAGCAGTATCTTAATGACGTTCAGAAACGTGTTTGTGAATGGGAGAAACTTATATGAATATAATCATCCGAATATTAGTGTTGTTGGTTCTGCTTCTGCTCTGGGCCTGCTGTGGCTCGTATCTGTTTGAGGGTGCGCAGTGGTTGAATTCCTGCGTCGGGGCAGAGTGGCCGGGGTATGTCCTGTCTGCCGCTCTCGCTGTGCTGTGTCTGTGGCTTCTGGGTCCGCTGCCGGTGAGCCTGGGGCGGGCTGTATTCAGCCGCACCCCCCTTCGGCTGCGCCACATGCTGGTGTGGGGCGGAATCATCCTGCTCCTGTATCTGGGGGCAGACGTGGTGGACAAAGGTATTGCGCTCAATGCTCTCACAAGCTATCCCCTGCTGGGGTATCTTTTCTGGGGTATTATCGCCTGTTTCCTGTACTGGCAGGTAGTGGCCCCGGTTATTTCTTTCTGTCGCCTCACCCCGATGCATACGGCAGATGCCGGGAGGCGTGCCGCGCTGGCCATGCGGTATCTGCGTCGCTGGCAGGCAGAGGCACGCGCCGCCGGGCGTGCGGATTACGATAAGTTCGACGCACTGTATGCCTCTCTTCACAATGCCCGCAGTGCCGGCGATGAGGCTCTTCTGGAGAAGAGCCTGGCAAACTATGCTGAACAGGAGGAATTGCTTCCCAAACGCTCGCGCGAGCTGATTCGGAACTACTGCCAGATAGCTGCTCTGGCTGTGGTGGTAAGTCGCAACAAATGGCTGGATGGCGCGGCCTTACTTTTCCTCCAGCTGCGTCTCGTTGTGGCTCTGGCTCAGTTGCATGGCGGCAAGCCTTCCCCGGTATTCAATGCGCTGTGTTTCTGTGCCGTGGTGGCCAACTCTTTCGTGTACGTCATTATCAATGGTCTGCTGTATGGTAACGGCGGCATGATGGTGACAGAACTGGTGGACGACATCGCGGAGCTTCTGGTGGATGACCCCGAGGTGCAGTACAAAGCCGGTAATACGGCTACTACGATCCTGCCTTTTGTCGGTAAGGCATTTGCCGGTGTGGTGGATGTGCTGGCCAAGCCTGCTCTGGAAGCGGCGTTGGCAGCTTCGAATGTCTATGTCTGCGGCCACCTTTTCCTGCGTCGTCTGCAGGGCGATACGCGGGCGCTGGGCTTTAAGGAGGTTATTGCCATGCGCCGCAAGGGGCGTGTGGAGATTTTCCGTGGTGTGACCGAAGCTCTGCGCGACAAGTGCCGCGAAAAGTTCGGCTTATCGCGTGAGACTCCCGAAACGCCTGCGGCTGCCGGTGCAGATGCCAATTGATGTCTCCGGCCATGGATGGCTCGCTTAATATCCTGTTTATCATTCTGATACCGATATTTCTGGCCGTGGCGGTCGTGCCTCTGTGGCGCACCGTTGCGGCTGTGCGGGATGGGGATTTCAGCTGCTCTCGCAATATCGCAAAAGAGTGGTACTGGCATGTGGTGCTTATTCTGGCACCGCTGGTGATGGCTTTCTTCCTGCTACGGGCTGGGGTCGAAACAATCTGCGATATCCGGCATTATGTCAGTGAGGGTGTGCAGACCACCGGTGTGGTGCAGAAATGCAGGCGCGTGCAGGATTGCGGCTCTGGCGAGCATCCAGGCGGCTTCTCTGTCTCAACAAATGGCGAAATCAGCTACCGCACGAAGGAACAGAAGTTTCACTTTGAGTTGGTTGCTGTGTATCCTCTGCCCGGTGGCAGCAGCGGACAGGTTGCTTTTTCCCGTGGGGATGCCTATGCTCCCGGTGCGCGGGTGACGGTGTATTACCGCGCGGATAATCCGCAGGATGCCCTGGTGTACGATGCCTCCAACGGCCCCGGAGCGGCGGCTCTGTATGGCAGCATCGGGCTGGCCATGGTATCCCTGAGTCTCACCTTCGGCTTACTGGTTCTGATGCAGCGTCGCCGGCGCCGTTGAGCCAATCGTATCAACTATATTAAAAAAGATTTGACCCGTCGAGGCCAGGCCTGACGGGTCGAAATCTGATATTTTGGGAACTCCCTCTCTTTACTTGCCGGGAACCGGGGTGGGAATCGGGTCAGCGGGAGGAGGAGGAGGAAGCTGCTGAGTCTGCTGCTGCTGGCAGGAAACCAGAGCGGCGGCGGCAATGGCGAGGATGGCGATGGTCTTCATATGAATGTGGTAATGGTTTCTGGTTGCTTGCAGGTTAACCTCACCATGAGGTTATCTACAATTCATATAATACTTAACTTTTCCGGAAAATCAAGAAAAAAGTTACACTTTTCCTAAAAAAAATCAGGGTTTTGTGGGATTATGGGGAGCGGAACGCCAGGTTCCCCACACATAACGTCGGAAAAGCACTTTTATCGAGGCTGTGAGGGGTACTGCAAGCAGGGCTCCGATGACGCCTCCGAACACCATGCTCCAGAAAAGAACGGAGAACATAACCGTCATGTCGTGCATCTTCATCGTGTTGCCCACAATTTTGGGTTGGATGACCCAGCCATCCAACTGGCTGACGGAGAGGAAGGCTGCGCCGACCGCCACGACCATGGTGACATCGTGCCAGGTAAACCAGGCGATGAGCAGCGCCGGGATACTGGTGGAAATCATACCGATATAGGGAATGATACCGAGCAGGGCCGCGGCTGCGGCGATGGTAATGGCGTAGGGGAGGCCGAGACACATAAGGATGATGCCGAGGAGCACACCGTCGATGAGGCTCACAAGCATCTGCCCGCGTACGAAGGCCACGATGTTCTGGTTAATCTCCTGCAGAGTGCCCACCACTTCATCTTTGAAGTTGGAGGCTCGCAGGGGAAGTATCTTGTCCCAGTTTTTGACGATAGCTTCACTCTCCAGCAGGAAGTAGAAGAGGAAAACCGGCACCATAACCACACCGATGAGGAAGGCGGAGGCACCATAGATGGCTCGTGTGCCTGCAGTGAGCCAGGCTATGCCTTTTTCCGTGAGGTAGTCGGAGTTATAATCGATGATGGCGAGAACCTTAGCCTCGTAGCTGAGGGGGAGTGTCTGTTCTGCCTGTTCTGCGTGAACCTCATTTTCGGCCTCGGAGAGAGTGCGCTCGTAGAGGGAATCGACGGCGTTCTGGATAATTTTGTTTTCCTGAAGCAGTTCACGGCCTGCGGAAACGCTGCTTTCCAGAATCTGCTGGCGGTTGTTCACCAGTTCACTTGTCTGCTTCACGAGCGGGGGAACGATGGTCATGGCCAGGCCGCCCATGCCCAGAGCTGCCACCAGCAGCACGATGAGTACGGCGGGAATACGCTTTTTCACCAGCTTTTGCACCCACTTCACTGCAGGGTGGAGCAAGTACGCAAGAATACCGGCCACTATAACAGGCAGCAGCACAGGTTCCAGAGTCAGAAATAACCAGCCGATGCCGCACACAAAGCCACACAACAGTGCCACCATTACCACCAGACACAGGCTGCTGAGGGTCAGCCAGCATACGTTGCGCTGGAAAGGCGTGGGCAGTTCTTTATCTTTCGCAGACATGCCGTTATTATAATCACTCAGTTTGAGAAAACAAGCGAATTCGCACATCCTGCCCCGAAAAATCCCATTCCGGCAGCCAATCAAAACGGGAGTACCTGTAAGCCGCAGCTGCGGCTTGCAATCTGCCCGGTGGAGCGGTAATATACAAGTATGCAGCACGATTCTCTCCGCCCGCAGTGGCTCACCTGGGCCAAGGAACTACAATTTATTGCGCAGGCCGGGCTGGAATACAGTCCGGACCCCTTCGACCGCGAGCGTTTTGCGCGTTTGCGGGAGATGGCGGCGGAGATGCTGTCCTGCATGGCCGACCTGCCTCTGGAGAAGGTGCAGGAGTTGTTCTGTAACGAAAGCGGGTTCCAGACACCCAAGCTGGACAGCCGCGCCGCCATCATCCGCGATGGACGAATCCTGCTGGTGCGGGAGAGGGATGGCCTGTGGGCGATGCCCGGCGGCTGGGTGGATGTCAATTGTACCATCCGCAGCAATCTGATAAAGGAAGTGCGCGAGGAAGCGGGGCTGGAGGTGGAGGTCGGGCGGCTTGTGGCGTTGCATGAGTTTCACCGCCGCAATGTGAATCGCCCCTGGCCCTACAACATCATCAAAGCCTTCGTGCTCTGCGAGCCTCTGGGGGAAGCGCAGCTGCCCGAGAATCCGGAAACCACGGCCCTGGACTGGTTCGCACCGGATGCTTTGCCCCCGCTCCACAAGGGGAAGCAGACGGAAGAGCAAATCCGCATGTGTTTTGCGGCATATGCCGACAAAAGTTGGCAGGCGGAGCTGGATTGAGCCTGTTGCCTGCAGAGCAGGCGGAGGTGACATGGATTGCTGTTGACTTATGGTGCTGCATGTGTTACCATGCGCCGACCTTAAACCTCAAACCGCTTATGACTTTTTACGAAGAACTCGAATGGCGTGGGCTTGTGAACCAGATTTCCAGCCCCGATTTGATTGAAAAGCTCAACAAAGGCGGGCTGACCTTCTACATCGGCACAGATCCGACGGCGGACAGCCTGCATCTGGGCCATTATTCCAGCTTCCTCATTACCAGACGCATGCGCGCTGCCGGGCACACTCCCATCCTGCTGGTGGGGCTGGCCACCGGTCTTATCGGCGACCCCCGCGGTACCGTGGAGCGTGAGCTTAAGCAGAAGGAAGAGGTGTTCCGCAACTACGAGGCGCTCAAGGCTCAGGTGGAGCAGCTCTTCGGCTTTGAGGTGGTGAACAATTACGACTGGATTAACAAGCTGAACGTCATCGACTTCTTCCGCGACTACGGCAAGTACATCAACGTGGGCTACATGCTTACCAAGGACCATGTTCGCCGTCAGATGGAGAGTGGTATCTCCTATGCGGAGTTCTCGTACATGCTGATTCAGGCTATCGACTTTAAGTTCCTGCACGAGAATCGCGGCGTGGACCTCCAGGTGGCCGGCAGCGACCAGTGGGGCAACATCACGACCGGTATCGAGCTCATCCGCAAGACTACCGGCGACGAAGTGTACGCTCTCACCATGCCCCTTGTCACGGATTCCCAGGGCAACAAGTTCGGCAAGAGCGAGGGCAATGCCCTGTGGCTGGACAAGAACAAGACTTCTCCCTATCAGCTTTACCAGTTCCTCATCAATGCGGAGGATTCTCAGGTCATCACCTATCTCAAGCGCCTTACCTTCCTGACGCCTGAGCAGATTATGGAGATTGAGGCAGAGCACACCGCTCACCCGGAGCAGCGTCTTGCCCAGCAGGCGCTCGCCCGCGAGATTATCACGGACCTGCACGGTGCCGAGGAGTTCGAGAAAGCCGTGGACATTTCCCGCAAGCTTTTCGCCGGCGACTTTAAGAGCCTGAGCCTGGCCGATGTGAAAGCCGGCATGAGCAACGTGCCGCATGTCAAGCTTAGCTCCGGCGCCCTTGTGGATGTGCTGGTAAACAGCAAGGTGTGTGCGTCCAAGCGCGAGGCCCGCGAGTTTATCGGCAATGGTGCTATTTCTCTGAATGGCGAGGTGGTGAAGGACCCCGCCTTTGAGGTGACTCCCGAGCTGGCAATCGGCGGCGAGGTGCTGGTCATCCGCCGTGGCAAGAAGAAGTTCTATCTGGGTGAGTTCTGATGCCCCGCCTCTGCGCCATAGCAGCATGTGCAGCCCTCTGCCTCCCGGTAGTGCAGGGGGCTGAGCCGCAGAACACCATGCCTCCCGCTCTTCTGGAGGCGATTGCCGGTCAGGAGCCCTACGCCACGCTGGTGGAGCTGGGCTTGCCGCTTCTTAACACAACGGAAGAGGTGGAAGCCATGCCCGCTGCGGTGCGGGATGCGAGGGCTACGGCTATCAAACGCGTTCTGCTGGAGCAGATGCTGCGTGCCAGAGACGAGCAGCACCGCATCTCCGCAGAGAACTACGCTGCCTGTGCCCGCTTGGCTCGCGAGTTGGGTGCTCCGGAGGTATTTGCTCTCTACCTGCAGCTGGAGGCAGAGGGACAGCTGGCACCCCGTGCCCGCTATGCCGTGCGCGAGGCGATGCGCCGCCTGTGCGAGGATTACCGCGTGGATTCCCTCTCTCTGCGCTATTTTGTGGAGGGCTCTCACCTTGCTGCGGACGATTTGCGCGCAGCGGCAGAGTGGCTCCCGCTGGAAGGGCTTTTCAACCACACCAAAACGAGCGAGCTCACCCCGCAGAAGATGGAGGCAGACTACGCCCTCGTCCTCCTGCTGGTGGCTGAGATGGGGGATGTGCTCGCCGGGGTGCAGACCCGTGAGCAGGCAGATGCCGCAGTGGGGAAACTTCTGCCGCTGCTGGCCCCTTACGTCGCTACCTCTGCCACGCGCAATCTCCCGCCTTCTCCCCGGCTGCAGCGTGTGCAGGAGCGTTATGCGTCGCAGCTGCAGCTCGTTTTCCCGCCCTTTGCTGCCCAGCGTCGCCGACTCCGTGAGGCAAATTATCTGGACAGCATCCCTCTGCGGGTACTTGATTCGCTGCTGGATTAAGGGGCATTTGTATTTTGTGTTTTTTTGAGAATAATTCTAAAAAATACGCCTGTTAGTGAGTTTATGCTTGCAAAGGCGGTGTGAATAGTGTAGAATCGCGGCGTGGCAGGCAATAGCTTGTCACGCAGGTAATTAACAACGCAAGCCCCACAGAATCATACAAAAATGATTAAGGTAGCCATTGTAGGATACGGAAATATCGGTAAGTACTCAGTCGATGCACTGCGTGCGGCTCCGGATATGGAATTGGTAGGAATTGTACGTCGCGCCGGCAGTGCTCCCGTGCATGGTATAAAAACCGTGTCGAACATAGACGAGCTTGGCCCGGTAGATGTGGCACTGCTCTGCACGCCGACCCGCAGCGTGGAGGAGACTGCACTGCCCCTGCTGGCTAAGGGCATCAATACTGTGGATAGCTACGATATCCACGGTGGCATTGTGGATTTGCGTCGTTCTCTTGGCAAGCAGGCTCAGGCCAACAATGCCGTGGCTGTCATTTCCGCAGGTTGGGACCCGGGTTCGGACTCCGTGATGCGTACGATGATGCTGGCCATGGCTCCCAAGGGTATCACCTACACGAATTTCGGCCCCGGTATGAGCATGGGGCACAGCGTGGTGGCTCGCTCCAAGGACGGGGTGAAGGATGCGCTTTCTCTTACCATCCCGACCGGTTCCGGTGTGCACCGCCGCATGGTGTATGTGCAGCTGGAGGAAGGCGCGGATTTCGCTGCTGTGGAGGCTGCCATTAAGGCGGATGACTACTTCTGCCACGATGACACGCACGTGCAGCAGGTGCCGGATATCGACACGCTCAAGGACATGGGCCACGGCGTTTACATGGAGCGCAAGGGGGTGTCCGGTACCACCCAGAACCAGATCTTTAAGTTTGAGATGCGCATCAATAACCCGGCTCTGACGGCTCAGGTTATGGTGTGCGCCGCTCGCGCCAGCATGCGTCTGGCTGCCGGGTGCTACACCCTGCCGGAGATTCCGCCCATGGATTTCTGCCCCGGCGACAGGGAGACACTCATTGCCCAGCTTGTATAAGCCGGCATTGTCTGCATTTTACGAACGGGAGCGGGTTCGCCTGCTCCCGTTTTTTTACGCCTGACGAATGAGTCGGATGACTTCTCCTGCCGTTTGTGCAATGTTTTCCTGCTCGAGCAGCCAGGAGACGATGACGACACGCCGGGCACCGGCTTTCAGAACGTCCGGCAGGGTAGTAGCGTTGATGCCGCCGATGCAGAACAGAGGCATGTCTCCCGCCTCTGCCATGGCCGCAGGAATGTCTGACAGGCCGATGGACGGCCGCCCCGGTTTGGTGCCGGTCGGGTACAGTGGGCCGAAGCCGATGTAGTCCGCCCCCTCTTTGCGGGCCTGTATGACCTGCTCCAGGCTGTGAGTGGAGCGCCCGACGATGACACCGGGGCCCACAATTCGGCGCACGGCATCGAGCGGGCCTGCATCCTGTCCCACATGCACGGCGTCTGCCTGTATGTCCGCAGCCATGTCGGGGTAGTCGTTCAGCACAAAAAGGGCGCCTCCCTTCCGGCAGACGGCTTGCATCTCGATGGCCCAGCGGCGAACCTGCGAAAGCTCCACCCCCTTGGCTCTGAGTTGGATAACACGCACGCCGCCGGCAATCAGCGCCTCTGTGCGGGGCAGTATCTGCTCCGGGGTAGTGTATCCCATGTCCACAATGCCGTAGAGTCGGCTATCCGCAAGAATCTGTTTCATGCCTACACTTTGCCACAGAGCCGGTGATTCGACAAGCAAAATGCTCCGCTTTTCCCCGGAATGACGCATTTAGGTATTGCAGAAAAAAGGGCGCGAGGCTATGCTTTTCCATCATGGAAACATTGGTATCGAGCGGAATTATTGAGTCGTATTTCCAAAAGTTGCAGAACAACCTGGTGCTGGACGCCGCTATCGTAGGTGGTGGTCCTTCCGGCATTGTTGCTGCGTATTATCTGGCAAAAGCAGGGCACAAAGTAGCCTTGTTCGACCGTAAGCTTTCCCCCGGCGGCGGCATGTGGGGTGGTGCCATGATGTTCAATGATATCGTGGTGCAGGAGGAGGCTATGCCTATTGTCCGCGAGCTGGGCTTGTCCTACAAGCCGTATCGGGACGGCACATACATCATCGACTCCGTACATGCCACGGCCGGCTTGCTTTACAAAGCCACGCAGGCGGGCGCTACCATTTTCAACTGCTATTCGGTGGAGGACGTGGTGTACAAGCAGGGGCGTGTAGGCGGCGTTGTGGTGAACTGGACTCCCGTGCTGCGCGAAGGCCTCCACGTGGACCCGCTCACAATCATCTCCAGAACGGTGCTGGATGGCACAGGGCACGACTGCGAAATCGCCAAGACAGTCGCTCGTAAAAATGGCGTACGTCTCAACACGCCCACAGGCGGTGTCGTCGGCGAAATGAGCATGGACGCTGCCGAGGGCGAGCGCTCGACTATCGACAACACCAAGGAAATCTACCCCGGCCTCTATGTCTCCGGTATGGCGGCCAACGGTGTGAGCGGTAGTTTCCGCATGGGCCCCATCTTCGGCGGTATGCTCATGAGCGGCAAAAAGGCCGCAGAGCTTATGTCTGAGGCCATTCGGATGGGGGCTGCTGAGGCTGAATAAAACTTATTTATTTAAGCGCGCGAGCAATTAATAATACAGAAAAGTTAAGAAAAGTCAATTTTTGGGGTTGACAAAACAGTTTAATGCTGTATACTGTCGCCCGCATGAGATCTACCGTCACAATTCTGATGACCGGCATAATGCTGGTGTGCAGTGCGATGGCCGAGAATGTAACGGCCCTTCGTCCTGCCATCAATGATGCGGCCGAGAAACATGGAGTGGACCCCGTGTTAATGGAGGCGATTATTCGCCACGAGTCTGCCAATGCAACGTCCTATTCTGCCCGCCGGAGAAATAATCTGGCCGGCATCATGGGGCGTAAGGGGCAGCGTAAGTACGAGAGCAAGGAGGCCTGTGTGGAGGATCTTGCTCAACTGCTGGCAAAATATCGAGCCAAAGGGCGTGTGACCGTTGCCCAGATTGGCCGTGTGTATTGCTCCAGCACCGGTTCCTGGGTTCGCCACGTGAACGGGCTGATGGGGCAGATTCGCGAGGGTAAGTTCGGAGCTCTGGAGAAACAGGGCACGGCAGAGTGAGTAAAAGTCCCCCGCAACCGCATCATTATTGAGAAAATAATCTTCACGCCTTGCAGCCTTAACCGGTTGCAAGGCGTTTTTTTGAACACGCCGCACCGGGGAGAGTCTAACGTATCGTATGAGACGCGTGATATACAAATATGTGCGCTGCTGTGTGTACGGGCTTATCGGGTTGTGGGTTTTGCTCAACCTGGTGGGCTGGGGATTCTGCGGCTCGTATGCAGAGGTTGGCGTGGGCATGCGCCTGGTTGGTTTTCTGCTGTGGGGTGTTTTGCTGAGTCTGGGGCCGGTGCTTCTGGCTGCACCGCCCAGTACCGGGAAGGGCGTCATGATATGGGAGGCTCCGCTGTCGTTACCGCGCGCGGTGTCGCTTCTCTGCTGGCTGGGGGCTCTGGTGTGGAGCTGTTCAGTGCCTTTGCAGGCTCCGGGGAACATACGGAGCGATGCGGAGCTGCTCACATACGTGCTGCCGCTGCTCATGCTGCTGTGGCTGGTGGTGGGTGTTCCGGTCGTAGCTCTGCTGGTATGGATGCTGCAGGCTGTGTTTCGATTTTTCTGCCGCCGCTGAGGAGGGCGAAAAAAAAGAACCGCTGCCGGCAGAGGCAGCGGTTCGGAGTGAGAGAAGACTGAATCTCTGTGCTTACTTGAGCTTGAGCACGTCCACCACAGCGGAGGTGATTTCCTTCATGTCGTCCAGGCAGAGCTCGCCCATGTGAGCAATGCGGAAGGTCTTGTCCTTGAGGCCGCCGTAGCCGTTGCCCAGCTGCATGTTGCGCTCTGCCAGAGCCTTGTTCAGCTCGGGGATGGAAATCAGCTCGCTGCAGCCCTTGGGGTGTGCATCGATGACGGTGAGCGTCTTGGAAAGATACTTGCGGTTCGGGTAGACGCGGAAATACTCATCAGCCCAGGCGCGGGTGAACTCGGCGCACTGCTCGTGGCGGGCGAAGCGGTTCTCGATACCTTCCTCCTCCACAATGTGCTGCAGCTGCTTGTCGAGCGCATACATGAGGGAGAGGCAGGGGGTGGAGGTGTACTGGTAGTTCTTCTTGTCGATGAAGTCCCAGAGGGTGCGCAGGTCGAAGTAGAGACCGCGGTTGGCCACCTCGGCGGTGCGCTCGTAGGCCTTCTTGCTCATGGCGCAGATAGCCAGGCCGGGAGGCAGAGCCAGAGCCTTCTGGGTGGAGGTGATAAGCACGTCGATACCCAGCTTGTCTGTCTCAATCTTGGAACCGGCGGCGGAGGACACGGCGTCCACGCACCACACCACATCGGGGTACTTCTTCATGACCTCGGCGATTTCCTCCACGGGGTTCTGGATACCGGAGGAGGTCTCATTGTGGGTCACAGTGATGAGGTCGTACTTGCCGGTGGAAAGAGCGGCATCCACCATCTCGGGAGTGGTGGGCTCACCCATTTCGCTGGAGAACTTCTCGGCAGGAATACCGTTGGCGATGGCCATCTTGTACCACTTGTCACCGAAAGCACCCACGGAGAACACGGCAGCACGCTTGGCCGTGCAGGAGCGGATGGCGCCTTCCATGAGGCCGGAGCCGGAAGAGGTGGAGAGCAGGATGCGGTTGTCGGTATAGAGAACCTTCTGCATGTTGTCCGAAATGCGCTTCTGGATTTCGGATGCCTTTTTGGAGCGGTGCCCGATCATGGGCATGCTCATCTCAGCCAGAATATCCTCCGACACGATGGTCGGACCCGGTATGAACAGTTTGATAGCCATAGGCGGTGTAAAGTATGTTTGGTGTACTCTATTTTTTTAACATAACAGAGCCGTAAAAGCGAGAATAAAGTGCACTGTTGACAAAAATGAAGGTTGCAAAATGCGGACGATGGTGTAATATGGAAGGGATATGAAGCTCCTGAGCCGTTTTGCCGTATTATTTCTGGCCGTATGCAGCCTGAGCCCCTCTGTGGGGGAAGTGCAGGCTGCCCAATCGGGTACACCCCGTATCGTGAACCGAGTTGCAGCCACGGTGAACGGGCGTCCCATCACCTCCAGCGAGGTGCGTTTCATGCTGGCTCCGTATGTGCGCGAGCTTTCCATGCTGTATCCCCGCCAGGGTCCTCGTTTCAATGCCGAGCTGCTTAAGGCCAAGAAACAGGTACTCGAGGAGCTTATCGAGCGTGAGCTGGTGCTCAGCGAGTTCGATGCCCGCGGCTACATGTACCCCGAGAGCGCGGTGAACGAGGAGATTTCCCGCCGTCTGCTGGTGCAGTTCAACGGCGACCGCGAGGCTCTGCTCAAGGACCTGAAGCAGCGCGGTATGAGCTATGCAGACTATCGCAACTCCGTGCGCAAGGAGATGACGGTGGCTGGTATGCGCAGCTCCCGCTACGACCGCGGTATTCCCCCCACCCCGGATGAAATCCGCGCCGAGTACCAGGCTACCAAGGCCGACTACCGCGACATGACGAAAGATTCCATCCGCTACGACAAGATTTTCATTCCGGCCGTGGATCCGTCGGACCCCAACATGACGCCGGAGTTCCAGCTGCTTAAGGCAGAGGAACTGGTGAAGCGCATCGAGAAGGGCGAGATTTCCTTCGCCGACGCCGCTCGCGAGCACTCCCACGATATGCATGCGGAGGACGGCGGTCGCTGGCCCTATGTGAAGCGCAGCGACTTGGCCGTGGAGTTCGCCAATATCGTCTTTGCTCTGCCCCAGAACAAGGTCGTGGGGCCGCTTGTGGACCGCGCCGGCTTCACCATCGTGCGCGTCATCGGCAAGCGCCAGGCTCCCGCACCCTCGCTGAATGCCCCCGGCATCAAGCAGCGTGTGGATGAATCCGTGCGCCGCAAGAACAACGAGAAGCGCTACCGCGAGTGGATTGAACGCCTTCGCGATAAGGCCGCCATCCGCACCTTCATCTGAGTCGTCTGCGAAAAATAGCAGATTCTATCCTCTTGCAACCCCGCATTTTGCTTGCCAAATGCGGGGTTTTGCGTTACACTTGCGGCGCGATGAATATCAAATTGTTTAAGGAACTCTGCGAGGCAACCGGCGCGTCCGGTTTCGAGTACGGCATCCGCGACCTCATCATTCAGGAGATGACGCCGCTGGCGGACTCCATCACCGTGGACAACATCGGCAACGTGACCGCCCTTATCAAGGGCAAGAGCAGCGACAAGAAGATTATGTGCGCCGCTCACATGGACGAGATTGGCTTTATTGTGCGCCATATCGACGACAACGGCTTTATCCGCATTCTTCCCCTGGGTGGCTTTGACCCCAAGACTCTGACTGCTCAGCGTGTTATCGTGCACGGCACCAAGGACCTGCCCGGCTGCATGGGCGTGAAGCCCATTCACGTGATGAGCCCGGAGGAGCGTACCAAGATGCCCGCCGTCACCGATTATGTGGTGGATGTAGGTCTGCCCAAAGAGGAGGTGGAGAAGTATGTATCCCTCGGCGATTCCATCACCCGCGTGGGTGACCTCATCGAGATGGGTGACTGCCTGAACGTGAAGAGCATCGACAACCGCGGCGGCTGCTACCTGCTTATCGAGGCTGTCCGCGCCATCCTGGCTGCAGGCGAGAAGCCCTGCTACGACCTCTACGCCGTCTTCTCCGTGCAGGAGGAGGTGGGCCTTCGCGGCGCTCAGGTCGCAACTCAGGCCATCCAGCCGGATTTCTCCTTTGCGCTGGACGTGACAATCGCTTTCGATACTCCCGGTTCCGGCAGCCACGACAAGTGCACCGTGCTCGGCAAGGGCACAGCCATTAAGGTGTACGATGGTACGCTTATCACCGACAACCGCATGGTGAAGTTCATGCAGGCTCTCTGCGAGGAGAAGGAAATCCCCTACCAGCTGGAGCTGCTGGCCGCCGGTGGTACGGATGCCGGTGCCATGCAGAAGTTCTGCGCCGGCGGTTCCGTGGCCGGTGCGGTATCCATACCGGTTCGCAATGTGCACCAGAGCATTGAGATGGCCCACAAGGTGGACATCCAGGCCAGTGTGGACCTGCTTGCCGCCTGCTTCTCCTCTCTGACCCGCTGGGATTGGAGCTGGGAGCGCAAGGTGCGCACGCTTGCGTAAAAATCCTTCATTCCGAGGCTCGGTGGGCACTGCCTGCCGAGCCTCTTTTCAACCCCATTCCCCTATGAAACAAGAAGAAAATAAGCATGCTTCCCTGCAGCATCCGGCGAGTCTGACATCTCTGACCTATCTCTTTCTCAACTTTGTTTTCTGGTTCGGCGTGGGAGGAGGCAGTATCATGGCCGGTCTTTTCGGCTCTGCGTTCACCGGCAGCATCAGCGCGCTGCTCATCTTGGCTATGGCACGTACCCGGGAAAGCAATCGCCCGCCGATGCGGGGGCTGTTAATCTGGTGTGCCGCTCTGCTTTTCCTGCTGTTCCCGGTGAATATAGCGATAGCCGCGCAGCTTCACACAGATGCTCAGGCGGCTCTGGCTGTTATTTTTGTGGGTGCCCTGGCTTCTGCCGTGCACCTCGTGCTTTCGCTCATTCTGCTGGCGGCGGGCCGGTCCCGCATGGGAAGATAAGTTCTGCCGGGCTTACGGAGCCGTCTTGCTCTCTGCGGCTATATCCAGAATATTGATTTCCGGTACGCAGAAGAAGCGCATGTCGTATATGCTGCCGATACCGCGGGATACGAACACGCGGCGATTCCCCTCAAAATCGTGCAGGCCTGCCGGCATGGATGAGCGGAAGCTCACATAGATATCGGTGAAAGGGATACCGAGCTGGCCGCCGTGGTTGTGCCCGCTGAGCATGAGATTCCAGTCGTACTGCCGCAGCAGCCAGCGGCTCTCAGGGTCGTGGGAGAGCAGCAGCACGGGCTTTTCCTCCGCACCCTCCGGGCTCATGCACGTCTCAGGGGCTTCGTCTCCTTCGTTCCAGTCGCCCAGGCCGATGAGACGCAGCGTCTTGCCGCTCGGGGTAGTCCAATCCAGTGCCTCATTGCGCAGCAGCCGGACACCCGCCGTGCGGAAAATGCGCTCCACCTGCACGGGCATTTCATAGTCGTGGTTGCCGAAGATGGCAAATGTGGGGGCTATTTTTCCCAGTTCGCGGAAGCCCTGAATCGCCCAGCGCGAGCGCGAGAAGCGTTTGGTGGCAGTTACCAGATCCCCGCAGAAAACGATGAGGTCCGGCTTCTGGCTGCGGAGCTCGGACACAATTTTTTCGAACTGGTCCTTGTTGTTGTGGAGGTCCGACAGGAGGGCAATACGCAGCGGGCCGGCGCCGGGCAGAGCCTCGGCCGGCAGCTGTGTGGTATTGCACTCCAGGCGGGAGGCCTCCCATTCGCCGAGTTTGCAGAGCAGGAAGATACAGAATACCGCCAGCAGTGTGTAGCGGATTCTGTAGCGCAGGAGATGCCTGCCCAGGCGGCGAATGAGAGGCTTTTTCATATTTTGTTTACTGTACAGCGTTGAAGAGGGCCAGCTCCGGATCGGTGAACACACCATCCTTGCGAATCAGCTTGCCATCGAAGTAGATTTCACCTCCGCCGAACTCCGGGCGCTGGATGCAGACCAGATCCCAGTGAATGGCGGATTCGTTGCCGTTCGGCGCTTCATCGTAGCACTGACCGGGCGTCAGGTGGAAGGACCCGGCAATCTTCTCGTCGAAGAGAATGTCGCGCATGGGCTTGAGCACGTGCGGGTTGACACCCAGTGCGAACTCGCCGATGTAGCGGGCACCTTCGTCGGTATCCAGAATCTTGTTGAGCGCGTCTTCGTTGCCGTTGCAGTGAGCCTCCACAATCTTGCCGTTCTCGAAGCGGAATTTCACGCCATCGAAGGGGATGCCGTGGTAGATGGTGGGGGCATTGTAGGCGAGGGTGCCGTTGATGCTGTCGCGTACGGGGGCGGTGTAGACCTCGCCGTCCGGTATATTGCAGTCGCCGGCGCAGATAATGGCCGGTACTCCCTTGATGCTGAATGTTAAATCCGTGCCGGGGCCGACGATGCGAACCTCGTCCGTGGCCTCCATCATGGCTTTAAGCTTCTGCATGCCTTCCTTCATGGCGGCGTAGTCTGCCAGGCAGCAGCGGAAGTAGAAATCCTCGAAATCCTCTGTGCTCATGCCGGCGGCCTGTGCCATGGCCGGGGTGGGCCAGGCCAGCACCGTCCACTTGCGCTTGTTGACGGTGAAATCGCTGGCAGCCTTCATGTGCTTGCTGACGATTTTCATGCGCTCGGCGGGCACATCTGCGGACTCGAAGCTGTTGTGGTCTGCGTAGAAGACGATGTTCACCGCCATGTCCTGCGCGCGCTGGAGGCGGTAGCGGCCTTCCAGCTCGTACTGCTCCTCTGTAGCACCCATCTGCAGCTCTTTGTTGATGGCGGCGTGGCTGATATCCACATGCGGGATACCTCCGGCCTCACGCACGGCGCGGATGAGCTCCACCACCATGGCATCCGGGATGTCGAGCATACGCAGGTTCACATGCTCACCGGGCTGCACGCGTACTGCGTAGCCCACGACCTGCTCTGCGAGTTGTTTGTAGCGAGGGTCTTTCATGGGAATCAGTCCATGATGGGGTTCAGGATAGCCAGTTCCGGGTCGGTGAAGATACCGTCCTTGCGGATGAGCTCGCCGTCGAAGTAGATTTCGCCGCCGCCGTAGTCTGCACGCTGGATGCACACCATATCCCAGTGCACCTGGGAGCGGTTGCCGTTGTCGCAGTTCTCGTAGGCCTGGCCGGGGGTGAAGTGGAAGGAGCCACCAATCTTCTCGTCGAAGAGGATGTCGCGCATCGGCTTCAGAATGAAGGGGTTGACGCCCAGAGCAAACTCGCCGATGAAGCGCGCGCCCTCGTCCGAGTCCAGAATCTTGTTCAGCGCCTCCTCGTTGCCGCTGCAGTGGGCTTCCACAATCTTGCCGTCCTTGAAGGTGAGGCGGATGTCATCGAAGGGGATACCCTGGTAGAGGGTGCCGGCGGTGTAGTGGATGGTGCCGTTCACGCTGTCGCGCACCGGGGCGGTGAATACCTCGCCGTCCGGTATGTTGTACTCACCGGCGCAGGGAATGGCCGGCATGCCTTTGATGCTGAAGGTCAGGTCAGTGCCGGGGCCGACAATGTGCACCTGATCCGTCTTCATCATGCGCTCGGCCAGTTTGTCCATAGCGGCTTTCAGAGCTTCGTAGTCTGCCAGGCAGCAGCGGAAGTAGAAGTCCTCGAAGGCTTCTGTGCTCATGCCGGCACCCTGAGCCATGCTGGGGGTGGGCCAGCGCAGCACGCACCACTTGGTCTTGCCCACGCGGTGGTTGTGTACGGGGCGCATGTGTTTCATGGCCAGTTTCATGGCCTCGGCGGGCACGGAGGAGTTCTCGAAGCTGTTGAAGCCGCCGCGAATGGCGATGTAGGCGTCCATGCCCTGCATCTCTGCCAGCTCCACGCGGGCAATGCTTTCGTACTGCTCGTCCGTGGCACCGGCGAGCATTTCGCGGCTCACGCGGCCGTGGCGCAGGTTGATATGCGGGTTGGCTCCGGCTTCGCGCACGGCGCGGATGAGCTCGATGGCGATTTCATCCGGTGCGTCGATGATTTCCAGCAGGACGTGCTCACCCGGCTGCACGCGGCAGGAGTGGGCGACGAGATTCTTGGCGAGTTGTGTGGTTCGCGGGTCTGTCATAATTGTTGCAGATGTTGGTTTAGTATTGAGTTGTAAGGTGTTTCATGGCGTCTGCCAGGTCGTCGGCTGTGACATCCGAGGAGAGCACGGGAGCGCCCGGAGCCTGCAGCAGAACAAAGCGTATGTTGCCGCCGCTGAACTTCTTGTCGCTGGCGGTGAACTTCAGGGCTCGCTCCACGGTAACATTCTCCGGCAGAGTAAGCGGCAGCTCCAGCGCTCGCAGCGTGTCGAGCACTTCTTTCTCCGCTGCTGCGCTCAGGCCGCAGTGTTTCCGGCTCAGCCACAGGGCGCCGCGCAGGCCCAGGCTTACCACCTCGCCGTGCAGCAGCTCGCCGTAGGGCACACTGGCTTCGATGCCGTGGCCGAGGGTATGTCCCAGATTCAGGAAGGCGCGTACCCCCTGAGTTTCCTTTTCATCTTCCTCCACGATACGTGCTTTGATGGCGATGTTCTCTGCGATGATTTCCGGCAGCTGCTCGATGGTGTTCAGGCTGAAGCCGAGGTCGATTTCGCGAGCCAGGTGGCGCAGGGTGCGCAGCATGGCCGGTTGGCGTATGGCGGCGTGCTTCACCATCTCGGCCATACCCTCGCGCAGGACGCGGGGCGGCAGGGTGAGCAGGGTGGTGGGGTCGGCCACCACCAGAGAGGGTTGATGGAAGGCACCGATGAGGTTTTTGCCGGCGGCGATATCCACGGCGGTTTTGCCGCCCACGGAGCTGTCCACCTGAGCCATCACAGTGGTGGGAATCTGGATGAAGGGGATGCCGCGGTAATAAATGGACGCGATAAAGCCGGCCATATCACCCACCACGCCGCCGCCCAGAGCCACCACAAAGCTGCTGCGGTCGTGTCCGGCGTCTACCATTTCGTTGACAATCTGCTCCACCGTGCTCAGGTTCTTGCTTTTCTCGCCGGCTTCGAAAACGTGCAGGGAGGTGCTGTAGCCGGCATCTTGCAGACTTTGCAGAACCTGCTCGCCGTAAAGGGGGTATACATTGCTGTCGCTGATGACGGCGGCCTTGCCGCTCAGCCTCAGTCGGCCGGTGAGATACCCCACGCTGTCCAGCGCATTATTTTCCACATGCACCTGGTATGAGCGTGCCCCTAGTGACAGATTGACGGTTGGCATGCCCCGCATTATACGCGCGCGCGGTGGAGTCGGCAAGGATTTATTGTGTATGCGTGCTCGATTCTGCTGCGGCGTATCTGTGCCGGGTTTGTTGGCTTGGGTGTGCTGTAATGATTTGATATTAAGTGATGCAATGCTGCGAAGGAACGCCGCGGAGGCGGCTTTTTGTTGTCAATGCCGCAGGGTGGGCGGATGATGTCTGCTATGGCAATACACATGAAAGAATGGGGCATGCTGCAGGCGCCTTCTCCCGGCGTGCGGATTCCCGTGCCGGCGGGAATCGGCTGGGACAACGCAGCGCATGGGCTGGGCTCCGGTATATCGTCCCTGCTGGCGGGAAGCGCCGCTCTGGCTGCCGAGTGCGAAGAGGTGAACTCCACCGGCGAGCTGGCGGAGTTTTCCGGGAAACTGCAGAAAATAGGTGAAGAAACGCGTGCAGAGCTCGCCGAGCGGGAGGTGAAGGATTGGGATTACAGCTGGAAACAGGCCTGGTCCCCGCGCCTGGCGGAGGCTGTGGCAGAGTTGTCGCCGGAGGCCCGCGAAGCCGGGCAGTTGTTGGCGGAGGCGTATAGCCGCAGCGCTTCCGTGCAGGCTCTGCGGGACCGCGAAGTGGCTCAGTTGCAGCGTGCCCGCAGTGGGTGGAATCAGCAGCTGGAGGCCGCCGTGCAGGCAGGGGATGCTGCCGCTGCCGATGCCTGGCTGCAACGGGGTGCCGGCATTTTTGTGCCGCAGGAGGAGCTGGACTCGCAGCGCTCGCAGGTTCGCAGCCGCGCCTGTGCCGCCGGGTGGAAAGCAGCTCTGGCGGCGACTCCGCTGCAGGCATTGGCGGACTACGCCGAGGCTGCCCCGGAGGGCTTGCCGCAGGGGGAGGACGCTGCTCTGCTGAAGTCTGAGGTGGAGCGCAGCAGGAAGCTCGCCCGCGCCGGCTTTGCGGCTCAGTTGACCGCCTGCGTGGGGGCAGAGAAGGAGCCGGATGTGGCAGAGATGCAGCGGGCCGCACGTGCCGGGGTGTTGACTCCTGCTCAGCTGGCCTCTGCCGCAGCAGAGAAGAAGCCGTTGACCGATGGGGAATGGTGTGTCTGGCTGCGTCGGGTGGATGAAGCTGCCACCGGGGAGGAGGCTCTCCCCAAGCTGCAGCTGGATATTGCTACAGCCGCCATCCCGCTTGCCGAGCGCCGCATCCTGCTGGAGCGGCTGGCGCTTGCCGGACAGGTGGATGCGGCGGACCGCTGTACCTTGTCGCGTGGCTTGTGGCAGTTGTACGAGGCCGGGCAGCTGGGCTGCCCGGGGGATGCCGCGGCTTTAGCGCGACTGGGCGAGTTGCAGCGCCGGGGGCTGCCTGTATTGGCGCGCGAGGGCACAGACGCCGCCGCCCGTTGGCTGGAGCAGGTGCGGGCCGGGGGAGATCGCTGGGTGTGTTTCGGTGAGAAGGAAAAATAATGCAGAACAATGAACAGTAATACCTTATCTTCCGGCGCCGCCGAGGAGGAAATGATGGAGGAAAATCCCCTGTCTCAGCAGGTGGAACCTATGGAAAATCAACAGGCACCGCTGCCCGAAGCCGCACCGGCGGAGGAAGCGGAAAGCTCGCCGCCATCTCCGGAAACGGAATCCGGGGAAGCTCGCAGTCGCTACTGGCACGAGGTGCTGACGGGGAACCCCGACACGGTGCCGGATGAGGTGCGGGAGCAGGCCGGTGCCAATGCAGCGGGTCTGAGCCCGGAGCAGCAGGATTATGCGCTGTTCTCCGCCATCAACCGCTCCTGGGTGGTGGACCACCGCGGGAAACAACGCCGCGAGGTCATGGCGGACTGGAAAACGCACCGCAGCGCACTGGCGCAGGAGCTGGGCGTGGCGGACGATGAGCGCGAGGTATTCATGGCGCTCTCTGCCCGCGAGGGCGAGTCCGCTCTGCGCGAGAAAGCCCGGCGCGTGTACGAAGGCGCGTTCTTTGCCGGTTTGCATGGCGAGCAGCTGCCGGATACCCGCAAACTCTGCCCGGATGTGTCGCCGCACGAAGGTGGCGCGGCAGACGTGGTGGCGGCAAATGCCTATGAGGAAGGCTGCCGCATGCGCGAGCGTTATCTCCCCGCGGCGCAAGACCTTGCAGATGGCCTGGATGTGTTTGCTGCGGTGGAGGAAGATATGTTTTCCGCGCCCCGCGTGTTTGCGGGGGCTCCCGGTCTGCTGCAGGCTGTCGATACTCTGGCCGAGTCGGAGGCCGCGGAACGCGATACTGTGGTGTATCTGGCTCAGCATCTGGCGCAGCAGAAACGCCGCGAGCAGGGAGCCCCCACAGATGCAGGGGAGGAGAGCCTGGCGTCCCGCGCGGTGAGAGCCGTGCGCCGCGGGGCGTCCTCGGTGGGCTTCGGTTCCCTGTTGGCGCTGAATCACGCCGGCATTGCAACGCTGGACAACGTGGGCGAGCACCTCGGGGGTGAGTTCGGCAGCAGTTTGCAGCAACATGCAGCAGATTGGGACCGCCGTATGCAGGTGCTCAATGAGATACGCCACCTCACGCAGCAGAAGGTGCGCCCGCTGCTGCCGGAGGGCGCAGGTCGGGCGGAAACCTTTTTCCTGGATGGCATGCAGGCCCTGCCCACGGCGGTGCTCTCCTGCTGCGGTGGCGCCGGTTTCGGTGCTCTGGCGCTCAGTGGTATGGGCGAATCCGTGGCAGCGGCCCGCGAACGCGCTCCGCAGGGCTCGCAGCAGCTGCAGCTGGCAGCCGGTGTGGTGGGCGGCGCGGTGCAGGGTGCCATCTACATGGGGATGAGCCGCGTGGGCGGTCGCCTGCTGGAGCAGAGTATCTCCCGATTCATGCGGGCACGTGGCAGCGGATTGGTGAATTACAGCCTGGCCGGGTTGAAAACGATGGTCGGCACAAGTGCGGAAGGTGTGAAGCTGATGCTGGCCGGTAAGGCTGCCGCCGCAGCAGACCTAGCGGTGCATGAACTGGCGGCCCGCGCAGAATCCACGGCTTCCAACATCGACTGGCAGCAATTCGGCGAGAATCTCACCGATATCGAATGCAATATGCGCGAAGCTGCGGCTACCTTGCCCTTCCTGCTCATCGGCGCCGGGCGTGCGGCGTTGCATCATTTCCGCTCGGCGGACAATGTGCTGGGCTCCGGGCAGCGCCTGCTGGAGTGGGGCGTGCCGGAGAAAAAGGTGGAGACTATTCTGCAGGAGACGAATCCGGTACAGCAGAATGAATTGCTGAAATCGGCTCTGCGCGAGAGCCGCCTGTGGAATGACCACTTTTATTCCTTCGACATCATGCGGGCTATGAGCCTCTTCCATACCGACGGGATGCCGCTGTTCCGCAACCGCGAAACGGTGCGGGATTTCCTGCAGCTGCCCGCTACTTTTACAGAGGGCGCAGAGCTGCCGGCCAAAGCCCTGCCGACCAAGGCCAAACCCGAGCGGGTGGCGGGGCTTGCGCTGCTGAATGAGTGGGAACGCCTCGCCGGCGGCATACGACGCACGGCAGGCGACATCGAGGCGCTGCGTGTCGGCAACGGACGCGAGCAACGCGCGTTGATGAATGGTCGCGGCAACTACGGCCACACCTATTTCTTCCGCGGCGAGCATCCGCTGCTTCCCAACCAGTATGGCAAATTCCTGCCGTCGCGCAATGCTACTTATGCGCCGGAAGCGGCTTCGGTGCGGCTGGATGAGGTGAAGCGCCGTTTCGATGAGTTGCGGCAGTTGTCGTACAATGTTCTGCTGCAGCTGTATGGGGAGGATGTCGTGACATCGCAGAAGGGCGCTGCCCTGGAGCGCCTCAAGGCTGAGGCGGAGCAGACACGGCAGCAGTTCCTGGAGCTGGCTGCTACAGCCATTTGCGGTCGCGCGGCGGGCAAGAGCGAGCAGGATGTGTTCGATGCATTCGATTCCGCCTGCGGGCAGCTGCTGGAGCGCTACAGTGGCAGAGGGGAAGGCGAGCACTCGCTGCATGCGACCTCCTGGCTCCGCCATACGCCCGAGGAGATGCTGAGCGATATCGGCCGATACTGCCTCATGCTGGACAACCGCAGCGTGACCAAATATCCGCAGATTCGCGATTTCTACTGGCTGATGTATCGCGCCCGCGCGTGCTCGGCCATTCTGAGCGATATGCTGCCCATGACGGATGATTTTCAGGCGCTTCTGGCACAGCGCAAGAGCCCCGCCGAGGCGTATGCTCACCTGCTGCGCCGCGAGCTGGAAACCGAAGGGCGGACAGAGGTTGCCGCTGCCGGGAAATCGGAGCCGGGAGCTGTAGCGTCTGCACCGGCGGCGCGTGAGTCGCTCTACATGGGGCTCACCGGTTTCCGCCCGGAGCAGGGCACCGCGGAAGATGGCCGCACCCTCTACCGCATTCGCCGCCCGGATGGCAGCTATACCCCCTGGCACGGCAGCACGGAGGCATTGTTCGGCGATCTGGCCGGAAATGCCGCCCTTACCTTCATGCCGCTGGGGACGCCGGTGGCGGAATGGATGCGGCGCGAGTTCTACAACCCGGACTGTCTCTCCACGCTTCCCCGCGCCGGGGAGTACGACTATTCCGGGCATGACCAGCTCTGCAACATCGCTCTGCGTGAGTTGGGCCGCATGTGGCTGGAAGATGCGTCCAGCCGCCAGCCCGGCCTCATCCGCAACAAGCATGTGTGGGCTCCGAAAGCTCTGGAGGAGGAGTTCCGCTTCCATCCCGTCACGGAGAAAACAGAAGGCGAGAATTACCGCATGGAGAAATATGCGTCCATGACCCCGCTCACTCTGGCTCTGGGGCGTTTTGTGGTGTACTGGACCCGCCAGCTGGATGCCGACCTGCTCCCCGCGGAGCGCGCGGCAGATTTTCTGGTAAAAGCCGGGTACCTGACACCGCAGCAGAGCCACGATATCCTGCAGATGCAGAAGGCGGTCTATTTCCCGCAGATGCAGAAGGCACCGGAGGGCAGGCCGGGCATGGTACGCCGCCTGGGTGAGGCCATGGGGCGCTTCACGCTGCGCTATTTCCTGTCGCATGCCATGGAGTTGCCGGTGCCGCAATCGTTTAAGGACTGGTATTCTCTGTTTGCCTTCAGCCCGGACTATGCGTTCCACAGCGAGGTGCCGGCGGGCGAGGGCAGGAAAATAGTGCGCAAGAGTTTTAAGATGGACAAGGTGCAGCGCTGGCTCAACCACCAGACGCTGGGAGAGCTGCAGCATCTGGTGCCGCAGCTGGAGAGATGCCGTAAGCTCTTTGCAGACGGCATACCGGATGCCACCATCGCGTGGATGATGAAGGCGGCGTTCTCCGCAGACCATCACCTCCGTGCCGAGCAATCCTGGGTGCACAATGAGGGCGGAGACCATGTTTTCCATAACACCTCTGCGGCGTTCTGGAACATACTGCGCCACCCGCTCGAAACCTGGGAGGCTATGCCGGCAAAGGAGCGCGAGAAACTGCGGGCGCATCTGCTGCCGCATTGTGAGGCTCTGCAGCCTGCGCAGGGCGGTGGCGCGGACCCGGTGAAAGCGGCTCTGGAGAATCTGGATGCCGTGTTCCGTAAGCATCCCTCCCTGCATCTCTACAGCACCCAGCGCGGCGAGCCGCAACGCGTGCGTATTCTGCGGCGCGGAAGCCACCGCCGCGTGGGGTATCTGGGGGATAATATCCCCGGCGATTTCGAGTCCAAAAACAGCGTGCGGAGGGATTACTCGGTGGAGCTTATCGAAACGCCTTCTTTCATACGCGATTCCGAGAATGTGCGGCAGGCTCTTGCAACGCTGGATGCCCTGCGAACCTATCCGGAAAAGCTCTCCAGCTTCGATGGCGAGCACATCCGCTGGCAGGGCAGGCTGTACGGCGGGGAGCATCACACCCCGGAGGGGCTGGAGCGCTGGACTCCCCGCACGGGCATAGAGAACCTGCGGGAGCTGCTCTGGCACCTGGCAGATGCGCATGCCGGCGGGGAAAGTGCTGTGGCGGAAAACGCCTTCCTGCAGCCCCTGCCGGCGGAGGATATTTATCTGCCGATTTTCGACCGAATCACCACCTACGAGAGCGAGTGGGCCCCCTACCATATTTACCGCCTGATGCCCGGGGAAAGCAGCGTCACCGGCGAGTTTGTGATGCCGCCTTACGTTGTCGGTTCGCGCAAGGGCGTGTATGTGGGGGCGGACGATTCCGGCTCGGCTACGGCCGTGCGAGTGCCGCTGCACGAGTTCCGTCGCTCGGCCACCCAGCTGAGGCGAACCTCGGACGTGGCGGATTTTGTGGCAGCCTACAATCTGGCAGAGCAGGCTCTGCAGGGGGTGTTCCGACTGGCGGACAGGGGAGCCCCCGGGGATGCAGGGGTGCCGATTGAGCATTCGCCGCTGGAGCTGCTGATGCAGCTGTATGAGGACACCGGCTTTTCGCGACGCATGTATCAGGTGATGCCGGAAGAGCTCACACACGGCGGAACCCGGGCTGTCGGGCTGGCCTGTGACCTGATTTCCTGCATTGCCGCGGCGGAGTATGAAAGCCCGTCTCAGTTACAGGATGCCTACAAAGCCCTGAAGAAAACGGCGGATTCTCTGCGGGAAAATCCGGACGAGTTGCGTGAGCTTCTTGTCTCGCTGGCGGCAGAAGGTCCGGACAAAGAGCGTGTGCTGTCTCTCTACAACGAGCACCTGGCTCGGCAGGCCGCGGCTGATGTTCTGACGGATCCGGAGGTGCACGCCCAGCTGGGCATTCCCCTGATTTCCCGCGAGTGGGTGGATAAACTGGTAAGGGAGCTGCTGATTGTCGCGGCCCGCCAGGAGGCTCGAGAGGCTGACCCCGAGTATTGGAAGCGCCGGGAGGAGATAAAGGCTCGCCGGGCAGAGCAGATCAGAAATGACTGGATTAATGTCAGACACGATATGCGCCGGAAGAAAAGGGAGAGAGAACAATTGGAAAGAGAGAAAATGGTGAAAGAAAACGATAAGGATTAAACTACTATGCTCAGAAAACTACTCCGGACAACACTCCGCGGGCGTCTCGATGACCCGCTCTGGCGCCTCAATCATCTCTACTGGATCGAGGACAAGAGCGGGCGCCTGCAACGCTTCCGCATGAATGCGGCGCAGCAGCGTCTGCACCGGGAGCTCTGGCACCGCAATGCGGTGCTCAAAGCCCGCCAGCTGGGTATTTCCACCTATGTGGCCTTGCTGATGCTGGACCGCTGCCTCTTCACCCCGAATTACCATGCCGGTATCATTGACAAAACGCTGCCGGATGCCGAGCAGAAGCTGGAGAAACTCCGCTTCGCCTGGGAGCACCTGGATTATCTGCCGCCTTACCCGGATGAGCGCGAGCGGGCTCTCGCCTACCTGGGGCGCCTTATTAAGCAGCACACCGGCCAGTGCCGCCGCAACGAGTGGCACCCCGTGGCAGATGCCCGCACGCGTCTGGGCTTCACGAACGGCAGCGATATCCGCCTGGGTACCACTCTGCGTGGTGGTACCCTGCAGCTGCTGCATGTGTCTGAGCTGGCGCATGTGTCGGTACATGCTCCCTGGCGTGCCCGCGAGATTCGCACCGGTGCCATCAACACCGTCTCGGCAGAGGGCACCATCATCCTGGAAAGCACGCACGAGGGCGGCCGCTACGGGGTGAACTACGAGCTGACCTCCCGCGCCATGCAGAACTCCGGCGAGTTGTCGCCGCTGGATTTCCGCTTCTTCTTCTTCAGCTGGATGGATAATCCCGGCTATACCCTCTCCGGCTCTCCCGCCGCGGCAGAGGATATGGCGGAGTATTTCGAGAAGCTGGAGAGCGAGTACGGCCTCAGCCTCACCCCCGGCCAGAAACTCTGGTATGCCCGTATGGCCCGCAGCATGGGAGCAGCTATGCGCCAGGAGTACCCCAGCACACCGGATGAAGCCTTCTCCACCGGTAACGAAGGGGCGATATACGGCGCGCGACTCACCGCCCTGCGCGAGCAGGGGCGCATAGGCTGTTCATTCGAGTACAGGCCGGATGCACCTCTGTACACCGCCTGGGATCTGGGGCTGAGCGACCACACCGCCATCTGGCTGCTGCAATGCTACGGGCAGGGCGTATACTGGCTGAACCACTACGCCGCCAACCAGCTGCCGCTGGAGCACTATGCCGAGGTCGTGCACCGCTGGCAGGAGCGCTACGGCCCCGCGGCCGCGCATTTCCTGCCGCACGATGCCGCGCACCGCGACCCGCATGGGCAATCATACGTGGAGAGTCTGGCGCGCTGCGGCATACACGGTGTACGCGTGGTGCCCCGCACGCCGGATGTGTGGCGCGGTATCAATGCTCTGCGCAGAATCCTGCAGCGCAGCTGGTTCCACCGGGATACGCTCGCCGGCCGTCTCAACCCGCATGGGGAACAGGAGCCCTCCGGCGTCACTTGTCTGGAGATGTATCGCACAGCCCCGGAAACCACCGGCGGCACCTGCCGGGAGATGCCGCTGCATGATGCCGCCTCGCATTCTGCGGATGCTGCCCGCATGTTCGCCGAAGCCTTCGAGCATGGTATGCTGGCTCCTCCGGCTCATTCTCTGCCCCCGCGACGCGCTATTATGTGATGCATACTCAACACGCCCAATCCCCGCTCCCACGCCTGCCTCCGGGCCGGTCGGTATCGTATAACACATGGCATCATAACAGCATTGTTTATACTGTTATAACAGAATAACCGAATGGCGGATTTTATTTGTAAGTCTCTGGGAAAAAAAAGTTAAAAATGTTATTTTCTAAAAAATGCTTGCAATTTCATTCGAAATGCGCTACTATGCGGCCGCACTGAAAAAGAGGTTGGGACAAAAAGCTCAGATTATACTTTCGTAAAAAACAAAATTCCAAGAACTTATGAACTTAAAAAATTACAACTTACCCTGCTGTTTTATAACTGTTATTATGTCGTATTCTGCAGCCGCTGCAGAAGGCGATATCGTGACGGTTCCTTCTTATCAATTGGGCCTGCCGGATTCCAATTATCTGACCGTGGATGAGATGGAGACCTCGGGTCTGGGATCGAGCCAGGATTATGCGAATATCGTTGTCCCGATGAAAAACTCGTTGGTCGGCAAAGACCCTAACGATTTGATGCACTGGTATGTAACTACACCTAAAGAGGGGCAGACTGTAGAGTGTGACGGTAATAGTTTTTGTCTGACTTTCGGCAAAAAGAAAGATAAGTCAGTTGCTGCTGTCATGGCTGTCTGGTTACCTGCGCCTGCATCGGAGATTACCGTGTCTTTCCAAAGCCGCAGTAGCAATTTGAGCCTGGCTATCTATACTTACGATTATCTTTACGAAGCACCTGATAATCTTGACGAAAATGAACAAAGCGGGGGCCTCATGGCTCATTGGGCAGAAAACAATATTAAGAACTATTCTACAGGTGTTGTCGATGGCGTTATTACATTTAATGAGACCATCAAGTCTCTAAATCAGGCGTCCTCGAACACTTTTACCGGTAATTATCTGTTTCTGGTGTTCAATCTGAACGGTGGTGAGCAGGAGATGCTGGATGTTAATGGAATCGGGGTATCTTTTGTTCCCGAATATCCCATAGCAACCATCGACGATTTCGATATCAATCCCTTTAACGATGTCGGCATCAATATCGTCTCGATTCCGGAGCCTGCGACGACAACCCTGAGTCTTGCCGCGTTGGGCATGCTGGCTGCACGTCGTCGCCGCCGTTGATGGGTGTTTTTAAGTTTATGCGCTGCTCCGAGTTAAATGGGGCAGCGCATTTTTTTTACGGTGAGGCGGAGAATATCCGTCTGCAGCAGCGCAGATGCGTAGTCGGCGTATTGCCTCAAAAAAAACAGTCACCGAAAAGTGGATGCCTCAAAATTGCGGTCACCGAAACTTTAGCCAATAATTGACCCAAAAACAAGGCAAATCCACCATTTTTCTGCTCCAAAATGACAGCGAGCGTAGCGAGTC